>NZ_JCALCQ010000005.1:0-309791 GCF_059812425.1 Mycobacterium sp. NGS56
AGCGCGGCGAAGCCGGGCGCAGCGGGTCGCCGCCATCGGGCTAGGGCCGTACAGTCTCATCCGTGAGCCGCGTCGCACCGCTCGCTCCGCCGTGGAGCGAAGAAGATGCCGCTGGCATCAACAGCTGGGGCCACCCCGACCGCACTTACGAGCCGCTGCTCTTGGTGCGTTGCCTGCAGCGCCATCCGGTGCTGGCCTCCCGTCTGCGTAAGCTCGGCGAATCCCTCTATGTCGCAGCGCTTTTGCCGGGACGGACGCGGACCATCGCCATCCTTCGCATCTGCGCGCTACTGGGCTGTCAGTACGAGTGGGGCGGACAGGCGGCGTTCTGGGGCCCGATCGCGGGCGTCAGCGACGGCGAGTGCGACGCGTTGGTCAGCGGCGGCCCCGACGACCCGCGGTGGAGCCCGGCCGAGCGGACGCTGATCGAGGCGGTGGACGAACTCGAGCGCACCGGCACGTGGTCGGAGGCGACGTGGAGCGCGCTGGGCCGCGAGCTGGACGACGAGCAGCGCATCGAATTGCTCACCGCCGTGGGCTGGTATCGCACGATTTGCACGCTGTGCAACGCGCTCGCGCTGCCGGTGGAGGGCTGGATGCGGCCCTGGCCCGGCTCAGCGCGCTGAGCGGTCCCTGCGCAGTCCCGGGTGCTGGTTGTTCAATAGCGGCAACAGCACCCGACGCGGCATGAACCGAAACAGCTTGGTGCTGATCTGGCTTGGCAGGCCCGGGATCACGGTTCCGCGATCGCCGTCTAGCGCGTCGATGCCGGTGCGCGCCACGTCGCGGGCGGGCATCCACAGGAACTTCGGGAATGCGTCGGCGAAGGTGCGCTCGTCCATGCCGGCGCTCTTCAGGAATTCGGTGCGCACCGGGCCCGGGTTCAGCAGCGCGACGGTGATTCCGGTGCCGGCGAGTTCGGCGCGCAGCCCCTCGGTGTAGGTGATCACGAATGCCTTGGTGGCGGCGTACCCGACCTGCCCCGGGAAGGGATGGTATCCCGCGGTGGATCCGACGTTGAGGATCGCGCCTTTCTTGCGGGGCACCATCTGCTGGACCGCGCGGGTGGTCAAATCGATGACGGCTTCGACGTTGACCCGCACCTGTGCGATCTCGTCGCCGACGGAGGTGGTCGCCACCGATCCGATGGTGCCGATGCCGGCGTTGTTGACCAGGATGTCGGCGGTCAGGCCGCGACGGTCGACCTCCTCGAAAAGGCCGGCGCGGGCGGCGGAATCGCCGACGTCGCAGGCGATCACCTCGACGCGGACGCGGCCGGCGAGCTCGTCGGCCAGCTCCCGCAGCCGGTCTTCGCGGCGGGCGACGAGCGTGACGCCATGGCCGCGGCCGGCCAGCTCGCGCGCGAGGTCGGCGCCGATGCCCGACGACGCGCCGGTCACGACGGCGGTGCTGGTGGGTGAGGGAGTCGGAAGGGACACGGCCTAACACTAGGTCGCCGCGTGTTCAGAGCCCTCACCGCCGCCGAACGTGAAGCTGGCCGCACGCTCGGCGTCGAATGTGCGGCTAGCTTCACACTCGCCCGGGCACGAGCACACGAAAAGGCCCGGCCCCTTGTGAGGGCCGGGCCTTTTCGTACTCGAGTCGTGGACTTAGAAGTCCATGCCGCCCATGCCACCGGTCGGGTCGCCCGCGGGTGCGGCCGCCTTCTCCGGCTTGTCGGCGACGACGGCCTCGGTGGTGAGGAACAGCCCCGCGATGGACGCCGCGTTCTGCAGCGCCGAACGGGTCACCTTCACCGGGTCGGCGACGCCGGCCTTGAGCAGGTCCTCGTACTCACCGGTGGCGGCGTTCAGGCCGGTGCCGGCGGGCGAGTTGCGGACCTTCTCGGCCACGACGCCGGGCTCCAGACCACCGTTGAAGGCGATCTGCTTCAGCGGAGCCTCGAGCGCCACACGGACGATGTTGGCGCCGGTCGCCTCGTCACCGGTGAGCTTCAGCTCGTCCAGCGACGGGGTCGCGTGCAGCAGGGCCACGCCACCACCGGCGACGATGCCCTCCTCGACGGCGGCCTTGGCGTTGCGGACCGCGTCCTCGATGCGGTGCTTGCGCTCCTTGAGCTCGACCTCGGTGGCGGCCCCGGCCTTGATCACCGCAACACCGCCGGCCAACTTGGCCAGGCGCTCCTGCAGCTTCTCGCGGTCGTAGTCGGAGTCGCTGTTCTCGATCTCGCTGCGGATCTGGGCCACCCGCCCGGCGATCGCGTCGGAGTCACCGGCGCCCTCGACGATGGTGGTCTCGTCCTTGGTGACGACGACCTTGCGGGCCTTACCCAGCAGGGCGACGTCGGCGCTCTCCAGGGACAGGCCGACCTCTTCGCTGATGACCTGACCACCAGTGAGGATGGCCATGTCCTGCAGCATCGCCTTGCGGCGGTCACCGAAGCCGGGGGCCTTGACGGCGACCGACTTGAAGGTGCCGCGGATCTTGTTGACGACCAGGGTGCTCAACGCCTCGCCCTCGACATCCTCGGCGATGATCAGCAGCGGCTTACCGGCCTGGATGACCTTCTCCAGCAAGGGCAGCAGGTCCTTGACGGTCGAAACCTTGGAGCTGACCAGCAGGATGAAGGGGTCCTCCAGGACCGCTTCCTGACGCTCGGCGTCGGTCACGAAGTAGCCCGAGATGTAACCCTTGTCGAACCGCATACCCTCGGTGAGCTCGAGCTGCAGACCGAAGGTGTTGGACTCCTCGACGGTGATGACGCCCTCGTTGCCGACCTTGTCCATCGCCTCGGCGATCAGATCGCCGATCGACTGGTCGCCCGCGGAGATGGCCGCGGTCGCAGCGATCTGGTCCTTCGTCTCGACCTCTTTGGCCGACTTGAGCAAGGTCTCGGTGACCTTGTCGACGGCCTTCTCGATGCCGCGCTTCAGACCCAGCGGGTTGGCACCGGCCGCGACGTTGCGCAGGCCCTCACGGACCAGCGCCTGGGCCAGAACCGTGGCCGTCGTCGTGCCGTCACCGGCAACGTCGTCGGTCTTCTTGGCGACTTCCTTGACCAGCTCGGCGCCGATCTTCTCGTAGGGGTCCTCCAGCTCGATCTCCTTGGCGATGGACACACCATCGTTGGTGATCGTGGGGGCACCCCACTTCTTCTCCAGGACGACGTTGCGGCCCTTGGGACCCAACGTCACCTTTACCGCGTCGGCGAGGGCGTTGAGCCCCCGCTCGAGGCCGCGCCGGGCCTCTTCGTCGTACGCAATTGTCTTGGCCATTGCGAAGTGATTCCTCCGGATTGGGGATGACACGTTCTGGCCGGGTGCAGTGCCCGCGACGGACGGCTAGGTGTCTCCCGCTTGTCGCGGCCCTGGCCTCACCGTCCCGACCTAGCACTCGCTGGTCGCGAGTGCCAACGTCATTCTTAGCACTCGCCTATGTCGAGTGCAAGAAGCGGCCGGCCTTATCGCGCAGCGCGTAGACCGTCGACGACGACGTCGGTCACCCGCTCGGCCAAGTCCGAGTTGTAGGCCTCCATCGCCTGGCAGCCGACCATGATCGCCTTCACTTCGCGCACCCCGATGTCCTGGCGCGCGGAGCCCGCACTCTGGGCGGCCCGCAGCAGCTCGTCGAGCATGGCCAGGAACGCGTCCTCGGCGTCGGGCGCCGCGGTGGCGATGTCGATGCCGAATCCGGCCAGCGCGTCGACCAGACCTCGGTCCGCGGCGCCCCAGTGCAGCACCATCGACCGCAGGCAGGCGAACAGCGCTTCGCCCGGCCCGACGGATTCCAGCAGGGCACGGCCGTCGTCGACCAGTCGCTGCATCCGATCCTGGATCACCGCCTGGAACAGCGCCTCCTTCGTCGGAAAGTGCCGATAGACGGTGCCGGCCCCCACGCCCGCTCGCCGCGCTACCTCGTCGATGGGCACCGAGAGTCCCTCGGCTGCAAACGTTTCGTAGGCGACATCCAGCACGCGTGCCCGGTTGCGCGCCGCGTCGGCGCGCAACGGCCGTGCGGGTTGCGCCATCTGTTCACTCCTCAGCGGTTGACAAAGCGGGGCGTGCGTTCCATATAGTGGCACTCAACCGGAGCGATAGCCCCGTTTACTCTACTAGTTCAAGGAATCTCTCATGGCCAAGTGGACCACCGCTGACATTCCCGACCAGACCGGACGGGTCGCCGTCATCACCGGAGCCAACACGGGCCTGGGCTACGAGACGGCCCTGGCGCTGGCCGATCACGGCGCGCACGTCGTGCTGGCGGTGCGCAATCTGGACAAGGGCAAGGACGCGGCGGCCAAGATCACCGCACAGAGCCCGCACGCCGACGTCGCGCTACAGGAACTCGACCTGACGTCGCTGGCGTCGGTCCGGGCGGCCGCCGAGCAGCTGCGGTCCGCGCACGACCGCATCGACCTGCTGATCAACAACGCGGGGGTGATGTACACGCCGAAGTCGACCACCAAGGACGGCTTCGAGCTGCAGTTCGGCACCAACCACCTGGGACACTTCGCCTTCACCGGCCTCCTGCTGGACCGGCTGCTGCCGGTCGCCGGCTCGCGGATCGTGACGGTCAGCAGCGTCGGCCATCGCATCCTCGCCGACATCCACTTTGACGACCTGCAGTGGGAGCGCCGCTACAACAGGGTCGCCGCCTACGGGCAGGCCAAGCTCGCCAACCTGCTGTTCACCTATGAACTGCAACGACGGCTTGCCCCGCATGGCACGACGATCGCCGCGGCCGCGCACCCCGGCATGTCCGACACCGAGCTGATGCGCAACATGCCCGCCCCGCTGGTCGTCGCCTTCGAGCGGATCGCACCCCTCGTCGCCCAGAACCCGGCCATGGGCGCCCTGCCGACCCTGCGCGCCGCCACCGATCCGGCGGTGCAAGGGGGGCAGTACTACGGGCCCGACGGCCTCGGCCAGACGCGCGGCTACCCCAAGGTCGTGGCGTCTAGCGCCAAGTCGCACGACGTCGAGCGGCAGCGCCGGCTGTGGACGGTCTCCGAGGAACTCACCGGGGTGACCTACCCCATCGATTAGCCCGAGGGACGACCCGCCGCGCCCGGCAGTGCGCCGCGCTCGCGATCGGCACTAGGGCAGATCGAGCAGCTGCTCGTAGAAGCCGCCGAAGCCGCGCGGGCGATCGACGAGGTGGATCTCGAGGATCCAGTGGCAGATGCGGCCGCGCGGATCGGTGCGGCGCATCGGCTTGTTCGATCCGGGCATGATGATCCACTCGACGCCTGGGCCGGCGATCTTCTTGTGCGGGAACTCGCCGATCAGGTGGCCCGCGATGCGGCTGCCCCACTCGAACCCCTCGGCGTCGGCCACCGCGACGACATAGTCGAACAGCTCGGCGCCGGTGATGTCGGGATGGCCGGCGAAGTGGTCGCGGCCGGCCTCCCAGACCCGTGGCAGCGCATCACGAAGGGCCGTCTTGTACGGGTCGTCGCCGAGCACGAACGTCCGCCCGAAATCGGCCTCCCACTCCTCGAAGATCGGACCGAGATCGAGGAACACGATGTCGTCGTCGACGATCACGCGATCCGGCGGGCGTTCCTGGAACGGCTGCAGCGTGTTCTGCCCGGCCCGCACGATCCGCCGGTGCCAGTGCCGGGTCACGCCGAACATCTCGCCGGCGAGGTCATGGATCCGGTCGGAGAGTTCCTTCTCGGCCAGCCCGGGGCGAATCATGGCCCGCCGCTCGATTTCGTCGAACAATTGCGCGGCTTTGCGTTCGGCATCGAGCAGCCGTTGCACGCGAACATCTTCGGCACTCGATCGCTCCACACCGGCGATGCTATGCGCACACTGGAACCATGTCTCTCGTCGTGCCGCCCTACCCGCCAGCCCGATACACCAAGGACGAGCCGGAGATCAGTGCCTGGTTCAAGCGTGCCGATCAGCCACCGGACTACGAGACGTCCGGGGTCAGGTACCACTACCTGGCCAACCAGCAAGACACCGCCGGCGACTACGGCCTCTACCGCGTCGACATCGCACCGGCCGGCGGCGGGCCCCCGGCGCACTTCCACCGCGCCATGTCCGAGGCGTTCTTCGTCTTGTCCGGAACGATGAAGCTCTATGACGGCACGCAGTGGGCGGACGGCCGTCAAGGCGACTTTCTCTACGTCCCGCCCGGCGGGGTGCACGGTTTTCGCAACGAGGCGGACGAACCGGCATCGATTCTGATGTTGTTCGCACCCGGCGCACCCCGCGAGGCTTACTTCGAGGGATTCGCGGCACTGGCCGACATGACCGACGACGAGCGCCGGGAATGGTTCATCCGCCACGACAATTACTGGGTGCAGTAAGCCTCAGGTAAACGCGAGATTGCTTCTGCCGGGGCGTTTCTGGGCGCGACGCCGCCGCGGTTGAAGCCAAGAGCGTGCGGCTACGGACGTAGCAGGTAGTCCTCGACGACCATGCGGCGAGTGCGCTCGAAGAATGTCTTGCCGCTATAGGGCAATTGGGTGACGACCTTCCCGCTGGGATGTCGAAAGTAGTTGGTACAGGCCAGCCAGACCTTGCCCGCCATCGCGGCCTGGATCTCCTCGTTGTAGTGGCGCTGCGCCTCGGCCGTCACCTCGACGGTGCGCGCCCCGCGGCCGCCCATCACGTCGAGGATGTGGCAAATGAAGGTCGTCTGCGCCTCGTGGATGTAGATGATCGAGTTGACGCCGTTGGTGTTGGGGCCATACAGCACAAAGAAATTCGGATACCCGGCGACCAGCGTGCCCAGGTAGGCTTCCGCGCCGTCGCTCCAGTCATCGCGCAGGTGGCGACCGCCGGAACCGTACACGTCGATGCTGGCCAGATAGTCGGCGGCGGTGAACCCGGTGCCGTAGATGATGGTGTCGACGTGGTGTTCGACGCCGTCAACGGTACGCACCCCACGTTCGGTCAGTTCCGCGATCGGGGTCGTTTCCAGGCTGACGTTGGGCAGTGCGAACGTGGGGTACCACTCGCGCGACATCAGCGGCCGCTTGCACCCGGCGGGATAGTGCGGTGTCAGCTTCGCCCGCAACTCGGGATCGGCCACCTTGCGGGCCAGGTAACCGCGGGCAAGCTCGGTCGCCTCGAGGATCTGTGGGTGATCGACGTCGAAGCTGGACGACTCGTAGGCAGCGAAGGCCTCGTCGCGCAGCTTCTGTGCGGCGGCCGGCTCACGCTCGAACAGCTCGTGCTGCTCTGGGGTGAACGGGAAGTCGAATCGCGGCGCGATCCATATCGGGGTCCGCTGAAACACGGTCAGATGGGCGGTCTTTCGAGCTATCGCCGGTACGTATTGGATCGCGCTGGCACCGGTGCCGATGGAAGCGACGCGTTCTCCGTCGGTCGACTTGCTGTGGTCCCAGCGCGAGGAATGAAATCGGCGTCCGCGAAACCGCTTCGCCCCCATAATGTCCGGGACATATGGCACATCGAGCATGCCGACCGCGCTGACCACCACGTCGAAGTCGTACTGTCGGCCGTCAGCACTGGTGAGCGTCCAGCGGCGCTGCGAGTCCGACCAGCGCGCGGTGGTGATCGCGGTGTTGGCCCGCAGGTGCCCGGCCAGTTCGTGCTCGGTCGCCACCCTTTCGAGATACGCAAGGATCTCGGGCTGGTTGGCATAGGTCTTGCTCCACCGAGGGTTGGGCGCAAAGGAATACGAGTACAAATGCGACGGGACATCGCAGGCCGCACCCGGAAAAGTGTTGTGGCGCCAGGTTCCGCCGAATCCGTCTGCTCGGTCGAAGATCGTGAATTCGTAGCCCGCGTCGGCGAGTTGGATCCCCATCGCGATGCCGCCGGCGCCGGCCCCGATGATCCCGACCGAGGGCTTCGGGTCCACTATGCCCATTGCGCGAAATACGGCCGCTCGGGCCGGCTCTTCTCCACCAGGATGAACACCACACCCCAGGGATCGACGAACCAGGTGGTACGTACCCGTGCCACATCGGCGATTCCGCTGACCACAAAGCGCACGCCCTTGGACTCCAGTTCCGCCCGGGTGGCGTCGATGTCCGCACAGATCAGCCCGACGTGCGAGAGCCCGGGGTCGGTCAGCGCCCGGCCGTCACCGGCAGGCCCGCTTTTGGCTCCGAGGTATTCGATCACCTCGAGCACCCGGTCACCGCCGTCGTCGAACCCGAGGATGGCAGCTTTCATGCTGGGATCGGACACCAACTCACCCATGTCGTCGCGAATGGCGTTGCCGGACATGACATATGGGGGCGAGAGCACACGCAGGCCCAGCACATCGCGGTAGAACGCCACCGCAGCCTCGCAGTCCGGAACGCAAACCCCGGTGTGAGCCAATCCGGTAATCACGTTCTCACCTTACGTCCGCCCGGCAGGGCCACCCGCCCATCCGGCAGCAGCAGTTCCGATGAGTATCTTTTGGGCCATGCCTTCCAACGACGCAGAGACCCGCTCATGGTCGGAGGCTGATGTCCCGGATCAGACTGGCCGGGTCGTCGTCGTCACCGGCGCCAACACCGGCATCGGTTACGAGGCGGCGGCCGTGCTGGCCTACCGCGGCGCCCACGTCGTGCTCGCGGTGCGCGACCTGGAGAAGGGCAACGCGGCGCTGTCGCGCATCGTCGCCGCCAGTCCGCGCGCGGATGTCACGTTGCAGCAGCTGGACCTCACCTCCCTGGACGCGATCCGCTCGGCCGCCGACACGCTGCGCGCGGCCTACCCGCGCATCGATTTGCTGATCAACAACGCCGGGGTGATGTGGACGCCCAAGCAGGTCACCAAAGACGGCTTCGAATTGCAGTTCGGCACCAACCATCTGGGCCACTTCGCGCTGACCGGGCTGCTGCTGGAAAACCTGCTGGTGGTGCGGGATTCGCGGGTGGTGACGGTCAGCAGCCTCGGGCATCGGCTGAGGGCGGCGATCCAGTTCGATGACCTGCATGCCGAACGCGGCTACGACCGGATCGCCGCCTACGGGCAATCCAAGCTGGCCAACCTGCTGTTCACCTACGAGCTGCAGCGCCGGTTGGCCGCCACGCCCGACGCAAAGACCGTTGCCGTCGCAGCCCACCCCGGCGGCTCCAATACCGAGCTGGCCCGCAACCTGCCGGGCGTCTTGCGGTCGGTGAAGGCCCTGGTGGCCCCGGTGCTGTTTCAAAGCCCGGCGATGGGCGCGCTGCCCACGCTGCGGGCTGCCACCGATCCGGCCGTCCAGGGCGGGCAGTATTACGGCCCGGCCGGCTTCCTCGAGCAGCGCGGCCGCCCTAAGCTCGTCAACTCCAGCGCCCAGTCCCACGACGAGGAGTTGCAGCGTCGGCTCTGGGCCGTCTCCGAAGAACTCACCGGTGTCAGCTTCCCCGTCTGACGCGCGGATAATGGCTTCGATGCGCTCAGTCGCCGAACATCAGCGGGTCGTCACCGAGTTGATTCGTGCGCGCCCACAGGTCGGGGTCCCGCTGACCGACGCCCAGGGCCTGGTTCTGGCCGACGACGTGGTGGCGCAGCTGGCCTTGCCCGTCTTCGACAACTCCGCGATGGATGGCTACGCGGTGCGCGCCGAAGACACGGCGAGCGCCACGCCCGAAAGCCCGGTGGAGTTGCGTGTCGCCGAGGACATTCCGGCCGGACGCACCGACGAACTGACGCTGCGGCCCGGGACGGCGCACCGGATCATGACGGGCGCACCGCTGCCGGCCGGAGCCACGGCCGTCGTGCCGGTGGAGGACACCGACGGCGGCATGGACGTGGTGTCGATCCGCGCGCCCCGCACGGCCGGTAAGCACATCCGCCGTGCGGGTGAGGACGTCTCCCCCGGCACCACGGTCTTGCGCCGGGGTCAGGTCGTGACGCCGGCCGTGCTCGGCTTGGCGGCGGCGCTGGGCATCGCCGAGTTGCCGGTGATTCCGCGCCAGCGGGTGCTGGTGATCTCGACCGGATCGGAGCTGGTGACGCCGGGCACGCCGCTGCTGCCGGGGCAGATCTACGAGTCCAACTCGATCATGCTGGCCGGCGCGGTTCGGGATGCGGGGGCCGATCTGGTCGCCGTCGCGACCGCGGAAGACGACGTGGCCCAATTCAGTTCGATCATCGACCGATACGCGCGCCCGGACAACCAAGTGGACCTGATCATCACCAGCGGCGGGGTCAGCGCCGGCGCCTACGAGGTGGTCAAGGACGCGTTCGGGCGCGAGGGCGACCAGGGCGTGGAGTTCGTCAAGGTCGCCATGCAGCCGGGCATGCCGCAGGGCGTGGGGCGGGTGGCCGGCGCGACGATCGTCACGCTGCCGGGCAACCCGGTCAGCGCGCTGGTGTCCTTCGAGGTATTCATCCGGCCCGCGCTGCGAAGGGCCATGGGCCTGCCGCACCCGGAACGCCCGCACCGCAAGGCCGTCCTCGCCGAGTCGCTCACGTCACCTCGCGGCAAGCGCCAATTCCGGCGTGCGGTGCTCGACGATGACGCCGGCACGGTCGTCAGTTACGGACCGCCGGCGTCGCACCACCTGCGCTGGCTGGCGTCGGCGAACGGACTGCTGGACATCCCCGAGGACGTCGTCGAGGTGCCCGAGGGAACCCAACTGCAGGTCTGGGATCTGCGTTAGCGGGCTCGCTAGGCCGCGGGCGTGGCCACGTCACGATGGAACTCGTCGGCCTTGTCGAAAGCCGGTGTGCAACGGATGGCGACGGCGACGACCGACATCATCACCGGAATGGTGACCAGCGCCGCCGACAGCCCCACCCAACCCGACAGGTGGCCGATCAACGGCGGTCCGAGCAGGTAGCCCAGCCAACCAGCCGCGGCCACGACGGCGATCGCCGATCCGGCGCCGCTCGCGCCGTAGGCCGCGCTGAAGGCCGTGGGCACCAGCAGCGCCACGCCGACGCCCAGCGCGGCGAAGCCGAACACGCCCACCCAGGCGTCGGCGGCGGCCAGCGTCACACTCATGCCCAAAACGGACACCAGCGCCAGCGCCGGCAAGAGCCGGCGGCTGGACACCCGCGCGTGCAGTCGGGGCGCGCCGAACCGGGTGATGACCATCGCGCACGTGTAGGCGGCGTAGCTCGACGCGGCGACGCTGGGGCCGGCACCCACGACATTGCGCAGGTAGTTGGCCGACCAGTCGGTGGCGGCGCCTTCGCACAGAAACGACGCGAACGACACCGCGGCGAGGATCGCCACCGCCGGGGTCATCCAGGCGCGCTTACCCTGCGGCGGGGTCGATGACGCGGCGGCCGCGTCGACCGCGTCGGGGATCAGGCGACGGGTCAGCGGTTCCACCACGACCAGGACGCCCAGCCCCAGACCAGTCAGCTGGGCGGTGAGGCTGACGCCCACGCTGACGCAGGCCGCGCCGATCACGGCGCCCGCCAACGCCCCGACGCTCCACATGCCGTGAAACCGAGCCATGATCGGAGCCTCGGCGAGGCGCTCGACCGTGCCGGCCTGCGTGTTCATCGCGACGTCCAGGGCTCCCTGACACAGCCCCCACAGCGCCAGCGCACCGAACAGCGCGGCCGCGGATCCGGCCAGGCCCACCGTCGTTCCGGCCGCGGCATAGCCCGCGACCGTGACCGGGATCAGGCGGTGGCTGCCCCACCGGGGCAGTGCCCAGTGGCTGAGCAGCGTGGCCACCACCGATCCCAGCGGCGCGCCCAACAGGGCCGTCCCGAGCGCCGCGTCGGAAAGGCCGAGCTCGGCCTTGACGTGGGGAATGTGAGCGGCCCAGGAGGAGAACACCAGACCGTGCGCGATGAATACGGCGGTGACCGTGACTTTCGCCCAGAGCAACTGTGGGGCTCGCCGATCCGCGCTGTGCGATTCCATGTCGACGGTGGGCGTTCCCGCTGCGGGCGTCTACGAATCAACGGCGGGCTCCGTAAGATGGCCGCGTGGCACGACGCCCCCGCACTATCGGCCCCACGGCTTCGGACCCGAGCTTTAGCCCGCAACACGCGCTGGAGTTGGTGCGCTCCGCCATCCCGCCGGTGCATCCGGCCGGACGGCCGTTCATCGGCGGCGGCCTGGCGCTGGCCCTCGTCGGGCGCAAGCACCGATGGGTGCGACGGGCGGGACTGCTGGCCGCCGGGGCCTGCGCGGGGTTCTTCCGTCATCCGCCGCGGGTGCCCCCCACCCGGCCCGGCGCGATCGTCGCCCCCGCCGACGGCGAGATCTGCGTGATCGATTTCGCCGCCCCGCCCGCCGAACTGAGCATGGGCGACGCACCGCTGCCGCGAGTCAGCATCTTCCTGTCGCTGTTGGACGCCCATGTGCAGCGCGCTCCGGTCAGCGGCGAGGTAGTCGCCGTGCAGCACCGGCCGGGCCGATTCGGCTCGGCCGACCTGGCCTCGGCGAGCACCGAGAACGAACGCACCAGCCTGCACCTGCGCACCGCCAGCGGCGCGGACGTCGTCGCGGTGCAGGTCGCCGGGTTGCTCGCCCGCCGCATCATCTGCGACGCGCACGTCGGGGACAAGCTGTCGGTCGGTGACACCTACGGCCTTATCCGGTTCGGCTCCCGGCTGGACACCTACTTGCCGGCGGGTTCCGAACCGCTGGTGAAGGTGGGCCAGCGGGCGATCGCCGGCGAGACTGTCTTGGCCGAGCTGCGATGATCAGCAAGCCGCGCGGGCGCCCGGCGGTCAACCTGCAGATCCTGCCGAGTGCCATGACGGTGCTCTCCGTCTGCGCGGGACTGACGTCGATCCGGTTCGCCCTCGAGCACCAGCCCAAGGCGGCGATGGCGCTGATTGCCGCGGCCGCCATCCTGGACGGACTCGACGGGCGAGTGGCCCGCATCCTGGACGCCCAGTCGCGGATGGGCGAAGAGATCGACTCGCTGGCCGACGCGGTGAACTTCGGCGTAACCCCGGCGATCGTGATTTACGTGACGCTGTTGACCACGTCGCCGGCCGGGTGGGTGGTGATCCTGCTCTATGCGGTTTGTGTGGTGTTGCGGTTGGCGCGATTCAACGCATTGCTAGACGACGGCAGCCAGCCCTCCTACGCGCACGAATTCTTCGTCGGCATGCCCGCGCCGGCCGGCGCGATCTCGATGATCGGTCTCATCGGACTCAAACTGCAGTTCGGCGACGGCTGGTGGACCTCGCCACTGTTCCTGTGCATCTGGATCACCGGGACCTCGATCCTGATGGTCAGCAAGATCCCGATGCGCAAGATGCACGCGGTCGCCGTGCCGCCGAGTTGGGCGGCGCCCCTGCTCGCGCTCCTGGCGATCTGCGCGGCGGCGGCGGTGCTGGCCCCCTACATGTTGATCTGGGTGATCATCGTCGTCTACCTGTGCCACATACCGTTCGCCATCCGCAACTCGCGCTGGCTGGCCGCGCACCCCGAGGTGTGGGATGACGCACCCAAGCAGCGCCGCGCGGCGCGGCGGGCGATCCGCCGGGCACAGCCCAACCGCCGGTCGGTGGCGCGGCTGGGCCTGCGCAAGCCGGGCAGGCGCTTGCCGTGAGTCGCTCCGGCGACGACGCACACCGCTCCGGCTCGGTCCGTCAGCTCACCCTGACCGCCCGGCTGAACACCTCGGCCGTCGACTCCCGCCGCGGCGTCATTCGGTTACATCCGAATGCCATTGCCGCACTGGGGATTCGGGAATGGGACGCGGTGTCGCTGATCGGATCGCGCACGACGGCGGCCGTCGCCGCCCTGGCCGGCCCGGGCACGCCCGTCAGCACCGTGCTGCTCGATGACGTGACGCTGTCCAACGCGGGACTGCGCGAGGGAACCCCGGTGGTCGTCGGCACGGTCACCGTCTACGGCGCGCGGTCGGTGACGCTGGCCGGCTCGGCGCTGGCCACCCAGTCGGTCACGCCGGTCACGCTGCGACAAGCCTTGCTGGGCAAGGTGCTTACCGTCGGCGACGCCGTATCGCTGCTGCCCCGCGACCTGGGTCCCGGCACGTCGACGTCGGAGGCCACCCGCGCCCTGGCCACCGCGGTGGGCATCAGCTGGACCTCGGAGCTGCTCACCGTCACCGGCGTCGAGCCCGAGGGACCCGTGAGCGTGCAGCCCAACTCGCTGGTCACCTGGGGCGCCGGTGTTGTGTCCGGGGCGCGGGCATCGTCGCAGATTTCGGTCGAAGTCGCCAGGCCGGAGATGGTCGTCGAAGAACTGAAAGGCACCCAGCCGCAGGCGGCCAAGCTCGTCGAATGGCTCAAGCTGGCGCTCGACGAACCACACCTGCTCAAGACATTGGGCGCCGGTGCCAACCTCGGCGTGCTGGTGTCGGGCCCGGCCGGCGTGGGCAAGGTGACGCTGGTGCGCGCGGTGTGCGGCGATCGCAGGCTGGTCACACTTGACGGCCCGGAGGTCGGCGCGCTGGGTGCCGAAGATCGGCTCAAGGCAGTGGCTTCCGCGGTGCAAACGGTCCGCGACGGTGGCGGCGTGCTGCTGATCACCGATGTCGATGCCCTACTGCCGGCCACCGCCGAGCCGGTGGCCTCGCTGATCCTGAGCGAGCTGCGTACCGCCGTGGCCAGCGAGGGCGTCGCCCTGATCGCCACCTCCGCGCGACCTGATGCGCTCGACGCCCGGTTGCGGGCCCCCGATCTGTGCGACCGCGAGCTGGGCCTGCCGCTTCCGGACGCCGGCACCCGCAAAGCGCTACTGGAATCGCTGCTGCGAAACGTGCCGACCGGGGATCTAGACCTCGACGAGATCGCCTCTCGAACACCGGGTTTCGTTGTCGCCGACCTGGCCGCACTGGTGCGCGAGGCAGCGCTGCGGGCCGCGTCGCGGGCCAGCGCCGACGGCCGGCCGCCCGAGCTGAAGCAGGAGGACCTCATCGGTGCGTTGACCGTCATTCGGCCGCTGTCTCGCTCGGCCAGCGAGGAAGTCAGCGTCGGCAACATCACGCTCGACGACGTCGGCGACATGGCCGAGGCCAGACAGGCGCTGACCGAGGCCGTGTTATGGCCGCTACAGCATCCGGACACGTTCGCGCGGTTGGGGGTGGAGCCGCCGCGCGGGGTGCTGCTGTACGGGCCGCCGGGCTGCGGCAAGACCTTCATCGTGCGGGCGCTGGCCAGCACGGGGCAGTTGTCCGTGCACGCCGTTAAGGGCTCCGAGCTGATGGACAAATGGGTGGGCAGCTCGGAAAAGGCTGTGCGCGAACTATTTCGGCGCGCGCGCGATTCGGCGCCGTCGCTGGTCTTCCTCGATGAGGTGGACGCACTGGCGCCGCGGCGTGGGCAGAGCTTCGATTCGGGCGTGACCGATCGAGTGGTCGCCGCGCTGCTGACCGAGCTCGACGGCGTCGACCCGCTGCGCGACGTGGTCGTGCTGGGCGCCACCAACCGGCCGGATCTCATCGACCCCGCGCTGCTGCGACCCGGCCGGCTGGAGCGGCTGGTCTTCGTCGAACCGCCCGATGCGGCGGCCCGCCGCGAAATCCTGCGCACCGCAGGCAAATCCATTCCGCTGAGCGCCGACGTCGATCTGGATCAGGTAGCGGCCGGACTCGATGGCTACAGCGCCGCCGACTGCGTGGCGCTGCTGCGAGAGGCCGCACTGACGGCCATGCGTCGATCCATCGACGCCACCGATGTGACGGCCGCCGACCTCGCCGCTGCACACGAAAACGTCCGTCCCTCCTTGGATCCCACGCAGGTCGAATCGCTACGAGCGTTCGCCAAAGCTTTGTAGCACGGCCAGGGACGACGCCGCGACGTCCTTTTCCAGCCAGGTCGGCATCGGGTCATCGCGCGCGTGGCGCCGCACCACGGCGTAGGGCAGGTCGGCGACCGCCCGCGCGACGGCGTCGACGGATCGCGGTTTGCCGTTGCCATACAGTTGCCGGGCCAACACCGCGATGCGCTGGGTCAGCGGGGCGTTCATCGCGGCAAGGGTCTGCTGGAATGCCGCGTCCGGCTCGTCGTCGAGCAGGTCGCCGGGGCGGATGGTCAACAACAGCCGGGCGTCGTCGGGCAGGGCCCGCGCGAAGCCGACGGCGGCCACGGCCATCGCCACGGCGGTGTCCGTCGGGTTGTCGCCGTTGGCGGCCATTGCGCGCGTCTGGAAGCGTTCCAGCGCGCGCAGCCAGGCCGCGGTCAGGATGCCGTCGCGGTTGCCGAACCGGTGATACAGCGTGCCCGCGGGCGCGCCGCTGGCTTTCGCGATTGCGGCCACGCTGGCCGCGCGCGGACCACCGTCGAGCACCAGTGCTCGAGCCGCGTCGAGGATCACATCGGTTTCGTGCTTCCGCGGAGGTGCCACGATCTAGTACATTCCTTCTATATGGAACGATTACCCTATATTGATGAGCATGCCATAACCATCGACGCCGGCAGCGAAGACACGTGGGCGGCGCTGCTGCGGGTGATGTGCCGCGATCCGCACGACCCGTCGACCGTGCCCTTCGGCTTCACCCTCGACGACGCCCGACCGCCGGCGCGATTCGCGCTCAAGGGGCGCCACTGGTTCGCGGTCTACCGATGGGTGTTCGAGCTGGACGCGCTCGACGGCCCCGCGCGCACCCGGCTGCGGGCGGCCACCTGGGCGGACTTCCCAGGTATCCGCGGCAAGACCTATCGGGCGCTGGTGATCGGCACCGGCGGGCATCGCATCGTCGTGCGGCGGACCCTGAAACGCGTTGCCGCAGCGGTCCTCGACGAGCGGGCCGGCACCGGTGCGACCGCGGCCGATTACGTGGACGTGTTCGAGGTGCCTATCGCCGCCGGCGACACGCGCACCGCCGAACAAGCATTTCGCGACGGGCTCGGCGATAAGCCAACCGCGGGCGGGCGCCTGGTGGCGTGGGTCCACCGCAATGTACTGATGTTGCGGCTGGGCCCGCCCCGCTCGGCCGGTCACCTCATCGGCTGGTCGATCGTTCGTTCGGATCCCGACGAACTGGTGCTGGCGACGCGCGGGCCGCTGATGCGCGGCGAGCTGACGTTGCGCCGCCAGGACGGTCGGCGGGCGGTCCTGACCACCCGCCTGCACTACCGACGCCGAGTGACAGCGCGGGCGGTGTGGGCGTTGATCGGCCCACTGCATCGCATGGTGGCGCCGCAACTCATGCGACGCAGCGCGAGCCGGGGGCGCGCCATGGCGCCGATAGGTTGATCCGCGTGACCAACGCGAGGCCGGGCTGTGGGACCTCTCCGAAGGTTTTGTGCCACAACCTGACCGTGCGCCGGTTCATGGCTCGGGAAGTGGCGCCCATTCGCGGGACAGTCGCGAGGTGAAGCGCGGCGGCCGGTGCTCGAGGAACGCGGCGACGCCTTCGTCGGCGTCGGCACCGCCCATCAGCCATTCGTGCACAAGGGTTTCCAGCGAGGCGACCTGTCGCGGCGTGTAGCGATTGATCGCGCTGTCCCACAGCAGGCGTTTGCACAGCGCCGCCGACATCGGTGACACGTTGATCGCGATGTCGCGGGCCAGCGACAGGGCATGGTCGAGCACCTGTTCGGCGGGCAGAGCGCGGGTGGCGACGCCGAGCGCGGCTGCCTCGGTCCCGCCGAACGTGCGCCCGGTGAGCAGGATGTCTGCGGCCACCCCCAGGTTGGTCAACTGGGTGAGCGTCCAGTGCGACATGCAGTCGGGCAGCACCCCCCGGCGGACCTGCACCACACCGTATTTCGCGTTCTCGGCCACGACGCGGATGTCGGCCTGCAACGCAATGGTCAGCCCGATGCCGATGGCGTGGCCGTTGACCGCGGCGATCACCGGTTTACGCAACTCGAACGCCGCCGGGGTGATCGGCGAGGCCGAGAACGTGCCGGTCGGGCCGGAGTCGGTGGGTGCGCTGAACGGGCGTGCGTCGCCGGAAAAGTCGGCCCCGGCGCAAAATGCACGACCCGCCCCGGTCAGCACGATGGCTCGGACGTCGTCGTCCTCGTCGCAATCCCGGTATGCGCGGCTCAGCAGCGCGCCCATTTCGGCGGTGTAGGCGTTGAGGTGGGCGGGCCGGTTGAGCGTGAGCACCGCCACGCCCGAATCGATTTCGACCGTCAGGTCGGCGCTCATGACAGGACCGGCACCCGATGCGGGGCGCCGATCATGTCGGCGGCGCTTGCCGCCGCCCGCACCGGCGAACCGCTGACCCGAAGCTGCACCTTCATCCGTCCGTCCTTCACCCCGCCCGGTCATTCGGAAAGCTGAAACTCCACCACTTCGGCGACCGCGTCCACCGCCTCGCGCAGCGCGACAAGGCGGTCGGCGGCTCCCGGCGCCGACAGCACCGAGTAGCGGTCGGCCGTGCCGATCGGAATGCGAGACGCCAACGCGAACAAGCGCTTCCCCGCTGAGCCGGTCCGGTCATATCCCAAAATCACCTCACGGCCCGGAAGATTGATGTCGCGCGCCCGCGCAATGCGCTCGAACAGTGCCATGGCCCGGTCTTCGACCTCGAGCAGCTGGGTGTCCGACACCGCATCACCGGACTCGTCGGGCCACGGCGCGACCACCGCCCGCGGATACGGGTCGTCGGGCAGCCATTCTTTCACTCGAATACGTTCTTCGGTACGGCAATTCAGCGAATACCGCCCGGCGCCGTGGTCGATGCACTCGGCAATCCGGGACAACACGCCGACGTCGCAACGTGCCTCACCGCCACCGACCTCACGCCCGCGCGAGATCAGTACCACCCCGAACGGGTCGCCGGTGTCCATACAATGCCGCACCAGCTCGCCATAGCGTGGCTCGAAGATCCGCAACGGCAGATCTTGGTCGGGTAGCAGCGCCGA
Organism: Mycobacterium sp. NGS56; assembly: GCF_059812425.1. NCBI lineage: Bacteria > Bacillati > Actinomycetota > Actinomycetes > Mycobacteriales > Mycobacteriaceae > Mycobacterium > Mycobacterium sp. NGS56. The sequence continues at coordinate 18,639 of NZ_JCALCQ010000005.1, forward strand.
CTCCAGCGGAAACATCGCGAGCTCAAGGGCTTCCGTCATCAGATCTCCAGTTCGGCCACCAGCGCATCGACGACCGCACGCAGGTCGCCGTCATGTTCTTCGGCCACCCGGCGCTGCCGCTGGTAGGAGGCGCCTTGCCGCGGAATGTCGGCCACCGCGGCAAGCTCGTCGACGCAATCCAACTTCTTGGCCACCGGCTCCAGCCGGTTCAGCACGTCGTCGAGATCCTCGGTGACCAACCGCTCATTGCTGTCAGCGTCCAGGATGATGACCGCGTCCAGACCGTAGCGGGCGGCGCGCCACTTGTTCTCCTGGTTGTGCCAGGGCGGCATGCTCGGCAACGACTCGTCGGCTTCCAGTCTGCGGTCCAGGTCGACAACCAGGCAGTGGGTCAGCGCGACCAGGGCGCCCAGCTCGCGCAGGTTGGACACGCCATCGCAGATCCGCATTTCGAGCGTGCCCAGGTGTGGGGAAGGCCTGATGTCCCAACGGACTTCGTCGACATGGTCGATGATGCCGGTCTTCTTCTGGTCGTAGACGAAACGTTCGAATTCCGCCCACGTCTGGAATTGGAACGGCAGCCCGGCGGTGGGCAACTGCTGGAACATCATCGCCCGGTTGCTGGCGTATCCGGTGTCCACGCCCGTCCACCACGGTGACGACGCCGACAGCGCCAGCAGGTGCGGGTAGTAGTTCAGCAGCGAGGTCATGATCGGCATCACCTTGTTCGGCGAGGAGATGCCGACGTGCACGTGCACGCCCCAGATCAGCATCTGCCGTCCCCACCATTGGGTGCGCTTGATCAACTCGGCGTAGCGCGGGGCATCGGTGAACTTCTGAGAACTCCACTGCGCGAAAGGATGTGCCCCGGCACAGAACAACTCCATGCCGCGATCCCGGACGATGCGTCGCGCCGGCCCCAGGGTCTGCCGCAGATCCTCCATGGCCTCGCCCGCGGTGCGGCAGATGCCGGTGACCACCTCGACGGTGTTGCGCAGCAATTCCTTGTGTACGCGCGGGTTTTCGCCGATCTCGGCGATCACCGCGGTGGCTTCGTTGCTCAGGTCGCGGGTCTGCGCATCGACGAGCGCGAACTCCCACTCGACCCCGAGGGTCGGCCGTGGTGAGCGGGCGAAATCGATGTGGGTGTTGGCCCTGTTAACCGGCACCGATGACACCGCACGCCACCCGCTTGCCGGGGTCACCGGTACTCATCGTCATGTCGCGGGGGCCCGGCGTGCCATTGGTCTGGTTGTTGCCCCCCGATGGGGCGTTGGCGGAGCTGGCCGCACCGGCGTGGATGATGATCGCGGTCTTCTGCCCGGTGAGCAGATCCTCCATGGCGAATGCGTCCGTGGTAGTGACCAACCTTCCGGAGCCGTCCTTGCGCACCAGCAAGGTGGGCAGGTCTCCGCTCGCGGGCTCGCCGCTGTGCCCGGGCGCCTGAAAGTGGTCGCCGGCGGACAGGAAGTCCCCCGGCGCGCCGCCGGTCGGGGCCACCGAGTTGGGCTCGCACTTGCCGACCTTGTGAATGTGCACATCGTGGAAGCCCGGTGTAAGCACACCGTTGGCCGTCGTCTCGATGGTGACGGTGGCGTACCCGTTGTCGAATTCGAACGCCGCGGTGGCCACCTGGGTACCGTCCGGGGCCTTCAGGTGCGTGGTCATGCTCGGGGCCGCCCCCCCTCCAGGCTCCGAGGCTTTGGCGCCAGCCGGCGATGGCGATCCGGTCCAAACCGCTGGAGTGGTGCCCGGAACCGAGGACGCCCGCTCGGGCGACGAACAAGCACCCAGCAACACGACACAACCGGCCAGAACCAAACAGGGCAGGTTACGCATAACCAGCAGCCTAGCCCGGCGGCGAGGTTAGCCGGAACGGCTCGCTGAGGAGTCGGGCAGTCGAATCAGCCCGCCACAAGGACGATGACACCCGGCGGCTCCGCGCTGAGCGCGGGGATTCGCGGTTCGACGGGTGCGCCCAGGTTCTTGCCCACCGCATCGGCGGTGGCGTGTTCGTCACCGGCGTCGGTGTAGTAGACCGTGGTGGTCGAGACGTCGGGCACGGTCATGTTGTCGACCTTGGTGACTTTGAATCCGGCGGACGTCAGCTGGTCCTTAGTGCGCGCGGCGACACCCTCTTTCGCGGAGATGTTGTAGATCTGCACCTCGGCCTGGTTGCTCGCCGGCTTGTTGGTGGGGGATGTCGTCGTCGAGCTGGTGACGCTCGAGGTGGACACCGCCGACGCCGAATCGTCGTCAGAGCTCCCGGAAGAACCCAGAGCCTGCCAACCGAGCAGCAGGAAGATGACGCCGAGGAACAACAGCACCATCACCATGGCCCGCAGGGGCAGCCCAGTGGAGTCGGGAACTCGTTCTTTCATCGAGCCCTACTGTAACGAGTCAGGTCACCTCGAAGCCGAGGCGCCGTGCCGCGCGTGCCTTCTGCCTGCCGGCACGCAGCCTGCGCAGCCGTTTCACCAGCATCGGGTCGGCGGCCAGCGCCTCGGGCCGGTCGACGAGCGCGTTGAGCACTTGGTAGTAACGCGTTGCCGACATCGAGAACAACTCCTTGATGGCGTCTTCCTTCACACCGGCGAACTTCCACCACTGGCGCTCGAAGGCCAGGATGTCGTGCTCGCGGCGGGTCAGCCCATCTGCGATCTCAGAGTCGTCCCCCGATCGATTTGCCCGCGCCATGGCGCTGTCCATATCGCTTCCCCTGGACCCTTTCGGCGAATTCCGAACTGCTCGAATGACTTGACTTAGCTAAGGGCGTGTTTCGGCGATAATTGAAACACGCGCCAAACCCTCAAGCCGTCATCCAGACCCGCGAGTCGGCCGATTGGCCAAGATGGCCCAGACTCCGAGATCGCAGGCTGGGCAACCCAAGGGCGTGCGGTAGCTTAGCCGACCATGGCAGTCGTTCCGATCCGCATCGTGGGAGATCCCGTCCTGCATACCCCGACGCAGCCGGTGCCGGTCGCTGCCGACGGTTCGCTGCCGGCGGATCTGGCCGAGCTGATCGCGAACATGTACGACACCATGGACGCCGCGCACGGGGTCGGGCTGGCGGCCAACCAGATCGGGGTCGGCTTGCGGGTCTTCGTTTATGACTGCGCCGACGACCGGGGCCGCGCCGACCGCCGCCGCGGTGTCGTCGTCAACCCAGTCCTGGAAACCTCCGAGATACCCGAGACCATGCCCGACCCGGACAACGACGACGAGGGCTGCCTGTCGGTGCCCGGCGAGTCCTTCCCCACCGGCCGCGCGAAGTGGGCCCGCGTCACCGGACTCGACGCCGACGGCAAACCGGTCTGTATCGAAGGCAACGACCTGTTCGCCCGGATGCTGCAGCACGAGACCGGGCACCTGGATGGCTTTCTGTATCTGGACCGCCTCATCGGCCGGCACGCGCGTAGCGCGAAACGCGCCGTCAAATCCCACAACTGGGGCGTTCCGGGCCTCTCTTGGACGCCCGGCGAAGGACCGGATCCGTTCGGGCACTGATGGTTTCGTGGCCCGACCCGGGTACCCGGGTGACGGTTCGCTACCGCCGCCCGGCCGGTTCGGTGCCGCCGTTGACCGACGCGGTGGGTCAGCTGCTGGCCGTCGACCCGATGGTGCGGGTGCGGACGAAGACCGGCGCCGTCGTCGAGTTCGCACCCGCCGATGCGGTCGCGCTGCGGGTGCTCACCGACACCCCGATCCGCACGTCACACATCCGCGCGCTCGAACACGCCGCCGCCACCGCCTGGCCGGGCGCACAGCATCTTTGGCTGGACGGCTGGCTCCTGCGGGCCGGCCACGGTGCCGGCCTTGCCGCGAATTCCGCAGTGCCGCTGGCACTTTCCGCTCAGCTGAGCTGCCTACCGGCGATCGTCGAATGGTACCAGGGCCGCGGCCTGACGCCACGACTTGCCCTGCCCGACCGCCTGCTGGAACTGCCGGCCGGCTTGACCGGCGAACGCACGGAACGGGTTGTGGTGCGCGATCTTTCCGACGCGGCCGCCCACAGCGCCGGCCCGTCCGTCAGACTGTCGCCGCGCCCCGATGACGCGTGGTTGCGGATATCCGGCGGCGAGATCCCGGTCGACGTGCTCACCGCCGTCATCGACGGCGAGCTCGCCTTCGGCGCGCACGGTGACACAGCGGTCGCGCGTGCCGCCGTGACCGACGCACCCGGCGGCGAACGCTGGGTGGGCATCTCGGCCGTGCGCTGGGCGCCGGACGCCGACGAGCGATCGGCGGCGGACCTGTGCGGGGCACTGTTGGCGTGGGGGGCCGACCGTGGAGCAACGCGCGGCTACCTGCGGGTACCCGACGCCGGCGTGACGACGCTTGCCGCCGCGTTGGGATTCCGTCTACACCACCGCCGTCGCTACGTGCCGGTGCGCCCGGACGGCTGGGCTAACGTCTAGCCATGCCCGACGGGACGGTTGATGGTGGCGGCGACGCGCCGCCCCAGCCGTCGCCGCACTTGCGATCGACGCTTCGGATGGCCACCTGGAATGTCAACTCGATTCGTTCCCGGCTGCACCGCGTCACCGACTGGCTGGCCCGCGCCGACGTCGACGTGCTGGCCATGCAGGAAACCAAATGCTCCGACGCCCAGTTCCCCACGTTGCCGTTCTTCGAACTCGGCTACGAGGTGGCCCACGTCGGTTTCAACCAGTGGAACGGCGTGGCGATCGCCTCCCGCGTCGGCCTGGACGACGTGCAGATCGGATTCGAGGGTCAACCCACCTGGAGTAGCAAGCCGGAAGTCGCCGCCACCGCGGAGGCCCGTGCGTTGGCCGCCACGTGCGGTGGCGTCCGGATGTGGAGTCTCTACGTTCCCAACGGCCGGGCCCTGGGCGACCCGCACTACACGTACAAGCTTGAATGGCTTGCGGCACTGCGTAATTCGGCATCGAGTTGGTTGCGCGACGATCCCACCGCGGCCATCGCGCTGGCCGGCGACTGGAACATCGCCCCGCAAGACGACGACGTCTGGAGTATGGAGTTCTTCGCCGACGCCACGCACGTCTCCGCACCGGAGCGCCGCGCGTTCCACGCCATCGTCGATGCGCAATTCGCCGACGTGGTGCGCCCTTTCGCGCCGGGCCCCGGGGTCTACACCTACTGGGACTACACCCAGCTGCGGTTCCCGAAACGACAAGGCATGCGCATCGATTTCATCCTCGGCTCACCGGCCTTGGCGGGCCGCGTGATCGACGCCCAGATCGTCCGCGAAGAACGCAAAGGCAAGGCGGCCAGCGATCACGCGCCGGTGCTCATTGATGTGAGGCGAGACGAGCCGCGGCCATAAGGACGGGCCAGACCCACTCACATCAAGCTCACGCAATTCTCAGGTGCTTCTCGTTGTCTGCGCGATGACATGGTGGCAGGCTTTGGGGATTAGCAGCAATGGCAGGGAGTCATCATGAGTGTCATCGGCGGAGCATTCCGAGGCGTGAGTCAGGCGGTGAACCGCGCGGCGACCGCGACGACCGCAGCCGCCGGTGCCGTCGGTGGCGCGGCGGTCAACGGGGTCATCGGCGGCGTCACCGGAGCCGCGGAGGGCGTCAAGCGCGGCATGAACAGCGGTAGCCACTCGGCGCCCGCGGCCGCGCTGGCCTTCGGCGCGCTGGGCGTCGCCGGATTGGTGGAGTGGCCGGTGCTGCTGGCCGTCGGCGGCAGCGCCTTGCTGTTGCAGAGGTTGAGCCGCAAGCACGAGGCCGAGCCCCGCGCGGTCAAGGCGGACCTCAAGGCGGTTCCGGCCGAGCCGCCGACGCAGAAGAAGGCGCCCGCGAAAACCCCCGGCAATTCCCCGGCCAAGAAAACGGCCGGACGCCGGGCCGGCACCACGGGGTTGCGCAGCACCAACTAGGCGAATCCGCTGCCGATCAGCCGGCTGCTTCGCTAAAGACCGCCGAAGCCAATTGCGCCAACGGCCAGCGCACCACGCGATCGTCGGAGTGAGCAGATGGATCCGGACAGATCGGGCCCTGAACCACCCCGGACGGAACCTTCGCGCCGCGACGAGGAACCCGATCGTCTTGCCGAATCTCGACCACCCCGACGCGCCACAACAGCGCATAGAGTTCGAGTAGCGGCACCTTCAGCACCGAAGCAAACGATGAAACTAGCGGATCGCCCCCGGTGTCGGTCATCGTCGACATAGTTCCGACGGTGGACCCGCGACCCAGCGAGATGGGAAACCTCTCGTTACCGAAAGGCAAATGATGGCGGAAAAGAAGTCGCGGCGCGGCACGTCGCAGCGCGAGGCGGTGCAGAAGATCCGCGAGGGCGAAACCTTTGTGGTCAACCTGCCGGCGGTCGGTCAGATGGAAATCCCCAGGCCAGAGCAGTTGGCCTACTTCGGCGGGCTGGCGGCCCTGGCGGCCCTCGAACTCATCGACTGGCCGGTGGCCCTGGTCATCGCCGCCGGGCACTTACTGGCCAGCAACCACCACAACAAGCTGTTGGAGGAGCTCGGGGAAGCGATGGAGGAGGCCTAGCCGCCGCCCGATCGGCTCAGCTTTGCGCGACAGCGTGGTCGAACCGCAGGGTGACCCGAGTGCCGGCCGAGGTGCGTCGCGTTTCGACATCGTCGGCCAAACCGCTCATCAGGGTCAGCCCGCGCCCGCGGCGGCGGCTGCGCAAGCTGGCCGACGAATCGCCGACCCATCGGCCGGTGTCACTGACAGTGATCACGACGGTGTTCTGCCGCAGGAAGGCCTCGACCGACACCGTTTGACGCGGTTCGTTTCGGCTGCCGTGTTCGATCGCGTTGGTGACGGCTTCACCGGTCGCCAACAAGATGTCCGTTTCGCGACCCGGCAAGACTTCGATGGTGTTCAGCCAATCTCGCAGCTGCTCCCGCGCGACGGGAATCTGAGCGGGCGCGGCCGGCACCACGGTGACGAAGCTGCCCGCGGCCACGTGGCTCGGCCGCAGCGCGAGTACCACGACGTCGTCGCGGTAACCGGACGGCGGTGCCATCTTGGTCAGCAGCTCCGCGCAAATCTGTTCAACCGGGAGGCCGGCGCATTGCGCCGCGACCGCCCGCAGGCGCTCGAACCCGTCGTCGAGCGTCTCGCCGGGCCGTTCGATGAGTCCGTCGGTGTAGAGCAGGATCAATCCGCCCGCCGGCAGCTCGGCCGTCGCGGTGTCGCCGGATGACTGGTCCGCCGAATCGTGGAAGCCGTTTCCGGCCACAGAAACCGGCGCGCGCCGGCCGGACTCCAGATAGACCGCCTGCCCGTCGGGCAGCACCAGCACCGGATAGGGGTGCCCGGCGCAGCTGTAGCTGACGGTGGCAGCGCCGCGGCGGGATTCGGTGTCGATCCGCGCGTAGGCCACCGTCGCGCAGCGCGCGCCGTCGACGCTGGCGGCATACCTGTCCAGCGCGCCCAGTACTGCCTCCGGTTCGTCCGCGGTCAGCGCGGAGGCCGCGACCGCGGCGCGCAGCCTGCTCATCACGATCGCCGCGGGGAGGCCGTGCCCGACCACGTCTCCGACCGATATCGCGATCCTGCCGGGGTGGTCCAGTGGGGTCACGGAATACCAGTCGCCGCCGACCCGCATCGCCTCCCCCGCCGGCTGGTAGACGGCAGACACGACCGCGGCGGTAGAGCCGCGATCCAGGTCGAGCAGGTGCTCTTGGAAGTCAATGGCAATCTCGTGTTCGCGGGCCATCAGCCGAACCCGGTCCAGGGCCGAGGACGTCAGCTCGGCCATACGGGCAAAGGCATCGAGTTCGGTGGCGTCGAATTTGCGTGGAGCCGGCCACAACAACGCCAGCACACCCAAGATCCGGCCGGCGCCATCCCGCAGCGGGTGGGCCACGCAGGCGCGGATGCTCGCCGCGCTGTCCTGCACGGCGTGCGCGTAGCGCGGGGGCAGCTCGAACGTGTCGGCGACGATCATCGACTCACCGGTGCGCGCGACGTCGGCTCCGATCAACGGGGCGTCGAGCGCGACGACGTGGTAGCGGTCGCGGAACTCCGCCGGCAGATCGCCGGAGTATTCGAAGCGCAGGTAACGCTCGCCGTCGACGACACCGATCGCGACCGCGCCGGCGTCGCCCGAGCCGAAGGAGGAGCCCAGTAGGGCGTCCATGATCTCGCCGACCGAGCTGGCGCCCTGCAGCGCCGAGTCGAGATGCACCAGGTCGGCGGCGAGGCCCGACCGTGCCTCGCGACGCTGCCGCTCACGCTCGCGGCCAACCGCGGACAATCTCGACGCCACCCGGTCGATCAGCTCTTGGGTCCGGAACGGCTTGGGCAGATAGTCGTCGGCCCCGCCGGCATAGCCCTCGTTGATCGCCTCGGGACCGGCCCGCGCGGACAGCATCAGGATCGGCGTGGCCGCCAATTCCGGGTCCGCGCGGACGGCGGTGACAAATCCAAAGCCGTCGAGCCCGGGCATCATCACGTCGGTGACGATCGCGTCCGGGCGCAGTCTCCGCGTCGCGGCCAGCGCCGACTCTCCATCGCCGGCCAGAGCCGTCTCCCAGTGGGCGGACAGCACCCGGTCCAGGTGCGCCCGCATGTCCGCATTGTCGTCGGCGATCAGCACGAGTTGGCGCGTCCTATCGGGCGCGGCGGCCACGGGTTCGGGGGCCGTCGTCACCCATTGACTCGCCTCGGCGACATATGGATTCGTTTCATCCGGCATGGCGGGCGACGCGGCGACCACCGCGCCCGAGACCGATCGCGGCACCCGGATGGTCACGGTGGTTCCGCGGTCCAGCTCGCTGTCGATCTCCACCGTGCCGCAGTGCAGTTCGACCAGGCCCCGCACCAAAGACAACCCGATCCCGGTGCCCTCGACGCTGCGGCCACGAACGTTGTCGGCCCGGTAGAAGCGCTCGAACAACTGCTTCAGATCCTCGGCGCCGATGCCGACCCCGGTGTCGCGCACGTCGATCACGCAGTCATCGGATTCGGTCCGTACCTGCACCGAAATCGTGCCTCGCAGCGTGTATTTGACGGCATTGGACAGCAGGTTGAGAACGATCGTCTCCCACATGCCCGGATCGACGTCGGCCAGGGCCGGCGCGCAGTCCAGCTCGAGGTCGAGCCCCGCGCGATGACACAGCTCGGTGAACGACGACGCGATGTGCGCGGTGAGGGCGCCGACATCGGTGCACACCAACTTGGCGTTGGCCCGGCCGGCCTCGATGCGGGAGAAGTCGAGCAGCGAGTCGACCAGACGCTGCAGGCGCCGCGCGTTGCGTGCTGCGGTGGTAAGCCGCTCCGCGAGCAGGGTTTCCGGCGCCGCGTCCAGCAGCGCGTCGTCCAGCGGTCCGAGCAGCAGGGTCAGCGGAGTGCGGAACTCGTGGCTGACATTGGTGAGAAATGCCGTCTTCGCCCGGTCCAATTCGGCCAGCGCGTCGGCCCGGTGCCGTTCCTGCTCGTAGGAGACGATCGAGGCGAATGTCGACGTCAACTGGTCGGCCAGCAGCTGACAGAAGCCTTGAAATTGTGCGTCGAGGGGGCGCCTGGGGCTGGCGCCGAGCACCAAGGCCCCCGTGGTCAAGGCCTCCCCCAGGGGCAGCACCAGCATTTGCCGCGGACAGTCGGCACCCAGGACCTCACCGATGCCGGGGATCGCGCCGGTGACATCCTCGATGACCTGGCTTTCGGCCCGGGACCGCGCCGCCGCATCCCAATCGGTCAGCTGCGCCAGTTCGCCGGGCAGCAGCGCCAGCACCGATGGCGTCGCGCCGCGCAGCGTGACATCGCCGGTCTCACCGCTGCCGGCGTAGACGGCGATGAAGGACAGGTCGGCCGGTTGCGATGCACACACCCTGACCGCGACACCGACCGCCTCGTCGATGCTGCGGCTCTCGACTATCGCCGAGGCGACCGTGTTGAGCAGATGCAGGCGGCGCTCGCTCAGCACCCGCTCGGTTGTCTCTGTGACCGCGCAGAAAATCCCAGAGACATCGCCGCTCGTGGCGATCATCGGGCCGTAGGTGAAGGTGAAATATCGGTCTTGCCGTCGACCTTCTATCACCATGGACAACAACAGGTCGCGCGACCACGTCGCCTCACCTGTCGCAATAACCCCCGTAAGCATCGGTCCGATGGAGTCCCAGATGTCCCACCACACTTCCCGGCCGCGCCGCCCCAGGGCAGCCGGATGCTTGTCGGCCAGAGCAGATATGTAGGCATCGTTGTAGACGAGGAACAGATCCTGCGGCCCCAGCCACAGCACGATCGGAAACCGCGACGTCAGCGCCGTCGTCACCGCTGCGCGGAATTCGGCCGGCCATTGGTCCGGCGGTCCCAGCGGATGAGTGTCCCAGTCGTATTCGGCGAACCGCCGGCCCATCTCACCGCCTAGCGAAACGGCAGCGGCCAGGTCAGCCGGCAGTCGCGAGTCCATCACCGCCGTCTTCGTTGCAACGCCGCGGACAGCGTCGGGTAGATGTCGAAGACCCGGTCTAATTCGGTGACCTGGATCGGTCGCAGCACCTGGTCGTGGTCGGCCACCAGCCGAACCGAGGTCCCGTCGGCCTTTCCGCCCTCGTGACAGTCGAGCACCGCGTTCAGCGCCGCGCTCCCGAAGAAATCAACGGCCTGCAAATCGATGACCACCGGTCGGGCCGGCTGCGCCGAGGCCAGCCTGAGGGCGGTCGTCAGGTGAGCGGCAAGCTCGCCGACGGTACTGGAGTCAACATCGCCTTTGACGCTCACAATCACCGCATCGTTGTGGGCCTCGTGTTCGACCGGCAACAACTTCGTGCCTTTCGCCGCAGCCAACGTGGAGATCTGCAGCCGCTTAGCGCGATTACGCGGCGGTATGCGCGGTCGCGCACCGCAGACCACCCGAGATTAACCTGTACCCGAACTGCTCGTTTACCGAATCGTTGGTTACCCGGTTGACTCGGGCGGAATCCTCTCGTGCACGGTCAGCAGCAAATGGTCGAACTGGCTTTGCAAGGCGGCAACCGGTGACCCCAGGGTCGCCACTTCGGTGAGCAACTGCTTGGCCAGCGCACGCAATTTCACATTGGACTCCTGCGACCGCCACTGCAGCACACGAAACGCCTGCTCGGCGCTGACCCGGTAGACGAACATCAGCACGCCTTTGGCCTGCTCGATGGCCGCGCGGCTCTCGAACAGGTCCGGCAGCGCCTCGTCGAGCACCTCCTGGCGGGTCGCGTCGAAGGTGTTGGTGAGGTCGATGTAGTAGCCCTCGGTGCCCAGCACGGCGCCCGACTCGTCGCGCATGCGGTCGGCGACGACGATGGCGTCGTGCAGCGTGCCCGCGGTGTCGACGAAGCGGTGCCTGCTCGAGAACGACTCTTCGGACTGCAACGCGAAGTCGAGGAGCTCCTGGACATGGGCGCGGTCGTCGGGATGTTTGTGCGACAGCAGCAGTTCGGTCGTCGGCTCGACCTCCCCGGGTTCGTAGCCGTGCATCCTGGCCACCTCGTCCGACCATTCCCAGCGTTGACCGACGAACCAGAAGCGGAACGCGCCGACGTTCAGGTACCCGGGTGCCGGCTCGCCGGGTTCCGAGAATGACACGCCGCCCCCATCGGATGACGATTCCCCTGTTCGCCTGCGCTGTGGCACGTTTGCATTTTTCCACTAGGGGAACGCCTCCGGCTACCGCCCCGGTACAAAAGGCCGTCGACCATGTCGCTCGGCCCTGGGTCGGGGTAACGTCGCGTGCGGACCCATCCATACGACGCGGGAGCGCACGCCGAGTGCGCTGAGAGGACGGCTCGGGGCCGTCGACCGTACGAACCTGACCGGGTAATGCCGGCGTAGGGAGAAGAAAAATGACTGATGTCCTTTCCGGAACCGTGTCGGGCACCGCTTCGCACGGTGTTGAGCCGGCCGTGACCACCGGCCCTATCGCGGGCAGCAGCAAGGCCTACCGCGAGATCGAGGGCCCGGACGGCGTCACCTTGCGGGTGCCGCTGCGACGCGTGCACCTGTCCACCGGCGACGACTTCGATCTGTACGACACCTCCGGGCCCTACACCGATCCGGACGCGACGATCGATCTGACGGCCGGGCTGGCGGCTCGGCCCGGCGTGGTCCGCGACCGCGGCACCCAGCTGCAGCGCGCCCGCGCCGGCGAGGTCACCGCCGAGATGGCCTACATCGCCGCCCGCGAAGGCATGCCCGCCGAGCTGGTCCGTGACGAGGTCGCGCGGGGCCGTGCGGTGATCCCGGCCAACCACAACCACCCCGAAATCGAGCCGATGATCATCGGCAAGGCCTTTGCAACCAAAGTGAACGCAAACATCGGTAACTCAGCCGTGACGTCCTCGATCGCCGAGGAGGTCGACAAGATGGTATGGGCAACCCGGTGGGGCGCCGACACCATCATGGACCTGTCCACCGGCAAGAACATCCATGAGACCCGTGAGTGGATTCTGCGCAATTCGCCGGTGCCGGTCGGGACCGTGCCGATTTACCAGGCCCTGGAGAAGACCAAGGGCGACCCGACCCAGCTGACGTGGGAGCTGTACCGCGACACCGTGATCGAGCAGTGCGAGCAGGGTGTGGACTACATGACCGTGCACGCGGGCGTCCTGCTGCGTTACGTGCCGCTGACCGCCAAGCGGGTCACCGGCATCGTCTCCCGCGGCGGCTCGATCATGGCGGCCTGGTGCCTGGCGCATCACCGAGAGTCGTTTTTGTACACCAACTTCGACGAGCTTTGCGAGATATTCGCCCGCTACGACGTCACCTTCTCCCTCGGTGACGGCCTGCGGCCGGGCTCGATCGCCGACGCCAACGACGCCGCGCAGTTCGCCGAGCTGCGCACCCTGGGCGAGTTGACCAAGATCGCGAAATCCCATGGCGTGCAAGTGATGATCGAGGGACCGGGCCACGTCCCGATGCACAAGATCGTCGAGAACGTGCGGCTGGAAGAGGAGTGGTGCGAGGAAGCCCCCTTCTACACCCTGGGCCCGCTGGCCACTGACATCGCGCCCGCCTACGACCACATCACCTCGGCGATCGGCGCGGCCATCATCGCCCAGGCCGGCACCGCGATGCTTTGCTACGTGACCCCCAAGGAACATTTGGGGTTGCCAGATCGCAAGGATGTCAAGGACGGGGTGATCGCCTACAAGATCGCCGCGCACGCAGGCGATTTGGCCAAGGGACACCCGCACGCGCAGGAGCGCGACAACGCGCTGTCTACGGCACGCTTCGAGTTCCGGTGGCACGACCAGTTCGCGCTGTCGCTGGACCCGGACACCGCGCGGGAGTACCACGACGAGACGCTGCCGGCCGAACCCGCCAAGACTGCGCACTTCTGCTCGATGTGCGGGCCGAAGTTCTGCTCGATGCGCATCACTCAGGATGTGCGCGACTATGCCGCCAAGCACGGCCTGGACAGCGAGGAAGCTATCGAGGCGGCCATGTCGGAGGGCATGGCGGAGAAGTCGCGTGAGTTCGCCGAGCACGGCAACCGGGTGTATCTACCGCTGGCCCAGCGGTGATCGCAAGCGCGGCGCAGCCGGGCGCAGCGGGTCGCCGCCATCCGGCTGCGGTGATCGCAAGCGCGGCGCAGCCGGGCGCAGCGGGTCGCCGCCATCCGGCCCAGTGACTTTCCTGCCGCTGCCTGCGCCGGGCACGACGCCGCGGCGGGTGCTGTCCATCGCCGGATCGGATTCCGGGGGTGGCGCGGGCATCGAAGCCGACATGCGCACGATGGCGCTGCTGGGCGTGCACGCGTGCGTCGCGGTCACCGCGGTCACCGTCCAGAACACGTTGGGCGTGCAGAGCTTTCATGAGGTGCCCGATGACGTGGTCGCGGGGCAGATCGAAGCCGTGGTCGACGACATCGGCATCCAGTGCGCCAAGACCGGGATGCTGGCATCGCCGCGCATCATCGACACCGTCGCCACCACCTGGACCCGGCTCGGGTTGAGGGTTCCACTCGTGGTCGATCCGGTGGCGGCGTCCATGCACGGCGATGCCCTGATGGCGCCGCCAGCGCTGGATTCGCTTCGCAATCAACTGTTTCCATTGGCGACGTTGGTGACACCGAACCTTGACGAGGTGCGGCTGCTGGTCGACATCGACGTGGTGGATCCCGCCTCGCAGCGTGCGGCGGCCAAGGCGCTGCACGCCTTGGGCCCGCGGTGGGTGCTGGTGAAGGGCGGTCATTTGCGGTCGTCGGATCACAGCTGCGACCTGCTCTATGACGGTGCTGATTTCCGCGAGTTCGACGCGCAGCGGGTCGCCACCGGCAACGACCACGGCGGCGGCGACACGCTCGCCAGCGCGATCGCGTGCGCCCTGGCGTACGACTTCACGGTGCCGGCCGCCGTCGAGTTCGGGAAGCGATGGGTCACCGAATGTCTACGCGCCGCTTATCCGCTCGGCCACGGTCATGGCCCCGTCTCCCCGCTTTTTCGGCTGTCATCGGCGCGCGCATGAATCTCGATCGGATCGCGGGCATCGCACACGAACCGGACGGTGCGCCAGAAGGCGTGGTAGTGCTGACCCACGGCGCCGGCGGCAACCGGGATGCCGTTCTGCTGCAGCAGGTTTGCGAGGAATGGGCGCAGCGTGGCTGGCTTGCGGTGCGCTATAACCTGCCGTATCGCCGGCGCCGGCCCACCGGCCCGCCCTCTGGTTCCGCCGCCACCGACCGGGCCGGCATCGTCGAGGCGATCGCGGTGTGCCGCGGCCTTGCCGACGGCCCGCTGATCGCCGGTGGGCATTCCTATGGCGGTCGGCAGACGTCCATGGTGGTTGCGGCAGGGGAGGCCGCGGTCGACGTGCTTACGCTGTTCTCCTATCCGGTGCATCCCCCGGGCAAGCCCGAACGCGTGCGCACCGAGCACCTGCCCGACATCACGGTTCCGACGGTGTTCACGCACGGCACGTCGGATCCATTCGGCACGCCCGACGAGCTGCGTGCCGCCGCGGCATTGATCACCGGAACGACGGCCGTCGTCGAGATCGCCAGTGCACGACACGATCTGCGATCCAAGACGCTGAACGTCCCGGCATTGGCGGTCGATGCCGCTCTGCAGCTACTGGGACGGAATTAGGCAGTTTCAACTGGACAGTTTTAGCTGTCTAATTTAGGATGTTGGCGTGGGCGACGTCAGCGAATCCGCGGTAGTGGCGGCCCGCGATATCCGGGTGGTGTTCAGCCGGCTGCGGCGCCGGTTGAAAGACGTCTCGGTCGACGGCCTGACACCGTCCCAGACGGCGGTGCTCACCCGGCTGTGGAAAGACGGACCGTCATCAGCCAGTGCGTTGGCCGGTGCGGAACAGGTACGACCCCAGTCGATGGCCACCATCCTGGCGGCCCTGGGCCAACGCGGCCTCATCAAGCGCGAACCGGACCCGAATGACGGCCGGCGCCAAGTGGTCTCACTAACCCAGGCGGGGAGAAGGCGTGCCGAAAGCGGCCGACGCGCCCGCGAAGAGTGGCTGGCACGCACCATCCAGGAGCGTTACAGCGAATCCGAGCGGCGCGTCATCGTCGACGCGTTGTCGCTGCTCGAGCGCTTGACCCATTGACCCGCCAATATAGGACGCGAAAGGACCTAAACTGCAATGGAATTGGGATTACATTTCATCGATTTTCTGCCCGGCGAGCCGGCCAAACTAGGCCCCACGCTTGCTGAAGTGGCCAAGGCCGCCGAACAAGGCGGCGCCACGCTCTTCACCCTCGCGGACCACTTCTTCCAGATGGAAAGCATTGGTCGCGCCGAGGACCCGTTCCTCGAGGGCTACACATCGTTGGGCTTCCTGGCTGCCCAGACGACGACGATCGATCTGGCCCTGCTGGTCACGGGCGTCACCTACCGCTATCCCGGCATGTTGGCCAAGGCGGTCACGACCCTCGACGTGCTGTCGCAGGGCAGATCGATGTTGGGGCTGGGTGCGGCCTGGTACGAACGTGAGCACACCGCACTGGGTATTCCCTATCCGCCACTGCGTACCCGCTTCGAAATGCTGGAGGAGACGCTGCAGATCTGCCGGCAGATGTGGAGTGAGGACGACGGGCCCTACACCGGCACGCACTACCGGCTGAACGAGACCATCTGCGAGCCACAGCCGATTCGGCGGCCTCCGATCCTGATCGGCGGGGACGGCGAGAAGAAGACGCTGCGCCTGGTTGCGCAATACGCCGACATTTGGATCAGCATGGCCGCTGACGCCGAAGAGCTCGAGCACAAGATCGAGGTGTTGAACCGGCACTGCGACAAGGTGGGCAGGAATCCCAATGACATTCGCAAGACAGCCGGCGGCCTGGCCACCACCGATCCTTTCGACGACACATTCCTGAAGACGGTTGAACGCTACGCAGCGCTTGGTGTCGACATGATCAACATCGGCCCGCTGCCCGGCAATCCGGATCCGCTCGGCTTCGTTAACCGCTTGGGCGACGAGGTGATTCCGCGGCTCGCCGAAGTGGGTTGACCGTCGATGGTTCGTCAGATGGGGTAGCGCGAATAACAGGCGTCCGTATTGCCGGTCACGCCACCGCGGAACGCCGCAATCCGAGTGAAACCGGCCGGCACGCTGGTGCCGTCAGCGTCACTGGCGACCAGATGGTTGGTGAGCAGGCCGGCGACCGCTTCGTCGAGATCACCTGCGGTCAGCAGCAATTGGTTGTGCGAGGGTAGGTCGATCGGCTCGGCCATCTTGCGGTGTGCCACACCGGTGAGGCATGCCGTACGCAGCGCGGTCCACGGACTCTGCATTGCCAGGCCGCGTTCATGCTGAACCGCCAGCGCGTATCTGGACATCACGACGGACAGCGCGGTGTCGTCGCCTTGCGGCAGCGTCTGTTGCTTCTCGTCTGCGACCGTGCCCAGGGCGGCGAGTCCGGGCAGGTCGACCACGATAGTGTTGGTGCCTGGACAGTACGACGCCGGTGGTGTCGCCTTGGCGTCCGGGCAATCGGCCGGCTGGTAGGACAGTGCCGGAGGGTTGGTCGGGGCGAAGATCTTTCCCAGCACATCCATCAAATTCGACAAGGTGTCCTTGTTGATCGACACCTCACCGGTCTCCGTTGCCCCCGAGTTGTCGACTCGCAACGCGTTTGGCAAATCGCCGCGGCGCTTCTCGATTTCGTTACGGTTGATCGCCGCGCAGGCCGAGGTACCGCTGAGAAAACCCAGCTGGAAGGCGCTGACGCGGTCCAAGGCCGAACCGTGCGCGTCGTCGTTGACCGTTTCGCTGTCCATCACCGGGTCACGGGTGGTGATGATCCCCGCCAATACATGGTCGAGCCCGTCGGCGGTGCTCAGCGTGAAGCGCGGCGACTTGCCGTCGGCGACCCAGTACAGATAGACGCCCGCGAAGCAATCGGCCTGCTGCTCGCGGATGATGGTCGCGTCCCGTCTAGTCACCAGCTTCGCCATCTGCTGCAGCGCATGCCCGAATTCGTGCGCCAGCACACCGGTGACGGACATGTCACCGAAGTACTTCTGCGCCATGGGCATGAATACGCCGCGGTCCCAGGCAATCAGATTGCATCTGCCGGTGTAGAAGGCGTTGACGAGCTTGTAGGTGTCGTTGTGGCACACGATCGGGCTGCTCGGATCGGTCGAGTTGTAAGACACCATCTTGCTGACCGGAACGAACTTGCCCTTCAGCGACCGGTCGTACACCGACTGCCAGTAGTCCTCGATGTCGTTGACCGACAGCAGCGCCAGCGAGTCGATCTTCCCGTTGTCGGTGTTGAGCACCTTGCCTTTCGTCCTGGGTGCGTTCGAACGGATTCCGCTGGGCCCGTTGGTCGCCGGCAGACCACCGACCAGGAAGGGGTCGTTGAGCATCGACAGTGCACGCCCGCCGACGAATGTCGTGCAGCCGGCCACCACGAGGACCGCCACCGCCCATGCGAATGCCGACCTGAGCGCATAACTATTCATGAGCAACCTCATCCCGACCGGCCGCAGGGCAGCATCAAGGAAACTCATCCTAGAGGGATTCAGCCCACAAGACAGCACAAATCGAGGGACCCAGCAAACGTCGGCTCCGCGCAGAGTTGCTCAAAAGGCGGTGGCTCGCCGTCGCCCCTCGACCGGCCGCTCCGGGTGTATTACTTGAACGGCTAATCGTGCTTGGCGGTTGTGGCGCCGTTCGGTGGCGATGCGTGTCGCGCGGTTTTGGGCGCGGGTGCTGCGGCGTTTGGGCATCATGACGGTGGGGTCGGCGCAGCGTTGGTTTCCGGGTGTGGCGGGTGCGGGCGCATCGCCGGTGGGGGCGCACACAAGGACGCGGACAGCAGCGCGCTGCCCGGGGTCGTAACGTAGGTGTGCGGGCCCGGCAGCGACCAAATTACGGTCCCGCCGACGAGTTGGCGGTCATGCCAAGCGGACTGACTCCAGTAATCGACGCGTTCCTCGGCTTACACTTCCGCAATGTTCTCGGAGACGCGCTATGCGATGAACGGGGACTTGGGCGTCGCCTATCGCACGTCGCGCGAAGGTCCCCGCGACATCGTGTTCGTCCCGAACTGGTTCACCTGTTGCGAGCTGTTCCCGGACCTGCCGTCAACTCAGGGCTGGGTCGAGGCGATGACATCGCTCGGGCGAGTGATCTTCTTCGACCAGCCGGGGAGTGGAGCGTCGGATCCTGTCGAGCCTGGCGCGCTGCCGACCTTGGAGCAATGGGCCGACAGCATCACTGCGGTGCTCGACGATCTCCAGAGCCGCGAAGCAGTACTCATCACCGGGCCCGGTGCGTTTGCGACGGGTGCGGTGTTCGCTGCTACATATCCGGCGCGTACCTCCGCGCTCGTGGTGCTGGAGGGCTACGCCAATCCAGTTAATGACCGGGCTGATGGAGTTAATTCAGAGGAAATCATCGCTGGCCTGGCGGCCATGTGGGGAACGGGCAATTACTGGCCTTCGATCAATCCCGACATGCCATACAACGAGGAGATCGGCGCCGCGCTGGCGCGACATGACCGGCTTGCCGCGAGCCCACGCACCTACGCTCTCTTAATGCCTTTATTGACCGAGGTAGACGTGCGGGCGGTGCTTCCGACCATCCGCGTACCAACTCTCGTGCTCCAGCACACCGACGACCCGATGGTCCCGCCCCCGTGGGGCAAGTATGTCGCTGACCACATACCTGGCACGAAATACGTCGAACTGCCCGGACGCAACTTGTACCACTTCGTGGAACCGTGGCGGGATTCGTTTCAGGAGATCGCTGAGTTCCTCACAGGCCACCGCGCAGAAGTTGCCGATGATCGGGTTCTCGCCACAGTGCTGTTCACCGACATCGTGGACTCAACACGGCGCGCTGCGGAGATGGGCGACCGCGATTGGCGTGCTCTGCTCGACGCTCACGACGCCGTCGTTCGTTCGCAACTCGCTCGCTTTCGGGGCCGCGAGGTGAACACCTCGGGAGACGGCTTCCTCGCGATGTTCGACGGGCCGCAGCGAGCGATACGCTGCGCCATGGCAATTCGCGACGCGGTACAGACATTAGGCATCCAGGTACGCGCCGGGTTGCATACCGGTGAGTGCGAGGTCCGTGGCGAGGACATCGGCGGGATTGGCGTGCACATCGGCGCGCGGGTGAGCGCCCTGGCCGGGCCGAGCGACGTCCTGGTGTCGAGTACGTTGCGCGACTTGGTGATCGGGTCAGGAATCGAGTTCGAGGATCGCGGCACGCATGACCTCAAGGGTGTGCCGGGTGAGTGGCGTTTGTTCGCCGTCGCTTCCTCTTAGCGGCGGCGCGCCTGGGGGTGTGTCTTCCAAAAATGCCCGTGCCGTCCGGCCGTTGCTCGTCGCTCCAGCCGTTGCGGCCGACCCAGAACGTTTTGAGCATGTGGTGGCAACGACTGGCTAGAGAACATTTCAGCAACGCGGCGCCGGCCCGGTTACGGTAGCAACGGCAGACGCCACAGCGGCGTCCCGGGATCGAGAAAAAAGAGCCGTATCGCTGTCACTCGCAGGATCCGCACTGCGCCAATGATCATGATCGCCGCGAGCGGCAGGTTGCCGATGGCGGCCGTCAACATCGGGACAGCCAAATTTCGCCCCAGGCCGGCGGTCAAGATATCGAACCAGGCATCACAGATCAGCAGAACGCCCGTCGTGAACGCGGTGAGCAGTACCAGCTGGCGACGCAGCCAGCCCAACACCGCGGTCGCGGCCATGAACGCAACGAGCAGACAGTCGAAGCCCATCCACGTAGCCGGCCAGTTCTGGGCAACATAGTTCGCGGGCAGGCTGAAACCGAGGTAGACGATCCATGGAATCAATGCGATCGAGCCGCCCACCATCAAGGTCAACCGCGTCCGCCGCATGCGACGCGCGACGGGTGGTGGAAACACTTCGTCAAGCGGACGCTGCAGCCGCTGAATCAAGTCGCGGCGTTCATCGGGCGACATCGCCGCGATGCGGGAATCCGACAGCACGCCATCGCCGTAGCCAGTCATGACTCTTGAGTATCCCCGTCGGCCACCGCGTCGATACTGGCACTGCCAGCAACGTTTTGAGCACTGATGGTATCGACTGACCGAAGAACACTCTGATGGCAAGCAGCGTGGGCATTTTGGGGCCAAACCCCGGGTGGGGCGGATAACGTCGAGATCGTGGGCACGACGACTGAACACAACAGCACTGGCGGCGTTCGGGTCGAGAAGGACGGTGCCGTGACCACGGTCATCATGAATCGCCCGGAAGCTCGTAACGCGGTCAATGGATCGGCTGTGTCGGCGCTGCTCGCCGCGTTCGCTGAGTTCGACACAGACGACTCGGCGTCCATAGCGGTGCTGTGGGGCGATCACGGGAATTTCTGCTCAGGCGCGGATCTGAAGGGGGCCGAAACGGGTGACTTCAACCCCGTGAGCCCAACCGGGCCGGGACCGATGGGTCCTAGTCGGATGACCCTGTCCAAGCCGGTGATTGCTGCTGTCAGTGGCTATGCCGTCGCTGGCGGTCTTGAGTTAGGGGTGTGGTGCGATTTGCGGGTAGTCGAGGAGGGCGCAATCTTCGGGGTGTTTTGCCGTCGCTGGGGTTTACCGTTGATCGACGGCGGCACGGTCCGACTACCCCGGCTGATCGGGCACAGTCGGGCGATGGATCTGATCCTGACCGGGCGAGCGGTGGACGCCACCGAGGCGCTAGCTATCGGGTTGGCGAATCGCGTCGTACCAACTGGCACAGCCCGCGAGGCAGCAGAGGAGCTAGCTGCCGAACTCTCGGCGCTGCCGCAAATGTGCTTGCGCTCGGACCGCCTGTCGACGCTCTACCAATGGGGTCGAAGCGAGGCCGAGGCCATGGACTTCGAGTTCGACAGTTTGTCGCGTTCGGCATCCGAATTGCAGTCAGGCGCGAAGCGGTTCACCGACGGTGCGGGCCGACATGGCTCCAGAACGTGATGGTCCGACCGTGAATAAGGCACAGCGCCTTGAGGTTAGAGGCATGCGTGGCACCGCCGTCGGCGTAGAGGATCGTATGGTCGAGAGCGCAGTCGGTGGCCGGACGGTCACACCCCCCGGAGCCCGACAGGTCAGATCCCGGCAGCGCACGAAGTCGGCCAGTGCGGTCCACAGGGTGTAGCGGGGTTCAGCGCCGGCCAGTGTCGCACCAGCCGTGCCGAGCGGGCCAGCTGCGCGAGCACCTCGGCCGGGATGAGTCCTTCTCGTCCGGGCAAGGCGCGGGGGTGGACCCGCGGCCCTCGACGCTGGCCTGCTCGGCGATCACATGGATCACTACGTGGGCCTTGGGTGCCGGCGTGCCCGCGGCGCAGTCGCGACGTCCGCAGCCACACACCAGCCGCGAGCCGCCGGTGGCCAATGCCCCCAACGCATCAGCACGCCGCTGCGTGGCCGTCCGCGGATCGGCATCGCACACGGTCGCGGCCAATTCGTCGAGGCGACGATCCAGAGCCTGGCCGTCGGTCGCGACCACGCTGCCGTTCACATACGCCATCCCTGACGCGTCGGCAAGCACATCCACATACCGATCGTTGAGCGCCTGCCGGGCGCGGCGCACCGCATCGGCATCCACGACGGCCACCACCCGGTCCACCGCGGCGGCCAGTCCACGGCGGGTCAGCGACGGGCGCCGCGACAGCAGCGCCGCCAACTGCCCGTCCACCCGGACCAGCACCTCGGCATCGGTGATCAAGTCGGTGCGGAACACGATCGTCTGAAACGCCCGATAGTCGATGTGGCCGGCCCGAAACACCTTGCCGACCTCCGGCAACCGATCCCGCATCGCCATGGCATAACGCAGATAGCTGTGGCCCATCGCCACGCTGCACCCCGCCGCCGCGGCCACCTGCGCTGCCACCGCTTCCCAGGCGTCCGCCGACCATTCGGCCCGCTCCCCCGTCTCGCGGCAACGCAGTACCAACAGCTCCCCGGTGGCCACCAACCGCTCAGCCGCCGCCCGTGCCTCCGCGCGCCCGGCGTCGCGTACCCGATGCTGCAGCGCCGCGGCCTCCGGCGTCTCCCGCGAGGCATACCACCACTCGAACATAGGTTCGATCATGCCAGTCGGGTATGACAAGCCGCGCCGTTACGGCACCCGGGTGCGGTGCCGCTTGTTGTGGGCCGGCACCCCGTTGACCCCACCGATCGACTCCGCGTAGCTGCCGACGGCGAACCCGACGCCGGAACCCATGACCCCCAACGCATCCCGGTTGATGTTGTCGACGGTGTCGCGAGGGCTCTGGAGGTTCGGGTCGAACGCCACGCCGGCCTGACCGCCCCACAACCGGGCCTGCACGGGGGTTTTCGGCTGCGACGCTCCGGTGGTCATGCCGCCGATGGGCACGCCGGCGATCATGAAGGGGTGGTAGTCGGCCCTGGTGTCCAACGGCATGTCGGCGGGCCGCTTGCCGGCAAGGTTCAGATAACCGGCCAGAGTGCGTTCGATCCCGGCCGAGCCTTCGGGCACGTCCGCGGCGGAAACACCGGGTCCGGGCGGGCCGGACTGATCACCGTCGTCGGTGAAGAATCCGGCATTGGGCGAACCCAGCATGGTGAAGTTCAAGTACAACGCGATGTCGTTGAGTTGCTCACGGTCCATGCCGAACACGTAATCCATGACCCCGTTGCGCCCATCCTCCTCGGCGCCCCAGAACACGAACCGCACGGCGTTGTTCACCGGCGCGAGCGGGCCCAGTCGCAGCGCGGTCTCGAGCACGGCGGCCACCCCGGAACCGTCGTCGTTGATCCCGGGTCCGGCGCGCGGTCCGTCCAGTTGCGCACCCACCACGACGACGTCATGGGCCGATCCGGTCTTGGTCTGCGCCAACACATTCCGGGAGGTGATCTTGACGTTCTGCGCATCCAGGACCAGCCGTACGGGTGCGGTCGAGCCCGCTAGCGCGCCGGCGCCGGAGGAACCCAGCACGGCGACCGGCACGGTCAGCTGCTTGAAGTAGCCGGTGGTGAACAGCGTGGGTGGGGCTCCTCGCCCCGTGGGGGAGCTGAGCACGATCAGGGCGCTCGCGCCCTTGGCCACCGCGCTGTTCTGTTTGTCGACCACCGAACACTGCTCGTCGTCGACCACGGCGATCGCGCCTTTAGGCATGGGGGCCGGGTAATCGCTGGCCCTGCAACCCGACGGCTGCGATGGACGGATCGGCTGCCCGGTCAATCCGCCGGGCGGTGTCTGAACCAGCAGCGAGGCTTGGTCAACGGGATAGGTGCGGCCGGCAACGGTCAGCGACGGCTTGCCCAACGACACGGTGTAGAGTCGGTCGAACTCCGGTGTCTGAACATCGAAACCCTTGTCGTGCAGTATTTTTGCGACGTAGTCCACGCTGGCGTTGAAGCCCGGCATCCCGTCTGCCCGGTTGCCGCCATTGGTGTTGGCGATGTTCTGCAGGGCACGCAGGTGCGTCAGCATCCCCTCAACAGTCACCTTGTTGGCCAGACTGTGCCCAAGGTCCGGTGTCGCGGTCGGCAGCGCCAGCCGCGTCGAGGAACAACCGGCCACCATCGCGATCAGGAGCAGAGTCGCGCCCAGCCGGGAGATCATGACTTGACGAGCACGTGCCGGGTGCGGTCCGCCATGGCGGGCACGCCGTTGTGTCCGCCGACGTCTTGCGCATAGAGACCGATCGCGTAAGCCACGCCGCCGCCGTTGATCCCCAGCGCGGTGCGGTCGACGTGGTCGAGAGTGTCGGTTTTCTGGTGGTAATTGGGGTCGAAAGGTTGATCGGCGTTGCCACCCCACAACTTCGCTTGGTCGGCGGACATCTTGCCCTCGGCACCCGAGAACAGGCCGCCGGCGGGGATGCCCGCCAGCGTGAATCCGTCGTAGTCGGACCGGCCGTCGAACGAGGTGTCCTGCGCGGTCTTTCCCGCCGACTTCAGGTAGTCGACCAGCGTTCGCTCGATGCCTGCCGAACCCTCGGGTACCACCGGCCGACCACGAGCGTCCACCGGCAGCGACTGGTCGCCGTCGTAGGTGAAGTAACCGGGGTTCGGCGACGCGAGCATGTCGAAGTTCAGGTACAGCGCAATGTTTTTCAGCCCAGTCAGGTCCAGGGACTCCACATAGTTGCGCGAACCGATCAGTCCGAGCTCCTCCGCACCCCAGAAGCCGAACCGCACCGTGTTGTGCACCGAAGGCGAACTACCCAGCCGGACAGCGGTTTCCAGCACCGCGGCCACTCCCGATCCATCGTCATTGATGCCCGGCCCGTCGGGCACGCTGTCCAGGTGCGCGCCGGCCATCACCACGTTGGTCCCCGATCCGGTTTTGGTTTGCGCAATCACGTTGCGCGCCCGAAAGCTTTGCGCGCTGGCATTGAGCTTGATCGTGGTGGGCCCCGGCTGCCCGCGCAACTGCACCCCCACCGATCGGGTCACGCTCAGGACTGGGATCTTCACCTCGGTGGTGGGCCCCAGCGTGCCGCCCATCTGTTGTTCGTCGACGTTGTCGGCGACGATCATGGCCACTGCGCCACGCTCTGCGGCGGCGTCCTCCTTCTGAGCGAACGGGCAGGTGCCACGATCCACCAGCACCACAGCGCCGCGCACCGGCAGGTTGGCGTAATCGGAGGCCGCGCAGCCGAGGTTGTCCGGCGGTGCGGCGACCAGCGGCCCCCGCACACCCTCCGGTCCGGTGCCCAGGCTGAAGTCCAGCGCGTGCGCCTCCACCGCCTTGCCGCCGACGGTAACCTCCGGCTTGTCGCCATGAAACACTCGCGCCGAAAATTCGGGGGTTTGCACGTCGAATCCGCTGTCCCGCAATACGTTCACCACATAGTCGACGCTGGCCTCGTATCCGGGCGTACCCACCGCCCGGGTGCCGTTGTTGGCGTTGGCGATGTCTTGCAGCTTGGATAGGTGTGCCATCATCGCGTCGGTAGTCACCTTGCCGCGCAATGCGGAGGCGAAGTCGGCTGCGGCGGGGTCGCCGGTTATTTGGCGCGAGCCAGCTGACCGGTGGAAGCAGCCGGTTGCGAATGCCGTCAGGGCGAGCAAGGCGAGCAATGCGGGAATCGCCGTGAATTTGTTCACCATCGCGCCTCAGGTTAGACCGCGGCCCAAGCCGCCCGGTTCAGGACACGGCGGTATCAAACGTGTAGTGCGCTGAACGGCGCAATGGGGATGTTGCGCACCACGAACCAGGCCAGCACCAACGACAGCGCCACGACGGCGGCCCAGCGGCGGTGTTGCCAACCGCGGATCCGCCGACCCACCAGGCGCCCGTAGGTCCAGGACACATACGCCCACACCAACAGCACGACAGCCGCCAATCCCAACGCATTGAACCTGGCTGCCGCCAACAGATTGCCATGCATGAGCGAATACACCATGCGCAAGCTGCCGCATCCGGGACAGTCGATACCCAACAATGCCTTGGTAGGGCACACCGGCAGCGGGCCGTTCGGGGTGGTCGGATCGCCCGCCCAGATGGCGGCGCACATCAGCGTCGTGGATGCAGCCACCACCAGTGGTGCACCCAGATTCGCGTGCGCCGCCCCCCAGCGGGTCACCATGATCGGACGCTCTAGAACATCGCGGCAAGGGCCGCGTTGGTGTTCATGTTCAGCGCACCGATCCCCATCAAGATGGCGTAGATGATGCCCGCGACGACACCGATGACCGCCGACCAGACCACCCATCTTTTGGCGCTTTCGGCGGACGCTTGCGCCTCGGCGTAACGACCCTGCGCCCACAACCCGTTGACCTGGCTCGACTTGACGATCGCCACGATTCCGAACGGAAGGCAGCAGAAGAGGGTCACCAGAATCGACCACACCAGATAGTTATTCGGCGCTTGGCCGGCCGGCTGCTGCGGCGGGTAACCGGGAGGAGGCGGCGGATAACCGGGCGGCGGCGGAGGGGGTTGTGTCATGGATTCTCCAGTCAAGAGAAGTTAGCTGACGTAAAGCGGTGCTAACCCTACCCGAGCGGGCCCTGATCGGCACTGGCAATGGAAAATTCTTGTTCAGGCCGCGCGTGAACGAAATGCGCTACCGACGCCCCTGCTCCGCCGGAAATCGGGATTATCGGCACCTCAATGTAATTCAAGGTCCTGTGCGACGACCCGCACGCCACTGGCATTGGCCTGCCAGTCCGTGGGTTGGTCCGACGAAGGATGACCAGACAGACAATTTCCAGCGGAATGTATTGCTTTACCACGACATAGCCCTACTATCCGTGTTTAGAAGCGGCCGTTAAGGAGCCATTCATGTCTGATTTCAGCAATGCGCTGAGGGCGGTGACGGCAACGGCGCTCACAGGTGGTTTGGCCTTAGCGGGCGGCACGCCAGCGGGCGCGGATCCCGCCACCACCGGGAGCCCCTCGGATATCAACACACTTGCGGCCTCGCTGTCGAAGGGCTACGGCCTGAACAACTGCACCGCCCAGACCATCGACCGCAGCACACAACTGGCCGTGCTCACCTGCGGGCAGAGCCCCGATCCACGCGGTCCGGTTCAGGCCAAGTACGTCCTGTTCACCAATGCCGACCATTTGGCCACCTCTTTTAGGGCCACCATCAACGAGGACGTGTTGACCCCATGCGGGGACGCCCACCAATCACCCTCGAGTTGGCATAAGGACGGCTCTGCCGCCAGCGCCGGGCAGGCGGCCTGCGGAACCTACCGAAACGGCGCCGAGATCATCTGGACCACGGATGCGAAGAACACGTTGAGTTATTTGCGCGCGTCCAACACCGACGTTGGGGCACTCTACCAGTGGTGGCGTGCAAACGGGTGACGGTTCCGTTGTGCCGCAACGGAATCGGTGAACCCATATTCGAAGAACGTCCGCCCCTCGTTATTTAAATCAACCGCAGGGAGTCAGAACCACGCGACACCGACCTGGACCACCGCGCCATACCCGTTGGGACAGCTCACCTCGGCCGAATCCGACGTGAACGCCGCTACCAATGGTGGCGCACGAACGCTGACGTCTAGAGCTGAGCCGCAATCAGATCCGCTACCGCCCGCATCCCTGCTGCGTTCGGGTGCAAGGGAGCGGGGCGACCCGGCAGCAGAACACCGAAGCGTGCCGGCAGCGTCGTCCATGGCTCTGCCGACCACGCGTGATGTTCGCGACTCGCCACGCCGGCGCGGATGACTTCGCAACCGGTCGCCGCGGCGGCGTCAGCCGTCATCGTTTCCAGCGCGTCGGCCACATGCCGGCCCAGGTCGGCATCGGTAGGTGACAGCGGAGTCGCCGGCACGCCCGGCGGCGGCAGCATCGTCAGGTAGTCGACAAAGAAGATCCGCGCGCGTGCCGATCGCTGACGCAGCGTACGTCCGACCGCGCACAGCGATTCAAAGACCGCGTCCAGGGCGCGATCCCGCTCCTGGCGATCCAGCAGTTCGCAGATGCGACCCCCCAGCAGCGGCAGGTGACGTAGCGAACGCGGCAGTGCCGCGGCCATCAACAGCGGAATGTAGCCGACGTCATTGCCGCCGATGGTCACCGTTACCAGGCTCTCGGTGCCGTCTAGCGCGGCGATCTGGGGTGGTGCGCCGCGTTGGCGCTCGGCGAGCACGTGCGCGGTGGTCGCCCCGGAGAAGGTGACGTCGACCAAGTCGTGCCGGTATCGCTGCGCGATCAGATGCGCGTAGTTGCGTGCGGATCGGCCCGACCAGCGCGGAGCCCCACCGGCGCGCGGCCGAATGCCGGGACCGGCGGCCATCGAACTACCCAGCGCCACATAACGACTCATGGCTGCGGGCTCGAAGCCTGCGCCCAGAACCGCTTCGGGATGCGCCCGGCGCGCCGGGCCAGATACCCGGCGGTGACGGCGGCGGCCATCGCGGCCGCCATCGCGGCCGGATCGGCGGCCCGGGTCACCGCGGTGGCCAACAGCACGGCGTCACAACCCAATTCCATTGCCAACGCGGCGTCGCTGGCCGTTCCGATGCCCGCGTCGAGCACCACCGGAACGCCCGCCCGGGCGACGATCATTTCTATGTTGTGCGGATTGGTGATGCCAAGGCCGGTACCAATCGGCGAACCCAGCGGCATGACCGCAGCACAGCCGGCGTCCTCGAGCCGGCGGGCCAGCACCGGATCATCGTTGGTGTAGGGCAGGACGACGAACCCGTCATCGACCAATTGCTCTGCGGCGCGCACTAATTCGACCGCGTCGGGTAGCAGCGTGCGTTCGTCGGCGATCACCTCGAGCTTGATCCAGTTGGTGTTCAGCGCTTCGCGGGCCAACTGTGCGGTGAGCACCGCCTCGGCCGCGCCCCGGCATCCCGCGGTGTTGGGCAGCGGCGTGATGCCCAGCCGGTTGAGCAGATCGAGCAGCCCGGTGCCGCCCTCGGCGTCGACCCGGCGGATGGCCACGGTGGTCAGTTCGGTGCCCGAGGCCACCAGCGCCTCTTCGAGCACCGCAAGGTTGCTCGCTCCCCCGGTTCCCATGATGAGCCGGGACGCGAAGCTGCGGTCGCCAATGGTCAGTTTTGCATCAGCCACCTTGCACCGCCGTCACTACCTCGAGCCGGTCCCCTTCGAAAAGTTCTGTGCTCCAACGGGATCGCGGTAGTACCGCGTCGTCCATGGCCACTGCGACGCCACGGTCCGGAAAACCCAGGGAATGCAGTAGCGCGGCGACCGTGACGTGCGCTTCGGCATCGACCTTTTGCTCGTTGACCACGACGATCATTGGCCCCGCTCCTCCTCATCGCATCGCTGAAGCATCGTCAAAGCGCGGATCATCGGTGTGCTCCCACCGGGGCCAGTTCGGAAACGATCTGTTCTGCGGTCCAGGGCGCCAACAGGAATCCTGACCGGCCGTGGCCGGCGGCCACCAGCGTTCGCGTGTCCAGGCGATGCACCAACGGCAGGTTATCGGGTGTCATCGGGCGCAACCCGGCTGCGCACTCGGCCAGCTCGTATTCACCCAGCGACGGCAGCACCGCGCACGCGTCGTCGAGCAGGTCACGCACCCCCGAGACGACCGGGGCGGTGTCGCGACCGTGTTCGTACTGGGTGGCGCCGACCACCAACCCATCGGCACGCGGCACCAGGTACACCTGCCGTCCGTGCACTCGGCCGCGGATAACCCGCCGCGGCAACGGCATGCAACCCCTGCGCCACCGCAGTCGCAGGACTTCGCCCTTCACCGGCCGCACCGGCAGGCCGGGCCACAACCCCGGCGCGTCGATGCCGTTGGCGATCACCACCGCGTCGGCCTGCACGCGCGACAGCTCATACACCGGAGGCGCCCATGACACCCCGAGGCGCTCGCACTCCGCGGCCAACGCGTCCAGCACCGCCCGGTTGTCCACGGCCAGCTCGGTGGGCGCCCGAAAGCCGTGCCGGATGCCCTGCGCCAGCAGCGGTTCGACGTCGCGGACGGCCGACTCCCAGACCACCGGGTGCCCCTGGGCCGACAACCACTCCGCGACGGTGCGCAGGTCGGCGGTGTCGGCACGGTCGACAGCGACCACCAGCGACTCGCGCGCGGTGACCACTTCGGGCGGCAGCCCGTCCAGGAAATCTCCGCGCCACAGTCGCAGCGATTCCAGGCCCAGCCGAAGCAACCGCTCTTCGCCGGGCCAGCCCTCGCTGTGCGGCGCGAGCATGCCGCCGGCGACCCAGGATGCACCCATCTGGTCGCTGCGGTGCACCCGTACCGACCACCCGGCTTGCGCGGCGCGGCGCGCCACTGCGAGCCCGATGACGCCGCCGCCGATGACGGCAAGGGACCCCAGTGGGGACCCGGGGGGCATCCCGGTCATTCTCGAGCCTCCCTTCGCCGGCATGACCCGGATCAGGTGTGACGGTAAGGGCAGGTCCGGGTGGCTCCGGCTGTGCCCACTCTCAGCCCCGCAGTCAGTCGACTACCCGGGACTCCCGTGTCTGGTGGTTCGCTTCGGCTCCACGCTAGCGCGCTAGCGTCTCGGTGTGCAGCGTCCCATCGATAGACGACTTTCCGTCCTGGCGACCGCGCGGCTGTATCTGTGCACCGACGCGCGCCGTGAGCACGGCGATCTGGCGGAGTTCGCCGACGCCGCCCTGGCCGGCGGGGTGGACATCATCCAGCTGCGCGACAAGGGATCGGCCGGCGCGCAGCGGTTCGGCCCGCTCGAAGCGCGCGAAGAGCTGGCGGCGTGCCGGGTCCTGGCTGACGCGGCGCGCCGGCACGGCGCCTTGTTCGCCGTCAACGACCGGGCCGACATCGCCCGCGCGGCCGGCGCCGATGTGCTGCACCTGGGGCAGGGCGACCTGCCGCTGGACGTCGCCCGCGACATCGTCGGGCCGGATGTGCTGCTCGGATTGTCCAGCCACGACCGCGACCAGGCGGCCGCCGCGGCCGGCGGTCGGGCCGACTACTTCTGCGTCGGTCCCTGCTGGCCGACGCCCACCAAACCGGGCCGCCAGGCGCCGGGCCTGGGACTGGTGCGGACCGTCGCCGAACTTGCAACCGACAAGCCCTGGTTCGCGATCGGCGGCATCGATGAGCGGCGGCTGCCCGAGGTGCTCGGTGCCGGTGCCGGGCGCATCGTGGTGGTCCGGGCGATCACCGCGGCCGCCGACCCGCGGGCCGCGGCCGAACGGCTCAGCTCGGCGCTGGCAGCAGCGAGCTGATCCGGCGGGTCAGCTGCGAGGGCTCTTGGCCGGCGTCCCCGGGCATGCACCAGACGAAGACGCCCGCCTCGATCTCGATCGTTCGCGGCAGGTATCGGCGTCTTTCGTCGCCGTCGTCCAGCGGCAACACCGCCGACGCGGTGCGCAGCCGCTGCCAGCTGGCCGCGAAGCCGGGATGCAGCGGCAGGTCGGCGACTTCGTTTTCGGCGACCCAACGCATCTCGGCGCTTTCCCGGTTGGGCACGGTGTGCAGCAATTCCTCGGCGTCGGCGACGACGGTGGTGTAGCTCCAGTGCGTGCCGGCCATTCCGGCGACCTTCGCCGTGACGACGGTCGCACGCACGGCGAGTCGCTCACCTTGCAGCCCGGCCTCTTCGTTTGCTTCGCGGACGGCGGTCTCCTCCGGCGTTTCGTGGCTGTCCCGGGCGCCGCCCGGCAGCCCCCAGGTTCCGCCCTGATGACTCCACACGGCGCGATGCTGCAGCAGGACCGCGGGCGTGCCGTCGGCTTGCGGGGCCCGCAGCAGCAAACCTGCCGCGCCGAAGCGGCCCCAGTAGTGAGCGCCGCTGTCGGAGATCACCCAGCCGTCACCGTCGCCCCGCACCGGTTCAGGATATGCAGACTTGGTGGGGGCGTCGCCAATTGCGTCCGCCTCCACCCATCCACCCGAACAAGCTCTTAGACTTCGCTTATAGATGTCCGTGCAGCGAAATCGAGTGGCCGAGAGACGAGGGCTGATTAGACGTGACGGTTGAGCTGGCGCACCCGTCGACCGAGCCGCAGGGATCGCGGTCACCGGCCGAACCAGCCCATCCACGCTGGTGGTTCGTCTCGACGACGCCCGGCCGCATCTTGACCATCGGCATCGTGCTGGCCGCGCTAGGCGGGATCAGCGCCTTCGCCACCTCGACCACCATCAACCACCGGCAGCAAGTGCTCACCACTGTGCTCAACCACACCGAGCCGCTGTCGTTCGCGGCCGGGCGGCTCTACACCACGCTGTCGGTGGCCGACGCCGCCGCGGCCACCGCATTCATCGCCGAGGCCGAACCACAGCCCGTTCGCCAGCGCTACGAGCAGGCCATCACCGACGCGTCGGTGGCCGTGACCCGGGCGTCGAGCGGGCTCACCGACGAACCGCTGGTGCAGTTGCTGGGCCGGATCAACGCCGAGCTGGCGGTCTACACCGGCCTGATCGAGATCGCCCGAACCAACAACCGGGAGGGCAATCCGGTCGGCTCGTCGTACCTGTCGGAGGCATCGGGACTGATGCAATCGACGATCTTGCCCGACGCGGCGCGGCTCTACCGGGCGACGTCGGAGCGGGTCGACGCCGAAACGACGGCGTCGACGCAGATTCCCGCGCCCGTCATCACGGTGGTCGGTGCCACCGTCATCTTCGGCGCGTTCTCCCACCGCTGGCTGGCACGGCGCACCCGGCGCCGCATCAACCCAGGTCTGGTGGTGGGCGCGCTCGCTATTCTCGTCATGGTGGTTTGGGTTGGAACTGCGCTGACCATTTCTACGACCGCCAGTCGTAGCGCGAAGGACACTGCAGCGGAATCCCTCAAAACCGTCACAAGTGTCGCGATCACCGCCCAGCAGGCGCGCGCCGACGAGACGCTGTCCCTGATCCGTCGCGGCGACGAAGAGAAACGTAAGCAGTCGTTCTACCAACGCATCGATTCCATGCACCGACAGCTCGAGCAGTACATGTCCCGCAGCGACGCAGTGGACAAGCCGGACCTGGAAGGCGCCGATCAGCTGCTGCTGCGCTGGCGGCAGGCCAACGACCGGATCACCTCGTACATCTCGGTGGGTAACTATCGGGCCGCAACCCAGGTGGCGCTGGGCAGCAGCGAAGAAGACTCCACCCCGGCGTTCGACAAGCTGGAGGGCGAGCTGGTCAAGGCCATGGACCAGGGCCGCATCACGCTGCGCAACGACGTCATCAACGCGCGCAGCGGCCTGTCCGGCGCCCAGGTGGGTGGGGTGGTGCTCAGCCTCGGCGCCGCCATCGCGGTGGCGCTGGGGCTGTGGCCGAGGCTGAAAGAGTATCGATGATGATCCGGCTGCCCCTGCTTCTTCGCCGGGCGTGCACCGCGGCCGCCGCGGTGGCGGTACTGGCGGGCTGCGGACACACGGAATCGCTACGAGTGGCCAGTGTGCCGACGTTGCCGCCACCGACGCCCGTCGGCATGGAACAGTTGCCGCCGCAGCCCCCGCTGCCGCCCGACGACCCCACTCGTGGCTGCGACCTGACCGCCAGCCTGCGGCCCTTCGCCACCAAGGCGGAGGCGGATGCGGCGGTCGCCGACATCCGGGCCCGCGGCCGGCTGATCGTCGGGCTCGACATCGGCAGCAACCTGTTCAGTTTCCGCGACCCGATCACCGGCGAGATCACCGGTTTCGATGTCGACATCGCCGGCGAGATCGCGCGCGACATCTTCGGGGCGCCGTCACACGTCGAGTATCGGATCCTGTCGTCGGACGAGCGGATCACCGCGTTGCAGAACTCCGAGGTGGACGTCGTGGTCAAGACCATGACCATCACCTGCGACCGGCGCAAACTGGTGAACTTCTCGACCGTCTACCTCGACGCCAATCAGCGCATCCTGGCCCCGCGCGACTCGCCGATCGTCAAGGTCTCCGACCTGTCCGGCAAGCGCGTCTGCGTGGCCAAGGGCACGACGTCCCTGCATCGGATCCGGCAGATCGATCCGCCACCGGTCGTGGTCTCGGTGGTCAACTGGGCCGATTGCCTGGTGGCGATGCAACAGCGGGAGATCGACGCGGTCAGCACGGACGATTCGATCCTGGCCGGTCTGGTCGAAGAGGACCCCTACTTGCACATCGTCGGCCCCAACATGGCCACTCAGCCCTACGGCATCGGGGTCAACCTGAACAACACCGGACTGGTGCGGTTCGTCAACGGAACCCTGGAACGGATCCGTCGGGACGGTACGTGGAACACGTTGTACCGCAAGTGGTTGACGGTGCTGGGCCCCGCGCCTGCCCCGCCCACGCCGAGGTATTCAGACTGATGGCCGAGCCGGAGAAGCAAACCGAGCAGCCGGAAACCGGCTCGGAGGACGTCGGCCCGGGCACCCAACCGGCCACCGTGCAGAGCGGCGCGACGACGGGGCGGCTGCAGGCAACGCAGGCACTGTTCCGCCCGGACTTCGACGATGACGACGATGACGACTTTCCGCACATCTCGCTGGGGGCGTTGGACACCGATCCGCAGGACCGCATGACGGTGGCGACGCGGTCGCTGCCTGCGGTCAGGCAGCTCGGCGGTGGCCTGGTCGAGATCCCGCGTGGGCGGGACATCGATCCGCTCGAAGCCCTGATGACCAACCCGGTGGTACCGGAGTCCAAGCGATTCTGCTGGAACTGCGGAAAGCCGGTCGGCCGGTCCAGCAAGAAAGCCAAGGGCACTTCGGAGGGCTGGTGCCCCTCCTGCGGCAGCCCGTATTCGTTTCTGCCACAGCTCAATCCCGGCGATATCGTCGCCAACCAATACGAGGTCAAGGGCTGCATCGCACACGGCGGTCTGGGCTGGGTCTATCTGGCGGTCGACCACAACGTCAACGACCGGCCGGTGGTGCTCAAGGGCTTGGTGCACTCCGGCGACGCGGAGGCGCAGGCGATCGCGATGGCCGAACGACAGTTCCTGGCCGAGGTGGTCCACCCGCAGATCGTGCAGATCTTCAACTTCGTCGAACACGTCGACCAGCACGGGAATCCGGTCGGCCTCATCGTCATGGAGTACGTCGGCGGTCAGGCGCTCAAGCACGGGAAGGGCGAGAAGCTACCCGTCGCCGAGGCCGTCGCCTACCTGCTGGAAATCCTGCCCGCGCTGAGCTATCTGCACTCCATCGGCCTGGTCTACAACGACCTGAAGCCGGAGAACATCATGCGCACCGAAGAGCAGCTCAAGCTGATCGACCTGGGTGCGGTTTCGCGAATCAATTCCTTCGGATACCTTTATGGCACACCGGGTTTCCAGGCGCCCGAGATCGTGCGCACCGGCCCGACGGTCGCCACCGACATTTACACCGTGGGCCGCACACTGGCCGCGCTCACGCTCAACCTGCACACCCGCAACGGCCGGTACGTCGACGGCTTGCCCGAGCACGACCCGGTGTTGAAAACCTACGACTCCTTCCGCCGGCTGTTGCGCCGCGCCACCGATCCCGACCCGCGGCGCCGGTTCGCCAGCACGGAGGAGATGTCCGCCCAGCTGATGGGTGTGCTGCGCGAGGTGGTCGCCCACGACAGTGGGGTGCCCAGGCCGGGCCTGTCAACGATCTTCAGTCCCAGCCGCTCGACGTTCGGGGTCGACCTGCTGGTCGCCCACACCGACGTCTACCTGGACGGTCAGGTCCACTCGGAGAAGCTCACCGCACGGGAAATCGTTACCGCGCTACAGGTTCCGCTGGTCGATCCGGCCGACGTCGCGGCTCCCGTCCTGCAGGCGACCGTGTTGTCCCAGCCGGTGCAGACCCTGGACTCGTTGCGCGCGGCACGGCACGGAACGCTGGATGCCGACGGGGTCGAGCTGTCCGAATCGGTGGAGCTGCCGCTGATGGAGGTCCGCGCCCTGCTGGATCTCGGCGATGTGGCCAAGGCCACCCGCAAGCTCGACGACCTGGCCGAGCGGGTCGGCTGGCAATGGCGGTTGGTGTGGTACAGGGCCGTCGCCGAGCTGCTCACCGGCGACTATGACTCGGCCACAACGCATTTCACCGAAGTGCTGGACACGTTCCCCGGCGAGCTGGCACCCAAGGTGGCGCTGGCCGCCACCGCCGAATTGGCCGGCGACGTCGACGACCACAAGTTCTACGAAACGGTGTGGAAAACCAACGACGGGGTGATCTCGGCCGCATTCGGGTTGGCTAGAACGCTGTCTGCGGAAGGGGATCGGGCCGCCGCGGTGCGGACGCTGGACGAGGTCCCGGCCAGCTCCCGGCACTTCACCACCGCGCGACTGACCAGCGCGGTGACGCTGTTGTCCGGACGGACCAAGAGCGAGATCACCGAGGAGGACATCCGCGACGCGGCCCGGCGGGTGGAGGCGCTGCCGCCGACCGAGCCCCGCGTGCTGCAGATCCGCGCCCTGGTGCTGGGCTGCGCGATGGACTGGCTGGAGGACAACAAGGCCAGCACCAACCACATCCTCGGATTCCCGTTCACCGAGCACGGGCTGCGGCTGGGAGTCGAGGCGTCGCTGCGCAATCTGGCCCGCGTCGCCCCGACCCAGCGACACCGCTACGCGCTTGTGGACATGGCGAACCGGGTGCGCCCCACCAGTACCTTCTAGCCGCGTCTGGCCGCTTCGCTCGTGGCCGCTTCGCGCATGACCATTTCCCGCGTGGTCGCTTCGCTCGTGGCCGCTTCGCGTCGGACCGCTTCCCGCGTGGTTGCTTCGCGTCGAGTGTGTATCGTGGGCCTTCAGTGTGAACGTCGGGAGGCGACACGCCGACAAACTCCGCCGTAGGTTCACTCCGAAAGCCGACAATTCACAGTCGATTTCGCTAGCGCCGCCCGAACTCGGCGAACGATGCCTTCGGGCCGGTCTTCCGCGACGACCCGGACGACGATCCAGCTCAGCTCTTCGAGCATCTCCTGGCGCTGAATGTCTTTGACGTATTGTCTTCGGTCGGTGCGATGTTGGTCGCCGTCATACTCGACGGCGACCATCGGCTCCGGCCAGCCCAAGTCCAGGTAGGCGGCGGGCAGGCCGTCCGCGCCGAACACCGGAATCTGGGTCTGCGGCCGCGGCAGGCCCGCGTCGATCAGGAGCAACCGCAAATAGCTTTCCCGCGGCGACTGTGAGCCCGGGTCGACAAGGTCGAGTGCCGTCTCCAGTCGCCGCAGGCCAGGCGTGCGCGGGTGTGCCTCGGCGACCCGCAGCACGCCGTCGACCTTGAAACCCGTTGCGCGGGCCAGCGCGTCGAGCCGGACGACGGCCGAGCGGATGGCCCCGCGGCGGCCGATGTCGAACGCGGTCCGCTCCGGGGTGGTGACAGCGAGCACACCGCACAGCTGCGTCTCGCCGGCACCCAATGTTTCCCGACGCGTCAGTACTGCGTTCGGGGGCCGGTTGTTGGCGTGTATCAGCTCAACCGGAACACCGTCGGGTACCCACTTGGCGCCGTGCAGGTAAGCGGCGGCGGCCCCTGAGATGACGGCTCGGCCACCAGACCACAGCCACGCAGCCGCAATTCGCAACTCAAGCGAGGGTACCGCGTCATTCGAGAGGTACACGTCGGGCAACAGTGCGCGGTATCGCGTCCGCAGCTGGTGCCGGCTCAGCGAGCCACAGCGCAACGCCTCGCTGCCGACAAATGGCTCCTTCATGTCGCGACCATCGCAGGTCGACCGCGCTCAGCGAGTACGTCTGTGCACAGGGCTGCCGGACCCTGGGCCTGCGGCCAGGGCCAAATGGGCCAAATGAGCCAAATGGGCCAACGGGAACCCCACCCGACGCGGTGCGATTCACGCGCCAAGCCACCGGCTTAATATCCGCCTAGCACGTCCACGCAGTCCCGGGCGATGGCCAGCTCTTCGTTGGTCGGGACCACCAGCACGGTGATCGGTGAATCGTCGGCGGAAATCTGACGCGCACCCTTACCGCCGCCGAGGTTGCGGCGCTCATCGAGCACGATGCCCAGTTCCTCCATGCCGGCGACCGCGTCGCGGCGCACCGCCGGATCGTTCTCGCCGATCCCGGCGGTGAAGCTGATGACATCGGTGTGCCCCAGCACCGCGAGGTAGGCGCCGATGTACTTGCGCAGCCGATGCGTGAACACGCTGTACGCCAGTTTTGCCGACTCGTCGCCGGATTCGATCATCGTCCGCAGCCGGCGAAAGTCGCGCTCCCCGGCCAGGCCCAACACCCCGGAGCGCTGGTTGAGCATGGCCTCGACGTCGTTGACGCCCATCTTCGCCACGTGGCACAGATAGGCGACGACACTGGGATCGATGTCGCCGCTGCGGGTGCCCATCACCAGACCTTCCAGCGGCGTCAAACCCATCGAGGTGTCCAGCGGCCGGACACCGGCGATCGCCGAGGCGGAGCAACCGTTACCCAGATGCAGCACAATCTGTTTCACGCCGCCGAGCGGTCGGTCCAGGAACGCCGCGGCCTGCTCGCTGACGTAGCGGTGCGACGTCCCGTGAAACCCGTACCGGCGGATCTGAAACCGCTGCGCCAAGTCGTGATCGATGGCGTAGGTGGCCGCCGCGGGCGGCAAGTCGTGGAAAAACCCGGTGTCGAACACGGCTATGTGGGCGAGGTCTGGCAGCAGCTTGCGCGCGACCTCGATTCCTTTGAGGGCGGGCGGATTGTGCAGCGGGGCCAACTCCGACAATTCGTCGAGCCTGCCGATCACCGTATCGTCCAGCAGCGTGGGTTGATAAAAAGTGTTGCCGCCGTGCACCACTCGATGACCCACCGCGGCGATGCCGCTCGCCTTCAGGTCGATGCCGTCGTCGGCCAGCGTGTCGAACGCGCTGCGCAGCGCCGCGTCATGGTCGGGGACCGCCGACGATTCCTCTCCGATCCGCTCGATGAGACCCGTCGCTCGCGCGTCTCCCGAATCGGGGTCGACCACTTGATATTTCAGGGATGACGAGCCCGAATTGATCACCAACACCAGGCGTCCGTCGCCACCGGCCGTCATGGCTGGCCCTGCGCCTGAATCGCGGTGATGGCCACGGTGTTCACGATGTCTTCGACCGACGCGCCCCTGGACAGGTCGTTGACCGGCTTGCGTAAGCCCTGCAACACGGGCCCGATGGCAAGTGCCCCGGCGCTACGCTGCACAGCCTTGTAGGTGTTGTTGCCGGTGTTGAGGTCGGGGAAGATCAACACGGTCGCGCGGCCTGCCACCGGCGAGTCGCGCAGTTTGGTGGCGGCGACCGACGGTTCGATCGCGGCGTCGTACTGGATCGGGCCCTCGACCGGCAGCTCGGGGTTGCGCTGCCGTACTAATTCTGTTGCCGTCCTTACCTTGTCGACGTCCGCGCCGGTACCCGAGTCGCCGGTCGAGTACGACAGCATCGCCACCCGCGGTTCGATGCCGAACTGCGCGGCGGTGCGCGCCGACGAGATCGCGATGTCGGCCAGCTGCTCGGGCGTCGGATTCGGGATGATCGCGCAGTCGCCGTACGCCAGCACGCGATCGGGCAGACACATCAAGAAGATGCTGGACACCGTCGAAACATCCGGGACCGTCTTGATGATCTCGAATGCGGGCCGAACGGTGTGGGCGGTGGTGTGCGCCGCGCCGGACACCATGCCGTCGACATGGGAGTTGTGCACCAGCATGGTGCCGAAATACGTACTGTCGCGCATGACCTCGCGGGCCTGCTCGACGGTGACGCCCTTCGCCTTGCGCAACTCTGCGTACTGGCAGGCGAACTCGTCGCGCAGCTCGCTGCTGCGCGGGTCGATCACGGTGGCATCACCCAGGTCGACCCCGAGTTCTGCAGCGCGCTGGCGGATTTGAGCCTCGTCGCCCAGGATGGTCAGGTCGGCCACGCGGCGCTGTAGCACCCGGCCGGCGGACCGCAGGATCCGGTCGTCGTCGCCCTCGGGAAGCACGATGTGCTTGCGATCCGAACGCGCCTGCAGCGTCAGCTGGTGAATGAACATCTGCGGCGTGACGACGGTGGGGATCGGGATGGCAAGCTGCGCAAGCAGATCGGTGATGTCGACATGGCGGTCCATCAGCTCCAGCGCGGTGTCGATCTTGCGCTGCGAGGTCGCCGTGACCCTGCCCCGGGCCGACGCCGCGGCGCTGCCGGTGTCGTAGGTGCCCAGCGCGGTGGCGACGATCGGTAGCCGCAGCCGCAGTCCGGCGACCAGGGCGGCGATGGACGGGTGCAGCGCGAATCCGCCGTTGAGCACGATGCACGACAGCGACGGAAAGCCCTCCGCGGCATGGGCGCTGGCGACGGCGAGCACCACGTCCGAGCGGTCGCCCGGGGTGATGACCGCGACGCCGTCGCTCAGCCGTTCCAGGACGTGGTCGGCGGTCATCCCCGCGACCAGTACGCCGGTGACCTCGCGTTCGCGCAGCGACTCTTCGCCGCTGACCGGCGTCCCACCGACCGCCTTCTCCAGCTCGGCCACCGTCGGCGCCGACAGCAGCGGCTGCTCGGGCAGCACGTAGCTGCGCTGGGTGAATTTGCGCAGCGCTTCGGCCACGTCGGCCAGCTCGGCCGGATCGCACCGGTTGGCCACCACCGCCGCGGTGTGCGCGTGCTGGGCGTCCAGTTCGGCGAGGCAGACGTCGACGACCCTGGCGATCTCGGCGGCGGTGCGCCCCTTGCCGCTGACCGTCAGCAGCAGCGGCGCACCGAGGTTGACCGCGATACGCGCATTGGTCGTGAGTTCCGCGGGCCGGGTCACGTCCGTGTAGTCACTGCCCACGATCACCACCACGTCGCACACCTCGGCCACCGCGTGATAGGCGTCGACGATGCGGGCGATCGCGGCATCGCCGTCGGCGTGCAGCTGCTGATACGTGACGCCGACGCACTGCTCGTACGACAGACCTGCGGTGGTCCGGGTCAGCAATAATTCGAGGATGTAGTCGCGGTCGTCTGACTCAGAGCGCGTAATGGGCCGAAACACACCGACTTTGGCGACCGTCGCGGTCAACCGGTGCAGCAGCCCCAGCGCTATCGTCGACTTGCCGGTCTCCGGCTCGGGCGCGGCTATGTAGATCGCTGTCACTGAACTGACACAGAGCCGGAAACCATTCGCGCGCCTCTCAGGCCAGCCGCCGCAGCCGCGGCGCCAGGTCCTTCTCGAAGAGCTCGAGGAAGCGGCGCTGATCATGGCCGGGGGCGTGGAACACCAGGTGGTTGAGGCCCCATTTCACGTACTGGCCGACCTTTTCGACCGCTTCGTCGGGATCGGACGCCACGATCCAGCGCTTGGTGATCTGCTCGATCGGCAGCGCGTCGGCGGCCTTCTCCATCTCGATTGGATCATCGATGGAGTGTTTCTGCTCGGCCGTCAGCGACAGCGGCGCCCAGAACCGGGTGTTCTCCCGGGCCAGTTCGGGGTCGGTGTCGTAGGAGATCTTGATCTCGATCATCCGGTCGACGTCGTCCGGATTCTTTCCGGCCGCTTCCGCCCCCTCCTTCATGGCGGGCATCAGTTTGTCCTTGTACAGCTCCTCGCCCTTGCCGGAGGTGCAGATGAACCCGTCGCCGGCCCGCCCGGCGTACTTGGCCACCTGCGGTCCGCCCGCCGCGATGTAGATCGGGATGCCGCCGTCGGGCACGTCGTAGATCGAGGCGCCCTTGGTTTTGTAGTACTCGCCTTCGAAGTCGACGCGGTCGCCCAGCCACAGTTCGCGCATCAGCCGCACCGATTCGCGCAGCCGCGCGTAGCGCTCCTTGAACTCCGGCCACTCGCCCTCATATCCCGTGGCGATCTCGTTCAGCGCCTCGCCGGTGCCGACACCGAGGAAGATGCGGTTCGGGTACAGGCAGCCCATCGTGGCGAACGCCTGGGCGATCACCGCGGGGTTGTACCGGAACGTCGGGGTGAGCACCGAGGTGCCCAGCACCAGCCTCTCGGTGCGCTCGCCGACCGCGGTCATCCAGGCCAGCGAGAACGGCGCGTGTCCGCCCTCGTGCCGCCACGGCTGGAAGTGGTCACTGACGGTCGCGCTGTCCATGCCGTGCCCTTCGGCGGCGACAGCGAGTTCGACCAGCTCGCGCGGTGCAAATTGTTCAGCGGACGCTTTGTATCCGAGTTTCAGTTCAGCCACTCGTTCTTTCTACTCCTGTGCTGACGGTCGCGACCCGCCGCGCCCGGCATCGCCGCGCTTGCGATCGCTTCTCGCAGCGCTCCTACACTCGCGGGCATGGGATCTGCGCCCACTCTCGTTCAAGTGTCCGACACGGTGTACCTCGCCCAGGGGGAGGCCGTTAACTGGACGCTGGTCGTCGACGGCACCGGCGTGATGCTGATCGACGCCGGATATCCCGGCGACCGCGAGGACGTGCTGTCGTCGCTGCGGGAGCTGAATTACGGCCCCGACGACGTGCGTGCCGTGCTGCTCACACACGCCCACATCGACCATTTGGGCTCGGCGATCTGGCTCGCGGATGAATATGGCACCGACGTGTTCTGCCATGTCGAGGAGGTGGGTCACGCCAAGCGCGAATATCTGGAGCAAGCGTCGGTTTTCGATGTCGCCCTGCGCATTTGGCGGCCGCGCTGGGCGGCGTGGGGTTTGCACGTACTGCGCAGCGGCGGCCTGATTCGAGACGGCATCCCGTCCACCCGGCCACTCACCGACGAGGTGGCCGCCGGTCTGCCCGGCCACCCGGCGGCGGTCTTCACCCCCG
Source organism: Mycobacterium sp. NGS56 (assembly GCF_059812425.1). NCBI lineage: Bacteria > Bacillati > Actinomycetota > Actinomycetes > Mycobacteriales > Mycobacteriaceae > Mycobacterium > Mycobacterium sp. NGS56. Next base: position 61,009 of record NZ_JCALCQ010000005.1, read on the forward strand.
GACACACCAGCGGACACTGCTCGTACGTGGTGGACGGCGTGCTGGTCAGCGGCGACGCGCTGATCACCGGGCACCCGCTGCTGCGCCGACGCGGACCGCAGCTGCTGCCCGCGGTGTTCAGCCATAGCCAGCAGAATGCGGTGGGCAGCCTGGACACCCTGGCGCTGCTGGACACCGAGGTCCTGTTGCCCGGGCACGGCGACGTGTGGCGGGGCCCGATCCGGGAAGCGACCGCGCGCGCTGTCTCCCTGGCCGGCGGCAACTGACTCCGGCCGAAATCATCGCCACACCAACCAGATTCATCACCATAGCTTTGCTGTGCCACTCCCGAACGTGCCAGCGCATCCCCTACCGGGCTTCCTTGAAACCCGTTGTGGCGGCGCTTGACTCAGGTCAGCCACTTCTCGAACGCGATCGGGACAAAGGGACCCCAGTTGGGCAGAGGATCCGGCGGAATCCGGGTGTACCCGGTCGCGTCATACAGCGCCTCGGCCTCGGGCTGCCGATCGCCGGTGATCAAGTAGAGCCGCCGATACCCCCGCGCCAGGGTCTCGGCCTCCAGCGCGGCCAACAGCGCCCTGGCGTAACCACGGCGCCGGTGAGCGCCGTCGGTCCAGATCCGCTTGAGCTCCGCGGTGTTGGCGTCGTAACGGCGAAACGCACCGCCGGTCACCGGCACGCCGTCCAACACGCCGATCAGCAGTCCGCCGTCCGGTGGCGCCAACTCCGCCCGCGGTACCGGCAACCAGGTGAGGTGGGTGCTCGGTGTGCCGCCGTATCGCTGTGCATACTCGACTGCCAGTTCGGCCAGTAGCGGTTGGGCCAGCGGGTCGTCGTGAGTCGCCGATACGAACCGCAGTTGACCAGGTGCTGAGCTTGCTCCCGACATCACCCAACTCAAACGCGTGTCGCGGTGATGTATTCCGGGATGAACTCCGCGTCGCCGCGCCCCATCCGCCGCCGCCCGCCCAGTCCCATCGAGCCCAGCAGCTCGGTGATGCCAAGCCCGGCCGTCTGCCAGCCATTCGCCGCCAAATACTCTGGCAAATAATGATATTCGCCCGGATATGTCAGGCTGGCCAGGTCGACCTCCAGGCCGCGCTGCCGCCACCCGTCGACGAAGGCGCGCTCGGCCCCGAGGTGCAACGGATTCCAGACTGGCATGTGATCGGCGGTGAACCGGCTGCCCGCCGCGCTCGCGGCGGTGACGTCATTCAGCAATCGATTCTGCTCGTTGGGCGACAGGTATCCGACAAGCAACTGCTCGGCGACCCAGACCGTGGGCTGGGCGCTGTCGAACCCGACCCGGCGCAGCGCCCCCGGCCAATCCTGGCGCAGATCAATGCCGATCGCACACCGGTTGGTGGCCAATTCGGCACCCAGACCGCGCAGCACTTCGGCTTTGAAATCGAGCACTTGCGGCTGATCGACCTCGTACACCGTGGTCCCCCGCGACCACCACAGCCGGTAGGGCCGGGTGTCAAGACCAGACGCCAGGATCACCACCTGCCGAATGCCCGCCCGGACGGCGTCGGCCAGGAATTCGTCCACGAACCGCGTCTGCGCCGCCAGCACATCCATCAGCCCCGCCATCGCCGGGTCGTCACCGTCGTCCTCCGCGAACACATGGTCCTTGATCACCCGCGTGAGGTAGTCGATGCCGACCGCTCGCAGCAGCGGCTCAGCGAACGGATCGTTCAGCAGCCCCTTGTTGGTGGCCACCGCCCGCGCGGCCGCACCGAATGTTGCGGTCACCGCCACGTCGGCCGTTGGCACCATGGTCGTCTCAGACGCCGGAGCGACGCCGCAGCGCCAACCCGGCGGCCACTCGCCAGCCCAGCAACAACAGCGCCGTGACCGTCGTCGCGACCACCACGAAACTCCCCGCCACGCCCGCTGAGGTGACCTTGCGCAGCAGCATCCCGACGACCACGGTGGACAGCCACACGATGACCCCCGTCGGCACCACCGCGGTCGGTCGCCGCCACCCGCGAGAGACCAGCCACCCGACGACGGTGCCGGTGAGAAACGGCCACGCCGTCACGGCGATGCCCGTGACATTGAGACCTTCGTCGTGGCTGCGGCGCCCCACGGCACAGAACACCAGGACACCGACGACGTCCACCCCGAGCCAGGCCGGCCGCTGGAGCCTAAGCATGCAGGCAGACTACCGGGACGCTCGAGGAACCTTGACCGCGCAGCTGCGGTGAACCTAGATTCGTCAAGAATGAATACTCATTCACCCTGCGGCCTGGCGGTGGTGACCGGCGCGGGTTCCGGCATCGGCAGGGCCATAGCGCTGGGCCTTGCCGCACGCGGCGAGCGCGTGGTCGCCGCCGATCTCGACCCGGCGGCGGCATCGGCCACCGCCGACGAACACCCCGACCTGATCACCGCGCTACCGGTGGATGTGGCCGTCCCGGACCAGGTTAACGCCCTGCGGGATCGGATCAACGCCGATCTGGGCGTGCCCCGCACCGTCGTCAACGCCGCCGGATGGGACCGCACCGACCAATTCCTCAATGCCACACCGGAATTCGCCCAGAAGGTGGTGGCCATCAACTATCTGGGCCCGGTGCATGTCTGCTCGGCGTTCCTGCCCGGGATGATCGAGACGCACGGCGGCGGACGGGTGGTCAACGTGGCCAGCGACGCCGGGCGTGTCGGCAGCGCCGGTGAGAGCATCTACGCCGGCGCCAAGGGCGGGGTGATCGCCTTGACCAAGTCGCTGGCCCGCGAGATGGCTCGACACCACATCACCGTGAACTGCGTGTGCCCCGGCCCGACCGATACCCCGCTGTTTCATGCGCAGCCCGAAAAATTGCAGGAAGCACTGGTCACGGCGATCCCGTTTCGCCGGTTGGCCCGGCCCGAGGAGGTCGCCGCGCCCGTGCTGTTCTTCGCATCCGACGCCGCCTCGTTCATCACCGGACAGGTGATCAGTGTGAGCGGCGGCCTGACGATGGCAGGCTGATCACATGAGTAGCACCCAGACACCACCCGCCTTCGATCGCGACGACCCGCTCGGCCTCGACGCCTCGCTATCCAGCGATGAGCTTGCGGTGCGCGACACCGTGCGGGACTTCTGCGCGGAACACGTTCTCCCGCACGTCGCGGAGTGGTTCGAGATCGGCGACCTTCCGGTCCGCGAACTGGCCAAGGGCTTCGGTCAACTCGGCCTGCTGGGCATGCACCTAAACGGGTATGGCTGCGGCGGCGCCTCCGCCGTGCACTACGGGCTGGCCTGCGTGGAGCTGGAAGCCGCCGACTCCGGGATTCGGTCGATGGTCTCGGTGCAGGGCTCGCTGGCGATGTTCGCGATCTGGAATTTCGGGTCCGAGGAGCAGAAGCAGGAGTGGTTGCCCGGCATGGCCACCGGCGAGCTGCTCGGCTGCTTCGGCCTGACCGAACCCGACGTCGGCTCCGATCCGGCCGCGATGAAAACGCGGGCGCGCCAAGATGGTTCGGACTGGGTGCTAAACGGACGCAAACTGTGGATCACCAACGGCTCGGTTGCCGACGTCGCGGTTGTCTGGGCCGCGACCGACGACGGGATCCGCGGTTTCATCGTGCCGACCAAGACGCCGGGGTTCAGCGCCAACACAATTCACCACAAGCTGTCGCTGCGGGCCTCGATCACCAGCGAGCTGGTGCTCGACGACGTGCGGGTGCCGGCCGAGGCGATGCTGCCCGAGGCCAAGGGGCTGCGCGGGCCGCTGTCGTGTCTGTCCGAGGCGCGCTACGGAATCATCTGGGGCTCGATGGGAGCGGCCCGCTCGGCCTGGCGGGCCGCGCTGGATTACTCCACCCAACGCACCCAGTTCGGTCGCCCCATCGCCGGCTTCCAGCTGACCCAGGCCAAGCTCGTCGACATGGCGGTAGAGCTGCACAAGGGCCAGCTGTTGTCGCTGCACCTCGGCCGCCTCAAGGACAGCCACGGGCTGCGTCCCGAGCAGGTCAGCTTCGGCAAGCTCAACAACACCCGTGAGGCGATCAAGATCTGCCGGACCGCACGAACCATATTGGGCGGCAATGGAATATCGCTGGAGTACCCGGTCATCCGGCACATGGTCAACCTGGAATCGGTGCTGACGTATGAGGGCACGCCCGAGATGCATCAGCTGGTGCTCGGGCAGGCATTCACCGGCGCCGACGCCTTCCGCTGACAGGAGCACCGATGGCCGCACGCCTGCAGTACGCGTCCGAGCATCACCAGTTCCGAGAACTGGTACGCGGTTTCGTGCGACAGACGGTGATGCCCAATCATGAGAAGTGGGAACGGGACGGCCAGTGGGATCGCTCGCTGTTCATCGAGGCGGGCAAACTGGGGCTGCTCGGCTTCTCGGTGCCCGCGCATCTCGGCGGGCCGGGTGTGAGCGATTTCCGCTACAACGCGATCGTGATCGACGAATTGCAGCGCGCGGGTGCCGCCGCCGAGGCCATCGCCTTCACTCTGCAAAACGACGTGGTGTTGCCCTATCTCACCGATCTGACCAATCCCGAACAGCAAAAGCGCTGGCTACCCGGCGTGGTCACCGGTGAGACGGTGCTGGCCATCGCGATGACCGAGCCCGGCACCGGCAGCGACCTGGCCGGGATCCGCACGACCGCGGTGCGAGACGGTGACGACTACGTCGTCAACGGCGCCAAGACGTTCATCTCCAACGGGCAGATCGGCGATCTCTTCGTCATCGCGGTGCGCACCTCGCCGGATCGCCACCAAGGGCTGTCGCTCCTGGTCGTCGAACCCGCCACACCCGGCTTCTCCCGCGGCCGCAACCTGGAGAAGATCGGCCTGCACGCCCAAGACACCAGTGAACTCACCTTCACCGACATGCGGGTGCCCAGCGCCAATCTGCTCGAAGACGAGGGCAAGGGTTTCTACCAGCTGATGAAGAACCTGCCCCAGGAGCGGCTCGCGCTCGGGGTGGGTGCGGTGGCCGCCGCCGAAGGCATTCTTGCCGAGACCCTCGACTACGTGCGCGACCGCACCGCGTTCGGCTCACCGATCGCCGGCTTCCAAAACAGCCAGTTCGTCCTCGCCGAACTCGCAACCGAAATCGACATCGCCCGTACCTATCTCGACGACTGCCTGGCCGAGCACCTGGCGGGTGAGTTGACCGCAGCACGTGCCGCCCGCCTGAAGTGGTGGACCACCGACTTGCAGGTGCGCACCGCCGACCGCTGCCTGCAACTGCACGGCGGGTACGGCTACATGCGCGAATACAGTGTGGCGCGCGCCTTCGTCGACGCCCGCATTCAGACTATCTACGGCGGCACCAACGAGATAATGAAGACGATCATCGCCAAGGACCTGGGCATCTGAGGCGTCCATGGTCACCGATTACAGCGATCTTCCCGTCGAGGAGGCCGTGCGCGCCGCCCGGGCCAGCTCGCGGCGCCGTCAAGTGCTGGATGCCGCCGTCAAGGTGATGGGCCGCAACGGGTTTCACCAAATGTCCATGCAGGACCTGGCCACCGAGGCCAAGGTCAGCGTCGGCCTGATCTACAAGTACTTCGGCGGCAAGGAGGACCTACTGCTCGCGACGATCGTGCGGATCCTGGACGTGTTCCGCGATCAGCTGGCACCGGTGATCGCGGCCGCCGGCGACGACGTCGTCGATCAGTTGACCGCGGGCGTGCGCCGCTACATCGAGATCGTCGACGAGAATCTCGACGGCGTGGTGCTGACCTACCGCGAGAGCCGCACCCTCGGGGCGCCCGGCCGCACGCAGATCAAGGACCTCGAAATCGGCAGCGCCGCACCGCTGCGCGCGGTGATCGAGGACGGTATCACGCAGGGGGTCTTTCGCGCCGTCGACGTCGACCTCACCGTGTTCGACATCGTGCTGCTCGCCCACGGCTGGGCGCTCAAGCACTGGCACTTCGGGACGATTTACACCATCGATCGGTACATCGGGTTGCAGACCCGGCACGTGCTGACCGGATTGATCGCCGACGATCGCCGCGCCGACTACGCGCACGTGCTGAAATAAGGGTCATGAGATTGAGCGCGCGCCCGATTCGCGGCATGGTCGCGCTGTTGGTCCTGGGCGCCGCCGGCGGTATGCCGACGGCGGGCGCCGATCCCAGCGGGGCACTGCCCACCATGACGTCCAGCGGCGGTGGGCCGATCATCGGTGGCGGCAGCAACGCCGGGATCGCGCAGCAGCTGTTCGGCTTCGGCAAGCCCGATGTGCAGGAGGCCGACGGCTCGGACGCCGCGCAATTCATCACGACCGCCGCCGCGAGCACGAGTTCCCAACTGGCCGCGCCTTTCTCGTTGATGCGCCGGGCGCTTTCGTGCCAGACCAACAACGCCGGGTTCGGTGCGCGCGCCTATCGACGTAGCGACGGGCAATGGGGAGGCGCGATGGTCGTGGCCGCCAAGAGCGCCACCCCGAACGTCGATGGGCTGATCGCCTGCGCCAAGACCAATTGGCGCCGCACCACAGCCGGTACGCAGACTTCGCTCTGCAACAGCGGCTGGAGCACCCCCAACACCTACGAGAGCCGTCGCGGCGAGACCTACTACGTCCTGCTCGCGGGCACCGCCGACGACTTCTGCACCGCGGTCAACGCAAAATTCAAGGACAACTCCAACGGGTGGCCTTTCTAGGGGCAAGGAGTCATAGGCTGGGTATGCGCCGCAGGGGGCTTGCGGAAAAACAGAAGGGGTGAGCATGTCGCGTCATCACGTCGTCATCATCGGAAGCGGATTCGGCGGGCTGAACGCGGCCAAGTCACTCAGAAGGGCCGACGTCGACGTCACCCTGATCTCGAAGACGACGACCCACCTGTTCCAGCCGCTGCTGTACCAAGTGGCCACCGGCATCCTGTCCGAGGGTGACATCGCCCCGACCACCCGGCTGATCCTGCGGCGGCAGAAGAACGTCCGGGTGCTGTGGGGCGACGTCAGCGAGATCGACCTGACGGCGAAGACGGTCACCTCGCATCTGATGGGCATGCAGACGGTGTCGCCCTTTGACAGCCTGATCGTCGCCGCGGGCGCGCAGCAGTCGTACTTCGGCAACGACCAGTACGCGGCCTTCGCGCCCGGCATGAAAAGCGTCGACGACGCCCTCGAGCTGCGGGCCCGGATCCTGGGTGCGTTCGAGGCCGCCGAGGTCGCCACCGACCCGGCCGAGCGGCAACGTCGCCTGACGTTCGTGGTCGTCGGCGCGGGTCCGACCGGGGTCGAGCTGGCCGGCGAGATCGTCCAGCTCGCCGAGCGCACCCTGGCCGGGGCGTTCCGGACGATCACCCCCAGCGAATGTCGCGTCATCCTGCTCGACGCGGCACCCGCCGTGCTGCCGCCGATGGGTACCAAGCTGGGCTGCAAGGCGCAACGCCGGCTGCAGAAGATGGACGTCGAGATCCAGCTCAACGCGATGGTGACCGCGGTTGACTACATGGGCATCACGGTCAAGGAGAAGGACGGCGGCGAGCGGCGCATCGAATGCGCGTGCAAAGTGTGGGCCGCGGGCGTACAGGCCAGCTCACTGGGCGCGATGATCGCCGAGCAATCCGACGGAACCGAGACCGACCGCGCCGGCCGGGTGATCGTCGAGCCCGACCTCAGCATCAAGGGGCATCCCTACGTGTTCGTCGTCGGCGACCTGATGTCCGTCCCCGGAGTGCCGGGGATGGCCCAGGGCGCGATCCAGGGGGCACACTACGTCACCAAGCTCATCAAGCAGGCGGTCAACGGCCACGACGATCCCGCCAACCGCAAGCCGTTCAAGTACTTCGACAAGGGCAGCATGGCGCTGATCTCGCGGTATAGCGCGGTCGCAAAGGTCGGCAAGCTGGAGTTCGGCGGCTTCATCGCCTGGCTGGCGTGGCTGCTGCTGCATCTGTACTACCTGATCGGCCACCGCAATCGCATCGCCGCCATGTTCGCCTGGGGGATCTCCTTTTTGGGTCGCACCCGCGGCCAGATGGCCATCACCAGCCAGATGATGTACGCCCGCCCGGTGGTGGACTGGGTGGAGCAGCAAGCGCAAGAGGGAACCCTGGCGGCGGCCGAACGCATCGACGCGGCCGAAAAGCAAGCCGGCTAGCTGAGCGCCCGATCGATGTCGGCGATCAGATCGTCGGTGCCCTCCAGCCCGACGGAGATGCGCACCACGCCGTCACCGAGCCCGATCGCCGCGCGACCCTCCGGGCCCATGGCCCGGTGGGTGGTGGTCGCGGGATGCGTGACAAGGGATTTGGCGTCGCCGAGATTGTTCGAGATGTCGATCAGCTGAAGCTTGTCCAGCACCTCGAAGGCGCGTTGCTTGGCCTTGTCGTCGGGGCAGTCGAGCGCGAACGTGATCACCGTTCCCCCGCCGGACATCTGGCGCTTGGCCAGGTCGTATTGCGGATGCGAGGAAAGATACGGGTAGCGAACCCAACTCACCGCCGGATGGCTCTCCAGGAATTCGGCGATCCGGAAGGCCGAGTTGTTGCTGTGTTCCACCCGGACCGCCATCGTCTCAAGGCCTTTCACCAACACCCAGGCGTTGAATGCGCTCATCGCCGGGCCGGTGTGCCGCATCAGCTTCTGCACCGGACCGTCGATGTACTCCTTGTCGCCCAAGATGGCCCCGCCGAGCACCCGGCCCTGACCGTCGATGTGCTTGGTGGCGGAGTACACCACCACGTCAACGCCGAGCGGAATGCCCTGCTGCAGAAGCGGTGTCGCAAACACGTTGTCCAACACCACTTTTGCACCCGCGGCGTGCGCAAGCTCGCACACCGCGGCGACGTCAACCAGCGACTGCATGGGATTGGACGGCGTCTCGAAGAACACCGCCGTGGTGGGCACCGACAACGCCTGCTCCCACTGGTCCAGGTCGTCGCCGTCGACGAAGACGGTTTCGACTCCCCATCGCGGCAGGATCTCATTGCACACGACGAAACACGAGCCGAACAGGCTGCGCGACGCGACCAGGCGGTCCCCCGCGCCCAGCAGCGCGCCCAACGAGGTGAACACCGCCGCCATGCCACTCGCGGTGGCGAAGGCCGCCGGGGCCCCTTCGAGCAGGCGCAACCGCTCCTCGAACATCGTCACGGTGGGGTTGCCGTAGCGCGAGTAGACGAAGCGGTCCACCTCACCGGTGAACGACCCCTCCGCAACCGCCGCCGACTCGTAGACGTAACCCGAGGTCAAAAACATCGCCTCGGCGGTCTCGTCGAAATTCGAACGCAACAGCCCGCCACGCACGCCGATGGTCGCCTGGCTGACGCCGTCGGGCAGCGCCGCGGGCACGCGAACGGAATTGTTGTCGGGTAGGGTCATCGCCGACTCAGCCCTGTTTCCAAGGCAATCCGATGGCCCGCCAGCCTGTTTCGCCCCGGTGGCCGTTGGCATCGAGTTGGCCCTCGAAGCCGTCCACGATGTTGTAAGCCGGCGTGATGCCCAGCTCGGTCGCGACCTCGGCGGCGCCGATGGAGCGGTTGCCGGACCGACACAAGAACAGCACCGGACGCTGCGCGCCGGATTCCGCCGGCGCCACCTGCTCGCGCAGTTGGTCGGCGAAATTCGCGTTGCGCTGTCCGTCGGAGTAATTCCACTCCAGGAACAACACCTCACGGCCGAGGCTGGACAGATCGGGCACACCGACGAATTTCCATTCGGCATCGGTCCGCACGTCGATCAGCACGGCGTCAGGATTGTCGCTGAGCAGCTTCCATGCGTCCAGGGGCGAGATGTCCCCGGCGTAGGAGTGTGCGTGCTCTGTGCTCATGCTCGTTTCCCTCATCGTTCGTTGTCAGCCACCCTATCCGCGCCCGAGCCGTCAGGCCCCGGCCCCCGGCCGGATCGCCCCCGTCCCCGCAGCGGCATCTGACCTGCGATGGTATCGAGGCCGTCGCCGCACCCAGCCGGGGGCGGTCGATTCGCACCACCCGCCGAGCGGGCTCAGCCGGACGACTCTGACGCGGCGAGCCGGTCGGCCACCTGGCCGGCGCGCTCGCGGGCGGCCGTCACCTCCGGCGCGGTGGCCAACGCCCGGTAGCCGCGCCCGACCACCCGCACGTCACTTTCGGGCACGCTCAGAGCGCCGGTCAGTGCCGCGGGGCCATGGGAGGGGACGGAGTCGATCGCGCGGGCGGCGGCCGGCGAAACCATCATGGTGTCCACCGGCAGGTCCAGGATGGTCCGGGCCGCAAGTTCGAACGCGGAGAGCCGCTGACTGCGCAGTGTCACCCAGACGCTGTCGGTGGGGTGGGACGTGACATCGGCGAAGTACACCTCGTCGCCGTTGACCATCAATTCGACCGCGAAGACGCCGCGTCCACCCAGCGCCTTCGCGATTCGCGCGGCAATCGACTTCGCGGCGTCCGTCGCCGCCGCACTCAACTTCTGGGGTTGCCAGGACTCCAGCACCTGCCCGCCGGAGTCACGATGACCGATGGGCGAACAGAACTCGATCACCGGACCCGCCGGCCCTTCGCTGCGCACCGCCAGCAGCGTCACGTAGAACTCGACCTCGACCACGGTCTCGGCCAGCACCCGCGGCTGCCCGGGTCCCGCGTGACCGCCCACCGCGCGCTGCCACGCCGGCTCGAGTTCTTCGCGTCGACCGACCACCGACTGCCGCGGTCCGATCGGCCCGGCCGCGGGCTTGATCAACAGCGGGTATCCGGCATGCGCGCCTACCGCCTCCAGTTCGCCCGGGGACCCGACGAACCAGAACGGCGCGGTGGGCAGCCCCAACTCGTCGGCGGCTAGGCGGCGCAACCCCTCTCGGTCGGCGCTGAGCCGCGCGGCGCGGGCGCTGGGCACCAACTCGGTGCGGTTCGCTGTGGCCACGGCGTCGAGGGCCTCGACGGCGACGGCGGCGGTCGCGGTCACGACGAAGTCGGGCTGCAGCCGTTGCAGCGCCGCGGACAGCTCGGCGGCGTCGGTCAGCGCAAGCACCAGGGCCTGGTCGGCCACCCCGTGCGCGGGTGCATGCGGATGCTGGTCGACGGCGACCACCCGGGCACCGAGGCGCCCGAGGGCGATCGCCAGCTCCCGGCCGGTCTCGCCAGAACCCAGCAACACCACCGTCGGCCTGCCGTCGGCGCCCCCGGGCTGGGCTTCGGCGGGTGCGGGGGCTTGCTGGGGCACGGCGAGCGCCGTCGTTTCGTCGTCCCGTCCGTCGGGCGCGCCGTCAGTCACGGCTCAAGGATAGGTCGGTTCTGGATGTGCGCGGCCGGCCTCGCCCGCCGACGATGCGGCCCGCGTAGCGGGGATGCAGGAAGCGGGCCATCCGGCTCAAGGCTGGCCCGGGAGTAACTGCACCATCAGGCCGTTGGCCTCGGCCAGCAGCGCGCCGTCCTCGTCGACCAGTTCCGCCGACACGAACGCTTTGCGCCCTTCGGTGCTGGTCACCCGTCCGCGCACCACCAACGGCACGTCGATCGGCGTGATCTTGCGGTAGTCGACATGCAGGTATGCGGTCCGGCTGATGGGGCGGTCCGCGGCGTGGGAGACCATCCCGAACATATGGTCAAACAGCAGCGGCAGCACGCCGCCGTGCACCGCATAGTTGCCCCCGACGTGAAACCGGGTGAAATGGCCCCGCATTTCGCAGCCCTCGGACTCGTATCGCGTCAACGTCCACGGCGGCAGCAGCAGGCTACCCATGCCGGGCAGCCCCGGGGTCCGTCCGGCCGGTGCCTGACCCTCCACGGCAGCCTGGAACGGCCCCAGCAGCTCGGTCAGCGCCACGACACGATCGGCCGCGTCGTCCCACACCTCGTCGTCGGGATCGGCCGACACGGCGAGGTCCTGTAGCCGGCGCATGGCCGCCACGAACCGCCCGAATCCCGGGCCCGGTTCGGCCACGCCGTATTCGGGGAAGCCGCCGTGGTGGGTGTACTCGGGGTCGAGGTCTTTGGGATCCTGAGCAGCTTCGGTCACGGACGGGCCGCCAGGACGTCGCGGCGCACGATGGTCTGTTCACGTCCTGGGCCCACACCGATACACGAAATGTGCGCTCCGGCAAGCTCTTCCAGCCTCAGCACGTAGTCACGCGCTTTGGCGGGCAGGTCGTCGAATTCCCGTGCGTGCGAGATGTCCTCCCACCAGCCGGGCAGTTCTTCGTAGATGGGTTCGGCGCGCGAAAGGTCGCTTTGCGTCATCGGCATCTCGTGGATGCGCTGCCCGTCGATCTGATAGCCCACACACACCGGGACCGTCTCCAGACTGGACAGCACGTCGAGCTTGGTCAGGAAGAAATCGGTGATGCCGTTGACCCGGGTGGCGTAGCGGGCGATGACGGCGTCGAACCAGCCGCACCGCCGGCGCCGTCCGGTGGTGACGCCGAATTCGCCGCCCGTCTTGGACAGGTATTCGCCGTTCTCGTCGAACAGCTCGGTGGGGAACGGGCCCGAGCCCACGCGGGTGGTGTAGGCCTTGAGGATCCCCAGCACGGCGGTGATCCTGGTGGGACCGATTCCCGAACCCACGGCCGCGCCGCCCGCCGTCGGATTCGACGACGTCACATAGGGATACGTGCCGTGGTCGACGTCGAGCAGCGTGCCCTGCGAGCCTTCCAGCAGCACGGCCTCGCCGGCCTCCAGCGCGGTGTTGAGCAGCAGCCGGGTGTCGGCGATGCGGTGCTTGAAGCCTTCGGCCTGCTCGAGCAGGGACTCGACCACCTGATGCGGATCCAGCGCCTTGCGGTTGTAGATCTTGACCAGGATCTGGTTTTTCAGCTCCAGCGCGGCTTCGACCTTGTGCGTCAACACTTCTCGATGCAGCACGTCGGCGACCCGGATGCCGATGCGCGCGATCTTGTCCTGGTAACAAGGGCCGATGCCGCGGCCGGTGGTGCCGATCTTCTTGTTCCCCATGTAGCGCTCGGTGACCTTGTCGATGGCCACGTGATAGGGCAACAGCAGGTGCGCGTCGGCGGAGATGAGCAGCCGCGAGGTGTCGACCCCGCGGTCCTCGAGGCCCTTCAGCTCGTCCAGCAGCACGCCGGGGTCGACCACCACGCCGTTGCCGATGACATTGGTGACCCCCGGGGTCAGCACTCCCGACGGGATGAGGTGCAGCGCGAAGTTTTCGCCGGTAGGCAAGACGACGGTGTGCCCGGCGTTGTTGCCGCCCTGGTAGCGCACCACCCACTGAACGCGCCCACCGAGCAAATCGGTGGCCTTACCTTTGCCCTCGTCGCCCCATTGGGCGCCGATGAGGACGATTGCCGGCATGACACGCTCCCACCTGATCTCGCCTGCGTATTGTGGTCCAGCCGGTGACCCACCCTAGCCTGACGACCGTGCTGGCCGGCTGAGGAGCCGGGCAAATCAGCTTAAGCCAGGAGGTGGCGAGACCGGGGTGACACAGCCGGTAAAGGCGGGCGGCGACCTCACCCGTACGGCGCCGCGACCGGAGCGCTTCCCGGCGCCGGCGGCTTGGCCGCGCATACGCCGGTCCTGGTGGACGCGTCCAGCATCAGGCACAGGCCGTTGGCGCCACGAGCGCTCTTGGTGCCCGACCAACTGGGGTGCACGGGTTTGCCGTTCCAGCTGATCAGCGTCCAGCCGTCATGCGGGCTGCCCTGGATCACGACGATGCCGGTGTTGGGCAGCGGATCGAAAAGCAGCAGCAAGGGATCGGGGTTTTTGACGCTCATCATCGTCCCGACGCCGATGACGAATTCGCTGGAGAACGCCACCTCGGTGATCCTGCCGTTCGCGGCGCGGACCGGGTTGGCAAGCGCGTTGGCATACATCGTCAGGAGCAGGTCGTTGAAGTGACCGACGTTGGTCGCGGCGTTGCCGTACACGGTTTGCAGCGCGCCGTCGAAACGCCTGCGGAACTCGAATCCGTTGGAATCGGTGGAGCCGGGAGCCAGCATCGGCACGATGCGCAGCCCGAGCATCCACGCGACGGGGGCCAGCAGGTATGCCAGCCCGCCGAGGCTGACCTGCGGCTGGCCGTTGAATGCGCCGGCGTCGATCTCGTTGAGCCCCGGCAATACCTGCGGGTTCATGCCCAGCGCGGCGGCCAACGGCGCCGCGGTCTGCTGCGTCCTGACCAACTGCGACGCGAAGATTGCGGCGACCGGGCCCTTCGCCGCGAGAACGCCGGCCACGGTCTGCGCCTGTTGCCGACCGAGCGCGGTGAGCGAGGCGCCGGGCGGCGCCGTGTCGATCAGGCTCGCCGCATTGGCTGTCGACTGCCCGTGTCGCACCAGGTCGATCACGATCGATTCGTCCGCCGAGGCTGTCGCAGATGCATTGCACAGCAGGACAATCGAAAGCAGCACGGCGGCAACGGGGTACAGCGGCTTCGTCAGCACCGGAGGCGTATGGGGCCGGCACCCGGCACGAGCAATGCTGATCGCGCGGTTGACAAGATGGCGGTAAGTCGGCGAATGGTCATTCTCCGTTCCCTCAACCACTCGTGGTGGGATTCCGCGCAACGTCGGCCCTGTGGCAGGAGTAAAGTATCCGCTTGTTTCCCGGCAGCGTTGCAACAACTTTCGCACTCCGACACCATGTTGTGACTGTGTCGTTATGGCGAGATCTTTTGCGTCTCGACTCATGCCCGGCCAGAGGTGCTGGAAGACAACGGCATTGGCCACTTCTCGATTGGATAGATTGTGACGCAAGGAGATCGAGGCACCGCGGTCCTCCTATTCGGCCAACGGCGCACCTACCGACCGTTGCGGGGCACGCAAACCCACCGCGTCGTCGGTCAAACCGATATCGATGCCGCGATCGGCCCATACCGGCGGCTGATCGTGCTGGGCCGCGACGCCGAGCTGGCCGCGGTGCTCACCCGGCTGCTGCGCGCCGAGCGGCTCGACGTCGAGGTGGCCTACGTGCCGCGCCGCCGCACCCGGGCCACCCGGATCTACCGCCAGCCGGCCGGTTTCCGGGCGGCGCGGCGGGCCCGGCGCGGCGCGGCGCGGCGGGTGCCGCTGATCCGCGACGAGACGGGGTCGGTGATCGTGGGGCGGGCCGCCTGGGTGCCGGCGGACGGCGCGCGGTGGATCCACGGCGAGGCGGTGGTCGACGACACGACGTTGTTCGACGGTGACGTCGCCGGCGTGTGGATCGAGCCGATGCTGGCCGCGCCGGGATTGCGCGCGACGGTCGCAGGCCGCGGTCCCGGCCGCCTCTGGCGCCGATGGGTGACCGGCCGCGCCGCTCAGCTGGGCAGCACCGGTGCCGCCGTGCTGCGTGACGGCATCCCCGCCGCGCGCGCCGCTCGCCGCTCGGCGTTCTACCGCAACGTCGAAGGCTGGCTGCTCGTCGGCTAGTTTCGACCGGTGAGCTTCCCTGCCTCCCGGCGTGAATCGGTACGGCCCAGCCCGATCTTTGTGGGCCTGATCGGCCTGACCGGCGTCGGCGCCGCGTTGGCCTGGTCGGCCGGGATCAGCACCCGGCCGCTGGCGTACGCCGGCGTGTTCATCTTCGTGATCGCCGGCTGGCTGGTGTCGCTGTGCCTGCACGAATTCGGCCACGCGGTGACCGCCTGGCGGTTCGGCGATCACGACGTCGCTGTGCGGGGGTACCTGAGACTGGACCCGCGCCGCTACAGCCATCCGGCGCTCTCGCTGCTGCTGCCGATGGTGATCATCCTGCTGGGCGGGATCGGCCTGCCGGGCGCCGCGGTCTACGTGCGGACCTGGTTCATGACACCCGCCCGGCGCACCATGGTCAGCCTGGCCGGTCCGGCGGCCAACCTCGTGCTAGCGGTGCTGCTGCTGGTGGCAACGCGGTTGTTCTTCGACCCGTCGCACGTGGTGCTGTGGGCCGGGGTGGCGTTCCTGGCGTTCCTTCAACTCACCGCCGTGCTGCTGAATCTGCTGCCCATCCCGGGCCTGGACGGATACGACGCCCTGGAACCGCATTTGAGCCCCCAGACCCAGCGGTCGTTGGCGCCGGCCAAGCAGTGGGGCTTCGTCATCCTGCTGTTCCTGCTCCTGGCGCCGGTGCTCAACCAGTGGTTCTTCGGGCTCGTGTTGTCTCTATTCGACCTATCCGGCGTACCGGACGTGCTGGTGGGCTGGGGCAACGCACTGACCCGCTTCTGGAGCCGCTGGTTCTGACCCTTGCCATATATTCGTTCCCACGCATATATTTCGGACCATGGGCGCAGGCCACGACCACACCCCGGCCGACACGGAGGGCGCTCGGCTGATCCCGCGCATGATCATGGCCGCAGCGATCCTGGTGGCGTTCTTCGCGGTGGAGCTGGCCACCTCGCTGGTGATCAACTCGATCGCGCTGCTGGCCGACGCCGGCCATATGCTGACCGACGTCGTCGCCGTCTTCATGGGACTGGCCGCCGTCACCCTGGCGCGCCGCGGCAGCTCGTCGCCCGCCCGTACCTACGGCTGGAACCGCGCCGAGGTGTTCACGGCCGTCGCGAACGCGGGGCTGCTGATCGGCGTGGCGCTGTTCATCCTCTACGAGGCCGTCCGGCGGCTCAGCGAAGCGCCCGCCGTCCCCGGCGTGCCGATGATCGTGGTCGCGCTGGGCGGGCTCGCCACCAATCTCGTGGTCGCGCTGCTGTTGCGTTCCCACTCGTCGGGCAGCCTGGCGGCCAGGGGCGCCTACATGGAAGTCGTCGCCGACACCGTGGGCAGCCTCGGCGTCCTGATCGCCGGGGTGGTCACCGTGACGACGCACTGGCCCTACGCCGATGTGGTCGTGGCGGTGCTGGTCGCGCTCTGGGTGTTGCCGCGGGCCGTCGCACTGGCGCGCGACGCGCTGCGGATCCTGTCAGAGTCGTCGCCGATGCACATCGATGTCGAGGAACTGCGCGCCGCACTCGGCGCCGTCGACGGGGTGATCGACGTGCACGACCTGCACGTGTGGACGCTCTCGCCCGGCAAGGACATGTGCACCGCGCATCTGATCAGCTCCGGCGACTCCGCGCGGGTGCTGCGTGACGCGCGCGCGGCGTTGTCGGCTCGCGGACTGGAGCACGCCACCGTCCAGATCGACTGCCCCGACGACACCGATTGTTCGGACAGTTTTTAGAGCGTCAAAGCCCAAGCGCCGTGCGCGCTTCCGGGTCGCAATCGTCGAGCAGGTCAAGGCAGCGCGAGTACTCGTCGGTTTCGCCGATCGTCTCGGCGGCGCGCGCCAGGGCCGCCACACATCGCAGAAAGCCGCGGTTGGGTTCGTGCGAGTAGGGCACGGGGCCGAAGCCCTTCCAACCGTTTCGGCGCAGCTGGTCCAGGCCGCGGTGGTAGCCGGTACGGGCATAGGCGTAAGCGGTGATGGCCTGGTCGTCAGCAAACGCGCGCTCGGCCAGCGTCGCCCAGGCCACCGATGCGGTCGGATGCGCGGCGGCCACGATGCCGGGCTCCTCGCCGGCAAGCAGCTCCGCCTCGGCATCGGCATCTCCGGGCAGCAGGATCGGGTCGGGCCCCAGCAGGTCTCCCATCGGTGACATGGCTCTATTCTGCAGCTCGCCCGTTTTGCCCGCGTGACGCACCTCGGCCAACGGCGGAAGACGGGTACTGGGTCGCTAAGCTCTGCAACTACCCCACGAAGCGGGAGGACAGTAGTACTCATGCCCAAACGATCCGAACCCGACCGCGGCGGCGCGCCGAAACGGCGCGGGTTCGACCCACGCGAGTCTCGCGGCGAACCGAGCGACGAGTGGGGGGCCGAGTCCGGCTTCGAAACCGGAGACGACGCCACCGAGGGCGTCCCCCTGGTCCCCAGCGATCCGGAGACCGAAACCGAGGTGATCAACAGACCCGACCCTTCCAGCGGACCCGAGGAAATACCGAACGGCGGCCAGCGCGAACGTCGGTTCACCGCGCCGGGCTTCGACGCCAAAGAAACCACCGTCATTGCCGCCACGGCGGAGCCCGCCACCGAGGCCTTCGGGGCGGCGCCAGGACAGGATGGTACCGCGCAGTTCGAAGCGCCACCCAAAGCAGCTGTCCCGCAATCGATCCCGCCCCGCCTCGGCGCGAAGTTGCGTACGTCAAGACAATTCAACTGGGGCTGGATTCTGGCGCTGGTAGTGATCGTCTTGGCGCTGGCGGCGATCGCGATCCTGGGCACCGTGCTGCTCACCCGGGGCAAACACTCGAACGTGTCTCGGGAAGACCAGGTTCGGCAGACCATTCAGAACTTTGACGTAGCGATCCAGCGTGGTGATCTGACCACGCTGCGCACGATCACGTGCGGCACCACCCGCGACGGCTACGCCGATTACGACGAACACGCCTGGGACGAGACCTATCGCCGGGTGTCGGCGGCCAAGCAGTATCCGGTGATCGCCAGCATCGATCAGGTGGTGGTCAACGGCCAGCACGCCGAGGCGAACGTCACCACGTTCATGGCGTACGACCCGCAGGTGCGCTCCACCCGCAGCCTGGATCTGCAGTATCGCGACGACCAGTGGAAGGTGTGCCAGTCGCCCAGCGGCTAGCTGCCGACTGACTTTCCGGCGCAGTGCAGGTCGGTGCAGGCCCGGACCACTCGCTCGGACATCGACGCCTCGGCCTTCTTCAGATAGCTGCGCGGGTCGTAGACCTTCTTGACGCCGACCTCACCGTCTACCTTGAGCACGCCGTCGTAGTTGCCGAACATGTGGCCGGCGATGGGACGGGTGAATGCGTACTGGGTGTCGGTGTCGACGTTCATCTTCACCACGCCGTAGCGCAGCGAGTCCTCGATCTCCGACGTCAACGAACCGGAACCGCCGTGGAAGACGAAGTCGAACGGCTTGGCGTCGTCCCCCAACCCCAGCTTGGCCGCCGCCACCTTTTGACCCTGGGCCAATATGTCGGGGCGGAGCTTGACGTTGCCGGGCTTGTAGACGCCGTGCACGTTGCCGAACGTGGCGGCGAGCAGGTACTTGCCGTGCTCGCCGTGACCGAGCGCATCGATGGTCTTCTCGAAATCGTCCGGTGAGGTGTAGAGCTTGTCGTTGATCTCGTGGGCGACACCGTCCTCCTCGCCACCCACGACGCCGATCTCGATCTCGAGGATGATCTTGGCCGCCGCCGCGTCCTTGAGCAGTTCCCGGGCGATCTGCAGATTCTCGTCGATCGGCACGGCCGAACCATCCCACATGTGCGACCCGAACAGCGGCTCTCGGCCCGCGGCCACCCGTTCGGCCGAAATCGCCAGCAGCGGGCGGACATAGGTGCCCAGCTTGTCCTTGGGGCAATGGTCGGTGTGCAGCGCAACGTTGATCGGATATCTGTCCGCGATACAACGGGTGAACTCGGCCAGTGCCACCGCGCCGGTCACCATGTCCTTCACCCCCAGCCCGGACGCGAATTCGGCGCCACCGGTGGAGAACTGGATGATCCCGTCGCTGCCGGCATCGGCGAAGCCTTTGATGGCCGCGTTGACCGTCTCCGACGACGTGCAGTTGATCGCCGGGAAGGCATACGAGTGCTCCTTGGCGCGTCGCAGCATCTCGGCATAGACCTCGGGCGTGGCGATGGGCATAGACACCTCCTGACGGCTGGTCCTACCCAACCACGGATGCGTGGTCGGCAGCTACCCGGCAAACCGGCCGCCGCGCCGGGCGGCGGGTTAGTCCGGGCTTCGTGCGGGCCAAGCTGATTTCGCCGGTATGTTGAGGGATCATGAGCACCGCCGTGACGGCCCTGCCCCACATCTTCGACCCGATGTATTGGTTGGGCGCCGATGGCGTCTTCGGGTCCGCGGTCCTGCCCGGCATCCTGATCATTGTCTTCATCGAGACCGGGCTGCTGTTTCCGCTGTTGCCCGGGGAATCGCTGCTGTTCACCGGCGGTCTGCTGGCCGCGCACCCGAACCCACCGGCCAGCATCTGGGTGCTGGCCCCGGCCGTCGCCACGGTGGCGATACTGGGCGATCAGACGGGGTACTTCATCGGCCGGAGAATCGGCCCGGCGCTGTTCAAGAAGGAAGACTCCCGATTCTTCAAGAAACATTATGTGACCGAGTCACACGCGTTCTTCGAGAAATATGGGCCCTGGGCGATCATCCTGGCCCGGTTTGCGCCGTTCGTGCGGACGTTCGTCCCACCGGTCGCCGGGGTCTCCTACATGCGCTACCCGGTGTTCCTGGGCTTCGACATCGTCGGCGGCATCCTCTGGGGCGGCGGTGTCACGCTGGCCGGCTACTTCATGGGCAATGTGCCGTTCGTGCACCATAACCTGCAGAAAATACTGTTGGCGATCCTCGTCGTCTCCCTGATGCCGGCGTTCATCGCCGCCCTGCGCAGCTATCGGGGACGGCGGCGCGCGCAGAGCACAGACGACCGGGAAGCCGAACGGCTGCCGGCGGCCGAGTAGCCGGCCGAGACAATCGTGGGGTCAGACCGCGACTTTGAAGTCGCAGCCCGTCTTGGCGCGAACTTCCTCGACCGTGACTCCCGGCTGCAATTCGGTGAGCACCAGTCCCTGTCCCGGCTCGACGTCGAAGACGCACAGGTTGGTGATGATCATGTCGACCACGTTCTTGCCCGTGAGCGGCAGCGTGCATTGACGCAGAATCTTCGGGCTGCCGTCTTTGGCGGTGTGGTCCATCAGCACGATCACCCGTTTGACACCGGACACCAAATCCATTGCGCCGCCTGGTCCTTTGACCATCTTGCCCGGCACCATCCAGTTGGCCAGGTCACCGTTCTCCGCGACTTCCAGAGCGCCCAGTATGGATAGGTCGATGTGGCCGCCACGGATCATCGCGAAGGAATCGGCGCTGCTGAAGAAGCTGGACCCGGGCAGGCTGGTGATGGTCTGCTTGCCCGCGTTGATCAGATCCGGGTCGACGGTCTGCTCGCTCGGGTAGGCCCCGATGCCGAGCAAGCCGTTCTCGGATTGCAGCGTGACCTTGATGCCATCGGGGATGAAGTTGGCCACCAACGTCGGAATGCCGATGCCCAGGTTCACATAAAAGCCGTCGCGCAGTTCCTGGGCGGCGCGCTGGGCCATCCGCTCGCGGATGGGGCTGTCATTCTTCAGCGCGGCACCGCCGCTGGTAGTGCGGAACTCGATGCGCTTCTCGTAGCCGGTGCCCGCGATGATGCGGTCGACGTAGATACCCGGCGTGTGGACCAGGTCGGGATCCAGTTCGCCGGCCTCGACCAGCTCTTCCACCTCGGCGACGGTGATCGCGCCGCAGGTGGCGATCATCGGGTTGAAGTTGCGCGCGGTTTTGCGGTAGACGAGGTTGCCGGCCGTGTCGCCCTTCCACGCCTTGACGATCGCCACGTCGGCCCGAATACCTTCCTCCAGAACGTATTCGGTGCCGTCGAAGACCCTGGTGTCCTTTCCTTCGGCGAGGTTGGTGCCGAAGGCCGTGCGGGTGTAGAACCCGGGGATGCCCGCGCCGCCGGCCCGCAGCTTCTCCGCGAGCGTGCCCTGCGGCGTGAGCACCAAATCCAGCTCGCCGGCCAGCACCTGGCGCTCGAACTCCTTGTTCTCCCCGACGTAGGAGGCGATCACCCTCTTCACCTGCCGACCCTTGAGCAGCAGCCCCATGCCGAAATCGTCTACGCCGGCGTTGTTTCCGACGATGGTGAGGTCCTTGATGCCGCTGTCGACCAGAGCCTGGATCAGCTTCTCGGGGATGCCACAAAGGCCGAAGCCGCCCGCAGCGATGGTGATGCCGTCCTTCAGCAGGCCGCGCAGGGCCGACTCCGCGTCGGGGTGGACCTTATTGCTCACCGGGGGCTCCTGTTCTTCGACTCGGCGGAGACGTTACAGGCGGCCTCCATGAGCATCCACCCCGACAACTGCACCGACAGGTCCCGTTCGGGTACCTCGGAAGCCATCACCGCTCCCCCGACGAACTCCGCCTGCTTACCGCCCGCCGTGGGCAGCTGGGCGTCGCGGTCCCAAAATGGGCCGAACACCGGCAGTCCGTCCACCGTTTGACGGTTATCCCAGGCCGACTTCGCGCTGGCCAGCACGATCTGCCGGGCGGTGTCGCGGGCCAGCACGTCGTCGGCCGCCTCCCCCGGCAGCGCCGTGGCCACCAGCGCCAGGTAGCGGGCGGTCACCCCGGCGAACAGGCCGCCGTCCCCGCCGCCAGTGCCGGCCAGCACACCCGCCGGCGCCATGTGTTCGCGCACGGCCGCGACCAGCCGGTGCACCCGGGCGGCGTGACGCTGCCTGCTCTCGGCGGCGGTGCGGGCCGCGAGTTCGGTCTCCAGCCCCAGCACCACGCCCTGGCAGTAGGTGTACTGCGCGCGCACCAGCGAACCGTCCTTGATGCCGTCGAACACCAGGTGCGTCTCCGGGTCGATCAGCGTCTGGTCGATCCAATCGCCCATCTGCTCGGCACGTTGCAGATGGTCTCCGTAGCGGGCGAGGAAGATTCCCGCGGGGCCGTTGGCCGGGGCGTTGAAGAACTGGTCGGACTTGCGCCACGGGATGCCGCCGCCGTCCTCGGGCGCCCATGCCCCGACGAATTGATTGGCGAGCTTGGGTAAAGCGCGCCGGCGCTCGACGCCGGCGATCCGGGCGGCGCGTTCGAGCGCCAGCGCCAACCAGGCCATGTCGTCGTAGTAGCTGTTGATCCAGGAGAAGTTGTTGCGCAGCCGGTGCGAGCGGACCTGCCGGTTGATCTCGGTATGCCGGTGCGGCTGCGGATCGCGCGCCTCGGCGTCGATCAGGCAGTCCAGCAGATGGGCCTGCCACCAGTAGTGCCAGGTGCCGAACCAGCGGTCGCGCCGCGTCGCGGGCCAGGCCACCACCCCCAGCTGGGTGGCGGGCAGTCCCCACAGCCGCTTCAGGTGTCGTTGCGTGACAGCGGCTTCGCAGCTGGCCGCGCGGTTGACCCAGAGCTGATCCATAGCTGTCGATCCTGCACCACGCGGTTGCGTGTGCGTTCAGGGCGTCGAGTGTGAATGCAGGGCGATCCGCCGCGGGCCCGCCCTCAGTTCACACTCAAGACGCACTGCACGTCACCATGCGCGGGACAAATCGGCGTGCTGCCTGACCCACGCGTGCATGGCGATTCCGGCGGCGACGCCCGCGTTGATACTGCGCGTCGATCCGAACTGCGCGATCGATACCGTCAGCCCCGCACCCCTACGGATGTCGTCGGTGATGCCGGGCCCCTCCTGGCCGAACACCAGCAGGCACTCGCGGGGCAGCGCGGTCTGCTCCAAGCGCGTCGCGCCCGGGACGTTGTCCACGGCGACCACTGTCAGCCCGGTGTCCGCGGCAAACTCCAGCAGCTCGGCGGTGCTGTCGTGATGGCACAACCGCTGATAGCGATCTGTCACCATGGCGCCGCGGCGATTCCACCGCCGCCGCCCCACGATGTGCACGGTGTGCACCGCGAACGCGTTGGCGGTGCGCACCACCGAACCGATGTTGGCGTCGTGGCCGAAGTTCTCGATCGCCACGTGTAGGGGGTGCCGCCGCCGGTCGATGTCGGCGATGATCGCTTCGCGCGTCCAGTACCGGTATGCATCGACGACGTTGCGAGTGTCGCCCTCGCGCAACAGGACTGGGTCATAGCGCGGGTTGTCGGGCGGATCACCGGGCCACGGCCCGACGCCGGCCGGCGGTGTCATCGCCCATTCGGTGGGACCGGGGCCGCTCATCGCTGCGTCCACACGCCGGCGTGCGTGCCGTCGATGGCCAGCGTCGCGTAGAGCAACGCGTCGTTGATCTCGCCCTGGGTGCACAGCGACGCGTTGACGTGCACCGCGTCCAATGAGGCATCGGGCAGGATCAGCACCGACGACCCGTACGCCGCGCAGGCGGGGCTCAGCCCCGGGGCGGGCAGGGTCGGCGATGCCAGCAGCATCATCGGGCCGCCGCGCTTGGCGGACTCGTCGCGATAGCGGGCCGCGACGGAGGTGGCTTCCAGCCCCAGCAGCATGTACCCGTTGCCGGTGAACGCTCCCGGGTCACCCAGCTGCATCTTGGTCACCGGGATGCCGTCGGCCCGCCACGCCGACAGGCTGACGGTCTTGACCGCCAGGCCGCCGCTGTCGTTGGCGTTGGTCGGCAGCAGACCGACGGGGAAGGCGACCGGGTAGGCCGACGAGCTGTTCGGGATCCGGTCGCGCGGCGAATAGCCGTAGACCCCGCGCACCTGGCTTCGATCCTTCAGCGGCCCAAGACAAACCGTGCCCGTGAGCCGATCGCGCGGCGCCGAGAGCGGCGTGGGGATGTCACGCACACCGGCCTTGGCGTTGGCACAGCTGCCCAGGCCGGTGACCTCGATGGGGTGGGCCAGCGCGCCGTATAGCCCGAAGCGGATGTCTTCGGGATTGGCGTGCGGGTCCTTGGCCGAGGCGGCGCTGGCGTCGACGTCGACAAGCACGTAATCGCCGTCCCAGCGCAAATTCGACACCGACATGTTCCAGCCGAGCAGGGCCAGCGATTCGCCGAGCCGCGCCCCCTGGGCGCCGTAGGGACGCGCTGGTTGGCTAGCGGACGAGCAGCCGGCCAGGCAGGTGACCACGCAGGCGACTATCGCAAGGACGGTACGCATGATCAGCGGCTCGAGGTCAAGCCGAGGCACCCGCGCCACGTCCGCCCCACGGGGCACTGCAGTCCCCGGCGCAAGGTATGGACGAATTGCCCGCCTTTGAGCGACAACTCGGGCGCCCTCGCGCTAAGACGTATTTGTCGCTGTGAGGCGGGCACAACGAACATCGTCCGCGCCAGGGACACCTGCGGCACATGTGACAGCTGGTGCCTGCCAGAGCCCGCCGCCAACTAGCTCAGCCCCAGATCGGTGAGGCCGAGCACACTTCGATAGGGCAACCCCGCGGCCTCGATGGCCTGGGCTGCGCCGGTCGCGCGATCCACGACGGTGGCCACCCCCACCACTTCTCCGCCGGCGTCCCGGACGGCGCGCACCGCGGTGAGCGCAGAGTTGCCGGTGGTACTGGTGTCCTCTACGACCAGCGCCCGCTTACCGGAAACCTCGGATCCTTCGATAAGACGTTGCAGCCCATGGGTCTTCGCCGACTTACGCACGACGAAGGCGTCGATCGGGCGACCCGGTGCGTGCATCACGGCGGTGGCCACCGGATCGGCCCCGAGGGTCAGGCCGCCGACCACGTCGTAATCCCAGTCACTGGTCAGTTCGCGCATCAGCGCGCCGATCAACGCCGAGGCGCGGTGGTGCAGCGTGGCCCGACGCAGGTCGACGTAATAGTCGGCCTCCTTGCCGGAAGACAGCGTGACCCGCCCGTGCACCACCGACAGCCGTGACACCAGGTCCGCCAACTCCTTGCGGTCAGGTCCGCCCACGACCACTCCCGATTCGTTTGGTGACCGCCCGCATCAGGCTCCGCGGGATCAGGCGCTCTGCGGCGATGATCGCCTTGTACTGCAGGCCCGGGATGCTGATCACCTTGCCGCGGGCGATATCGGCCAGGCTCTGGCTGACCACGTCGTCGACCTCGAGCCACATGAACGACGGCGACTTGGCCATGTCGATCCCGGCGCGGTCGTGGAATTCGGTGTGCACGTAGCCCGGACACACCGCGTGCACGGATACGCCGGTGCCTTGCAGGCCGACGGACAAGCCCTCGCTGAACGAGATCACCCACGCCTTGGACGCCGAGTATGTCGAGCCGCGCCCCGGCACCAGCCCCGCAACGCTGGCGATGTTGATGACGGTGCCGGCCCCGGCCTCCAGCATGGTCGGCAGGGCCGCGCGGGTCAGGTGCATGACCGCGGTGACGGTGACATCGAGCTGGGACTGCAGCAGCACGGGATCGCTGGACCAGAAGTCGCCGGAGGTGCCGAAGCCGGCGTTGTTCACCAATACGCGCACTCCCCCAGCGGCCAGCCGGTCGCACACCCGTTGCCGGCCTGCGGCATCGGCCAGGTCGGCGGGCAGGATCTCGACCCTGCCCGAGTGTTCTTGCAGTTCGTCCGACAGCCTGGTCAGGCGGTCGACGTCGCGGGCGACCAAGATGAGGTCGTAGCCGTCGCCGGCGTAGCGCCGCGCGAACCCGGCGCCGATTCCGGACGTGGGCCCGGTGATCAGGGCAACGGGGCGGGGCATGAGCGACATCCTAATGACGGCGGCATCATCGGCCGCCGTGAGCCGTCAGCGCTGATAGTTGTTGGCCTGGTGGCCGTTGCGTCCCGAGGGAGGTGGCCGGCGGATGGTTTCCGAGCGCCCGTCGGACCGAGGCTGGTCGCGGCGCACCGGCTCGGCGCCGTGACGACCTGACTGAAGATCCGGCCCGAGCGGCCCCGCCACGTCTTGTTGCGCGCGGCGCGGCGGCAGCTCGGCCCGGCCCGCCGGCGCCAACGGCCGGCTGGGCGAGGCGTTGCGCGGCCCGGCCGGCGCCCCGGTCTCCTGAACGGTCTCCTCGGGCAGCGGCGGCAGCACCCGCAGCAGGTCGTTGAACTGGCGCACGGTGCGCAGACCCTCGTCCCACTGGGCGCGGGTGCTGGTCATGGGCATGGCGACCAGCGTCCAGTTCTGCTCGTTCCACATGATCTCGGCGCTATCCGGAGCGGTGTGCGCAAAGGTGACCATGCGGCGGTCGCAGGCCCGTCGGGCGGCATCCAGATTGGTGGAGTAGACCATCCGCGGCCCGATCGCACCCAACAGCCAAATGTCGCTCTCCCGTGGCTCTTTGAGGCCCTTGAGCCGCAGATCCACCACGACGTTGGTGCCCACCTTGCGGTGCAGCGCGATGACGGTGGCGACCTCTTCCAGGTCGAAGATGTAGACGGCCTCGCCGCGGATCTGACCCAGCACCACGTTCTGGGCGGCGACGTCGCCGACCGTCGACATCACCCCGCGCTTCCAGCGCTTGACGATGTCGGCTGATTCGCGCTCGTAGTCGAACCCGTGCGACCGCGCCCACGACTTGCGGCGCCTGCTGCGCCCACGCCGCCGATCGATGTCGACGTACAGCAGCACCCCCGCGCCGACAAAGCACAGCGCGGAGAGCGTGAACCAGAGGGGGACCATCCAAAACAGGGTATCTGCTATTGGCCCGGAACATGGAAGGCGACCAGGTCACAACCCAGTTACTTATTGTGCGACCCGCCCGGGACCGCCTCCCGTATTGTTCGGCCATGGTGTACCAGGGCTATCGGCTCATTCGCGTCGCCAGAAACGGTGGGATCTGCCGGGCCACGATCGACAATCCGCCGATCAATCTGCTGGACGTGGCGCTACTCACCGAGATCGACCGCCTAACGCGCGAGGTCGCCGCCGACGACGAGGTGCGGGTCCTGATCGTCGACTCGGCAGACCCGGAGATCTTCATCGCACACGCCGACGTCTCGTTGCTGCACGACCTGCCGGCCGACGACACTGCGCTGCACGACGAGCCGTCGTTCTTCCACGCGATGACCGAGCAGATCCGGACGTTGCCAAAGGCGACCATCGCAGTCATCGAGGGTGTCTGTCGCGGCGGCGGCTGCGAATTGGTGATGGGCTTCGATCTACGCTATGCCGCGCTCGGCACGACGGTGCTGGGTCACCCGGAGGTGTCCGTCGGAATCATCCCCGGCGGCGGCGGCACCCAGCGGTTGCCCCGGATGGTCGGCCGCGGCCGGGCACTCGAAGTGATCCTTGGCGGCATGGACATCGACGCCGCGACTGCAGAAGCCTGGGGATACGTCGACCGGGCCCTGCCCCCCGAAGAGCTGCGACCGTTCGTCGACCGGCTGGCCGCACGCATCGCAGCGAGCCCGCCCACCGCCATCGCAGCGGCCAAGCGGGCGGTGGACACCGCTCTGGACGGGGCGATCGACATGACAACCGGCCTGCGTATCGAGGATCAGCTCCTTCGGGAAACCGTCGCGGAGCCCGCGGCCCGCCAACTACTGAAAGCGATCATTTCGGCCGGCGCCCAGACCCGCGAATTCGAGTTGGGCGCCGCGCAGAAACGAGGGCCTAGCCCAGGATCAGCGAGTCGCCGTCGGGGCTGACGTTCACCGGAACGGTGTCGCCGTCGTGCACGTCGCCGGCCAACAACAGCTTGGCCAGCTGGTCACCGATGGCCTTCTGCACCAGGCGGCGCAACGGCCGCGCGCCGTAGACCGGATCGAATCCGCGCTGCGCCAACCACTGCTTGGCCGGCAGCGACACCTCCAGCGTGAGGCGGCGCTGCGCCAGCCGCTTCTGCAGCTGGGCCAGCTGGATGTCGACGATCTGCACCAACTCGCCGGGCTCTAGGCCGGCGAAGATGATCACGTCGTCGAGCCGGTTGATGAACTCCGGCTTGAACGCTGAGCGCACCGCCGCCATCACCATCTCCTCGTCGCCGCCCGACCCGAGGTTGGACGTCAGAATCAGGATGGTGTTGCGGAAATCGACCGTGCGGCCCTGCCCGTCGGTGAGCCGGCCCTCGTCGAGCACTTGCAGCAGCACGTCGAACACGTCCGGGTGCGCCTTTTCGATCTCGTCGAACAGGATCACCGTGTACGGACGCCGCCGCACCGCCTCGGTCAGCTGACCGCCCTGGTCGTAGCCGATGTATCCCGGCGGGGCGCCGACCAGCCGGGCCACCGAGTGCTTCTCGCCGTATTCGCTCATGTCGATGCGGACCATCGCGCGTTCGTCGTCGAAGAGGAACTCCGCCAGCGCCTTGGCCAGCTCGGTCTTACCGACGCCGGTCGGCCCGAGGAACATGAACGATCCGGTGGGCCGGTTGGGGTCCGCGACGCCGGCGCGGGAACGCCGCACCGCGTCGGATACCGCTGTCACCGCCCTCTTTTGGCCGATGACGCGCTTGCCCAGCTCGTCTTCCATGCGCAGCAGCTTGGCGGTCTCGCCCTCGAGCATGCGGCCGGCGGGGATGCCGGTCCACGCCGACACGACATCGGCGATGTCGTCGGGGCCGACCTCCTCCTTGAGCATCACGTTTTCGCGGGCCTCGGCATGGGGCAGCGCGGCCTCGAGTTTCTTCTCGACCTCGGGGATGCGGCCGTACCGCAACTCGGCCGCCTTGGCCAGGTCGCCGTCGCGCTCGGCGCGCTCGGACTCCCCGCGCAATGTGTCCAGCTGTTCCTTGAGCTCACGCACGACGTCGATGGCGTTCTTCTCGTTCTGCCACCGGGTGGTCAGCTCGGCCAGCTTCTCTTTCTGGTCGGCCAGCTCTGAACGCAGCTTCTCGAGCCGCTCCTTGGACGCCTCGTCCTCCTCCTTGGCCAGCGCCATCTCCTCGATCTCGAGGCGGCGGACCAGACGCTCGACCTCGTCGATCTCGACTGGCCGGGAGTCGATCTCCATCTTCAGCCGGCTGGCGGCCTCGTCGACCAGGTCGATGGCCTTGTCCGGCAGGAAGCGGGCGGTGATGTAGCGGTCGGACAGCGTCGCGGCGGCCACCAGGGCCGAGTCGGTGATGCGCACCCCGTGGTGTACCTCGTAGCGGTCCTTCAGCCCGCGCAGGATGCCGATGGTGTCCTCCACCGAGGGCTCGCCCACCAGCACCTGCTGGAAGCGGCGCTCCAGCGCGGCGTCCTTCTCGATGTACTTGCGGTATTCGTCGAGCGTGGTGGCGCCGACCAGCCGCAGCTCGCCGCGGGCCAGCATCGGCTTGATCATGTTGCCGGCGTCCATCGCGCCCTCGCCGGTCGCCCCGGCGCCGACGATGGTGTGCAGCTCGTCGATGAAGGTGATGATCTGTCCGGCGGAGTTCTTGATGTCGTCGAGCACGGCCTTGAGGCGTTCCTCGAACTCGCCGCGGTACTTCGCGCCGGCCACCATCGAGCCGAGGTCCAGGCTGATGACGGTCTTGTCGCGCAGGCTCTCGGGCACGTCGCCGGCGACGATGCGCTGGGCCAGCCCCTCCACGATCGCGGTCTTACCGACACCCGGCTCACCGATCAGCACCGGGTTGTTCTTGGTGCGACGGGACAGAACCTGCACGACGCGGCGAATCTCGTTGTCCCGCCCGATAACCGGGTCGAGTTTGCCTTCGCGGGCGCGCTCGGTGAGGTCGGTCGAGTACTTCTCCAGCGCCTGGTAGGTCGCCTCGGGCTCCGGGCTGGTGACCCGGGCGCTGCCGCGCACCTTGACGAACGCCTCGCGCAACGCCTGCGGCGAGGCGCCGTGGCCGGTCAGCAGCTTGGCGACGTCGGAATCACCGGTGGCCAGACCCACCATCACGTGCTCGGTCGAGACGTACTCGTCGTCCATCTCGGTCGCCAGTTGCTGGGCCGTGGTGATGGCGGCCAGTGATTCGCGCGACAGCTGCGGCTGCGAGCTCGCGCCGCTGGTTTGGGGCAGCCTGTCGACCAGGCGTTGCGCCTCGGTGCGGATGGTGGCGGGCTGGACGCCGACAGCCTCCAGCAGCGGCCCGGCGATGCCGTCGGCCTGCGTCAACAGCGCCATCAGCAGGTGCGCGGGCCGAATCTCCGGATTACCCGCGGCCGACGCGGCCTGGAGTGCCGAGGTGAGCGCCGCTTGGGTCTTGGTGGTCGGGTTGAAAGAGTCCACGACACCTCCGTTCGTAGTACAAAATGCTTGTCCACATGTCCAACGCCGTCAAGGTTGAGTGTGTTCCGCTCAACTCTACCGAGTTTTGGGCGATACGGCGTTCGGGGTATCCCCGAATCGATGACGCAGACGACGCAGCACCCCGACCAGGCCGACGGCGAGATGCCCAGAACTCCGCGCCGCGTTGCGCGGGCCTTCTCGCTCACCGCGGTGGCCGTCGGACTGGCGCTCGCGGGGCTGGTCGCGATCGGGCTGCATAGCGACTTCGCCGCGGGTGGCCCGTCGACCACGGTCCCGCAAGCCGGCACGCTGCAGGCCAGCGGGATCGGCACGACGAAGACGATCCCGTGTCACGCCGGCTACCTGTCGGTGAGCGGGAAGAACAACACCATCACCCTGACCGGGCACTGCACCAGTGTGAGCGTCTCGGGCAGCGGCAACCACGTCGCGGTCGACAGCACCGACGCGGTGAGCGCATCGGGGACCGGCAACGTCGTTCTGTATCACTGGGGTTCACCCAAGATCGACAACGTCGGGACGGCCAACATCGTCCGACAGGGCTGAATCACCGGCGGTCGAGCCTAGAATCGGGGCCCGTGAGCCTGGAGGACGTCGACGCACTGCGGATGCTGCGCGACGCCTTCGCCCCCGAGGAGTCGGGTTCGGCCGGGGAACCCGATGGGCTCGTGCACCGCTTTTACACCCATTGGTTCGCCCTCGACGCTTCGGTGCGCGACCTGTTCCCGCCCGAAATGGCCGCCCAGCGGCTGGCTTTCGGCCACGCGTTGCACTGGGTATACGGCGAGCTCGTCGCGCGGCACACACAGGAGCCGGTGTCGTTCCTGGCCCAACTCGGCCGCGATCACCGCAAATACGGTGTGCTGTCCCCGCATTACGAGACGCTGCGGCGGGCGTTGTTGACGACCCTGCGCGCCCACCTGGGTGCGGCCTGGACCGACACCCTCGACGAGGCGGCCAGGCAGTCGCTGAATTTGATCACCGGCGTGATGAGCGGCGCCGCGGACGCCGAGGAGGGTCCCGCCTGGTGGGACGGCACCGTCATCGAGCACATGCGGGTGTCGCGCGACCTGGCGGTCGTCCGCCTGCAGCTCGATCAGCCGATGCACTATCACCCCGGCCAGTAC
The DNA here is from genome assembly GCF_059812425.1 of Mycobacterium sp. NGS56. Lineage (NCBI taxonomy): Bacteria > Bacillati > Actinomycetota > Actinomycetes > Mycobacteriales > Mycobacteriaceae > Mycobacterium > Mycobacterium sp. NGS56. The sequence continues at coordinate 92,505 of NZ_JCALCQ010000005.1, forward strand.
GTCAACGTCCACGTGCCCCAATGCCCGCACCGCTGGCGGTATTTGAGTCCCGCGATTCCGGCCGACCCGAGCGGCGGAATCGAGTTTCACGTCCGCCTGGTTCCCGGCGGCTTGGTCAGCACCGCGATCCTCAACGAAACGCGCACCGGCGACCGGTGGCGGCTGTCCAGCCCGCACGGCGGCCTGCGGGTCGACCGCGACGGGGGCGACGTGCTGATGGTGGCCGGCAGCACGGGGCTGGCGCCACTGCGGGCGCTGATCATGGACCTGTCCCGGTTCGCGGTGAATCCGCGGATACACCTGTTCTTCGGCGCCCGATACCGCTGCGAGCTCTACGATCTGCCGACCCTGTGGCAGATCGCCTCGCACAATCCGTGGCTGTCGGTATCGCCCGTCTCGGAGTACAACAGCGACCCGTCCTGGGCCGCAGACTATCCCGACGTCACGCCACCGCGCGGCCTGCACGTGCACCAGATCGGGCGACTGCCCGAAGTGGTGACCAAATACGGCGGCTGGGGCGATCGGCAGATCCTGGTGTGTGGCGGGCCGGCGATGGTCAACGCCACCAAGGCCGCCCTGATCGCCAAAGGGGCACCGCCCGAACACATTCAGCATGACCCGCTATGGAGGTAGCCATGCACGTCGTCACCCTGCACGATCCGTCGTCGCCGGTGGTCGCGCAGTTCGTCCCCGAGGCCGGGATGATCGGCACGTCGCTGCGCGACGCCGGTGTCGAACTGCTGGGCCAGCGCCGCGGCCTGGACGCCTACATCTCGGACGGCAAGACGATGGGCATCCCGATTCTGTATCCGTGGGCAAATCGATTGGGCGAGAACACCTATACCGCGCAGGACGTCACCGTGAGCCTGTTGCCGGGAGAAAACGGGGTGCGCACCGACCCCAACGGGCTACCCATCCACGGCGTCCTGGCCGCCTACCCTGGGTGGCGGGTGACGGCCGAGACCGCAAACGAGCTGACCGCCGAACTGGATTTCGGCGCCGATCCCCAATTGCTGGCCAGCTTTCCCTATCCGCATGTGCTCGCGGTGACGGCGCGGCTGGCCGACCGGAGGCTGACGGTCCGGGCCACGGTCACCGCGACCGGCGACCGGGCGGTGCCGCTGTGCTTCGGGTTCCATCCCTATCTGCAGCTGCCCGATGCGCCGCGGGCCGACTGGGTCATCGAGACACCGCCGTTGCGGCACCTGGGCCTCGACGGCAAGGGCCTGCCGACGGGCAATTCCGAGCCGCAGCCGGCGCGGGAAGAGGCGTTGCGCGACAAGGCCTTCGACGATGCGTATGACCAGGTGGCCGAGGGTTCGGTGTTCGCGGTGTCCGGCGGCGGGCGCCGCATCGAGGTGCACTTCGAACGCGGCTATCCGGCGGCGCAGATCTTCGCGCCGCCGGTCGACGACCCCGCGAAGGCGATCGTGTGCTTCGAGCCTATGACCGCACCGACCGACGCCCTGCGCCGTGGCGGCTACCGCTGCGCGCGGCCGGGCGAGCCGGCGGTTACGCAGTTTTCCATCCTGGTGTGATCTCGGTGACCACTTGGGTCTCTTCAGTCGCTGCCTGATGGCCACTGGGTGAATGCCAAAAGCGCTAGCAGATGCGCTAGCGCTTTGCGGATTGTCCCTATGCCTCCGGGAACGGAAACCCTTGGGGCGAAAGTGAAACCGAGCGACAGTCAACGGCCGCGGCGCGGCTGCCACACCACCAGCGCGGTGCTCTTGGGCACCACGGCCACGTCGCGGCGCTGGCCGGCCCGCGTCTGCGCCAGCTCCTCGGTCAATTCTTTGACCCGGGCCTGCAGCGCTTCGACCTGGTTGGTCAGCTCGATGATCCGTTTGATGCCGGCGAGGTTGACGCCCTCGTCCTGCGAGAGCCGTTGCACCTCACGCAACAGGTCGACGTCGTGCTCCGAATACCGCCGTCCCCCACCGGAAGTCCGGCGCGGGCTGACCAGGCCGAGCCGGTCGTAGGTGCGCAGCGTTTGGGCGTGCATGCCGGCCAGCTCGGCGGCCACCGAGATCAGAAAGGTTCGGGCATCCTCTTTGCGGTTCTTAGCCATCAGCGATTACCTGCCCATCCGGCCCGGGGGTCGAAGCCGCTGGACCGCTCCGCGGCGGCGTAAGCCTCCAGCGCCTCCTGGGCTGCGCCCTCCAGATTCGGTGGTACGGCGACCTTTACGGTCACCAGCAAGTCCCCGTTGCCGCCGCTGCGCTTGGGCACGCCACGCCCGCGCACCCGCAGGATGCGGCCGTCGGCGGTGCCCTTGGGCACCCGGACACCGACTTTGCCATCCAGGGTGGGCACCGAAATGGTTGAGCCCAGGGCCAACTCGGCGAAGCTGACCGGAACGGTCACCGTGAGGTCGTCGCCGTCGCGTCCGAACACCTTGTCCGGGCGCACGTGCACGGTCACGTACAGGTCACCCGACGGCGCACCGCGCAATCCCGCCTCGCCCTGGCCGGGCAGCCGGATGCGCTGTCCGTCTTCGACTCCCGGTGGGATCCGCACATTGATCGTGCGGGTGCGGGTGGTGACGCCGGTGCCCTTGCACTCGTCACAGGGGTGCTCGATGATCGAGCCGCTGCCCCGGCAATCGGTGCACGGTTCGGAGAAACCGAATGCGCCCTGGTTGCGGTTGATCACACCGGAGCCGTTACAGGTGGGGCAGACCTTCGGGCTGGTGCCCGGCCGCGCGCCGCTGCCATGGCAGTTGGTACACGGCGCCGGACTGGTCAGCCGCAGCGGCATCGCCACGCCCTTGGCGGCCTCGACGAAATTCAGCTGCGTTTCCGTCTCGAGGTCGTTACCGCGCCGCGGCCGGCTGGGACGGGCGCCCGAACCGCGCCCGAACAAGCCGCCGAACAGGTCACCGATGTTGGTGCCGCCGCTTCGGCCGGCGGCATCGAACAAATCGTTGAGGTTGAACTCAGCGCCGTCACCGCCGACGTTGAAGCCCCCGAACCCGCCGCCGTCGAACCGGCGCCCGCCAAAACCACCGCCGGCGAACAGCCTTCGGGTTTCGTCGTATTCCTTGCGCTTGGCCGGATCCGACAAGACGTTGTGCGCCTCGGAGACCGCTTTGAATCTTTCGCCGGCGGCGGGGTTGTCGGGGTTGGCGTCCGGGTGTAGGTCGCGCGCCAACTTGCGGTAGGCGCGTTTGATCTCTTCGGGACTGGCGTCAGAGGAGACGCCCAGCTCCTTGTAGAAGTCCTTTTCGACCCATTCACGCTGGGCCATGTCGCGTCACCCCCTCACCACTTTCTCTTGGTCACTCTTCCAATGTGCTGATTGTGTGGTCTAGTCACCGGACGTGCCGGCGTTATCGTCCGATTCGGCGGGGTCGGTTTGCCCGGCCGCCGCGGCGGACTCGGCGGACTCGGCGGTTGCGTCGCCCTCATCGTCGACCGTGTCGACGACGCCGACCAACGCGTGGCGCAGCACCTGATCGCCCAGCTTGTAGCCCTGACGCATGACGGTGCCGATCACCGGACGGGAGCCGTCGCCTTCGTGCTGGACGGCTTCGTGCAGCACCGGATCGAAGTCCTCGCCCTCCTCGCCGAACGCCGACAGGCCGAGGCCGGTCAGCGCGCTTTCCAGCTTGTCGGCCACCGACTTCAACGGCCCGGACTCCAGGTCGCCATGCTTGCGTGCGCGGTCGAGATCGTCCAACACGCCCAGCAATTGGTTGACGACGGCGGCCTTGGCCCGGTCCGCCGCGGCTTGCTGATCGCGCAGCGCACGCTTGCGGTAGTTCGCAAAGTCGGCCTGCACCCGTTGCAGATCGCCCAGCAGTTCGGCGGCCTTGCCGGCCTCCTCGGGTGATTCACCCGAGAAGTCGCCCCGCGCAGCCCCTCCCGGCGCGTTGCCGGGAGGGACCTGCCGTACTTCACCGGTCTCAGGGTCGATTCGCCGCTTGTCGGTGACTGTCACCTGTTCCTGTGGATTGCTTTCCGTCACTTGGACTCCCGGTCATCGTCGACCACCTCCGCGTCCACGACATCGTCAGCGGAGCCAGACCCGTCGCCTGCCGCGCCGCCACCGGCCTGCTCGCCGGCGGCCTGGGTGGCCTCGTAGATCGCCTGTCCGAGCGCCTGCGATTCCTGCCCCAGCTTCTCCATGGCCGCCTTGATCGCGGTGATGTCGGTGCCGGCCAGGGCCGTCTTGGCCTCGGCGATCGCGGCGTCGACCTTGGACAGCGTGTCCTCGGGGACCTTCGAGCCGCCCTCGGCGTCACGCTGGTCCTTGACGAACTTCTCCGTCTGGTAGACCAGCGATTCGGCCTGGTTGCGGACGTCGGCCTCTTCGCGACGCTGACGGTCCTCCTCGGCGTGCGCCTCGGCGTCCTTGATCATCCGGTCGATCTCCTCCTTGGACAGGCCGGAGCCCTCCTGGATTTTGATCGTGTTCTCCTTGCCGGTGCCCTTGTCCTTGGCGGTGACGTGCACGATGCCGTTGGCGTCGATGTCGAACGTGACCTCGATCTGTGGGACGCCGCGTGGGGCCGGCGGGATGCCGGTGAGTTCGAAGGAGCCGAGCAGCTTGTTGTGCGAAGCGATTTCGCGCTCACCCTGATAGACCTGGATCTGCACCGACGGCTGATTGTCGTCGGCCGTGGTGAAGGTCTCCGACCGCTTGGTGGGGATGGTGGTGTTGCGTTCGATGAGCTTGGTCATCACGCCGCCCTTGGTTTCGATACCCAGGCTCAGCGGCGTAACATCAAGCAGCAGAACGTCTTTCACCTCGCCCTTGAGCACGCCGGCCTGCAGGGCGGCGCCCACGGCGACAACCTCGTCGGGGTTGACGCCCTTGTTGGGCTCCTTGCCGCCGGTGAGCTCCTTGACCAGCTCGGTCACCGCGGGCATCCGGGTGGAACCACCCACCAGGACCACGTGGTCGATCTCGGAGACCGAGATACCGGCGTCCTTGATCACGGACTGGAAGGGCTGACGCGTGCGGTCCAGCAGATCCTGTGTGATGCGCTGGAATTCGGCGCGGGTCAGCTGCTCGTCGAGGAACAGCGGGTTCTTGTCCGCGTCGACGGTGATGTACGGCAGGTTGATCGACGTGCTCTGCGAACTCGAGAGCTCGATCTTGGCCTTCTCGGCGGCCTCACGCAGCCGCTGCATCGCCATCTTGTCCTTGGTGAGGTCAATTCCGCTGGTGCCCTTGAACTTATCGACGAGCCACTCGACGACGCGGTCATCCCAGTCGTCCCCACCGAGGTGGTTGTCACCGCTGGTGGCGCGGACCTCGACCACACCCTCGCCGATCTCGAGCAGCGAGACGTCGAACGTACCGCCACCGAGGTCGAAGACCAGGATGGTCTGTTCCTTCTCGCCCTTGTCCAGGCCGTAGGCCAGCGCGGCCGCGGTCGGCTCGTTGACGATGCGCAGGACGTTGAGGCCGGCGATCTGGCCGGCTTCCTTGGTCGCCTGACGCTGGGCGTCGTTGAAGTACGCCGGCACGGTGACCACCGCGTCGGTGACGTCCTCGCCCAGATACGCCTCGGCGTCGCGCTTCAGCTTCATCAGCACGCGGGCACTGATCTCCTGAGCGGTGTATTTCTTGTCATCGATCTCGACGGACCAGTCGGTTCCCATGTGTCGCTTGACCGAACGGATGGTGCGGTCGACGTTGGTGACCGCCTGGTTCTTGGCGGGCTGGCCGACCAACACCTCGCCATTGCGCGCGAAGGCGACGATGGACGGCGTGGTCCGCGAACCCTCCGAGTTGGCGACGACGACTGGGTCACCACCCTCGAGGACTGCGACGACGGAGTTGGTGGTCCCGAGGTCGATACCGACCGCACGAGCCATGGTGATTCCTCCTGAATATGTAGAGCTTGCTTGGTGTCACTATGCTGAGTGAACCCCGCTCAAGCCTGCCCGTGGGGCTGGTGGGCTGTCAACCCGGCATTGAGTGTGGTTCGCTCAACTTGTCGATCATGTTAACGGCGATCGGTGCCGCCTTGTTCCCGGGGTGGCTGACTATTCGGAGCCCCGTCGGCAACATCCTCGATCAGCGCCAGCAGCGCGCGGGTGGCCGCGCTGACCGGCCGGGTCCCCGAGGTCGCCACGTAGAGCCGCCACTGCAGGTCGTGCCCGGTGATTCGGACGCTGACCAAGCCCGAGCTGTCGATGCCGTCGAGGATGGACCAGCTCAAAAAGCCGATGCCCAGCCCCTTGCGGATGCAGGTCGCCGCGGTGCCGATGTCGGCAACCTCCACCGCGACGGTCCGCTCGACACCCGCAGCCGCGAACGCGGTGTCGACCACGGTGCGGTTGCCATACCCCGGCGGTCCGTCGACGAAGGACATGCCCGCCAGATCGGCCAGTGAAACCGTCTTGCGCCGCGTCAGTGGATGCTCGGCGGGCACCACCAGTAGGAGGGGCACCGACGCGACCAGCCGGGTATTCAGGTCAGCCGGTGGTGGTCCGGTGAACACCAGAAAGGCGACGTCGAGGCCCCCGTCGCGCAATTGGCCGGCTAGACCGGCCGAGCCGGCGCTGGCCGCACGCAGGTGGACGACCACCTCGGGGTGACGGGCGTGCAGTTCGGCCAGCACGGTCGGCACGTCGATGACGCTGACCGACGTCAACGTGCCGACCCTGACGGTGCCGCGCACGGTGCCCCGGGCGGCGTCGACCGCGTCCTTGGCCGCGCGGGCGGCGTCAAGCGTGGTCCGGGCGTGGGGCCGCAGCGCTTCTCCGGCGGGGCTCAATGTCGCTCCGCCCGGGCCCCGGACGAAGAGCTCGGTGCCCAGTTCGCGTTCGAGCGCCTTGATCGTCGCCGATACTCCGGATTGCACGACCCGCAGTCGCGTGGCCGCTCCGGTGAAGCTTCGGCTGTCCGCGACGGCCAGGAAATACTCGAGGTGGCGAAGCTCCATATCAGCGATTATCACCAATAATGATCAAGCGCATCAGAATATATCGTTGGTGCTGATCGTGGGGTCGGCCATACCGTGACAATGCCCATGAATCAGCAAACCCCCACCGAGATCGGCACGCGGTGGTCGTCGGGGTCCCCCGACGACAGATTCGTCGTGGAAAACCCCGCCACGGGTCAGGTCGTCACCGTGGTGCAAGGCGCCGGTATCGACGAGGTGGACAGGGCGGTGCGGGCGGCACACGCCGCGCACCTGAGCTGGAAGCACCGCCCGGCCCGTGAACGCGGCCGCTATCTGCGGCGGGTCGCCGACGTCATTCGCGCGCACGCCGACGAGATCGCCGCCCTCGAGTCGCTGGAAATGGGCAAGCCGATCAGCCAGGCCCGCGGCTTCGACGTGGAAGCCGCGATCGGAATCTTCGAATACTTCGGCGCCATGGTTGAGGTGCTGCCGAGCCAGGCGCGCGACTACGGCCCGATCTTCGACGTCACCACGCTGGAGCCCTACGGCGTGATCGCCGGCATCGTGCCCTTCAACTGGCCACCGATCCACACCGCGGGCAAGATCGCTCCCGCGCTGGCCGTCGGCAACGCCGTCGTGCTGAAACCGCCCGAGCAGACGCCATCGGTGGTGCTGCGGCTGGTCGAACTGATCCAGTCGGTGCTGCCCGACCCGGTGGTGCACGCCGTGCCCGGCGGCGGCGAGGTGGGCGCGGCGTTGGCCGAGCATCAACTGGTGGGCAAGATCTCCTTCACCGGGTCACCGCTCACCGGTTCGGCTGTGCTGCGCACCGCGGCCGGCAACCTCACGCCGGCGCTCATGGAGCTGGGCGGAAAGAACCCGCTGCTGGTATTCGACGACGCCAATTTGCGTGAGGCACTGCTGGCCGCCGTCGAAGGTGGCTTCTTCAACCAGGGCGAGGCGTGCACAGCGTCCTCGCGAATCCTGGTGCAGGACAACATCTATGCCGAATTCGAGAAAAGGCTGTGCGCCGCGGTCTCCCAGCTGCGGGTGGGCGACGGCGCCGACCCCGGCACCGACGTGGGCCCGCTGGTCACCAGGGCACAGCGCAAGCAGGTGCTGGAATATCTCGACATCGGCATGGCCGAGGGCGCCCGCATCGCCGCCCAGGCTCCGCTGCCGCAGGATCCCGAACTCGCGGACGGCTTCTACGTCGCACCGACCGTGCTGACCGGCGTCACACCGGGCATGCGGGTGGCGCAGGAGGAGATCTTCGGCCCGGTCGTCGCACTGATCCGGTTCACCGACGAGGCCGAGGCGGTCCGCATCGCCAACGGCACGCCGTACGGACTGGTCGCCGCGGTTTTCACCGCCGACGGCGATCGGGCGCTGCGGGTGAGCCGGCAGATCCGGGCCGGAGCCGTCTTCATCAACAACTACGCGCGGATGGCCATCGGCAGCGGATTCGGCGGCGTCGGCCACAGCGGGTTCGGCCGCGAGCACGCACAGGAGACGCTGGCCGAATACGGCTACACCAAAACCATCCGCCTGGCCGCCAACCGCGACGAGCTGCCGTATTGGAACGCCGCCACCCGAGTCGTCGAAGGATAACTCAGATGCGTGTAATCGCCCTTGAAGAGCATTACGCCACAACGGAATTCCTGCGTGGGCCGGGCACCTGGCTCGCGTCGCGGCCCGGCATCGTGGAACCGGCCAGCGATCTCGGCGACGGCCGCATCGCGGCGATGGACGAGGCGGGGGTGGATCTGGCGGTGCTGTCACTGGCCGCACCCGGGGTGGAACAGCTGGACCCGGACGAAGGCGTTCGGCTGGCCCGCGACTGTAACGACCAGCTCGCGGCCGCGGTGCAGCGATACCCGGATCGCCTGGCGGGTTTTGCCACCGTGCCCACCAGCGCCCCCGACCAGGCGGCCGACGAACTCGAACGGGCCGTGCGCCGGCTCGGCTTTCCCGGCGCGGTGATCAACGGACACAGCCGGGGCCGTTACCTGGACGACCCGTTCTTCGAGCCCATCCTGGCCCGCGCGGCCGCCCTGCAAGCACCGATCTACCTGCATCCGACCATCCCGCCGGCGGGCGTCATCGAGTCCAGCTACGCCGGCTTCGCCGAGCCCGTCACGTTCGCGCTGGCCACGGTGGGCTGGGGGTGGCACATCAATACCGCCACCCACGCGCTGCGGATGATTCTCGGCGGCGTGTTCGACCGCCACCCGTCGTTGCAGATCATCATCGGGCACATGGGTGAAGCGACGTCGTTCATGCTCCCGCGTTTCGACGCAACGCTGACACCGGATTTGACCGGCCTGCGACGCCCCGTGAGTTCCTATCTGCGCGAGAACTTCCACTACACGTTCGCCAACTTCAATGACCACGCCACGTACGCGAACCTGGTGGCGCAGGTGGGGATCGAACGCGTGGCCTTCTCCGCCGACTATCCGTTCGGGTCGATGGTCGCCGCCCGCGCCTTCCTCGACGGCTTGCCGCTGTGCGATCACGAGCGGGCCGCGATCAGCCACCGCAACGCCGAAAAGCTACTCGGCCTCTAGCGGCCCGAACAGATCCGTGACCGGTCGATCACGCGGTGATAAACCCGGACCATCGGCTCTGCATCGATAGCCGCGCCGGAACAGGACTTTCGCCTCCCGGTGCGTAACCTAAGTGCCGCTATTTCGAATCGTCTGGGGAGCGGCGGGTGCGGTTTTCGGAGAATGTGCGGCGGAGCCTGGCCGGTGGTTCGCTGCTGCTCGTAGCCCTGCTGGCCAGTTCAGAGCTGGTCTCTGGCTGCAGCTCCGTCATCGGCGGCCGGCCGGTGGCCTCGCCCGGAGCGGGTCCCACCGAACCGTCATTCCCCACCCCCAGATCCACTCCGCCGTCGGCCACCGCCACCCCCGCGCCGGGCCCGTCCACTGCGCCGGCGAACCCGACCAATCCAGCGGGAGCCATCCCGCTGCCGCCCGACCAGAACGGTTACGTCTTCATCGAGACCAAATCCGGCGTGACGCGCTGCCAGATCAACAGGGAGACCGTCGGCTGTGAGGCGCCGTTCACCAACTCACCGCTGCAGGACGGTGAGCACGCCAACGGGGTCAGCATCAACAGCGACGGCAAAGTGCAGTGGGTGCTGGGCAACCTGGGCGCCATCCCGACCGTCACCATCGACTACAAGACCTACGCGGCGCAGGGCTGGACGATCGTCGCCACCGCCGACGGCACCCGCTTCACGAACGACCAGACCAAGCACGGCATGTTCGTCAGCATCGAGAAGGTCAGCACGTTCTAGGGGCCTGAAACGCCGAATCATTCGGGCTACGGCGCGATCCGGCCGGCTGAGCCGGCCGTCCGGCATCAGGTGCCGAACGACTTGTCGCGCAACCGAATTGTCAACGGGTGAAGTCCGACGGTCGAAATTTCCCCTCAGACAGCTGGTTTTCGATCTCCTCCAGGCTCTTACCGGTGAGGTCGGGCATGCGGAAGTACACGAAGACCCACGCCGCCAGGTTGAACAACGCGTAGAGCCACATCGAGGGCCCGACCCCGATCGCTTTGATGAGCGACAGCATCGTCAACGTGATTACGAGGTTGGTCCCCCACAGTGTCGCCGACTGCACGGCGGTGGCGGCCGGGCGCACCGCCAGCGGATAAGTCTCCGAGCCGGTCAGCCAGCCCATCAGCTGTAGGCCGCCGCCATTGAACAGCATGAAGGCGGTCAGGCAGATCATGATGTAGGGAATCACCTCGTGACCGCTGCCGCTGGTCACGAACAGCAGACCCAGCACGAACAGGCTGATCGCCGCACCCGGCACCATGATGAGGGTGAGCCGGCGCCGACCCACCCGGTCGATGATGGCCAGCCCGATCAGTTGGGCGATCAGGTAGGTCGCACCCAAGCCCACCGATACCCACAGAGCGACGGACCTGTACACGCCGTCGTCGGTCAATATGGTCGGCGAGTAGTAGATGATCATCTCGATGCCGCTGAGCTGGGTGAACACCGCGATGCCGCAACCCAGGACCAGGGCCGGGCGCACCCAGGCGGCGCGCAGCCCACCCCACCCTCGGGTACTGGCCGTGTGTTCGACGCGTGCGAGTTCAATCGCTTCGTCCAGCTCGCTACCCACGTCGTAGCCCTCGGGCCGGACCTGTTCCAATACCGCTTGCGCGGCGTGTCGATCACCTTGCTTGACCAGCCAGCGCGGACTTTCCGGCAGGCGCAGCAACAGCCACAGCATGATCGCCGCGGGTACGCACGCGATCCCGATCGGCCCTCGCCAGGAGATCGAGTCGGAGACCCCGACGAGGGTAGCGACGAGGAGGCCAACCCCGATGGCGATCTGGAAGCACAGCACCAACCGCCCCCGGTAGGCCGGTGGCGAGAGTTCGGCGACATACATCGGTGCCGTCTGCGTCGCCCCGCCGACCGCGAAGCCCAGGACCAGCCTTCCCAGCGACAGCGCAACGGAATCGGGCGCGTCGGCGCACCACAGCGCGCCGACGATGAACACCACCGCCAGCATCAACAGGGTGCCGCGACGGCCGCGCAGATCGGAAAGCCAACTACACGTCAATGCCCCGATGATGGCGCCGAGCAGGATGCTGGCGGCGATCACCTGCTGCCAGCCCTCGGTGATGTTGAAGTCCTGGGTGAGCTGCAAGAGCGCCCAGGAGATGACACCGGTGTCGTAGCCGTACAGCATCCCCGAGATCGCCGCGACGAGCGCGATGATGACCACGCCGCTCGTCAGTTGTTTTCCCTCGCCGCCACCGGCTGCGCCCTGCGATACTTCCGCGTTGGCCATACCGGTGACGCCGGAGCGGAGGTGACGAACCCCGGGCTGGTCGGCGGGCCGGCCGGGCATCGTCATCGCCTCCCAATGCTCGGATTTCCTGGTCGCTCGCCGCGCTTTTCATAGCCCGATGCCATAACCGCTGTCGCATGGCTGCGCCTGTTGGTCGCTGGTGCGGTCAATGAACGGGTATCCAGCTCGCTTCGGTTGCTGGTTGGTCCGCCCGGGCCCGGCAAACGCGGCGCCTGTTACGGGCTTGCCGCTTGACTTCCAATATCGAAACGGGACGCGAGCCCGTCACGAATTGCACGAAAGTCGAGGTGACGCGGCGATCGTTGTTATTGTACTAAAACGTTTTTCGGCCGAAGAAGCCTCTCGATACGGTCAACACCTTCTGAGCCGGCGATCCGGTCAGAACTTGGAGCCAAGTCCCGCGATCAGATTGATCGTCACAGCCAACACAACCGCCCCGAGCAGGTAAGACAGCAGCGCATGCCGCAATACCGTCGCCCTGATCGAGGTCAAGCCGATCTCGGTGTCTGACACCTGGTAGGTCATGCCGACGGTGAAGGCGAGATAGGCGAAATCCCGGAAGCGGGGCGGCTCAGGATCGTGAAAGTTGATGCCGCCCGGGTCATCCGAGTAGTAGAGCCGCGCGTAGTGCACGGCGTACAGCGTGTGCACGGCGACCCAGGACGCCGCGACCGTCAGGACGCCGAGGATGGCGGCGGCCACGGCTTCGCGCCCCGAGCGCGAGCCCGCGGCCACCACGTAGCCGACACCGCCCAGGCTCGCGACGCTCGCCGACAGGATGACCGCGTCGGCGACCCAGCGGGTCGGATCCTCCCGCGTCGACCAGCGGCAGGTCTGCTCGGCATCCATGCCGAGCAGGCTGAGGTGCGTCCACACCGCATACATTCCGGCGGTGATGATCCAGCCGGCCAACGCATAACGCCAACCGGCCGTATTGCCGACCGCGACAGCGCCGGCGACCCCGAGGACCACGCAGACCGATATCCGGACCGCGACCGTGTCTCGCAACAACTTCACCAGGGAATCCACGCCCTTGACCTAACCACCACGCGGATCGTCAGCCCACGTCTTCGGCGCACCGCCGCGTCGTTCAGGGCCGGCATGAGGAGATTGGCAGGTGCGGTTAGTACCATCGGTGCCGTGGCATCCAATGGCCCGCGCGACGACTTCCACAACCAGCCGACGCAGCATGGCGACTTCGGCGCGGCCGAACAGCCGCCGACCGGCCAGATTCCGTCATCCGGTCGCCCGCCGAACCCGCCCGAGGGGTTCGAGCAACCCGGCGACGTCGACCCGTTCGACCAGGAGGCCGAGCCGACTCCCTGGTACCGCAGGCCCGGAATGCTCGTCGCGTGGCTGGTCTCCGTCGTCATCCTGATCGCGTTGATCGTCTTCGGCATCATCCAGCTCATGCACGGACAACAGAGCGTCAACCACAATCCGAAAACGACGACAAGCACCACGACCACCACCACGTCGACGACCCCGACGACGACCACCCCCACCACCGCGCCCAGCAGCGCAGAGGAACCACCCGCGCAGCAGCCGACCCAGCAGCAGCCGCCTCAACAGCAGCCCACCGGAGGACAGACCCAACAGCCGTCGCATCACCACCATTTGCCGCAGCTGCCGTCGGTGATCACCGTTCCGGGGGTGCCGAATCCGGTCACGGTGCCGCCTGGGCTGCGTTAGCGAGCCGGTGGCGAACCCGATTCAAGGTTGCACCGCACCGCGCCGGCGAAGCCCTACACTCGCTGCAATCCACGGTCGCTACGGCGAGCACCGCCGCGCGACGGCAACGGGACGACTGACACAGGGGTGTAGCAGATGAGCGAGTCGCTCGGGCTGTCTATCGGGGTGGCCAACCTGGTGGCTGCCCGCGCGGGCGGCGCTCCGATAACCCGCAGCTCCGTGCTGACGTTGTTCGAACAGCGACCCACCGAAGTTGGCCTGCCGGAAGAAAATCCGAATCTGACCGAACCGGGACTGGTGCTGCGGGGTTTCGTCGAACGCGTTGGCGACCGCGCGCCATTGGTGGCGGCCGACGGCACCAAGTACCTCGGCGCGGCGCTGACGGTCGAGGCGATCGAGGCCATGGCCCGCGCGGTCGGCTACGGGTCACCGATCACCATCGCGGTGCCCGCCTACTGGTCCCGCGACCAGTTCGCGGCGCTGCGTGAGGAGTTCTTCGCCCAGTCGGACCTGGCGCGCGGCGGGGCGGCGCCGATGCTGGTTTCCGATGCCACGGCCGCGCTCGCGGCGCTGCGCGGCACGCCGGGATTCAGGGCCGACGGCGTTATCGCCCTGTGCGACTTCGGCGCCGCTGGCACCACGGTCACCCTGATGGATGCCGGGGCCGGCTTCGCGTCGGTGGGTCCGGTCGCGCGGTACACCGATTTCTCCGGCGACGCGATCGATCAGCTCATCCTGGATCACCTGCTGTCCGCCGACGTCAGCACCGCCATGCTCGGCGGCGCCGCGCGGGTCGGGTCGCAGACCCGCCTGCTCGCCGCGTGCCGGCGCGCCAAGGAGCAACTGTCGACCGCGGGTGTGGGCACCATCGCCGGGGCCAGCGACGAGGGTGCCCAGCTGTCCCGCACCGAATTCGAGCAATTGATCTCCGCACCGCTGGACCGGTTCCTCGCGTGGGTCGACGAGTCCTTGCGGCGCAACGCGATTCCGAACACCAGGCTCAGCGCCATGGCGATCGCCGGCGGTGGCGCGAACATCCCGTTGCTCAAGGCGCGCTTGTCGCAACGGTTCGGGGTACCGGTGCACAGCACCGCGCAGCCGGCGCTCAGCGCCGCCCTCGGTGCGGCGGTGCTCGGCCCGCATTACGCGTCGGGCGGCGCTCCGACCGCCGCGGCCGCCGCCGTGGAAGCGCCGACCGAAATGGTCGGCACCACCGGGCTGGACATGACCCAGGCCGCGTGGGGAGCCCAGGCCACCGACGTGGACGACGCTCTGGCGTGGTCGCAGGACGCCGACCACGACGAGCCGGTGCCCTATACCGGGCGCGACGCGACCGGCGAGTACGCCAGTGAGGCAAGGGAATTCGACGGTGCGACCGGCAGTCACTACGCCCCCGCCCCGGGGCGATTGCCCTGGTACAAGCGCACGGCGCTGGTGTTGAGCGTGGCCGGGGCGGCCGCGGCGGTGCTGGTGGCCCTGATCTTGGCGATCAACCTGTTGCTCACCAAGTCCACACCGGTCCGCCCCACGTCGCCGCCCAGCCAACCGCCGCAAACCGTGACCATCACCGGGCCGAACGACAGCACCACCGTCACCGTGATCCCAGCGCCCCCGCCGCCGTCCACCGAGCCGTCGGCCACCACCACGACGCCCGCGCCGGCGCCGTCGACCACCGCCACGACCACGACGTCCGCGCCGCCGAGCACTACCACCACCACGACGGCCGCCCCCACCACTACGTCGCAGGCGACCACCACCGCGGCACCGACGACCACGCGCGGGCGGCCCCTGCCGCCAATCTTCGGGCGCTGACGGGAACAGTTCCAAGCCCCGCGGCAACGGTTATTCAACGAAGTTTGGTGGCGCTCATCACTTCGTATGCGTCGCCTCCGGTGAATGGGTATTAACCAGCAGGCCAGGGGCATGGCGAACTGCCAAGTTAGGGCAGCCTTTCTCGCGCTGAAAGCCGCGGAGATGTAACTATGAGCGGGGCTCAAGCAGGCAAATACAACGCAGGCTGATTCAACTATTCATTGGGGAGACCTTCTGTGACTACGCAGATGCTCATCAGACTGGTCGTGGGCATGGGCATGACGCTGCTGGTGGTCGCGCTGGCGGCGCGGCGGGTCCTGTGGCTGTTCAAGCTGGTCACGGCGGGCAAGCCGGCGCCGGGTCACACGGACGACCCGGGCAGGCGAATCTGGACGGAGATCGCCGAGGTCTTCGGCCAGCGCCGCCTGCTGAAGTGGTCGATCCCCGGCCTGGCCCACTTCTTCACGATGTGGGGCTTCTTCATACTGCTCACCGTTTACATCGAGGCCTATGGGCTGCTCTTCCAGGACAACTTCCACATCCCGATCATCGGCCGATGGGACGCGCTGGGCTTCCTGCAGGACTTCTTCGCAACGGCCGTGTTCCTCGGGATCACCACCTTCGCGATCATCCGGTTGATGCGCAGCCCGCGCGAGATCGGCCGCTCGTCGCGGTTCTACGGCTCGCACACGGGCGGCGCCTGGCTGATTCTGTTCATGATCTTCAACGTCATCTGGACCTACGTGCTGGTCCGCGGGTCGGCGGTGAACAACGGCACGCTGCCCTACGGCAACGGCGCGTTCCTGTCGCAGCTGTTCGGCACGATCCTGCACCCACTGGGCCAGCCCGCCAACGAGATCATCGAGACGACGGCCCTGCTGCTGCACATCGGGGTCATGCTGGCCTTCCTGTTGATCGTGCTGCACTCCAAGCACCTGCACATTTTCTCGGCGCCGATCAATGTCATCTTCAAGCGGCTGCCCGACGGGCTCGGCCCGCTGCTGCCGATCGAGGCCGATGGCAAGCCGATCGACTTCGAAAACCCGCCCGACGACGCCGAATTCGGCCGTGGCAAGGTCGAAGACTTCAGCTGGAAGGCGATGCTGGACTTCGCCACCTGTACCGAGTGCGGGCGCTGTCAGTCGCAGTGTCCGGCGTGGAACACCGGCAAGCCGCTGTCTCCCAAGCTCGTCATCATGGACCTGCGCGACCACTGGATGGCCAAGGCGCCCTACATCCTGGGCGACAAGGAGTCACCCGCCGAGAACACCCCCGAGGGCGGGGTCGGCGAGGAGCTGTCCGGCGAGCAGCACGCCGAGGCCCACCACGTCCCCGAGTCCGGCTTCGGCCGCGTGCTGGGTTCTGGCCCCGAGCAGGCGACCCGGCCCCTGGTCGGCACCGTCGAGCAGGGCGGCGTCATCGACCCCGACGTGCTGTGGTCGTGTGTGACCTGTGGGGCCTGCGTCGAACAGTGCCCGGTGGACATTGAGCACGTCGATCACATCGTCGACATGCGGCGCTACCAGGTGATGATGGAATCGGAGTTCCCGTCCGAGCTGTCCGTGCTGTTCAAGAACCTGGAGACCAAGAGCAACCCGTGGGGCCAGAACGCGTCGGACCGGACCAACTGGATTGACGAGGTCGACTTCGACGTCCCGGTCTACGGCGAGGACGTCGACAGCTTCGACGGCTTCGAGTACCTGTTCTGGGTGGGTTGCGCCGGCGCCTACGACGACAAGGCCAAGAAGACCACCAAGGCCGTCGCCGAACTGCTGGCCATCGCCGGGGTCAAGTACCTGGTGCTCGGGGCCGGCGAAACCTGCAATGGCGACTCCGCGCGCCGCTCCGGCAACGAGTTCCTCTTCCAGCAGCTGGCCGCCCAGGCCGTCGAAACACTGGACGGGGTGTTCGAGGGCGTCGAGACCGTCGACCGCAAGATCGTTGTCACCTGCCCGCACTGTTTCAACACGCTGGGCCGCGAATACCGGCAGCTGGGCTCCAACTACAGCGTGCTGCACCACACCCAGCTGCTCAACCGGCTGATTCGAGACAACAAGCTGGTGCCGGTGACCCCCGTGTCGCAGGACATCACCTATCACGACCCGTGCTACCTGGGCCGGCACAACAAGGTGTATGAGGCGCCACGCGAGCTGATCGGGGCCGCGGGAGCGAACCTGACGGAGATGCCGCGGCATGCCGAGCGCAGCTTCTGCTGCGGAGCGGGCGGCGCGCGGATGTGGATGGAAGAGCACATCGGCAAGCGGATCAACCACGAACGCGTGGACGAGGCGTTGGCCACCGGCGCCGCAACCATCGCCACCGGTTGTCCCTTCTGCCGGGTGATGGTCACCGACGGTGTCAACGACCGGCAGGAAGAGGCAGGACGCAGCGGTGTCGAGGTCCTCGACGTTGCGCAGATCCTGCTGGGGTCCCTCGAGTACGACAAGGCGACGCTGCCAGAGAAGGGTACGGCCGCCAGGGAGGCCGAGAAGCGGGCGGCGCAGGCGCCCAAGGCCTCGACAGCCACGGCGCCCGCCGAAGCGCCGGCCGAGGCGCCCGCCGCGGCCGAGGCGGCCCCGAAGTCCGAGGCCACCGCGGCTCCCGCCGCGCCCGTCAAAGGGCTGGGCATCGCCGGCGGCGCGAAGAAGCCGGGCGCGAAGAAGGGCGCGCCGGCCGCCGAGGGGGCCAAGGCCGAGGCACCCGCCGCAGGCGGAGAAGCCAAGGCACCCGCCGCCCCGGCGAAGGGCCTGGGTCTGGCGGCGGGCGCCAAGCGGCCCGGTGCCAAGAAGGCGGCACCGGCGGCCGCGGCGCCCAAGGCCGAGGCAACCGCGGAAGCGACGCCCGAAGCCGAGACGACCGAAGCCGACACCGCGACCGAAGCCAAGGCACCCGCGGCCCCGGTCAAGGGCCTGGGCATCGCCGCGGGCGCCAAGCGGCCCGGCGCCAAGAAGGCGGCGCCGAAGACCGAGCAGCCCAAGGCCGAGGAGCCCAAGGCCGAGCAGCCCAAGGCCGAGGAGCCCAAGGCCGAGGCCAAACCCGAGGCGGCGCCTAAAGCGGACCCGGCAAGGCAGACCGACGGCGACGACGGACCCGAGCAGCCCCCGGTCAAAGGCCTGGGCATCGCCCGCGGGGCGCGTCCCCCCGGCAAGCGCTGACCTGCGTCTTCGCGGCTTGGCAGCAAAAATCAGTGGACAGTGGTGGCACCATTGGTGGTGTGACCACCCATCACGTGCCCCTGCACGCGTCGGCTCATCACCGGCCGCAGCGTAGTTTCGCGCAGTCGTCGAAGCTCCAGGACGTCCTTTACGAAATCCGCGGGCCCGTGCACGCGCACGCGGCACGGCTGGAGGCCGAGGGGCATCGCATCCTCAAGCTCAACATCGGCAACCCGGCGCCGTTCGGCTTCGAGGCGCCCGACGTGATCATGCGCGACATGATCCAGGCCCTGCCGTACGCCCAGGGGTACTCCGACTCGCGGGGCATCCTGCCCGCCCGCCGGGCGGTGGTCACGCGCTACGAGTTGGTCGACGGATTCCCCCGCTTCGACGTCGACGACGTCTATCTGGGCAATGGGGTCTCCGAGCTCATCACCATGACGTTGCAGGCCCTGCTCGACACCGGCGACGAAGTGCTGATCCCCTCGCCGGATTACCCGCTGTGGACGGCGTCGACCTCCCTTGCGGGCGGAACGCCCGTGCACTACCTGTGCGACGAGACACAGGGCTGGCAGCCCGACATCGCCGACATCGAGTCCAAGATCACCGACCGGACCAAGGCGCTGGTCGTGATCAACCCGAACAACCCGACTGGCGCGGTCTATACCAGCGAAGTCCTCACCCAGATGGTCGATCTGGCGCGCAGGCACGAGCTGTTGCTGCTCGCCGACGAGATCTACGACAAGATCCTTTACGACGACGCCAAGCACATCAACCTGGCCACACTGGCGCCGGACATGTTGTGCCTGACGTTCAACGGCCTGTCCAAGGCTTACCGGGTGGCCGGCTATCGGGCCGGCTGGCTGGCGATCACCGGACCCAAGGACCACGCCGAAAGTTTCATCGAGGGCATCAACCTGCTGGCCAACATGCGGCTGTGCCCCAATGTTCCGGCGCAGCACGCGATCCAGGTGGCCCTTGGCGGCTACCAGAGCATCGACGACCTGGTCCTGCCCGGCGGGCGGCTGCTCGAGCAGCGCGATGTCGCCTGGACCAAGCTCAACGAGATCCCGGGGGTGTCCTGCGTCAAACCCGCCGGCGCGCTCTACGCGTTTCCCCGGCTGGATCCCGAGGTCTACGACATCGAAGACGACGAACAGCTCGTGCTCGACCTACTGCTGCAGGAGAAGATCCTGGTTACCCAGGGCACCGGTTTCAACTGGCCGGCCCCGGATCATCTGCGCATCGTGACACTGCCCTGGGCCCGCGATCTGGCGGCCGCGATCGAGCGGCTGGGCAACTTCCTCGCCGGCTATCGACCGTAGGCATCCGCGCGGCCGCCTCTACGGTGGAGCGGGTGACGCACTTCCACTCGCACAGCACGCCGTCGGGTCCGTCCACGGTTGATCCGTTGCCCGCCAGGGTTGTTGTCGGGTTGTTGATCGCGATCGGCGTGGCGGTGGCCGCCGGCGCCGTCGTGCTCTGGCCGAGCCGACAGCACGTCGACATCCCGATGCCGCTGCAGAACGCGACCGGCGGCGCGGTGAGTACGCAGGGCGGGCACGTGCTGTCCAGCGGAGTGGGCGACTGCGGCAGCCCGTCGGTCAGCCAGGTCCTCACCGGTGCGCCGCAGCAGGCCCCGCCGGGCGCGGGACGGTGCGTTTTGACCCAGGTTTCGATCGATTCCGGACCAAACGCCGGGGCCCAGACACTCCTGGAGTCCTCCCCGGGTCCGGGTCAGCCGAAATTCGCTGTGGGCGACCACATTCGGCTCGTCCGTCAGGTCGACGACCAGGGCACCACCAGCTATGCGTTCTACGACTTCGAACGCGGCTGGGCGCTGGGCGGTTTGGCGATCGCATTCGCGGTGGTGATCGTGGCCGTGGCCCGCTGGCGCGGGCTGCTGGCGCTGGTGGGCATCGTGGTCGCGTTCGTGGTGCTGGTGACGTTCCTCCTGCCGGCGCTGCGCGACGGCGCTCCGGCGGTTCCGGTGGCGCTGGTGGCGTCGGCGGCGATCCTGTACGCGGTGATCTATCTCGCGCACGGGGTGAACCTGCGGACCAGCGCCGCACTGCTGGGCACCCTGTCAGCGCTGCTGCTCGCCGCCGGATTATCATGGGCGGCAATACAGTTGGCGCACCTGACCGGGCTGTCGGACGAACAGAACAGCACCGTCAGCGCGTATCTGGGCAGCGTGTCGATCGGCGGCCTGCTGCTCGCCGGCTTCATCATCGGGTCGCTGGGCGTGCTCAACGATGTGACGGTGACCCAGGCCTCGACCGTGTTCGAGCTTGCCCACCTCGGGGGCTCGCGGCGGGCGATTTTTTTGGGCGCCATCCGCGTCGGCCGAGATCACATCGCCAGCACGGTCTACACGCTGGTGCTGGCATACGCGGGCAGTTCGCTGCCGCTGCTGTTGCTGTTCAGCGTCGCCAACCGGTCATTGACCGACGTGCTGACCAGCGAGAGTGTGGCGATCGAGATCGCCCGCTCGGCGGTTGGTGGGATGGCGCTGGCGCTCTCGGTGCCGTTGACGACGGCGATCGCCGCGGTGCTGGCCAAACCTACTGAAATCGACTCCGCTCCAACAGGTCCAGCAGATAGCCGCCGTAGCCGGACTTGAGCAGCCCATGTGCACGCTCGGCCAGCTCGTCGTCGGTGATCCAGCCTCGCCGCCACGCCACCTCCTCGGGGACGCTGACCTTCAGGCCCTGCCGTCGCTCCAGGGTGCGCACGAAATCGCTGGCGTCTAGCAGCGAGTCGAACGTCCCGGTGTCCAGCCAGGCCGTGCCGCGGGCCATCACCTCGACCGAAAGCCGGCCCCTGCTCAGATAGATCTGGTTGACCTCGGTGATTTCGTACTCACCGCGCGCCGATTTCTTCAGGCCCTTCGCGATCTCGACCACGTCGTTGTCGTAGAAGTACAAACCCGGCACCGCATAGTTGGATTTCGGCGTCTTGGGCTTCTCCTCCAGCGACAGCGCCCTGCCGTCGTCGCTGAACTCGACGACGCCGTATGCCGAGGGGTTGGCGACCCAGTATGCGAAAACCGCTCCCCCGGTTACGGATTGGAAGCGGCTCAGGCTGGTGCCCAGGCCCGGGCCGTAGAAGATGTTGTCTCCCAACACCAACCCCACCGCATCGTTGCCGATGTGCCTGGCGCCCAAGACGAACGCCTGGGCCAGGCCATCCGGCTCTTCCTGCGCTACGTAGGTGATGTTGACGCCGAACTGCGAGCCGTCGCCCAGCAGTCGCTGGAATCCGGGCGCGTCATGTGGCGTGGTGATCACCAGGATGTCGCGGATTCCGGCCATCATCAGGGTGGACAGCGGGTAGTAAACCATCGGTTTGTCATAGACCGGCAGCAGCTGCTTACTTATCCCCGTGGTGATCGGATGCAGGCGGGTGCCCGATCCGCCGGCCAAGATGATTCCGCGCATTAATTCAGCTCCTGTTGCCGTGATCGGCCCTATTCGACGGCGTCGGCCTCGGTGAGCTCGGTGGCCGCCAGCGCCGTCGCCAGGCTGTCGTGCCGGAAGACCGAGGTGACATGGTCACGAACAACGCGGAATGCCAGCGCGTCGGTGGCCGCGCCGGGACCGTCAGGACTGCCCAGTTTTTGTTCGGCGACGACGACGCCGTCATGCACATACAGCTGGCCGAGCTGCGCTGTCGACCGGTGCGAGGTGGCCCAGTCGCGCAGCGCCTGATGGCCCTGCGCGGCGCCGTGCGCGTCGCCGATCTCGATGTCTTCGCTGGACAAGGACTCCAGGGTGGCCAGGTCAGAAGCGCTGAGTGCGTCGTGCCATGCCAGTACGGTTGCGATCTCCGATGTGGTCATGGTGTGCAAGTTACCGTGCGATCCCTCGCCTAGAGAGGCGTACGGGCCAACCAGCGCTCCCACACGGCGTCGTCACCGAACAGCTCGATGCCCGTCTCGGCCAGCGGCCGACGGCGCAGAATCGCCAGCAGCAACTCGGTCGCGCCACCGCGAAGCGCGGCGCTGCCCTTGCCGTGTTGGTGCGACCAGGTGATCCGGCCCTGCTCGACGGCGATCGTCCACTCGCCGTCGTCCCCCAACCCGGCATCGGTGGCGTGCAGATGCAGAGTGTCGCCCTCCTCGAGCGGAAGCGGAGCGCCCTCCCCACCGGCCTGGAGCGCCACCCGCTCCAGCCATTCGGTGATCCCGTCGGCGGCCACGCCCGGTTCCAGAGCGAAATCGCTGCCCAGTGCGATCGCCGCGTCGGCGCGGTGCACCGCGACCTCGTGCAGGCGGCGCCGGACCCACCAGTTCGCCGGGCGCGCCCCGAGGAAGGTCCAGACCGGTGTTTCCACACCGGTCAGCTCGACCGCGTCGATCAGCCGCTGAGCACCGCCATGCAACCAGGCAATGGCGCCGGCCGGATCGGGCGGTGGCTTGCCGCCCTCCACCGTGCGGGGATCGACGTAGCTGTCGGGTCGCTCGCGGACGATCTGTGCCGCCCAGCGATCGCCGCGACCGACGTGCCGAAATAGTTGGCGCAGGGTCCAGCCGGGGCAGGTGGGTACCGGCGTCGCCTCATCGACATCCTGAAAAAGCTCTGCGAAGGCTCGATTCTCCTCGAGGAATGCGCCGGCGAAGTCCACGCGGGTCACGCTACCCGCATGGCGTGCGCACCGGCACGCCCACAAGCCGCCTCCCCCTCCGACTTTCGCCGAAATGGTGAACGCGGCGCAGCATGCACCCCCAGCCACCGCGACACCGCGACACCGCGACACCGCGACACCGGCAAGCAGCCCTTCGCCCACCGCAACACCCGCCAGCAAGCAACCGGGTGCCCGCACCGCGACCCGCAAGTGTCGACCCGTTCTCCTAGGGTCGCGGGGCGCCCAGTCGGTATACCCGCCAGCCCGCTCGCCGCCAGCGGGCTGTTTCCAGGCAGTTGCGGCCGTCCACGATGACGCGGGCCCGCACGCGGTCGGTTAGGTCGTTCGGGTCCATCTCGACGAATTGGCGCCACTCGGTGAGCACCAGGACCGCATCCGCTCGCTCGCAGGCCTCTTCGACCGAGACGGCGTAGTTCAGAGTTGGGAACAGGCGCTGCGCGTTGTCGAGGGCCTTGGGGTCATAGACGTTCACCGCCGCCCCGTTGAGCTGCAGCTGGCCGGCGACGTTTAGCGCGGGCGAGTCACGCACATCGTCCGATTCAGGCTTGAACGCCGCGCCTAGCACCGCAACGTTGGCGCCCAGCAGCGAGCCACCACAGGCCGCGCTGGCCAGCTCCACCATCCGCGTGCGGCGCCGCATGTTGATGCTGTCCACCTCGCGCAGGAACGTCAGTGCCTGGTCGGCCCCCAGCTCGCCGGCGCGCGCCATGAACGCGCGGATGTCCTTTGGCAGGCATCCGCCGCCGAAACCCAAACCGGCATTGAGGAATTGGCGTCCGATCCGGGTATCGTAGCCGAGCGCATCCGCCAACAGGCTGACGTCCGCGCCCGCCGCCTCGCACACCTCGGAAATTGCGTTGATGAATGAAATCTTGGTCGCCAGAAAGGCATTGGCGGAAACCTTGACCAACTCCGCAGTCTGTAGATCCGTCACCAAAAATGGAACTCCAGCCTCGAGCATCGGCCCATACAGCTCCCGAACGGCGGCCTCAGCGCGGGTCGAATCCTCGTTCACGCCCAGCACAATCCGATCCGGATTGAGGGTGTCTTGCACCGCGTAGCCTTCACGCAGAAATTCTGGGTTCCAGGCGATTTCGACATGGACACCCTCCGGCGCCAGCGCGGCGGCCCGCTGGTTCAACTCGGCCGCGGTGCCCACCGGAACGGTCGACTTGCCAACCAGCACCGCCGAACTCGTCAACCGCGGCACCAGCGCATCGATGACGGCATAGACATGGCGCAGGTCGGCGCCATATTCGCCCTTCTTCTGCGGTGTGCCTACACCCAGGAAATGCACGTCAGCGAAGTCGGCCGCCATGTCGTAGTCGGTGGTGAACCGCAGGCGGTCCGCAGCCAGGCCCTCCTGCAACAGCTTTCGCAGGCCGGGCTCGTAAAAGGGAATGTCGCCCCCGGCGAGCTTGGCCACTTTGCCGGGGTCGATATCGATCCCGAGCACGTCGTGCCCCAGTGCCGCCATCCCAACCGCGTGGGTGGCACCGAGATAACCGGTGCCGAACACGGTGCATCGCATACAACCGGTGTAGGTGCCCCCAATGAGCTAACCGCGTCGCGGGGCTAAGCGAAAGGCAAACGGCAGATGACAGGTGGTCGCCGTCAGGCGCTAGTGCCGACCGAAGCCGCCATGGCCTCCGCCGAAACCGGGGAAGCCGCCGCCGCCATGGCCCCCACCACCGCCGGGAAACCCGGGGAAGCCGCCGCCACCGTGCGGCCCGCCGCCGCCACCGTGCCCGCCCCCACCAGGCGGTCCACCGAAGCCCGGGCCACCCAAGCCCGGTATCGGCAGCGGAATGGGCACCGGAATCGGCGCCACCGCGGGCGGAGGCGGAGGCGGAGCCGCCGGAGCAGGGACCTCCGGCACCGGGATAGGAGCGGGAGCCGCTGGCGCCGGGGCAGGGGCCGGAGCCGCCGGCGCTGGGGCCGGAGCCGCCGGCGCTGGGGCCGGAGCCGCCGGCGCCGGAGCGGGCGCCTGCGGAACGGCCTCGGGGGCAGGCGCCGGGGCCGCGGGAGCCGGAGCCGGCCGGGTGGGCGCGACGACGACATTCTGGTTCGGGTCGGGTCGCACATTGGCCGTCGGCCGGATGGCGATGGCCAGCGACACGACAAGCGCCACCACGCCGATGACGAAGATCCCCGCCACCGCGGATCCGACCAGCCTGAACCGGCTGCGCTCGTGGTAGTCCTCGTTGACAAGTGCCGTCGCGGCGGTCTGCGAGCCGGTGAAGAACTCGTCCGCGTCGTCGGGCACGGCGCTGTACGCGAGTCCCTCCGCGCCGGCTTCGACCGGGGTTTCGAAGTAGCCGGGCGCAATGGCGAACGGGTTGATCGCACCGGTACCGGGATCCTGCGCGTAAGCGAGCGCTGCGGTCGACGACGAGAACAGCGGAGCATGCGCCGACGCCAGGGCCGCACCGCGGGCCAGCGCAGTGTCCGGTTCCTCGGGCGCGGTCAGCGGCAGGGTTGTCGCCGCCTCCAACGCGGGCTTGATCAGCGGGATGTCGATCCCAGAGCCGACGACGAACACCGCGTCTGGACGTGTCTCCAGGTGTTCTGCGTTGGACACCATTGCGGCCAGCTGGGCGACCGCCGCCTCGTCATCCGCGGGCAGGGCCTGCCGTGAAACGTCGGTGATCGATCCGTCCGCGCTGTCGACGACCGCCAGCGTCGCGGTGTCGGGCTCGATGTACAGCAGCGCCGTCTGCGCGTAGTTGGTCCGATGGCCCACCGCCTGAGCCAGCGCCGCCGCGGCCAGGAAGGCCGAGACAAGCATCACATTTTCGACCTTGTGGGCTGCCAGCTTGTCGCGCAGTGCGGCGGCCTCGAGAGGGTCGGTGAACGTAACGCCGGTCGATGCCAGCTGATAGCCGCCTTCCGTTGCGCCCTGACGCGTCCCCAAGATGGCCGAGACTACCTGGTCCGAGGCGGCTACCGTTGCTGCATCGTCAGCCGGGGCGACGTCGAAATTGTCTTCATCGACGGTCGCACCATCGCCGTTTTCCCCCTCGACCAGCACCATCCGGACTGCGGTCGGCGCCATCGACACACCCAATACGGTGTCCAAAGCTCCTCCAATTAGTCGGTTGCTAGCCATTCACGGCGGGGACGGGCTCGTCGCACGATCCATATGGCGCGAAACCTCGCCAAGGTCCCACCGGTATTCCCCTTAAGACCCGACTTTACGCGCGTCCAGCCCTCGGGCGGTGGCCCGGGACCGGCCCGAACCGGCCTACGGCAACGGAATTTGAGTGCCCAGGTGGCGGTGCAGCCAATCATCCCAGTGTTGGTGGTCACCAGAATGCGGCGAGGGTTGCGGTGCCGGCGGGGGCGCTTGGGGAGGTGCCAGCGGGGGCGATTGCGGAGGTGCCGCCGGAGCGTCCGGTGGCGGGGGCGGCCCGGGCGGGCCTGCATCCGGATTCTGCGGGGCGACGATGTCGTTCGTGCTGACGTCCGGTCGCTGGTCTGCATGCGGCCGGATACCGAAGGCCAGAGCCAGCGCCAACGCCACCAAGCCGCCGATGAACACCACTGCCACGGCCGCGATGGTCAACACCGACTTGCGGCTGCGCCGCCGGTGCGAAGGGGGGCCGGCCAGTCGATGGGCGTCGGACGCCGGATCGTCTTCGGCGCTGTAGGCCAGTTCGACCGCAGCGGCTGAGGAAGTCTGCGCGGCCGGCATCGAGACCGTCCGTGGCGCTCCCAGGTTTGCGTTCGCCGCGGCCAATGAGGCACCCCGCGCCAGAGCCATCTCGGATTCCTCGGGCGTAGTCACGGACAGTGCTGTCGCCGCCTCGAGCGTCGGCTTGATCGACGGGATGTCGACCTCGGAGCCGACCAGAAACACCCCGTCGGGGCGCGCCCTCATCGATTCAGCACCGGAGATCAGTTCGGTCAGCTCCGCAAGCGCGGCGTCGTCGCTGCCGGGCAGCGGGTGCCGGTGCAGGTCGGTGACCGTTCCGTCGGAGGTGTCGACGATCGCCAGGGTCGCGCAGGCAGGCTCGACGAGCAGTAACGCGGTGCGGGCCCAATTGGTTGCGCTACCCATGGCCTGCGCAAGCGCCGCGGCGGCCATGACGGCCGAGACCAGCATCACGTTCTCAATCTTGCGTGCCGCCAACGCGTCTCGCAGCGCCGCTGCCTTGACGGGATCGGTCCAGCTCACTCCGCTGGATCTGAGGCGATACCCGCCCTGAGCCGCGCTGTCTCGGGTCCCGAGGATGGCCGCGACGACGTGATTTGCTGCGGCGATGGGTGTTTCGCCGTCCTCGACGGTGAAACCGTTCTGGTCGACAGTCACCCCGCCGGCGGCTTCGCCTTCGACGAGCACCATGCGGACCGTCTCAGGCGCCATAGACACGCCAAGTACGACGTCCACCGCTCCTCCAAATCGTCCAAATTGGTTGCTGCGCTATGCCAGTACAGCTACGTTGCCGCCGCCTTGGGGCCTCGCGATTCGAGGGTCAACCGGGCACCTGGGAAAAAGTTCCGGCCGCGGCCACACCCTAGTCCGCCACCCTAGCGCGCCGGGTCAGACACGCGAGCGAACCGCCAGTGCGCTACCGATGGCCGAAGCCGTGGCCACCGCCGAAACCGTGGCCGCCGAAGCCATGACCGCCACCAAACCCATGCCCCCCGCCGAACGGACCGTGACCACCGCCGAACGGTCCATGGC
This sequence comes from Mycobacterium sp. NGS56, assembly GCF_059812425.1. Lineage (NCBI taxonomy): Bacteria > Bacillati > Actinomycetota > Actinomycetes > Mycobacteriales > Mycobacteriaceae > Mycobacterium > Mycobacterium sp. NGS56. The sequence goes on from NZ_JCALCQ010000005.1 coordinate 120,198, forward strand.
CGCCGCCGAATGGACCGCGGCCGCCGAACGGTCCGTGACCGCCCAAAGGCCCGTGACCGCCCAAAGGCCCGTGGCCCCCGCTGCCACCGCCCAGCCCGGGCACCGGCAGCCGAGGCGGCGGGACGAACACGGGCGGCGCCGGGACCGGTATGGGCGGAGCCGCGGGAGCTGGCGGCGCGATGGGTTGCGGCGCCGCCAATGGTTGTGGCGGTGCGATTTTCGGTTGAGCCTGCACGGGCGGGCCGGGCTTGGGTGGGGCCGGCGTGGGGGCTGGGGCGACGATGTTTTCATTGGGGCTGGGCCGTAACGCGACGGTGGGACGGATGCTGATTGCCAACGCGATTTCCAACGCCACCACCGCGGCGATGAAGATCACCGCCAGCGAGCTGCCGACCAGCATCAAGGACTTGCGCCGACGAGCGCGTTCGTCCAGTCCGATCAGGCTTTTCGTGACGGCGTCATCGTCCGCTACGGCGCTGTAGGCGACGTTGCTCTTTCCCTGGTCGACGTCCGCGGCCAGGGCCGCGATGTGGCTGCGGTATTCGGGCTGATAGCCGGGCAACAGGCCGGGATATTGTCCCGCGAGGGCCAGGGGGTCGACCTCGCCGGTGCCCGGATCCAGCGCGTAGGCCAACGCGGCTGTCGATGACGCGAACAGTGGCGCATTCGCCGAAGCCAGCGCGGCACCTCGCGCAAGCGCCATCTCTGGCTCGTCGGGCACGGACAAAGCGAGCGAAGTCGCGGCCTCCAAAACCGGCTTGATCAACGGGATGTCGACGCCGGAACCGACCAGAACCAGGCCCTCCGGGTGTGTTTCGAGCGCTTCGGCACTGGAGGCCATGTCGACGAGTTCGGCTACCGCTTGGTCTTCGTCATCCGCGAGTGCTCTGCGGCGCACCTCCGAGACCGAGCCGTCAGCGGTGTCGACCACGGCCAGGGTTGCACTGTAGGGCTCCACGAAGAGCAGCGCAGTGCGCGCGTAGTTGGTGGCGTCCCCAACAGCTTGCGTCAGCGCAGCAGCGGCCATGAAGGCCGAGACCAGCATGACGTTTTCGACCTTGTGCGAAATCAGGGCGTCGCGCAGCATCGCCGCTTCGACGTGATCGGTCCACGTCACACCCGTCGAAAGCAGTTGGTAGCCGCCGTCGGCGGCGCCTTCCCGGGTGCCGAGAATGGCCGAGATCACCTCATTGGGAGCGGTGGCGGGGCTGGCAGTGCGTTGGGTGTCGACGTCGAAGTCGTCCTCGTCGACGGTGACCCCGTCGGCGCATTCTCCTTCGACCAGCACCATGCGCACCTTCGTCGGCGTCATCGAGACGCCAAGCACGATGCCCACCACCGCTTACGCTCCTCCTGCCCAATGTTTGCTGTGGTGCCCAATATCCTCGTGGGCAACATCACTGTTTATCGGTCACCAGGAATTCGTGCCATACCAGAGTGAAAGCCGCATGCCCACTCATGTTGCTGGGCTGATGAAATTCTGGCGGGTGAGGCGGCAATCATTTGGCCGGCCTCTATGCCTCGACCCTACCCGCGTGATCTCGGCGGTGAACGCCGATTGCTGTGGGTTGGTTGGCAAACCGGACTAGTGGTGCCCGCCGCCTCCGCCGCTGTGGCCGCCACCGAAGCCCCCGCCGCCACCACCGAAGCCGCCACCGCTGTGGCCGCCACCGAAGCCGCCGCCGCCACCACCGAAGCCGCCACCGCTGTGACCACCACCGAAGCCGCCGAGCCCACCACCACCGGGAGCCGGAGCGTGGCCGCCACCGAAGCCGCCAAGCCCACCACCGGGAGCCGGAGCGTGACCACCGCCAAAGCCGCCAAGCCCACCACCGCCGGGACCACCTGCGGGAGGGGTCGGAACGTGCCCACCACCCAAACCTCCCGGGCCGTTCTCGCCAGGCGTCGGAACGTGCCCACCACCCAAACCACCCGGACCGCTACCGGGCGTCGGAACGTGCCCACCACCCAAACCACCTTGACCGGTACCAGGCGTCGGAATGTGCCCACCACCAAGACCACCCGGGCCGTTCTCGCCAGGCGTCGGAACGTGGCCGCCTCCGTAGTTACCGGGACCGTTCGGCTTGGGCGCGGTGCCCGCACCGGGGGGAGTTTGGTGCGGTGGTGACTGCGGGACGCCGACCTTCGGGGGTGACGGTGGCTCGGGGATGTGCACCGGCCGCTGGGGCTGCACCGGCTGCGGGATGGACAAGCGCGGGGCTTCCAGCATCGGGGGGCTTTCGACCGGGTTGGGAAGCGGAATGCGGACGGGCACCGGAACCGGCACCGGAGGAACCACGACGGGTACCGGAACAACCGGGGCCGCGGGCAGCGGAGGCGCAGCGGGCGGCGGAACCGCGGGCAATGGCGCCGCGACCGGGGGGCTCAACGGCTGGGGCGCGGCCGCGGGGGCGGGCGGGCTGATCTTCGCCAGCGGTTCGGACGCCTGCACCGGCGCCGGGGCAGGCGCCTGCTCGGGGACGATCAGGTGCTGGCCCGGGGTCGGCTGCAGGCCAACGGTTCCCGTCGTGCGGATACCGATGGCCAACGCGATCTCGAGCGCCAGCACCGCGCTGATCCCGACCACCGCCAGCCCGCTACCGACCAGCAGGACCGGCCGCCGCTTCGGCTGGCTTTCTTCGGAAAGGAAAAGCTTCTCGATGACTACGGTCGGTGAATCGGCTTCGTCGTCGCCCACTGCGCTGTAGGCGAGCTCGTCGTCGCCCTTTTCCTGCCCGGACGGGACATACAGGTACTCGGGGAGGGAATACTGGTCGACGGCGCCGGTACCGGGGTCTTGCGCGTAGGCCAGCGCGGCGGTCGACGAGGCGAACAGCGGCGCGTTCGCCGAGGCCAGTGCCGCGCCGCGGGCCAGCGCCGTCTCGGGCTCCTCGGCCACACTCACGTCGAGGGACGTCGTTGACTGCAACACCGGCTTCAACGGGGCGACGTCAACGCCCGAGCCGACCAGGAACAGCCCGCCCGGCAGGAGTTCCAGCTTCTCCATCCCGGCGACCATCGCGCTGAGCTGCTCGCCGGCGTCGCCGTAGGAGTCCGCGCGGATCTGCTGTTTGTAGACGTCCGGGATGGAACCGTCGGCGGTCTCGACGACCGCCAGCGTCGCACTGTCGGGCTCCACCAGCAGCACGGCGGTGCGCTCGTAACCCATTGCGCCGCCGACGTTTTGCGCCAGCGCCGCCGCTGCCAAAAAGGCCGAGACCAGCATCACGTTGTCGATCCGGTGAGCGGTCAGAGCGTCGCGCAACGCCGCGGCCTCGAGGGGATCCGTCCACGTCACACCGATGGACGACAAGTCAAGGCCGGCATCGATCGCACCCTCGCGGGTGCCCAGGATGGCGGAGATCACCTGATCGGGTCCGGTAGTGGCGGCCGCATCGTCGACGTCGGTGACGTCGAACGTGTCCTCTTCTACGGTCGCACCGTCGGCGTATTCGCCTTCCAGGACGACCATTTGGATCGATGACGGTGCCATCGACACCCCGAGCACGATATCCAATACAAACCCCTCCAAAGGTATTGCACGATGAACCATGGCCAGGCGGAGGAAAAAAACCATGGCTAACTAAGTATCGCGCACCCGGGGAACGAGAGAGCCCCGCAGAACCTATGTAGTCCGTATGAAGTTCTGATAGGAGCGCGACGGGGTCGGTCCCCGCTGGCCCTGATACTTCGAACCTACTTTGGTACTGCCATAAGGGTGTTCGGCCGGACTGGTCAGCCGCAGTATGCACAGTTGACCGATCTTCATCCCGGGCCACAGGGTGATCGGCAGGTTGGCGACGTTGGATAGTTCGAGCGTGATGTGCCCACTGAAGCCGGGGTCGATGAATCCGGCGGTCGAGTGCGTGAGCAGGCCGAGGCGACCCAGTGACGACTTGCCCTCCAGGCGCCCGGCGAGGTCGTCGGGCAAGGTGATGAGTTCCAGCGTCGATCCGAGCACGAATTCCCCGGGATGCAACACGAACGGCTCCCCCGCGGCGGGTTCGACCAAGCTAGTCAGCTCGTCCTGCTGCTTGGCCGGGTCGATGTGGGTGTAGCGGGTGTTGTTGAACACCCGGAACATGTTGTCAAGCCGCACGTCGATGCTGGACGGCTGCACCAGGCTGTCTTCGAACGGGTCGATGCCCAACCGGCCAGCGCTGATTTCGGCCCTTAGGTCGCGATCGGAGAGCAGCACGCGACGAGCCTAGCTTCTGCGGATTGCGCTCAGCGGAGATAGACCTCGCTGCCGCTGGGATATCCGCCGCCGACGGTGGTGACGTGCACGTGGTCATAGTGACCGAGCCGGCTCGGCTGCGCTCCGCCGGGCGTGTAGTAGACGCCGCGCCAGATCGCATCTTGGATGCCGAACCGGTTGGCGTTCTGCAGCACATAGGCGACGATCTCGTTGCCCAGTGCGATGCCCTCGGCCGATTGCGGGTCGGGAATAATCACATCGAGCGCCAGGCCGAGGGGGTGCCACGGCAGCGGATCCGGGCGCACTCCCCCGATCTCGTGGATCTGCGGGAAGTCCGCGGTGATGCTGCGAGCGGTCAGGATCGTCCGGATCTGCAGGCCGTGTTCCGGGGCGAGGTCGGCGGTCAGGAAACGGGCACGGGTGTGATACCGCGACGCCGCGGTGGGCTCGCCGTCAGCGGCTTCCTTGATAAGCCGATGCGATGCGGCGGTCACGATTTCCGCGCAGCATGGGGTGACGTCACTGATAACGGGCTTGGCTTCGGTACGGGGCGCAAATGGATGGACGTCTGCGGACACCGCGAAGAACACGGCCGCGGGGGCGAGCACCGCTGCCAGGGACACCGACGGTTTGCGCCGCTTCCTGGCTAATCTGTGTCGACCCATCCCGAGCACATTACGGTGCGATAACGAAATAATAAACATGGGTTGTTTAAGAATTGCGTCACAGCCGGCTCAGATTTCGCGCGTGCGTGGCCGGGCAAGCTGCCGATCAGGTTTGGTATATGTGCTCTAATGACCTCGCGCAATGGTGGTCGTCCTAGCCCGGCCGCCGTTGCGGGCGAGCGGCCGGGGCGTCGAATGCTAGCCTGCTGAGGCCACCACGCCGATGTAGTTCAATGGCAGAACATCAGCTTCCCAAGCTGAATACGCGGGTTCGATTCCCGTCATCGGCTCCAAGCGCCCTGGTAGGGGCCGCACGAGAATTCGCCAGCTAACCTGCAAGCTCGAAAATCCGTACTTTCCCCGTACATTCGATTTCAAGACTGGTTGCTGGCCCAAGTCTCCAGCACGGCGCGGGCATCTGGGCCGGCCGTCACTCGCTGAACGTAATGACCCTCTGTTGTGGCGAGCTGGGCATGCGCAAGCTGCCGCTGCGCCGCCTCGACACCGAGCCCATCCCGCACGACGGTCGCGACGGTCCGCCTGAAACTATGCGGCGTCACCCACTTGAGGTGTTCGTGGCCGGCGAGCGCTTCCCGCAAGGACGATCGGATGTTCGTCAGCGCCACCAGGCCGCCATCACGGTTGGTCAACACCGGTCCGTCTGGGCCCGTCACCGCGTACAGGTCTGCGAGCACCTGGACACCGAACGCCGGCAAGCTCACAGTGTGCGGGGGTGCGCCGCCTTTGCGTCCGTCCTGCCGATGAAGCGGCTTGCCAGCCACTCTGCCAGCGTCGACCACGGTGCCGTTGACCGTCACGGTCGGGGGTGTGCCGAGTAGGTCGATGTCCTCCCAGCGGATCGCCAACACCTCCCCCGGCCGCGCGCCGGTGGCCGCCAGTAGCTCGACGAACGCCGGTAGCATCGGGGCCCGCCGGGGCCCAGGCCCCTTGCGTGCACAAAACGACTTAACCGCCAGACGCACCTGCTCAAACTCCATCGCCGTCAAAGCCCGCGCGGGCTTGCGATCAGGTTTCGCGGTCCGCGTCTCCCGTATCGGATTGTGACCCATCACGTCGAATCTGACGGCCAACGAGTACATGCCCGACAGGATGATGCGCAAATAGGTGGCCGGCGCCGGCGGCAGCGCCTTCAAGTAGGAGTCTGCGCGGCTAGTCGACAGCTCCGAGATCCGGAGCGCACCGAGCTGCTGGTCACCGTGCAATCTCCACGTATCCCTGTAAAGCGTTCCTGTCCGCTCCCCGATCCGATCCTCAGTGACTTTCACCGGCATCCACGCGTCGAACAGTTCGGAAAGCGTTGTGCGATGGTTGATCACGCCGGTCGGTTCCCCTGCTACTAGCTCCGCGGCGATACGTCGCTTGAGCGTTCGACGGGCATCTTCGGCGGACTTCGTAGACCGCGCCTCACGCTCTCGCCTTTTGCCGCTGTGCAGTCTGACATACGTTGTCGCATAGAAAATTCCGTTACGTTCACGTTCGGTGATCTTCCCATGCTCACCGGGTGCCATCCGCTGCCTAGGCATCGTCTTCCATTCCGCGCAGATCTTCTTGGTACCGATCGAGGGCGACTTCGAGCGACTCGATGAGTTCGCGGTACCGTTGCGCTTCATCGACGAGCCGCTCGCGGTACCTCTCGGGCATATTCAAGCGCTTTGCCCCCTCTTCGGCCTGGAAAAGATTGTGGCGCTGCGTTTCTAGCTTCTCTTCGACTTCGGCTATTAGCATCCGCAGGACCGCCCGATCAGAACGAGCGCCTGGAATGTCGACCCCCGCAGTAGCCCTATCCAGCCACTTGGACCAATCTGCCTCCAGTGCCACGCCCAGCGCGATCAGCTCGGGCAGCGTGACCCCCTGCTCGCCCTTTTCAATCCGCGGTATTGCCACCCGATGGACAGGAGCGCCAATCTTCTCGGTCGCCTCGGCTAGGCGGACATACGACATGCCCCGTTCTTCGCGGGCTGCCCTGACGGACTCGCCCACTCGTTCTGCGACCTCTTGCGGCCAGCCCGAACTGTCGCCCATGACGACATCATTGCACAGCTTCTGTTGACTTTCCGACATCTGAATGTACTGTCGAGTCCGCGACAGCACGGTCGCGAACTCGACAGGAGCCAGATGAACAGGAATAACAACCACGCCGAGGTGGGCGCTCGCCTCGGCGTCAGCCGAACAGTGGTTTTCAACCTTTGGGCGTCAGGCGAGCTGGCGTCGGTCACCATCGGTCGCCGGCGTTTTAGCACGGATCGGCAGATCGACGACTACCTCTCCCGACTTGAGCGGGCCGTCCGGCCGGGGCCGGACGCCGCCTGATGCGCTGGCCACAGGAGGATCACGCCGACCTCGGCCTGATTCCTGATTCTGACCAAACCGAGGACATGCGGCGTTCAGCGTCTGGCTCGTCGAGCTACACGTTGTGCCGCCGCACTACCTCTCGATTCGTCCGCATGGTCGGAATCGGGGAATCCGATATACAAGGGCCCTCTGCCGATCCCGATATTCGAGCAGGGCGGCACGATGGAAACAATCGTCTGGATCCCTTCGGATAATGAGCGGCCAGCTCGTCGGCGAGGTGATCGCCGCTTCCGACACCCTGCGGGCGCGCGGGGTGTCAGAGCGTGGGTTCCAAGCACTGATCGCGATCGCGGAGAAGGCCAACACCAAGACCCGGCAAGCATCAGTTCGCTGGGATCACATTCGGGCTGTGCAGTACGGCACGTCGCTCTCGACCGCGAAGCGAGCCGTCAAGGAACTTCTAGACGCTGGCTACGTTCGAAAGATCAAGCGCGGGTTCAACAACCAACAGGGCAGGTCAGCAGCGCCGGTCTACGAGTTGCCGACAATGCCTGTCCGGGCGGACATCACGCGGACGTCCGGGCGGACATCACGTGACACGAACGGGTCATCCATGGTGACCCATTCGGGGGTGGGCGAACGGTTCACTCAGGCTGACCCAATCGGTACCCTCATCGACGATTTGCTGGACTTGGACTCGGACCGAACGAATCATGAGACGGGGCCGAACGGGTCATATCCGGGGACCGAACGGGTCAAATTCGAGACCGAACGGGTCACCCAGGATGACCTACTTGACGGGTTAACACTTGACGGGTTAACACCTGACGCTGCGCAAAAACCCTCTGACGAAAAGCATCTGAGGTTTCGTGACGGGGGTACGTCACCAGGGGCCAGTCGCAAGGAGCCAATGCATTTCGACAATCTCGCTCAGCTGCTGTACGCCGACGCCGATATGGACCGTCAGTGCCCGTACTGTGGCGCCGACGCCCATGAGTGGTGTCGTTTAGACGATGGCTCGCATAAGCGCATGCCGTGCCTGACCCGATCCCGAAGGCCAACGTGACGTCGCGAGTGTTCGGAGGGTTCTACACAAAACCGATCGCCATCACGTTCAGCGCGACGGAGGCCAAGCTGCTGCACTACGCCGTTCGTGACCTCGTCGTTCGCGCCGATCTCGGCATTCGACCGCCCTTGTCAGGTGGGTTCGACGCCGTGCACGCCAAACTGGTCAGTTTCCTACACGAAACCAAAACTTGTGCTTCACAACCACACCCGCCACCGTCGGCAATGGCAGAACTGATCGACACGTCCGCAGCAGCCGCGCTCCTGCACTGCTCGCCGCAGTGGGTCCGGCGCATCCGAGCTCAACTCGACGGGCACAACGTCGGCGGTCGATGGCTCTTCTCGCGGAAGGCCGTCGTCGAATACGCCGAACGAAAGGTAGGACAGCGCAGATGAACCCAATCGATTACCTACGGCTGGGAGTCGAGCAGTACCTTCGAGAGCTGCCCGACGACGAATTCAGCGGCCTCATTCAGCGGGTGCGCCCACCCAGCGACAAGCCGGCGGGTGACGACCGAGCGTCGTTCGCGCGCAACCTGTTCAGCGGTGGCAATTAACATGGCGGGCGCGTCGCCCAACATGACCGTCGTCGAGCGCTGCATGGCAAAGGTGGACCACGCGGCCGTCAAGCGCGCCGAGCAGGACCGAGTTGCGCAAGCCACCGCGGAACGCATCAATTTCCTGTACTCCCGCCTTTTCGGAAGGGTCGTCCCTAACCGAGTTGTGGCGGCTCTCCACACGGAGAACGCGGCGCGCGAGCTACTACAGTCCGCCGAAAGCAACCTCGTGCAAGTCGAAATCTTGCGCGTAGCTGTCGACAACCGATGGGCCTCTGTGGTCGAAGCCTTCATCAAAGTCTGGGACGGCGAGCACCCAATCGCGGTCACTGTCCAAGAACTGTGGAACCTCACCACCGGCCGCGCCTCGGCCTGAACCACCCCGAAAGGAAACCAACGCAATGTCTCTGGCACAGCTCGAATCCCAGATCGACGATCTGCGCAGGCAGGCTGCGAACATTCAGAGCCGATGGGCCCGCACCACCGACCTACTCGACTCCGACAACACCCTCACCGACACCGGGAAGCGGGCCAAGCTCGACAGCGAGCACGCACAGGTGAGCGCCAAACTGAGCGACCTCCGCAAGAAGGAGAAGGAGCTCATCACCAACAAGCGTCAGTCACTTGAGAAGTCGCTGTTCGGGCTCTCCAGCGTCACGAGCAGCCATCCCGGCCAGATCATCGCCTATCGCGACGCACAAGACCGCGCAGCACGACTCACCCAAGCCGACGAAGCGGGCGAGGTATTCGCGGCAGCAATTCGCTCCGACGACAACACCCTTGCCGCCGCAGTACTTGCGCGAGCACTCGAAGCTGGTTGGAGAGGCATCGTCGCCGAATACATCAAGCAAAACCCAGGCGCCAAAGAGCAACTCGACGACCTCGCCAAGATTCAGAACTATGACTCGTTCGGCGCGAACCTGTCCTACGCCACGCTGAGCCCGTCTTTCCGCGGCGGCTGGTAGCCACCTGACGGTTTCGGGCCGGCGCGAACGGAGTTCCCGTCACCCGCGCCGCGCCGCCGCGAGGCCCAAACACTACCGGGGGTGACCCCCACCCCGCCCCGTCGCTGCACCCCGTGGCATAGGCATTGCCCCCTCCGCCCCGTTTTTTCCAACGAGCAAAAGGAACTCGTGACGTGACCGAGCGCAGATTGCGCGCTGTGAAGGCGGACGAGAAAGCGCCGGCGAAGCGGACTGCGCGGAAAGCGGCGCCGAAGTCGGTTCTCGATGCTGCGAGGAGTGCTGATCGCCGGCAGCTGCTCGTCGCATTGCAATATCGGATCGCAAAGGCCATCGACGACCCGAAGACCGCAGGTCCGGCGTTCGCAGCGTTGATCAAGCAGCAGCGCGAGATAGCAGCCGAGATTCACGCGATAGACCTCGCTGCCGAAGGTTCCTCGTCGACGTCGGGTTCCAAGTCGGCGATCGCCTCGACGCCCGACGAGCCGTGGGATGAATCGATGATTTGAACTCGGGTCAGGGTGAGACTCGACCCATCCGCGGTCAGAAGCCGCTGGTGACCCGGGCGCCGGGCGGAGAAACGACCCATGCGTGCTCTCCGCGTAGGCCATGACCTGCTCCCCGCCAGGGTAGAGCTGGTGTCACCCGCCTAATTCGGTCGAAACCAGGCTAAACCAGTTTGCTGTCCCTTAGGCTCTCCCCGTCCAGGCACCGATGTCGATCAGCCAGGGGGTCGCCCATGTCAGAGCCCTGGCTGTCGGCAGACGAGATCGCTTCCCACCTCGGCGTCACCAAGGACACCGTCTACACCTGGATCGCAGAGAAAGGCATGCCGGCCCACAAGGTGGGCCGGCTGTGGAAGTTCCAGACCGTTGAGGTCGACGACTGGGTGCGCCGCGATGGCGCGGCGGCCGACGACACGGCCGGGGGCTGAGCATGCGCATCATCGACAACGTGAGTGAACTGCTTGGTGACGATCTCAAGGGTGAGGTTCGCCAAGGTTCCAAGCTCCGGATCGCCGCTTCGACGTTCTCGATCTTCGCGTTCGAGGCGTTGCGCAAAGAGTTAGAACGGGTCGAGGAGCTCCAGTTCGTTTTCACATCGCCCTCGTTCGTCGCCGCCAACGCCACCGATCAGTTACCGAAAGAACGCCGACAGTTCTTCATCCCCACGGCCCGAACCGGGGAATCCTCCCTTTACGGTTCGCAGTTCGAGATCAGGCTACGAAACCAGTTGACACAAAGAGCCATCGCTCGAGAGTGCGCGGACTGGGTGCGCCGCAAGGTCCGATTCCGCTCAAACCGGACCGGAGCGCCGATGCAACAGTTCGCAGTCGTTGACGACCGGGTCGCCTACCAACCAATCCAAGGCTTCACCTCTGCTGATCTCGGTTACGAACGTGGAAATGCGGTCTCCAACATCGTCACCAAACTCGACGAAGCACCGATGGCTACACAGTATGTCGCGCTCTTCGAACAGATTTGGAACAATCCGAGCCAGCTCCAAGACGTCACCCAGTCGGTGCACGACCACATAGCAAGCGTGTATGCGGAGAACTCGCCGGCTCGGATATACTTCGTGGTCCTCTACAACTTATTCTCCGAGTTCCTCGAGGACATCAACGAGGACGTTCTGCCCAACGATCGCACCGGCTATCAGGAAACGCAGGTCTGGAAAAGCCTGTACAACTTCCAACGTGACGCCGCGACCGGAATCATCAACAAGTTGGAGACATATAACGGCTGCATCCTCGCCGACAGCGTCGGCCTGGGCAAGACGTTCACGGCGCTGGCAGTCGTCAAGTACTACGAGCTGCGCAACAAGTCCGTTCTCGTCCTAGCGCCGAAAAAGCTCGCTGAAAACTGGACCAACTACAACGCCAACCTGACCACCAACATCTTCGCCGGCGACCGGTTCAACTACGACGTTCTCGCCCATACCGACCTCTCCAGGGCGAAGGGAGAATCGTTGGGCTTGCGTCTCGACCGAATCAATTGGGGTAACTACGATCTCGTCGTCATCGACGAGTCCCACAACTTCCGCAATGCCGACTACGCACAAGAAATGGAATCGCGCTACCAACGGCTCATGCGGCAAGTTATCCGCGAAGGCGTAAAAACCAAAGTTCTTATGCTGTCGGCCACCCCGGTCAACAACCGCTTCAACGACTTGAAGAACCAACTCCAACTCGCTTACGAAGGCGACTCGGAAAACCTCGCCCAACACCTCAACATCTCCACCACGATCGACAAGGTCTTCAGCGACGCACAGCGCGTCTTCAACGAGTGGTCCAAACTTCCTGCTGAATCGCGAACTGCCGAACGAATTCTGCAGATGCTCGACTTCGATTTCTTCGAGCTCCTCGACTCGGTCACAATTGCCCGATCCCGCAAGCACATCCAGGCGTTCTACGACACGACCGAGATCGGCACATTCCCCAAACGTCGCCATCCAGAGTCGATCAGGGAGCCACTCTCGGATCTACCCGACGCGCCGACCTTCAACGACATCTTCGCCCAGCTCCAAGTACTCACCCTGGCTGTATACACCCCGCTCGCTTACGTTTTTCCCAGCCGAATCAGCAAGTACGAAGACCTCTACAACGTCAAGGGCGGTACCGCACGCTCCAACATCGGACAACGCGGCCGTGAGCAGGGCCTCAAGAAGCTCATGACCGTCAACCTGCTCAAGCGCCTGGAGAGCTCGGTAGAGGCGTTCCGTCTCACCCTCTCGAAAATCGAAGCAGCAGTTGACCGCACCCTTGATCGAGTCGGATCACGAACCGGATCCCTCACCGACCTCAACGTCGACTTCGCCGGACTCGACCTCGATGTCGACGACGAAGACGACGCCAATGTCGAAGCCCTCTCATTCGGAGAGAAAATCAAGATCGACCTCAACGACATCGACGTGGAATCCTGGCAGCGCGACCTGTCTAACGACCGCGAGACCCTGCGCGCGCTCCTGGACGAGATGCACAAGGTCACCCCGGCGCACGACCTCAAACTCCAGAAGCTCAAACGTCTCATCGCGGATAAGTCCGCCAACCCCTTCAACCCCGGGAATCGCAAGGCTCTAGTATTTTCCGCCTTCGCCGACACCGCCGAGTACCTCTACCGGGAACTTGCGCCATCATTTCGCGACGCCGAGATCCAGACCGCGCTCGTCACCGGAGGTGCCCACACGGCGAAAACGACATTGGGTACCGGCTATGACTTTCAGCAAGTCCTTACACTCTTCTCTCCGAGGTCCAAGCAACGCCACCTCACCATGCCCAAAGAGACCGCCGAACTAGACCTGTTGATCGGCACCGACGTGATCAGCGAGGGGCAGAATCTCCAAGACTGCGACTATCTCGTCAACTACGACATTCACTGGAACCCCGTCAGGATCATCCAACGATTCGGCCGCATCGACCGTATCGGCTCGACCAACGCCGAGATCCAACTCGTGAACTTCTGGCCAGACATCTCGCTCGACGAGTACATCAACCTCAAGGACCGCGTCGAAAGCCGCATGGTGATCGCCGACCTCGCCGGCACCGCGGACGACAACGTCCTAACCCTAGAGGACAGTGACGCAGCCTTCCGCAAGGAACAACTCCGCAAGCTCCAGGAGGAAGTCATCGAACTCGAAGACGTCCGTACCGGTGTTTCCATTACCGACCTCGGGCTCAACGACTTCCGCATGGACCTCCTCGGCTATCTCAAAGAATACGGCGACCTCGCCACTGCCCCGAAGGGGCTTCACGCCGTAATTCCCGCCGACCCAGCGAAAGGCCTGTACCCCGGCGTGCTTTTCGCCCTGCGCAACGTCAACGCCGACGACAACATCAACCGTGGGAATCGGCTGCATCCGCACTACCTCGTATACCTCGACAACGATGGCAACGTCATCGCCGACCACACCGAAGCCAAACACCTACTCGACTTGATCCGCACCGGATGTCGCCCCTACGACGAACCCGTCACCCCCGTCACCCGCATCTTCAACGACACCACTCGAGAAGGCGCAGAAATGGGCGCTTACTCTCAACTACTCACCGCCGCAATCCATTCAATGATCCAGGTCACCGAAGAACGGGACATCGACAGCCTCTTCACCGCCGGCGCGACCACGGCACTAACTCAGACCATCGCCGGCCTCGATGACTTCGAACTTATTGCCTTCATCGCCGTTGTCGATCCCGGCCCGGCAACAGCATGACCGGGGTCCTCTACCATTGGCCGCCCGCCGCCAAGTTCGGTCGCCAAGTGCCGAAAATAAAATTCTACGAACACGGCGCAGTCTCCACTGCTCTGCGCGAGAAGTTCGTCAACGAGGTTCAACGCATCACCTGGGCCTACAAACTCGCCGAGTCGACCATCAACCTCACCGGTGACCCGCAAGTCCCCGAGATCCAGGTCTTCCAGATCGTAGCCAAAGGCGACGACGTCAGCGAGCCCGTGATAGCCGCTATCGACAAAGCTGTCCAGACACCGATCATCTTCGAGGTCACCAGCAGCGACGGCCGCACCCGCATGACAGCAACCCACAAGCAGGTAGCGTCACCCACACCCAAGCTCGGCGCTTACTACACGACCCGATGGCACGCCGAAAACGCCGCACGGGAACCACTTCCAACCGCCATAACGCTATCGGCCCTCTACACAGCACTTGTTCAATCTCTCACCTCGGTGTCAACACGACCTGGCGAAGAACTATCAGAAGCAGCTGCGCGGCTGGATACCGTCCGCAAGCTCGAGCGCGAAATCGCCGCCCTAAAGCGAAAACTCCGTGCCGAGCCGCAACTCAACCGCAAGGTGGAGCTTCGGCGTGCCCTGAAAACGAAGCAAAGAGAACTGGAAGAGCAGAGGTAGCAGGTGGAGAAACTTTCCATGACATCGCCGGACTTTACCGAGGCCAATATTGCCAAGCTGGCGGGGCTGTTCCCCAATGTCATCACCGAGTCGCTCGACGTCGAAGGGAATCCAAAGAAGGCGGTCGACTTCGACATGCTGCGCCTGGAATTGTCAGATCATGTTGTCGAAGGCCCGCAAGAGCGCTACCGGCTGGACTGGCCCGGCAAACGAGAAGCGGCTTTCGCCGCCAACGCACCAACCGCCAAAACCCTTCGGCCGGTCCGCGAGGAATCTGTCGACTTTGACGTCACCAAGAATCTATTCATCGAAGGTGACAACCTCGAAGCCTTGAAGCTGCTGCAGGAGCCGTACCTCGGAAAAGTCAAACTTATATACATCGACCCGCCCTACAACACCGGTAATGACCTTGTTTACGCGGACGATTTTGCAGAAAGCACCGCTGCGTATCTCGAGCGCTCCTGCCAGGCTGATCCAGACGGTTCGCGGCTCGTCGCGAACCCCGAATCAAACGGGCGGTTCCACTCCAACTGGCTCAACATGATGTACCCGCGCCTCAAGCTGGCGAGGAACCTGCTGACGGATGATGGCGTTATCTTCATCTCCATTGGCGACAACGAGCAAGACAACTTAAAGAAGGTATGCAATGAGATATTCGGGGAAGCCAATCTTATTGCAGTTGTGCCCCGAATCGCCAAACGGACATCAGACAAAGGGACGCATTTCCGCCCCACTAAGGACTATGTACTAGCCTACGCGAGGAACATAAGTGCCCTGCCCGAGTTTGGCGTTGCCAAAGAACGCAATGAGAGTGATTATCGTTTAACTGAAGCCGATGGTCGAAGGTACAAAAAGAGCGGAGCTTCTTTGTATCAGCCGTCGTTAGACTCGAGACCGAATCAAAGGTATTACATTGAGGCACCAGATGGCAGTCTAATCATTCCGCCCGGAACAGTCTTTCCTGAAGAAAAGGAAGACGGAGCAAAAGTCACGCCAGTTTCGAATTCTGACAAGGTATGGCGTTGGTCGCGTGACACATATCTGGAGAAGAAGGATCTTTTAATTTTTACGAAAGGCTCTGACCGAAATCCATTGCTTGACGAAAATGGAAAACAATCGAATTGGAATGTATATCCGAAGGTATACTATGACGAAGATGTAGAATCCACCCTTCACCCCGAAGATGTCATATACGACTACCCTAACTCACAGGCTACAAAAGAGCTTCTTTCTTTGAACATTCCGTTCAGCTTTGCAAAACCAACAGGACTCATTTTATTTCTTTTAAAACTGCTGAATGACGATCAAATGATCGTGTTGGATTTCTTCGCAGGAAGTGCTACGACGGCCCACGCTGTGATGCAAATGAATGCAAACGATGGTGGTCGGCGCAGCTTCATCATGGTTCAGGGAGACGAGAAGCCGGATCCGAAATCCGATGCCGCGAAGGCTGGTTTCAACACAATCGCTGAGATATCTCGTGAACGCATCAGACGGGCTGGCGTTAAGGTGGTCGACGAGTCAGGATTCGCCGCCAATCAACTCGATGTGGGGTTTCGTTCGCTCAAGATCGACACGTCGAACCTGTCCGATGTGTTAAGCACACCCGACGAGACGCGCCAAACTGAGTTGATCCGTCTGGTCGACAGCATCAAGGCTGACCGGTCGGGTGAGGACATGTTGTTCCAAGTTCTTCTCGATTGGGGACTTGAGGTGACGATGAAAATTGGCGTCGAGCAGATCGACGGCCACGAAGTGTTCGTCGTCGAAGACGACGCATTGGTGGCCTGCTTTGACAGCGTAGTCAGTCCGGAGGTGGTGCGGGCCATCGCGAGGCGTGAGCCGCTGCGAGCCGTATTCCGCGATTCCGGTTTCGCCTCTGACGACGCTCGGATCAATGCGGAACAGATCTTCCGTGAGATTTCTCCGGCGACGGACGTGAAGGCCATCTGAACTGATGAGACTGCAGTTCAAGACTCAGCAGTACCAGACCGATGCCGTGGATGCGGTTGTCGAGGTCTTCGCTGGACAGCCGAAACATGATGGTGTCGCCTATCGAATCGATCCAGGGAGGGCGAATCCGGCCACCGCGCCGATGCTGTTTGACCCGAGCGCGACTCCCGACTCGGGGCTGCGTAACGCGGAGATCGCCCTGACGTCAACGCAACGGCTAGAAAACGTTCAGAAGGTACAACGATCACGAAACCTTCCGTTGTCAAGCAAGCTAGTAGACAGCAGTGCCGCTCCAGGCGCTCCGAATCTCGACGTGGAGATGGAGACCGGTACGGGCAAGACCTATGTCTACATCAAAACGATCATGGAGCTGAACAAGCGTTACGGCTGGTCGAAATTCATCATCGTCGTTCCATCGGTCGCTATCCGCGAGGGCGTGAAGAAGTCGTTCGATGTAACGGCCGAGCACTTCCAGCAGATGTATGGAGCGAAACCTCGGTCGTTCATCTACAACTCGTCCCAACTTCACGAGCTCGAGCGGTTCAGCTCAGACGCGGGAGTGCAGGTGATGATCATCAACATCCAGGCATTCAATTCGACGAGCAAGGACAACCTCCGAATATACGAAGTGCTCGACGACTTCCAGTCCCGCAGACCTATCGATGTCATCAGCGCCAATCGACCTATTGTAATCATCGACGAGCCGCAAAAGATCGGTGCGCCAAAGGCATTGGAGGCGCTTTCGCAGTTTAAGGCGCTTATGGTGTTGCGCTACTCAGCAACTCACAAGGTCGAGCACACTAAAGTCCACCGGCTGGATGCCGTCGACGCCTTCAACCAGAAGTTGGTCAAGCGGATCTCGGTGCGAGGCATCACCGTAAAAGGACTTGCTGGCTCCGCGGCATACCTCTACCTCGATGCTATCGAGATAGATAAGAATGCCAAACCGCGGGCTCGCGTTGAGATCGAAGTCCAGAGGAAGAACGGACCGATCATCCGTCAGACCAAGCGCCTCGATGTGGGTGCCAACCTCCATGATATAGCGAATGGCATCGAGGCTTACAAGCCCGACGGTCATCCCTTAATAGTGACGGACATCGATGCAAACCGTGACGTAATCGAACTTAGCAATGGCGAGATTGTCGTCGCTGGGCAGCTCGCGGACCGCGATGTCACCGAAGAAACCAAGCGGCGCATCCAGATTCGCGAGGTTGTCCGAGCACACCTCGACCGAGAGCGTGAACTGTTCACGCAAGGCATCAAGGTCTTGTCGCTGTTCTTTATCGATGAGGTCGCGAAGTATCGAGACTACGAGCGCGAGGACACTCTCGGCGAGTACGCGCGGGTCTTCGAAGAGGAGTACGGGACGGCCGTCAACGAGATCCTCGGTGAGCTCGAACTCGATGCGGCGACAGCGGCATACCGAGAGTACCTGTGCCGCGACGACGCACATGCGGTGCATGAGGGCTACTTTTCGATTGACAAGAGGACCAAACGTCAAGTCGACCCCATCGCAGCCAAGCGTGGAGACGAAGTCGGCCAGTCAACCGATCCCGACGCTTACGACCTAATCCTCAAAGACAAGGAACGCTTGCTGTCGTTGGCCGAGCCAGTCCGCTTCATCTTCTCCCACTCCGCCCTTCGTGAAGGCTGGGACAACCCCAACGTCTTCGTGATGGGCATGCTCAAGAAAAGCGACAACACCGTCTCTCGGCGCCAAGAAATCGGGCGCGGACTACGCTTGGCCGTCGATCAAAACGGCGAACGCATGGACAACCCCATCACCGTGCACGACATCAACGAGCTGACTGTCGTCACCGACGAGTCCTACACCGACTTCGTAACAGGGCTGCAGAAGGAGATCGCCCAGACTCTCAGCGCGCGTCCCCGCAAGGCTGAAGTTAAATTCTTCACCGGCAAGACAATTCAGGTCGAGAATGGTGAGTCAATCGTCGAGGAAGCCCTGGCCCGTGCGCTGCAGATGTATCTCATAAAGAATGACTACCTCAACGAGGATTACACGCTCTCCGATACATACCGCGCTGCGAGGGAGGCTGACAGACTTGTAGAGCCTTCGTCCGAAGTTCTAAAGCCGATGATCACGTATCTTCTGCCATTGGTTGATTCTCTCGACCAGAACTTGCCTGTGCCCAAAGACAGCCGCAAGGGCAAGAAGATTCCGCTCAACGAAGCCAATTTCGCCAAGAAGGAATTCCAAGCACTATGGAGTCGCATCAACCATAAGGCCGTATATCAGGTTGAGTTCGACTCTGCGGAACTCATCAGCAAGTGCGTACACAGGCTCGACAACCACCTCATTGTCGCTGCAATGCAGTATGTCGTTCAAGCTGGAACTCAGATCGACTCCCTCGACGCCGACGACCTCTCGGCAGGTAGAGGGTTTGGCATCTCGAATACGGCTACGCACACCGAGACCGCCTCGGCCGGGTCCCAGGTCAAGTACGACTTGCTCGGTGAAGTCACCGATAAGACTCAACTCACCCGACGGACGGCTGCTGCGATACTCGGGGGGATCAATCCAGATACGTTTGCAAAGTTCCGGCTCAACCCAGAGCAATTCATCACCGAGGCTGCTCGGCTCATCAATGAGCAGAAGGCCACGGCGATCGTCGAGCATCTGACCTACGACACCCTCACAGATCGTTTCGACACAGCAATTTTCACCGAGAATCAGACCACGCACGACTTCGCCAACGCTGGACCCAAGCTGACGAAGCACATCTATGAATATGTCGTCACTGACTCCAAAGTGGAGCGAAAGTTCGTCACCGAACTCGATACCAGTAACGAAGTCGCCGTCTACGCGAAGCTGCCACGCGGATTCTTCATCCCGACTCCGGTCGGGGACTATAACCCTGACTGGGCCGTCGCCTTCACCGAAGGAACGGTCAAGCACATCTACTTCGTAGCTGAAACCAAAGGCTCGCTTTCGTCTCTCCAACTGAAGGGAGCTGAGGCGGCCAAAATCGAATGCGCCCGCAAGTTCTTCAAGTCACTCAACGAGAAGAACGGTGACGACGTCAAGTACGACGTCGTTACCGACTACACAGAACTCATGCAGCTGGTGACAGTTTGACTGTTCTGCCACTTCGCCCTCGCGCCCGCAGGCCCTAGTCCGAGTCGTAGTACGCGTCGATGGCTGCCTCCTGAGCAGCACTGATCTCGTCAGGTGTAGCTTCGTCCTCGTCCCACTGGGTCTCTCCCATATGTTCGAGGGGGAGGAGGTCGTCGCTCAGTCGGAGGCCGCAGACGGAGCATTCGAAGGCCTGGGGCTCGCGGATAACTTCCACGAACGGAATTCCGGGCCTGCCGTCGTCGTCGAACTCGACCTCAATCGCGCCCCGGTGGACCGAATACTCGAGCCATCCCTCGTAATTGCATACCGGACACGTCGTGCGCGTCCATTCGTCTTCGTCGACGTAGTATCCGGCCGGCAAACGCTCTGCCCACTCCGACAGGACGTCGTGATCCAAGCCTCGACTCTGGAGTCTCTCCAATTCCCGACGCGCAGCCGCCTTCAGTTGCTCTAGCATCAGGCGCTTAGCTTCGGCCTGAACTTTCATACGTTCGTCGACTTGAGCCAGGAAGTCCATGCCCCAGTACGAGGTGCGATCCAGCGAGGGGTCAAACTCACCGATCATCGCGATGACCTGTTCAGACAGCGCGACCATTGCGGTTAGGGCAGGTTCAAGCGTCGTGAAGTCGACGCAACCCAGGTGTGTCGCAAGGTTCCGCACGTCGAAGACGACGGAATCGCGTTCGGAGTTGTAGTCGAATGGACTGCATTGTTTTAGAAGCATCAAGCATTCGGTGGCCGATCTCGTCTTCGCCTTCTCTGGGATGAGTTCACCTACGCCCACAAACTGCAAGAGATGCTTCGACTGTCTGTCCTCCGCCAGCAGCACTGGGCTGATGCTGGTGACCGCGGCTTTGGCAAGCAGCTCGACGGAAGTGCCGATTGAAACAGCTCGATCCAGAATTGATAGGTCGTCGGATGCACTTGCCAGTGCACGTCGAGCGTGCAGAGATGCAATCCGGAAGAGATGCTCGGGCAAGTCGCTCTGTGGCACCGCTCTGCCGATACCGGGCCAATCCGGCGGCGTGATGGTCAACATCCCAACAACGCTATTCCAACCTGCTCTTCATCGCCGTCCTGCCCCGGAGACAGGTTTTACCTTCAGCGGGCATGCGTTTGCTCGCGCTCCGCACTTTCCCCGCATAAACGCGCCCAAATTTGCATGAACTTACCTGTATCTCGCCGTACTAGATAAACCCGAATGTGTTGCCTCGCAACATCTTGAAAAACCCTCGCGTACTGCGATTGACGACACGCGCCAAGCTGAATACGCGGGTTCGATTCCCGTCATCGGCTCCACTCTGCGATTGTTCGAACTGTTCGGCTCCGGTGTCGGAGTCACCGCAACCGGCTCAGTCCGTCGCCTACAACATGTGCGGTTCCAACATTGGGACTCGAATCGCCGATTGCAGCCGACTCCGCAGTCATCACAAGCGTTGACTCGGGATGGCTGATCGTCTGGTTCCGAGCGTGATCGCGTCGGACCAGATTGAATGGTTCCATATACGACACATGTCAGATCAGCGATGACAGGATAGTGCCGTGAAGAACCATAGGCTGGTCGCTTGACATGACGGCGGCAGCCCTCGTGTGTAGGTCGTGCAGCGCTGAGCTGCCGCCGAACTCGAAATTCTGCAACGAGTGCGGCGCGGCCGTCGCCGCCACACCGGCCGAGTACAAACAGGTCACCGTCTTGTTCGCCGATGTGGTGCACTCGATGGATATCGCCGCGGCGGTAGGTGCCGAGCGGTTGCGCGAGATCATGGCCGAGCTTGTCGGTCGTGGCGCAGCAGTGGTGCGCCGGTACGGCGGCGCAATGGCAAAATTCACCGGTGATGGCCTGATGGCATTATTCGGGGCACCGGTCGCAATGGAGGACCATGCGATCCGGGCGTGCCTGGCGGCGCTGGCCATCCAAGAGGAGACGAACCGTTTGGCGGTTGAGGTGCGACGCCGTGACGGCGTAGATCTGCGGTTGCGGGTGGGTCTGAATTCAGGCCGAGTGGTTGCCGGCGAAATCGGTTCGGGCGTATCGGGTTACGCCGCGATCGGGGAGCAGGTGGGGTTAGCGCAGCGGATGGAGTCGGTTGCCCTGCCGGGTGGAGTGATGCTCAGCGAGGCCACCGGTCGTTTGGTCGAGCAAGCTGCGGTGCTCGCAGACACCGAACTGGTGTCGATCAAGGGCAGGGCCGACCCGGTTCCAGCGCGCCGGCTGCTGGCGATTCAGCCGCGTCATGGCGTGGCCGGCGGCACCGAGTCCCGCTTGGTCGGTCGGCGTTGGGAGATGTGCGCTGTGGAGGCCATTGTCGACCGGGCGGTGAGTGGTCGAGGCGGTGTGGTGAATGTGGTGGGGCCGCCGGGCATTGGCAAGAGCCGGACGGCCCGTGACACCGCCGCTCTGGCAACCGCTCGTGGGGTCGACGTGTTTTGGACATTCTGCGAATCCCATGCCCGCGATATACCTTTTCAGGTGGTGGCACGCCTGCTGCGGGCGAGCTTCGGCATTACTGAGCTTGAGGGCGGAGCCGCCCGGGCCCGAGTCCGCGAACAAGCTACGCGTGCCGATCCGCGAGATCTGCTGTTGCTTGATGATCTGCTCGGCATCGCCGACCCCGACGTGCCGCTACCCCAGATCGACCCGGACGCGCGACGGCGTCGGTTGACCGCGCTAATCAACGCTGTGTCGCTGGCCCGGACCGAGCCCGTGGTCTACATCGTCGAGGATGCGCACTGGGTCGATGCGGTTAGCGAGTCGATGCTCGCCGACTTTTTTACGGTTATCCCGCAGACCAAGTCGACAGTGCTGATCACCGCTCGCACCGAATATGAGGGAGCATTGACGCGGGTGCTCGGCGCCCAGACGATAGCGCTTGCCCCACTGATCCATTCGGACATCGCAGCACTGATCGGTGAGCTGCTGGGTTCACATCCTTCGGTCGGCGACCTGGCGGCCGCCATCACCGAGCGGGCCGCAGGCAACCCATTTTTCGCCGAGGAGATGGTGCGCGACTTGATCCAGCGCGGGGTGCTGACTGGTCAGCACGGGAAGTATGTCTGCCGGACGGATGTAGCTGAGGTGAGCGTGCCAGCAACGGTGCAAGCGGCCATCGAGGCGCGCATCGACCGGCTCGACACCGCAGCCAAGAAGACGTTGAACGCGGCGTCGGTGATCGGCGCTCGCTTTGAGGCGGAGCTGCTGGCCACGCTGGGTGTCGATGTGGTGGTCGATGAACTGCTCAGCGCGGAGCTCATCGATCAGGTGCGGTTCACCCCGAGCGCCGAGTACGCCTTCCGGCATCCGCTGATCCGCGCGGTGGCTTACGAATCGCAGTTAAGCGCAAGCCGCGAGCAAACGCATCGCAAGGTGGCCGCCGCGATTGAGGCACGCGACCCCAGCGCCGCCGACGAGAACGCAGCCCTGATCGCCACACATCTCGCAGCGGCCGGGCAACTCGCCCAATCCTGCCGCTGGTACCTGCGCGCGGCGCAATGGCTGCGGCCTCGTGATCTCCTCGCTGCACGTGCACAGTGGGAGATCGCGCGACGCATCGCAGACGGATTGCCCGACGATCACGACGAAGCCATGGCGCTGCGAATCGCGCCACGGACGATGCTGATCTCGACGACGGTCTTCGTAGGCAGTGGTGCAGACATCGACCAGCGCTACCGCGAGTTTCGTGACCTGACAACGCAAACGGGTGATCTGACGTCCCTAGCGCTTGGGACAGCCGGACTCATCTTTTCTTTCGCCGTCAACGACAACCGCGTTCCCGAGGCCGCCGCCCTGGCATCGGAGCTCGACGATGTGGTCAGCCGCATTGACTGCGATGCCGAGACCAGAAGCATTATCCTCAATGCGCTGGGTTTTGTCCGGTTCGCAAATTGCGAATTCGATGCCGCGCTCAAGGTTGTCGATGTGATACGCGCACTAGCTCCAGATGCACCTGAAGACGAACTTATTTCGGCGAACACTCTTCTTGCCGTCATCGAGACGTGCGCCGGCAATTACGAGCAGGGCAGACAGCGTCTGCGAGAGCAACTTCAGTTCGCCCACGCGCGCCAATCGATCCGCTACTCGTCGATTCTGATCTACCTCGTTGTGACGACGGCGCTCGGTGTGGATGAGGCTCATGAGACGCTCGACCACGTGCGCGAGGGGTTGCTGCGGGCTGAATCGTTTGGCGCTATGAGCGGAATCATCCTCGCCGAATTTGCCTGCGGCAAAGTGCTACTGCGCGGGGACGATGCGGCGCGCAGCGAGGCGATCGACGTGCTTCGTAAGGCCCACAAGAACATTCGCCAGCACAACAGCCTGACCATCACGCTTCCGGCCGTCACTGCCGACCTGGCGATCGACGCTGCCGGCCAGGGGCGAATTGACGAAGCGATCGATGAACTTCATGCCACGTTCGCGTCACACATGGCTGGCGGCTCGCGCGTCTTCGTCGGTTGCGCCGGTGAGGCACTGGTCGGCCTACTCATCGAACGGGGATCTGCCGACGACCTCGCCCAGGCGCACCGAATCGTCGATCAATGGCAGGAACGTCGGCCCGGCATTCCGGCACTGGATCTGTGGTGGCTGAAATCGAAGGCGCTGGTGGCGAAGACGGAGGGCGACTCGGAGGGATTTGCCGAGCTCGCAGCCCGGTACCTTGAGCTGTGTGAGAAGCTCGACGCCCGTGGACGGCTGGATGAGGCGCGCCAAATGGTCAACCAAATAGCCTGAGTGACAGCGAAAGAAGATGGCGACAATACTTGCTTACACCTCACCTGCGCTTGGTCACCTATTGCCGATGAGCGCACTGTTATCCGAGCTGCACCGCCGCGGCCACACCGTTCATCTGCGCACGCTTTCCACCGGTATCGAGATCGGCCAACGACTCGGATTCACCACCGAGGCGATCGACCCGCGTATCGAGCAGGTCGAGCTCGACGACTGGAAGGCCACCAATCCTGTTGCGTCGCTGAAACTATCGGTCGAAGTTTTCGGCCACCGCGCCACGCACGAAGTCGCCGACCTGGCCGAGACGGTGGCCCATGCACGCCCTGACGCATTACTTGTCGATGTGAACTGCTGGGGTGCTCAGTCCGCAGCCGACGCGGGTTCCATCCCATGGGCGTGTTTCTCCCCGTACACCCCGCCGTTGCGATCGGCGGGAGTGCCACCGTTCGGGCTGGGCCTCAAGCCGATGTCCGGCGCGGTCGGCCGAATGCGCGATGCAGCCGTGCGGACAGCTGTGGTGGGCCGAGTCGAAGGGGTAATGCTGCCGCCGATCAACAGAATTCGCGCGACGGTCAAAGCACGGCCGGTCGCGTCAATCGACGAGTTCTTGCGCCGGTCATCCCTGTTACTGGTCGCCAGCGGCAAGCCGTTCCAATACCCACAAACGGACTGGGGCGATGCGGTGCAAATGATCGGACCCTGCGTGCTTGAGCCCGGTCCAAACGCGGACCCCGATTGGCTGGCCGCGGTCGACCGGCCGATCGTGCTCGTCACCACATCCTCGGAGAAACAAAACGACCGCGACCTTGTTCAAACCGCGTTGACCGCGTTGGCCGATGAGCCGGTGCACGTGGTCGCGACCATGCCGGCGGGGCAATCAGACGGAATTGAAACGTCGCCCAATGCGACGGTGTGCCAGTTCGTCCCGCACGGTGCGCTCCTTGAGCGTGCCGTGTGCGCGGTGACGCACGGTGGCATGGGCGCGACCCAAAAGGCGCTTGCCCATGGCGTACCGGTGTGTGCCGTGCCCTACGGGCGTGACCAGTTCGAGGTCGCGCGACGTGTCGAGGTAGCCCGATGCGGGACCCGCCTGCCGGCCAAGAAGCTTTCGCCGCCGCGACTACGAGCGCAGGTGCGAAAGGCGATGGCGATGACCGACGGTGCGAAACGGGTAGCGGAGGGTTTCTTGGCCACGGGCGGGGTAGCCCGCGGCGCTGACATCTTCGAGCAGCGGGTGCTCGGCATCAACACAGCCTGAATCGCGGGTCACGAAGTGGCACACTCCGAGCCTCGCCGATGGCTACCCGCCGAATGCACGGGTTTGCATGTTGTTCGGCACATCCACCGTTAACGCTGGACATCCTGCGGCCGGTAGCGGCCGTGCTCGGTGACGACGGCGGTGATCAGCTCAACCGGGGTCACGTCGAAGGCCGGGTTGAAAACGTCCGCGTCCGGCGGGGTGATCGCGGTGCCGGCGAATGTCCGGAGTTCGTCGGGGGCGCGTTCCTCGATGGCGATCTCGGCGCCGGTGGCGAGCGACTTGTCGATCGTGGACGAAGGCGCGACCACGACGAGCGGCACGCTGTGATGATGCGCCGCGATGGCCAGGCCGTAGGTACCGATCTTGTTGGCGACGTCGCCGTTAGCCGCGATCCGGTCGGCGCCGACGAGTACACAGTCGACGAGCCCGCGCGCCATCGCCGTCGCCGCGGCGCCGTCGGGCTGCACCCGGTAGGGCACGCCCGCCTGCGCCAGCTCCCATGCCGTGAGCCGGGAGCCCTGCAGCAGTGGACGTGTCTCATCGACCAGCACCGACTCGACCAGTCCTCGCTCGTGAAGGTGCCAGACGACTCCAAGGGCACTGCCCCAGGCCACGGTGGCGAGGTGACCGGCGTTGCAGTGGCTGAGCAGTCGCAGCGGGCGGCGGTCGCATAGTGCAAGGACGATCTCTGCGGCGTGGGCGGATGCGGCGCGGTTGAGGCGTTCGTCCTCGTCGAGGATTGCGAGTGCTTCGGCAAGCACGGCTTCGGCGCCCTCATCGACTTTCTCGAGAGCGCGCGCGACTCCCCAACTGAGGTTGACAGCGGTCGGTCGTGCCTTCGCGACTCGTTCGGCCGCAGCCTGGAGGTCGCCTCCCTCGCGGGCCGCCAGCACAACGCCGAGCGCCCCCGCCGCCCCGAGCGCCGGGGCGCCGCGCACGGCCAGGCGGCGGATCGCGTCGATCAGCTCGTCGACGGTGCGCAAGCTGACAACGCGATATTCGGTGGGCAGCGCGGTCTGGTCAATGATCGTGACCGCGTCGCCATCCCAATCGATGGTCCGGCGCACGAGCCGACCCTAACCCTCGGTTAGCGCACGCAGTGGTCATACCCATCCGCGGCACTCGCTCGGTCGACTGAACACAGGCCGCTCGTGACCAACAGCTTCTTCATTGCGCGGGATGTCCCCCGGCGCCTACAGCTTGCCGGCGACGAAACCGGCGGCCTGATCCACCAGTCCCGAGTCGATGTATGAGGGCTGCAGATGCGACGGCCAATTCCTGCCGCCCCCGCAGATGGGATCGCCGGCTGCGCACTGATCGATCGTCTTACCGGCGAAGGCGGGGGCGAGCCGCCGGGTGCCATTACCGAACAACGCGACCGCCGCGATGTGCTGATCCATACCCGGCGGCAGTGGGTTGGTGAACCCGAATGCCGCACGACCCCCCGTCACGAGATCAGCCACCTCGGCACCCAGCGAATAGCCGCCGAGAACAATCCGGGTGTTGGGGCAACTTCCCGCCATCGATTGGACATGGGCACTCATGTCGTTCGCACCACTGACGGTGGTTATGTTGGCAGGGTAGTTAACCCCATAGACGCCAACCGACATACGCGTCTTGGCGCGCAGTGAATTGACGAATGCGTCCCCGACTGCGCCCACTCCCGGCGGCTCCTCGCGACCGCGAGCGAAAACCACTTCGACATCGGGGCATGCCGCCGATGCGGCCGGAATTAACACCGCTACCGGAGAGGGCGTCGCCGCCGGGCCAACCACCAATGCGCCGGCGAGCAGGGCGGCGCCCGCGAGGCTCAAGGAACGGTGCTCGCCTGGTGTTATCGCGAGAGGCCTCATGACGCGATATTACGGATTTACTGACAATGCGTTGACTAATCCGGATTTACGGTGGTAAAAGGTCGGTCCGTTTCGGAACCCGGTACCGCGGGTAATGCATTTGCACAACCGGGGCGGCGTGGGCGCGCCCCCGTTTGCCACACCGAGGGGGCGCCGTACCAATGAATAACGATTCCGCCACGTCAGTGCAAGTCGCGAACATTCCGCACGACGAGCTCCGGCGCGGTGATCATCCGATTACACCCGACGATGATCCGTTCTACCGAGCGCCAAACGGCTACGAGCACGCCGAACCGGGCACGGTGCTGCGCTCCCGTGATGTGGAGATCGGATTTCTCGGTCTGATCAACCAGCGAGTCAAAGCCACTCAGTTGCTGTACCGCACCACGAATCTGCACGAAGAACCGGAGGTCGCCGTGACGACCGTGTTCGTCCCGGCCCAGCGCGAGTCAGGCGTCGATTACCCGGTCCTGTCCTATCAATGCGCCATCGACGCGGTGGCGTCGCGCTGTTTTCCCTCGTATGCCATGCGTCGCGGCGCGCGACCGATCGGTGCGTTCGTCCAAGCCGAGTACTTGTTGGTGACAGCCGCGCTGGCCGAAGGCTGGGCGGTTTGCGTACCCGACCACGAAGGTTGTCATGGCATGTGGGGTGCTCCGGTCGAGCCCGGCTACCGGATTTTGGATGGGCTGCGGGCCGCGATGCGGTGCGAACGCTTGGATTTGTCACCGTCTGCCCCGGTGGGTGTGTGGGGGTATTCGGGGGGAGGACTGGCGTCGGCGTGGGCGGCCGAACTATGTGAGCGGTATGCACCGGAACTCAATTTTGTTGGCGCCGTTCTCGGTTCGCCCGTCGGCGATCCGGGCAGTGTGGCGCACCGCCTCAATCGCAGCTTCTTTGCCGGTCTTGCCGGGCTGATGATCTCCGCATTGACGCAAGTCTTCCCGGGCGCGCAACGGGTCGTCGATGAGCACGCGACTGACGAAGGCAAGGCGTTGCTCGACAAGTTGCAGACGATGACGACGGCCCAGGCAGTTTGGCAGCTCCGCAACGTCGACATCGGGTCCTACGTCGACATGACGGCCGAGGAATTGTGGGATCTACCCGAGGTGCGTCACATTTTCGACGAGACCAAGCTCGGCAAGTCCAGGCCCAAGCCTCCCGTGCTGGTCATCCAGGCGGTGCACGACGAAATCATCAGCGTCGACGACATCGATGCACTGGTGGCCGAGTACGAGCGCATGGGCGCAGCGGTCACCTATCACCGCGATCGGTTCTGTGGTCATCTGCTGTTGCATCCACTGTCGGCGCCCATGACGCTGAGATGGCTGCGCGATCGTTTTACCGACCGGCCGGTCGGCGAACACAAAACTCGCACAGTGTGGCCGACGTTGTTCAACCCCTCGACATACCTGGGAATGGCCAAGCTGGGCCTCATCACGGCGAAGGTCGTCCTCGGACGCTCAGTCGAACGCCAACCGCTGTCGACGACGGATGCCCGTTAATCCTTAGGCAACAAGCCGCTTACCCCGGCACCGAGGACGCCTCAGGAACGGATAAACCGTTGGCGCGCCCAGGAATGAAGCGCCCTCGGCGACCGCTTCATGAAAGGGTACGCCGATCCCACCGCGCGACCATCCGCAATAGCCAGGGGTTGCGGCCTTTTCGTTCACGAAGAGCAGCATCACACGCGGGACGCCAAATCCGTCGGCGAAATCCGCAAAGGGGTCGTCGACTCCGCGTGGCGCTCATTCTCGAGATGTCTTCGTCCGCAATACATTTGACAGCTGATGACTCTGGAACATGGACACGCGTTACACGTGCGAGTGGGCCTCTCGACGACCCAAAGCATGTGACGACTACGCGCGTTGTCGACGCAATTGCCGGTCCCGGGAATCTTCGAGCAGTGAAGTCGATGACGCGGGATTGATCGCCAGCAAAGTGACAGTAGGCGCAAACCGCCACCGTTTGGGCCGCTTTCGTTTCCGTTGTCGCAATATTCGGCCCAGCGACATTTGGAGGAGTAGGCTCTGCCTACGGCCACATGGCGAAGACTGCACGTAGTGGGACCGTGAACGAGACGTTTGTGTTCTACCGTCGTATAGCAGCAGCGGCGTCTTATCCGCCAGCAGCGGCGTTTCGTTAGCCACCGCTCCGTCAGCGAGAGGTCTGAGGCGATGCCTCGCGGGCTTTCATCGCAGGAAGTAGAACGAGCCGGATGACTTTGATTGACGACAATTGGTTTCGCGACCGGCAGCGATTCGTTGCCGACGCAGATAAGGCCACGCGACAAGGGGTGTGCCCCACACGCGATCACGGGTTCCCGTTGGGTCCTCTGGGTCGTCAGTTCGCGGCGCTGACCGCTGCGTTGCTCGATGCGCCCACCGTTCAGGATGTGCTCGAACAGGTTGTTGATGCCACGGTCAGGTTCGCTCCTCAGGCCGACGTCGTGAGCATGACACTCCGCAGTCCCGACGGGAGGTTTCACACGCCTATCGCTACGCATTCGGTGGCTCAGTTACTCGACGAGTGTCAGTACGAGCTCTGCGAAGGTCCATGTGTAACGGCAGCTCTTAACCCCGGTCCGGGCTTCGCGGCGTGGCCTGTGGACGGTCACGCCGATTCGCCTTGGCCCGGTTTCACACAAGCTGCACGCAAACTGGGTGTAGAAGCTGTTCTTTCGCTCTCACTGCTTCCGACGCCCGTTCCGCCACGGCTATCCGGAGCGTTGAACCTGTACTCAAATTCTGCCGACGGGCTCGAAGCCGTCGACAAAGACGCGATCTTGCTGCTAGCGACCCACGCTTCCCTGGGCCTGGCCACCACGGAAGCGGTGACCTCCGCAACCCTGCGTGAGGCACAACTGCATCAGGCGATAGATAGCCGCGACGTTATCGGCCAGGCGAAGGGCATCCTCATGGGAAGGCGAAATATCTCGGCTCATGAAGCGTTCGACATCCTGCGAGCTTCTTCGCAAAAGCTCAATGTGAAGCTCACCGAGATTGCGAAGGTTGTGGCGGCGCAGCCAGACATCTTTGATTGAGGGACACGGGATTCGCGGTCTACCTGGGTTCCGGCCAAATGCAACCGCACCCCGGACGAGGCGTCGGCGAGTTCGCGGCGTTGGTCAAGCCGCGCATCCGCCACGGCCGGATGACCGAGCGTCAGCGCGGGGCTCTGCTCAAGGAACATCCCGAGGCCGTGTCGTGGTCGCGCCCTTCGACAAGCGCAATGCCCGCTCCGTAATCGTTTCGCGGCCACCGCCGCCCTACCCGCATGTTCGAGCATGCGTCGGTGGGCGACGTGCGCGAGCTGTGCGCCGGCTCCCGTGCGGTCGGGGCGACGACCGTCCCTGCGTTTGGGAGGACACCAGCGGGACAAATCGTAGCTTCGCTTGTCCTTTCGATGATCGTGCCGGAACTGTACGGACGACGAGCGGATATTCGCTACGCTTGACCCGGTTCGTAAATCCCCGGGAAGTCGAGGCCAGATAATGGCTGAAAGACCCAAGGCTCACGCCCCGGCGTCGGGACGGAGCGAGGTTGTGGCGGAGTTAGCCGCTGCCGGGTTCGACAACGCGCGCCAGATCGACCGAGGCGCCGCCGGAGTGGTGTATTGCTGTCGCGAGACGGCACTGGGACGAAACGTTGCGGTCAAGGTGCTACCGCCATTCAGCGATGACGTCGGCCGGGAACGTTTTCTCCGCGAGGGCTACGCGATGGGCGCGGTCTCCGGGCATCCGAACATCGTCAATATCCTGCGGGTCGGCGTCACCCCCGGCGGCCGCCCCTACATCGTGATGTCGTACTGCCCCGCGGGTTCGCTGGGTCTACGGGTGCAGCGAGAGGGGCCCATCGCCTGGCCGGAAGCCGTGCGGATCGGCGTGAAATTGTGCGGAGCTCTGGAAACCGCGCACTTAAGCGGCACCTTGCACCGTGATATCAAGCCGGCGAACGTTCTCGTCAATGACTACGGCGAACCGCAATTGACCGATTTCGGAACCGCACACGTCCCCGGCGGCTACGAGACGGCGGCTGGATTCTTCTCCGGCACAATCGATTACCTGGCACCCGAGGTGATGGCAGGCGAGCCCGCGACGGTCGCAAGCGACGTTTACTCGCTCGGCGCCACGATCTATGCGCTCATCGCCGGCAACGCGGCATACGAGCGTCGCGGCAATGAAGACCTGCTAGCCCACTACACGCGGATCAATAGCACGCCAATCCCGGACTTGCGGCAGAACGGAATCCCGGACACGGTGTGCTCCGCGATCGAAATGGCGATGGCGCTGGACTTGGACGAACGCCCGGCGTCAGCGGCGGATTTTGGTCGCGGGCTGCAGGAGAGTCAGCGCCGTAACGGCCTCAAGCCCGATGCGATGGCCATCACTGCCGCCAGTGCGGGTTCGGGCCGCGCGATAGGCGCCGCAGCGGGTCTGCCGAAAACGCGGGCCCTGTCGCCGACCGGACCCGGCGGTAAAGCGGGCGCGCCGACCCAAAGACCGCCAAGGATCGCCAAACCCGGCCCACGCAGTGCCGACTCCGAAAGCGCCACCTCGCTGATCAATCCGCTCGGCGATCGCAAAAATACAGCGCCGCCGGCACGGCCCACCGGTGCACCACACTCCGGTCGGCGCGCTCCATTCGTCGACACCCGCGGACCAACTCCGGCCACACCAAACACATCTGAGCCGACCCAAGCGATTGCCGAGCCCACTAGTATGACCGAGGCGATCGCCCCGTACACGTCTCCGGACCCACCCGCGGTCGCGCGTCGCGGGCTGGCCGCCGGGGCAGTGGCGTGGATGGGCTCGTCGGGCAAGAGGCGCAATCGCGCGACGGCGCCACTGATCGCCGTGGGAATCGTGGTGGCGGTGCTGGTGCTGGGTATCGGTGTCTACGTGCTGCTTACGCACGGCAACAAGCATCATGGCGCGGTTGCGAATCAACCGGGTGGCCAACCGGTGAAATGGCAGCCGATCACCAATGCCCGCATCGCGCGCCAAGCGGCGGCGACCACGCAAGCCGACGGCACCATCTGGATCTTCGGCGGGATGGGCAGCAACCACGCGCTCGTGGCGAACCACGAAGGCTACGACCCGGTCATCGACAGCTGGAAAAGCGGCGACGATCTACCGGTTCCGGTTCAACACGCGATGGCGGTGACGTGGCAGGGCAACCCGATCGTGCTCGGGGGCTGGCGGGCCGCGGGTCCGCAAAAGGTTGCCAGCGACCAGGTTTGGCGGGTAGTCAACAGCCATTGGGTGGAACTCCCCCATATGTTGCAGCCCAGGGCGGCAGCGGCGGCCGCAGTGGTGGACGGACGCATCATCGTCGCTGGCGGCGTCGACTCGAATGGCGCGCTGCTGAACACAGTCGAGATATTCGACGGCAATTCCTGGACCCTGGGCACTCCGATCCCGACTCCCCGGCAGATGCTCGCCGCAGCTTCGGACGGGAAGCTGGTGTACGCGGTGGGCGGCACCAACGGGACCACCGACCTGGCGACGGTCGAGGCCTATGATCCTGGCGCGAAAAGCTGGACGCGATTGCCCGATCTTCCCCAACCGCGTGGAGACCTCGGTGTCGCAATAGCCGACCGGCGCCTGGTCGCGGTCGGGGGCCAGTCGGCGGGCCAAGTCCTCAAGAGCGTGTCGGTGCTCGATCTGACGACGAATACGTGGGGCGGCTTGCCGGACATGGCGACAGCGCGGCACGGCATGGCGGTCGCAGCGGTGGGGCAAGCCGTGTACTCGATCGGCGGGTCGAGTGACGTCGGTGACGGCCAGGCGACCTCCTCGGCGGAGACGCTGCAACTACCGCCGCGCCGAATGCAACCGGCCGCGCAATGGCGTTCCCTGCCCGACGCGCCGACGGCGAGATTGATGACGGCGTGGACCGTGCTCGACGACAAGATCTGGATCGTGGGTGGCTTGCGCGACGGAGTCGCGCTGCAGACGGTCGAGAGCTATGACCCGCGCACCGGCATCTGGCAACCGCAACCTCCATTGCCCATCCCACTGCATCACGCCGCGGCGGCAACCTATCGCGGCCAGGTGGTGGTGCTCGGCGGCACCAGCAACGACCTAGCCCAGGCGTCCGCCAAGGCGTTCGCGCTGCGCGACGGCAAGTGGGCCGAGTTGCCCAACCTCACCCACGCCCGCGCGGCGCTGGCAGCCGCAGTGGCGGGTGACAAACTCGTAGTCGTCGGCGGGCAGAACGCCAAGCAGCTCGTCCCGCAAACCGAGGTCTTCGACGGCAACTCGTGGCACGACGCGGCCAACATGCCGACCCCGCGCGAACACCTGGCTGCAGTGTCCGACGGCACTTACATCTACGCGGTCGGTGGGAGATTCCTGTCGGCCGACAAGAACTCCGCGGCGTTCGAACGATACGACCCGCAGGCCGGGACTTGGACCAAACTGGTCGACATGCCGACACCTCGTGGCAGCTACGGCGCCACATTCATCGATGGCCGGATCCTGGCGGTCGGCGGTGAGGAACCGACGCAGGTGGTGGGAGTGGCCGAGATGTACGACATCGCTGACGGAACGTGGAGCACGTTGCGTCCGATGCCCACCCCGCGCCACGCCGAGGTGGTCGCGACGGTGGGCAACACCGTCTACTGCATCGGTGGCGCCAACCGGCCTACCCACGAAGGCCCTGTCGCCACGGTCGAGGCGCTCGACTTCATCTAGCCGTGCGGCCTCCGTAGGTCAATGCCGCTTGAGCCGGCTGCGCCAACCGACGATCCCCGCGTACACGACCGTCAACACCCCAAGCATGCCCACGTCGAACAGCCAGGCTTGCGCCGTGTGTTTGAAGTGGCTGTCTTTCGGGGCGAGCGGTCCGGGCTCGATCGTCCACAAGTCAACCGTCGAGGCCTGCGCCGCGAATCCCCAGCGCGAGGGCACGGCCCACGACAACTGGTCTAGACCCAGCCGGTCGGTAACCGGGATCATCCCGCCGCACAGCACCAACTGCAACATGAGGGAAACGACCAACAGCGGCATGATCTGCTCGTTGGAGCGGGCGAGGGAAGACAGCACCAAGCCGATCATCGCCGCGGTGACGCACATCGCGGCGGTGGCGACGTACAGCTCGAGGGTTGCGCTGCCGAGGAGCAGGGCCGGCCGCGTCGGTGCCCCTTTGCCCAAAATCGTGATGGTCGTCGCGATCGCCGACTGAACCACAGCGAACACGGAGAACACGGCAATCTTCGCGAGCAGATAGGCCTTGGTGGACAGGCCGACCGCTTGTTCCCGACGGAAGATGGGGCGCTCGCCGATGAGGTCGCGGATCGTCAGCGCGGTACCCATGAAGACGGCGGCCATGGTGAGCAACATCAGCACCGAGCCGGGCTCATCGGAGCCGTCACCGTTTGGGTCGGCGACGCGGAATCCCGTCGATCCCGGAACGGTGAGCGCGAGCGCGCCCATCACAAACGGCAACAGCGCCAGAAATATGAAATAGGCACGGTCGGCGAAGATCAACCGAATCTGGCGCCGCGCGATCGTGGCGAACTGACGACGCGTGCTGGAGCGCGCCGGGGCACCCAGATCTGCCGGCTTCTCCGCCTCGGCTCCGGCCGGGGGTGGTTTGAGTTGGGCCAGGAAGCGACGGTTGGCTGCGTCGGGGTCCGCGCCCACCATGCCAAAGATCTTGGCCCAGTTGGTGGTTCCCATGGTCGCTTCGATTTCGTCGGGCGGGCCGCAATACGCCGTCTTGCCGCCGGGCGCCATCAGCAACACCTGGTCGCAGAGGTCGAGGTAGCTCAGCGAGTGCGTCACCACCAGCACTACGCGGCCGGCGTCGGCCAGCTGCCGCAGCATGGTCATGACCTGTAGGTCCAGCGCCGGATCCAGGCCAGAAGTCGGCTCGTCGAGGATCAGCAGCGACGGTCCGGTGAGCAGTTCGAGCGCCACCGAAGCTCGCTTGCGCTGCCCACCGGATAGCTTGTCGACCCGGGTGTCGGCGTGCTTGGTCAACCCGAGTTCCTCGATAACCTGCGCGACGACCTGCGCGCGGTCCTGTTTGCTGGTGTCGGGCGGCAGCCGTAACTCGGCGGCATAATTCAGCGCCTGGGTCACCGTCAGCTGGCGGTGCACGACGTCGTCTTGCGGCACCATCCCGATCCTGCTGCGCAGCGACGCGAAACTGGCGTGAATGTCGTGGCCCTCGAAGGTGATTGAGCCGGAAGTGGGACAGGTGGCGCCGGCGATCAGGCGCGACAATGTGCTCTTTCCGGCGCCGGACCCACCGATGAGCGCGGTCAACGTGCCGGGTCTGGCCGTCAGTGACACCTTCTGGATCAGGCGTTTGTTGTCGACTTCGAAGTCGACCTCGCGCACCTCCAACCCGCCGGTGCGGGTGGCGGCTTGGGCGCGGCGCAGCAACATCTCACCGTTGAACACCAGGTCGACGTTGCCGATCGTGACCACGTCGCCCTCGGTCAGCGGCGCCGACAAGATTCGGGTGCCGTTGACGAAAGTGCCGTTGATGCTATGCGCGTCGTGGATCTCCATGCCGGTCGGGCTCGAGACCAGATAGGCGTGGTGGCGCGAGGCCAAGACATCCGAGATGACGACGTCGCTGTCTTCGGCACGACCGATCACTATTGCGCCCGTTGGGGGTGCAGCGAGCGTCGATCGAGACCGCTGCACAGCACGCCGCAGGTTGGTGCTGTCGAACTGCGCGGCTTCGAGTGCTTCCGCTCCGATCTCGGTCAGCGGCTGGCCTTTTGCCGCCGGCTGAGCGGGTCGTTCGGGTGCCGGTGCCGGTTGGGGTCCGCGCGGCGGCAGCGATTGGCTCGGATAGCCGACGGCGCGCCGCGGGCCGCTGGCCTGTTGCGAGGCCGGTGGCGGCGGGCCGGACCGGGCGTAACGGAGCGGGGCGGGTTGGGGTCGTGCTATTCGGGGCGACGCGCCTCCGGGCTGCTGTGGGTGCTCCGGACGAGGCGGCCTCGGGGCGCCGGGGCGTGCGAGGGCCTGCATCCCCTCGACCGTTGGCGGCAGCTGGCCCACCGTCCTGTCGTGGCTTTCGAGCACGAAGCTCAATCGTGGCCCGTCGGGACTTCCGACGTTGAGGCTCTGGCCGTCACGGATGTCGACGACCGAAACCCGGTTGCCATTGACGAACATCCCCGTCGGGGACCCGTTGTCGATCGCCATCCATTTGCCGTGATCGAAACGCAACAGCAGATGTGCGCGGGCGATCTGCGGATGGGCCACGCGCATGTCGGCACGCAGGTCGCTTCCCACGACGACATCGTTACCGGCGGCAAAACTGCGCCGTGACCAGTCCGATTGAACCGTCAGCACGGGCGGTACAGGCCTACTCAT
Organism: Mycobacterium sp. NGS56; assembly: GCF_059812425.1. Classification (NCBI taxonomy): domain Bacteria; kingdom Bacillati; phylum Actinomycetota; class Actinomycetes; order Mycobacteriales; family Mycobacteriaceae; genus Mycobacterium; species Mycobacterium sp. NGS56. The sequence goes on from NZ_JCALCQ010000005.1 coordinate 157,044, forward strand.
CCACTCAGTATTCGACCCGGCATCGGCCCGCGCCAGGGTTTCGCCATATTGGTCCGCTGTCCACGACGGTATTTGCTATCGCGTTCGTCGCCGTCGTGCACGAGGCTCCGAAATCGCGGGCGTCGCCAGACACGTAAGGGTCACGACACGATCCCGATTCACTGCCGTCCGCCGGACTGAACACCCTTGGTCAAAACGTGACCATTGCGTGGCCAAACATCAACGCGCCCTTTTACTTTCGCAGATCAACGCACATTTATCATCCCTATGACAACTAGGCCATTCAAAAGGAACTGGAGCCATGCGGACGGGTGTTCGGTGTGTCCTTGCGGTGATCGGAGCCGCTGCGAGCGTTGTCGTGACCCCGGCCGACGTAAGCCTCGCGGCGTCGAACCAGGCGCACGCGCTCGCGATCGCGTCGGTGCTGCCGGCGCGCGACGAGGTGGTCGGCGTGGCACACCCCGTGACGGTGAGATTCACCGCCCCCGTGACCAATCGGCAGGTCGCCGAGCATTACATTGACGTCAAATCAACGCCCGCGATGACCGGCAAGTTCGACTGGCTCGGCAACGATGTCGTCCAGTGGGTTCCGGACAGATACTGGCCGGCACACAGCACGATTGCGCTGACCGTGGGCGGCGTGTCCACCGAGATCAAAACGGGCCCAGCCGTGGTCGGCGTCGCCAACATCTCCGACCACACCTTCACCGTGAGCATCGACGGGATCGAGGCGGGACCGCCGACCTCACTGCCGGCGCCGCACCACCGCCCGCACTTCGGCGAGCAAGGCGTGATGCCCGCCTCGATGGGCAGGCCGGAATATCCCACCCCTGTCGGCACGTACACCGTCTTGTCCAAAGAGCCTGCGGTGACCATGGATTCGAGCAGCGTCGGCATTCCCGTCGATGATCCCAACGGTTACCTACTCACGGTGAATTACGCCGTTCGCATTACCAACCGCGGCCTGTTCGTGCATTCAGCTCCGTGGGCCGTTTCCTCGCTGGGCCTCGAGAACATCAGCCACGGCTGCATCAGCCTGAGTCCGGATGACGCCGAGTGGTACTACGACCACGTCAACGTCGGCGACCCGGTGATCGTCCAGGACTCTTCTTACAATTAGGAAGCTCTGCCCCAGGCCCAAGCCAGGTGCGGTGCTTAATCATGCTGACCTGCACGACGTTTCAGTCGTGCAGGCCCGCTGACACCCCGGACGGTGGGCGTATGTTGATTACGCAACCGAACGGGCCCGCTGGTAGGAAACCAGCGGGCCCGGCGCGTTCAATCCGAAAGCGAATTGGCCTCAGCTCGCGCCCGAGGGACCGGCAGGAACCGGCTGACCAGGCACCGGTCCGCCGGCGGGTGCCGCACCGGTCGGCGCGTCCTTCACACCGGACATGTCAATGATCGGGGCGGCCGCATCCAGGGGAGCACCGGCGGCCGCCGGCCCACCGAGCGCAATCAGCGGCGCACCGGCCGGCACCACCGGCACCGGCGGCACTACCGGGATCGGTGGCGCAAGGGGTAGCGGCGGCACGATCGGCACCGGAGCACCGATCGGCACCGGGCCTGGCACTGCCATCGGCACGCCGGACATGTCAATCATGGGCGCCGCACACATGCCCCCGGCAGCCGGCGCACCCGCAGCCACCGGTCCAGCCGCTGCGACCGGACCACCGGCGGCCGGCGCCGCCTCGCCCGCCTGCCCCTCGATGCACGCGTTGCCACCCGTGATCAGCGGGGCGGCCGCCGAGTCGGGGCTCAACGCGATAGCAGCTCCGCACAACCCAACGCCGGCAACTACTTTGATGTTGAACCGATCGACGATCGCCATCAGCGTCAACTCTCCTTCAATCACGCCCAGCAATTTCCGCAGTGGTGCAGCAGGCCCGCCTAGCCGTACCGAGGTCACTTTCGCGACCGCGCCAATTGTCGGCAGCAGACGCGCGACACGCACCACGCCGCACCGCGCCGTTTCCAAATGGTGACGTCACAACGGTGTCACGAATCGAAACACACTCCGCAGACACCGATCGACCTGTGCGAATGCGCTTGCGCCCTAGGCTTACTGAATGATTTTCGCCCAAATATCGGCACAACCGATCACAGGGTGGGGACCATACCGCCGTCGACTGTGACTCCGGCGCCCATCATGTTGGCACACCGATCGCTGGCCAGCATGACGACCAGATCGGCGACCTCGTCGGGCCTGGTGAATCGGCCGCTGACCGTTCCCGACGCGAATTCCTCGGTCACCTGCTCGGGAGACTTATCGGCGCCACCCAATTTGGCCGCAACCCCGTCGCTGCCCAGCCAGAAGTCGGTGGCGACCGGCCCGGGGTCAACGGTGTTGACGCGGATGTTGTGCGGCCCGAACTCTTTGGACAGCCCCTTTGCGAGGTTGTTGAAAGCCGCTTTCGCCGCGCTGTAATCCACGACCATCGGCAGCGGCAGCCGCGCGTTGACCGATCCGACGTTGACGATCACTCCCTTGCCGTGGGACATCATCGCGGGAATCGCGGCGCGGATCGCCCGCACGGCGGCCATGAAATTCAGGTCGAGGGTCTGCTGCCACATCTCGTCGGTGATCGCGAGAAATCCGTCCAGTCGCGGCGCCGCGAAGCCGACGTTATTGACCAGGATGTCCACCCGCTCCCCCGCCGCAGCGACCAACTGCGCGGGGCCGCCAGGCTCGGCGAGGTCGACGGCGACGGCCTCGACGGCTCCCGCATCGACCAGTTCGGCCAGGTCGGCGCTGACGCTGCGCGATCCGGCGATCACCCGGACACCCTCCTGCACGAAACGCCGGGTCACCGCCAACCCGATGCCTTTGCTGGCCCCCGTCACCACCGCCACCCTGCCGCCAAGACCCAGCTCCACGGCGCCCTCCTCTCAGCTCGGCAAATCGAGCCAAACATTACTGGCGGCGGCGAAACGCCACGAAACGCGAGGATCAAGGTTGCCAGGGGGCTCCGGAGCCCACGGAGCTCATTCTCGCGCAGGGCCCTCACAGGAAATTGTTGATGAACAGTTATCGCGCTGGAGGTTACATAAAAGTTAACATCGAGATTAGAACGGTTGACGCAAAGAGGAGAAGAGGCTATGTGCTCGCATCGTCTCACCACCGGGCTCATCGGTTCAGCCCTACTCGGCGGCCCGCTTCTGGCCAGCATCGTCTTGGCCGGCCCAGCGCAGGCCGACGAGACCGCTTTCATCAACGACATGCACAGAGACGGGATCCACGCCGTCGCAGGCGGTGACGCCGCGCTGCTGCAGGCAGGCCTGAACGTATGCCAGCAGCTGTCGTGGGGCGCTCCCGAATCCCAGCTCGTTGGCTTGGCGCTGCAACGTTCCAGCGAACGGCAAGGGGCCGGCGGGCTCAGTCCGCAGCAGGCCAACGACATCGTCGGCTACGCGGAGCGCGATCTTTGCCCCAACGTCTAACGCCGATCTGACGCTCCCGCAGTCCGGCGGGCCGCGAGAGCGGTCCATTGTTCGCACGCCGGTCCACCGGCGGCGCCGCCCGTTGTTGGCCGGCCGTTCACTATCCCGAATTGCTTGCGCAGCGGATCTTCGCACTCTTGTGTAAAAGTGCATCATCCGCATCGGGCGCAGACAAGGAGAAGGTTGATGGCGGCACGCAGGCATTTCGGCCGGCTCGTGGGCGCGGCCCTGGCGACCGGCCCGCTCGCACTCGCCGGGGTCCTTTGCGCCGGCCCGGCACGGGCCGATCAGGACGCCTTCATCAACGACCTGCACAACGCCGGTATCCACGCCGTGAACGGCGGCGACGCGGAGCTGTTGCAGATGGGTGCGGACCTCTGCCAACAACTTTCGTGGGGCGCTTCTCCGCAACAGCTGGAGGGTTTGGCGCTGCAACGCTCGGACGCCGACCAGGGCACCGGCGGCATCAACGGCCGACAGGCCGCGGACGTGGTGATCTTCGCCCTGCGCGATCTGTGCCCTAACGCCTGAGGCGGATCACCCCCCGCGCTCGGCGGTCCGCGCTATGGTGACATTCGAGTGAAGCTGAACGCACGGAACCTGGCCGGCCTCAAGATCCCGGTCCCGACATATGACCGCAGCCAAATCGGCGTCGGCATAGCGCATTTCGGTGTCGGTGGGTTCCATCGTTCCCACCAGGCCATGTACATCGATCGGCTGCTCAGCGACGGACTCGCCCGGGACTTCGGGATCTGCGGGATCGGTGTGCTGCCGCGCGACCGGCTGATGCGTGAGGCGTTGCGCGGCCAGGACCAGCTCTACACGCTGATCCTCGAACACCCCGATGGCACCCGGCAACCGCGGGTCATCGGCTCCATCATCGACTACCGTTATGCGCCCGACGATCCGGACTCCGTGATCGATCTGCTCGCCGATCCTGCCACCCGGATCATCTCGCTCACCATCACCGAGGGCGGCTATCAGCCACCGCTGAGCGCGGTATTCGGGTTGGTGGCCGAGGCGTGCAACCAGCGTCGCAAGCGAGACCTGCCCTCCCCCACGATCGTCTCCTGCGACAACATCGCGGGCAACGGAGACATGGCGCGACGCGTCTTCACTTCGTACGCCGAAGGGATCAATCCCGAACTCGCGCAATGGATGCGCACGAATACCACCTTTCCGAACTCGATGGTGGATCGGATCACGCCGGTGACCACGCCCGATGTGCTCGAGCGACTGGACTCCGAATTCGGTGTCGGCGACGCCTGGCCCGTGATCGCCGAGCCCTTCGCCATGTGGGTGGTCGAAGACAACTTCGCCGCCGGGCGGCCACCGCTGGATCGAGCAGGCGTGCAACTCGTCGACGACGTAGCACCCTACGAGGCGATGAAGTTGCGGTTGCTCAACGCCTCGCACCAGGGCCTGTGCTACTTCGCCTACCTCGCCGGATACCGGCTGGTGCACGAGGCCGCACAGGATCCGCTGATCGCCGAGTTCCTTGCGCGCTATATGAATTCGGAGGCGATGCCGACGCTGCAGCGCATCCCGGGGCTGGACGAGTTCCGGGACGGCCTCTTGCCGCGCTTCGCCAACGCCTACATCCGCGACACCGTGGCCAGGTTGTGCGCCGAGTCCTCGGATCGCATCCCGAAGTGGTTGTTGCCCGTGGTACGCGACAACCTGCGCTCCGGCGGTGCGGTGCGGCTTTCCGCGGCGATCGTCGCGAGCTGGGCACGCTACGCCGAGGGAGTCGACGAGCAGGGCCAGCCGATCGAGGTGGTGGACCGGCTCGCCGACTCTCTCGTTCCGATCGCCCGCACGCAGCGCGACGACCCGGTCGCATTCCTGGCCAACCGTTCGATATTCGGCGATCTCGTCGACCACGAGCGCTTCCGCGAGTCCTACCTGTGGGCGTTGGACTCGCTGCACCGCAACGGCGCACGCGCAACGCTGCGGGCACTGATCGGTGCCGGCCAATCATGACCCTGGTCGCCGGCATCGACTCATCGACACAATCCTGCAAAGTACTGGTCTGTGATGGCGCCACCGGCCGGGTGGTGCGCGAGGGACACGCCAGTCACCCCGAGGGTACCGAAATCGACCCGACGGCATGGGAAATCGCCGCCCACGAGGCCATCGCCGACGCGGGTGGCCTCGATGGCGTCGAGGCGGTCGCCGTCGGTGCCCAGCAGCACGGCATGGTGTGTCTGGACGGGACGGGACGGGTGGTGCGCCCCGCGTTGCTGTGGAACGACGTGCGATCGGCCGACGCCGCACGCGCACTCGTCGGCGAGTTCGGTGGCGCGCGGGCGTGGGCCCAGGCCGTCGGGGTCGTGCCACTGGCCGCCATCACGGTGGCGAAACTGCGCTGGCTGGCCGACCACGAGCCACAGCACGCCGACCGCACCGCTGCGGTCTGCCTACCGCACGATTGGCTGACCTGGCGGCTGCGCGGCGAGTCCGATATCGCGGCGCTGACCACCGATCGCAGCGACGCCAGCGGCACCGGTTACTACGACGCCGCAACGGGCGCTTACCGCTTCGATCTGCTAGAGCTGGCACTGCGCGACCGCCGCCCCCGGCTGCCGACAGTGCTGAGCCCTTCGGGTCGAACCGACAGCGGCACAAGCACATTCGGCGCCGGACTCGGCGACAATGCCGCCGCGGCGCTGGGCCTGGGTGCCGAAGAGGGCGATGTGATCGTCTCCATCGGGACCTCAGGAGTGGTGGCCGCGGCCACCGCGGACCCGGTCCGCGACGACGCGGGATTCGTCGCCGGATTCGCCGACGGCACCGGGCGCTATCTCCCGCTGGTGTGCACCCTCAACGGCGCGCGAGTGCTGGAGGCCGCCGCCGCGATGCTGCGAGTCGGCCGCGACGAGCTCTCCCGGCTCGCGCTGTCGGCGCCTCCCGGCAGCGCGGGCCTGGTGCTGGTTCCCTACCTGGAAGGCGAGCGAACTCCCGACCGGCCCAACGCAACTGGAGCATTGCACGGTCTGCGGGTCTCCAACGCGACTCCGGCCAATCTGGCCCGGGCCGCGGTGGAGGGACTGCTGTGCTCACTCGCTGACGGTATCGCGCACCTGGCCGCGCACGGTGTCGTAGCGCGCCGCATCCTGCTGGTCGGGGGTGGGGCGCAATCACGGGCGCTGCGCGAGATCGCGCCCGCGGTGTTCGGCATGCCGGTGCTCGCACCCACGCCGGCGCAATACGTCGCGTTGGGCGCGGCGCGGCAGGCGGCCTGGGCGTTGAACGGATCGCCCCATCCCCCCGCGTGGGATCCGCCGCCCACCAACGAATACACCGCCGACCCCGCGCCCGAGGTTCCCGCGCACTATGCACGGGTGCGCGACCTGACCGAGGGAGTCACTGGCCGTCGGGAAGCGGACGAAACACCGGAAGGATCCGATACTTCGCGCTGAAGCTTGCCTTGTCGTATTCGTCGCCTACCTCGCCGTCGCAGGCGATGACCGTGGGACCGTCGACGGCGCTGAAGCTGAATTCCGGCACCTGCAATTCGTGATAAAGCGGGCTGCGCTCCAGGCGCCCCAAGACGAGCGCGGTCAGAATTCTGGCCCTCGCCCAGCGGGGGCCGGTCTCGAGGATGCGGACATCGATCAAGCCGTCGTCCATGCGGGTTCGCCGGGCCGGCGCGAAACCGGTCGGCAGGTACAGCGAATTGCCCAGGAAGAACAGCGATGTCAGCAGGGTCTTGTTGTCATAGCTGATGCGCACTGGCTGGTCTTTGCGCAGCGTGTGCAGCATGGCGTAGAAACCCGCCAGCGGCTTGCCGATGCGCTTCTCGACTTTCTCGCGCTGCTGCACGAAGGTCGGGTAGGCGCCGATGCTGGCGGTGTTGAGGATCATCTGAGTTTCGTTGAGGCACACCAAGTCCACGCACGCCACGTGGCCGCGCCGGATCGCGTCTACCGTCTTGGCCACGCTGTCACAGCCGATGTCCTTGGCGAAGTGGTTGAATGTTCCGGCGGGAAAGACCGCCAGGGGGAGTCCCGCGTCGATAGCCACCCCCGCGGCGGCCGCGACGGTGCCGTCACCGCCGCCCACAGCCAGCACCTCGGCGCGCTCGGCCGCGCTGCGTAACACCTGCACCGGGTCGTCGTCGGGGCCCAGTTCGCGAATGTCGACCCTGGGCAGTTCCGCGCGCACCGCGTCGACGACCCGGGCGCCGGTCCCGCTGCCCGACTCCGGATTGATGACCAAGACCACGCCGGCGCCGTCAGGCCGCTCCGGCGCGGCGACACGGAGCGGTTCGGTTCTCGGAAGGGCTGTTTCGATGATCGGCGGGACGAGCCGGCCGCCCAACACGGCCAAGCCGGAGCCGATGCCGAATCCGGCGATGACGTCGCCCGGGTAGTGCGCGCCGGTCGCCACCCGAGAGAGACCCACCAGCCCGGCCAGCAGCGCCAGCCCGAAGCCCAGCGGTGGGTTCTCCAGGCCCACCCCGATGGCGAACGCCGCGGCGCTGGCGGCGTGCCCGGACGGAAGCGAGTTCGACGTCGGGCGTCGGCGGACCTGCCTGACCAAGGGCACCAAGTCATAGCTGGGCCGCGGCCGCCGCCGGATCCGCTTGGCGACCTGGTTGGTGACCAGGCTGGTGGCGGCCAACGTCATCAAACCGCGAGTCGCGCCGCGCTGCGCGCTTTGCCTGCCGGTGGCGAGCAGCGCCGCGCCGATGCCGACCCACAGCTTGGAATGGTCGGCCGCCCGGGTCAGTGGCGGCATGACCGCGTCCAGTAGCGGGGTGTCCGTCTCGGCGATGGCATCGAACAGCTCTTGGTCCAGCGTGCCCAAGCCCCGGGTGATCTGGTTGATGCCGCGTGCGCGTTGGCGGCGCCCCCTGTTCATTCGCTACACCCTAAATTGGTCCGAAGACATGGACGCACAGGGCTATTGCATGAGGTGGCAGGACAACGCCGAACGCCGCGGCGTGGCGGCGCACGCCGTCGCCGAGATCGCCCGCCGGCACGGCGTCACCGCCGCGCGCTTCGAAGCCCTCGAGGGCATGGCCGAGCTCAACGACCCGCACGGCAAGTCGTTCTTCCTGATCCCGGCGTACGCCGACGGCGCCCGGGCCCGCGACGCCGCACTGATGACCTACATCCTCAACGCGGATACCGGCTACGGTAAGCCGGACCGGCCGCCGACCGACTTTCCGGCAGCTCCCTACAGTGCCGTCGAGGTGGGGCGAATCATGTCCCGGCAGAACGCAAACCGCTGGAGCTACAGCCGCGACGTCCCCTTCGTACACCGCAACGGGGGGCGCCTGGTCGCGACCCCCAACGGCATGCTCATGGGTCTGGGCGGCAACTGGATTCAGCGGCTGTTCAGCCAGCGCGGCGGCACCACCTGGGGTGACATCTTCATGATGAACACGGGTAGGCCCGCCGACCCCGGCGGGCAGCTTCGCCAAGTCGTCGCCTCTGGGTATGCCTGGTATCTCGACGGCAGCGGCATACCCCGCGCGAGCCGCCTGGACCTGGACCGGGTGTTGCATCACGAAGAGCGCCACGCCGCGCAATGGGCAGACCGCGGCTACCTGGGCATGCTGGTCGGCTACGGTCGGGAGTTGTTCCGCGAGTTGGTCTTTGGCGCGGTGAACAGGTTCGAACAGGACGCGGGCCTGGCCGACGGTGGCTATAGGGCGTGAATCCCGTGGTAGAGCACCATCGCACCGATCACCACGAAGACCGCCGCGAGTAGGGCGCCGTTGTTGCGGTCCATCCAGTCCTTGAGCCGCGCCAGCGTGTCGTCGAGTCGGCTACCGGCCGCCACGTACGCCAATATCGGGATCGCCACACTGGAGGCGGCGATGGCCACGAAGAACGCGGCGGCCGCCCAGTCGCCGGCGAGGCCGAGCCCGCTGGTGCCGATGCCCAATCCCGCGGGGACGCAGATGAGCGCTACATCCGGACGCACCACGGCCAGCACCGCCCCGATGATCCCGGCGCGGGCCGGTGTGATGCTGGCGAACGAGCGCATCCAGGCCGGGGATTCGGCTTGACCGTGCCGGTTCAGCCATCGGTAGGTGCCGTACACGATCAGCGCCGACCCCAACACCACGCGCAGCCACGATGACCACCGCGGAGGCGCCTTGTCCAGGCCACCCAGCAGGCCAGAGGCCGCGACGGAAAGCGCCGTCAGCGCGGACAGGCTCAGCACCCAGCCCGCCAAAAACGCCAGGCTGCTCGGCCGCGGCCGCGGCGCCTGCAGCACCAACACCGCCGGAATGACCGTGAGCGGTGAGAGCGAGATGACCAGTCCAAGCGGAACGAGCCCCGTCAGCACCGTCCCCCAGCTTCCTGCCATGGGCGGCATCCTGCCATTGCGGTGCCGGTGCGGCGCCGAAACGCGCCGTACTCGCCCCGAACCGGGTCAGGCCAGGGCGCGAATTCCGTTGTAGAGCACTATCAACCCGATCAGGAACAGGATGACGGCCATCATCGCGTCGTGGTTCGCCTCCATCCAGGCCTTGAGACGTTCCAGGGCATCGTCGAGGCGATCACCGGCGCCCACGTAAGCCAATATCGGGATGGCGACCGTCGATGCCGAGAGCACGACGAAGATCGCGGCCGCGATCAGCTGGGCTCCGGCGCTCAGGCTGCTGTTGCCGACGGCCAGGCCGGCGGCCGCGCACAGGATCAATACCTCGGGCCGCACCGGCACCAGCACCGCCCCCATCAGCCCGGCACGTGCCGGGGAGAGCGTGGCGAACGAACGCATCCAACGCGGCATGTCGCGTTGGCGATGCCTGGTGAACCAGTGGTAGGCGGCCAGGGCGATCAGCGCCGCACCGAAGGCCAGTCGCACCCAGGATGCCCATTTCGGTGGGGTCGCGTGAAAGCCACTGAGCAGCTCCGAGCCGCTGACGAAAGCGGCCGTGAGGGCGACCAGGCCCAGCAGCCAGCCGCCCAGGAAGGCGAGACTGGACGGACGCGGGCGGGGCGCATGCAGTACCAGCACAGCGGGAATGACCGTGATCGGTGACAGCGCGATGACCGCCGCCAACGCGACGAGTTTGCTCAGCACCGAGGCCCAAGTTGCGTCCACGGGCAGCAATCATCGCACTGGCGTCACGCCCACGCGGCGGTTGACGTCCGGTCAGCCTTTGCGGCGCAGGGTCCACGCGGGCACCCAGTGCGTCACGGTTCTGCGTTTGGATCCGTACGCGACGGGATAGGTCACCAGCCCCCACCAGTCGCCCTGCTCGCACAGACCCCAGCAGCTCAGCCACCCCTCGACGACCTTGTGCAGCTGCAGACCATTGGGCTGATACCGCCCCGAGCGGTGCGGCTCGCGCGGGAACAGAACCGTGAGGTCGACCAGGACCGCGATCGCCGGACGCACCACCCGGAACGGGCTGCGGACCGGTTGGCCGTTGTACCCGATCGATGCGAGCGAACCCATTGATCGATCATACGTTCGAATGGTCGCTCGGTTGAGTCCCCTGATCGGCCCGGTTGGCCTCTGGCAACATAGCGGTGTGCTCAGCCGAACCGCGACGTCCCGGGCGGTTCGGTGAGCATCGAAACCACCGAAGAAGCACGGGGTCGCCGCGGCGCACCGGGCGGTCGCCGAATGGCCGCGCCGGCCGTGCTGGACCCGTTGGTCGTCGCGGTTGTGGCCGCCGCGGTGAGCCTGGCCGGTGCCGCCCGGCCGTCGTTCTGGTACGACGAGGCCGCAACCATTTCGGCCGCGTATAGCCGGTCACTGGCCCAGCTGTGGCACATGCTGGGCAATGTCGACGCCGTCCACGGTTTGTACTACGTCCTCATGCACGGCTGGTTTCAGGTCTTCCCGCCCACCGAGTTCTTCTCGCGCTCGCCCAGCGCCCTGGCGGTGGGCGGCGCCGCCGCCGGCGTCGTGGTGCTGGGGAAGCAGTTCTCGTCCCGCGGCGTCGCGGTGGCCTCCGGTGCATTCTGCGCGATCCTGCCCCGGGCCACGTGGGCGGGCATCGAGGCTCGCCCTTATGCGATGTCGATGATGGCCGCCGCGTGGCTGACCGTCCTGCTCATTTGCGCCGCGCGCCGTGACAGCGTGTGGCTGTGGGTGTCGTATGCCGTCGCGCTGGCCGGCTCGATCGGGCTCGACGCCTACCTCGCGCTGCTGCTGGTGGCATATGCCGTATTCGTCGGCGTGTACCACCGGAGCCGAATGACGCTGCTGGGCTTCGCGATCGCGTCGGCCGCTGCGGTGGCCGCGCTGTCGCCGTTCCTGACGACGGTCGCCGGGCAGGCACACCAGATCAGTTGGGTCGCACCCATCGGTCACCGCACCATCGAAGACGTGCTGATGCAGCAGTATTTCGAACGGTGCCCGCCATTCGCAGTGCTGGCGGCGCTGCTGATCGGCGCGGCAATCGTGTTGTGGCTCAGCGGGTGCGCGCGCCTGGCCGAGTCGCAACGCCAACTACTGGTGCTCGCGACGGGGTGGCTTGCGGCACCGACGGCAGCGATCGTGACGTATTCGGCGCTGGTTCATTCGATCTACACGCCGCGCTACTTGTGCTTCACCGCACCCGCGCTGGCGTTGATACTCGGCGTATGCGGTGGAGCGGTGACCGCCAAGCCGTGGGTGACCACTGCCCTCGTCGGCCTTTTCGCAGTCGCCGCAGCACCGAATTATGTTCGGGTGCAACGTAACCCGTACGCAAAATACGGCATGGACTATAGTCAGGTCGCCGACCTGGTCAACGCGAAGGCGGCGCCAGGCGATTGCCTGTTGGTGAACGACACGGTGACGTTCATGCCGGCTCCCATGCGCCCGCTGATGGCGGCGCGTCCGGACGCCTATCGCAAGCTCATCGACCTCACGCTGTGGCAGCGGGCGACCGACCGCAACGACGTGTTCGACACGAATCTGATCCCCGAGGTGGTGGCCAGACCGTTGAGCCAGTGCGGCGTCGTCTGGATCATCACCCAGGCCGACCCGTCCCAGCCGGCGCACGAGCAGGGCGCCGCGCTGCCGCCCGGCCCCGTCTATTGGGCGAGCACCGCCTTCGCGGTACCGCACGACCTGGGCTTCCGGCTGGTCGAACGCTGGCAGTTCAACCTGGTTCAGGTGCTCAAGGCGCAGCGATAGTCACCAGATGTGGATCCAGTCGACGAGCATGTCGGCCGGGTAGGTCGCCGCCGCGGGATCGCCGGCGCCGACCCCACCGACTGCGAGGGTGAACATGGGCGTCAGCCAGTAGCCGGGTTTGTTGAACGGCCACCGGAAGTCGTCGGGAGCGCCGCCGTGGACGTGTATTGGTTTGTTCGGAACGCTGAAGTACTGCGCCCCGTCTCGGGCGAATTCAAACCCTTCCTCGCCCCAGTGCATTCGCCAGGTGTGCCAGTTGCCGTCGACCATGCCGGGGATCGACTTGCCTTCCCACGTCTTTCCATTCGACGCGGCGTGCACCGTCGTCCCCGGAGGCCACGAGCCATTGCCGTACCACTCGAAAAGGTCAACCTCGCCGTCTGGCAGCGGATCCTCGTTGACACCCCAGAACGCGGACCAAAGGCCCGGGTCCAAGCAGTTCAGCTTTATTCGAGCTTCCCAAGTCTGGTTGATCATGCTGCGGAAGTTGCCCCGCAGTTTGGCGCCGTAGTAGGTGTCCCCTTCCTGGGTGGCGCGCAAAACGAGGTTGGAGTTCCCGTCTTGGAACACATTTCGGCGGTCGTCGCGATAAATCCCCGCGACCGGCGGGAACACGTCGTCCTGCCAGGTCTGGATGGTCCACTTGCCCGGATCGGGAGCCGAACCCGCCGGACCGTCGAACTCGTCGGCGAAGATGAAGGGCCCGCCCCCGGCGGACGGCGGCGCTTCGGGCGCCGACGGCGTAGCCCAGGCACCCGGCAAGCGCATCGCAGCCCCGATCATGCCCAGGCCCGACATCAACATCATGCTGCGACGATCCATCTAAACCACCAATCGTTTAAAGCCGGCTCGTCAAGCCCGGCGAACTCTCCCCAGGCAACTCTCGCAAACGGTGCTATGAAACCACGCGGTGGGGTGACACGCATCCCGCGGTGGAGCTCGGCGCGCGATGCGCGCACCCGATCCACGCGCGGCGTTCCCGCTCACGACCCGCGCGTCGGTCCGTCGTCGCCATCCCCCTGGCATAAACAAGCGACGATAGCAGCCGCAGGGCGCACTTCCAGGAATTTCACGCCGCAATCATCAATCTGGTTGACATCGACCGGCCCGACGGCATCGAGGAGCTTGGTGGTTCCTAACGCGAACTGGGTTCGCTCAGCCTGACCAGCGTCTTGCCCACGTTGACGCCGGTGAACAGGCCATTGAGGGCATCGACACACGACTCGATGCCCTCAAAGATGGTCTGCCGGTGGTGAAGTCGGCCTTCGGCCTCCCACCGGCGCAGCGCGGCGAATGCCTCGTCGAAGCGGCCCCACTGATCGAGCGCGTTGAACCCCTGCATCAGGGCGGTCTTCGACAGCAGGTTCACGTAATTGGCCGGCCCGGGATGCTCCCCGGTCAGGTAGCTGGAGATGACGCCGCACAGGACGACGCGCGCGCGGGCGGCCAGCCGGCCCAGCACGGCGTTGAGGATGGGCCCGCCCACGTTGTCGAAGTAGACGTCGACGCGTTGCGGGCAGTGCTTTTTCAGCGCCGCCGCGATGTCTTCGTTTTTGTAGTCGATGCACGCGTCGAACCCGAAATCCTCCACCACCGCCCGGCATTTCTGCGGACCGCCTGCGATGCCCACCACCCGGGCGCCGGCGATCTTTGCGATCTGGCCGGCGACCGATCCGGTGGCGCCCGCGGCCGCCGACACCACCACCGTTTCTCCCGGCTGCGGCCGGCCGATGTCGGTCATCCCGAAATAGGCGGTGGCGCCGGTCGGCCCGTAGACGGACATGATCGCCAGCTGGTCGTTCTCGCCCGGGATCGGCGTGCTGAACAGGTCGTCGCGGATGATCGCGTACTCCTGGAAACCGGTCAACGTGGTGACGACGTCGCCGACGGCGTACGCGTCGCACCGCGACGCGACCACCTCGCCGATGCCGGCCGCGCGGATGACCTCGCCCAGCTGTACCGGCGGAAGGTAGCTGGGCTGGTCGTCGAGCCAGGTGCGGGCGGCGGCGTCGATGCCGACGTAGGTGGTGCGCAACAGCGCCTCGCCCTCGGCGGGTTCCGGCGCCGGCGTGGTGACCACTTCCGTGTCCTCCGGTTGGACCAGCCCGCAGGGACGGCGACGCAACAGGACCTGGCGATTCGGCAAATCGGGCACGATCGTAAAAACTACCGAACGGCCCGAAAAGCCAGAAGCGAATGGCATATTCAATGCATGGCAGCAAACGAAGACCCGGAAGACCGGATCCGGGAACTCGAGCGCCCGCTCGCCGATGCGGCGCGGGCGTCAGAGCAGGGCGGCTCGCAGGCCGCCGGCCAGTACTCTCAGCCCGGCACGTCCGGCGCGCCACCCGGGCCGCCGACCCCGTGGACCTACGGCGGACCGATGCCCGGGTTGCCCCAGCAACGCCCCTCGAGTAACCGCGTCTGGTGGATCCTCGGCACCGTCGTCGTGATCGGCGTACTGGCCCTCGCCGGTGGCATCGCGGCATTCGCCGCACACCAGCTTTCCGGCGTGAAGTCGGTCATCGCCTCGCCGCCGACCATCTCCAAAACGTTCAGCTCACCGAACATTTCGACGAGTCCCGGCCCATCGACCACCCGCCGGACATCACCCTCGCCGTCGACCTCGCCCGCCGCACCCCCGGGCTCCGAACTCAGCGTCGCCGGTATCAACGAGAACCGGACCATCGCCTGCAACGA
Organism: Mycobacterium sp. NGS56; assembly: GCF_059812425.1. Classification (NCBI taxonomy): domain Bacteria; kingdom Bacillati; phylum Actinomycetota; class Actinomycetes; order Mycobacteriales; family Mycobacteriaceae; genus Mycobacterium; species Mycobacterium sp. NGS56. The sequence goes on from NZ_JCALCQ010000005.1 coordinate 172,284, forward strand.
CAACATCGTCCGCGTCAGCGGGGTATCCAACACGGTCACCATCACCGGCCATTGCACCCGCCTGTCGGTGTCCGGAGTCCAGAATTCGGTCACGGTCGAGGCCGTCGACAGCATCGAGGCGTCCGGCTTCAACAATAAAGTCACCTACCGCTCGGGCGCGCCGAAGATCAGCAACTCCGGCGGGTCCAACGTGGTGGAGCAGGGCTGAGCTAACCGACTGTTATGCAGGCTCTTCGGTGTCGTCGCCGCCGCGGACGCTCTCGGTGTCGTCGTCATCGAGGACGCTGGCCGCAATGCCGTAGGGCAAGAACCGCACCTTGCGTTTGGGATCGACGTTGTCCTTGTTCGCCCGCAGCGCGTCGAGTTCGGTCGCATAGACCTGTTCGACGCGCGCGCCGCCGTCGGCGTCCACCGTGTAGATGGCCCACACGCCCTCACCGGCCTCGCCCGCGGTTTCGGGGGCACCGCGCGGGCGCCGCGACAGGTCATCGAAAACGGCGGACCACCCCGCGCGGGCGCCGGGAGCGACCACGAACTTGCTGACCCGCTCGAAAATGTCGCGCAGCCCCTCGCTGCCTTCCCTGATCATTCGATCGAACTCTTCGGGATCGAATCCGAATCCACTGTGCTCGCCCACGCGACCTCCCTGGCGCTTGTTCGTAACTGCCAGTGTGCGCTCAGTGGAGGTGGTTTGCCACGTGCTTACTGCCCAGGCGGCGGCGGTGGGGTGATCGGGATCGGCACCGTGACGAACGGGAAGTGCAGATACATCGTCACCGGCGGCTGCTGTGGCAGCTGCGGCGCCGCGGGCGGGGGAGCCGCGGGCGGCGGCGGTGGTGGTGCGGCCGGTGCGGGCGCGGGCACCGCGGCCGGCGGGGGCGCCGCCTCTTGGACGGGCGGCGGCACGTGCTGCGGCGCCGCCTCTTGGACGGGTGGCGGCACGTACTGCGGCACCGACCGGGCGGGGGCACGACGGACCGGTGCCGCGGGCGGCGGAGTGACCGCGGTCTGCGGTGCGGGCTGCTGCACCGTCGACGGTGCGGGCGCCGGGGCGGCCACCTCGGACGGGCTCGGCGGGGGCGCCGGCGGAGGTGGCGCCGCGCTCGGGGCGGGCAGCTGCGCCTGCGGCGGGTTGCTCGGCGGGGCCGCCGGCAGCTGGACGGCCGGCGTGGCGACGCTGACGCCCGGATTGTGCCGACCGTCGGACCCCGGGCGATCCGATGTCAACGTCACCAGCACCACCCCGCCGATCGCGGCAACGATGCCGACCAGGGCGCTACCCGCGAGCAGCATGGACCTGGGCCGGCCTGGAGGCCTCTCGTCGTAGTCCGGGACGGCGCTGTAGGCCCGCGCGTCGGTGCCGACGTCGGCATCGTCCCAGTCGTCCAGGTAGGTCGGGCTGATCGCGGGGAGACTCAGCTCCCCGGTGCCAGGGTCCAGCGCATAGGCCAGGGCGGCGGTCGACGATGCGAACAGCGGGGCGTTCGCCGAGGCCAGCGCCGCGCCGCGGGCCAATGCCATGTCCGGCTCTTCGGGGCCGGTGACCGGGAGTGGGGTGGCGGCCTCGAGCGTGGATTTCAGCGCCACGATGTCGGTTCCGCAGCCGATCAGGAACACCCCGTCGGCCCGGGAGCCACGAGCGTCCAGACCGGAGACCATCGCCGCCAGTTCGGCGGCAAGGCCTCCCGCGCTACCGTCGCCGATCTGGCGCCGGTGCAGATCGACGATGGAGCCGTCGGCGACGTCGACAACGGCCAGCGTCGCATTCGCCGGTTCGACGAACAGCATCGCGAGGCGTTCGTAGCCCAGCGCATAACCCACGGTCTGGGCCAGCACGGCCGCGGCGAGCAACGGTGCGACCAACATCACGCCGTCCAGCTCGTGGCCGGCAATCGCCTCCCGCAGCGCGCCGACGCCGGCAGGATCACTCCAGGTGACCCCGGTGGCGGTCAATCGGTGACCGCCCTCCAACACGCCTTCGCGGCTGCCGATGATCGCATCGATCACCTGATCGACAGCGTCGGCCGGCGAATCGACCGAATTTCCTGCGGCCCCAACCTCGAACTCTTCTTGTTCGACGGTCACGCCGTCAGCATTTTGGCCCTCGATAGCCACCAGGCGGACTGTCCTGGGAGCCATCGACACCCCAAGCACGATGTCCACGTAACGCCTCCAAGGTCCTTTTCAACGCCCTCAGCGAGGGCATGACGGGATGATCCCCGCCCGAACTTGGTGACATAAACGTTACGCGCGTGTGGCTAGTCGCGCAGGCGATGCGCGTAAGCAGGAAGGACGCTAATACCCCGGCCCGAAGTACGGATTCTGCGCGTTCCCCGGGTACTGGGGATACTCCGGGTACTGCGGATACTGCGGGTACTGCGGGTACTGCGGGTACTGCGGATACTGCGGAGTCGCGGGAGCCTGCTGCTGCGGAACCGGAACCGGAATCGGAACCGGCAGCAGCGGAACATGGATCCATTCCGTCGTCATCGGCACCGTCGTAGTGGTGGTTGTCGGCGGCGGAGGCGGCGGTGTGGTGGTTTCCATCGAAGGCGGCGTCACCGTCGTGGTGACCGCCGGTTGCGGCGGCGTGGTCGTCGGCGGCGCGGTCGTCGGCGGCGCGCTCGACGGCGGTGCCGTATGCCTCGGGGTGTAGACGGGCGCCGGCGGCGCGGTGGTGACCACCGCGGGCGGCGGCGGGGGCGGCGGTGACGGCGGCGGGGGCGGGGGCGGCGGTGACGGGGCCGGGCTGGGAATGGGTTGCGCGCTCGGCGGCGGGGGCGGCGGTACCGCGGTGGGCGGCGGGGGCGCGGCCGGATGCGGCGCCACCGAGTTGGCCGGTGGCGCCGGAAGGGGCGCGACCGAGGGCGGTGCGGACGGGGCCGGACGGTTTTCTATCCCGGTCAGCGTGTAGGCCACGCCGCCGATCGCTGTCATGGCGACCACGGCCGACATACCGATGATCAACTGGGAGAACCGAAGGCGCAGCCACGGCCGCCGTTCCCGCGGCGGTTCGATGACATTGAGCCGCATCGACCAGCCCGCCGGACCGTCCTCGTCGTAAGTTTCCCCACCGAACCGCATGCGGAGGTCGCCGGGGTATTCGGTTTGCGACCAAGCTAATTCGCGATCGGTAAGCGCCTCATCATCGATCACCAGCACATCGCCGGCACCCAGGTCGACCACGTCACCGGCGGCGTCGGCCGAGGCGAGCAGCCCGATAGACGTCCGCGTGCGCAGATCCAGCTGGCCGCCGCGCGAAGCCAGGATGAGTGCCCCGCTGGCCGCGGCCAGGGCCGGCTGCGACGGCGTCAGGATCGGCATCCGGCCATGCATCGAAAGCCGTTCGGTGACAAGCGGAATGCGTGCTCCCCCACCGACCGTGACCACTGCGACGAGGTCTGACCAACTCGTACGATAGCGCACCAGCATGTCGTCGAAGGCGTAGATGAAGCCGGTCAGCCGATCCTGAATCATCTCTTCGAGGTCGTCTTGCGTCAAAGTCAAGCTGCAATTGCGCCCGCCCAGCACCGCGATGATTTCGGTGGTCATGTCGGTCGAGAGCCGCTCCTTGCCCACGCGGCATTGTTCCTTCAGTTCCACGAGCTGCCCGACACCGGCGGTGCTGGCCGGGTCGAGGCCGCTGCCATGCCCCAGCTCCTCGAAGGCACGCAGCTGTAACTCCTGATCAATCTCGTCACCGGACAACGCGGCGTAACGCATGGTGGCGCTGACGAGTTCGAAGTCGCCAGCGACATTGACCAAGGTGGCCGAGGCACCGCTGCCGCCGAAGTCGAGCAGACCCACCACACCCTCGTCGGGAAGGCCGAGCTCGGATTTCACCGCGGTCAGTGACGCGATCGCGTCGCTGACCAGCCGCGGCGCCATACCGCTGCGCACGAAGCCCAGATGGGTTCGCAGCGCGTCCCGCAACGCCTGTACCGTCGTGGGTTTCCAATGCGCCGGCACGGCGATGGAAATTTCCGAGCACGCGGCGTCAGCGCCGGCCGCGAGCACCATCGCGTCCAGTGCCTCCACCGTGAGCAGTTCCGGGTCATGCGCGGAACCGTCGGGTGACACCAGCGCAACGGAATCACCGATGCGCTCGATAAAGCCCCTCATCGGTACGCCAGGCTCGGTTAGGTACGGGTTCTCTTCGGGTGCACCGATTTTCGGTGCACAGTGCGGGTAAAGGGTGAGCACAGACCGGCGGCTAACCGGTGGGCTTCCATTACGCGCAGCGACCAGGTTCGTGGTCCCGATCGACAACCCGAGTGGGTCGTACATAGAGCGAAACCTTCGTCTATAGGGGTCGGTGGCCAGCGTTAACCATAGCCGCGGACACGCGGAAAGCCGATGCTTCGCAATGTCATTGGTATCCGCTCGATGCGCTTGCGTCACCGAAGCGGTACCGAAAACCCCTTGACAAAAAGCCTTTCGCTACAACACCGTCAGCGGCAGCGAATGCCTGGGCTCGAACTGGAAGGTCGAGCCCCCACTCACTCTGACCACCGAAACCTCTGGCAGCTCCTCGGTGGCGGTCTCGGTTTCAACCAGTTCGGCCGTCCAGTCGGTGGCCGTTCCGCTAACTCGAACCTCGACGTGCGGGTCCACCGCGGTGGCGATCGCCTGGAGCGGCTGCACGGATTGCGGCGAGCACAGCGAGATCCAGGATCCGTCGTCATGGGCCGGCGATGCGTGCACACGCAGCCGGTTCGATTCCGTCTCGGCGACAACGTAGCCCGCGGGATTCAGCAGCGGGTGCAGTTCGAGGACGCGCAGCACACCGTCGATTCCGCTCGGAAGTTTCAGTGCGCGGTGGATGCGCTCGGCGGCCATGCCCGCGATGCCGATCAAGCCGCGGGTGCGCACGCCGACGGCTTCGTCGTCGCTGGCGGCTCGCGCGGCCACCGCGATCGCGAACGACAGGTACAGCAGGTGCATCTGCAGGCATACCTCGTCGGCCATCCGGACCAGCGCCGAATGCGAGAACGCGGCGAAGTCGAAATCCGAAAGCAACGGCCCCGAGTAATCCGCCTGTCCCTCATCTTCGGGGTCGACGGGATCGAGTTCCCAAGTCGCGGCGCGTGTTCGGCTCACGATGTCGAGTGCCGGGATGCTTTGCGCTTCGGGATGGGACTCGTCGATGATGACGGTCCATGCGCAGTGCGGGTGCCGGTCCGCCGGCGTCCGCGGCGGGCGGTGGATCGGGCGCACCTGGGCACGCGGATTGGTCGCGATCGCGGTGGCGTCGAAGGTCGGGTCCTCGATGGTGTGGCACATGCCGAACACGTACTGCTCGCCCATCGGCTCGACGTCGAGTAGGGCACCGCAGTGGTCGAGGCGGAATTCGCCGTGCCAGCGATCGTGAACGGTGTAGCGGAAGTCCATGAATTGCGGCGGGGCCCCGATGTCGAGCTGTAGGCCCTTGAAGATCGTCACCACATCGTCGCCCTCGTAGTTCAGCGCTTTCTGCATGCGCCGGGTGTAGATCGGGCTACAGCCCGCCCACTCCTCGATGGCGATTTGAATCATCTCCTCGCGGCCGAAAGCGGAGATGCACCAGGCCATTCCGGATCGGTCGATCAGCTGACCGATCAGCAGCAATTCGGGTACCAAGACGACGAGCTCGTCGCGGGACAATTGCGCGTATCGCGAGGGGCCGCTCACGTCCCAAAAATAGACTTGGCTATGTTATAAAGTCAACAATGCACGTAGTCGCCGGTCAGACGCCCGATCGCCGGGTTCGCCCCACCCGGCGGACCACCGCGCCACGCAAGCGCGGCGATGACACTCGGGCGAAGATCATCGATGAGACCGTGCGCTGCATCGTGGAGGAGGGATTCTCCGCGGCCACCGCCAAGCACGTGGCCGAACGTGCGGGCGTGACCTGGGGGGTCATCCAGTACCACTTCGGTGATCGCAACGGCCTGCTGATGGCCGTGGTGGACGACGGGGTGGCCCGGCTCGTCGACAGCCTGTCGTCGGCCGACGTCAGCGAGCTCCCCTTGCGCAGGCGCATCGAGGTGGTCGTGGACACAGCTTGGAGCTGCTACAGCAGCCCGACGTCGATGGCCGCCTTCGAAATCCTGCGCGAAACCCGCGGCGGCTCGGACCCGTCCTCGCGCCGCCACCTGCTCGACATGAATGCCGCGGTCGGCCAGCTGGGGAGGTTGATCAGCACGGATCCCGCGCATGCCGGTGTGGCGGAAGTCATTTGGGCCACGCTGCGCGGTGTGGTGCTGGCGCAGATGGTCACCGGGACCGCGATCGATTGGAGCCTGGAACGACGTGCCCTCGTCGACATGGTCACCCGTGTGCTGCAATGACCTGGTGACCCTCGACGACCTCGCCGACATCGAAGCGATAAAGCAAGTCAAATACCGGTATCTGCGCGCGCTGGACACCAAGCACTGGGACGACTTCACCGACACCCTGGCCGAGGACATCAAGGCCGACTACGGGCCGTCGATCGGCAACGAGCTGCATTTCACCAACCGTGCCGACCTGGTGGAGTACATGCGTACCTCGCTGCCTTCCAACGTGATCACCGAACACCGGGTGACGCATCCGGACATCACTGTCGACGGCGACACCGCAACGGGCAGTTGGTATCTGCAAGACCGCGTTATAGTCGCCGACTTCAACTTCATGTTGATCGGGGCCGCCTTCTACCGCGACACCTACCGTCGCACCGAGGCGGGCTGGAAGATCAGCGGCACCGGCTACGACCGAACCTATGACGCCACAATGTCTTTGGAGGGCCTGAACTTCACGCTCAAACCCGGTCGCGCCGTCGCCGCGGACTGAAGGCTACTTCGTGATGGCGATGACCGCGCCCGGCCGCAGCCATTTCATGATCGACACCAGCTGAGCGTCGTCCACCGCCACGCAGCCCTCGGTGGGCTTCCCGTCGGTGGTGTGAAAGAAGAACGCGGCTCCACCACCCGGGGTCTTGTCCTTGTTGACGCCCATCACGACGGCGTGCTTGTACTGCGGGATCTGCAGGTTCTCGCTGTCACCGGTGTTGAACGGGCACTGCGCCTTCTGGCACACCTGCATGGTGTTGAACGTGGGACTGTGGTCGTCGCCGCTCCACCAGTAATTGGCACCGGACACCTGGGTATAGGGCAACCCGGTGCCTGGATTCGGCGCCGTGCCGAACGCGGAGTCCAAGCTGTACACGCCCATCGGGGTGGCCGGAACACCGCTCTTGGCCTGCGGTGCCATTCCCGCCGAACCGACGTGGGTGGGAATGCCGGACCGCAGCGACTGCCAACCGGTGCCGGTGCGCTGGAAGATCTCCATGGTCGCGTTGGAACCGCCGGTGCTCACCACCGAAACCACTTGGGTCGCATTGCCAACCGAGTTCGCGAACCACGGGGCGCCCGCGGCCGCACCGGTCGGCGCCAGCACCACCGAGGCGAGAATTACGCACGCCGCGACGCACAGCGAAGTGAGCAGTCGGTGCATGCGCTCCATCGTCGAACGGGCACGTCCTCAGGGTCAAGTAAATGTTTAGCCGCGGTTGGGTCACCGCGTCGTGATCAAACATGCACCGGGACGGCGTTGTTAAGGAACTGCGGCGGTTTCGGTCGCACGCCGCGGGCTGACGAGTCGCTTCATCGAAGGCCGGAAAATCAACAGACACAACAGGAAATACAGGTATCCCAGCGACCAGCCGGCCAGCACGTCGGACGGGTAATGCACGTTGAGCGCCACCCGGGCGATGCCGACCGTCACCAGCGCCACCGTCACCACCGCGACCGCGATGCCGCGGGCCATCCGATGCAGCATCGGAAAGAAAAAGCACAACACGGCGAGCAGCGCGGCCATCGCCTCCAGCGCATGCCCGGACGGAAAGGACGTCGAGGGCGCGGCGACCAACATGCTTGGCGGCCGGGGACGGTTGACCAGCGCCTTGGCCGCCGCGGTCACGAACTCGTTGAGCGGCCCGCACGCGAAAGCCAGCACCAGCGCGGCCCGCAGATTGCGCAGCACCAGGGCGGACACCGTCATCACAACGCCCAGCACGGACATCGGGACGGGGCCCACCGCATAGGACACGACTTCCCAAAAGCGAAGCCACAGCGGATGTTTGAGCGCGAGGTCGCGAGCCGCGTTGAGCAAGGACCAATCCGTCCGGTACAGCCAATTCCAGTGTTGGCGGTAGCCGACCCACATCGCCGCATACACGGTGGCGGCCAACGCGGCGATCAAGGCGGCCACCGGTGTCCGGGGGCGAGTCATGACCAACCGATACCAGCACCGCCTTCGCCGTCACCGTGCGGCCCGCCCCCTCGGAGTCGCGGCCGCGTCATACTGTCGATATGGCCGTCTTCGTCCGTAGGTTGTTCGGCATCGGCAAGCTGCCCGACCAGCTGCATGCCGAGGTCGAGTCGGAAGGCCTGATCTACCTCGCCGATTATGTAGCCGTGACCCGCCGATTCAGCGGCACTATCCCGGGCGTGCGGTTGCCGCACAGCGTCGCCAGCTACACGGGTTCGCTGGTCTTCACCTCGGAGCGGGTGCTGGCAACGCTGTCCATGCTGCCCCGGCTGGCCGGCCCGACCGTCAACGTGCGCTGGGACGCGCCGCAGACAGGAGGGGCGCAGGTGGAGATATCGCCGACCGGACTGCAGGTCAACGCCGACGTCTCCCGAGTCGACAAAAAGTTCACCGGCGAACTGTCGCTGCACTACAAGGTGACCATTCCGGACGATGTTCTCAGCCGCCTGCCCCGGCGGTCGCTGGCGTTCGACATGCCGCCGGAATACGTGTTCCGCGCGGTCGGGGTTACCTATAGTCCCTGATCGTGATCCGCGGCCAGGGCGGCTGCCGCAGCACCGCGAGGGTGCCGATTACCGCGGCCAGCAGGCCGGTGATCACCCCGATCAGCGCGATCCGGCCGTTGTCGACGGCCGGCGTCCAGGTGGCCTGCCCGTCACGGATGGCGAACACCCCCAGCGGCTTGGTGACCACGATGACGGTGGTGCCGTCCGGGGTCTGATAGGGCTCGCCGTAACCGCGGCCGGCGCTGGGCTCGGCAGCCAGCTGATCGAGCACATCGGAAGGCTTCACTTCAAAACCACTCCCTTCCCGGGGGCCTTGGGGGCAAGGCACGATCAACGCTAACGCCGATTTCCTACGATGGCAGACGTGACCGGTGACGCATTCAGCTCGCATGAGCGGCGGGCGGTCTATCGCGTCATCTACGAGCGTCGTGACATGCGCCGATTCGTTCCCGGTGCGGCGGTGGACGAGGCCGTATTGGCGCGCCTGCTGCAGGCCGCGCATGCGGCGCCCAGCGTCGGGCTGATGCAGCCGTGGCGCTTCATTCGGATCACCGACGCCTCGCTGCGGCGACGCATTCATGCCCTGGTCGACGAGGAGCGTCCGCGCACCGCGGAAGCCCTGGGCGAGCGATCCGACGAGTTCCTGGCGCTCAAGGTGGAGGGCATCCTCGAGTGCGCCGAGTTGTTCGTGGTGGCGCTGGGCGACGGCCGCGACGCGCACGTCTTCGGTCGGCGAACGCTACCGCAGATGGACTTGGCGTCGGTGTCGTGCGCGATCCAGAACCTGTGGCTGGCGGCCCGGTCCGAGGGCCTCGGGATGGGCTGGGTGTCACTTTTCGATCCGCAACGGCTGGCGGCGCTGCTCGGGATGCCGTCGGGCGCCGAGCCCGTGGCCATCCTGTGCCTGGGACCGGTACCCGAATTTCCCGATCGGCCGGCGCTGGAACTGGACGGCTGGACCGTTGGGCGACCGTTGTCGGAGTTCGTCTGCGAGAACCGATGGGGTCAGTTGCCGACGCCCTGACGCAACAGCACTCAGGAATCCCGCGGGGAGGTTGCGGTAACGTCGCCGGTCGCAAGGCAATGTGAGAGGTGACGCCATTGGAGATAGCGGAACAAAACCGGAATACGGGCTCTTTGGACAACGTGCTGATCGTGCACTGGCACGACCTGGGGCGCTACCTCGGCGCCTACGGCCACTCCGACGTATCGAGCCCGCGGCTGGACCGCCTTGCCGCCGAGGGCATCCTGTTCACCCGCGCGCACGCCACCGCGCCGCTGTGCTCGCCGTCGCGCGGATCGCTGTTCACCGGTCGCTACCCGCAAAACAACGGCCTCATCGGGCTGGCCCACCACGGCTGGGAATACCGTGACGGCATCCGGACCCTGCCTCAAATCTTGTCTGAATCGGGCTGGTATTCAGCGCTTTTCGGTATGCAGCATGAGACCTCCTACCCGAAGCGGTTAGGATTCGACGAGTTCGACGTGTCGAACTCCTACTGTGACTACGTCGCCGACAAGGCCGACGAATGGCTGCGGCAAAGCGCCGAAGGCCTTGTCGGACAGCCATTTTTGTTGACCGCCGGGTTTTTCGAGACCCACCGGCCCTATCCGCACGACCGTTACACGCCGGCGGACAGCGCGCAGGTCGATCCGCCCGACTACCTGCCCGACAGCCCCGAGGTGCGCGGCGACCTCGCCGACTTCTACGGGGCCATCAGCACCGCCGACGCCGCCGTGGGGCGACTGCTCGACGCGCTGGCCGACACCGGTTTGGACGCCAACACCTGGGTGGTGTTCTTCACCGATCACGGCCCGGCGTTTCCCCGGGCGAAATCCACGCTGTATGACGCCGGTACCGGCATCGGCATGATCATCCGTCCGCCCACCAACCGGGCGGTGGGTCCACGCATCTACGACGAGCTGTTCAGCGCCGTCGACTTGGTCCCGACGTTGTTGGGGCTGTTGGGGATTGACACTCCGGTCGATGTCGACGGTGTATCACACGCGTCCGTGCTGCTGGAACCGGATCCGCCGACCACACCACCGGTGCGCGATCACGTCTACACCACGAAGACCTACCACGACTCGTTCGACCCGATCCGCGCGATCCGCACCAAGGACTACAGCTACATCGAGAACTACGTGCCCCGCCCGCTGCTCGATCTGCCGCTGGACATCGAGGAAAGCCCGTCCGGGCGGGCCGTCGCGCCGTTCGTCAAGTCGCCGCGGCCCGAGCGTGAACTCTACGATCTGCGCACCGATCCCAGCGAGACCACCAACCTGCTGGCCGATGACCGAACCGATGCGAATGAGGTCGCAGCTGATCTTGCTGTCAGACTGCACGATTGGCGTCAACGCACCGGTGATGTCATCCCGTCGGAGTTCGCCGGCACCCGCATTTCCGCGAGATACACCGAGACGTATCTGAAGATCCATCGGTCGAAGCCGACCCCCCGCTCGGCCATAGCCGCTGACCGCGGCATCGAAGAAGGCAAGCCAACGCAGCGTTAGTCACCGTTGACCCAAATTCGTTGCCGCGCCGGGGATCGGCGGCCGGTGGGCGCTGCCGGGTTACCCGGCTGAACGGCTCGACCCGCCCACCTCGGCGATGACGAACACCCGCCGGAACGGGAAGATCGTCGCGCCGTCGGACCGCGGTGGGTAGGCGTCCCGCAGCAACGGGATCAGCTCCTCGCGGAACTTCTCCCATGCGTCGTCGTCGAGCCGCTCGCGCACGGGAACCAGCGCGGTGCCGGTGATCCACTCCAGGACTGGATGCTCGCCGGTCAGCTGGTGCAGATAGGTCGTCTCCCAGACGTCGACCTTGCATCCCGCGTCGAGTAGCAGATTGGCGTAATGCGCCGGGGGCTGAACCACCGCCCCAACCCGAAATGGAATGTCGCGCAGCAACTTCGCATACGGCTCCCGGCGGGCGAGCGCCCGCACCGCGGCGTAGGACGGCGACTCGAAGTTGCCCGGCATCTGGACACCGATCCACGATCCAGGCGCCAGCTCCCCCGCCCACCGCAGCAGCAGGTCGGCGTGCTCGGGCACCCAGTGCAGGGCCGCGTTGCTGACCACCACGTCGGTGTCGGGTTTGGGCTTCCAGTCGCGCAGGTCACCGGTGACGGCGTCGATGCCGCGTTCCTTCGCGGCGGCAACCATCTCCGGCGAGCTGTCCATCGCCTCGATCACCGCGTCGGGCCAACGCCGGGCCAGGTACTTAGTCAGGTGCCCCGGACCGCAACCGAGATCGACGACGCGACGCGCGCGCTCGGCACCCACCCGCGACAGCAAGTCGTAGAAGGGGCGGCCGCGATGGTCGGCGAAGGCCAGGTAAACGTCCGGATCCCACATGTCGATCCTCCCGATCCTCGCGCCGCCGCAACCGGCCGATAGCAAACCGTATAACTCCTATGGTGCGCCGACGCGGCCCGGATGGTCCCGGGATAACACCGCGTTGACCGAAACGGACAAAACGCCCAGGAAGCCCGTGGCCGTCGGGCTACCATCGGCGTTCGTGGCGCCCGACTCAGATCCGATCGACCCGCCCATCCCCGTTCCCGACGTTTCCGGCGCCGATCTCCCGGCCGGCGCCGGCGGACTACCCCCTCGCTCGGCGTTGTCGCCCCGCCAGCGAATGGTAGTCGAGGCATCGGCCCTGGGTGATCTGGCCCTGCGCACCTGGGTGGCCTCGCTGCTCTCCAGCACGGTGGCGCCGTTCGTGGTGGCAAGTACGCTGCGGCAATCCCATTCCGCCACCGAGCGCGACAACCTCGACTTCTATGCGGAGATGGGGGCGGCGAAAGACCCGGCGCGATCCTTTCCGCCACCCACCGAGATCCCCCGGGTCGCATCGCGGCGGGCCAGCCCGCTGGCGCAGTGGATCGCGCACGGCACGGTCGACAACATCGCATTTCCCAGCAGCTTCACCGCCGTCAACCCCGCCATGCGCCCGCAGTGGGGCGCCTGGCGGGCCAACAACACCGTGCGGGCGCAGCATTGGCGCCACGACGACGGGCCGCGTCCCACCCTGTGCGTGATCCACGGCTTCTTGGGATCGTCCTATCTGGCCAACGGACGGTTCTTTTCGTGTCCCTGGTACTACCAGTCCGGCTACGACGTACTGATGTACACACTGCCCTTTCACGGCAAGCGGGCCGAAAAATATTCACCATTCAGCGGTTTCGGCTATTTCGCCGGTGGACTCAGCGGTTTCGCCGAGGCCATGGCACAGGCCGTGCACGACTTTCGCTCCATCATCGACTATCTGCGCCACACCGGGGTCGACCGCATCGCGCTCACCGGCATCTCACTGGGCGGCTACACCTCGGCGCTGGTGGCCTCGGCCGACGCTCGGCTCGAGGCGGTGATCCCCAACTGCCCCGTCGTCACCCCGGCGACATTGTTCGACGAATGGTTCCCGGCCAACAAGCTGGTGCGGCTGGGTCTGCGGTTATCCGACATCAGCCACGACGACCTCGCGGACGGGCTGGCGTACCACTGCCCGCTGAACTACCGGCCACTGGTGCCGCGGGAACGCCGGATGATCATCACCGGACTCGGCGACCGGATGGCGCCGCCCGACCATGCCGTCAAGCTATGGCAGCACTGGGATCAATGTGCGCTGCACTGGTTTCCGGGCAGTCACGTGCTGCACATCAGCCAGTTGGACTACCTGCGCAGGATGACCGCTTTCCTGCGGGAGGTCATGTTCTGACCACCTCGACGGTGTCGGCGTTGTCGCCGGTTTGGCCGGGCGAGGCGCGGTGCGCTCCGCCGAGCAGGGTGGGCCAGTGCAGCTGCGCGAGCAGGTTCTGCGGCGCTGCGGCGTGTCCGTCCAGCCGACGCGTGGACAACAGGTCCAGCGCCGTCAACGCCGGCAGGTGGTTTCCGCGTTGCGGGGTCAGCCCACCGACCGGCGGTTTGCCATCCGGGGCGGTCTCGGTCTGGAACGCACACGCCACCGCGACGGTGAACCGGTCTGTGTCACCGGCGATCTCCAACGCCGTGCAGGTTTCGCGCGCGGGATAAGACCGGATCGCCTCCAAGGTCTCCGGCAGTGTGTCGTCCACCCGAATTTCGTATGCTGCAAGATAATCCGAGGCGCCGCGCTGCACTCCCCGCCACCTCTCGCGGGGGTTGGACGTCAGTAGCCGGGGGACATCGTCGGCGGCGACGGTAGTGGCTTCCCAACCGATCTCCCTCAAATGGTCCGCCAGCCGGCGAGCCGCGACCTGAGCGGTCTCGTGCAACGGGATTCGCGGTGAGCGGGCCTGCAGCGCAGCCAGATTATCCCGCGCCGATACCGTGAGACCGATCCAGGTCTCGCGTCGTGACAGGTCGGAGGTGTTGTCGCGGCTGGTGATTCGGATCTTGTCGGCCCGGATGCCGTAACGATTGAGGTAGCTCGCGATCAACGGGAGCGGCAACGCGTCGGAGTCATCCTCCGGTGTGCCGAGGCGAATCAGCGCGGTTGCCGCCGTGTCGGAAGTGCTCGCCGGGACGGCGTTACCGCGTCCGATCATCGCCACTCGGCGGCGCAGGATGGTGGTGAAATGCAGACCGTGCCACCAGCCGAACAACACGATCACGACGGCGGCCGCGATGCCCAGTAACCAGTAGTCACGCGGCGGTCGCCACGGGTAGGCCATGACCGCGGGCACAACGGCCAACAGCGCCAACGTGATTCGACCGCTCCCGGGAGTCGGTATCCGATGCTTGCTCACGGGGTGGGGTCCTTTCGTCGGCGTGCGGCGATTGCGGTGACTGCGCCGGCCACCGCGACCAGCACGGCCAGCGCGGCGGTGCCGGCCACCGCGACGGTCCGTGGTTTGGTGTCCTTGGGCGCGGGGGCCGGCGGCACGGTCACCGGCTTCACCGATGCCGCCCCGGGCTGGTTACCCGCGGGCAGTTCCCAGGTCAGGGCCGCCACCGGATCCACGCTGCCGGTGCCGACCACGTTGGACGGTTCACGCGCGCCGTTGTGCGCGGTTGCGGTGATGCGACGCTGCACTGCGGTGGCGTTCAGGTCGGGATACTTACTGCGGACCAGCGCCGCGACACCGGCCACGTAGCTGGCCGCATACCCGGTTCCGCTGACAGCGGCGAGTTGCTGGTGCCCGTCAGGCAGGCCGTTGGCCAGTCCGCCGCCGTCGGCGTTGCCGATCGACACGATGCGTTCGCCGGCCGCGGCGACACCCACCCACGGTCCCGCCACCGTGAATTTCGACGGCTGGCCGTCCGGGGTCAGCGACGCCACCGACAACACGTACGGCTGCCACCACGAGGGGATGGACACCGACGTGACACCGGCCCAATTTCGCGGATCGTTGGGGCGGCTCAAGTCGGTGAGCGGGTTCGACTCACACGAGGCGCCGCCGGCGCCCGCACCGCTGTCACCCGCGCCGGCCACGAGTACCGCGTCCTTGTCCACCGCCGCGTAACGGACCGCCGCGCCTAAAGCGGCCTGATCAACCGGTCGGTCCACGGGCAGGCAGGTGGCCGACCCGATATCGATCACCCGCGCACCGAGGTCGGCCGCATGCACGATCGCCCGGGCGAGTGTCGACACCTCGGCCGACACTTGCGCCATCAATGGATCACCACCCGGCGTTCGTGGCGAGAACTTGGCCGACGTCGTCCTGATCGACACCACGCGCGCCGCGGGTGCCACGCCGGAGAACCCATCGTCGGGCGAGGGCTGACCGGCGATGAGCCCGGCCACCAACGTTCCGTGTCCGTCGCAGTCGGTCAGCCCATCGGTCGTCTCGACGAAATCGCCGCCCGGTTCGACGTTGGGCAGCCTCGGCCCCGGCCGCACTCCCGTGTCGAGCACCGCCACCAGCTGCCCCTCGCCGCGCGAGAACTGCCATGCTGCAGGGAGATTCAGCATCGACTGACTGGGCGTGATCGCACCGGGGTCGCTGCCCGGCACGACACCGGAGGTGCTGCAGGGTCCGCGCTGCTCCATCGGCTGCCCGGGCCCCGGCGCGCCGCTGGGCGGTGGGGCGCCGGGATCCACCGTCGGCGGGCTGATCGCGGATGCCGGCGCACTCGTCCACGTCGCGGCGGCGGGCAGCAAAGCCAATGCCGCTGCGGCGCAGGCTGATGCCGGCCGAATCATCGATTGAGCACCAGGGCGAACAAACCGACGACGAAAGCCATCGCGGGGATGAGCGACGCGTCGAGTCCGGTCGCGACAAAGCCCACCAGCCGGCGCACCGGCAGCGAGTAGCTCTCCGGCGCGGCGATACCCGGGTTCATCGCCACCACGATCCAGACCAATACGAGCACCAGAACGACCAGTGCGGCGCCCAGGGCGGCGGCGTAGCGTCCGGTGGAGGTGTAGAACACCAGCAGCACGCCGGCGGCCAAGAAGGGCTGGGCGAGCAGCCACGCCTTGCAGGCGGCGGAGTCCCACACCCTGGCGCGCAGCACCGACGTCGCGGCGGTGGCCGCCACTACGTACCAACCCGCGCCGCTGAGCGCCTCGGGCCGCAGGCCGATCACTACCGAACCCAGGACGCTGAGTAGCACTGCGCCGGCGATGAATCCGCTCTGATGTGCGTCGCTGATCCGGACCCGGCGCGGCAGGTCCTCGAGCACCTGCAGCGACGGCGCCGACGGGGTGGGGTCCCCGGGTGCCGGAATGACCGGCAGCGGGAAGCGCGCCCACAGTGCAGACAGTTGAGGCGTCTCGATGGTGACCAGCAATGCCGCCACGATCAGCCCGCAGCCGATGGCGATCGGCTCGAGATGCCAGAGCAATTCGGCGCCGGCGGCCAGCAACACCCCGGCGCCGACCACCGCGGTCGCGGTGAAAAAGCCGGCGATGCGTTCACGCTCGGAGCTGGGCGCCATCAAGGCGATCAGCGACCACGCGGTGACACCGGCCGCGGCCAGGGTCAGTTGGGCGGCGCCGAACTTGCCCGGCACGGCCAGCGCGAGCGCCGCGGCGATGGGAGCGAGTGCGGCGATTGAGAGCGTCATGCCGGTGCGCGCCGAGCGAGCGGTGACCAGCAGTCCGACGGTAGCGGTCACCGCGGCGACGGCGCTGACCGCGACCAGTCCCAGCAGCGCACCGGTGGCTACCCGGTAGGTAACGGACAACCCCGTCACCAGGAACGTCACCGCGATCGCCGCGGCCAAAGCGCCACGCCGGATATGCGTTGTGCCCCATGGCTTGAGCCGGGAAGTCGAGAAGATCATGGCCGCATCGGCGATGTCCTCGACGATGCCGGGCGCCGCCGGACCCAGCGGAAGCGCCTGGAGCGCCAGGAGGTCGCCGTCCACGACTCCGACCGTGTCGAGGCTGGCGTCCAGACTGAACGGCGCACCACCGATCGGGGCCAGGCTCAGTTGGGTCGCCGCACCGACGTCGGCGGCACCGCGCGAGGCGGCGCCGTCTTCCGAACCGCCGTTGGTCGGAACCACCAAACGCTGGACAGCCGGCAGGATTTCGCGCAGCGGCAGCTCCGCAGGCAAGGCCATTTCCGTCAACCTGCTGTCCGCGAGGATTGCCACACGGACGATCGGCATGACGGTTCCGGATGTCACCGGATCTCCGAAAAGTGTTGTGGCCGTTGCTGGAACATCGTTCTCTCTTCTTTCGTATTACGAGTTTTGTACGGAAAAATCTCGGGCCAACCGGTGTTCGCCGAACCATCCGGCATCTGGCAGTAGGGCGGTCAGTTGTTCGATCGCGACGGCGATCGCGAACGGTGTTCCCGGCGCGAAGGTCGAAACCCACTCGCCGTCGAAGGCCAGGGACGGACTGACCAGCACCCGCCCCTCGCGTGCGTCGACAATGCTCATCCCCACCTCGGTGGTGGAGTGCCGGCCGTCGCAGCGGCAGCCGGCGACGATCTCGACGTAGCTGCGTGGTCCTTCGAACACCGATTCCACCACCTTCCGTGCCGATTGCGGGATACCCAAGTAGTCAAGGACTTCAGCGAGCGGGGCACCCGAACGCAGTCGCTCGTCGGCTCGGGCACCAACCCGCATCGGCATGCTGAACTCGTCGAACCGCGCGGGCGCGCGGTTCGCGAGACCGACGGTGAGCACCGGCACGAGCGCGCGCGGATGGTCGATGTCCATGACGGTGAACGTGATGAGCTGCGCGCTGCGCAACGCGACCACTGTGATCGACGGCTTGCCGGCCACACCGGTGCGCTGCGCGACGATGCCCCGCAGCAACCCGGCGTCGCCTTCCGCACCGGTGTCCTTGGCCGGACCGATGTAACGCATGTCCAGCCACCGCTGCGGAAAACACACCACTTTGATCCACTCGGCGACCGCTGGGTTGACCAGGCCGCCTTCTGAGACCAGACCCAGTTCGGTCAGCTCAGCTTTCTGACGGTCGAGGAACGCGCTGCGTTCCGCGGCATCACGATAGGGCGAGGTGATCGCCAATACCCAGGGAAAGCTCCCCGCCCCAATCGTTTCCGCGATGAACCAAGCGTGATCGACCGTCAGCTCGACGGCGTTGGGCGCTCGGTCCATCAGGTTCGTTCAGTCACGACCTAGCCGCCCCACTTGGCGGCTTCGGCCTGGTCGCGGGCCAGCATCGACATGGTGTTCGCCTCGTGGGTGCTCGCCATTGACTGGTAGGCGCGCACGAGGCTTTCCATCGCCTGGTTCCACTGGGCCTGCCACACCTGGTAGGTCATACCGGTGTCACCCTGCCAGGCGTTGGACAACGTGGCCTGCTCGCTGGCGATGTCGGAACCGAGCCCCTGCATGGTGCCGGCGTAGCCCGACATGTCGGCGGCGTGGTTCAACATCGCCGGGTAGTTGTACATGATCTGCGACATGACAAGTCCTTTCGCGGTTGCTAGCGGTGAGATCAGAACGCGGTGTAACCGGACGCGGCGGCTGCATCCGCGGCCACGTAGGTGCCGGCGGCGTCACCGAGGTTGGCCTGGGCGATGTCCAGCAGGGTGTTGACCCGGGCGGCGACCTCGACGAATCGCGCGTGCGCGGCCTGGAAGGCGGCCGAGGACTCGCCCTGGTGGAACGCCTGCGCCGACATCGCTTCCTGCTCGGCCTGGCTGATCGTGCTGCGCATCAACGCCGCCTTGGCGCTGAAGGCCGACTGTGCGGCTACCAACTGCGGAATGTGAGCGTCCAACATACTCATGCTGATTCCTTTCTGTTGCTTCCATTGGGGTTTCGGTAATTCACCTTCACTGGCTGACTGCCTTAACCCCCTTTCCCGGGCTCGGTTGGGTGTGCTCCGTTACCGGCTTCCTGCTCCCACGTGCCGGGCACCATCGGCATGCGTGGGCCACCACCGAAATCGTCCTCGGCCAGCTTGGTCAATCCGGCCGCCTGGAAGGCTTTCTGTCGCCGCGTGGTTCCGGCGAACCCGAGTGGCCCCGCCCCCTGGGCGGATGCGACGGCCGCGGCCAGTTCCTCCTCGTCGCCGAAATCGGGGGGGACACCGAAATCGGAGTCCATGTCCGCGTACTCGTCGGCGTGATCGTGCAGCGTGGCCCGCCGCCTGCGCCGTGCGCGCGACTCGGCGCGGTTCGCCGCTGCGGCACCCGCTGCCGGGATGGTCGCCGCCGGAGCCTTGACCCCGCCGCGGCCGCCCAACGTGGGTCCGACGCCCGCGTCCGGGTCACCGCCCATGGCCACCAGGTAGGCGAAGTTGGTCGCCGCCGCCGCCGGCGCCGGCGCCGCGGGCGCACCGGAGCCCGCGGCAGCCGTGGTGGCCGGTGCCCCGGCCGGAGTCGCCACCGTCGGGGCCAACGCGACCGCCGGCATCATGGTCGGTTTGTTCGACGTCAGCACGGGGGCCACGACGGCGGGGGCGGCGTCGGCATCCGGCTCGACGTCAACGGGTGTGGTGAGCAGGGAACCGAGCCCGATGCCCAGCAGTAGCGGAATCAGCAACGGCGCGGTCAGGATCGCACCCCAGGTCGGCCAGCCGACGGCGTTGAAAAACACTTGGTAGGCAACGAAGAACAGCAGCGGCCCGTTGGCCGCCAGCAGCGCCGGCAGGTTCTGCAACAGCTGCTGGATGTTCTGGAGGAAGTCCTGCAGAGATTTGGACAACTGCTGGAAGAAGTTCTGCAACCAGTCGCCAGGGCTGTTCTGCGCGGCGTTGGCCGCGAGGCTGTTCGTTTGGCCGCCGGGATTGACGATGGGAGGCGCCGGCGTGGTGCGCGGCGACGCGGCCAGGGCCGAGCCCGCGACGGCCTGGTAAGTGCCCATGGTGGTGGCCGCCTGGACCCACATCCGCGCATAGTCGGCCTCGTTGACCGCGATCGGAATGGTGTTGATGCCAAAGAAATTTGTCGCTACCAACACCCCGTGCACGGTGTGGTTGGTGGCCAGTTCCGCGAGCGTCGGCATGGCCGCCAAGGCGGCCGTGTACGCCGTGGCCGCGACCTCTTGCTGTGCGGCCGCACCCGCGCTGTCGGCGCTCGCCTGCTGTAGCCACGCCAGATACGGCAGATGGGCCGCCACATACTGCTCGGCGCTTGGCCCCTCCCAGGCACCGGCCTGGGCCTCCCCCAGTAGCCCACTGAGTTCGGCTGCCGCCGAGGCGTATTGGGTGCTCAGCGCGGTCCACGCGCCGGCGGCCGCCAGTAGCGGCCCCGGCCCAGGACCGGCGCTGAGCAACGCCGAATGCGCCTCGGGTGGCAAAGCCATCCAGATAGTGGACCCTATGGGGGCCAGAGGGCCAGTCATTTGTCAGGCGCCCGCGATTCCGAACGTCGCAGCGGCCGCGGTGTCGCCCGCGAGGTAGCTTGCGCCGGCCTCGCCGACGCCGACGCCGGCGCGGCCCAGCTCTTCGACACCCTGGGCCGCCATGGCGGAGTGCTCCTGGCCCTGAGCGCTGAATCCGGCAGCCGTTTGCAGCGATACCGGGTCTACCGCCGGCGGCACCACCGCGGTGATCGCCGGAGCCGCCGCCGCGTGCGCGGCCGCCAGCCGTGCCGTCAGGGCCTCGACCGCAGCGCTGGTCGCGGCCAGACCTTCGGGAACCACTCGCAGGGTCATGGTTACTCCTTTCCTAGTCCTTCTCTACGGACTTGCGTAAACATCAGTGGGCGAAACCTTCGGTGGCGCCCTCTATCACGGACTCCCCGACCAACGGGTTGACCAACTGCACGTACGTCGGAGCGTCGCTGTCGCCCAGCAAGATCGCCCGCCCGGCAGGCAACCGGCCGAATCGCTGACCGCGGATCTTGCCGCTGTCCTGCGGATTACCCGCCAGCATCAACGTGGTCGCCTGCAAGTCGTTGAACCGGCGCAGCAGCGGATTGGTCATCAAGACGTGCCCCGAACCCGTGGCACGTGCGGTAACGATCACCCGCAGCCCCAGATCGGCCGCCTGCGAAAGCAATCCGATCAGCGGCGTCCACGGGCGCTGCCCGACGTAGGGCCCGCTCATCGCGGGCGAATCCGGTATCTGATCGACGTCGTCGATGATCAGGTAGTGGGTGTGGCCCGCGTAGCGCCAATGGGCCAGCTCCCCGGGTGGCAGTCCGGCCGGCGGTCGGCGCGATTCGATGATATTGGCCAGGCCCAGCATCGCCGGGGTGATCCGGTCGATGTTGGCCGTGTACTCGTTGTCGGCGAACAGCGGCTCGTCGACGAGGTGCAGCCGCCGATCCAGCACCGTGAACGCAACCTGATCGGGCGTGGAGTGTTCGCGCACGGTGCGGATGAGGTGGCGCAGCAGCGTGGTCTTTCCAGACTTGCTGTCGCCGAACACCATCAGTAGGGGGTTCTCGACGAAGCTGATCACGACCGGCGCGAGATCTTCCTCGCGCTGGCCGATCACGACCTGCTCCGGCCCGCGATACAACGACCCGACCGACTCCGGCGCGAGGTTGGTCGGCAGCAACCGCACCGGCGGCGCGGCCAGGCCCGGGTAACGCGCGTTGAGCGCGGCCACCTGGTCCAATTCCGGCGCGGCGAACAGGAAATGCTCTGCGGCCATGGTCAATCCGCGACCAGGCTGATCGTGGGGCACCGCTTCGGCGGGCCGGCGCAGCGCACCGACTACCCGCACGTTGCTGTCCCGTGGATCGTGCAACTTGAGCTCGAGCCGCAATCCGAGGCCATCGCGCATGGCCAGCGGCACCTCCAGCCAACTGGGTGTGGTGATGACGACGTGGATGCCGTACGCGAGGCCGATGTTGACCAGTTCGCTGACCCTGGCCAGCAACGGGTTTCGGGTGTTGAACTGGTCCGTGTTGTCGCGGCCGAAGGCGTAGAGGTTGTCGATGACCAAAAACACCTCTCCGAACCCGTCGTCGGGGGCGGCGCCATGCTTCTCCCGGAACGCCTCTCGCCGCTGCCGCGACAACAGCAGCTGTTCGAGTTCGCCGAAGGTACGCCGGATACGTTCGGGCTCCAGCGCAGAAGCGACGCTGCCGACGTGCGCCAAGTCCTCGAGCGCCCGAAGCTTGCCACCGCCGTAATCCAGGCAGTAGAAGGTGACCTCGCGCGGCGAGTGCAGGTTGGCCGCGGACAGGATAAACGTCTGCAGCGCGGTCGACTTGCCCGATTTCGGACCGCCGTGGATGACCATGTTGCCGGCCGACGAGGCGGCGTCGAACACCAGCGGGTCGCGGCGCATCTCGAACGGCTTGTCGATCTCGCCGAGTGGCCACTGCCACTGCCGCGGCGGAACGCCGGCGCGGGCCAGCATGGCGCTCAACGGAATCGGCTCGTCCAGTGGCGGCAGCCACAGCTGCGGCGCCCGTGGGCCGTAACCGGCCAGCTGATCACCAATGGTGGCGATCAGCTTGCGTGGTGGCCCGGTCAATTCGTCTTCCTCCGGGGTTGTGATCACGGTGTCCTGATCCGGTTCCACCCGGCCGGCCGTGAAGAGCTTGGGCTCCGGAATAGACGGCACCACAAATGATTTAGCCTTGACGGGCGGCTCGTAGATGCCGTCGACATAGGTGCTGCGGAATTTGATCGGCGTCGCTCCCGGGGCGGGTACCAAGAAGCCCACGCCCTTATGCTCCTTGCCGGATTCGATGTGGTAGGCATCCTCCACACCGATGATCTGGCGAGACACGCTGGGGCTGGCCACCTTCAGACCGATGCGGTAGGAGGTGTTCTTGTCGATGTCCTTGATCTTGCCGACGTCCAGCGTCTGCGACGCGAACAGGATGTGGATGCGGAACGAGCGGCCTTTTCGCGCAACGTAATCGAACAGCTCCGCGTATTCGGGGTGATCGGCCAGCATCAGGGTGAACTCGTCGGCGACGACGAACAGCGTCGGGATGGGCGGCAGGTCGTTTCCGGCGGCGATGGCGGCCTCGTACTCCACCACCGAGTTGAACGCGCTGCCCTGCACCTGGCGGCCCGCTTCGCGGAGCAACGTTTCCCGGCGGGCGACCTCGCCGCGCAGCGTGTCGGCGAACCGATCGGCCAGCGACTTCTTCTCGGCCATGTTCGAGATGACGGCAACCACTTGCGGGAAGTTGCGGAAGCTGTCGGCGCCGGCCTCACCCTTGAAGTCGGCGTAGATGACGATCAACCGATCTGCCGAATGAGTCGTCAACAGCGACAAGAGGATCGACATCAGGGTCTGGGACTTACCCGAGCCCGTCATACCGATCATCAGCCCGTGCGGACCCATGCCGCCCTCGGCTTCGTCCTTCAGGTCGAACATCAGCGGCTCACCGGTCGCGGTGACCCCGATCGGAACGCGCAACTCGTCCTCGCGGCGGCGCGGCGCCCACAGCGTGGGCACGTCCAGCTGCGAAGCATCCGGAATGCCCATCATCGTGGTGAAGGTCGCACCGCGGGTGGCCGCCGAGCGCAGGCCGGTGTGGCTTGGGTTGGAGTCCCAGCGCGACAACTGGCGCGCGAGGTGCGCCGCCTCGTCGGCACCCAATTCGTCGGCGTTGTCGATGTAGGGCTGCCAACCGCCGGTCTGCCAGCGCTCGATGGCACCGACTCGACCGCCAGCGCCGGTGATGCGCAGGATCGGCCTTTCCGGATCCGAATACTGCTCACGGTTGGGCGCCGTTGCGCTGCGGTGCACGACGGTGACACCGGCCCGGCCCAGCGCCAGCGTCGACGCGTTCAGGTCGTAGTCGGGGTCGTCGATGATGATCAGCAGGTGACGAAACGCAGCGGCGGGCTCACCGGTGAACGCCGGGCGGTCGGCGAGGGCCGAACCCAGTTTCGCGACCAAGTCATCGGCGTTGGTGAACATGAAGCGGGCGGGTCCGACCCCGTCGAGCTCACCGGGAATGTCGATGTGCGCCAACCACTTCAGCCAGGACCAGTGCGGGCTCTCCAGATTCGGGGTGACCAGTGCGACCCCTAGCACGGTCGGGTCATGCCAGGTCACCGCCTGAGCGAGCCACGCGCGCAGCGCCCCCCGCGCCCGGTCTTCCGCGCCCAGCACGGTGATGCGGGAGACCTTTGCCACGTCGATTCCGGTCGGTACGTCCGGCACGGTCCGATGGGTGTCGAGCAGGCTGCGTAACGCGCTGTGCGACACCGGCTCCAGGTCGATTTCATCCGCGGTGTCGTTGACCCGCAAGGTGGTGGCCAGTGGCACGCGATGACGGCCGGCCCGCAGGACCAGGAAGTCGGGATCGTGGGGGTCGCGCTCCCATTGGCGGCGGGTTCCCGGCACGGCCGCGATCGCGGCGGGCTCCGGGTGGGACCACTGGGCCGCGGCGCGCTGCGCGGTGGCCTGGGTACGGATGTTGTCCCGGACCACCGAGAGGTAGCGCAGGTAGTCGGCGCGTTCGGCGTCGACCTCCTCGGTACGCGTCTTGTTGTCGTTGCCGCGGTACATCGCGGTCGCGGCGAGCAACAGCACGAACGGGAAGAACAATGTCTGCGGCGAGATCAGCCGCATCCCGGTGGCGAACAGGGCGACGACCATGCCGACGATCAGGATCACCAGCACATAGGGCATTGCCCGCCGCAGGAACGACGGCGGAATCACCCGGGGCAGCTCAGGTGGCGCCTCGATGGCGATGGTGCCCTTGCGGGTCACCGGCGGCGCCAGCCGGCGGCGCGCTTCGAAGATCAGTCGGCTCATCGGGGGGCTCCCTCGGCAGATGCCACACGGCCGGGCTTCTGATCGGGGGTCAGCCCGTCATGTGCCAGCAGCGCGTCGGCGCGCGATAACGTCGGACCATTGGCGAACAGCGACAGCACCGACCACGGGACGGGCACCGGTGAACCGCTAAGGCCCAGCGCTTCAACCGTTTTGCCATGCCCGGTGGCCGAGTGCTCGGCCTCGTTGTCGATGCCGTAGCGGACACCGGTGTCAGAAACCCAGAACAACGAGCCGGTGCCCGGTGACTCCGGGGCGCCGCCGACGGTTTGGGTGAAGTAGCCGGTGCCCGGCGCCAGGGCGACACGAGTGGCGGTTGTCGCCGCACCGCCACCTACCAGGTCGATGGTGCGGATCGATTCGGCGATCGGCAGCGCGGAGCCGGACATCAGGTTCAGCGAGCTGGTCGCGGCTCCGGCCGGCTTACTCCAATAGACGCATGTGACAGGGGATTTGGCCGCATCGACCAGGCTGACCTGTTGATCCGGATAGCGCTCGGTGTCCAGCATCCGCGACACTGGCAGCTTGGCCACCGCGTCGGCACCAAGCCGCGGCGGTTGGTCCAGCCCATAGGAATTGGTGTTGCGCAGGATCGCGGCGAGCACGGGTGAAATCTGTTGCAGGCCGTCGGGCATGACCGCGTAGTAGCGCGGTGCGCCCGACGAACTCTGATCCAGGGCGTAGGAAACCACCACCGCGCCGATCGGTGCGGGCACGGTGAACGGCGCCGGGGCACCGGCGTTCGGGATGCCCGGTGCGGCCAGCGGCGGCCCCTCCGGTATCGCGTTGAACAGGCCCAGCGCGATGGGCCGTGGCGCGGGCACCTCGGAGTTGTTCTGCCCCAGGCCGAGTGCGTTCGTGATCGCATGGTCGGTCAGGTTGATCTGCGAACGCCTGCCTTCCCATAACAGCCAGGTAGTGCCGTCCCGGTCGACAAGGACCGCCTGCCGCGACGGGAGCGTGGCCGCGCGCGCACCGCTGCTGTCGGGCCGTCCCGCGATCACCGTGACGCCGGTGCTGTGGGCGGCGTGGCCGCCCTGGGCCGGCTGGCTGACCGAGTCGCACACCGTCCAATTCGCGTCGTGCGAGGGGTTTTGCACCATGCGCTCCGGCGCGCCCGGGATGCCGATCAGGTTGCCGCGCGGAAAGCGGTCCAGCTCACTGCTTTTCACCATGGTGGGATCCACCGCATGGCCGGTGATGAGCCGGGCGGAAGTCAAGTTGAGCACCGGATGCAAGTCGTCGCCGACTCGGACGTACAGAGCGGCGGTCGACCGGTCGGCCAATACGGCGTTGGTGCCCACCGTGCCGCTGGGCCGAATCAGGGAAAACACGAAACAACCCGCCAAGCCGGTGACCAACAGGACCACCCCCATGGCCACCGCACGCGATTGCGTGCGCAGCGGATCGACCAGCATCCTGGTGTCGTGCAGTGCGATACCGGATGCGATCCGGCGCATCACGAACCGCCAGCCGCTGACCTGGTGGCGGGTGACAAAACCGCGGCGGTACTCGACCTGGTCGGGGTTGTCGTTGACCGGCGTGCGAGAGGTGAACGAACGGCGTTCGTCGGACTCGTTGCTCATGCCGGCACCGACAGGCCAAGGCCGCGCAGCAGCGGCTCCACCGACCGTTCGACGTCGTCGTCGGTGATCGTCATCAGCTCCTCGTCACTGAATTCGCCGGTTCCGGCGTGTTCGGAATGGTCGAGCCGGAACTCTCGTTCTTCTTCGGAGCGTTCGACGATGTTTCGGACGAATCGACCGTTACCGGCGATGTCGAGGTTGCGTCGCGAGATTCCGTTGGCATCCGGAGTCGACTCGGATGCCAGCTTGGTGAACAACGCCTCCATGTGTTCGAGCGCGGCCGGTTCGAAGATGCTGTCGCGCTGTTCTGCCATGGTGTTCGCGATCTCGACCAGCTCCGAGGGTGCATAAGAAGGAAAATCGATGTTGCGCGTGAATCGAGAACGCAAGCCCTCGTTGGTATCCAGGAACTTGTCCAGGTCGGCGCGGTATCCGGCGATGATGACCACCAGGCGATCGCGGTCGTTTTCCATCCGCGCCAGCAAGGTGTCGATCGCCACCAGCCCGAAGTCGTTCTTGGCGCCCGTGGCGACCAGCGCGTAGGCCTCGTCGAGGAACAGCACGCCGTCGAGTGCGCTGTCGATGATCGCGTTGGTCTTGGCCTCGGTCTCACCGATGTGCTGGCCGATCAGGTCGGCGCGGTGCACCTCTCGAATGTTCTCCCGCTTCAAAAGCCCAAGGCCGCAATAGATCTTGGCAACCACGCGGGCGATGGTGGTCTTACCGGTTCCGGGTGGCCCGGCGAAAACCAGGTGATGGGCGCGCTGGGCGACGGCGAGACCACGCTGCTTGCGGACCAGCTCCATGGCCACCGAACTCTTGAGCCGCGACACCTGGTTCTTGACCTCATCGAGACCGATGAATTCGGCGAGCTGGCGCTCGGCCTCGTGCAGCAGCACGGCTTTGCGTTCGTGCGCTGCGGGATCGACGAAATCCTCGGCGCTGGGCTCGGTTTCGGGATCCCACGGATCGGTACGGGCTTCGATGCGGGCCGCGGTGGTGGTCACAATCCCGAAACTGGTATCGGTCAGGGCCTGTTCGACTTGCTCGTTTTCGGGATGCGCGGCGTACAGATCCTGCAGCACCTCGCTCGCCGAGTCCTCGTCCACGTGTGCGCGCAGCACCAGCGCCTTGGCCAACGCGCCATCGACCGCAGCCACCGCGACGGGGCCGTCGGGCTCCTCCAGGTACGACAGCGAGGGGGCGAACATGCCAAGCCGGGCCAGCGCGGTGCCCAGGGCGATCTTGGCGGCGTGCGAGAACGCCTCGTCCAGATCCACGTCGTTGACGATCGGCGTCAGCAGCTTGACGACGTCCGACCAGCGCTCGGCGCGGTAGTTGATCACGACGGACACCCAGCGGGCCTCGCGCCAGTTCGGGCGGCGGGCGGTCAGGCCGGCGACGATTTCGTCGGCCTCAGCAAATCGTCCGGCCGTTGCCAGCGAGGCCGCGTAGGCGAGATGGAACTCCTCGGGCGTCGTGGCGCGAAACTGCAAATACAGTCCGGTGTCGTAGCGGAAGCCCAGCGACCCGGGCGCCAAATCGACTTGGCGCTGCAGCGCGCCGGCGGTCGCGACGTTGCGCGATACCGCCTCGAGCACCCGTAGGGACACATCTCCGGCAGCTGCCAGACCCGTCCACGCGTCGCACTGGTCGTGAGCGATGCGGGTCAGCGCGGTGAAGCCGGAGCGCGCGGCGGTCAGATCGGCAGGACGCTGGCGTTGATAGACGACTATTCCCAGTGCTCGGCAACACGTGGCGAACCGGCTGACGACGTCCTCGTCAACCCGAGAGTTAACCGGCTGAGCTGTGAGCATGCCGGTGTCACCGAGTTCCACGGCCGCGCCTCGTCATGTATGTAGCCTCCCCTAACCTAACCCGCCTGAAGTTAGCATTGCATAAGCTAACTGTCGAGGCGTTTGGGTCCGTCCGACTGACCACTGCGCTGCCCTTCTTTTACCGCTGTTGAGGAAGTCTTCGCAGAGATTCTCCGCATTTTCGGCATACTCACAGCCGCGTCGGGGGCGGTCTCACAGCAAGGACCAACCCTAATGAAAATCATTTTCATTATCAACTCGGCCCGCGCACCCCGCGCCGTCCGCTCCGGCCGAGCGGATAGGGATGACACCGTCCGCGCGGGCGCGGTCATAGCAACGACTCCTTGACGATCGGATGAGCTCGACGACCGTCACGACCGGTGGCCGCGGAACGATCACGCAGCCAGTAGTCGGCTGGCGGGCCAACAAAGTTCCCCGCTAGTCGCTGTCCCAACTGCCCGGCAGCATCGGCGCCGGGGGCGCGTTTCCGAACTCGTCACCGGCTAGCGTGGTCAGCCCCGTCGCCTCCGCGCT
This sequence comes from Mycobacterium sp. NGS56, assembly GCF_059812425.1. Taxonomy (NCBI): domain Bacteria; kingdom Bacillati; phylum Actinomycetota; class Actinomycetes; order Mycobacteriales; family Mycobacteriaceae; genus Mycobacterium; species Mycobacterium sp. NGS56. The sequence goes on from NZ_JCALCQ010000005.1 coordinate 201,076, forward strand.
ATCCACGGGCACCGTTCCAGCAAAGCCCAAAAGCCCCGCACCACGATCCGATGCGACCGACAACCCCGGATCGGGTGCGAGAACGTCATCCGGATCTCAATGAAAATCCCGACGCGGCGAGTCAGGCCTTGACGGCGCTGACCAGGGTATTGCGGGCGATCATCGGGCCGGCCTCGGTTTCCGGGCCGGGCACCGGGCGCCCAACCTGCCGAAGGTAGTCGGCCAACGGCGTGCCGACCGCATCCCAGCCGTGCTTGCCGAACCACTCGGTGGCCGGCGCATGCCGCTCGTTGTAAACCAACTGGAAGAACACCCGCCCGTCGCCCTGCGTGGTCGCCGCGCGTTCTTTTGCCACCGCGGCCTCGAAGTCCTCGGGATCCATCGGCGCACCGTCCTCGACGGCGACGTGGCTGCCCCGGCTGGCCAGACCGTCGATACCGGTGAACAGCTGCTCCTCGGCCGCGGCCGGGAGGTAGATCAAAAGGCCCTCGGCGATCCATGCCGAGGGTTTGCTGGGGTCAAAGCCGTTGTCACGCAGGGCTTGCGGCCAGTCTTCACGCAGGTCGATAGCGATCTCACGACGTTCGGCACGCGGTTGGGCGCCGGCACCGGTGAGCACCTCGCGCTTGAAGTCGAGCACCTGCGGCTGGTCGAGCTCGAAGATTGTCGTAGCGGCCGGCCAGTCCAAGCGGTAGGCGCGCGAGTCCAGGCCCGCCGCCAACACGACGACCTGACGCACGCCGTCGGCGGCCGCCCGGCGGAAATATTCGTCGAAGAATTTGGTGCGGGCACCCTGGAAGGTGACGAAATTCTCGCCGAAGTCGGCCGTCTTCAGCTGGTGGTTAGGGTCCTTGCCGTCGAGGACGTCCGCCCACGCACCGCCCACGGCGCGGCAGAAAACCTCCGCGAACGGATCCACGGCCAACGGATCGGGCTTTTGCGCCTCCAATGCCCGCGCCGCTGCCACGAACAACGCGGTCGAACCCACGCTCGTGGTGATGTCCCAGGTATCGCCTTCGCTACGCACCCCGCCCACACTACGCCGCGCCACCGACACACCGTTTCCGGTGGCGCACAACGGTAGTGGCGCATGTCGCGGCTACCTGCCACGATGGCGGCGATGGAACTTCTGCGCCTGGCCCCGCGGGGGTTTGCCACTCGGCGATGCGCGAACTCGTGCGCTGGGGTCAGGAGCATCGCACCGATGGTGACGTCCGGGAACACGACCGGGTGAACGCCGGATTTCACGGCGGATCGCCGTCCTGCCGGATTTGCCGGACCGCGTTGTCGGCGACTTCCGCCCGGTCGGCGCACGGCTCCTCGTGCCAGTCGCCGAACGGGTCGTCGTAGCGGATCCAGCCGCGTGGGCACCGCATCTCCTCCTCGGTCAGCAGCGCGCCGTGCAGCGCGTCCAGGATGTCGGCGGGTTTTGCGCCGCACACCAGGATGACCATCGCTGTGTGCCGATCGCCGTGCCGGTCGTCCCAGCTCAGTTCGGCAAAGGCTCTTCGCTCAGCGTCGATGCCGCTCAGCTCGATGTCGTTGAGGACGGCCAGCCACTTGCCGGCCGAACTCACCCGCAGCCCGGCGCCGGCCGATTCCAACCACATCGCCCGGTCGGGTTGGCTGGCCAGCCAGAGCCGCCCCCGGGTTCTAATCACACCGTCGAGCAACAGATCCAGGCAGGCGTGCAGGCGTTGGGGATGGAAAGGTCGCCGAGAATTAAACTCCACCAGGCTGATTGGTCCGCGCGAGTCCAGTGGCGGCTGCCCGGTCAGCAGCGGGCCGTGCGGGTCGTCGCTGCGGCCGCGGCGCGCGTCGCGATACAGATTGTTGAGCTCGTCCTCGATGCCGTCGGCTCCCACCCGAACACGAGCCCGCGGGGACAGCCGGCGCAGCACGGCCGCGACGAACGGATTGGGCTGATTGAGCACCACCACATCGGCGAATTCGGCCTGGCCGATCACCACCTGCGCCTCTGTGCGCCCGTCGGCCAATTCGTCCTCACCCAGCGCCCGGTTCAGCCACGTCGGCGAATCGACGCAGGTCACCACGGCGGCGATCGACACGTCCAGCGCCGCGGGTCCATCGACGTAACCCGGCGCCACGCGCACCCGAACGTGCTTGATCGCCAGGCAGATTGGTTCGGGCTCCAGCCAGGGGCCCAAGTGCACGACGATCCGGTCGACGTCGTCACGACGGTGCAACTGACGCAACAAGACCAGCAGGTCGTTGCGGATGGTGCATGAAACGCAGCCGTGCGCGAGCTCCAAGCCGGTCTCATCGGACGTCAAGACGCCACCGGAAAGCGTGGCCGTCGTTCGGCGCACCACCTGACCGTCGAACCGGTGCTCGACCACCAGCGTTCCCGGGGTGCGCAGCAATGCACCCGCGACCGGGTCGGTGTCCCTCTGCCCCACGATCAGGATGACGGGCGTCCGCATCGTGCCCCCTTATTGATAATCGTTTTCATCTGGCTCGCACATACGGTACCGTTCGTGCCGAGCCTTGTCGAAAATGATTTTCAATAAGCAGTATGGAGGTGCAGCATGTCCGCCCACTGCCAGGTGACCGGGCGGCGACCGGGTTTCGGTAACGCGGTGTCGCATTCGAACCGCCGCGCGTCGCGGCGCTTCAACCCCAACGTTCAGCTCAAGACGTACTACCTGCCCTCCGAGGGCCGGCGGATCCGACTGCGCGTCAGCGCCAAGGGCATCAAGGTGATCGACCGCGACGGCATCGAAGCGGTAGTCGCCCGGCTGCGCCGCGAAGGACAGCGAATCTAGTGGCACGCAACGAGATTCGCCCCACCGTCAAGCTGCGCTCCACCGCGGGAACCGGCTACACCTACATCACCCGCAAGAACCGGCGCAACGACCCCGACCGGCTGGTGCTGCGCAAATACGACCCCGTCATCCGCCGCCACGTCGAGTTCCGCGAGGAGCGCTGAGCATGGCCAAGAAATCCAAGATCGTCAAGAACGATCGCCGTCGTGCGATCGTGGCGCGCTACGCCGAACGCCGCGCCGAACTCAAAGAGATCATCCGCGCACCGCAGAGCACCGCCGCGCAGCGGGCGGCGGCCCAAAACGAGCTGACGCGCCAGCCCCGCGACGCCAGCGCGGTGCGGGTGCGCAACCGTGACGCGGTCGACGGGCGCCCACGCGGCCACCTCCGCAAGTTCGGGCTATCGCGGGTTCGGGTCCGCGAACTGGCGCACGCCGGGCAGCTACCCGGTCTGCGCAAGGCGAGCTGGTAATGGCCGGGAAAGCCGCGCGCACCCGCCGGCCCGCGCTATTCGCCGGCCGCCCACCCAGAAGGAATCTGCTGCACAGCCTGGGGCTGGATGCGGTCGACTACAAGGACACCGCGACGCTGCGCGTGTTCATCTCCGAACGCGGCAAGATCAGGTCCCGCCACGTCACCGGCCTGTCCGTTCAGCAACAACGACGGGTCGCGAGGGCCATCGAGAACGCCCGTGAAATGGCGCTGCTGCCCTACCCCGGACGGCACGCGCGATGACGCCGCACCGCCCAGGTACCGACCGCCCGTTTACCGTGATCGTCTGCGCCGCTTGCGCTGTCGACCACTTGTCGGTGATCGACGAATTGCGTCCCACCATCCGTCGGTGTCCGCACTCCATGCTGGTCTCGGCCGCCTGCATGCTCGGACACCTCACCTGTGCGTCTCGGCCGACCGGCGGGGGCGTCATGGCCGTGGTGCAACCGTGCACCAACGATCGGGTGGCCTGCGGCCCGGCGCATTGGATAGGCCCTATCACCGACCGTGCCGCGGCCGCCGAACTGCGCGATTGGCTGGAGCTCGGGCAGTGGGAAATCACGCCCCTCCCAAGCCAACTCACCCAGCACGAGCGGTGGACACGCGGCTCAAGCCGATGCAACTGACCGCTCAATACGGGTAGTCATAGGGCTTAGGCGGGGCGTCGATGCGGGTGACCGCGGTGCTCTTTCATATCGGAATCATCGGCGAATTCGGTTGTCTCGGTGCGGGTATGACTAGGCCCTGGACGCGAATCCAGGTGTTGTCCGGTAGACCGGCCGCCCCTGCGACGGCCGGGCCGCGCAGGTGGATGCGGGCCAGCTGAGCGTCGGCCGCACCCCTTCAGCGTGCCCACCGTGTCATTTTCGCAGCGCACACCAGCTCGGAAATTTCGGGACAATTCGACGACGTCGCCATGGCCAACAGGTTCGCGGTGCTAGTCGTCCCCCACATCGCCGCGAGGCGCCCCGCTGCCGGAGCCGTCCGGGCTCCAGGTGGCCGGCATCATCGGCAACGTTGCGCCGCCGCCGGGCTCGTCACCGGCCAGCGTCGTCAATCCGGCCGCCGCCGCGACCGCATCCCGGCGCGCCGTCCCGGCGAACCCCAATGTGCCCGCGCCCCGGTCCGACGCCAGCGAAGCGTCCCAGTCGGGGTCGACGTCGACGTTCATATCCATGACCTCGTCACCATGGCCGCGCAATGTCGCGCGTCGCCGCCGGCGGACCCTGGCTGCTTTCCGCGCTGCGGCCGCCGTCGCGGCCGCAGCGCTATCCGGCTCGGGCGCTTTGCGTTTCGCGCTGGAGCTCGCGCTCGCGCTCATGCCCCAGCCCGTGCCAATCCCCGGGGGGCCGATGACGTAGGGAGGAAAGAACCCCGGCCCGGGGGCAGCCGGGGCCGGCGGTGCCGGTGGCGCACTGGTCACGGTGCTCGTTGTGGGGGTGGGCGCGGGCGCCGGGGCGGAGGCAGGTGCCGCGGCCGGTGCGACGGGGCCGGGGGCGGTGGCGACGACCGGCAAGGCGGGGGGCGCCGGGGCGGGCCCGGGCACGGGCGCCGGGACGACCACGGGGACGGGCATGCCCGCCACGCCGGCTATCGCGGCGAAGCCGCCGACGGCGCCGAAGGGAGCGGCGGCAAGCAGGAACGCGGGCGCCAGCAACTCTGGCATGCTGGTGAAGATCTCGAGGATGTGCGTCGGCCAATCGAACAGCGCGAGCTGGACCAGATACTGGAAAGCCAACGCCGGATTGTGCACCAGGTAATAACCGAACTGCTCGAAATCCTCCAGCAGTTCCAGGGCGCGCACCACCCAGAAGATGGGGTCCCAGGCGTTGGTGTAGGCGTCATAGTCCAGCCCGTTCACCGTGCCCTGGGCTGGGTTCCAGTCGATCCCGAAGTTTCGCAGGATCTTCGCGATGAAGTCGTTGAGCGGATTGTCGATCGTCGGGTCGTGGTCCGGACCCGATGAATCATCGCTGGCATCATCGGATTTCACGATGGCCGGCGCCGGATCTGATTGCGGTGTCGACGCGACGGCCGCGGTCGTCACCGCTTGATAGGTCGACATGGTGGTGGCCGCCTGGGTCCACATTCGCGCATAGTCGGCCTCGTTGACGGCAATGGGAACCGTATTGACCCCAAAGAAATTCGTGGCCAGCAGAGCCCCGTGCACGGCGTGGTTGGCGGCCAGTTCCGGCAGCGTGGGCATGGCGGTCAACGCCGCGGTGTACGCGGCCGCCGCCACCTCGTGTTGACTGGCGGCCGTCGCGCTGTCGACGCTCGATTTCGTCAACCAGGCCAGGTACGGAGCGTGCGCGACGGCGTAGGACTCGCTCGTGGGTCCCTGCCATGCCCCTGTTTGGACTGCCGCCAGCAGCGCGCTCAATTCGTCTGCGGCAGAGGCATATTCGGTGCTCAGTAGCGACCAGGCACCGGCCGCAGCCAGCAACGGCCCGGGTCCGGGGCCGCTGCTGAGCAGCGCGGAATGCAGTTCGGGCGGCGAGGCCATCCAAATTGGCGCCGTCATAAGGCACTCCTCAGGCTGGAAGGGTTACCAGACCGAGGAGCCTAATGAATATGATTATCGTTTTCAAGCCGTGCTTTGCCCTGCCGCGCGCTACACGAGCGGACGGCCCTTCTTGATCCTGCGGTCCAGGTCCCACAGCATCAGGTTGAAGGGGAATTGCCGGATGATTCGCGGCAGCTTGCGGTTCACCGCACCCACCACCGCCATCAGGCGGTCGAAGCGCCGCTGCATGGTGGCGTCCCAGGGCAACCGCATCTCGTCGCGGAACCTCTGCGGCAAAAAGCCGGTGGTGATCAAGAGATTGAAGCTCTCCATCCGTTCCCGTAACCGGCGGGGGAGGCGCAAACCGCGTACCCGGGAGACGGCGATCGGGTAGAGGAACTCGCGCACGGTGTCGTCGATGCGCACCTTGGCCAACGACTCCTGCCAATACCGGTCGAAGGCCGCCCGGTCCGCCGGCCACATCTCCGGCGGCACCTGCAACGTGGTGCCCAGCGTCATCGCCTCGCGGTACAGCCGGTCGGCGTCCGCGTCTTCCATCTCGCCGACAAAAGTGCGGTAGATGTCGATCCCGCCCTTATAGATGCAGGCCGCGACCCACAACTGCAGCTCGGGATCGAACGCGTTGTACTCCACCGGGTCGCCGGGCCGTGAGTAGACCTCCGCATGCGACCGGTTGACGGCGCGGCGATAGGCGGCCTTCTGCTCATCCGTCCCGGCATTGGCGACAGCGATGTAGGTGAACGTGGTGCGGGCCCGCTTGATGGGATGGCGGTCGATGCGGCCGCTCTCGACGCGGCTTTCCGCGACGCCATGGCCGACGCCGGGGCGCGACAACTCCATGATCACGTTGGCCGGGCCGGCCAGGAGCGCGACACCCATCAACCCGTAGTCCTCGGACACTCGTCGGGGCCGTCGAGCCGGATGCGGCCGGGGCGGGTCAGCCATCGGCCGCTCGACGTGCGGGATGAGCGGTTGAATCGTCTCTTGGATTGCCATCCAAAGGCCTCCCCGGCACGGGTGACTAAATCTGATAACGTCTGTTTCCCGATATTGCCCCGGACTGCCGCCGCTGTCAAGATGGAGCACATGTCCGAGGACCCGCGCGAGCGACCGTACGGGGGCGTCGATGCCGGCAGGCGGGTTGCCGACCGCCGCGCCCGGTTGCTGAGCGCCGGCCTGGACGTCTTGGGAACCGAGCAACGGGGCACCGCCGCGTTGACGGTTCGCACCGTGTGCCGCCAGGCCGGGCTGACCCCGCGCTACTTCTACGAAAGCTTCGCCGACAAGGACGAGTTCGTCGCCAGCGTCTTCGACTGGGTGGTGGCCGAGCTGGCCGCTACCACCCAGGCCGCCGTCGCGGCGGCACCAGCCGCGGAGCAGGCGCGCGCCTGCATGGCCGACATCGTGCGCAGCATCACCGAAGACCCCCGCGTGGGGCGACTGCTGTTCAGCACGCAACTGGCCGATCCGGTGATCGTGCGCAAACGCGTCGAGTCCAGCGCGCTGTTCGCCATGCTATCCGGTCAGCACGTCGGCCAGGCGCTACAGGTCCCGGCCAACGAACGCATCAAGGCAGCCGCGCATTTCGTGGTCGGCGGTGTCGGACAAACCATCAGCGCCTGGCTGGCCGGTGACGTCCAACTCGAACCGGACCAGCTCATCGATCAGTTGGCCGCACTGCTCGACGAGCTCGCCGAGCCGAAGCTGTACCGCCTCTTCGAAACTCGTGCGGACACCTAGCTCACCCGGGCTCACACCCTGGCTGAGCCCGAACCGATCGTTCGCTCAAGGAAACAGCGGCAGATCCCAGAGCCGCATGCCGGGATGCAGCAGCCACAACCGCATCATGGTGAGCCGCATGATGCGCACCGCGCTGGTGATCATGAAGATCGCCAACGGCACTTCGACCAGCACCGCCGTGATGACCGACAGCCAGATGTCTTTGGGGCCGGCGGTCATCAGGTCGAACCACGCGTCGCAGATCAGCAGGACACCGGTGGTGAAGGCGGCGAGCACCAGCAGCTGACGACGCAGATACCCGAGTGCGGCCGTCGTCAGCATGAAGGCGACCAGCAGCACGTCGAAACCGATCCAGGTGATGGGCCAGTTGTGCGCGACGTAGTTCTCGGGCAGCGTCACCGCCAGATACACCAGCCACGGCACCATCGCCATTGAGCCACCGACCATCAGACTCAACCGGATCCGCCGCACCCGCGCCAGGAACTCCGGGTCGATCACGTCACCGAGTGGCTGCTCCAGCCGGGTGATCAGTTCCCGCCGTTGCTCGGCCGTCAGCGCCGCGATCTGCGCGTCGGTCAAAATGCCGTCGGTCATGAAAACATCCTGCGGCTCGGCCCGGTGGGATCAGTGAGCGGCACCCACTGGAGGTCGGCGGTCCGCCGCGGTCTTGGGCTCCGCTTGGACGTCGCTGCTTGCGAATTCCTTTACCCAGCAGGCGAATTCGAGGGTGATGCCGTCCGGGTCCTGGAAATAGAATGAGCGCACGTAGACGCCGGGATGCACAGTCGCGGACACCTGCATGGGGCTTTCGTCGTGGTTGAGCACCGGCCCGACCCGCACCCCTTTGTCCTTGAGGCGCTGACGATAGGCGTCGAACTGCTCGGCCGGCACGTGGAAAGCCAGATGGTTCATGGTGCTGACCGCGCTGGTGATGTCGCCGATGCCCGGGATCGCGCCCGGCGACGAAATCCCCGGCACCCTATCGGGAGCGTCGGCGAACCAGAAGAACGCGACGCAGTCGCCGTTGCCGGCGTCGAAGAAGAAATGCTGGCCCGCGCCGTTGGGTAGATCCAGCGATTTGATCAGCGGCATGCCGAGGACATTGCTGTAGAAGTCCACGGTTTTCGCCATGTCGGAACAGACCAGGGCGACGTGGTTGATCCCGCCGAGTTCGAATTCCGTGTTGGTGTTGTGCGGCTTGATCATCTGGTGGCTCCCCTCGGTCCCCGGCTTGACGATCCTGGCCAAGATCCAAATCTGAATCTAACATCAGTTTCAGTTTCGGCCCAGGGAGGTGCGCAGGTGTCGACCGTGGCGTCCCCTGCTGGCCGGGACGGCCAGCCCGCCGAGCTTCCCACCGTTCGGGGCAGGCGCACGCAGGCGGCCATCGACGCGGCCGCCCGGACCGTCATCGCGCGCAAGGGCGTCCTGGCCACGACCATCGCCGACATCGCCGCCGAAGCCGGGCGGTCGGCGGCGTCCTTTTACAACTACTACGACTCCAAAGAGGCGATGGTGCGTCAGTGGGCGCTGCGCTTCCGTGACGAGGCCAACGAACGCGCGCTAGCGGTGACCGAACATGGTCTGTCCGATCGGGAGCGTGCGCACGCCGCCGCTTCCGCGCACTGGCACACCTACCGCAACCGGCTCGCCGAGGTGATCAGCGTGTCGCAGCTGGCGATGATCAACGACGACTTCGCCCGATACTGGGCCGAGATTTGTGAAATACCAATATCTTTCATAGTCGAATCGGTCCGACGTGCCCAGGCTGACGGCTATTGCCCCCACGACGATCCGCGGCTGCTCGCCGAAGCCATCGTGGCGATGTTCAACCAGTTCTGCTACATCCAGCTCGGCGGCGCACGCGCGGTGGAACCCGACGACAAGGCTTGCATCCGCACCATGGCCAACATCTACTACCGAGCCATCTATGCGCGAGAGGGGCCGCTGAATTGACTCGTCGTACCGGTGCCGGAGTCATCCGCGAATTCGTCGGGCTGCCGTCGCGCACCGCGGGGCGCGCGGGCGCGGGTGGGCACCCGTGCCAGGGCCTGTATCACCGGGGGGTGGGACGCAAACCGAAGGTGGCGATGATCGCCACGCACTACCAGATCGACTTCTCCGAGCACTATCTCGCCGACTACATGGCCACTCGTGGCATCGGGTTTCTGGGTTGGAACACCAGGTTTCGCGGCTTCGAAAGCAATTTCCTGCTCGACCACGCGCTGGTCGACATCGGCGTCGGTGTCCGCTGGCTGCGTGAGGCTCAGGGCGTGGATACCGTTGTGCTCCTGGGTAATTCGGGTGGTGGCTCACTGATGGCCGCCTACCAGTCGCAGGCCGTCGAGCCCAACGTGACCCCGCTGGACGGGATGCGCCCGGCCGCCGGGCTGACCGAATTGCCACCCGCCGACGGTTACGTCGCCACCGCCGCTCATCCCGGCCGTCCGGAGGTGCTCACCGCGTGGATGGACGCCGCCGTCGTCGACGAGAACGACCCCGTCGCCACCGATGCCGACCTTGACCTGTTCAACGAGGGCAACGGCCCGCCCTACTCGGCGGAGTTTCTCGCCCGCTACCGCAGCACGCAGACGGCGCGTAACCACGCGATCACCGACTGGGCGGAGACCGAGCTCAAACGCGTTCGCGCGGCGGGATTTTCCGATCGTCCGTTCTGCGTGATGCGGACCTGGGCCGATCCCCGCATGGTCGACGCCAGCATCGAGCCCACCAAACGGCAACCGAACATGTGCTACGCAGGCGTCCCTGCCAAGGCGAATCGCTCGGCGCACGGCATCGCGGCGACCTGCACGCTACGCAACTGGCTGAGCATGTGGAGCCTGCGGGTGGCGCAAACCCGTGCCGAACCGCACCTGGCCCGAATCAGCTGTCCCGCCCTGGTGATCAACGCCGAAGCCGACACCGGGGTGTTTCCCTCGGACGCCCAACGCATTTTCGACGCACTCGCCAGCACCGACAAATCGCGGGCCACGGTGGACACCGACCACTACTTCACCACCCCGGGGGCGCGGGGCGAGCAGGCCGACACCATCGCCCAATGGATCGGCAAGCGGTGGCGCTGAGTGTTTTCGCCCATCTCGTTGCCGGCCGGTGTACGACGGACACCCGCTGGCCCATCTCGTCAACCAACCGACTGGTTGTTAGCTTGGAAAGGACTTGGCCGAGACGGCCTCCTGCAGCAACGGAAGGCGACCAATGCCGATCGCAATAAATCCTGAGCATCATGACCTGGCCGATTCGGTGCGATCGCTTGTCGCGCGCATCGCGCCATCCGAGACGTTGCATGCGGCCATGGAGACCCCTATCGATAACCCTCCGCCGTACTGGCAGGCCGCGGCCGACCAGGGGCTGCAGGGCGTTCATCTCGCCGAATCCGTGGGCGGGCAGGGCTTCGGCATCCTCGAGTTGGCCATCGTGCTGGCCGAATTCGGTTACGGGGCGGTGCCGGGCCCGTTCGTGCCGTCGGCGATCGCCAGTGCCCTGATCTGTGCGCACGACCCGGACGCGAAGGTGCTCGCCGAGCTGGCGTCAGGCGCCGAAATCGCCTCCTACGGCCTGAATTGCTGCGCACTGACCGCCACCCGGCAGGGCAATTCACTGGTGATCCGCGGCGAAGTCCGGGCGGTCCCCGCCGCCGCGCAGGCCACGCTGCTGGTGCTGCCCGTCGCGATCGACAGCGGCGAGGCCTGGGTGGTGCTGCGCGCCGACCAGCTCGAAATAGAACCGGTGAAAAGCCTGGACCCGCTGCGCCCCATCGCCGATGTGCGAGCCAATGCCGTCGAGGTCGGCGACGACGTCGTGCTGACCGACCTGAGCAAGGCGACGGCGCACGCGCTGATGACCACGCTGCTGTCCGCTGAAGCCATCGGTGTGGCCCGCTGGGCGACCGACACGGCCTCTCACTACGCCAAGGTTCGCGAGCAGTTCGGCCGCCCGATCGGTCAGTTCCAGGCCATCAAGCACAAGTGCGCCGAAATGATCGCCGACACCGAGCGGGCCACCGCGGCCGTGTGGGATGCCGCCCGCGCGATCGACGAAGCCCGCGAAAACAATTGGGACACCGCAGGTTCGCACGTAGATTTCGCGGCAGCCGTGGCGGCGACGCTTGCGCCCGCAGCCGCCCAGCGCTGCACCCAGGACTGCATTCAGGTGCACGGCGGCATCGGCTTCACCTGGGAGCACGACGCGGGCGTGTACTACCGGCGGGCACTTATGCTGGCCGCCTCCTTCGGTCGCAGTTCGGATCACCCGCAAAAAGTCGTCGACACCGCCACCACCACCGGCATGCGCGCGGTGGACATCGACCTCGACCCCGACACCGAGAAATTGCGAGCACAGATCCGCGCCGAGGTCGCCGCGCTCAAGCGGATGGAGCGGGAGCAGCGCAAGGTTGCCATAGCCGAGGGCGGTTGGGTGCTGCCGTATCTCCCGAAGCCATGGGGCCGCGCCGCCAGCCCGGTGGAGCAGATCATCATCGCCCAGGAGTTCGCCTCCGGGCGGGTCAAGCGCCCCCAGACGGGGATCGCGACCTGGATCGTCCCGTCGATCGTGGCGTTCGGAACCGAGGAGCAAAAGCAGCGCTTCCTTCCGCCGACCTTCCGCGGCGAGATGATCTGGTGCCAGCTGTTTTCCGAGCCGGGCGCCGGATCGGATCTGGCCAGCCTCACCACCAAGGCCACCCGGACCGACGGCGGCTGGCGCATCACCGGCCAGAAGATCTGGACCACCGCCGCGCAGTTCTCGCAGTGGGGCGCGTTGTTGGCCAGGACGGACCCCAGCGCCCCGAAACACGCTGGCATTACGTACTTCCTGTTGGACATGCACAGTGATGGCGTCGATGTGAAGCCGCTGCGCGAGCTCACCGGCAACGCCATGTTCAACACCGTGTACATCGATGACGTGTTCGTGCCCGACGAGTGCGTGCTCGGTGAGGTCAACCGGGGCTGGGAGGTCAGCCGTAACACCTTGACCGCGGAACGGGTATCGATCGGCAGCAGTGAAGCAAACTTCTTGGCCACGCTGGCACAGTTCGTCGAGTTCGTTCGCGACGGCCACTTCGATCAGATCGCCCAGCATCGGGCGGGGCAATTGATCGCCGAGGGTCACGCGGCCAAGGTGCTCAACCTGCGTTCGACGCTGTTGACGCTGGCCGGCGGCGACGCCATGCCGTCGGCGGCGATCTCCAAACTCCTGTCCATGCGCACGGGCCAGGGATATGCCGAATTCGCGGTCTCATCGTTCGGCACCGATGCCGCGATCGGCGACCCGGATCAACTGCCCGGCAAATGGGGCGAATACCTGTTGGCCAGCCGCGCCACCACCATTTACGGCGGCACCTCCGAGGTGCAGCTGAACATCATCGCCGAACGGCTCCTGGGCCTGCCCCGGGACCCGTAAAGCGTCGCAACAGGGCCCGAACAGGGCCATGCCGACCTGACTAGGTCAGGCCGGCATGGTTCCCCCGGACGCGGTCGGCCATCCCGAGGGTTGGCGTGTCGGCGATGGCCGCTACCGCGCGGAGATGGTGGTTACCACCACCAGTTCCACCGGTGCTGGGGGCCCCAGTAGCCACCGCCACGGCCCCAGTAGCCGTGCCCCCAATCGCCATGTCCCCGACCATCATGGCCGCCCCATCCGCGATCGCCGGGACGATCGGGGATGAAGCCCGGTCCGCTTTGCGGCCCAGCACCGGTGAAACTCGTGGTGAGTGCGGACGCAGGAGCAGCTTGAGCGATGGGAGCGCCGCCGGAGAGCAGCGCGCCGGCCAAGGCTCCGGCGCCTATGACGCCTGCGGCCGCGCCGCGCAATGATCGCGGGGAGATCATCGAAGTCATTCCTTCCAACCACTTGCTTTCGCCAGTAAGAACGTTAGTCGTACATTTACTGGCAAACAAGATTAATTGCTTGTTAGACGTGTGAATTGGATAACTACCGCCGAAAGTTCTGCCGGTTTCGATCCGTATTTACGCTGCGAATCTATCACCAAATACTGATACTTCTCGACGACACTAGTGCTATTTGAGCAGGACACATGCCGTCTACTGAGGTACTGTTCACAGGTCACGTAGCTACTGATGTCAGGTTCTCCACATTAGCGGATACTTTGATTAATGAATATTCAAAAGTAGCCCACCGCGTCATCGTCGACGCTCTTGCAAGGGTTTTCGAGCAAACAGTTGCTTTCACAATTTGCGGCCCGACATGCGGTGGAAGGCGCCATTGTGTCCCGTGACTGCGTTATCAGTTGTGCGGCGCCAGACCGGGGACGGAGGCGGCCGGGCGACGCGACTTACGCCGGCGTCGGTGACAGAATCAGTATTGACACAACGGCACCGAGCGCTGATTTACTGATTCGCACTCACGAGGAAGACACCGAAGTGAATTTCAACAGCAGCCACAGCGGACCCAGCGCCGGAGCCTTTCGCGCCCCCAACTCGGCCGGCGGACCCACGGGAGACGCGGCCCCCACCGAGCGTCTCAGCCTCGGGCAGCCGAGCGGACAGCGGATCGCCAGCCCGCCGCCGGGGGCCCAGGCCGGGCGTACCCAGCGGACGCGTCGAACCGTCGACCTGCCGGCACCCACCCACCGCGCCCTCGACATCTGGCAGCGTGAGGCGGCCGACCGGCTGGGGGTCGCCCGGGTGACCGGGCAAGAGGTCCTTACCGCGCTCATCGACCAGCTACTGGTCGACCCGAAATTGACCGCGCAGATCACCCGCGCCATCAAAGACCGCCGCTGACCCCGTCACCGACGCGGCACCCGCCCGAGCGAGGCTAATCGACGTCCATTTCGCGCAACTCGCGCTTGAGGACCTTGCCCGTTGGGTTGCGCGGCAGCTCGTCGAGGAAGACCACCTCGCGTGGCACCTTGTAGCGGGCCAGGTGGTCGCGGACGTAGTGCTTGACCGTGTCCTCGTCGAGGTCGGCGCCGTCCTTCTTCACCACGAAGGCGCGCAGGCGGTGGCCCCATTCCTTGTCTTCGACGCCGATCGCGGTCGCCTCCACGACGTCCGGATGCCCCGTGAGGAGGTCTTCGACCTCGGCCGGGAAGACGTTCTCGCCACCGGAGACGATCATCTCGTCGTCGCGGCCGCTGATGAACAGCAGGCCGTTCTCATCGAAGTAGCCCACGTCGCCCGAGGACAACAGCCCGTCGATGATCTGCTTCTTACCCCCACCGGTGTAACCCTCGAACGGGAACGCGTTGCCGACGAAGATGCGGCCCACCTCGCCCTGCGGCAGCTCCTTGCCGTTGTCGTCGTAGATCTTGACCTTCACGCCTTTGACGACCGGCCCGACCGTCGACGAGTTGTACTCCAGGTGCTTTGGTTCGGCGATGGTGGCGAACGCGATCTCGGTCGAGCCGTACATGTTGTAGATGACCGGCCCCAGGTCCTTCAGGCCCCGTTCGGCCAGGTCGGCTCCCAGCGCCGACCCGGAGACGAACACGATCTTCAGGCTGGACAGGTCGGGTTTCTTGTCCATCTTCTCGACCGCGTCGAGGATCCGCGACAACATCACCGGGACCACCACCATCGCAGTCACCTTGTGCTTCTCGATGTCTTCGAGCACCAGCGGCGGCTTGAATTTGCGGCGCAGCACCAGCGTCGAGCCCAGGAACATCGCGATCGTGCCATGTAGGAAACCCAGCGCGTGGAACATCGGTGCGGGCAGCGACGTCACCTCGCCGGCCTTGAACGGAACGTGCGACAGGATGCCGCCGATCGGCGCCAGCGTCGGCGGGGTGCTGCGATTCGCGCCCTTGGGGGTGCCGGTGGTTCCGCTGGTCAGGATGATGATCGAGGAGTGCTTGCTCGCCTTGGGCGCGGGCTTCTTGTCGCTGCGCTCGATCAGATCGGCCAGCGTCTCGTCCTTGCTGCCCGACTTCTCGTCACTGTCCGGGTTGGTCCCGAGCGCCCGCAGCTTGCCCAGCTCCGGCTCGGCCTTGCTGACCGCCTTGGTGTACTCGTCGTCGTAAATGATCAGCTTGGCGCCCTCGCGCTCCGACACCTCTTTGATTTGCGGACCCGAGAACTCGCTGTTCAGCAGGATGATGCGAGCCCCCACACGGGCGGCGCCGAAATAGGCGATCAGGAACCAGCGGCTGTTGCGGGCCAGGATGGCGACGCCGTCGCCGGCCTTGACGCCCTTCTCGATCAGCCCGTTGGCCACCGCATGCGCGGCCTCGTCCAGCTCTTTGAAGGTGAATTCGCCTTCTTCGTCGATGCAGGCCGCGCGATCGGGATGGCGCCTGGCGTTGAGAGCCGGCAGCATGCCGAACTCGCCCCACTTATAGATGTCGGCGGCCATCGCGGCGTAGTTCTGCGGCGGCTCGATCCGAAACGCGCCCGACTCGAAGATCTTTCGCACGTAGTGCAGTTCCGCGGAGCCGCGTTCGAGGTACTGCTGAACTTTTGCGGCGGCCTGACCGGGCAGGCCGAGGAGGTTAGGCATGAAATCCACCTTATGTGACGTCCGTCTCAGTCCGGCCGGAATTCCCGGCCAATTAGCATGAACCGCATGACCCGTCCGGTTTCGCTGGAGGTGGCCGGGCGCCAGGTCACCATCACTCATCCGGACAAGGTGGTGTTCCCCCGCACGAGCAGCCGCGAAACCACCAAGCGCTCCGTCGGCCCCTACACCAAGCTCGACCTGGTCCGTTATTACCTGTCCGTGGCCGACGGCGCGCTGCGCGGTGTCGCGGGCCGCCCGATGATCCTGAAGCGCTTCGTCAAGGGCATCACGGAAGAGGCGGTGTTCCAGAAACGCGCGCCGGCCAAACGGCCGGACTGGGTCGACGTTGCCGAACTGCGTTACGCCCGAGGCACTTCCGCCGCCGAGGCGGTGATCCACGACGCCGCCGGGCTGGTCTGGGCGGTCAACCTCGGCTGCGTCGATCTCAACCCCCATCCGGTGCTCGCCGACGACCTGGACCACCCCGACGAACTGCGGGTGGACCTGGATCCGATGCCCGGGGTCTCCTGGCGGGGCATCGTGGACGTCGCGCTGGTGGCCCGGGAGGTGCTCGAGGACTACGGCCTGACCGCCTGGCCGAAGACGTCGGGGTCGCGCGGCTTCCACATCTACGCTCGCATCGCCCCGCGCTGGGAGTTTCGTCAGGTGCGGCTGGCCGCGCAGACCGTCGCCCGCGAAGTCGAGCGGCGCGTGCCCGAGGCGGCGACCAGCCGCTGGTGGAAGGAAGAACGCGAAGGGGTGTTCGTCGACTTCAACCAGAACGCCAAGGACCGCACCGTGGCATCGGCGTACTCGGTGCGGGCGACCCCCGATGCCCGGGTCTCAACACCGCTGCGGTGGGACGAAGTCGCCGGCTGCAACCCCGAGGCGTTCACGATCGACACCGTGCCCGCCCGGTTCGCCGAAATCGGTGACCCCTGGGCCGGAATGGACGACGCCGTCGGCGAGCTCGACCGGCTGCTGGTGCTCGCCGAGGAGATGGGGCCGCCCGAACGGGCGCCGAAGGGTGCGGGCAAGCGCGGAGCGGGAGGCCGAAGGCAATCCACGATGCCGCTGATCGAAATCGCCCGCACCAAGACCAAGGACGAGGCGTTGGCGGCGCTGGATGTCTGGCGCGAGCGCTACCCGGCGGTGGCCCGGCGACTAGAACCGGTCGACATCCTGGTCGACGGGATGCGCGGGCCCAGTTCGATCTGGTACCGGATCCGAATCAACCTGCGGCACGTTCCCGAAGACCTACGACCACCCCAGGAAGAGCTGGTCGCCGACTACAGTCCCTGGGACGGATATGGCGGGAAGCAGAAGCCGTCAAGTTGACGCTTGGCCCCCGCCTAGATTCCCACTCGCGTTACCGCGTTCTGCTTGCGCAGGTAGCAGTACCACGTGACGCCGAGCAGACCGAGGAAGAACACGACGTAGAACCGCAACGCCGGTTCGATGCCGCCGAACTGCGACTTTGACCACGCGTATGCCAGCGGAACCACGAATCCACCGAAGGCACCCACCGCCGAGATGACGCCCAGCGCCCCGGCCGCCTGCCGGCGCATGCCCGCCATGGTGTCGGGATCGCCCCCGGCCAGCTCGCCCTTGATCTTGAAGATTCGCGAAATCATCCGATAGGTCGAGCCGTTGCCGATCCCGGTGGCTACGAACAGGAACATGAAGCTGGCGAAGAACGCCGGCAGGTTGACCGCCTGCACCGACCACAGCGCGGCCGCGGCCCCGATCGCCAGCATCACGAAGCTGGCGGCGGTGATACGAGCGCCGCCGATCCGGTCGGCCAGCCTGCCGCCGAGGGGCCGGATGACCGATCCGATGGCGGCGCCCAAAAAGGCCCACGCCAGGGCGATGTCACCGCGTCCGAAAACCGTCTTGAGCAGGGTCGGGAAGGCCGCCGAGTAGCCGATGAACGACCCGAAGGTGCCGATGTAGAGCAGCGACAAGATCCAGGTGTCGGGATGCCGCAGCGACTCCAGCACCGGCTTCACGTCGGCTCCCCCAGTCTTCGAGGCCTCGGTGAGGTTGTTCATGAACACAAACGCGCAGACCGCGGCGGCCACCGCCAGCGGCACGTAGCACAGTCCGGCGCGTGACAGCGCCATCCCACCGCCGGCGATGACGATGGGCGGAATGATCTTCTGCACCACCGCCACGCCGATATTGCCACCGGCCGCATTCAGGCCCAGCGCCCAACCCTTGTCTTTCTCCGGGTAGAAGAACGAGATGTTAGCCATCGACGAAGCGAAGTTGCCGCCGCCCAAGCCGGCGGTCGCGGCGATCGCCACCAGCGCGCCGAACGGAATGCCGGGATGGCTCACCGCCCACGCCAGCAGCAGACACGGAATGAGCAGCAGCGCCGCCGAGATGGTCGTCCAGTTGCGGCCGCCCAACAGCGGGACCGCGAAGGTGTAGGGCAATCTCAGGAAAGCTCCGACCCCGCTGGGGACCGCGACCAGGCACAGGGCCTGACTGGCGGTCAGCGCCCATCCGGACGCGGCGGGGTGGCCGGAGCCGCCGGGCGCGGTCATCTGAACCACCACGATGCTCCACAACATCCACACGCTGAACCCGACGTGCTCGGCGAAGATCGAGAAGGTCAGGTTCCGGCGAGCGATCTGCTTGCCCGAGGTCTCCCAGAACTCGGGGTCTTCGGGCCGCCAGTCATCGATCCAGTGCCGTCCCGTATGGCGCTCACGCGGGGGCGCGGGCTGCGATACGGGGCTAAGCGTCGTGGTCATCTGGTGGGACTCCTGAGTTGATTGAGGCGCGGGCAGTGACCATTCGACGCTAAAGACGCACTGTTACCGGGCGGGGTGTGCACAGTTACGTGGGCGATACGCAGAAATCGCAGCCGCCCGTACCCGTTTGTCAGAACTCCGCAACGCAAGGACGTCGCGCGCCCACCTCGGGCCGTCGATGGGCGACAATCGGCGCATGCAGGCGACTGAGCCTCCCCTGGGCCTACGGGAGCGCAAAAAGATCAAGACCCGTCGCGCCATCAGGCGCGAGGCGTTTCGCCTCATCGAGCAGAACGGGTACGCGGCCACCACTGTCGAACAGATCGCTGAGGCGGCCGACGTGTCACCGAGCACCTTCTTTCGCTATTTCCGATCCAAGGAATCGCTGCTGCTGGCCGACGACTTGGACCCGCTGATCCTGGACGCGCTCAAGGCCCAGCCGCGCAACCTGTCTTTAGCGCGGGCTTTCCGCCGGGCCTACGAGGCCGTCATGGCCCAGCTGCCCGACGACCAGCTGGAGTTCGAGAGCACCCGGCAGCGTCTGATGTTCTCGATCCCCGAGCTCAAGGCGGCGATGTACGACGAGTACTACCGCACCGTGACCGTCGTCGCCGGGGCGATCGCCCACCGGATCGGCCGTGCCGCAGACGATTTCGAAGTCCGAGTGTGCGCAGGGGCATTGACGGGCGCCATGATGGCCGCCTTCGACGGCGCGCCGAAGACGGCAGACACGATCTATCGCGCGCTGGATTTCATGGACGCCGGCATGCCGCTGGGCTGAAGGGTCTCACGCGCGGCGACGCATCTGCGCGGGGGGAACGCGATACTCTCACGCGATGCGACAGGGATGGAATCGACGAGGATTCTTGCAGTTCGCAGGGGTTGCCGGGGTAGCCGCGATCGGCGGCGCGACCGCGCTCGCTACCGGGTGCTCGTCACGCAAACCGGCTCCGGGGGCCACCCCGGGATCGGTGACGGTCACCCACCTGTTCGGTCAGACCGTCATCAAAGAACCCCCCAAGCGTGTCGTCAGTGCCGGCTACACCGAACAGGACGACTTGCTCGCGCTCGGAGTGGTGCCGATCGCGGTGACCAACTGGTTCGGTGACCAGCCCTTCGCGGTCTGGCCGTGGGCCGCGCCCAAACTCGGCGGTGCGCGGCCGGCGGTGTTGAACCTGGATAACGGCATTCCGGTGGACCAGATCGCCGGTCTCAAACCGGACTTGATCGTGGCGGTCAACGCCGGGCTGGACGCCGACACGTATCAGAAACTGTCCGCGATCGCACCGACCGTCGCGCAATCGGACGGCGACGCCTTCTTCGAGCCGTGGAAGGAACAGGCCACCGCCGTCGGCCAGGCGGTCTTCCAGGCCGACCAGATGAAGTCGTTGATCGACGGCGTCGACCAGAAGTTCACCGACATTGGCAAAAAGAATCAGCAATGGACCGGCAAAAAGGCCCTGCTGATGCACGGCACGCTGACCCAAGGCACCGTCGCCGCAACCATGGCGGGCTGGCGCACGGATTTCCTGAATCAGATGGGACTCGTCATCTCCGACACCATCAAGCCATTCGCCACCGGTCAGCGGGCCGTCATTCCGCGCGATCGGATCAAATCGGTGCTCGAGTCCGCCGACGTGGTGATCTGGACAACCCAGAGCCCGGACGATCAGAAGGCGATACTGGCCGACCCTGAAGTGGCCGGGTCGCTCACCACCGCGCAGAACCGCAACATCTTCACGACGAAGGACCAGGCCGGCGCGATCGCGTTCGCGTCGCCGCTCAGCTACCCCGTCATCGCCGACCAACTCCCTCCGCTGATCACCAAGATTCTGGGCTAGTCACGCTGCTTGCCGTGGCTGTTTGAGCGTTTGCTAAGGCAGCTCTGGCAGTGCTCGAAAATCCGTCTTTACCCCTCGCACAGGCCGCGATCCCGGAGTTACCGTCGAGTAATGAGCGTGACGGACCTTAGCGGCGACCTGGCCCACAACCTGCCGACGGAGCTCGTCGGCAACACGGTTGTGGACTACGGCGACCGCGCGCTGATGGTGCAATGCGGCAGTACCGCCGAGGTATTGGCGTGGACGGACGCGCTGCGTGCGGCGGCGATGCCGGATGTGGTCGACATCGTCCCGGCGGCCCGCACGGTGTTGGTGAAGCTAAACGGCCCCCGCCACCAAGGCGTCATTCGCCAGCGGCTGCGCAAGCTGCGCATCGCGCCCGCCCCGGACGTCCCCTCGGAGCGCCACGCCGACGTGGTCATCGACGTCGTCTATGACGGTCCCGACCTGGCCGAGGTCGCCCGCCACACCGGTCTGACCATCGCTGCGGCGATCGACGCCCACACCGCCACGCTGTGGCGGGTCGGATTCAGCGGATTCGCGCCCGGTTTCGCCTATCTGATCGACGGCGACCCGCGGCTGCGGGTGCCGCGGCACCCCGAGCCGCGTACCTCGGTGCCGGCCGGCTCCGTCGGGCTGGCCGGCGAATTCAGTGCTGTATATCCGCGCCAGTCCCCCGGTGGTTGGCAACTCATCGGCCGCACCGACGCCGTGCTATGGGATCTGCAGCGCCCCAATCCCGCATTGTTGACCCAAGGCATGTGGGTTCAATTCCGGGCAATCTAGCCGTGACGATCGCATGCGCGGCGCAGCCGGGCCAAGCGGGTCACGACCATAACTAAGGAGACAGCCGTGCCAATCCTGGAGATCCTCCGCACCGGACCCCTTGCCGTTGTCCAAGACCTCGGCCGCCCGGGACTGGCCCACCTGGGGGTGAGCCGGTCCGGCGCCGCCGACCGGCGCGCGCACAAACTGGCCAACCGGCTGGTGGCCAACCCCGACGACTGCGCCACCGTGGAGGTGACGTTCGGCGGTTTCGCGGCCAGGGTGCGTGGCGGCGACGTCGACATCGCGGTGACGGGCGCCGACACCGACCCCACCGTCAACGGAATCAAGTTCGGCACCAACAGCATTCAACACGTGCGCGACGGCGAGGTGATCTCGCTGGGAGCTCCTCGCGCCGGCCTGCGCAGCTACCTGGCGATCCGCGGTGGCATCTGCGTGGAGCCTGTGCTGGGCTCGCGCAGCTATGACGTGATGTCGGCCATCGGCCCGTCGCCGCTGCAGGCCGGCGACCGGCTGCCGATCGGCGAACACACCGACGCCTACCCAGAACTGGACCAAGCTCCCGTCGAAGCCATCAGCGCCGACGTCGTCGAGCTGTCCGTGGTGCCCGGACCGCGCGATGATTGGTTCGTCGATCCCGACGCCCTGGTGCACACCGATTGGGTCGCATCCGATCGCAGCGACCGGGTGGGAATGCGGCTTACCGGCCGGCCCCTGCAGCACTGTTACCCAGACCGCCAGCTCCCCAGCGAGGGAGCCACCCGTGGCGCAATCCAGGTGCCGCCCAACGGTTTACCGGTGATATTGGGTCCCGATCATCCGGTCACCGGCGGTTATCCGGTGATCGGCGTGGTGGTCGACGAGGACGTCAACAAGATCGCGCAGGTGCGGCCCGGCCAAACGGTACGATTGCACTGGGCGCGGCCCAGAACTCTGGCGGGCGCCCAGTCCGGTGCCGCGAGTTGGCCGTTCTCCTAACGTAATTCGTGGCAAAACCATCGGCATCTGAACGACAGATGTATTTGAGCTCACACACCGCGGCGTGCATGCGTGAAATCACTTGACGGCGCCGCCGATTCGGGCTGGATGAACCTTACATCCGCGCGGACGTCACTCCTCAGGGATCTACCAGAAAATTGGTAAACAACTAACAGGCGATAATGGCCCGTTCCGGTTGACCCGCTCGCGTCCTAAATGTGAGCATCGGAGCGTACGGCGGGGCATGCCCCATTACTCGGGGCGCCGAAGCGTCGAAAGCCAGTCTCCAAACAGCTCTCCCGATGTCGGGCGAGCGCGATGACCCCTGGCACGGCGGCGGCCGGATGCGGCGATACGTGGGGCCTGACGAGAGGATCTGTATGCACGCCAACCGGTTCGACGCCGTCACGGCACCGGCGATTCGCGCGACGAGCGGACGCGCGTGAACGTCACGCCGAAGAATGGCGGCGCCCGAACAGGCCGCAACCACCGCATCCCCGACTGGAATCCGGAAGACACGGCAGCCTGGGAGGCCGGCAACAACAAGATTGCCCGGCGCAACCTGCTGTGCACCATTGCCGGTGACCACGTGGCGTTTTCGATCTGGACCCTGTGGCCCGTGATGGCGCTGTTCATGCCCGGGTCCGTCTACGGGTTCTCCGCCGGTGACAAGCTGCTGCTGGGCGCGGTCGCCACCCTGGTCGGTGGTTGCGCCCGAATCCCTTACACCTTGGGCATCGCCGCCTTCGGCGGCCGCAACTGGACGACTTTCTCGGCCTTCGTGTTGCTGATCCCCACGGCCGGCACGATCGTGTTGCTGGCCAATCCCGGTCTGCCGCTATGGCTGTTCGCGTTGTGCGCGGCCATGACCGGGCTGGGCGGCGGCAATTACGCGGCCTCGCTGGCCAACGTCAACGCCTTCTACCCGCAGCGGCTCAAGGGCGGCGCGCTGGCCCTCAACGCCGGGATCGCCAACCTGGGGGTCGCGGTGATCCAGCTCGTCGGCCTGCTGGTGCTCGCCACCGCCGGACACGAAGCGCCCTACTGGGTGTGCGCGGTGTACCTGGTGTTGCTCGCCGTCGTCGGCATCGCCGCCGCGCTGTTCATGGACAACGTCAACCACGGTACCCGGCTGAGCACTATGCGTTCGATCCTGTTCGAGCGCGACACCCATGTGATCTCACTGCTCTACATTGCCACCTTCGGCTCCTGGATCGGCTTCTCATTCGCCTTCGGGCAGGTGATGCAGGTCAATTTCCTGGACAGTGGGGAAAGCCCGAAACATGCGGCGCTGCACGCCGCGCAGGTGGCCTTCATCGGGCCTCTGCTGGGCTCGCTGGCGCGCGTCTACGGTGGCCGGGTGGCCGACCGCTTCGGCGGCAGTCGGGTCACACTGGGCATCCTCGCCGGCATGACCCTGGGCGCCGGATTCCTGGTCACCGTCAGCACCCTGGACGATCACCACGCCACGACGCACTCCGCCAGCATGATCGGCTACGTCACCGGCTTCATGGCGCTGTTCATCCTGTCCGGCATGGGCAACGGGTCGGTCTTCAAGCTGATCCCCTCGGTCTACGAGGCGCGCAGTCGCTCGCTGGACAAGAGCGAGGACGAACGCCGTCTTTGGGCCCGCGCGATGTCGGGATCACTGATCGGCATCTGTTCGGCCGTCGGGGCGGTCGGGGGTGTGGGAATCAACCTGGCGCTGCGCCAGTCCTACCTGAGCACCGGCACGGAAACGTCGGCGTACTGGGCGTTTCTGGCCTCATACGTGGTGGCGGCGATCATGACCTGGATGGTCTACGTGCGCCGTCCCGTCTCGGCTCCGAGGCTGTCGGGGTCGGCGCCGGAAACCGAGGCCGCCCGTGTGTGAGCGGACTCGCAACACGGGCAATGCCACAGCAATTGAGCGGTAACGCAACCGAAACGTCGCAGGCATACACAATTCATATGGCCCCCCAACTGGCCCCACCGGGCTCCGCGCCGCTGACCGGCTACCGGATCGCCGTCACGTCGGCGAACCGCGCGGAGGAACTGTGCGCGTTGCTGCGCCGTAACGGCGCGGAGGTGTCCAGTGCCGCGGCCATCAACATCATCGCGCTGCCCGAAGACGCCGAGCTGCAGAGCCACACCGAAGCGGTGATCGCCCAACCCCCCGATATCCTGGTGGCGCACACCGGAATAGGTTTTCGCGGCTGGGTCGCCGCCGCCGACGGCTGGGGACTGGCAACCCAATTACTGGCGTCGCTTGCCAAGTCGCGGATCGTAGCCCGCGGTCCGAAGGCGACCGGCGCGCTGCGCGCTGCCGGTCTGCACGAGGAGTGGTCACCCAAATCCGAATCTTCGCGCGAAGTCCTGCGCTACCTCCTCGAATCGGGCGTCGCCGGCAAGCGCATCGCCGTCCAGCTGCACGGTGCTGCCGACGGTTGGGATCCGTTCCCACAGTTCATCAAAGGATTGCGCGCGGCGGGCGCTCAGGTGGTCCCCATCCACGTGTACCGCTGGAAGCCGACGCCGACCGGCGGCGATTTCGACCAGCTCGTCGCCTCGGTCGCGCGGCGGCAGTTCGATGCCGTGACCTTCACCTCGGCGCCCGCCGGCGCGGCGATGCTAGAACGCGGCCGCGAGCTGGGCATCGAAGATCAACTGCTGCAAGCCCTTCGCAGCGACGTGCACGCGATGTGTGTCGGCCCGGTCACCGCGCAACCATTGATCCGGGCGGGGATCCCGACGTCGTCACCCGAGCGAATGCGGCTGGGGGCGCTGGCCCGCCACATCGCACAGGAGCTGCCGCCCCTGCGGTCGTGCACCGTCCGCGCGGCCGGACACGACATGGAGATCCGCGGAACCTGTGTACTGGTCGACGGCTCGGTGAAGTCGCTGTCGGGATCGAGCATGGCGACCCTGCGCGAGCTGGCGCAACGACCCGGCGATGTCGTCGCGCGCAACGACTTGTTGCGAGTACTTCCGGGAAACAGCAATGACCCCCATGCTGTCGATACCGCGGTGCTGAGGTTGCGAACGGCGCTGGGCGACAAGAACATCGTCGCGACGGTCGTCAAGCGCGGCTACCGGCTCGCGATCGACCATCCGAGTGATTCCCAATGGCATTGATCCTGGTAGCGCACGGCACACGCAGGCCGGAGGGCGTGGCAATGATCGAAACCCTTGCGGCACAGGTTGGTACGCTTGTCAGTGACACGGTGGAGCTTTCCTTCGTAGACGTGGTGGGCCCTACTCCCAGCGAAGTCCTGTCACGGGCAAAGGCCGCCGACCGGCCCGCCATCGTGGTGCCCGCGTTCCTATCGCGCGGATACCACGTTCGGGCAGACCTGCCCTGGCACGTCCAGATCAGCGCCCACCCGAACGTGATCGTCACCCCCGCTTTGGGTCCGAGCGGTCAGATCGCCCGGATCGTCGGCGATCAGCTGTTGAAATGCGGTTGGCGACCGGGTGATTCGGTGATCCTGGCGGCCGCGGGAACATCAGACGACAATGCCCGCACCGATCTGCACACCACCTCGACGTTGTTGTCGGCGCTGACCGGATCGCGGGTGAGCCTGGCGTTCGCGGCCACCGGCGACCCGCGGCTGCCCGAGGCCGTGGATCGGGCACGGGCTCGGGCACACCGCGCCGGCGGGCGGGTCGTGGTCGCCTCATATCTGCTGGCCGACGGCCTGTTCCAACAACGGTTGCACTGTTGCGGCGCCGACCTGGTCAGCGAGCCGCTGGGCACTCACCCCGGATTAGCGCGGCTGGTTGCGAACCGGTTCCGCCGCGCCCTGCCGCCGGTACTCGCGCCCACCGCCCGGCACGCGTCGCGCCGATCGGGTCCGCATCAACTGGCCCATGCGCGCCCCGCGCGTTCCATTCCCTAGCCCAAAACGCCTGCTGGCGAGGCGCGCCGATGTCCGTCGTTCCTTGATCTTTGCTCGCAGACGGGCGATCCTGGCACCATGCCCCGTCGCGAAGAGCCGCCGCATGGGATCCTCGACCCGGTCGCCAAGATGCTGCGGTTGCCCTTCGGCACACCGGAATTCATCGACCGGATCGTCACCGGCGGGGTCAACCAGGTGGGCCGGCGAACCCTGCGCATGCTGATCACGACGTGGGACGCCGCCGGCGGCGGACCGTTTGCGGCCAGTGCCGTCGCGTCGACGGGGATGGCGAAGACCGCCGAAATCGTGCAGGGCATGTTTATCGGCCCCGTCTTCGGCCCACTGCTGAAGATTCTGGGCGCCGACAAGGTGGCGCTACGGGCCTCGTTATGCGCCTCGCAGTTGGTGGGCCTGGGCATCATGCGCTACGGCATCCGCTCCGAGCCGCTGCACTCCATGTCGGTGGACGCACTCGTCGACGCGATCGGGCCCACGATGCAGCGCTACCTCGTCGGCGACATCACCCGCTGAACGCGGTGAGGTTCAGGCGGCCCGCGGCTGGTAGTCGCGCGCGACCTGCACGTAGCCGTCGTCGGTGACTCGAACCGGGTATACCGGCACCGAAACGGCCGGATCGTCCAGGCAGGAGCCGTCTTCGAGCGAGAAAGCCTGCTTCAAGATGGGCGACTGAACCGTGACGCGGCCGTCGCGGTCACCCACGATTCCGCGGGAGAGCACCGCGGCCCCGGAGAACGGGTCGACGTTGCCCACCGCGTACACCGAGCCGTCGTCGAGTCGGAACAGCGCCGCCTGGGAACCGTCGTCGAGCAGCACGCCGACGCCGCGACCCGGAATGAGGTGCTCGTAAGCGCACGCGTTGGTCCACACCGCAATGTCGTTGAGAAGTGTCATGATTCCTTCCTCATTCCTCCGTTGTCGCTGTACGGACCCGCGGCATGCCAATGGACACAGGGATTTTGCGGCCGGCATGCTCGGTGAACGTCACCGTTGAGTCGACGGCGTCCGGGGCGTTGACGAACGACACGAACCGCGACAGCTTGTCCGGGTCGTCCAGCACGCCCTTCCACTCGCACTTGTAGTTCTCGACATGCCGCTCCATTGCGGCTTCGAATTCGCCGGCCAAGCCGAGCGAGTCGTCGCACACGACCTCGCGCACGTGGTCGAGTCCGCCGTCGAGCGATTCGACCCACGGCGCCGTGCGTTGCAGCCGGTCGGCCGTCCGGATGTAGTACATGACGAACCGGTCGACGTAGCGGACCAGGGTCGCGGTGTCCAGATCGCTGGCCAGCAGCTGTGCGTGCTTGGGCGTCATCCCGCCGTTGCCCCCGACGTACAGGTTCCAACCCTTTTCGGTGGCGATGACACCGACGTCCTTCGAGCGGGCTTCGGCGCATTCGCGCGCGCACCCCGAGACACCCATCTTGATCTTGTGCGGCGCCCGCAAACCTCGGTAGCGCAGTTCCAAATCGATGGCCAGCTGCACCGAATCCTGCTGCCCGTAGCGGCACCAGTCGGTGCCCACGCAGCTCTTCACCGTGCGCAACGCCTTGCCGTACGCGTGGCCGGATTCCATGCCGCCGTCAACCAGCCGCTTCCAGATCTCCGGAAGCTGGTCCACCCGGGCGCCGAACATGTCGATCCGCTGCCCGCCGGTGATCTTGGTGTAAAGCCCGAAGTCCTGGGCGATCTGGCCGATCAGGATCAGATGCTCTGGCTTGATGTCGCCTCCGGGCACCCGCGGCACCACCGAGTAGCTGCCGTTCTTCTGGATGTTGGCCAAAAAGTGGTCGTTGGAATCCTGCAGCGAGGCCTGCTCGCCTTCGAGGATGTGGTCCGACCCGGTGGAGGCCAGGATGGAGGCGACCACGGGTTTGCAGATGTCGCAACCCTTTCCGCGACCAAAGCGCTCCAGCAGCCCCGAGAAGGTGCGGATCTCGGTCGCGGAGATGATTTCGAAAAGCTCCGCGCGCGACTGGCTGAAGTGCTCGCACAGCGCCTTGGACTGTTCCACGCCCTCGGCTTCCAGCAGCTGCTTGAGCAGCGGGACGCACGACCCACACGCCGTGCCGGCCGAAGTGCACACCTTGAGCGCGGGGACATCGGCGCAGCCGTCGGCGATCGCACACTTCAGATCGCCCTTCGTGACGTTGTTGCACGAGCAGATCTGAGCCGAGTCCGGCAGCGCGCCAACCCCCAACGCGGTACCGCTGCCCGAGGAGGCCGGCGCGATCAGCGCCAGCGGGTCGCCGGGCAGCTCGCTGCCGACCATGGGACGCAGCACCCCGTAGGACGAGGCGTCGCCGACCAGCACGCCGCCGAGCAGCGTCTTGGCATCGTCGGACAACACGAGCTTGGCGTAGGTGCGATTGACCGCATCGTTGATGACAACTTCGAGGCAGTCCGGTGTCGTCCCCATCGCGTCGCCGAAGCTGGCCACGTCGACGCCCAGCAGTTTGAGCTTCGTGGACAGGTCCGCCTCACCGAATTCCGCCACGCCGTCCAGCAGTCGGTCGGCCACCACCTCGGCGGAGGTGTAACCCGGCCCCACCAGGCCGTAGCACCGCCCGCCGATGGCGGCGACCTCACCGATCGCGTAGATGTCGGGATCGCTTGTCCGACAAGACACGTCGGTGAGAACCCCGCCACGCTCGGCGCGCGTCAGCCCGGCGGCCGTCGCCAGCTCGTCGCGCGGGCGGACGCCCGCCGCGAAGATCACCAGGCCGGCGTCGATGACCTGCCCGTCGGTCAGGCTCACCCGCACCGACGTGGTGGCGTCCGGATGGTCGACCGGCTCGATCGATTCGGTTCCGGTGCCGACGTGCACCGAGATGCCGAGTTCGCCGATCATCCGTGCCAGCAGCGCACCGCCGGCCTCGTCGATCTGCTGGGCCATCAGCCGCGGCATCATCTCGACGACGTGGGTCTGCAACCCGAACTGGCGCAGCGCATTAGCCGCTTCCAACCCGAGCAGGCCACCACCGATCACCACACCCGCGCAGGCGTGCGAGGTTGCGACCGTGCGCTGGGCGTCGGCGCGGATGGCGTCGAGGTCGTCAAGCGTGCGGTACACGTGACATGCGGGTAGCTGGTGGCCCGGCACCGGCGGCACGAAGGCGTACGAACCGGTCGCCAGGACCAGGGTGTCGTAGCCGTGTCGCTGACCGTCGGCGGTCACCACCGTCTTTGCGGCGCGGTCTATTTCGGTGACGCGCTGGTTGAGCACGAGCCGGACCTGATCGTCACCCTCGTAATCGTTGCCGGGCAAGGCCAATAGCTTGCGATCCCAGCTTTCGGTGTAGGAGGTCAGGCCCACGCGGTCGTAGGCCGCGTCAGCCTCCTCGGCGAAAACCGTGATGCGCCACAACCCCTCGGTGTCGCGGGCGCGGAGCGCCTCCACGAACCGATGCCCAACCATGCCATGTCCGACTACGATGATGTGACGAGGCGCACAGCTGGCGCGCGAAATCCCGTCTGCAGACATGGCTTTGAGACTAACGGCCAGAAATTACGTTCTTTTCGCACAATGTGACGGTCCTATGACGAGGATCTCACAACTCACAGGGAGGCCTGTGATTGATCGTTCGCTGCCGGCGAACGGCGAGGTGGAACTTTAGCGGGGTCGACTCATGTTTCTACCAGTAGCCGGTCGCAGAGGCACCGGTCACAGGAATCTCACAATGATGCTCAAGGAAGTAGAAGGGAAAGCACGATGAATACCCTCGCATTGTGGTCGCGACCGGCCTGGGACACCGACCGGTGGTTGCGCGACTTTTTCGGCCCCGCCGCCGCGGCGGACTGGAACACCCCCGCGACCAGCGGTTTCAGGCCTGCCGCCGAGATCGTCAAGGACGGCGACGACGCGATCGTGCGGCTCGAGCTGCCGGGCGTTGACGTCGACAAGGACGTCAACGTGGAGGTCGACCGCGGGCGGTTGGTCATCCACGGCGAGCACCGCGATGAGCGTTCGGAAGAGAAGGAAGGCCGCACGCTGCGCGAGATCCGGTACGGATCGTTCCGCCGGTCATTCCAGCTGCCCGGCCACGTCACCGGCGACGCCATCACGGCGAGCTATGACGCTGGTGTGCTGACGGTGCGCGTCACCGGTGCGTACGCCAACAACCAGGCGCAGCGCATCGCGATCACCAAATAGTGATCGACGGGTTGACGAGAAAAGTCGCTGAATCCGGCCGAGCCACAACGGTTCCGCCGGATTCGGCGCGTCAGCCCCAGCGGGCCAGCAGCTCCTTGGCGCGGGTCGCCAGCGCGGCTTGCAGGAACGGTCCGAAGCTGATTCGCGCCACGCCCAGCGGTGCGAAGGACGCCGGGTCGTCCTGGTCGGGCAGCGCGATCGCGTTGACCGGCAACTCCAGCTCGGCGGTCAAGCGCCGCAAGGTGTCGGGGTCGTGGCGGCCCACCGGATACAGCACATCGGCGCCGGCGGCCGCGGCCTGATTCAGGCGCGCTACCGCCCGCTCGACGCGATCGGACGCCTCGCCGTCCTGGCGAAGGAACAGATCCGTCCGGGCGTTGATGACGACGTGCACCCCGGCCGCGTCGGCGGCCGACCGCAGCGCCCGGACCAACTCCGCGTGTTCGTCGGCCGACCGCAACCGCTTGCCCTCCGCGTGCACGGTGTCCTCGATGTTCAGCCCGACGGCTCCGGCGCCCAGCAGGCCCTCGATCAGCCGGCCGGCCGGCTGCCCATAGCCGGATTCGATGTCCACCGACACCGGGACGTCGACCGCCGCGGTGATCTGTGCGACCCGCGCGAGGACGTCGTCGAACGACATGCCCTCGTTGTCGGGTTTGCCGATCGAGTCCGCCAGCGGGTGACTGCCCACGGTGAGGGCGGCGAAGCCGGCGTCGGTGGCCAGCCGCGCCGACCAGGCATCCCACACGGTCGGCAGGATGACCGGATCGCCCGGCCGGTGCAGTTCCAGCAGCGTGGCGGCCCGCTCAGCCGGTGTGGCGCGTCCCGTCATCAATGTTTGCTCCCTCGGCATCCGGGTTCAACAGACTGACGTCCGGACTGTGCCGTGGATACTATCGAGGGCGTACTGTGATCCAAAACACTGCCGAGGAGATCCGTTGACGAGCACGCCGAGCACAACTGGCACGACCGAATTCGCCGAACTCCACGACCTCATCGGCGGCCTGCGGCGGTGCGTGAGCTCCCTGCGGGCCCGATACGGTGACAGCCCGGCCATGCGGCGCATCGTCATCGACGCCGACCGCATCATGTCCGACGTCGACCTGCTCGATTCCGATGTGTCCGAATTGGATCTGGCCGGAGCCACCGTGCAGCAGTCCGGCGAGAAGATCGTCATTCCAGACACCCAGTACGACACCGAATTCTGGCGCGACGTCGACGACGAGGGTGTCGGCGGTCACCACAGGCCCTGAACAACCCAAGCCCCCCAGAAAAGGGGGGCTTGTATCTGTGTACCCTTCGACAGACAGCCCGTTCGAAGAGGAACAACTAGATGAGCGCACCTACGGCGAACCGTCCTGCGTCCGGTGTCTTTTCACCCACGCGCGCCCGCATCGAACAGCGGACCCTACGCACCGACCGGTGGTGGATATCGCCGCTGCGGATCGACTTGGGCTTCGCCGCATTCCTTATCTATGCGATAGCGCGCGGATTGCAGAAGGACTACTTCTTCGTCCACCAGTACCACTACCTGACGCCGTTCTACTCGCCGTGCATGAGCAAGGCCTGCGGTGCGGCCAGCGACTTCTGGCCCCAGTTCCTGCCGAACTGGTGGTTTGTGCCATACGCGGCGATGTCGCTGCCGTTCCTGCTGCTGTTCCGGTTGACCTGCTACTACTACCGCGGCGCCTACTACCGCACGGTGTGGCAGTCGCCCAGCGCATGTGCGGTGGCCGAGCCCCGCGCCCATTACACCGGCGAGACCAGGTTCCCGCTGATTGTTCAGAACTCGCACCGGTACTTCTTTTACATCGCAGGCATCATCTCGGTGATCAACACCTACGACGCCATCGTCGCGTTCCACTCCGACAGCGGCCCCGGCGGATTCGGCTTCGGTCTGGGCAATCTGATCCTGCTCGGCAACGTCATCATGCTGTGGATCTACACGCTGTCCTGTCACTCCTGCCGCCACGTGACCGGCGGGCGGCTGAAGCACTTCTCCAAGCACCCTGTGCGTTACTGGATCTGGACCCAGGTCAGCGTCATCAACACTCGGCACAAGCTGTACGCGTGGATCACGCTGGGCACCCTGATGGTTACCGATTTCTACATCGCGTTGGTGGCCAGTGGCACAATTCCTGACCTGAGATTTGTTGGCTGACAGGCCATTTCGATATAAATCAGATTTAGCTAGCGAGGGTTTCATGGTTGAGATCGAGCGGCACACGTTCGATGTGGTCGTGATCGGTGCCGGCGGCGCCGGGTTGCGCGCGGTTATCGAAGCGCGCGAACGGGGTTTGCGGGTCGCGGTGGTATGTAAGTCCCTGTTCGGCAAGGCCCACACGGTGATGGCCGAGGGTGGCTGCGCGGCGTCCATGGGCAACACCAACCCGAAGGACAACTGGGAGACACACTTCGGCGACACCATGCGCGGCGGGAAATTTCTGAACAACTGGCGCATGGCCGAGCTGCACGCCAAGGAAGCCCCCGACCGCGTGTGGGAGCTGGAAACCTATGGCGCGCTGTTCGATCGCCTCAAGGACGGCAAGATCAGCCAGCGCAACTTCGGCGGGCACACCTACCCGCGGCTGGCCCACGTCGGTGACCGCACCGGCCTGGAACTGATCCGCACCATGCAGCAGAAGATCGTCTCGCTGCAGCAGGAGGATTTCGCCGAGCTCGGCGACTACGAAGCACGGATCCGGGTGTTCGCCGAAACCACGATCACCGAGCTGGTCAAGGACGGCCCTGAACAAGGGGGGCGAATCGCCGGGGCATTCGGCTACATCCGCGAAAGCGGAAACTTCATCTTGTTCGAGGCGCCCGCGGTGGTGCTGGCCACCGGCGGAATCGGCAAGTCGTTCAAAGTCACCTCGAACTCGTGGGAGTACACCGGCGACGGCCACGCGCTGGCCCTGCGGGCGGGCGCGTCGCTGATCAACATGGAGTTCGTCCAGTTCCACCCGACGGGCATGGTGTGGCCGCCGAGCGTGAAGGGGATCCTGGTCACCGAGGGCGTTCGCGGCGACGGTGGGGTGCTGAAGAACTCCGACGACAAGCGGTTCATGTTCGACTACATCCCGTCGGTGTTCAAAGGCCAGTACGCCGAAACCGAACAGGAAGCCGACCAGTGGCTCAAGGACAACGACTCGGCCCGCCGCACTCCGGACCTGCTACCGCGCGATGAGGTCGCGCGGGCGATCAACTCCGAGGTCAAGGCCGGGCGAGGCAGCCCACACGGCGGCGTCTTCCTCGACATCGCGTCGCGGCTGACGCCGGCGGAGATCAACCGCCGCCTGCCGTC
The DNA here is from genome assembly GCF_059812425.1 of Mycobacterium sp. NGS56. Classification (NCBI taxonomy): domain Bacteria; kingdom Bacillati; phylum Actinomycetota; class Actinomycetes; order Mycobacteriales; family Mycobacteriaceae; genus Mycobacterium; species Mycobacterium sp. NGS56. Next base: position 234,813 of record NZ_JCALCQ010000005.1, read on the forward strand.
GATGTATCACCAGTTCAAGGAGCTGGCCGGCGTCGACATCACCAAAGAACCGATGGAAGTCGGGCCGACCTGCCACTACGTGATGGGCGGCGTCGAGGTGGACGCCGACACCGGAGCTGCCACAGTCCCCGGACTCTTCGCCGCCGGCGAATGCTCCGGCGGCATGCACGGCTCGAACCGGCTGGGCGGCAACTCGCTGTCGGACCTGCTGGTGTTCGGCCGGCGGGCCGGTCTGGGCGCAGCCGACTACGTGCGGGCGTTGAGCAGCCGTCCGACGGTCGCCGAAGGCGCCGTCGACGCCGCGGCGAAGCGGGCGCTGTCACCCTTCGAGGCACCGGCCAATGGCGCGGCCGCGGAGAACCCGTATTCCCTGCAACTCGAACTGCAGCAGTCGATGAACGACCTGGTCGGCATCATCCGTAAGGCCGACGAAATCTCGGAGGCCCTGGCACGGCTCGACAAGCTGCGTGCGCGGTTCAAGAACCTCCATGTCGAGGGGCAGCGGCGATACAACCCGGCCTGGAACCTCGCCATCGACCTGCGCAACATGCTGCTGGTCAGCGAATGCGTCGCCAAGGCCGCGCTGCAGCGCACCGAGAGCCGCGGCGGGCACACCCGCGACGACCATCCGTCGATGGACTCGTCCTGGCGCAAGGTGCTGCTGGTTTGCGAGGCAGCGGGCGGCGACGAGGCGATTCCCGACATCACCATCACGAAGAAGGATCAGACGCCGATGCGGCCCGACCTGCTCGGGCTGTTCGACATCGCCGAGCTGGAGAAGTACTACACCGACGAAGAACTCGCCGGGCACCCAGGACGGAGTGGCAAATGACCTACAACGCGACGCTGCGGGTGTGGCGCGGCGACGACGTCGGCGGTGGTCTGCAGGACTTCACGGTTGAGGTCAACGAGGGCGAGGTCGTCCTCGACATCATCCATCGCCTGCAGCAGACCCAGACGCCCGACCTGGCGGTCCGGTGGAACTGCAAGGCGGGCAAGTGCGGCTCGTGTTCGGCGGAGATCAACGGCTATCCGCGGTTGCTCTGCATGACCCGGATGTCCACCTTCGCCGAGGACGAGGTCGTCACCGTCACGCCGCTGCGGACGTTCCCGGTGATTCGCGACCTGGTCACCGACGTCTCGTTCAACTACGAAAAGGCCCGCGAGATACCGTCTTTCGCGCCGCCTAAGGACCTGCAGCCCGGGGAATACCGGATGGCGCAGGAGGACGTCGGACGCTCCCAGGAATTCCGCAAGTGCATCGAGTGCTTCCTCTGCCAGAACGTGTGCCACGTGGTCCGCGACCACGAGGAGAACAAGAAGGCGTTCGCCGGTCCACGCTTCCTGATGAGGATCGCCGAGCTGGAGATGCACCCGTTGGACACCCGGGACCGGCGCAACGACGCTCAGGACGAGCACGGTCTGGGCTACTGCAACATCACTAAGTGCTGCACCGAGGTCTGCCCGGAAAACATCAAGATCACCGACAACGCGCTGATCCCGATGAAAGAGCGGGTCGCCGACCGCAAGTACGACCCGGTTGTGTGGCTCGGTAACAAATTGTTCCGTCGCTGAGCTGCCAGGCCGCTCTGATCCAGTCCGATCCCGTCGTCACACGTCAGGCCGTTGCGGCACCCGGGTAACCGAACTGCATCCTGTCGGGCCGCCCCGTGCGGCCGTGTGTGCACGACCGGAAAGGCAGTTCATGGAACCCATGCGAGAAACCGCCAGCATCAACAACATTCGCACCGCGATTCGGCAGTTGTCGGTCCGCGCCCAGCTCGCGAACAAGGAAGGCCGGTACAGCGACGCCGCCGAACTCGAGCGCCGCATCCAGGGCTTTCGAGAAGAGCTGAGCCACCGCCCGTAGCCGGTCCGCGGCCCAGGCGCAGCTGTTACGCACCGAGACGGCGAAAGACGCTCCGATGGAACACGATGGGCGCAACGTCGGCGTCCACCGTCACCTCGCTGACTCGCAACACCACGATCGTGTGGTCCCCGGCCGGGATGAGCTGCTCGATCGAGCTTTCCAGCCAGAGCCCGGTGCCCTTGATGAACACCGCACCGGTGGACCGCGAAACCGTCTCCAATCCGGCAAACCTGTCGCCGGTCTTGGCGGCCAGCGCGCGCGCGGCCTCGTCATGCTCCTCGCCGAGCACACTGATGCCCAGCATCGGCAGGCCCTTGAGCTTGGGCCACGTCGTCGACGTGTTCTGCACGCAGAACGACACCAACGGGGGATCCAGCGATACCGGCACAAATGTGCTGGCCGCCAGGCCTTCCCGGGTTCCGTTCACCTCGGCGGCGATCGCCACGACACCGGACGGGAAATGACCGAAGGCCTCCCGAAGTGACGACGCTGTCAGCTTGTTAGTCGAGTTCACCGGACTGATTCGCCCCTAGAGCCGGAGACGGGATTTATCGGATGTGACCCTACCCGGCGTCGCCCGCTCGGGCACGGCCACCCTTAGCCGTTTTCTAAGCATTCTGTCGAATACCCGTGTGCCGCGGCGACATCCGGATGGGCCCGCAGCCTGCTCTTCCAGGCATTGCGCCCGTAGACCGCGAAGATCGGATCGGATGGATCATCCACGCGCTGCGCGCGCGCCTCGAGTTCGTCGGGCAGTGACAGCACCGGTATCCGCGCGTCCAGGCGGGGGTTGAAGAAGAACGGCACCGAGATGCGGTCGCCGGCGGACCCCTGCAGGTTGACCCGGTGCTGCGTGGCGCGCAGGTACCCGCGCGTCGCCACCTCCAGCAGTTCACCGATGTTGACGATGAACGCGCCCTCGCGCGGTGGCACGTCGATCCAAGCGCCGTTTGAATGGTCCATTCCGGGCGGCAGCACCTGCAAGCCCGTGCTGTCGGGATCGGCCAGCAACAGCGTCAGCACCCCGGAGTCGCGGTGCGCTCCCACGCCCTGCGCGCTTTCCGCGCGGCGGGGGTAGCGGATGATCTTGATCAACGTGGCCGGCGCGTCGGCGAATGCCGCGTCGAACACGCCGGGGGGACTGCCCAGCGAGGCCGCCCAGTGCTGTAGCAGGGTGCGGGCGACCGCGGACAGCGCGGTGTCCCACTCCGCGACGATTCCCGGCAGTTCCGGCAGCGCGGGCGGCCACTGATTGGGGCCCTGCAGCCACCGATAGTCGGACCTGTCCAGCCCACCGATCGGTGGGCGCTGCGGCCCGACGTCGATCTGCTCGCGCCAATCCACCTGTCCGCGGGTCAACTCGCCGCCGAGCCGCGTGTACCCGCGGAAGTGCGGGCTGCGCACCATCGCGACGGCGTCCTTCTCCCGTTGCGGCAGCGCGAAAAGCCGGCGGGCGGCGTCCAGGACCCGCTTCACCAACTCCGGCGGCACGCCGTGACCGGTGAGATAGAAGAAGCCGACCTCGTGCCCGGCCGCGCGCAGCTCACCTCGCAGGCGGCCCGGGTCGGCCCGCAGGTCCACGGTGGGCAGCTCCAAGGGCGGCGCAGTGACGGGACGCGCACCGGTCATGTGGGCATCGTTGCCGCAGGTAAATCGGATTTCAACCCCATGACCTGCAGCTTCCCAACCGGTTGGTTAATTAGGCAATGAAATCTAGCTCACATTGGCTTGCATACTGCTGACGCTAACGATAGTTTGGCGGTGTTACTGGTGGGTAACTTAGACCTAGTACCCAACCACAAGTGGCATTCTCAACGAGGAGGACCGTAGTGAGCCACTACAAGAGCAACGTCCGCGACCAGGCGTTCAACCTGTTCGAAGTTCTGGGCGTTGACCAGGCATTGGGCCAAGGCGAATACACCGATCTGGACGCCGACACCGCCCGCGAAATGTTGAACGAGATCAGCCGGCTGGCCGAAGGCCCGATCGCGGACTCGTTCGTCGAGGGCGACCGCAACCCGCCGGTCTTCGACCCGAAGACGCACTCGGTGACGCTGCCCGAGTCATTCAAGAAGTCGGTTCACGCCGTCATCGAGGCCGGCTGGGACAAGGTCGGCATCGACGAGGCTCTCGGCGGTGTCGCGATGCCCAAGTCGCTGCTGTGGGCGCTGCACGAGCACATCCTGGGTGCCAACCCGGCCGTGTGGATGTACGCCGGTGGCGCGGGCTTCGCCAACATCCTGTACCACCTCGGCACCGAGGAGCAGAAGAAGTGGGCCGTGCTGGCCGCTGAGCGCGGCTGGGGCTCGACCATGGTGCTCACCGAGCCGGACGCCGGTTCCGACGTCGGCGCCGGGCGCACCAAGGCGGTCCAGCAGGAAGACGGTTCCTGGCACATCGACGGCGTGAAGCGGTTCATCACCTCCGCCGACTCCGGCGATTTGTTCGAGAACATCTTCCACCTGGTACTGGCGCGCCCCGAGGGTGCCGGACCGGGCACCAAGGGCCTGTCGCTGTTCTTCGTGCCCAAGTTCCTGTTCGACTTCGAGACCGGTGAGCTGGGCGAGCGCAACGGCGTCTACGTCACCAACGTCGAGCACAAGATGGGCCTGAAGGTATCGGCGACGTGTGAGCTGAGCTTCGGCCAGCACGACGTCCCCGCCAAGGGCTGGCTGGTCGGCGAGGTGCACAACGGCATCGCGCAGATGTTCGAGGTGATCGAGCAGGCCCGCATGATGGTCGGCACCAAGGCCATCGCGACCCTGTCGACGGGTTACCTGAACGCGCTGGAGTACGCGAAGTCTCGCGTCCAGGGCGCCGACATGACTCAGATGACCGACAAGACCGCACCGCGGGTGACCATCACGCATCACCCGGACGTGCGCCGGTCGTTGATGACCCAGAAGGCCTACGCCGAGGGTCTGCGCGCGCTGTACCTGTTCACCGCGACCTACCAGGACGCGGCGGTGGCCGAGGCCCTCCACGGTGTGGACCCCGAGCTGGCGGTCAAGGTCAACGACCTGATGCTGCCGGTCGTCAAGGGAGTGGGCTCGGAGCAGGCATACGCCAAGCTCACCGAGAGCCTGCAGACCTTCGGTGGGTCCGGCTTCCTGCAGGACTACCCGATCGAGCAGTACATCCGGGACGCCAAGATCGACTCGCTCTATGAGGGCACCACCGCCATCCAGGCGCAGGACTTCTTCTTCCGCAAGATCGTCCGCGACAAGGGCACCGCACTGGCTCACGTCTCCGAGCAGATCCAGAAATTCGTCGACAGCGAGTCGGGCAATGGCCGCCTGAAGACCGAACGGGAGCTGCTGGCCAAGGCACTGGACGACGTCCAGGCGATGGCGGCGACGCTGACCGGTTACCTGATGGCGGCGCAGGAGGACGTGACCAGCCTGTACAAGGTGGGTCTGGGTTCCGTGCGCTTCCTGATGAGCGTCGGTGACCTGGTCATCGGCTGGTTGCTGCAGCGCCAGGCGGCGGTTGCCGTGGCGGCGCTCGACGCCGGGGCCAGCGGTGAGGAGAAGTCCTTCTACGAGGGCAAGGTCGCGGTGGCGTCGTTCTTCGCGAAGAACTTCCTGCCGATGCTGACCAGCACCCGCGAGGTCATCGACACCCTGGACAACGACATCATGGAGCTCGACGAGGCCGCCTTCTAAGCCGACTCGAAGACCACGCAAATCCCCCGCTTCGCCCGCGAAGCGGGGGATTTGTCGCTTCGCAGAACCGCTGCAAGATGCTGGACAGCAAAAAGGCCGCCGCTGGATCCCCTCACTCCAGCGGCGGCCCTTCTCGCACGCCAGTCCTCAAGGGGCCGGCGCTCGCATTCGGGGGATGCCCCGTATTGCCGTCGGGGTCGGGGGGTCAGACCACAACACGGGGCCATCCGGTGGGTCGGGTACCCGTTAGCCCGATTCGGCTAACCAGGCGTGAGTCAACTCATTCGGAGTGTCGAGTCGGCATGGACGGCGCGCTGACTGCCCGCTCAGGCCTCCAGAATCGCGGCGACACCCTGGCCGCCGGCCGCGCAGATCGAGACCAGGGCGCGCACTGTGCCGTCGCCCTTCTGCTCGGCCTTGCGCTGGGCAAGCTGTTTGGCGGCCTGAGCCAGGATTCGTCCGCCGGTGGCCGCAAACGGGTGCCCGGCGGCCAGCGAGGAGCCGTTGACGTTGAGCTTGGACCGGTCGATCGAACCCAGCGCGGCATCCAGGCCAAGGCGCTCCTTGCAGTACTCCTCGGATTCCCACGCCTGCAGGTGACACAGCACCACCGACGCGAACGCCTCGTGGATCTCGTAGAAGTCGAAATCCTGCAGGCTCAGGCCGTTGCGGGCGAGCAGCCGCGGCACCGCGTAGGTCGGGGCCATCAGCAGGCCGTCGCGCCCATTGACGTAGTCGACCGCTGCCGTTTCCGAATCCACGTAGTAAGCCAGGGGGGTCAGCGAATGCGCGGCCGCCCACTCGTCGGTGGCCAGCAGTGCCACCGACGCGCCGTCCGTCAGCGGAGTCGAGTTACCGGCCGTCATCGTCGCGTCACCGGCCTTCACGCCGAACACCGGACGCAGCTTCGCCAGCTTTTCCGCCGATGAGTCCGCGCGCAAGTTGTCGTCGCGGTACAGCCCCAAAAAAGGCGTGACCAGGTCATCGAAGAAGCCACGGTCGTAGGCGGCGGCCATGTTGCGGTGGCTGGCGGCGGCCAGCTCGTCCTGGGCGACGCGGCTGATGCCCATCTTCTTGGCGGTCAGCGCCTGGTGCTCACCCATGGACAGCCCGGTGCGGGGTTCGCTGTTGACCGGGATCTCCACTCCCAGCGTCGCGGGCAGAGTGCCCGCCAGCTTCAGCCGCTGCACGTTGGACTTGGCGCGGCGCAACTTGAGCAGCGTGCGCCGCAGGTCGTCGCCCAGACCGATGGGCGCGTCGGAGGTGGTGTCCACGCCGCCGGCAGCGGCCACGTCGTAGCGGCCAGCCGCAATGCCCTCGGCGGCGGTGACGGCCGCCTGCAGCCCGGTCCCGCAGGCCTGCTGCAGGTCGAACGCGGGTGTGTGCGACGACAGCTGCGAACCGAGCACGCATTCACGCGTCAGGTTGAAGTCCCGGCTGTGCTTGAGCACGGCGCCGCCGACCACCACACCCAGCCGTTCGCCGGCCAGCCCGAAACGATCCACCAGCCCTTCGAGCGCCGCGGTGAACATGTCCTGGTTGGACGCCTCCGCGTAGGCACCGTCGGATCGGGCGAAGGGGATGCGGTTACCGCCCAGGACGGCCACGCGTCGACGCTCGGAACTGCGCTGGTTACTTGCCTGAGAACTTGCAGGGGCCACTGTTTTCTCCGTGTTTCTGCGGTCTATCGGTTTGGATCGCCCGTCTGGGGCCATACTACTCACTGTTCTTACTCTGCAGTAAGTTCGTCCTCGATACGGTTGTGCTGTAGGCATACCCCGAATTCGAAAGAACATGGAAGGTAGCTCCGGTGGCTCCCAAGGCTTCATCCGATCTGTTCTCTCAGATCGTCAATTCCGGTCCTGGATCGTTTCTCGCCAAGCAGCTCGGCGTTCCCCAACCCGAGACGCTGCGCCGCTACCGCGCCGGTGAACCGCCGCTGGCCGGGGCCCTGCTGATCGGCGGGGAGGGTAGGGTCGTCGAGCCGCTGCGCGCGGCGCTGGACGCCGATTACGACCTGGTGGGCAATAACCTGGGCGGCCGGTGGGCCGACAAGTTCGGCGGGCTGGTGTTCGATGCCACCGGCATCACCACGCCCGAAGGGCTCAGGGGGCTGTACGAGTTCTTCACCCCCCTGCTGCGCAATCTGGGTCATTCCGCGCGCGTCGCCGTGGTCGGGACCACGCCCGAGGCCGCGGCCAGCCCGCACGAGCGGATCGCGCAGCGCGCCCTGGAAGGCTTCACTCGCTCGCTGGGCAAGGAGCTGCGCAACGGCACCACGGTGGCCCTGGTCTATCTGTCGCCGGACGCCAAACCCGCTGCGACGGGCCTGGAATCGACGATGCGGTTCATCTTGTCGGCCAAGTCCGCCTACGTCGACGGCCAGGTCTTCTACGTCGGGGACGCAGACTCCACGCCCCCCGCCGATTGGGAGCGCCCGCTGGACGGAAAGGTCGCCATCGTCACGGGCGCGGCCCGGGGAATCGGCGCGACGATCGCAGAGGTGTTCGCCCGCGATGGTGCGCGCGTGGTCGCGATCGACGTCGAATCGGCCGCCGAGGCGCTGGCCGAGACGGCCAGCCGGGTGGGGGGCACCGCGTTGTGGCTCGACGTCACCTCCTCCGACGCCGTCGACAAGATCACCGAACACCTGCGCGAACACCACGGCGGCCGCGCCGACGTGCTGGTCAACAATGCCGGCATCACCCGCGACAAGCTGCTGGCCAACATGGACGACGCTCGCTGGGACGCCGTCCTGGCGGTCAATCTGCTTGCACCGCTGCGTCTTACCGAAGGGCTGGTGTCCAACGGCACCCTCAGCGAGGGTGGCCGGGTGATCGGCCTGTCGTCGATGGCCGGCATCGCCGGCAACCGCGGTCAGACCAACTACGCGACAACGAAGGCTGGGATGATCGGCCTCACCCAGGCGCTGGCCCCGGAGCTCTACGACAAGGGCATCACGATCAACGCCGTCGCGCCGGGATTCATCGAAACCCAGATGACGGCCGCCATTCCGCTGGCCACCCGCGAGGTCGGACGCCGGATGAACTCGCTGCTGCAGGGCGGACAGCCCGTGGACGTCGCGGAAACCATCGCCTACTTCGCCAGCCCAGCTTCAAATGCGGTGACAGGTAACGTTATTCGCGTTTGCGGCCAGGCCATGCTGGGCGCATAGGCCGGCGAGGAGGAACGCCATGAACCAGCCAAGCGGCCTGAAGAACATGCTGCGGGCAGCCGCCGGGGCCCTGCCGGTGGTGTCGCGTGGAAGTGAACTGCCCACCCGCACCGTGACCATCGACGAACTGCCGATCGACCGCACCAATGTGGCCGAGTACGCGGGGGTGACCGGTCTGCGCTACGGCAATCATGTCCCATTGACCTACCCGTTCGCGCTTACCTTTCCGGCGCTGATGTCGCTGGTGACCGGATTCGACTTCCCTTTCGCCGCAATGGGATCGGTGCACACCGAAAACCACATCACGCAGTACCGCCCGATTGCGGTCACCGATACCGTCGGGGTGCGTGTGCACGCAGAAAATCTCCGCGAACACCGCAAGGGTCTGTTGGTCGATTTGGTGACCGACGTCAGCGTCGGCAACGACACCGCGTGGCACCAGGTGACGACCTTCCTGCACCAGCAGCGGACCAGCCTGTCCGACGAACCCAAGCCGCCCCCGCAGAAACAACCCAAGCTGGCGCCCCCGTCAACCGTGCTGCGCATCAGCCCGGGGCTGATCCGGCGCTACGCGGACGTCTCGGGCGATCACAATCCGATCCACACCAACTCGGTCGCGGCAAAGCTGTTCGGGTTCCCGACGGTGATCGCGCACGGAATGTACACCGCGGCAGCCGTATTGGCCAATATCGAAGCGCTGATTCCGGACGCGGTCCGGTATTCCGTGCGGTTCGGCAAGCCGGTGGTGCTGCCCGCGACCGCAGGCCTCTACATCGACGAACACGATGGCGGCTGGGATATCGCGCTGCGCAACATCGCCAAGGGCTACCCGCACCTGACCGGAACGGTCCGGCCGCTTTAGACGCCCGGCTCCGCCGCGCTCGCGATCGCCAGAACTGACCGTGGCGACCCGCATCGCCCGGCTCCGCCGCGCTCGCGATCCGCCGCTTTAGTCGCCCGGCTCCGCCGCGCTCGCGATCGCCACTAGCCGGCGTGCGTCGTACTGCGGCCCTGGGCAAGCACTTTCAAACCGTGGGCGGTGGTCGCGGTGAGCAGGAAAAGCAAAAACAGCCACAGGGGCGGCCGGGCCAGTTCCCAGACGAAGATCGCCGCCCAGATCGGTGAGCCCTGCGTCACCGCGAGCACGCCCGCGGCGCCGGCCAGCGACACCGCCGGCACATGCAGGTGTGTCCCGGTCGCCCAATTGATCATCAACACCAGCGCCGCCCCGGCGGCGGCGCCGGTCGCCAGCGAGGGCGTGAGCAATCCGCCAGCCCCACCGGCCCGTAGAAACAGTGCGGTCAGCAGGGGTTTCAGCGCCAGAATCGCCAGCGCCGACAGCAATGTCAAGCCGCTGTCCAGGCTGACCGTCAGGATGCTTCGGCCGTTGCCGGGCAACTCGGGCCACCAATGCGAACAGATCCCCATCACCAAGCCCGCCCCGGCAAGCGCGGGGATCAGCAACGCGGTCCGCATCGGGCGGGCCGGCCGTGCCGCGGCCATCAACCGGTTGAACGCCAAACCCACCGCGAAAGTCACCGGCGCCAGCAACAATCCGTGCGCGGTCAGCAGATACGTCGACTCCTCGATCGGCCACTGCAGGTTGGGCTGATCGCGGGTGGTCGCCGAACCGACCGCCACCGCCAAGCCGGAGGACAGAAGCGCCGCGCCCACCGCGCGCGGCCGCCACGTGTTGAGCAGGATGCGCACCGAGAACAGCGCCCCAGCCAGCGGAACCGCATACACCGCGCCCAGCCCGGCCCCCGCCGCGCAGGCCAGCAGGACCTCACGATCACTCGGAGAAAGGCGCTTGAGCCATCCCGTTCCCAAATCGCTTAGCGCTGTGGCGAATTGACGCGGGGCCCCTTCCCGTCCCAGCGACGCGCCCGATCCGACGAGCAGCACCTGAAGCAAAGCGTCGACGCTCCAGGAAAGCCTCGGCACGGGTTCACGCGCGGCGATGGTCGGCGCAAGTGGCGGCACCTGCGCCCGGCGCCGCAACAGCCACCATCCCAGGCCCGCTAGCGCGGCGCCGATCATCGGGCCGACGATGCGGCGGATCGGGCTGCTGGCGGCCACCCCCGCCAGCAGCGCGCCGAAACTGTAGTTGTAGGTGGCGTGCTGGACGGCGCGCAGCACGAACGTCGTCACCAATCCCGCAACTCCGGCGAGCAACCCGACGATGGTTACCGCGCAAAAGAAGTCGAGGTTGCCGCGGTCCGAGCCGGGCGCGCCCATACCGGCCACCGGAACGAATGCGGGGCTAGTCGGCGGCGGCGGCCGAGCCGCCCGGATCGGGGTGGGCCGCGGCCGCCTCTTGTTCCGCCGGTGAGCCCTTGAGGCCGTACCAGAACAGGTCAGTCATCAGCTGGGCGGCCTCCTCGACGTCGACGTCGCCGGTGCTGAGCCGGTTGGCGACCGCCTCGCCCGCCCCCACTAGGGCCACGGCCATCATCTCGTGCTCTCGCTCGGAGCGTGGGTTGCGGCTACCGGCCCGCATCAGCCCGGCCACCAATTCGATGATCTGCTCGCGTCCCTCGCGGACCATGTGGGCGAACGCTTGCGAGCTGGTGGCCTGGGTGTACATCACGATCCAGGACGCCCGGTTGGCGTCGATGTAGCGCATGAACGACGCAATGGTGTTGCGCAACATGTCCCTGGGGCTCTGCCGGAAATCGACGTCTGCGCGCACCACGTCGATGAACCGGCCCATCTCCCGGTTCAGGCAGGCGCCGAACAGGTCCTCCTTGGAACCGTAGTACAGGTAGAGCATCGGTTTGGAGATCTGCGCCTCGGCGGCGATGGCGTCCATCGAGGTCTCGTGATAGCCGTTGACCGAGAACATCTGCACGGCGGCGTCGAGCATCTGCTGCTCGCGGACGGCACGCGGTAACCGCTTGGTACCACCCGCCATCGCTAACCTCTCCGTCTATCTGACTCAAGAGTAAGCAACGCCCTGCCGCGGCGCTCGCGATCACCGGCTAGTGCCCGCAGGTGGCGCTGCGGCCCTTCATGGTCGCCACCCGCACCAGCGACTCGTCGACCTGCTGAGCCGGCAATTCGCCTGACGCCACAGCCTTTTGCAGCCGGTCCAAGACCGCCGGCACCTCGTCGGTGGTGACCCACAGTGCGACGTCGACCCCGGCCCGCAGGCTGCGCAGCACCGCCTCCGCTACCCCGTACCGATCGGAGATGGCGGCCATGCTGGACAGGTCGTCACTGAACACCGGGCCGGTGAACGGCGGGCCTTTGTAGCCGACGCCGTTGCGCAGCAGTTGCACCGCTTCGGGGCTCAGGCTGGCGGGGACGTCACCGGTGAGTCCGGGAACCTGCAAGTGACCCACCATCACCGCGACCGGCGCCGCGGCCACCAGGGATCGATACGGCACCAGATCGCTGTTCTGCAGATCGTCTAGCGGCGGCGTAACGACGCCGCCGGTGTGCGAATCGCCCGAGCCGTGGCCGTGGCCGGGGAAGTGCTTGAGCACGGGAAGCAGCCCGGCCTCCCGCAGCCCCTGCGCATAAGCCCCGGCGTAGTCGGTGACGGCGGCCGGATCCGCGCCGAACGACCGGTTGCCGATCACGGCGTCGTCGGGCTCGTCGCTGACGTCGACGACGGGCGCGAAGTCCACCGTGATGCCCAGGTCGTGCATTTTCTTGCCGCGGTCGGTGGCCAGGTCATGCACCTGCTGGACGGTCTGCGTCTGCGCCAGCTCGCGAGGCGACGGCGACGTGCCGATCAGCGATTTCAACCGCGAGACCCGGCCGCCCTCTTCGTCGACGCTGACGGCCAGCGGCAGCGGCCCCGCCTTGGCCGCGATGTCGGCCAGCGGCCCCTTGAAGATCGACAAGTCGGTCCAGCTGCCGATGAAAATGCCGCCGACGTGGTAGCCGTTGACGACGGCACGGGCGTCGTCGGCGTTCTTGACGCCGACCATCAACAGCTGCGCGAGCTTGTCCCGGATGTCCAAAGTGGCCGGAACCGCCGACGGGTCGGCGCACACGGGTGGCGCGGGGGCGGCCACCGGCCTGCTCGGCGTGGACGTCGAGGGGCGAGGCGGGTGCGCGGTGTGGTGGCCGCAGCCGGCCACCAGCGCCGACGCGGCCGCGAGCACGGCGAAGGTGCGCGAAAATGCCATCGGGCCATGCTTTCACGACGGGCGTTTCGTGCCCGGCTCCAGGGTGCGTCGGCGGTACCTTGCTGATCAGGGGGCTGCGCGCCCGTTGACTGGCAGGGAGGAGCCAGCGATGACCGGTTTCACGTTGGCCGCCGCGGTCAGCGTCGCGGTGGGGTTGTCCGCCGGGGTCGCGACGACCGTCGGAGTCACGCTTGCCGTGGCCGACCACAGCCGGGTGCAGGTTCCGACCCTCCAGCGCCCCGCCCTCCCCGCCGGTCCCTATCAGGTGGAATACGGCGACCGCTGTGTCCACGGACACTGTCTGCACTGGTGACCAGCGCCCCGGTGGCCGCGCGGGGTTCTGCTAGGTTAGCTAGGTTGAAAGTCCCGACCGCAAGCCGACACTCAGGAGCCGTCGATGAACCGGATCGTTGCGCCCGCCGCAGCGAGTGTTGTGGTTGGCCTGTTACTCGGCGCGGCCGCGATCTTCGGAATCACGCTGATGGTCCAGCAAGACACGAAGCCGCCACTTCCCGGGGGCGATCCGCAGTCGTCAGTGCTCAACCGGGTCGAGTACGGAAACCGTAGCTAGCGGCGATCGCAAGCGCGGCGAAGCCGGGCGCAGCGGGCGCAGCGGGTCGCCGCCGTCGGATCGCGGCGATCGCAAGCGCGGCGAAGCCGGGCGCAGCGGGTCGCCGCCACGGCAATCCGCGCCGGGGGCGGAGACCGGAATGCCGTTCTCATGCTCGATGACTGGGCCGGTGTCGCGCCGGTGGTTATGGCTGATCGGTGCCATCGCGCTGGGTTTGACGTTCATCCAATCCCCCGGGCGGATCTCTCCCGACACCAAGCTTGACCTGACCGCGAACCCGCTGCGCTTTCTGGCCCGGGCGACCAATCTGTGGAACAGCGAGCTGCCGTTCGGGCAGGCGCAGAACCAGGCCTACGGGTACCTGTTTCCGCACGGCACCTTCTTTCTGCTCGGCCATGCGCTGGGGGTGCCCGGCTGGATCACCCAACGGCTGTGGTGGGCGCTGCTGCTCACCGTCGGCTTCTGGGGGCTGTTACGGGTCGCCGAGGCGTTGCGGATCGGCAGCCCGGCGTCACGGGTGCTCGCTGCGGTCGCGTTCGTGCTGTCGCCGCGCGTGCTGACCACACTCGGATCGATCTCGTCGGAGACGTGGCCGATGATGTTGGCGCCGTGGGTGTTGTTGCCCACGATCCTTGCCCTGCGGGGCTCCACGGGATCAACGTCAGCCCGGTCGGTGCGGGCGCTGGCCGCGCAAGCGGGTCTCGCCGTCGCGCTGATGGGCGCGGTCAACGCCATCGCGACACTCGCCGGATGCCTGCCCGCGGTGATCTGGTGGGCTTGCCACCGGCCGAACCGGCTGTGGTGGCGCTACACCGGGTGGTGGCTGGTGGCGCTGCTGTTGGCCACGCTGTGGTGGGTGGTGGCCCTGGTGATGCTGCGCGCCATCAGCCCTCCGTTCCTGGACTTCATCGAATCCTCCGGCGTGACGACGCAATGGTCGTCACTGGTCGAGATGTTGCGCGGTACCGACAGCTGGACCCCTTACGTTGCGCCGACCGCAACCGCGGGCGCTCCGCTGGTGACCGGATCGGCGGCCGTGTTGGGGACCTGCCTGGTCGCGGCGGCCGGACTGGCGGGCCTGGCCAGCCCGGCCATGCCGGCGCGCGGGCGGCTGGTGACGATGTTGCTGGTCGGCGTGGTGTTGATGGCTGCCGGATACAGCGGCGGGCTGGGCTCGCCGGTGGCCCACGCGGTGCAGGCCTTCCTGGACGCAGGTGGCGCCCCGTTGCGCAACGTGCACAAGCTCGGCTCGGTGATCAGGATCCCGGTGGTGCTGGGCATCGCGCAGCTGCTGGGCCGGATACCGCTGCCGGGCAGCGCGCCGACGTCGGCGTGGCTGCGGGCCTTTGGGCACCCGGAGCGCGACAAACGGGTCGCGGCGGCAATCGTCGTCGTGACGGCGTTGATGGTCAGCACGTCACTGGCATGGACCGGCCGGCTGAGTCCGCCGGGCACCTTCACTGCGATCCCGCGGTATTGGCACGAGGCCGCCGACTGGCTCACCGAGCACAACACCGGGACACCGACACCCGGACGGGTACTCGTGGTTCCGGGTGCGCCGTTCGCCACCCAGGTATGGGGCACCAGCCACGACGAGCCGCTGCAGGTGCTGGGTGCCAGCCCCTGGGGGGTGCGCGATTCCATTCCGCTGACCCCGCCCCAGACCATTCGGGCGCTGGATTCGGTGCAGCGCTTGTTCGCCGCCGGCCGCCCCTCGGCCGGCTTGGCCGACACCCTTGCCCGCCAGGGTATTTCCTACGTGGCGTTGCGTAACGACCTGGACCCCGACACGTCGCGCTCGGCGCGCCCGATCCTGGTGCACCGCGCCATTGAAGGATCACCGGGGCTGCGCAAGGTGGCACAGTTCGGCGCGCCGATGGGTCCCGGCACGCTGGCGGGTTTCGTCGCGGACAGCGGACTGCGGCCGCGATACCCGGCGGTTGAGATTTATCGAGTCGGCGGCGACACCGATCCCAGCGACCCCGCCACACCGTATTTCGTCGACACCGACCGGCTGGCCCGGGTCGGCGGCGGGCCCGAGGCGCTGCTGCGCCTTGACGAGCGCAGGCGGCTCCTGGGTCAGCCGCCGCTCGGTCCGGCGCTGTTGACGGCCGACGCGCACGGCGCCGGGCTGCCGGTGAGCGCCGGGGTGACCATCACCGACACCCCGGTGGCCCGAGAGACGGATTATGGCCGGGTTGACCACCATTCATCGGCGACCCGCGCGCCCGGCGATGCGCGACACACCTACAACCGGGTACCCGACTACCCCGTCCCAGGTGCCGACCCGGTGGTCGGCGCCTGGACCGGCGGACGGATCACGGTATCGAGTTCGTCGTCGGATTCCACCGCGATGCCCGACGTCGCACCGGCAAACTCGGCGGCCGCCGCGATCGACGGCGACTCGGCAACCGCCTGGGTGTCGAACTCGCTGCAGGCCGCCGTCGGTCAATGGATGCAGATCGATTTCGACCACCCGGTGACCAACGCGGCGATCACTCTGACGCCCAGCGCCACCGCCGTCGGCGCCCAGGTGCGTCGTATCCTGATCGAAACCGCCACCGGCAGCACCACTTTGCGCTTCGATGAGCCGGGCAAGCCGCTTGCCGCGGCGCTCCCCTACGGCGAGACCCCGTGGGTGCGAATCACCGCCGCGGGCACCGACGACGGATCCGGCGGGGTGCAGTTCGGCATTACCGACCTGTCGATCACCCAATACGACGCGTCCGGATTCGCCCACCAGGTCGAACTGCGGCACACCGTGCGGGTGCCCGGACCGCCACCGGGATCGGCGGTCACCGCGTGGGACCTGGGATCGGAACTACCGGGCAGACCGGGCTGCGCGCAAGCACCCGACGGTATGCGCTGCGCGCCGTCGATGGCCCTGGCCCCAGAGGAACCGGTCAACTTCAGCCGGACGCTGACCGTGCCGACGGCGACGTCGGTGACCCCGACGGTGTGGGTGCGGCCGCGTCAGGGACCCAAGCTGGCCGACCTGATCAACGAGCCGAATACTACAGTCGCTCATGGTGATTCGGATACCGTCGATGTTCTCGGCTCCGCATATGCTGCCGCCGACGGCGACCCGGGCACCGCGTGGACGGCGCCGCAGCGGGTGGTGCAGCACAAGACCCCCCCGACCCTGACCCTGACGCTGCCCCGCCCCACCGAGGTCACCGGCGTGCGACTTGCCCCGAGCCGCTCGGCGCTGCCCACGCACCCGACGATGGTGGCCATCAATCTCGGCGATGGCCCGCAAGCCGCCGCGGTGCGCCGGGACGGGGCGCAGATCGTGCCGCTGAAACCGCGGGTAACCGACACCGTGACCATCAGCCTGTTGAATTGGGAAGACGTCATCGACCGTAACGCCTTGGGTTTCGACCAGCTCAAGCCTCCCGGCTTGGCAGAGGTCGCGGCGTTGGGCGCCGACGGAAAGCCGATCGCGCCCGCCGACGCGGCCCGCAACCGCAGCCGGGAAATCACCGTCGGCTGCGACCACGGACCCGTCATCGCCGTCGCGGGCCGGTTCGTGCACACCGCAGTCCACAGCACCGTGGGGGCCATTCTGGATGACGCGCCGCTGGCCGCGGTGCCCTGCGAGCGCGACCCGATCGCCTTGCCCGCGGGCCAGCAGGAGTTGCTGGTCAGCCCCGGCGCTCAGTTCGTTGTGGATGGAGCCGAGCTGTCCGCCTCCGTCACGCCCGAAGTCGCACGGCCCACGAGTGTTTCGTCATGGCGGAGCTGGGGTCCCGCTCGCCGCGAAGTGCAGGCGCCCGCCTCCGCCACGTCCCGGGTTCTGGTCATCCCGGAAAGCATCAACCCGGGCTGGGTGGCGCACACCAGCAACGGAGCCCGCTTGACGCCGATCGCCGTCAACGGATGGCAGCAGGGCTGGGTGGTGCCCGCGGGCGACCCCGGCACCATCACGCTGACGTTCGCCTCCAACTCGCTTTATCGCGCGGGACTGGCGGTGGGGCTGGCCCTGCTGCCGCTGTTGGCGATGCTCGCGCTTTGGCGAACCCGACGCAAAGGCGACGAAGCCGCGCCCGCGCGGCCATGGCGGCCCGGTGCATGGGCGACCGCCCCGGCGCTGGCCGCCGCCGGGTTGATCGCCGGCTGGGGCGGCGTCGTGGCGATGGGTGTCGCCCTGGGCCTGCGCTACGTGTTGCACCGGCGGCGTTGGGAGCGTGTGAGCGTGGTGTGCAGCGCCGGCGGGCTGATCCTGGCCGGGACGGCGTTGTCGCGGCAGCCCTGGCGGTCCGCCGACGGCTACGCCGGCCATTCCGCCGGTGTTCAGCTGCTTGCCCTGATTTCGGTTGCGGTGCTTGCCGCTTCGGTGGTTGCGGTGCCCGCACGTGCGCGAGGACTCCGCGACCAATAGTCGGCCGGGCTATTGGCTAGCCGTTTACCGGCTGATTGACTGGATACGCGGGTTGGCGTAACCGTCACCAACCGAGGAGTCGAGCGCCATGGATTGGTTTTCCGCACCCGACTATTGGGTGGGCAGACTGGTGCTCGAGCGCGGCGCCGCGGTGATTTACCTGCTCGGCTTCGTCGCGGCCGCGGCCCAGTTTCGTGCGCTCATCGGCGAACGCGGCATCCTGCCCATTCCGCAGTTCTTGGCGCGGCAGTCCTTCTGGCGCACGCCGAGCCTTTTCCATTTGCGTTATTCCGATCCGCTGTTCTCGGCCGTCTCGTGGTTCGGCGCGGCGCTGTCGGCGGCCATCGTTGTCGGGGCGGCCGACGCGGTGCCGCTGTGGGCGGCGATGTTGATGTGGTTGACGCTGTGGGTGCTTTACCTGTCGATCGTCAACGTCGGGCAGACCTGGTACTCGTTCGGCTGGGAATCACTGCTGCTCGAGACCGGCTTCTTGATGATCTTCCTGGGCAATCACGACGTGGCGCCACCGGTGCTGACGCTCTGGATGGTTCGACTGCTGTTGTTCCGCGTCGAGTTCGGTGCGGGACTGATCAAGATGCGCGGCGACCCGTGCTGGCGTGATCTGACGTGTTTGTACTACCACCATGAGACACAGCCGATGCCGGGGCCGTTGAGCTGGTTCTTCCACCATCTGCCCAAACCACTGCATCGGATTGAGGTGGCAGGCAACCATTTCGCGCAGCTGATCGTGCCGTTCGGATTGTTCACGCCGCAGCCGGTGGCCGGCGTTGCCGCCGCGATCATCATCGTCACTCAGCTCTGGCTCGTCGCCTCGGGCAATTTCGCCTGGCTCAATTGGGTGACGATCCTGCTGGCGTTCAGCGCAATCGACGACGCGTCGGTGGCGATGCTCCTGCCGCACGGCCTGGTACCAGCGCATGCCGGTCTGGCGCCAACGCCGCTGTGGTTCGTCGGCCTGGTGGCCGCAATCACCGCCGCGGTGTTGTTCATGAGCTACTGGCCGGTGGCAAACATGCTGTCGTCACGGCAGCGAATGAATATGTCGTTCAACTCGTTTCATCTGGTCAACACCTATGGGGCGTTTGGCAGCATCGGACGGATCCGCCGCGAGGTGGTGATCGAAGGCACCGACGAGACGCTCCTCACCGCTCAAACCGTCTGGAAGGAATACGAATTCAAGGGCAAGCCGGGCGCGCTACGACGGCTGCCGAGACAATGGGCCCCATATCATCTGCGCCTGGACTGGCTGATGTGGTTCGCCGCCATCTCGCCGGGCTACGCGCAGCCGTGGCTGAAGCCGTTCATGCGGCGGCTGCTGGAAAACGATCGAGCGACCCTACGCTTGTTGCGCCACAACCCTTTCCCCGACTCGGCGCCCCGGTTCGTACGGGCTCAGCTCTACCAGTATCGCTTCACCACGCTGGCCGAGCTGCGCCGTGACCGAGCCTGGTGGCATCGCGAACTGGTGGGCGGCTACGTGCCACCGATGGCCCTGTCGAGGGCGACCAGCGCCGGTTGAGCGGCTTTGACACCTACTTCTGGTAGGACAGCGCCCCGGTGCCCGCGAGCCTTCCGCCTTCGACGATCAGGTATTCGGGACGAATGGGCGTGCCGGCGAACCAGCTCTCCAGAATCTCCCGGGTGCCGGCGGCATAACGTGCCTGAGCGGACAGCGTGGTACCCGAAACATGCGGCGTCATCGCATTATTCGGCATCATTCGCCACGGGTGATCGGGCGGCGGCGGCTGCGGATACCACACGTCTCCGGCGTAGCCCGCCAGCTGCCCGGATTTCAGGGCGTCCGCGATCGCCTCCGGAACGGTCTCCTCGGCGCGGGCGGTGTTGACGATGTAGGACCCCCGCCGCATCGTCGAGATCAACTGCTCGTTGAACATCCTGCGGGTGTCGTCGTACAACGGCGAGTGGATGGACACCACGTCGACGGCCTTGACCAGCGACTCGACCGTGGGGTGAAACGTCACGTTCAGTTGATTCTCCACGTCCGGTGCCAGCCGGCGCGTGTCGGTGTAGTGCAGGTTGACGTCGAACGGCGCCAGCCGGCGCAGTACCGCACGCCCGATCCGGCCGGCGGCGATGACGCCGACATCCATACCCTCGAGGTCGTAGGCACGCTCGACGCAATCGGCGATGTTCCAGCCTCCCTCGGCGGCCCACCGATGCGACGGCACGAAATTGCGCACCAGCGCGAGGATCTGCATCACCGCGTGTTCGGCGACACTGATGCTGTTGCTGTATGTCACCTCGGCCACGGTGATGCCGCGCTCTTTCGCCGCGTCCAGATCCACATGGTCCGAGCCGATGCCCGCAGTCAGCGCCAGCTTGAGTTTGGGCGCCTTGGCGATGCGTTCCCTGGTCAGGTAGGCCGGCCAAAACGGTTGGGAGATCACGATCTCGGCGTCGGCCAGCTCACGCTCGAATTCCGAGTCGGGGCCCTCCTTGTCCGACGTCACGACCAATTCGTGTCCGGCATCTTCGAAAAACTTGCGCAGCCCGAGCGCGCCCGAGACGCAGCCGAGCAGCTCACCGGGCGTGAAGTCGATCTTGGACGGAGTCGGCACCGTGCTGCCGTCGGGATATCCGTGAATCGTCGGGATGCTGTCGCGCGCGTAGCTCGGCGGGTAGCCGTCGACGGGGTCTGGGTAGAGCACCATCACACACTTGGCCATTGAAGTCCTCCTTGGACGGAATCCACCCCAGTCTCGGAGGGCGCCACTCGGGTGTCAAAGACGCCTTTCCGACCGGCTGATAGGCAGCGCCGATCACCGGCCGCTAGGGCAGCTCGCTGAGCGTCGCGCCGATACGGGCCTCGCGGGCGGTCCGCCGTAACGCACGAGCCAACAACGAGCCCGGCTCCGCCCTGTTGGTCACCAGCGCGATCAACGAGGTCACCGAGGGACGCCGCAGCCGCAGCACGCTGACTCCACCGGGTACGCCCAGGGTGTGAATCCATGGTTGCGGAACGATGCTCGCCCACCGGGCGGTGCGGACGTGGGCGAACAGCGCGGCCACGGAATCGGTTTCCAGCTGCGGGGTGACCTGCAGGCCGTGGGTAGCCAGCGCGTCGTCGATGAGCCGGCGGCCCCGCATCCCCTGCGTCAGCAGACACAGCGGTAACTGCACGGCGTCGGACCACGCGATGGTTTTCGCCTCGCCACCAAGCAGTTCGGCGGCGGCGATGAGCACCGGCTGCTCGTGGTACAGCGGGGTGACCAGCAGATCGGCCGTGTCCTGCTGGTCCGGATACAGGATGCCCGCGTCCAATTCGAACTTGCGGACCCGCTCGACGATCCCCGCCGAGCGCAGGTTGACCTCGAGCTGAACCCGCACCAATGGGTGCGCAGCACAAAACGGATCAGTAAGCAGCGCAACGGTGGTCGAGGCGGCCGGCACCACGCCGAGCCGCAGTTCGCCGGTCAGTCCGGCCCGCAGCGCGGTGACTTCCTGTTTCAGGGCGTCGCGGTCGGCCAGAATGCGCCGCGCCCACGGCACCAGCCGCTCACCCTCGGGAGTGAGGCCCTCGAACCTCTGTCCGCGCCGCACCAGCGGGACGTTGAGTTCGGATTCGAGCTTTCGGATGGCTTCCGACAGCGCGGGCTGCGATACGTAGCAGATGCTTGCGGCGCGGGCGAAGTGACGCTCTTGAGCGAGCGCGACGAAGTATTCCAGCTGACGGAACAGCATGAGCCATTCGATCATGCCGCCAGCTGTTAGCGGGTACCCGTCTTGGTGGCCGCAGCGGTTCAGCGCCATGGTTGGCGAAACGAGGCAGCCCACACGCGAAGGAGGCGCACCGTGCCGAAACATCTCGAGGTCGGAGATCACGTCAGATGGAACTCGGAGGCGGGCCAGGTCAGCGGCACCATCGTGAAGAAGCACACCCGCGACACCGAGTACAAAGGCCACAAACGGCATTGCACGAAAGACGATCCGCAATACGAGATACGAAGCGACAAAACCGACCACATCGCGATGCACAAGGGCGACGCCCTGGAGAAGATCGACTAGACCGAGCGCGACACCACCATGGGCGATCAACACGAAATCTGGACCATTGGGCACTGGACATGTCCGGTGCCGACCTTCCTAGAACCCCTGGATCACGCCCTCATCAATCTGCTCGCCGACGTGCGCGCGCAACCAGGCTCGCGCCGCAGCCCGCAGTTCGGAAGTGCAGAGATGTCGCGCTGGCTCGGAGACGCCGGTATCCGTTACATCCACCTCCCCGAGCTCGGCGGACGCCGTCGTCAGCAGAACGTCGATCCCAGCATCAACGCGGGCTGGCAAAACGCGAGCTTCAAGAACTACGCCGACTACACCCTTTCCAGCGAATACCGGCGCGGCCTCACCCGACTGATCACTCTCGCCCGCTCCCACCGACTGGCGATAATGTGCGGCGAACCCATGCCATGGCGATGCCATCGTCAACTGATCGCGAACAGCCTTGTCGCGCAAGGATGGACGGTATGGCACCTGATGAGCGGATCCGCCCCGCGTCAGCACCGACTAGGTCAATGGGGCGCCACGCCCGTGATCGACGAGCGAAAGCGCGTGACCTACCCGGCGGCGCCGATGCCGGCCGGCTAGCCGGACCGATCAGAGCAGGAGGCGGGGCCGTAGCCGCGACGCGCTGATGTCGACCCCCGCGACAAGATCGTCGATCAGCGTATCGACGTACTCCACCAACCCGCCGACGTCGATACCGTGCGGTGCCGGCCGATTCGCGTGGGCGAGGTGGCCGGAGGCGCGGCGAAGCAGAGCGGTGGCACCGTTTCGGTTCCCCCGCTGGACGTGGGTGATCCCGACCGCTAGCTGCGTCAGGCCTTGCCAGAGCGCCTGCTCGTTGGCCGGACCGCTCTTCCACGCGGCCTCTAAGACCTCGTGAGCGTTGAACGCGAAACCTCGATCCAGCAGATCTTGGGCATACGCGAGGGTCTCGGCCGGTGCGAGCTCCAGGTCATCCGGAACGCGTGGCACGCCTGCGCTGCCGGGGGGTAGCGGTCGGCCCAGCGCATCGCGCGGTCGGGCATTTCGCGGCCGACCCGTCTCGTCACGATCACGCTCTGCCATCTGCAATGGGTTCTTTGACCTATAGCGTTTCGTCCAGCTCGCCGAGACGGTCGGTCAACCGCAGATTCTCGGAGTAGTCGACCGGGCAACTGATCAGCGAGACGCCGTCGTCGTTGAGCGCGGTGCGCAGCGTCGGCAGCAGCTCCTCGGCGCTGTTGATGCGATATCCCTTGGCGCCGAAGCTTTCCGCGTAGGTCACCACATCCGGGTTATTGAACTTCACGTAATGGTGTTCTCCGAGTTCGAGGTCCATCTTCCATTCGATGAGGCCATAACCGCCGTCATCCCAAATCAGCACCACCAGCGGGATCCGCTCGCGGACCGCGGTCTCGATTTCTTGCGAGTTCATCAGGAATGCGCCGTCGCCGACGACGGCCAGCACCTTGGCCTCCGGCTGCGCCAGCTTGACGCCCAGCGCTCCGGGAAGGGCAAAGCTCATGGTGGACAACCCGTTTGAGATCAGACAGGTGTTCCGCTCGTACGTCGGATAGAGCCGGGCCATCCACATCTTGGTCGCGCCGGTGTCGACCAGGACGACGTCGCTGCGGCCCAGCGCCGCGCGCGTGTCGGCCACCACTCGCGCCGGCGCCAGCGGATAGCGCGAATCCTCTTGTCCCCGTTCGAATTCCTCATGAAGAAGACCAGAACCGGGGATTTTCGGGTCAGCCTCGAAGACATGGTCCTCGAGCGCCTCGGTCAGCGCGTCCAGCGAAGCGCTGATGTCGCCGATAATTCCGACGTCGACCGAATAATGCGCGTCGACCTCGGCCGGGAAGCGATGAACATGGATGACCTTCTTGTCGGCCGTGGGGTTGATCCGCACCGGGTCGAATTCCTGCAGCTCGTAACCGACAGCGATGACGGCGTCGGCGTTGTCGAACCCGAAGTTCACATAGTCGTGCCGCATGAACCCGAGCGTCCCGATGCTGTTGGGGTGATCGTCGGGCATGACGCCCTTGCCGTGGAACGTGTTGGCCACCGGGATGCCGAATTTTTCGGAGAAGCGCACGAGGGCCTTAGTCGCGTCGGCACGGGCCGCGCCGTGACCGGCCAGCACCACCGGACGACGCGCATTGCGCAAAATATCGACCGCGCGTGCCACCTGGCGGAACGCCGGCGCGTCGGCGCGGACGACGTTGCGCGGCAAGGGCGTCAGGTCGTAGTCGGCCTCGTCGGCGTCGATGTGTTCCGGCACGGCGAGATAGACCGCCGCCGGGCGTTCGGTCTCGGCCTGTTTGAAGGCTTTGCGCACCATCTCCGGTATGGCGCGCGCGGTCGGAATGTCGGCGGCCCACCGGGTGATCGGCGCGAACATGGACACCAGGTCGACGTACTGGTGTGACTCCTTGTACTCGCGGTCGTGACCTACCTGGGCGGAGATCGCCACCAGCGGGGTGCTGTTGGTGGTGGCGTCGGCGACCCCCAGTTGCATGTTGATGGCACCTGGGCCCAGCGTCGAAGACACCACCGCCGCTCGGCCGGTGACCCGCCCGTACATCTCCGCCATGAACGAGGCGGCCTGCTCATGCCGGGTGAGCACATACCGGATGCTCGACGACGCCAGCGCTTGCACGAAACGAATGTTCTCCTCGCCGGGCAACCCGAATACGACGGCGACACCCTCGTTTTCCAGGCACTTGACGATCAACTCAGCGGCTCTGCTCATCCGACACCTCCCTTAGGGGAACGATAGTGGCAGGCTGGGTGTTGGACTTTCCGCCACCGAGCAAGACAAACCCAATGAAGGGAGCGCCGACGTGCCCATCGCCACCATCAACCCGGCTACCGGCGAGACAGTGAAGACCTTCACCCCGGCCACCGATCAAGAAGTCGATGCCGCGATTGCGCGCGCTTACGAACGCTTCCTCGACTACCGCCACAACACGACGTTTGCCCAGCGCGCCCAGTGGGCAAACGCGACCGCCGACCTGCTGGAGGCCGAGGCCGACGAGGTCGCCGCCATGATGACGCTGGAGATGGGTAAGACCCTGAAGTCGGCCAAGGCCGAAGTGCTGAAGTGCGCCAAGGGTTTTCGCTACTACGCCGAAAACGCCGAGCAGATGCTGGCCGACGAGCCGGCCGACGCCAAAGCGGTAGGCGCGAAGCGGGCCTACATCCGCTACCAGCCGCTCGGGGTGGTGCTGGCGGTGATGCCGTGGAACTTTCCGCTCTGGCAGGCCGTGCGGTTCGCGGCGCCGGCGCTGATGGCCGGCAACGTCGGGATCCTCAAGCACGCGTCGAACGTTCCCCAGACCGCGCTCTACCTTGCCGACGTCATCGCCCGCGGCGGCTTCCCCGAGGGGTGTTTCCAGACCCTGCTCGTCTCCTCGAGCGCGGTCGAGCGCATCCTGCGCGATCCCCGGGTGACTGCGGCCACGCTGACAGGCAGCGAACCGGCCGGCCAGTCGGTGGCGGCCATCGCCGGCGACGAGATCAAGCCGACCGTGCTCGAGCTCGGCGGTAGTGACCCGTTCATCGTGATGCCGTCGGCGAACCTGGACGAGGCCGCCAAGACCGCGGTCACCGCCCGGGTGCAGAACAACGGCCAGTCCTGCATCGCCGCGAAGCGGTTCATCGTGCACACCGACATCTACGACGCGTTCGTCGACAAGTTCACCGAGCGGATGAAGGCGCTGACCGTCGGCGACCCGACCGACCCGGACACAGACGTGGGCCCGCTGGCCACCGAATCGGGCCGCGACGAGATCGCCAAGCAGGTCGATGACGCCGCCGCGGCGGGCGCCACGATCCGGCTCGGCGGCAAGGCCATCGACGGACCGGGGTGGTTCTACCCGCCGACAGTGGTCACCGACATCACCAAGGACATGGCCCTGTACACCGAGGAGGTGTTCGGCCCGGTCGCGTCGATGTATCGGGCGGCTGACATCGACGAAGCCATCGACATTGCCAACGCCACCACGTTCGGCCTGGGGTCCAACGCCTGGACCAACGACGAGGCCGAGCAGCAGCGGTTCATCGATGACATCGAGGCCGGCCAGGTCTTCATCAACGGGATGACGGTGTCCTATCCCGAATTGGGGTTCGGCGGCGTCAAGCGGTCCGGGTACGGACGCGAACTCGCCAGCCTGGGCATCCGTGCCTTCGTCAACGCCAAGACCGTGTGGGTCGGGGAATCCGAGAACGGCTCCTCGAGCGGCGGCGACAAGGTCGAGTGAGCCGGACCGCCGAGCGCTAGGCGGAGGCCCCTGCCAGCGCTCGCTCGTCCTCGTCGGCGAAGGTGTCCTCGAGCTGCAGCGGGGAGTAGTCGACATCGATCTCGCCGAGCGGACGTCCGCGGGCGCTGGAGATGGTGCCGAAGCGTCGCATCCCCTTGTCGGCGGCGTACTGCATGAACTCATCCACCGACAGGCCGAAGGGCATTGGGTCGTAGAGGGCGAAGCCTTCCTCGATCAGGCGCAGGCCGAGCGGCATCAGCTCGTTCATCCGCGTTTCGAAGACGCCCCAGTTGGCGTCGTCGGCGGCAACGTGGCGCCGGCAGGTGAAGGTGCCCCACGCCATGTGCCGGCGCTCGTCGTCGCCGATGCGCCGCACCAACTCCTGCATGCCGGGCAGGATGCCGCGTTCCACGCAGATCTTGTGCCAGCCGAAGTAACCGGTCAGCGCCAGCATGCCTTCGACCATGTGGTTATAGGTCACCGACGCCCGCACCTGGGCCGCCGGCGACGGATCAACCGTCAACGCGTTCAGGCAGTCCGGCAGTTCCTCGTAGAAGATCGTGCGGTAGGTCGGCACGTCCTCGAGGAAATTGTGCAGATCCTCGGTGATCCCGACGGCGTCGAGCCACATGCGGAACACCTGGACGTGCTTGGCCTCCTCGAACGCGAACTGCGTCAGATACATCTCGTCACCGAGCCGGCCTTCGGCCCGCATCGCGGCCATGAACGGCTGGATGTCCTGGGTCACCGATTCCTCGCCGGCGATGAACTCGGCGCACAGCCGGGTCGCGTAGTGGCGTTCGTCGTCGGTGAGGCGTTCCCAGTCTTCGCGATCGCGGGAGAAGTCGATGTCGGCGGGATTCCAGAATTTCGCGTTGCCGCCCGCAAACAGCTTGAGCGGCAAGCTGTCCCAGTTGAGACCGCCCTCGGCCATCGAGGCTATACGGGTTCTGTTCATGTGACCTCCTCAGATCGTTTAGGGGCTGAGCCGACCGGCGGGGTTTTCGGCGCAGCGGAGAACGCCACCGCCAGCACCGCGACGAGTCGGCGCACGGCCAGCGCCGGCTGCTCCGGGGTGGGCTCGTCGAGCCCCAGAACCGGATCCAGGCCGCGCATGTAGGGCGCCAATGCCAGGTGCGGAAAGATCAACAGCAGCAACGACAACAGCGCATCGGTGTCGGAATCCGCGCGAAGGTCGCCGCGGACGTGCGCATCGCGGACCAGCGGCCGCATCACTTCCAAATAGTGACGGTGGATGACGTTCTGCACGCTGACGCGGGCTTCGGTGTCGACCTCCAGGGTCGCCGCGGCGTGCAGCGCGCGTTCGTGCGGATGGTCCGCGAAGTAGGCCACCCACGCGTCGAGCCAATCGGTGAGAAAGTCGAAGAACGGCCGGCTCGGGTCGAGTTCGCGGATGCGATCTTCCATATAGGCGCGCACCCGCTGGCTGGCGATGTCGGCGATGAACGCATACAGGTCACGCTTGTCCGCGAAGTACTGGAACAGGCTGCCCTTGGCGACCCCGGCGCGGCGTGCGATGACATTCAGGCTGCCCCGGGAGAACCCATGGGCCCCGAATTCCGACTCCGCGGCCTCGATGATCGCGGCCCGGCGGGCGGGATCGACGCGCGCCCAAGTGACCGTTGGCAATGCCCCTCCTCAACTGAATGACCACTGGTCATCCTACTGTGAGGAACTTCACAGTCAAGGGGTTCGTGCCGGCCTTCTCGCCGAGGCGTGGGGCGCGAGACCGATCGTATGCGGACAGCTCCTAGCTACGCCGACTTCGGCCGGGCGCCTGGACGCAATGCGCCGGGCGATCGGCCGGTGTGTCGCTTGACCAGTCGGTACAGCGTCGCCGGGTCGGCTAGGCCCACCGCAGCGGCGATTTCTTCAAGGGGCATCGGGGTCGTCCGCAGAAGATGCAGCGCACGTTCAAGGCGCACCCGTTGCACAAGCTGCAGTGGGCTGAGTCCGGCCGCCTTCCTCGTTCGTCGCGCCAGCGTCCGCGGGCTCAGCCGGCACCAGTGGGCCAACGAATCCAGCGTGTGTGCCTCGTTCAGATGGGAGCGTACGAATCTCTCCAGCCCGGCAACGGTTTCGTCGCGGGCCGCCAGGTGTGAGGGAATGAGGAACCCCGCTTGCGATGTGCGCTGATCGGCGACGAGTCGGTTGGCGAGTTCGTCGGTCAACGCCGCCCCGCCGAGGTCGCGCATGAGCGCCAGCATCAGGTCGATATGGGCGAACGCGCTACCCGCGGTCCAGATCGGTCCGTCGCGGACCACCATTTCGTCGATCACGACCCGGGCGCCCGGCGCGAGACGGGCAAGATCCGCGCCGAGCCACCACGTGGTCACGCAGCGTCGTTCGTCCAGCAAACCGGCGAAGCCAAGGACGAACACTGCTGTGCACGAGGCGGCGATGTCGGCGCCGCCGGCACGGGCCCTCCGCAGCCATTCCGCAGCGGCGCTCACGTCCGCGGCACCGAGTCGGTCGGCGATCTCGGCGGGTTCGGCGGCACCGAGGCCGGGAATGACGACCACGTCTCGCGGTTTCGCCCGCGCCAGCGGCTGACCCGTGGCGATCAGTCCGCCACGCAGGGCAACGAGGCTTTCGGGCGCCACGAACCGCAAGTCAAACGAACTTCTGCGGTGGATTCGATTCGCCGCATGGACGACGTCGATCGTGGCGCCCACTGCGCTGGCGCTGGCCCCATCGAGGACAAGAACATCGACACCGATCATGTGGCGAATTATGCAAGGAAATTGTCCGCCCTGCCACTAGCTTCTGGGGCGCCCAGCGCCGCAGGGTGGTTCTCATGCCCTTACTCCGAGTGACCCTCACGTCCGGTGCTTTCGACGATGCTCAGAAGGCGCGTCTCGTGGCAGCGCTCACCGAGGCGGCCTGTGATGCCGAGTCCGTGCCCGACGAGCCCCACCATCGGATTCGCGCATTGGTGCTGCTGACGGAATTGGCTCCGGGAGGCTTCTATTCCGCCGGCGCCTCCGCGGACGCCGGGGTCGCCGGCGTGTTCGTCGATTGGCAAGTCAGCAGCGGCGTGCTCGACGGCGCGCGCAAAGCGCGTTTCGCCCACGACCTTCAACAGGCGGCCGCCTCCGCCGCGGGCACGCACGGCAACCGGACGGTGGTCACATCGTGCGTCATCCACGAGGTGCCCGAAGGTCAATGGGCCCAGAACGGCGCGATCCGCCGCCTGCCCGAGGTGGCCTCGATGGCCGGCTTCGAACACCTGGTTCCGATCGCATCGCGCGGATAGCCGCGCCACGGCAGAACTGCCCCGGCGTTTCCCGCCAGGCGCCTCAGGGGCGCATCCGGTAGGCGCCGTTCAGCGGCAGGACGTGATCCTTCCAAATCTGGTCGTAGCGCGCGGGGTCGTGGACGGGGCGGCGGATCATCCGCAACGCAAAGCGCGCCTGTTCGTCCGTCGTCGCGGGCTTGTCGGACAGCTCCACCGCGTAGGCGTTGAAGTCGCGGACCAACACGGCGAAGATCTCGTCGATCAACCCCTCGTCGACGCCCGATAGCGCAGCCTCCTCCAGGATGAGCTGGGCGTAGGGAACCGTCGCGAACAGCTGACCGACGGCGAAGGCGAAGTCGATGTCCTTCTGCTGCGTGGCGTCCGGGGTGGCGCTGGCCAGCATGTCGGCGAGCACGTCGATCTGCGAGCGCAGCAGCGCGACGTTGGGCAGGTGTCCGAAGCCGTCGAAGGGCGCGCGCCAGTCGTGGAAGCGCACCTTGCCCAGGCCGCCGGTCGGCCCCTGCGCGAACAGGAAGGCGTCGTCGGCGTCGTCGTCGCGGCGGCCGATCAACGGCAGCCCGCTGTTGGGGGCGAACAGGAAGTTCGGCATGAACTTGGCGAGCAGCCCGATGTTGATGTGCACGGTGCCCTCCAGCCTTGGCAGCAGGCCGATTTCGCGCGTCATCGCCTCGAAGATGGTGTCCTTCTCGACGCCTTTGGCGGCGATGACGTCCCATAGCGCGGTGATGACGCGTTCGCCTTCGCTGGTGATCTTCGCCTTGGTGAGCGGGCTGTACAGCAGGTAGCGGCGGTCGGAGGCCGACGCGCTGCGCATGTAGTCGCAGGCCCGGGTGGCGACCAGCCGCATCGCGACCAGCCGCGCATAGGCATCGGTGAGCAGCCGCCGCACGTGGGTGAAGTCGGTGACGACCGTCCCGTACAGGATGCGGTTGGACGCGTGGGTGACCGCCTCGTACATCGCGTGCGTACACATGCCGACCGCTCCCCAACCGAGGTTGTACTTGCAGACGTTGACGGTGTTGAGGGCGGCGTGAAAGGCCTCGGCGCCGCGGTGCAGGATGTCGGCCTCGGTGACCGGGTAGTCGCGCAGCGCATAGTTGGCGACGAAGTTCTGGGAGTTCACCACGTTCTTGATCAGGTGGTAGCGATCATGCTGGGAGTCTGCGGCGAAAAACACGTATTCGTCGGTGCCGTCGAACTTGCCGAAGGTGGAGACCATCCGCGCCACGTTTGCGTTGCCGATGTAGTACTTTTCCCCGGCGGCCGTCCAGCCTCCGTCCGGCGAGGGTGTCAGGTTCATGTCAGTCTGGTAGACGTCCGCGCCGTGCGTCTGCTCCGACAGGCCGAAGGCGAAGACCTCGCCCGCCTCGAGCAACGCGGCGGCCTTGCGCTTGGCGTCGGAGTTGGCACTCATCCAGATCGGGCCCAGGCCCAAGGCGGTGACCTGGAAGGGGTACCAGTAGTTCAGCCCGTAGAAGCCGACGATCTCGGCGAACGCACTGATCCGGTAGGTATCCCAGCGGCAATCTCGTGACCCGTAGGCGCTGGGGGTCAGCAACGACGCGAAAATGCGCTCGCGACCGATATGGTCCAAAAACTCCGAGTACCACACCCGTTCGTGGTCATCGGACTTCAGCCGGGCCTTGCCCCGGGACTCGAAGAAGTCGACCGTGGCGGACATGATTTCCGCCGAGCGGTGGTCTGGGTACTGGCGTTGCAGGTGGTTCGGATTGAGCAACATGACGTGACTCCCAGCGGGCTCTCGACGAAGACGAGGGTGACGGTACTGCAATAGCGTGGCCGCCGGGGTCCCCGCAACAAAACGACCCTGTTGGTCACGTACCAGTCCACCTAGCATCAGTGGCGTGTCAGAACTCAATACCGCTCGCGGGCCCATCGATACCGCTGCATTAGGCGTGACCCTCATGCATGAGCACGTGTTCATCATGACCACCGAGATCGCGGAGAACTATCCCGAGGCGTGGGGTGACGAAGATCAGCGTGTCGCCGACGCCGTCAACCGGCTCAACGAGCTGAAGGCCCGCGGCGTGGACACCATCGTCGACCTCACGGTGATCGGCCTGGGCCGCTACATCCCGCGCATCGCCCGGGTCGCAGCGCAGACCGAACTCAATATCGTTGTGGCAACCGGGCTTTACACCTACAACGACGTCCCGATGTACTTCCACTACCTCGGCCCGGGCGGCGAACTCGGCGGCCCGGAGATCATGACCGACATGTTCGTCCGTGACATCGAGCAGGGCATCGCCGACACCGGCATCAAGGCCGGAATCCTCAAGTGCGCCACCGACACGCCGGGCGTCACCCCCGGTGTGGAGCGGGTGTTGCGCGCGGTCGCCCAGGCGCACAAGCGCACCGGAGTGCCGATCTCGACCCATACCCACGCCGGGCTGCGGCGCGGCCTCGAACAGCAGCGCATCTTCGAAGAAGAGGGCGTGGACCTGAGCCGAGTGATCATCGGGCATTCCGGCGACAGCACCGACATCGGTTATCTCGAGGAGCTCATCGCGGCCGGGTCCTACCTCGGGATGGACCGCTTCGGAATCGACGCGTTCCTGCCCTTCGAAGACCGGGTGAACACCGTGGCGCAGATGTGCGAGCGCGGCCACGCCGACAAGATGGTGCTGTCTCACGACGCTAACTGTTACTTCGACGCGCTGCCCGACGAGCTGGTGTCGCAGGTGATGCCGAACTGGCACTACCTGCATATCCACAACGACGTGATCCCGGCGCTCAAGGAGCGCGGCGTGACCGACGAACAGCTGCAGACCATGTTGGCGGAAAATCCGCGCCGTATCTTCGAGCGACAGGGCGCATATGAGTGAGCCGATCCCGCCGATCGGTACGCAGATTTCGGCGTTGGCCGAACTCGCTCCCGAAGAGCCGGCGGTCACCTGCGACGGAGTGACCCTGACCCGCGCCCAACTCGACCGTTCGACGAATCGACTGGCGCGTGCCTACGCCGAGCGTGGTGTGGGCGTCGGCGACTACGTCACGATGGTGCTGCCCAACTCGGTCGAATGGATCCAGGCCGCGGTGGCGTGCTGGAAACTGGGCGCGGTGCCGCAGCCGTTGTCCGCGCGGCTGCCCGACGCAGAGTTGGCGGGCCTGCTCGAGTTGCGACCGCCGGCCTTGCTGGTGGGCCGCGAACATCCCGAGTTTCCCAGTGTGTCAGCGGGTTTCGAACCCAATCCGACGTTGTCGGACGCCGCAGTGCCGGAGGCGGTGTCACCGGTGTGGAAGGCGATGGGATCCGGCGGCAGCACCGGTCGGCCCAAGCTGATCGAATCCGGCGGCGACAGCCGCATACCGCCGGCGATCGGCTATCCCCTGGGGGCCCAGGAGGGCGACACCACACTGATACCGGTACCGCTGTCGCACAACACCGGCTTCACCACCGCCACCATCGCGCTGCTGATGCGTCATCACCTGGTGCTGATGAGCCGCTTCGACCCCGAGCGGTTTCTCCGGCTGATCGCCGACCATCGGGTCAGCTTCCTGACGACGGTGCCGACGATCATGCAGCGGACGCTGCCGGTCTACCAGGCGGACCCGGACCACTACGACCTGTCCTCGATCCGGCGGTTCTGGCATTTGGGGGCGCCCTGTCCGCCCGCCATCAAGCAGGCATGGATCGACCTGCTGGGCGCGGAGAAAGTTTGGGAGCTCTACGGCGGCACGGAATTACAAGCGCTGACGTTTATCTCCGGCGACCAATGGCTGACGCACCGCGGTTCGGTCGGCGTGGTGGTCGCCGGAGAGATGAAGGTGCTCGACGACGACGGCAACCCCTGCCCGCCCGGCGTGGTCGGCGAGATCTACATGCGGCCCGGTCCGGGCAGCGCGCCCACCTATCGTTACGTCGGTGCCACGGCGAAAAGCCGCGACGGCTGGGACTCGCTGGGCGACCTCGGCTATTTCGATGCCGACGGCTTCCTGTACCTCTCGGACCGGCGCGTCGACATGTTCACCGTCGGCGGACGCAACGTCTATCCCGCCGAGATCGAGAATGCGTTGTCCGCGCACCCGGACGTGCTGTCCTGTCTGGTCGTCGGGGTCCCCGACCCGAACGCCGGTGACCTGGGGCAAGTACCCTACGCCCTGGTATACACGACCGATGGCTCGGCGCTGGATTCCGTTGGCGTGCAAGAATTCCTGCGCGAGCACCTGGCAGGGTACAAAGTGCCGCCCACCCCTGACTTCATCGAATTCGTCGACTCCCCCTTGCGTGACGACGCGGGCAAGGCCCGTCGGTCGGCGGTCCGCGCCCAGATCATGGAACGCTTGGCGCTCGCGGAGGCCGGCTAGGGCGCGATCGCGTCCGCCTCGAGGTCGACGGCCTGGGGCGTTTCGCCCGGCTTCTCGCGTTTCTCCCAGCGGCGCAACGCTTCTCGACACGGCGACTCGACCAGCGCGTAGCTGACCGCGGCGATCGCGAATCCGAAGATCAGCGTCAACGCCAACACCGCGGGCATGCGGCCGGTGAACGGGAATGTCCCGAGCACCGGGAACACCATGGCCAGCGCCGCCAAATGCCACACGAACAGCCCGTAGGACCAGCGCCCCAGGGTCACCATCGCGGTGGTGCCCAAGACACGATGCGGCGTGTCCATCCGGTCCAGCACCAGCGGGGCGACCAGCGCGAAGGCCACTACGGAGCCCATCGCGGTCTTCAGTGCGAATTGCGCCGGGGTGCCGGGCACCAAACCTTCGGGACCGGCCAACGGCGACGCCGCGATCAGGTAGGCGATGACCGCGACGGCGGCCATCACCGGCCGGCCCCCCTTTTTCTGCGCCAAGCGCACTGGCAATCCGATCCCACTGTGCACCCACTCGGCCAACAACATGCCCGCGGCGAACCACGAGAAGAACGCCGGCGGCCAGTTGAGCGGATTCGTGCCAGACCCGGAATGGATTGGCACCCAGCCCCACACCCAGCTCAGCGCCCCCAGCGCGGCGATCGCCGGCACCCGGGCCCGCGCCGGCAGCCTGCGGGCCAGCAGGGCGAGAACCGGCAATGCCAGGTAAAAACTGACCTCGACCGACAGGCTCCACATCTGGGTCAGCCCGCCGGTCAGCGTCAGCGGCACGTAAATCTGGGTGAGCGTCAGGTTGGCCAGCCACACCGTCGGGCTGGCGTGGTCGGCATCGGGCAACAGGCTCAGGATCACGATGACGGCGACCACGTAGGCGGGCATGATCCGGACCACCCTGGACCGCAGGTAGTGGCCGGTGGCCGGGCGGGGTCCTAAACCCCTTGCCGCCGCGGCATGTCCGCGCCACAGCAGAAAACCCGACAGCGCGAAGAACACCGCCACGGCAAGGTCGAAGCGGCCGAAGAGCCTGCCGATGGCGCCGCTGGAGTGCCCGGTCTGGAACGCGACGTGCGTGACGACGACACCCATGGCCGCGCAGGCGCGCATGCCTTCCACGGCGGGCAGGAAGCTGCGCACCCCGCCCACCCGCTGGTCATCGCTCACCACCACAGTTTGCCTGTGCCGCGTTGCCCGGCGAACGGGTACACCCGACGGACCCACCACCAGGTTCGTAAGCCGACGCCTTACTTTCTGCTGTTAGGGTCAGACGAGTTTGCCCCGGGCTGCTGCTCGGGTCGGGTCGCGGCTGATGAAGCAAGGAATCGAGGGAGGGCACAGCGACGTGAACCGAGCAGTCATGTTGCGGTTCGCCGCATGCGGGATCATCGGACTCGGAGCTGCCCTGCTGATCGCCGCGCTGCTACTGGCGACGTACACCACCAGCAGGATCACCAAAGTTCCCCTGGACATCGACGCCACGCTGGTCGGTGACGGCACCGGGACGGCACTCGACTCCGCGTCGTTGTCGACCGACCACGTCGTCGTCAACCAGAACGTGCCGCTCGTCTCCCAGCAGCAGATCAGCGTCGAATCGCCCGCCAACGCCGACGTGGTCACCCTCCAGGTCGGAAGTTCGTTGCGGCGCACCGACAAGCAGAAGGACAGTGGGCTGCTGCTCGCGATCGTCGACACCGTCACGCTCAATCGAAAGACCGCGCTGGCCGTCTCGGACGACACCCACACCGGGGGCTCGGTCCAGAAACCACGGGCCGTCAACGACGAGAACCCGCCCACCGCGATGCCGCTGAAACACGACGGGCTGTCCTACCGATTCCCCTTCAACACCGAGAAGAAGACCTATCCATACTTCGATCCGATCGCGCAGAAGGCGTTCGACGTCAACTACGAAACCGAGGAAGACGTCAACGGGCTTTCCACCTACAAGTTCACCCAGAACGTCGGCTACAACGCCGACGGCAAGCTGGTTGCCCCGGTGGCATACCCGTCGCTGCTAGCCGGCAACGAGGACGCCAAGCAGACCACGTCGGCGTCGATGTGGGGCGTCCAGGGCGGCGATCCGAACGAGCAGATCACCATGACCCGCTACTACGCGGCGCAGCGCACATTCTGGGTGGACCCGGTGTCGGGCACCATCGTCAAGCAGACCGAGCACGCCGACCACTATTTCGCCCGCGACCCGCTCAAGCCGGAGCTCACCCTTGCCGACTACAAGGTCGCCTCGAACGAAGACACCGTCGAATCCCAGGTCAACGCGGCCCGCGATGAGCGCGACCGGCTGGCGCTGTGGTCGCGGGTGCTGCCGATCACGTTCACCGCGGTCGGTTTGATCGCACTGATCGGTGGTGGGCTGCTGGCCTCGTTCAGCCTGCGCAGCGAGAGCGCTCTGACCGACCCGGGCCTGGACCGGGGCGACCAGGATTTCTTCGGGCGCAGCGGCCTGGAGGAACCGGTGCCCGGAGCCGAAGCCGAGACCGAGAAGCTGCCCACCCAGCGTCCCGAGGCCCCTCAGGAGTCCGGTCCGCCCGGGGTCGACCGTCCCGTCCCGCCCGGGTCGGCCGGCCCGGACGAACCGACCGAGGCGGGGCCGGCCGAACCCAATCCGCCCGGTCCGCACGACCGCGAATAGCCCAGCCCGGATGCGTTGACCGTGCGGTGGACCCGCCCCGGGTACGCACTGGTCTTGGCGCTGCTGGTGGTCGGGCCGCTCTTGGCGCCCGGCTACCTGCTGTTGCGTGACGCGGTTTCCACGCCGCGGTCCTATCTGTCCGATACCGCGCTGGGGCTGACGTCGGCGCCACGCGCCACCCCCCAGGATTTCGCGGTGGCGCTGGCCTCCCATCTGGTCGACGGCGGCGTCGTGGTGAAGAGCCTGCTGGTTCTCGGGCTGTGGCTTTCCGGGTGGGGCGCAGCCCGGCTGGTCGCGGTCGCGCTGCCATGCGCGGGCATTTCCGGCCAGTTCGTGGGTACCACCGTGGCGATCTGGAATCCCTATGTCGCAGAACGGCTGCTGCAGGGACATTGGAGCCTGTTGGTCGGTTACGGCTGCCTGCCGTGGGTGGCCGCAGCCATGCTGACACTGCGGACGACGGCGGCGAGCCGGTTGGTGTTCTGCGGGCTGGCCTTCTGGATCGCGCTGGCCGGGCTGACCCCGACCGGGCTGCTGCTCGCCGCGACGGTGGCGCTGGTCTGTGTGGCGGCGCCCGGTACCGGCCGGCCGCGCCGGTGGTGCGCCGCCGCGGCGCTCGGTGCCGCACTGGTGGCCGCGCTGCCATGGCTGACGGCGTCGGCGATGGGCTCGTCGCTAACCGCCCACACGGCGGCGAACCGGCTCGGGGTCGAGGCATTCGCGCCCCGCGCCGAGCCCGGGTTGGGCACCCTGGCCAGCCTGGCCAGCCTCGGCGGCATCTGGAACGGCGACGCCGTACCCGGTTCGCGCACCACGCTTTTCGCGGTGTTCTCGGCCGTGGTGCTGCTGGGTGTGGTGGTCGCGGGCCTGCCGACGGTCATCGGGCGCCCGGGGGCGGTGCCCGTGCTGGTGCTGGCGGCGGTGAGCGTGCTCGTCCCAGCGGCGCTGGCGACCGGCCCGGGCCTGCGGCTGCTGAGCACGGTGGTCGACGCCGTGCCCGCGTTCGGGGTGCTGCGTGACGGACAGAAGTGGGTGGCGCTGGCGGCGCCGGGCTACGCCCTGGCGGGTGCCGGCGCGGTGCTGACGCTGCGCCGGTGGCTACGGCTTTCCGGGACCGCCGCCCCTGCGCTGGTCTGTTGCCTGGCGCTGCTACTGGCGCTGCCCGACCTGGCCTGGGGGGTGTTCGGCAAGGTGACGCCGGTGCACTATCCGCGCGGTTGGACCGCGCTCGCCGCGGCGATCGACGCCCAACCGGACGCGGTCGCGACGCTGCCCGCCGGCACCATGCGGCTGTTCTCCTGGTCGGGTCCCGCACCGGTGTTGGACCCGCTGCCCCGGTGGGTGCGCGCCGACGTGCTCAGCACCGGTGACCTGGTGATCTCCGGCACCACCATTGCCGGGGAGGGCACGCAGGCGCGAGCGGTGCAGAGGCTCTTGCTCTCCGGGCCCGATCCGGCGGCACTGGCCGCGGCCGGGGTGGGCTGGCTGGTGGTGGAATCCGACAGCGCCGGCGACATGGGGGCGTCCGGCCGGACGCTGGCCGCGCTGTCCCCGGTCTATCGGGACCACGAGATTGCGCTCTACCGCATCGGCGGGCAGACCCCAGGGGTGTCGGCCGGGCGGCGGACGACGACGATGGCCGCGCATCTAGCGTGGCTGGCGCTGCTGATCGGCGGCGGCGCCGGCGCGGTGATGGGTGCGTGGCGGCGTCGCGCCGGCTCAGTCCCGCCCGGTGACTAGCCCGTTGACCTTGCGGCCGGCCTGCACCGCTTCCAGCACGCCGCACATCGCGTCCGCGCTTTGCGCCCAGGAGAATTCAGCGCAGCGAGTGTGCGCCTTGGCGCCGAGTTGATCGCGCAGCACCGGATCGGCGAGCAGTTCTTCAAGCCGATCCACCAGCTCGGCGTGGCTGTCCACCAGAATCCCGGTGACCTCGTCGACGATCGAGTCCGACAGGCCGCCCGAGGACCGGTAGCCGATGGTCGGCACCCGGTGCTGCGCCGCCTCGACGACGGCCAGACCCCAGCCCTCCTTGCGTGACGGCAACAGGTGCACCCAGGCCCCTTGCAGGACATGGTGTTTGGTCACGTCGTCGACATGCCCGTAAAACGTCACCGCCGAAGTGATGCCGAGCCGCCGCACGTGCTCGACGAGTCGCTCGCGCCACCAGCCGTCGCCGACGATGTCCAGGTGCAGGCCGGGGAGCCGCGGCAGCAGCCGCGCGACCGCCTCCAGGGCGTCCTCGATCTGCTTGTGCGGTACCAGCCGCGAGAGCACCACCACCCGCGGCGCCGCCGACCGTGGGCCCGTCAGCGATTGCGCAGGCGCTCGGTCCAGGCCGTTGCGCACCACCGCGATCTGCGAGCCGTTGACGCCGAGGGTGACCAGGTCACGCGCGGACGGCAGCGACACCGTGACGTACTGGTTGTGCCGGTTCACCCGCGGCGACAGCGTCGACTCGACGAACCAGCCGAGCCGGCCCAGCACCGGCCCGGCCACCGGCCACTGCTCGCGGTGACAGTGGTGCACCAACACCACCACCCGGCGGCCGTAGACCAGCCGGGCCAGAAAGGGCAAGCCGTTCTGGGTGTCGACGACCACGTCGGGCCGGACGTCGCGCAGCGATCCGACACCCAGCCGCGCCGAGGCCATCGCCAGCAACGCCCAGACGTACACCGAGTAGCGGCCACCGGCCCGGCTGATCCGCACGCCGTCGACGACCTCGCCGCGCGGCGCGCCGGGATAGCGGGCGGTACGTAGGGTCACAGCGATCCCCGATGCCGCCAGCTGGGCGCCGATCCGCTGCAAATAGGCTTCGCTGCCACCGCCCTGCGGGTGCCCGGTATCGCGCCAGCACAGCAGCAGGACCGAGCGCAGAGCAGACATCACCGGTCAGCCTAATGGGGAGGGGTCGGTGCGCCATGGCGAGGCGGCTGCGGCGCGCCTGCGCCTTCCGGGCCGCCACGAGTGGCCGAGCGCATCAAGCAGGGAGTCGAACACGAGAGCGCAACCCTGAACAGCGGCCATGGTCAGGAGGTCAGCCCCATCCTGGTGAACGGCTCGGCCTCGCCGCGGCCGACGGCTTCGTCGTGTTTGGCCGCGGCGCGGTCGAACAGGTTGATCAGGGCCGGCTCGTCGCGCACCAGTTGGCGGTACTTCGGACCGAGAGCGAGTATCTGGTCGCGCTCGCCCAGCAGCTTGCGGAAGATGCGCTCGCGTTCGTCGGGATCGTGGGTGTATTCGGAGTCGAGGTAGGCCGTCGCGTGCCGCCGCGCGCCGGCGATCGCAGTCCGCGCTTTGCCCATCGGGCTGAGCAACGACGCGACGACGGTGACGGAGAGGACACCGACGATCACGCCCAGCGACAGGTAAGTGCTGAACTCGACCAGGGTGACCGGCTCGCCGTCATTGATGAACGGGACGTTGTTCTCGTGCAGCGCATGCAATATGAGCTTGATGCCGATGAAACCGAGGATCGCCGCCAGGCCATACGAGAGGTAGACGAGTCGGTCCAGCAGGCCCTCGATGAGAAAGTACAGCTGCCGCAGTCCCAGCAGCGAGAACGCAGTCGCGGTGAAGACGATGTAGACACTCTGGGTGAGGCCGAAGATCGCGGGGATCGAGTCGAGTGCGAAAAACATGTCCGTGCCGCCGATGGCGACCATCACCAACAGCATGGGCGTCAACGCGCGCCGGCCGTCCACCGTTGTCAACAACTTGTCGCCGTCATAGTGCTCAGAGGTGTGGACGACCTGCTTCGCCACCCGGATGACGACGTTGTCGGCCCTGCGGGACTCCTCCGGGTCCTCGGGCCGCAGGATGCTGCCGGCCGCAATCAACAGGATCAACCCGAACAGGTAGAAAACCCACGCGAAAGTGTTGATCAGCGCGCCACCGAGAAAAATGAGGCCGGTGCGCGCGGTCAGGGAGAAGACGATGCCGAACAGCAGCACCTTCTGCTGATCCTCGCGCGGGACGCGGAAGCTGGCCATGATCATCAGGAACACGAAGAGGTTGTCGACCGACAACGCCTTTTCGGTGACGTACCCGGCGAAATATTCCGGTCCCTGCTCATGGCCGCCCCACACGAGCAGGCCCACGCCGAACAGCAGCGCGATGCCGATGTAGGCGGCCGACCAGACCGCCGCCTCCCGCACCGTCGGGACGTGCGCCCTGCGCACGTGAAAGAAGAAATCGAAGGACAACAGGCCGACGATGCCCAGGAGGGTCAGGGCCCACACCCAATTCGGGACGTCCATTCGCTGCCTGAGCCACCTTCGTCGGAGCCGCGTCGTCTGTGCTTCCGTACCCTGTTTGCCGCCACAGTATGTGCGCCGTCGGCCGTAGGGTTGGCCGGTGGCGGTGACCCCGGATTGCACGCGAGTTTTTGCTCGCCGGGCGACGCTGGCCCGCTCGGTGCGGCTGCTGTCGGAGTTTCGCTACGAGCAGGCGGATCCGGCCCGCTTCTATAACACCCTGGCGGCCGATACCGCTGCCATGGTGAGCGATCTGTGGCGGGCCACCCACGGCGAGCCGGCTTCCGGTCGCACGCTGCTCGATGTCGGCGGCGGGCCGGGCTACTTCGCGGCGGCCTTCACCGATGCCGGGCTGCGCTATGTGGGGGTCGA
The DNA here is from genome assembly GCF_059812425.1 of Mycobacterium sp. NGS56. Classification (NCBI taxonomy): domain Bacteria; kingdom Bacillati; phylum Actinomycetota; class Actinomycetes; order Mycobacteriales; family Mycobacteriaceae; genus Mycobacterium; species Mycobacterium sp. NGS56. Next base: position 275,791 of record NZ_JCALCQ010000005.1, read on the forward strand.
ACCCGACCCCAGCGAGATGCATGCGGCCGGGCCCACCGTCGCCCGGGGGGCGGGAACCTTTGTGCGCGCCTCGGGCATGGCGCTGCCCTTCGCCGACGACTCCGTGGACATCTGCCTGTCCTCCAACGTCGCCGAGCACGTGCCGCGGCCCTGGCAGCTCGGCGGCGAGATGCTGCGGGTGACCAAGCCCGGTGGCCTGGCCGTGCTCTCCTACACCGTGTGGCTGGGCCCGTTCGGTGGGCACGAGATGGGCCTGACCCATTACCTCGGCGGGCCCCGCGCCGCCGCCCGCTACGCCCACAAGCACGGCCATCCAGCCAAAAACGACTACGGGTCGTCGTTGTTTGCGGTGTCGGCGGCCGAGGGGCTCAGCTGGGCCGAGAACACTGGGGCGATGGTGGCCGCTTTTCCCCGCTACCACCCACGATGGGCGTGGTGGCTGACGGGCGTGCCGATGCTGCGCGAGTTCCTGGTGAGCAATCTGGTGCTGGTCTTGCAACCCCAATAGTGAAACGTGTTCTCGTTTCGCGTCGGTTTGGGTAGGGTGGCGCCCAGGCCCGCCGACGACGACAAGCAGGGCAGTGCGATCTGGAAGGGTAGGAGGAGCGGCGGAATATGTCCGACACCAAGACCGAATACGACAAGCTTTTCATCGGCGGCAAGTGGACTGAGCCATCGACCGACGAGGTGATCGAGGTGCGCTGTCCGGCCACCGGCGAGTACGTCGGCAAGGTGCCGCTGGCGGCGGCCGCCGACGTCGACGCGGCGGTCGCCGCGGCCCGCGCCGCGTTCGACAACGGACCCTGGCCCACGACGCCGCCCAAGGAGCGCGCGGCCGTGATCGCCAACGCGCTCAAGCTGATGGAGGAGCGCAAGGACCTGTTCACCCAGCTGCTCGCGGCCGAGACCGGCCAGCCGCCGACCGGCGTCGAAACGATGCATTGGATGAGCTCGATCGGGGCGCTGAACTTCTTCGCCGGCCCCGCCGTCGACCAGGTCAAGTGGAAAGAGATCCGCACCGGCGGCTACGGCCAGAGCATTGTCCATCGCGAGCCCATCGGCGTGGTGGGCGCGATCGTCGCGTGGAATGTGCCCCTGTTTCTGGCCGTCAACAAGCTGGGGCCGGCGCTGCTGGCCGGCTGCACGGTCGTGCTCAAGCCGGCCGCGGAAACCCCGCTGAGCGCAAACGTTTTGGCCGAGGCCTTCGCCGAGGCGGGACTGCCCGAGGGCGTGCTGTCGGTGGTGCCCGGCGGGATCGAGACGGGGCAGGCGCTGACGTCCAACCCCGACGTCGACCTGTTCTCCTTCACCGGCAGCTCGGCCGTCGGCAAGGAGATCGGCCGGCGGGCCGCCGACATGCTCAAGCCCTGCACCCTGGAGCTCGGCGGCAAGTCCGCCGCCATCGTCCTCGATGACGTCGACTTGCCCTCCGCGATCCCGATGCTGGTGTTCTCCGGGATCATGAACACCGGACAGGCCTGCGTGGCCCAGACCCGCATACTGGCCCCACGCTCGCGCTACGACGAAATCGTGGACGCGGTAAGCGCTTTCGTGCAGGCGCTGCCGGTGGGCCTCCCGACGGACCCGGCGGCCCAGATCGGATCGCTGATCTCGGAGAAGCAGCGCGCCCGGGTCGAGGGCTACATCGCCAAGGGCATCGAGGAGGGCGCGCGGCTGGTGTGCGGCGGCGGCCGCCCCGAAGGCCTGGACAGCGGCTTCTTCGTGCAGCCCACGGTCTTCGCCGACGTCGACAACGAGATGACGATCGCCCAGGAAGAGATCTTCGGTCCAGTGCTGAGCATCATTGCTTACGACACCGAGGAGGACGCGATAAGAATCGCCAACGACTCGGTGTACGGCCTGGCCGGCAGCGTGTGGACCACCGACATCGACCGCGGCATCGCGGTCTCGGAGAAGATCCGCACCGGCACCTACGGCATCAACTGGTACGCGTTCGACCCCTGTTGCCCCTTCGGCGGCTACAAGAACTCCGGGATCGGCCGCGAGAACGGGCCAGAAGGCGTCGAGCACTTCACGCAGCAGAAGAGCGTGCTGATGCCGATGGGTCACACGATCGAGAGCTAGGCCTCGCGCGCGTCGACCGTGCACTCATGGCGAAATTTCTGCCGATTTTTCGCCGTGGGTGCACGTTCGGCGTTTTGCGGTTGGTGCCGGACGACGCGGGTTGGCCGACGGTCAGCTCGAGATTATGCAAAAAATCATAATTTGGACCGAATACGCGCCCGGGTCGGGCGTGCAGCCCAGGTCCACCCAGCGAATTTATGCGGCGTAGATCACACCTCGGCTGAGAAATAGATTAATTTACGGATGTCTTATATGGTTCATAGCATAATCAAGGGCCGCACACAGGCCGGGAGAACATCATGTGGATCATCGAGCTCAACGTCGCCGGCTATCAATTCACCCGCGAGATGCCGGACTTGCCGCGCCGCAAATTCCGCTTCGGCCCGCGTCATATGCACTGGCCGGCGGTGCGGCACTCGCACGCCGCATGACCCCAGCCATGACAGGTACACGCATGACCGCTGACGGTGCGGCCGCCTCGGAACAAGGCCCGGCAAAACGCGGTGGCACCCGGACGAAGATGCTGGCCAGCGCGGCCGAGGTGATGCGCGAACGCGGAGCCGCGGGAGTCACCATCGACGCCGTGCTCGCCCGCAGCGGCGCGCCACGCGGCTCGGTTTACTACCACTTTCCCGACGGGCGCAACCAGATCCTGATCGAGGCGCTGCGCTACTCCGGCGACTCCATTACGGCCATGATCGACGACGCCGCAGACCGGGGTGCGCGGGCGTTGTTGCAGGAGTTCGTCGGGTTCTGGGAGCGGCTCCTCACCGACGGCGGATTCACCGCCGGCTGTCCGGTCGTGGCGGCCGCGATCGGTTGTTCGGGCGACGACGGCCCCAAGCTGTCCACCGAGGCAGGCGCCATCTTGGGCCGCTGGTGCGCCGCGCTGACCCGAGCATTCGTCAACGACGGTTTTGACGATGCCGATGCCGCGTCGCTGGCCGTGATGTCGATCGCCGCGCTGGAGGGCGCGATCGTGCTCTCCCGCTCCACTCGCAATGCGGGCCCGCTACACCAGGTGGGTGAGCAGCTCGAATTCCTGATCAAGGCAAAGGAATTCGTGGCCCGGAACAAGATTCCGGGAAGGCAGGGCGCCGCGCGGTGACACGCTCAGTCGCTGGCCGGTAGCGGCTTGACCTCTTTGAGCTGCAGGGCAGTCTGCCCGATGCTCAGGCTCCCCGCGCCCGGCTTGGTCACCAGCACCTCGGCGCCGGTTTCGTCGACGTAGCGCTTACCCATCACCGTGCCCTCGGCGAAGGCCGGGTCCAGTTCGCCCGACCGCTCCCCCCCGACCGGCACCATCGGCACACCTCCGCACCGCAGGTCGTCCAGGCTGTCGGCACTTCTGACGACGATCACCTGCGTGTCACAAACCTGGCTGGCGAGACGAGTTCCGTTCTTGATCATTGATTTCCGTCCTTGATCGCTTACTGCTGGGCCGGTGCGGCGCGCAATCCGGTGAGGGCCTGGATGATCTCTCGCCGCAAGACTTTGCCGGTGGGGGTGGTGGGCAGCTCGTCGCGAAACACTACCTCGTCTGGGGTGCGCGATCCGCGCAAAGTCTTGCGGACGAAGTCGCGCAGTTCTTCGGGGTCGGGTTCGGTGCCCGCCGCCGGCACCACTACAGCGACGATCGCCTGGCCCCACTGTGGGTCCTCGACGCCGACCACGGCGACATCACGCACATGGGGGTGCTCGACCAGGACCTCTTCCAGTTCGGCGGGCGCGATGTTCTCGCCGCCGCGGATGATGGTGTCGTCGCTGCGCCCGCCGATGAACAGGTAGCCCTCGTCGTCGAGCATGGCGATGTCCTTGGTGGGGAACCAGCCGTCTTCGTCGAGCACCGAGCCGATACCGGTGTAGCGGCCCGAGACTTGCTCGCCCCGCACGAACAATTCGCCGGTCTCGCCCGGCGGTAGGACATTGCCGGCCTCGTCGCGGATCTGCAGTTCGATGCCGGCGACCGCTTGCCCCACCGAGCCCAACCGGCGGACGACATGGTGCGCCTGCGCCGCCTGCGCCGCGCGATGGTCGTCGGGTGTCAATACCGCGATCGTCGAGCTGGTCTCGGTAAGGCCGTAGGCGTTGACGAAGCCCACGTTGGGCAGCAGCCCGAGCGCACGACGTACCAGCGGCAGTCCGACTTTGGAGCCACCGTAGGCCAGGTTGCGCAGCGATGGCAGCTCGATGGGCGGCCCGTCGCCGTTTTCCAGCACGGTGACGATGCGGTCCAGCATGGTGGGCACCACCGTCGCGGTGGTCACGTTCTCGGCGTTGATCAGCCGAACCCATTCCTGCGCATCGAAATTGGGCAGGTATACCATCTTGCGGCCGGCATACAGATTCGACAGCGCGGCGCTGACCCCGGCGATGTGGTACGGCGGGACGCAGATCAGGGCGGCGTCGGAGTCCTCGGCCGCTCCGAATTCCACTGTCCCGGTGACGTAACTGGTCAGGTTGTTGTGTGAGAGTTCGACGGCCTTGGGCTGCGACGTGGTGCCGGAGGTGAACAGCACGATGGCGACGGAGTCCGGGTCGGGAAACGCGAGACTTTCACTGTCGGGTTCGGCGGTGCGCGCGGCCGCCAGGAAGTCGTCGGAGACCATCACCCGGTCTGCGGCGTTGCCGACGGCGTCGCGGTAGCGGCTGTCGACGATCACCAACGGCTCGGGTAGCCGCTCGATCAGCCCCTGGATGCCGTCCGCGGAGAGCCGATAATTGATCGGCGTAAAAGCAACCCCGGCGCGCGCCGCGGCGAAGATCAGCACCGGCAACATCGCGCCGCCGGTACCCACGTACGCGACGTGCTTGGCGTTCGACCCGGCGATCACGCATGCGCCACCGTCGGCCAGGTCGCTGAGCTGTTGCGTGGTCAGCCGCAGGTCGCCGGACACCACCGCGGTGCGCTCCGCGTTGCCCGACGCGGCCATCTCGAGCAGCAGCGAAATGCTCATCCTCGATCTTTCTCCGGTATCAACGCGTTACAAAGCTGGCCAAAAGTGTCATGTCCGCTTGTAGTTTAGATCATCCAACTATCGCGCGGCCCTCCCACCGGCGGCCCGCCGGTGCGCGGGCCGCCGTGCTGCCTCGGGCCCGGGGCACCCGCGCGCTCAGCAACCCGGCAAGCCTTGCGGCAGAAGAGGATCCGGCTACCAGATATCAAGTGCCCGTCCATTTGGGTGGGCGCTTCTCCGCGAACGCGATGGCGCCTTCCTTGGCGTCGTTGGACGTGAAGACCGGCAGTTGGATCTTCATCTGCTCGGCGAACATGGTGTCGCGGCTCCAGCCGCGCGATTCGACGATGATGCGTTTGGTCGCCGCCACCGCGAGCGGTCCGTTGGCAGTGATCTTCTCGGCCAGTGCGATGGCCGCCTCCAGCACTTTCCCCGGCTTTGCCAAGACGTTGACCAGACCCAGCGCATGCGCGCGCTCGGCCAACAGCTGGTCGCCGGTGAGCGCCAGCTCCATGGCGATCGCATACGGTATGCGCTCCGGCAGCCGTAATAGGCCCCCGCCGGCGGCGACCAGCCCACGCTTGACCTCCGGAATCCCGAAGACCGAGTCCGTACCCGCCACGATCAGGTCGGTGGCCAGCGCCAGCTCGCAACCGCCGGCCAGGGCGAATCCCTCGACGGCGGCGATGAGCGGCTTGGCCGGCGGCCGTTCGGTGAAGCCCATGCCGCGGCCCTCGACGACGACGTTCTCACCGCGGGCGAACGCCTTGAGATCCATGCCCGCGCAGAATGAGCCGCCCGCCCCGGTGACGATGCCCACCGAGAGATCGGAGTCGCCGTCGAGGCGATCCATCGCGTCCGCAAGTCCCCGGCTGACCGCAGCGTTGACCGCATTCTTGGCCTTGGGCCGGTTGATCGTGATGATGAGGATTCGATCCCGTTGTTCGACTAGAACTTCGGGTTCTTCGGTGCCGGCCTCTTGGTTTCCACTGCTCACGGTGCGGCAGCTCCTTACACGGATCGGTGGCTCTGAGATTGCTCCTGTCGGACCGATGGTAACGGTCGGCGGAAACGACGTTAACGTCCCGGAGAGATTCGGCTTACCGCCGGAGCCGAGCGGCTAGGAATCCGTGCCGATCACGCCGGCGCCATCGCGACCTCGATGACCGTCAGATCCTCGGAAAGCCCTGCGGCCCTGCGTATCTCGATGAAGTCGGCGACCATCGCCTCGGAAACCTCGTGCGGGTCCTCAAGCGTGGACCCGTCCGAGAGTACCGAGATGTTGAGCTGGTCGACATAACTCCACACGGTGATGTTCAGGCCGCTGCCTGCGGTCAACGGGCCCACCGAATAGATCTCGGTGACCAGCGCCCCGCCCACCCGGCCACGTTCCCGGGGGCCGGGGACGTTGGAGATGTTCAGGTTGAGGATCTTGTTGTGTCCGTCGCGTCCGGAGGCCCACCGGAAGAAGGCCTGGGTGGGCGCCGGTGGCATGTAGGCCGCCCACCTGCTGACCAGCTCCGGCCCCATCAGCTGGTTGCTTTCCTTGGCCGCGATGGCGTTTTCGTGGCAGCACCGCACCCGCTCCAGCGGGTCGTCGGAATCGGTCGGCAGGCCCACCAGCACGCCCGTGAAGCGGTTACCCGAGATCCGTTCGGGCGAGAAGTCGAAGCTCATCGGTACCGATGCCAGCAGCGGTTCGGCCTTGCCGTCGTAGCGCAGCAGCAGGGTGCGCAGGGCGCCGGTCGCCATGGCCAGCACCATGTCGTTGATCGTCGCCCCGAGCCGCTTGCCGGTCTCCTTGACGTCGGCCAGGGCCAGGGTGGCGGTCGCGAACCGTCGTTCCGGGGTGATCTTGTGGTTCATGAAAGTCGGCGGCGGCTCGAAGGGCCGCGTCAGTTCCGGGGAGAATTTGCGGGAGCTGCGGCGCACCCGGCCCAACCCCTGAGCGGTGTAGCGGATAGTGTGGGGCAGCGCTCCGATGTGGCGCATGTGGTCGGCGAATGCCGACGCCATGAGCTGCCGCGTGGTCGGTGCCGGGTCGCAGACGTACGGCCCGCCCTCAGGGCCAGGTTGCAGGTCCATGCCCCGCGCCAACAGGTTCGCCGACGCGACGCCGTCGGCCAGCGCGTGGTGGATTTTGCCGACGACCGCAATCCGGTTGTTGGCCAAGCCTTCCACGAAGTACATCTCCCACAACGGTCGGCTGCGATCGAGCGGGGTGCTGGCGATTTGCCCGATGGCCTCGTCCAGTTCGCGGCGGCCGCCGGGCGGCGACACCCGCCAGGGGCGGATGTGATAGTTCAGGTCGAGTTCGCAGTTCTCCCGCCACATCGGGTGGTGCAGGTGCAGCGGCACCTCGACGAGCTGGTAGCAGAACGGATCGAGCTTGTTCAGCCGCCCGGCGATGACTTCGCGAAACTCGTTGACGTCCAGCGACCGGCGGTCAGTGTCCAGCTCGATGACGGCGGCTTTGATGGTGTGCATGTGCACGTTCGGTGTTTCGCTGTAGAGCAGCACAGCGTCCCACCCGCTAAGCCTCTTCACGCTGCTTCTTTCCCATAGAGGGGACCATACTCAGCGGCGGCGGTTCAGATGACCTCTTTTGCTCCGACCCGCGTCTTGGTGCGGTAGATGTGGTTGAGGAACAGCGATGAGACGTGCGCGGCGGCGCCGGCTCGCTCGCCGTCGATGAGGTCATATCCGTGGCCGGCGCCGGGAAATTCGAGGTAGCCGACCATCGAATGCGACACCGCCCGGAGCCGTTCGACGAAGCTGCGTGCCTGTCCGACGGGGATCACGCTGTCTTTGCTGCCATGAATGACCAGGAAGGGCGGCGCGTTGCGGTGCACGCGCGCGATCGGGGACGCGTCGCGGAAGATTTCGGGCCGCCGGGCGATCGACTTCTTCACCACGACGCGCTCCAAGAACTCGACGAACCGCTCGCGCTCCGGTGTCGAGCGGTCCTCCCAGTCGTAGCGGCCGTAGATCCCCACGACGGCGTCCACCGAGGTGTCGGCGCCCTCCGGCAGCTTCGCCCGGAACTGCGGGTCGTCGGGCGTCAACCCGGCCAGCGCGCATAGGTGGCCCCCGGCCGAGCATCCGGCTATCGCAACGAAATCGCGGTCGCCGCCGAACTTGTCGACGTTGGCACGCGCCCACGCGATGGCGGTTTTGACGTCGATGATGTGACGCGGCCAGCGGTGGTGCGGCGCGACGCGGTAGTTGACCGCCAGGCATACCCAGCCCTGCTCGGCGAGCCGTGACATGAGCGCCGATCCCTGGCCCATGCACTTGCCGTGCACCCAAGCGCCGCCCGGCAGGAAGATGAGGACCGGAGCGGGTTGTGCGGGCAGGTCTTTGCGCCGCCAGACGTCGAGCACCTGATCGGGGTGGTCGCCGTAGTGCACCGCGCGGCGATAGACATAACGGCGCTGGCGCAGGCCGTCCCAAATCGGCGGTGTCTTTTCCGCGACGGGCCAGTCCATCTCGAGATCCGCTGCCGATACGACCCCACGCAACGCGGCGAGGGACACCTGCCGGGTGCTCTCCCGATCGCGGCGGCGGACGTCGTTGATTCCCGGCTGGAACCAGTCCCTGGTCGCCGCGGAGATCGCCTCCGGTGCGTGCCGGGCACCCCAGACACCCATGGCGGTCAAACCACCCAGGGGCTCGAGATGCTTGCCGACCACGGGCAGCGAAGCCCCCGCCACACTCAACGCCAGCGCATAGTCACCGGGACGGGCCCGCAGCAGCCATTTCACGCAATCGGTCATGCCCGGTCCACGCACCGTCATGCAGGGGACTGTACCCCTCACGACTGTTCACAAACTGACGTTTTCGTCCAACGCGCGGTGACGGGTAAAACGCTTTGCCCGGTGTGCTCGCCGGAGGCGATTTTTACACTGCTCAGATAGCTTTTCGCTCTCCGCCGCAGCCTGCAACTTTTGCTGTGTACGACACGACACGCTTACCTGGCCGTCAGGTCGGCGATCACCCGTCCGCCGACCAAGCGGACGCTGGTCAGCGTCAGCCCCACCTGCGCGGCCAGCGCGGCAGCGCTGTCCACCCCGACGGATGCCCAGCGAAACCAGGGGCCGACCTCGCCGGCCGCTTCCAGCCGGACCCATCGCGAACAGATGCCGATGGCTTCGGCTTCGAATTCGGCAATGCAACGTCCACCGCGGGCCAACAGCTCGAAGGCGCGCCCGAGAATTCGTCGCGGATCCCCGCCGAGCCCGACATTGCCATCGACCAGCAGAACCGTCTGCCACAGGCCCGTTCCCGGCAAGGGCTCGAACACATCGCCCAACAGGGCCGGTGCACCGCCGCGACCCGCCAGCTGGATCGCGGTCGCGGACCGGTCGATGCCGAGCGCGGGAATGCCCCGCTGAATCAGCCTCGCCACCAACCGGCCTGGGCCGCAGCCCAGCTCGATTGTCGGCCCGGTGCACATCTGCGTGACAGCTTCATCGAAGACTTCGTCGAAGGTGTCACCAGATCCATCACCGGGACATCGCACACCCGACCATTTGTGCGCCGGCAGGGGTCGCAGTTCCCCGTCGTCATGACGTATCCAACATCGCTCGCCGCCGAGTGCCCGATCGTAAAGTTGCCCAAGCATTTCACGTCCTTCGCGTCCTGGCCGATCGGGCGGTGCACCGGCGCTCGGTCCCGTGCGGGACGTTGCGGCGACGTACCGGCTAACCCCAACAAGCTGACGGCAAGCACGTGCGTCAGCATTGCTCCGATACCCCGATCGTGGCTCGGCTAATCCAGCTGTCGTTCTAGCTCCTCCCCGCGGCTACGTTGCAGCACCCGGCGCGGTTCACCCACCGGAAGCGGCCGGAGGTGGACTACGTGGTCACCGGCGTATTGGCGGCGTTGCAATGCTGCGTTCCTGCAGGGGTTTTCGCCACATCGGTGGCCCTGGCAGGCCGGTTGATTCAACCAAACAAGAAGGCGTCCAGCAGCTCGTTCACCCGCGCGGGATCTTCCAGCGCCGCGAGGTGCGCGACCCCGTCGAGGACGGTGAAGCACGCCCCCGCGATGGAGTCGGCCATCGTGCGAGTTTCGGCCGCCGGAAAAGTGGCGTCCTCTACGCCGGCGACCACGAGCACCGGGGACGTGATGCGACCCAGCAGGTCGTGCTGGTCCGGCCGCATCGAAACCACGCTGCGCACCGCCCAGCGGACCGAATCCACGTTCACCGATCGCAGGTTGGTCCGCACGGTATCCACCACGTCCGGGCGGGTGCGCAGCGTCGTCGGCCCCAAGAAGGCGCGGACGGCCGAGCGTGTCAGCGGCGGCCGGATTCCGCCCAGCGCGGTCGCCAACCACACCATGGCCGCATACTGCATCTTTTGCGCGACACCGGCTTTCGATGCTGTGCAATTCATCAGTACCGCTCGGTTGAGGCGGTCGGGGTAAAGGGCGGCGAAGGTGCCGCCGATCATCCCGCCCCACGAGTTGCCGACGAAGTGCGCGCTGTCGATGCCGAGGCCGTCCAGCAGGTCGACGACGCAGCGCGCGCAGTCGGTGAAACTGAACATCGCGCGCAGCGGTGCGCTGCCCCCGTGGCCGGGTGGATCGATGAGTACTAGGCGGTTGGTGTCGCCGAAACGCGCGGCCTGACCCGCCCACAAACCGCCGGTCATCAACAGGCTGGGCCACATCAGGACGGCGGGCCCGGTCCCCGGACTCACCTGAACCCGGATCGCCCCGAGGGCCGTGTCGACCAACCGCGACGCCAGCCGGGGATTGTCGGCGGTCACGCTGCCTCCTGAAGTCGTAGCGCATGCGGCAGGCCACCCGTCGCCGTCCCCTGATTGTTCGCGTCGGTGATACTAGTCCGGTGAGGAACAACGATGTTCACCCTGACCTGCGGCGATTCGCCCGCATCGCTCCTCGACGGCTCGTCAGCCCCCGGACCCTGCCGATGACGCGGGTGGGGGTCGCATGGCAGGGACGCCTCCACAAGCCCGTCGCCGGCGTCGAGGTGATCACGCTCGACTCCGGCGTCGGCGTCCGGCTGTTCCGGCCCGCCGGTGCCACCGAGGCCACACCCGCGCTGCTGTGGATCCACGGCGGCGGCTACGTGTTCGGCACCGCCCGACAGGACGACCGGCTCTGCAGCGGGTTCAGCAGGCGGCTGGGCATCACCGTCGCATCGGTGGAATACCGCCTGGCGCCCGAACATCCGTATCCCGCACCGCTGGAAGACTGCTACGCGGCGCTGACCTGGCTGGCCGGGCTGCCCTCGGTGGACCGCTACCGCATAGCCATCGGCGGCGCCAGCGCCGGCGGTGGGCTCGCGGCGGCCCTGGCCCTGCTGGCCCGCGATCGCGCCGAGGTGAGCCCGGCGTTCCAGCTGCTGACCTATCCCATGCTGGATGACCGCAGTTCGGCCACCACGCCCAGTGCGAACTACCGGCTGTGGGACAACCGCAGCAATCAGTTCGGCTGGTCGGCATATCTGGGCAACGCCGACCCCGAGGGCGCCGTCCCCGGGCGCCGCAACGACCTCAGCGGATTGCCGCCGGCCTGGATCGGCGTGGGCACGCACGACTTGTTCCACGACGAAGACCTGGCCTACGCCGAACGCCTTCGCGCCGCGGGGGTGCCGTGCCAGGTCGAAATCATTCCAGGTGCTTTCCACGGCTTCGACCTGGTCTTGCCGAAAGCCCAAGTGTCCCGGCAACTTTTCGACAGCCGATGTGACAGCCTTCGGGCGGCGTTTACCCCCGCCGACTGATACGGCTCACATCGCGAAGTACACCAGCTCACCGCCGATGACGGTGGCCGCAACCAGCCCGGCGTCCAGGTCGGCCAGCGCCGTAGCCGGTGGCTCGCTGAGCACGCACAGGTCCCCCGGCTGCCCGACATCCACCGTGCGCGTCTGGCCGGGCTGATCGGCCCGACCCAGAAACATCGTCAAAGCCTTTCGCGCCGAAACACATTCGCGTGCGCCCAGCACGGCGCCCTGCGGCGTGGTGCGGTGTACCGCGGCGCGCATCGCCGTCCAGGGGTCGCCGTGCCCGAACGGCATGTCGGTCGACAACGCGACCGGCACCGCCGCGTCGCACAGGGATGCGACGCGCCACAGCTGGTCGTGTTCGTCAACGGGAACGTCGACGAGGTACTGATCACCGCGCTCGGCGACGAAGTTGGGCTGCGTCACCACCGTGATCCCGAGTTCGGCGAGGTCGCCCAGGTTGTCGTCGGGCACGACGGCGGCGTGTTCGATGCGGTCTTGCGGATGGCCGCCGGCCGCGCGCAGCGCCGCAATGGTCACCACCAGCTGCGCAGCGGTCACACAGTGCACGGCGACCGGTTGCCCACTGTCGTGTTGGCGCGCAATCCATTCCGTGAGCGCCTCGAGATCCAGGCGGTCGTCGTGCAGGATCTTCTTGCCCGGCGACAAGAAATTCAGTCGCGGCCGGAACTCGCCGCGCCGGTGAGCCGTCGTCAGCGACTCGATGTCGTCGACATCGAGATCGGGGGTCGCGTCGGTGACGCCGGTGACTCCGGTCGCGGTGATCTGCCGGCTCAGTTCGGCTAGATCGGTTTCGCGCTGCTGCAGCGCCAGCGACCAGCCGCGGTCGGCGCTGCGAAGCCGACCATCGGGATGTTCGGCCAGGCCGACGCGGCCCAGGGCCTCGGAATTGAGGATCCACAGCGCCCCGCTGCGGTGCTGGATGCGCACCGGAACGTGGGGAACGATGGCGTCGAGGGCGCCCCGATCGAGTTCTCCGGCAACCGAATCGTGATAACCCACGGCTCGAATCCAGCCGTCGGGTCCCGGGGTGGCGTTGGCAAGCAATTGGGTGAGCTGCGATGCGCTGCTGACCCCGGGCGGCCCGACGAAGAACGAATCCAGCGCCGAGGCCGCGGAGCGCAAGTGCACATGGTGGTCGTGCAGCCCGGGCAGGACCGTGCCGCCGCCCGCGTACAGCACCCCCTCCCCGGCCCGGGCCACCAAACCCGCTCCGGGCGGCGCCATCTCCTCGATCAGCGCGCCCACCCGGATGTCCGCTGTGGACCCGTCCAGCAGGGTTGCCCGCTGAATCAGCATGAGGGCACCCGCCTTTGGCTCACCAGGTGGCGCACCGCCGCGTTGTCGTCGCCCGGCGCGGGCGCCGCACGCGATGCCGGCGGCGGAGCCGATGGTTTCGACGCCGGCACCGGCGATGCCGACGGCTCGACCGGCAGGGTCGCGTACGTCGCGGCGACCCCGGCCATGGATACGCCGATCAACTCGCCGCCACCGCGGCCCAGGGATTCGGCCACCGCGAGCGTTGCCTGAAGACCGGTCAACGGGTCAGCGATGGCGTCACCACAGAACACCGGCCCATCACTGCTGGTGCCGACCAGGCCGCCGGCCACCGCAGTGTCGTCACCGAATCCCGGCCGTTGTCCGTCATATCCGGTGATTTGCAACCAGATTCGGCCTGCGCGCGGCGTGATGTCCTCAGGCCCGAGCCCGCGCCGCGTCAGTGCCGCCGGGCGCGAGCCCTCGATGACGATGTCGCTGACCGCGAGCAGTTCACGCAAGTCGTCGGCATGGCTGTCGAAATCGACGCTGTAACAGAGCTTTCCGTCGTTTATCCAATCGAAGAAGGCCCGGTTACCGGCGCGGGTACCGTCCGGGCGGCGCGGGCTTTCGACCTTGACGACGATCGCTCCGGCGCGGGCCAGCAGCTGCCCACACAGCGGTCCCGCCCACATCGAGGACAGGTCTGCCACCAGCAGACCCCGCGGCGCGCGCGGCGCCGAACGCGATGCTGTCACGCTTATTCGCGGCGGCGCGGGTGCGGCCTCGCCCAGGCCCGCCACCGGAACGTCGAGCAGGCCCGCCCGCTCGACGATCTCGGCCACCGGACGGGTGGCGGCCCACCCCTGCAGCACCGGCCACGGGTCGGCGGCCACGCCGTCGGCCTGCAGCAGCGCCGGGACGGCGTCGAGGTCGTCGGCACGAGAGAGGGTGAGGGCGCAGAAGCCATCGTGGGCGCCGAGCAGGCGGGTGGCGCCGCCTGCTGACACCCGACCGCCGCGGGTCAGCCCCAGCAATGCGGCCCGCCCGGTCAGCAGGCTCGCCGCGTCGACGTCGATACCCAGTCGGCCCCCGATCACCGTGGCGACCTCGCGCGCGCGGGTCAACACGTTGGCGCGGGAGAAGTCGGCGGGACCGTCGGGCGGCCCGGTCAAGTAGGCCAGCCCGCTGCTTCCCCAGTTGGTGGCGGCCGAGCTCACGTCCCCATTGTGCGCGTGGCACACACGCGTCAGAACTGCAGCGCGTGAAACCGCCAGTCGAGCACCGGACGGTCTGGCTCGGTGTCGCCGACGGCATACACCAGCGACCGCAGCCCCAGCACGCCGCCGTGATCGGTCGGCTCGGCGGATTCGATGTGCAGCTCGCTATACAGGGTGTCGCCCTCGTGCACGGGTCCGGTGTGGTCGCAGGATTGCCAGTTCAACACCGTCACCAGATTGGGCAGCAACCTACTGGCCTGCGCCAATGCCAGCCCGATGGTATGTCCGCCGTACACCAAGCGTCGCCCGCCTACTCGCGAGTCATGATGCGTGGCAGCAATATTCAAAGTCAGCCTGGCGAGTTCGGCAGCGCCAGTGACCACGTCGGCGGTGCTGTGCAACACCGAACCCGCCAGGCCGGAATCGAAGTGCGGGCCGGGCACCTTGTCGCGGAACACGTCAGGGTCCCACTGCGCGGTCGGATCGTGAGCCGGGCCGGGCACATCGGCGCCGACGGAGGACAGGTCGTCGTGCGGCACTGACCCATCGGGCGTGAAATCCGGGCTGGCGGGCAGCATGCCGCACCGATAGAAGTCGAGCACCAGCTGATCGGCCTGGTCGATCGTGATCATCCGCAGCGCCGCCAGCCCCGTCGGCGCCCGCCCCGGCTTGGGCGAATTCGACCGCAGCCCAACCACCTCGGTGCGGGTGTAGAGGGAATCGCCGATCACCGGGAACCGGTGAAACACCAGGCCGCGATAGAACAGGTTGGCCTTGACCCGCTGGGTCACCAGCGTCGACTGCCCGATCGCCACGTCGCACACCAGCCCCGGATGGGCCAGCGGCGCCGGCAGGCCCGTCACCGCCCCGCACAGGTCGGCGTCCAGCGCCAGACGCAGCCGGTCGCCCACGATCGCCTGGTGGGCGCCCGCCAACCCCGACGACAGCGTCATCGACGGCGCCCAGTCGAACACCTGCCCCACCGAGAGGTCGTCGAAGTAGGGCCCCCCCGGGCGAATCCCCGCATACCCGTCACTCGTCACAACGACCCATGCTGGCAGGCTGTGGAATCGAGGGTCAATTCGGCATCGACCCACCGTCGACTTGTTGGCGCCATTCCGCGGGATTTCGCACATCAAGTCGACGTTCGGCGCAAATGGGATCGGGTGATCGCGGGTGAGCAGGGAACTGAACGACGAAGAAGAGATGCTGGTGGCCACGGTGCGGGCGTTCATCGACCGCGACGTCAAACCGCGCATTCGCGAGGTCGAGCACGCCAACACCTACCCCGAGGCGTGGATCGAACAGATGAAGAGGATAGGCATCTACGGCTTGGCCGTCCCGGAGGAGTACGGCGGGTCGCCGGTGTCCATGCCGTGCTATGTGCGAGTCACCGAGGAACTGGCGCGCGGCTGGATGAGCCTGGCCGGTGCGATGGGCGGGCACACCGTGGTCGCCAAACTGCTGACCCTGTTCGGCACCGAGGACCAGAAGCGCGACTACCTCCCGCGGATGGCCAGCGGAGAGGTGCGCGCCACCATGGCGCTCACCGAGCCCGGCGGGGGCTCGGATCTGCAGAACCTGACCACCACCGCGCTGCCCGGCTCCGACGGGCTGGTGATCAACGGATCCAAGACCTGGATCAGCAACGCGCGCCGTTCCGGACTGATCGCGCTGCTGTGCAAGACCGACCCGGATGCCCAACCGCGGCATAAGGGCATCTCGATCGTGCTCGTCGAGCATGGGCCGGGCCTGACGGTGTCGCGGGACCTGCCGAAGTTGGGTTACAAGGGGGTCGAGTCCTGCGAGCTGTCGTTCGACAACTTCCGGGTGCCTTCGACGGCATTGCTGGGAGGCGTTGCGGGCGAGGGCTTTTCACAGATGATGAAGGGCCTCGAGACGGGGCGCATCCAGGTGGCCGCCCGCGCGCTGGGTGTCGGCACCGCGGCGCTCGAGGACGCGCTGGCCTACGCCCAGCAGCGCGAAAGCTTCGGCCGGCCAATCTGGCAGCACCAGTCGATCGGTAATTATCTCGCCGACATGGCGACCAAACTCACCGCGGCCCGCCAGCTCACCCGATATGCCGCCGAGCGGTACGACAGCGGCGAACGCTGCGACATGGAAGCCGGGATGGCGAAATTGTTTGCCTCCGAGGTCGCCATGGAGATCGCGCTGAATGCGGTGCGAATCCACGGCGGCTACGGCTATTCCACCGAGTATGACGTCGAACGCTACTTCCGGGACGCACCGCTGATGATCGTGGGTGAGGGCACCAACGAAATCCAGCGAAATGTGATTGCCCGGCAACTGGTGACGCGCGGCGGAATCTGAGCCAAACCGCCAATCCTACGGCCCGAGAACGAAGTTTGGGAGTATATTTACCTGACTTCTCCGGCGGGCAAACCGGTATGGAAGTACAGCTGTTCGCCAGCCGCGGGAATCACAGGGAAAGGCGGCCGCCATGAGTTACCCTCCCGTGCCACCCGGAGGTTCACCAGAATGGCCGGGGCAACGACCGGAATGGCAAGGCCAACAACCGGAGTGGCAGGGCCAGCAGCCGGCCGGGTGGCAGGCCCAGCAGCCCCCGGGATGGCAGGGCCAGCCACCACCCGCCGGATGGCCGCCGCAGCCGGGGATGCAGGAGCCCGACAACTATCTGGTCTGGGCGATCTTGTGCACGGTGTTGTGCTGCCTGCCGTTCGGGATCGTGTCGATCGTCTACTCCAACAAGGTGTCCGGGTTGTGGGCCCAGGGCCGGTACGCCGAGGCATACGAGGCGTCCAACAATGCCAAGAAGTGGGTCATCATCGGCGCGGTCGTGGGCGCCGCCGCCGCGGTGATCGGCGTCGTGCTGTGGTTCGCAATGTTCGCAGCGATCGTGTCTTCCATCCCGTCCACGACCACCACCACCTATTCCGGATTCTGACCTCGGGCCTCGTCCACCAGCCCCCACGCCAGCGCGGTATGCGCGTCGACGGTGCGACCGGACAATACGAGATACGCTGTGCGCCAACGACCTATCCGCCGCGTGACGCTGACGGTGCCGCCGGCTCCGGGGAGCAACCCCAATGCCAGCTCGGGCAGCCCGAACATCGCATCGTCGCGGGCGGTGACCCACCCGCAAAACGCCGCCATCTCCAGTCCGCTGCCCACCACCCTGCCGTGCACCTCCGCCCGGCACGCGCGGCCCAGCCTGGCGGCCAGCGCGTCGAGCGCCAGGGCGGGGCTGTAGCGGGTGCGGGCCAGGTGCGCGCTCGCCGGATCGGTGAAGGTGCCGAACTCGGCCAGGTCCCCACCGCTGCAGAACGACGGACCGTTGCCGCTCAACACGATGCCGGTGACCGATGGGTCCAGCTGCGCAACGGTCAGCGCCTCCAACAGCGCCGCGCGCGCATCGGTGGAGAATGCGTTGTGCCGTTGCGGCCGGTTGAACGCGATACGCACGACGTCGCCGTCGCGGGTTGCCCGCACGGGGTCGGGAATCTCGGGCATGCGGACCGGGCCGCGCTCGCGTAACCACTGCGCGAACTCCGGGCCGGCCTGAAGGGTCGAGTACGCCAACGACTCGGTGACCACCCCGGACAGCGTCGAGCCTTGCGGATCCACCGCGCGCAACACGTCGTCACAGATACCGCTGGCGTGCGGCCAGAGTTGACAGCGGGCCGTCAGTTCCGCCACGGTTGCCGGCACCGAGTCGACGGTGACCACACGCCGGTCCGCGCAGCGATCCTCCGTCAGCGTGAAAGTTGCTGCGTCAAGCCAGAATCCGGCCTTGGCGATGTCAGCGGCCGAGCCGAAGGCGACGATCACTTGGGACGGGAACACCGGGCCGTCCTGCGGCGCCTTCGACAGGTCGACCACCTCGAGCATCGGTCACACCGAGTACTTCTCGATCAGCCCGTTCTTGTAGAGCTTGCCGGTGTCGGTGCGCGGCAGCTGGGCTTCGAACGCGATGGATCGCGGGCATTTGTAGTGCGCCAAGCGTTCTCGTAGCCACACCGTCAACTCCTCGGCGAAGTCGTCGCTGGCGTCGGCCGCATCGACGGTCTGCACGGCCGCCACGACGCGCTGGCCCATCTCGTCGTCGGGCACCCCGAAGACCGCGGCGTCCAGCACCTTTGGATGGGTGACCAGGAGGTTCTCGGCTTCCTGTGGGTAGATGTTCACCCCGCCCGAAATGATCATGTGGTGACGCCGGTCGGTCAGGTACAGATAACCCTCGTCGTCCAGATAGCCGATGTCCCCGACCGTGGCCCAGCCGTGCTTGTCGCGCGACGAGGCGGTTTTCGTTGGATCGTTGAGGTATTCGAACGAATAACCGCCCTCGAAGTAGATCTCGCCGGCCTGCCCGGGAGGCAGCTCGTTGCCGTGCTCGTCGAGGATGTGCACGGCTCCGCCCATGGGTTTGCCCACCGAACCCGGGTGCGCCAGCCAATCCTCGGCGGTGATCAGCGTCGACCCGTGTGCTTCCGAGGACGCGTAGTACTCGTCGATGATCGGCCCCCACCAGTCGATCATCTGCTTCTTGATCTCCACCGGGCATGGAGCCGCCGCGTGCATCACCCGCTGCAGGCTGGACAGGTCATACGAATGGCGGACGTGGTCAGGCAGTTTCAGCATGCGGGTGAACATCGCCGGGACAAACTGGCCGTGCGTGACTCGGTGGCGCTGGATGACGTCCAGGCAGCCTTCGGCGTCGAACTTCTCCATCACCACCGTGGTGATGCCGCCGGCCTGCGCGCTCATCGACCACACCGACGGCGCCGTGTGGTACAGCGGCGCGGGGCTGAGGTAGATCGAGTCGGGCGTCATCCAGAAACCGACGAGTGCGGACATCATGCCGGGCGCCTCGGCCGGTGGCACGTGCGGCAATTCGCGTTTGATGCCTTTGGGCCGGCCGGTGGTGCCCGAGGAGTACTGCAGCAGGTCGCCCTCGATCTCATCATCGATCGGGGTATCGGGCTGTCCGGCAACGCATTCCGGGTATCGCTCCCAGCCCGGCAGGTCGCCGTCGGCGATCAGCAGCAGCTCAGGTAGTCCGCTCGGCAGATGATCGGCCAACCCGGCGAGGGTGTCGCGCAGCGCCGCCGAGCCGATGATGGCCTTGGCGCTGCTGCTGTCGATGATGTAGGCCGCCTCTGTTGCGGTCAGATGGGTGTTGATAGGCACGTAGTACAAACCGCTACGACGAGCCGCCCACATCACCGCGTGGATGTGCTCGTTGTTCTCCATCAGGATCGCAACGGTGTCGCCCTCGCGCAGGCCCGCCGCGCGGAACCGGTGCGCCAGCCGATTGGCACGCGCTTCGAGGTCGTCGAAGGTGACGACCGTTCCGGACGGGTACAGGATGACAGCAGGTTTGTCGGCGCCGATATAGGGGCGGATCTGCATGCGCAGACTGTACCGCCGCCAAACTTGACGGGTGTTAAGTGGTCGCCGGCACGGGCAGTAGGAGCGCGCTGTCGCCGAATTCATGCCACAGGTAGCCGTGTTCCATCGCTTCGCGATACGCTCTGGCGACCAGCTCCGGACCGGCGACCGCCTCCAGCAACAACAGGTGCGAGGCGCCGGCATCATGCCATCCGGTGATGAGGCCGTCGACCACCCGGCACGGGCGATCGGGCCCTAGCACCAGGTGCGTCCAGCCGTCCACCTGCCGCACCACGCCGTCCGCGGCGGCGGCGGACTCCAGAGCGCGCGTCACCGTCGTTCCCACCGCGATCACCCGTCCGCCGGTCTCGCGCGTGAAGTTCACCAGTCGCGCGGTGGCGGCGGGCACGTGGAGGGGTTCGGCGACCGGTGGCTCGCCCGCTTCGGCCGACGACACCCCCGCATGCAGCGTGATCGGTGCGATCGCGACGCCCGCAGCCACCAGGGCGGTGACTAGTTCTGTACTGAATGGCCTTGCCGCACTCGGCATTTCGGCGCTACCGGGTTGCCTGGCGAAGACCGTCTGGTAGTAGCGCAACGGCCACGACCGTGGCACATAGGAGTACCGGATGGGCCGGCCGTGCCGGGCCAGGTACGACGCGACATCACCCTCGAGAATCAGCCGCGCGGTCCACAGCCGCGCGCCGCTGATCCCAGTTTGGGGGTAGGACGCCTCGACGATCAGCGCGCCGCCGCCTGGCAGTTCGATACGTTCGCCCGGCCGAACGTCCGGGAGGTGTCCGGCCGCGGCCCCCGCGGGCCGCAGTTCCACCACCCAGCTCCTGTCGGCTCGCCGGGTCGAGAAGTGCACTGCGACGGGCCAGCCGTCGCGGTGGCCGTTTACCGCGGCGGGCATGGTGGCGGAGTTGTTCACCACCAGCAGATCGCCCGGTCGCAGGTGATCGCCAAGGTCGGCGAAGCGGGCGTGGCTGACGCCGTCGGGGCGAGCTACCAGCAGCTTGACGGCATCGCGGGCGATGCCGTGCGCTTCGGGCGGCTCGATGGCATCGGAGCCCGGGGCGCGGCGGAAACGGGTGCGCGGAGCCGTCATAGTCATCGCGGCGCTCCGGATAACGACAGTTCGACGGCCCGGTAGCGCCCCGACGCCGGGTGCGTGTCCAGCAATCGCAGCAAGGCCGGCACGACGGACTCCGGCTCGGCGCGGTCGAAGATGTCCTCGCCCGGGAAGGCGGCCTGGTGCATCTCGGTGCGCATGTCACCGGGGTCGAAGGCGTACACCGCGACGGCGGGCGCCTCGGCGGCGAGGACGGCCGAGAGTTGGTCGAGTGCGGCCTTCGACGAGCCATACCCGCCCCAGCCGGGATACGGTTCGACGGCGGCGTCGGAGGTCAGGTTGACGATCACGCCGGCGTTGCCGGCGAGCGCAGGCAGTGTCGCCTGGATCAGGGCCAGCGGCGCGAACAGGTTCGTCTGGTACACCATCCACAAATCGCTCGCCGAATACTCGGCGAGGACCGGTTGCGGGCTGGGCCCCAGCTGACTGGCGTTGTTCACCAGGAGGCCAAGTGGCCCGGCAGTGCGTGCCACCGCGACCAACTCGGCACGGTGTGCTGCGTCGGTGACGTCGCCGGGCAGCGCGATGAAATTCCTTGAATTCAGTTTTCGGACAGTTGATTTCAGTTCAGATGCGCGGCGGGCATCGCCGACGACGGTCCAACCGCGGTCGAGCAGGGCGGCGGTAACCGCCCTTCCGAAGCCGCGCGAGGCGCCGGTGACAATCGCGACGGGTTGCTGTTTGGATTGAGTCATCCCCCCATACTGATAGTTGAAGTAAACTTTAAGTCAAGTCCCGAATTCGAGAAGGCCCCAATGGATAAGCGAGACTTGTTCACCGTCAGTGAGATAGCAAAGCGCAGCGGCTTCGCGGCATCGGCGATCCGGTTCTATGAGAGCCAGGCCCTGATCACGGCGACCCGGACCGCCGGTGGCCAGCGCCGCTTCGAGCGGCAGATGCTGCGACGCCTGGCCTTCATCAAGGCGGCCCGCAACGTCGGCCTACGCCTCGATGAGATCGCCGACGCACTCGCCACACTTCCGGACGGCCGCACCCCGACCCGCGCCGACTGGAGCCGGCTGTCCAAAACCTGGCGCGCGCGCCTCGATGATCAGATCGCCGGGTTGATCGCGCTGCGCGACAACCTGGACTCGTGCATCGGCTGCGGTTGCCTGTCGCTGAAGCGTTGCGCCATCTCCAACCCGGGCGACCTGGCGGCCAACGCCGGAGCGGGAGCAATGTACCTGCCGAGATCGCTACGGCGGCAGGGCGATTAGCGGCTGAGGTCTTCCCCACCGCGCGCGGGGATCAGCCCGCTTCGGACAGCCGCTGCTTGAGCGCCTCGAACTCGTCGCGGACACCGGTGGGCAACTTGTCGCCGATGAACTCGAACCACTCTTCGATCAAGGGCAGTTCCTCGCGCCACTCGGCCGGGTCGACCCTCAGCGCCTTGGCGACGTCACCGCCGTCCACGTCCAGCCCCTCCAGGTCCAGGTCATCGACGGTCGGCACGATGCCGATCGGCGTGTCCTGGCCGCCGGCCCGGTGCTCGATGCGGTCCACGATCCACTTGAGCACCCGGCTGTTCTCGCCGAAGCCCGGCCACAGGAACTCACCCTTGTCGCCGCGGCGGAACCAGTTGACGAAGAACACCTTGGGCAGCTTGGACTCGTCGGCGTTCTTGCCCAGGTCGAGCCAGTGCTGGAAGTAGTCGCCGACGTGGTAACCCAGGAACGGCAGCATGGCCATTGGGTCGCGGCGCACGGTGCCGACCTTGCCCTCGGCGGCGGCGGTCTGCTCGCTGCCCATGGTGGCACCCATGAACACGCCGTGCTGCCAGTCGCGGGCCTGCGTCACCAGCGGCACCGTCGTCTTACGACGCGCGCCGAACAGGATTCCGGAGATCGGCACACCCTGCGGGTCGTCCCACTCCGGCGCCAAGATGGGGCACTGGGACATCGGGGTGCAGTAACGCGAATTGGGGTGCGCCGCTTTGGTATCCGTTTCGCGCAAGACCCAGTCGTTGCCCTTCCAGTCGATCAGGTGATCCGGCTCGCCCTCCAAGCCCTCCCACCACACGTCGTTGTCGTCGGTGAGCGCCACGTTGGTGAAGACGGTGTTGCCGGCTTCGATGGTGCGCATCGCGTTGGGATTCGACTTCCAGTTGGTGCCCGGCGCGACGCCGAAGAAACCGAACTCGGGGTTGACCGCGTACAGGCGTCCGTCCTTGCCGAACCGCATCCAGGCGATGTCGTCACCGAGGGTCTCGGCGCGCCAGCCCGGGATCGTCGGCTGCAGCATGGCGAGGTTGGTCTTGCCGCACGCCGACGGGAACGCCGCGGCGAAGTAGTAGGCCTTGTCCTCCGGGGAGATCAGCTTGAGGATCAGCATGTGCTCGGCGAGCCAGCCCTCGTCGTGGGCCATCGCCGAGGCGATCCGCAGCGAGTAGCACTTCTTGCCCAGCAGTGCGTTACCGCCGTAGCCCGAGCCGTAGCTCATGATCTCGCGGGTCTCCGGGAAGTGGGTGATGTACTTGGTGTCGTTGCACGGCCACGGCACGTCCTTCTGGCCTGGCTCCAGCGGCGCGCCCACCGAATGCAGCGCCTTGACGAAAAATCCGTCGTCGCCCATCTTCTCCAGGGCGGCTTTGCCCATCCGGGTCATCACCTTCATCGAGATGACGACGTACTCGGAGTCGGTGATCTCCACACCCAGCTTCGGGTCGTCGGCACCGAGCGGGCCCATGCAGAACGGCACCACCCACATCGTGCGGCCACGCATGCAGCCGCGGTACAGGTCGGTCAGGATGGACCGCATCTCGGAGGGGTCCATCCAGTTGTTCGTCGGCCCGGCACCGCTCTCCTGCTCGGTGCAGATGAAGGTCCGCGACTCCACCCGCGCCACGTCGGACGGGTCGGACAGCGCCAGGTAGGAGTTGGGGTGTTTCTTCTCGTTGAGCTTCTTCAAGGTGCCGGCCTCGACCAGTTGGGTGGCCAGCCGATTGAACTCCTCGTCGGAGCCGTCAGCGAAAACCACCCGGTCGGGCTGGGTGAGCTCGGCGACCTCCTGCACCCATGACAGCAGGCCCTGGTGGTTCGTGGGTGCTGTGTCCAAACCGGGAATGGTCGCTGAGGTCATCGAACTCTCCTGAATTCGTCTGCGTATCGGGCTGGTGTCGCTCGCTATGCTCTCGCCCACACAATTAAGGAATTGGTGGCGTTAACTACAGGTTATCGTGAGGATCTTGTCGGGGAAGCCTCGGGCAGGTATAAGCCTTCTCACAACAACGATTCAGAAGATCCTGATGGGTCATCATCTGCGCTCCTCGATGCGGGTTTCTCGGCCTCGTCACCGCCGACGTCGTCGCAGTGACTTTCCTCTTTTCGGTTACCCGGTTCTTCCAGTTCTGCACGTACGGCCGCCAGGGCCGCCGTCACCGCGGGCATGTCTCGATCCCTAGCCGCCGCGGCCCGCGCGGCGGCCAGGGCGTGCTCGCGCAGTTCGGTGTCGATGACGCCGACCGACGCCGACACCTGGGCGTTCTCGGCCTCATCCTGAGCCAGCAGCGCCTTGCTCAACACCGATTCGGCAACCAGCACCCGGGTGGCCACCAGCTCCTCGACGACCGACTGCAGCGATGATGTGACGTCGCCCGCCCAACGGTCCAGCAGCGCCCGGTCGTGCAGCAGCGCACGAATGTTGATCACCATGAAGGTGAGCGCCACCGAGATCGCCACGCATGCCAGGGCCGCGGCCACGGCCAGCGCGGGGTTCAGCCGCGAGGTTAGGCCGCTCATCAGCCGGCTCAGCGTCAGCGCGACACCCAGCCCGAACCCAACGCCCAGCACGATCATCAGCCAGGTTTCCTGTCGGCGTGATTTCAGCGGCGGGGGCGAAACTTTGACCTCCGGCAGCTGGTCGAGCGGTGGCAACTCCATCGGCACGCTCACCGCCTGCGCCACTTCCGCCAATTGCGTGTCGGTGCCTTCGCCGACCTCGGCCACCACCGCATCCAGCCGCCGGCGGGCGTGCGCCTCGAAGCCGGACATTTCGCGCCGGGGCAAGCCCGCCGCGTGTTCCTGCAATTCGGTGCGCGCCGCAGCACACCGGTTGCGCGCGGAGTGCGACAGCGCGACCCGCGCCTGCTGGATTTGACCGCGCAGCGTGATGGTCCGCTCGCTTTTCTCCTGACGCCGCCGCTGCAACGCGGTGCTGCGCTCCTCGCGTAGCGCCTCAACCCGGGCCCGCCGGCCCGACCCCTCGACCTCGCGGTCAAACCGGCGCGCCGCCGTCTGCAGCCGGGCTTCCCACGCCCGCAACCTGTTTCGGCGCGGGAGGTCGGGGTCATCGAGCAGCGCCGTCACGGCTTCGACCAAATCGTCGACGTCCGGGTCACCGAGGTCGGGCAAAGCCGCCGCGCCCACCCAGGACGCCCGGCCGTAGCGGGACGCGTGCGCACCCAGCGACTCGCGGTTGGCGGCGACGATGTCCCGCCAGTTGAGATGCACGTCGATCTTGGACACCACCCCGACGACCGCGTCGGTGTGTTCGGTCGCGGCGTCCAGCAGCGCACAGTCCGAGGGCGTCAGGTTCGCCGCCGCGGACACGACGAACACCACGGCCACCGGCACCTCACCGGGGCCCAGGTCCGTCGACTCCACGAATTCGTGCTGCGGCAGCCGCTCACGCAGGGCGTCCGCCACCGCGGTGACCCCGGCCATCCACGGGCCGGTCACCAGCACCACGTCGCGGCGCTGAATCGCGGGCGGATCCAGCCCGGGGCCGGCCGCCGCCACCAGCGCGTCCACCTCGGCGGCGGGATCCTGGCTTGGTTCGGCGCTCACCAGGATTCCCCCGGCAGCGACGCGCAGGCCTGGGACCACAGCCGCAGCGATCCGCGCGCGATGTCGGCGCCGCAGGCGCGGTGCAGTTCGCTGGCCGACGCGCGGCTGTAGCGCTGCCACCGCACCGCCCGCGGCAGGTGCGCGGATGGGTCTCGATGCGCGTCGAGGGCGGCCTTGCGGTCAGCCGGCTCCAGGCCGGCCGCCTCGGCCAAGTCCACGGCGGCCGCCATCCGGGCGAACACGGTCTCGTCGCGGGACAGGAATCCGCTGATGCGCTCGCCGAGCCTGCCGCCGCCCGCGGCCAGCGCCTCGAGTTCGGCCACGGCGTCCAGCACCCGCTGATAGCGGGCCTCGGCGCCCAGCGCGCCGATTCTGACCAGGACGCCGTCGATGCCGCTCATCCGCTGCAGCAGGGTCAGCACCTGGGCCGGGGTCCGGCCCTGCCGGAACGCGGCGACCGCCAGCGCGGTGCCGAACAGGTCGAGGGTGTCCAGTAGGCGCCGCCGCACGTCCGCCGGCACCGGGGCATCAGCGGCCAGAAATCCGGCGAAGGATCCTTCGAAACACGCCGTGCCAGCGGGGTGCGCGGCCAGCGTGGAAAGCGCCGTCCACTGGCTGCTGTCCAGGTCGTCGAGCGCGGCGACCGCGAGCAGACCGATCATCGGTTCCATGGGCACGCCGACCAGCGCCGAGAGTTCCGTGCACCTCGCGCGCGCGGCCGCGATCGGGCCGTCAACGCCACGGCCGGACAGGGAGCCCGCCAAATCTGCTTTGTTCAGCACCGCCAGCACCGGGCGCCCGGCCTCTGAGACGTCGGCGATCGCCTGGGTGTCCTCGGGCTTGACCACCTCCGTGATCACGTAGACAACCGCGTCGACACCGCGGTCCGTCACCGGGTCGGCAACCGCGATCCCCGCGGCGCGTCCCGCGGCGGCCAGCGCGCGGCGCACGGTGCGGCAGCCGACCCCCCGACGGCCGCGCACAACCACGCGCAGGGGCGCGGCGGATCGCTCCGCAATCGCCGTCACGCGCGGGTCGACGTGGCCGGCGGCAAAGCGTGCCAGCTCGTCGACGAAAGTTGGGTGTCCTTGTGCCCTCATATCCCGCCTGTTCGGTCTGGATGACCCCCGTACCCGGCCCGCGCTGTCGCCAACACATGCGGCGTCGGGGCCAAGCGGTCCCACCGAATGGTGGCATCCGCGTCACCAAGAAGCGAGCCACCGTTAATCAGTTACCAGTTGAAGGCAACTGTTGGGTATCAATCCGGACCAGGGGCGGCTACATCCCAGGTTTATAGGCCACCATGGACAAATGCATGCGCAGCGCGGGGTGGCGATGGCTGCCGACACGCCGACCGGGGACTCGGACCGCCCCGACCAGCGCTATTTCCCGGCAACGGCGTTCCGATCGCGACGCTCGGCGCTGTCCGATGCACAGCGCCAGACCTGGGAGCGGCGCTGGCCCGAACTCGGCCTGTCGGTGGGCGCCGCAACCGAGGAATCCGACCGCCCCGAACCCCCGCTGGATCTCCCCGGATGGTTCGGGCGACCGGCCCCCCTCGTGCTCGAAATCGGTTGCGGCAGTGGGTCTTCCACCCTAGCCATGGCGAAGGACGAGCCCCATGTCGACGTGGTCGCGGTGGAAATCTACCGCCGCGGGCTGGCACAGCTGCTGTGCGCGATCGACCGCGACCACGTGAGCAACATCCGGCTGATCCGCGGCAACGCCCTCGACGTCCTGCGGCTCATCGCCCCGGGTTCGCTGACCGGGGTTCGCGTCTTCTTTCCCGATCCGTGGCCCAAAGCCCGGCACCACAAACGCCGGTTCCTGCAGCCCGGCACGATTGGCTTGATAGCCGACCGGCTACTCCCTGGTGGTGTCCTGCACGTTGCGACCGACCACGCCGGCTACGCCGACCACATCGCTCAGGTCGGCGCGGGTGAACCCCGGCTGCGCCCGGCCGGTCCAGACACCGCGCTGCCGATCTCGATCGTGCGCCCCACCACCAAGTACGAGACGAAGGCTCAGGAAGCGGGCAGCGACGTCACCGAATTCATTTGGCTTAGATGATGGGTAGGCGATGAGATGAGCCTGACCGAAGAGACCGCGGCAAGGGCAGAACCGGTAGCGCCCCCGGCGGTGCTGACCGGTGACGAGCTGGGCGACTTCTCTCCCCCGGGCGGACGCGTGTTGCTGGTCTGGGATGCGCCGAACCTCGACATGGGCCTGGGCTCCATCCTGGGCCGCCGCCCGACGGCCCTGGAACGCCCGCGGTTCGACGCCCTGGGGCGTTGGCTGTTGTCGCGCACGGCCGAGGTCAGCGCCAATCGCCCCGGCGTCGTCGTGGAACCCGAGGCCACCGTCTTCACCAACATCGCCCCGGGCAGCGCCGACGTCGTCCGGCCCTGGGTGGACGCGCTCCGAAACGTGGGATTTGCGGTGTTCGCCAAGCCGAAGATCGACGAGGACAGCGACGTCGACCGCGACATGCTGGCCCATATCGAATTGCGGCGGACCGAAGGGTTAGCGGCGCTGGTGGTGGCTTCCGCCGACGGTCAGGCGTTCCGTCAACCTTTGGAAGACATTGCACGCACCGGGGTCAGCGTTCAGGTGATCGGATTTCGCGAACATGCGAGTTGGGCGCTAGCGTCGGATACCTTGGACTTCGTTGATCTGGAGGACATCGCTGGAGTCTTCCGGGAACCGTTGCCGCGGATCGGCCTAGATTCGCTGCCTGACCAGGGTGCGTGGCTGCAGCCGTTCCGGCCGCTCTCCGCGCTGCTGACCGCGCGTGTGTGACACTGGAAAACCAATGCGCGGGTCGTTAACGATCCAGTAAGGAGCTTGCGTGTTCGCCTGGTGGGGTCGAACTGTGTACCGATACCGGTACATCGTGATCGGGGTCACGGCAGCTCTGTGTCTGTTGGGCGGCGTCTTCGGGGTCAGCCTGGGCAAGCATGTTACACAGAGTGGCTTCTACGACGACGGCAGCCAATCCGTTAAAGCCTCGGTGCTGGGCGACCAGACGTACGGCCGTGATCGCACCAGCCACATCGTGGCCACCTTCACCGCTCCCGACGGAAAAACGGCCGATGACGCGGCGTGGCGCGCCAAGCTCGTCGGCGAACTCAACAAGTTCAAGACCGACCACCCCGACCAGGTCGTCGGCTGGGCGGGCTGGCTGGCGGCGCCGGACAGCACCAACCCGGTCATCAAGGGGATGGTCAGCGAGGACAGGAAGCACACCTTCGTGTCCATCCCGCTGAAGGGCAATGACGACGACAGCATCCTCAACAACTACAAGGCCATCCAGCCGGATCTGCAGAAGCTCGACGGGGGCACGGTGCAGCTGGCCGGGCTCGAGCCGATCGCCAACGCCCTGACAGGCACGATCGCGACCGACCAACGCCGCATGGAGGTCCTCGCGGTGCCGCTGGTCGCAGTGGTCCTGTTCCTGGTCTTCGGGGGCGCCGTCGCCGCCGGCCTGCCCGCCATCGTGGGCGGCCTGAGCATCGCGGGCTCGCTGGGCATCCTGCGGTTGGTCGCCGTGTTCGGGCCGGTGCACTTCTTCGCCCAGCCGGTGGTCTCGCTGATCGGCCTGGGTATCGCCATCGACTACGGGCTTTTCGTGGTGAGCCGGTTCCGGGAAGAGATAGCCGAGGGCTACGACACCGAGGCCGCGGTGCGAAGAACCGTGATGACCGCCGGGCGCACCGTGACGTTTTCGGCGGTGCTGATCATCGCGTCCAGCGCCAGCCTGTTGGTGTTACCGCAGGGCTTCGTGCATTCGTTGACCTACGCAATCTTCGCCGCGGTGGGCCTGGCGGCGTTGCTGTCCATCACGTTCCTGCCCGCCTGCCTGGGCATCCTTGGCCGCCACGTGGACGCGCTGGGCGTGCGTACGGCGTTCCGGGTGCCGTTCCTACGGAACTGGAAGTACTCGCGGGCCTATCTGAACTGGCTGGCCGACCGGCTGCAGAAGACCAAGACCCGCGAAGAGGTCGAGGCCGGCTTCTGGGGCAAGCTCGTCAACTGGGTGATGAAGCGCCCGTTGGCGTTCGCCATCCCGATCGCCGTCGGCATGATCCTGCTGGTGATTCCGCTGGGCAATCTGTCCTTCGGCGGCATGAGCGAGAAGTATCTGCCGCCGGACAACACGGTGCGCATGGCCCAGGAGCACTTCGACAAGCTCTTCCCCGGCTACCGGACCGAGCAGTTGACGATGGTGATCCAGAGCACCAACGGCAGCAAGGTAACCGACCAGCAGGTCGCCGACATCCGCAACCGCATTTCCTCGATCGGCGGGTTCACCGACAAACAGTGGGAGGAACGGGCCTGCCCGACCATCGCCGGCAACCCCTGCGTCGCCGGCCCGAACGGGACGACGGTGCCGAAGGACGGCTCGGTACGAGTGATTCAAAACGGGTTGGTCAACAAGAACGATGCCGCCAAGAAAATCAACGAACTGCGGGCGGTGAATCCCCCGAAGGGGTTGGACCTTTACGTCGGCGGCACGCCGGCCCTGGAACAGGACAGCATCCACAGCCTGTTCGACAAGGCGCCGCTGATGCTGGTCCTGTTGCTCAGCGCCACCATGCTGTTGATGTTCCTGGCGTTCGGATCGGTGGTGTTGCCGATCAAGGCGGTGTTGATGAGCGCGTTGACGCTTGGCTCGACGATGGGCATCTTGACCTGGATCTTCGTCGACGGGCACTTGTCGAACGTGTTGAACTTCACGCCCACCCCGCTGATGGTGGTGGTGATCGCGCTGGTCGTAGCGGTCGGTTTCGGTCTGGCTACCGACTACGAGGTGTTCCTGGTCTCTCGCATGGTCGAGGCGCGCGAGCGTGGCATGTCGACGGCGGAAGCAATCCGGATCGGCACCGCGACCACCGGGCGCCTGATCACGGCCGCCGCGCTGGTGCTGGCGGTGGTCGCCGGCTCGTTCGTGTTCTCCGATCTGGTGTTGATGAAATATCTGGCCTTCGGTCTGATGGCCGCGTTGCTGCTGGACGCCACCGTCGTCCGAATGTTCCTGGTGCCCTCCGTGATGAAGCTGCTCGGCGACGACTGCTGGTGGGCACCGCGCTGGGCCCGTCGCCTGCAGAACAAGATCGGGCTCGGTGAGATCGACCTGCCCGATGAACGGAAGCGGCCGACGCTCAACGGCCGGCCCGCGCGGCCGCCCGTCGCCGCCAGCCTGGTCGCGGCGGCCCCGCGGCCACCGCACGACCCCACCCATCCCGGCGCCCCGGAGCCCCCACGGCCGGCCCGCCCGGCCGAGCCGCGGCCGGCGCGGGAACCGTCCCCGAGCGGTGCGACCATGCGCGCCGGGATAGGCGAAAGCCCGAGCAGCACGCGTAGTCCGGCGCGGCCCGACCAGCCGACCGAGGCCAGCACGACGCGCCTCTCCGCGCAGGGCACGCCCGGCCATGACCGCCCGGCCGAGATGCGCGCGCCCACCAACTCCGCAGCGCAGGCTGCCCCGCGCCCCCCGGCGCCGGGTCCGGCGGCACGCCCGTCCGGCGATCAGACGCGGGCCATCCCGGTGCCCGGCGACCGGTCCGATGACACCGGTGACTCCGCCGAACCCACCACCGCTCTGCCGAAAATGCGCCCGGACAGCGGCGACCCCAACGCGCCCGCCGAGCAGGTGAACGCGCACGAACAGGGCGAGAACGGCGACGCGTCACGGCAACGCCGACGCTCCGGCGGCGGCCTGTCCGCACAGGATCTGCTGCGGCGCGAGGGCCGGCTGTAACGAGGCTCCCCTTAAAGGCGCCGAAAAACTTTGGGGCTCAGCTGGATTCGTCCTCGAGTTGATCGGGCTCGGCCTGCAGGATGACGTTCTTCTCGTCCGCGTCCTCGGTTTGTTTCTCGGCCTCGGCGGACGGATCGGGCGCCAACAGCACCTGGATCGCATTATTGAGGAACGCCACGGTCGGAACCGCCAGCAGGGCGCCGACGATGCCGGCGAGCACTCCGCCGGTGGAGATGGCGAGCACCACCGCCAGCGGGTGAATCGAGACCGCACGGCCCATCACCAGCGGCTGCAGTAGATGGGCCTCGATCTGGTTGACCGCAATCAGCAGGCCCAGCGTGATCAGTGCGTACACGAAGCCCTTGGCCAGCAGCGCGACCACCACGGCCACCAGGCCCGAGATCAGTGCACCGACCAGCGGGATGAACGCACCCAAAAACACCAGTGATGCCAGCGGCAGCGCGAGCGGAACGCCCATGATCGCCAGGCCCGTGCCGACCCCGGCCGCGTCGGTCAGGGCCACCAGGAACGTGGCCCGCACGTACCCGATCAGCGACCCGTATCCGGCAGTACCGGCTTCGTGCACCCGGCCACGGACATCCGGCGGGATGATCTGCACGACGTACTGCCAGATGTTGCGCCCGCCGTAGAGGAAAAAGATCAGCGTGAACAACACCAGCACCGCCGCCGTGACCAGCTCGGTGACGGTCGCCGCGGTGGAAAGCGCGCCGCTGGTCAGCTTCGCCTGATTGTTGTGCAACGCCTCAATGGCGGCGTTGCCCATGTTGTCGATCTGCTCGTTGCGCAGATGCGCCGGCCCGTGGGTCAGCCACCGGCGTGTCGACTCGATGCTGTTCGTCACCTGTTCGGTCAAGCCGGGCAGGCCGTCGATGAACTGCAGGATGACGAACGACAGTATGCCGCCCAGGATCGCGAAGCCGCCCAGCAACACCAGGGCCACCGCACCGCCGCGGGGCAGGCCCCGCTTGTCCAGCCAGTCGACCACCGGCACCAGCAACGCGCTCAGCAGCAGTGCGACCAGCACCGGAACGACGATGACTTCGAGTTTTTTCACCACCCACAACAGGGCGAGCACGGCGACCAGAATGACGAGCAAGCGCCACGCCCACGCTGCGGTCTTGCGGACAAGAGGTTCGACCGAAGCATCGTCGACGTTTGCTGACATTTGGCCAGCCTATCCGCCGCGGTTCAGGGTCAAACGTAACCGCGGACGTGTGCCCGCGTTCGGGGCCGTCGCGTCGGCACGATCCGGTTACGACGTCGACACGGTAAGCCATCCGCAGCGATCGCTGCGCCACCTGCACCGTTACCCTAAATCACGTGCCGCACGACGCACCCGCCCGCAATCTCGACTTCCCGCGCGAAGAAACTGCGCGGGGGAGGTACTGGTGGGTGCGCTGGGTGATCCTCGGCGCGGTAGCCATCGTGCTTGCCGTCGAGGTTTCGCTGGGCTGGGATCAGCTGGCCAAAGCCTGGATGAGCATGTACGAGGCGAACTGGTGGTGGTTGCTGGCTTCGGCGGCGGCGGCGGCCGCGTCGATGCACAGTTTTGCCCAGATCCAGCGCACGTTGCTCAAATCGGCCGGCGTGCACGTCAAGCAGTTGCGCTCCGAGGCCGCGTTCTATGCAGCCAATTCGCTCAGCACCACGCTGCCCGGCGGACCCGTGCTCTCGGCCACCTTCCTTTTCCGCCAGCAGCGGCTCTGGGGCGCCTCGACCGTGGTGGCGTCGTGGCAGTTGGTGATGTCGGGCGTGCTGCAGGCGGTGGGCTTGGCTTTGCTCGGCCTGGGCGGCGCTTTCCTGCTGGGCGCGAAGAACAACCCGTTCTCGCTGCTGTTCACCCTCGGCGGCTTTGTCGCATTGCTGCTGCTGGCCCAGGCCGTCGCGTCCCGACCGGAGCTGATCGACGGCATCGGCAGCCGGGTGTTGGCGTGGGTCAACTCGGTCCGCGGCAGGCCGGCCGACACCGGACTGGAGAAGTGGCGCGAGACGCTGATGCAGCTGGAATCGGTGAGCCTGGGCCGGCGCGACCTGGGGGTGGCATTCGGCTGGTCGATGTTCAACTGGGTCGCCGACGTCGCCTGCCTGGGGTTCGCCGCCTACGCCGCCGGGGACCACGCGTCGGTGGCCGGGTTGACGGTCGCCTACGCGGCCGCCCGCGCCGTCGGCACCATCCCGCTGATGCCCGGCGGCCTGTTGATCGTCGAGGCGGTGCTGGTCCCCGGCCTGGTGTCCAGCGGAATGTCACTGCCCAACGCGATCTCGGCGATGCTGATCTACCGGTTGATCAGTTGGTTGCTCATCTCCGCGGTCGGCTGGGTGGTGTTCTTCTTCATGTTCCGCACCGAGAACCTGGGCGACTCCGAAGAGGACCCGATCACGGGTCCGCTACCGATCATGCCGCCACAGGGCGACCCTCCGGCCGATCCGACCGAGACCGCCCTGCAGGGACCCGTACCGCCCGACCGGAATCCGGAAGCCGACGACCCGCTCTAGTGGCGATCGCAAGCGCGGCGTAGCCGGGCGCAGCGGGTCGCCACCGTCGGGCCTAGTGGCGATCGCAAGCGCGGCGTAGCCGGGCGCAGCGGGTCGCCACCCTCGGCCTAGCCGACGACCCGCTCTAGTGGCGATCGCAA
>NZ_JCALCQ010000006.1:0-285321 GCF_059812425.1 Mycobacterium sp. NGS56
TGGCCTGCGCCTGACCGCTCCAGCCCGCGCCGGCGATGTTCATCGACGACGCCCACATCTTGCGAGCCTCGTCCTCGACGGTCTGGGCGTGCACCTCGAAACGGCCCGCCATCGCCCGCATCTCGTGCGGGTCGGTCATGAAACGTGTTGCCATGTCGGCTGTACTCCTTGCTTGGTGGTTACTGGGTGATGTGGTGAAGACGGTGGTCGAAACGTTTACGCGTTACGCAACCGCCGAGCCGAATGAATAGAAATGACCCCCCCTTCCCGTCAGCCGGCGGCCACCGGGTGTTGTCACGGTGAGACGGACGTCAACCCCGAACCGCGGCGTTTGAGTTGACGGAGTGCGTACTGCTTTGCGGGGACTCATGTGGGCAAAGCCCTGAGACCCCGTGCCCATCCGCTGCTGGGCGGTGACGCTGTACCCCACGGCGGTGACGATCTAAGGCCCCGAAACGCCGACTGATCAGAGCGCGGCAGCGGCGTTGGCCGCCTCGGTGGCAGCGTAGGAACCGGAGCTCGTCGCCAAGGTGTTCACGAACATCTCGTGGATAGCGGCCGCTTGAGCGCTCACCGCTTGGTACATCTGCGCGTGCGCGGCGAACTGAGCCGCGGTCAGTGCCGACACCTCGTCGGCAGCGGCGGGCACCACCCCCGTCGTTGGGGCTGCAGCGGCCGCGTTCTGGGCGCTCAAGGTCGCCCCGATCGCCTGCAGGTTCCCGGCCGCCGCGGCCAAAGCCTCCGGCTGTGTGGTCACGAACGACATATTGTTCCCTCCTAGTTACATCCCCGACTCTGTGAGACTAGATGACGGCGGCCCCCGCGGTCGGCGCGAAAGCCCCGTGTTTGCAATTGTTCACTTAGCAGTAGGCTGAATTCACTTTTGGTAATGACACGGTAACAGTGCCTGACCTCGGCCGCTGCCCCTCTCAGGAGGGTCACAGCAAACGCTACCAGTCCCGGGATGGAAACGTTGCTGGTGGTCACCCGCCCCAGGCCCCGCAGCCCCGTTGCCCGGCATACGAAGCTGACTGCCGGTCAACGCGTCGCAAAGATCGAATGCGTTGACCATCCCGGTGGCGCGTCGTTAAGACCTCCTTTCGCTCATTCAGCCGTTGAACCGACGTCGATCAGCCGGCAAACGGTGGGCGGGCCATGACGGTGGGCCGGAATCCGTACTTGGGTCCGGCGACTCCGTGGCCTGCGGCGCCCGCGCCGGCCAGCGGCATGCCGCCGAGCAGGTTGCCGGGTCCGCCCGCGGCTTCCGGGGCGGCACTGATCGCGCTGACCGGGATGGCACGGCCCAACGTCGGCGCCGCGGCGGACGTCGCCCCCGACCACGCCACCGGCACCGACAACTTGCCGCCGACGGATGCCGCGCTGCCCAGGGCCGCCACCGGATGCGCGGCGGCGGCGCCGCCGCCGAGCATGCCGCCGAGTCCGCCGAGCCCGGGCAGGGCCTTGGCCGCGGCCGGCGCCGCGCCACCGATGACGCCCAGCGACTTGGCGATCTGCACGAAGTTGTTGCCCATACCGATGCTGAAGTACGGCAAACCCTCGGTGTTATAGAAGAGGCTGGCAAACGGGCTATAGCCGTTGACCGCCGTTCCCAGGTTGGTGGGAAACGTCGACTGCCCGGTCAACAAAAACCAGATCTCCGACAACGGATCCGTGGCCGTCTGAGTGCTCGCCTGCGTCGCCGCCTGGGTGGCCGGTTGGGCCAGCGACTGCAGGGTCTTCGAGGTGTTGGTCGCCGTCGAGTTCGCCGTGGCGTTGGTGACCGCCGCGCTCTGGGAGGCCTGACCCGACGGGTTGGTCGTCTCCGGCGCCTTCTGGAACGGCGCCACTTTCGTCGCCGTCGCCGATTGCCCCGCGTAGCTGTACATCGCGCCGGCATCCTGGGCCCACATCTCGCCGTACTGTGCTTCCAGCTGCGCGATCAGCGGGGTGTTCTGGCCCAAGACGTTCGTGGCCTGTAGCTGTTGCGATTGCATCCGGTTCGCCGCGATCACCGGGGGCGGCACCGACGAGGCCAGCGCGGCTTCGTAAGCGGACGCCGCCGAACGTGCTTGCGTGGCAGTCTCTTCGGCCTGGGCGGCCGTCGTCGTCATCCACGCGATGTAGGGAGCCGCCGCCTGCGCCATCGTCGCCGACGCGGTCCCCGTCCACTCCTCACTGCTCAGCGCGGTGATGACGTTCTCATAGCTCAGCGCGGCCGAGTTGAGCTCGGCTGCCAGCGCACTCCACGCCGACGCCGCGGCCACCAACGAACCCGAGCCCGGACCCGAGTAGATCCGCGCCGAATTGAACTCCGGCGGAAACGCCCCAAAATCCAACATCTTTGACTCCTTAACCCGTCGCGGCCGCGTTGGCCGCCTCAGTCACCGCGTACGACCCGGAGCTGGTGCTCAGGGCATTGACAAACATTTCGTGGATCGCCGCCGTCGAAGCGCTGACGGCCTGGTACATCGGCGCGTGTGCAGCGAACTGCGTTGCCGTCAGTGCCGACACTTCGTCCGTGGCGGCCGGCACCGCCCCCGTCGGGGCCAACGCGGCGCCTGCCGAAGCCGCCGGCTGCGTGGTCACAAAGGACATCTAGATCCCTTCCCTTCCGTGGGCCCGGCAACATCGCGGGAATAACTTGTCAATGGGCTGGCGTTCATGTGGCTCTCCGTTATCCGGCCGATGGTGGGCGGGTCAACACGCTGTAGCGGAATCCGTATTTGTTGACGTAGCCGGCGGCGGCGCCGCGCCGACCCATGCCCCCCACCGGCATCCCCCGCAGCAGGCCATTGGCCGGCGAACCGTGCGTCCCTGACGCGGCGGCTTGGACGGGCGCGGCTTCCAGGTCGGATACCGTGGCCGGGCTGACCGCCGAGGTCAGCGTCGCCCAGTGCTGCGGAACCGAGAGCATCCCCACCCGGGCGGCCTGCCCGGCTCCCGCGGAGACTGCGCCCACGTTGCCCACGCCGCCGAGGTTGCTCAGACCCAGGCTGGCAAACTGCGGAGTCGGGTACCACGCACCACCGGCACCCGCCGTGCTACCACCGGGACCGAAGGTCAACTGCTGGGCGATCGACGACGCAAACTGCGCCATACCGTTCGAGAAGTAACCCAGACCGGTCATGCGCTTGAAGATCGTGTCGTACAAGGTGGGGTTCAACCCCAGAAAGTTGTTGGTCGGGGTCGGCAGCCCGGATTGCGTGACGTTCTGCAGTGCGTTCGTCAGCCAGGTGAACGGTCCCGGATCCGACGCATTCGTCGCCGCCGCGGGTGCCTGTGCCGCTTGAGTTGTGCTGAGCGACAAGGCTTGTGGCGACGCTAGCTGTGAGGTCGCGTTGGCGGTGGTCTGTGCGGTGTTGCCCGCCGGTTCGGCGACCGCCTGAGTGACCGCGGCGGCCTGGTTGGAACCCGCTTCCGGATTCGTGGTGTTGGGCGGCGCTGTGACCGGAGGCAGCACCGACGCGGTCGCCGACGATGCGGCGTAAGCGGTCATCGCGGCGGCGTCTTGTGCCCACATCTGCATGTACTGCGCCTCGGTGGCCGCGATCGCCGGGGTGTTCTGCCCGAAGAAGTTCGTCGCGACCAGGTTCGCCAGCAGCACTCGATTGGCCGCGATCACCGGTGGCGGCACCGTCATCGCGAACGCCGCCTCAAAAGCCGCCGCGGCGGCCCGGCCCTGCCCGGCCGTCTCCTCGGCCTGGGTGGCCATCGCGTGCAGCCAGCTTACGTACGGGTTGATCGCCGAAACCATCGACATCGATGCCGGTCCCACCCATGGCCCGCTGGCGAGCTCGGTGACCACCGAGCTGTAGCCGCTGGCCGCGACCCCCAATTCGGCCGCAATCTCGTCCCAGGCGGCGGCTGCGGCCATCATTGGGCCCGACCCCGGGCCCGCGTACATGCGACCGGAATTGATTTCGGGCGGTAACGCCGCGAAGTCAAACACCGTGTCCTCCTCAGTCGGCCGGAAACGCGATCTCGGCTGTCACATAGGAATCAGTGGTGGCCATGGTCACGGCCTTGTAGACAGCGCCACCGGGGGCCGCTGCGCCCACGGGAGTCACCAGCGGAGCGTTTTCGCCCCGCAACCCCGTCAGCCGGGCCGGCGTACGCATGTTGACCAGTCGGCTGTGTCCGCAAACGTGGTCTGCCACCGCGCTTCTCGGACGTCTGCTCAGTACCGGCATGCACCTTCCGCCTCGGCTAATCTCCCACTATCAGCAACCGAGCGACAGCTCGCGTGTGCCCGAACTGCCGCCCGGCACTGAGATTAGTTCGTTACGAGGCAAACACCGACACCCAAAGCCGCCTGTTCTTCAATGGCCAGCCACTGTTCATCCCGGGTCGGCGGGAGTTCATAATCGACCACGAATTGTTTACTA
The DNA here is from genome assembly GCF_059812425.1 of Mycobacterium sp. NGS56. Lineage (NCBI taxonomy): Bacteria > Bacillati > Actinomycetota > Actinomycetes > Mycobacteriales > Mycobacteriaceae > Mycobacterium > Mycobacterium sp. NGS56. Next base: position 4,386 of record NZ_JCALCQ010000006.1, read on the forward strand.
AGCGTTTGCTTTCCGCCCGCTGCGTAGCGCCGACTTGTGCCGTCACTCCTCGTCGAGAATCAACGCCATTTCGGGACAGGACGCGACACCTTCGCGGGTCAATTGCTCGTCCTCGGGCCGGACCTCATGCTCCGCGAGGATCGAATAGCCCGACTCGTCGATGGGGAAGAGATCTGGGTCGACGGCATAGCACTGGGCGTGGCCCACACATTTCGACTGTTCCAGACGAACCCTCACGAGGCCTCCTCCCTAGGCGGCCCGGCACGGCCGCCGGCGGCTTCGCAATCAGACGGGCTAGCAGTTCACGGGTCGGTATCCAGACTAGTCGGTCAGTAAAGTGTCGAGCATGTTCGCCAATGGCTTGCCCGGACCGGATACGCCCCGGACTGGGCTGGGCGGGCGGACCGTCTTCGGTTGGCGCGCATGCAATATTGATGTGCCGTCCCGTGTTGATATCGCGGTCCAACAGGTATCCGGAGACCGAAGCGAATGAGCGAAGGCCAACAGGGCTCGTTCTACCTACCCCGGCTTGATTTCGCGACGCTACCGATGACCGTTGACCGGGGCCTCGGGTGGAAGACACTGCGCGATGCCGGACCGGTCGTATTCATGAACGGCCATTACTACATAACCCGGCGCGAAGATGTGCTGGCCGCACTGCGTAACACCAAGGTCTTCTCGTCGACGGTGCTGCAGCCTCCCGGCCACCCATTGCCGGTGCTGCCATTGGCTTTTGATCCGCCGCAACACACCCGCTACCGCCAAATCCTGCAGCCGTACTTCAGCCCGCACGCATTGAGCAAGTCGCGGCCGGTGCTGGTGCGCCACGCCGGTGACATGATCGCGGCGCTGGCCGGTCGCGGCGAGTGCGAAGTGATGGCGCACTTCGCCAACCTGTACCCGTTCCAGGTGTTTATGGACCTCTACGGTCTGCCACTAGAAGATCGTGATCGTCTCATCGACTGGAAAGACGCCGTCGTCAACGACAAGCCGTTCATAACCCGGGCCGACATCGAGAAGTCCGAGCAGCTGCTGGCGTATTTGGCCGAAGCCATCGCCCAGCGCCGGCAGAACCCGGGTTCGGACATGTTGTCGCAAGTGATGACCGGCAAGGGTGACTTCACCGACGTCGAACTGCTGGGCATGAGTCACCTGCTGATCCTGGCCGGCCTGGACACGGTGACCGCGGCCATCGGATTCTCGTTGTACGAATTGGCGCGCCGACCGCAGCTGCGCAAGCAGCTGCGCGACAACCCGAAGCAGATCCGGGTTTTCATCGAGGAGATCGTCCGACTCGAACCGTCGGCGCCGGTGGCGCCACGGATAACGACGGAATTCGTGGAGGTCGGCGGCATGACGCTGCCGCCGGGCACCTCGGTGCGGCTGTGCATGGCAGCGGTCAACCGCGACGACAGCGACCCGATGTCCACCAACGAACTCAACATGGACGGAAAAGTCCACCGGCACTGGGGGTTTGGCGGCGGGCCGCACCGCTGCCTGGGTTCTCATCTGGCGCGCATCGAACTGACGGTGGTCGTCGCGGAATGGCTGACCCAAATTCCGGATTTCGAACTGCCCGAGGACTACTCCCCCGCGATCAATTACCCATCAAAGAGTTTCGCGCTCAAGGAGTTGCCGCTGCGCTGGGCCGCGATCTCGCGGTAACCCGGTCAGCCCAGCGCAACGGCACTGCCTTACTTGCGTAATTCGGTCGCCGCAACCTGAACGAACACACCGGTGTCCTCGGCCATCAGCAGGCCTCGACCACGGGGCAGTGGTCCGCCCTTCATCTTGCCGCGGATGAATCCCTCGTCGGGATCGGCGTCCATCACCAGCAGCGGTGCGTTCGCCTGCGCCAGTGCCCGCAGCATCGGGTCGCTGCCGGCCGAAGACCAGCCACCGAACGTGCGTGTGACGATCACGTGCAGGCCGACATCGGCGGCCCGGGTCACCCAGGGCGCGGCCTTGTGCAGCGGCGAGTCGAATCCCGCCGGCAGCTGCTGGATGTCGTCGACGATCAAGAAGATCTCCGGTCCGCTCCACCAGTTCCGCGACAGCAACTCCGCGGCGGACAAACCGGGCGGCGGCTCGCGCCCGGCCAGGACCGCGGCCAGTTCGCCCATCATCGCCTGCACACCATCGAGGTTGTAGGCGAACTTCTCCACGTAGTCGGAGCCAAGCGTGGTCAGGAGCTGACGACGCGGGTCCACAAGCCACACCTGGGCCGAAGGCTGCCCCGCCGGCGGTGGCGGCGCGCTGGTCGCCCCCGGCGCGTACAACCGCCCGATCTCGGACATGATCGTGGCCAGTGTCGTGGTACGCCCACATTCGCGACGGCCGGTCACCATCAGATGCGCGTTCTCGGCGAAATTGAGATAGACCGGTGAGAGATCCAATTCGGAGATGGCCCAAGCGATTCCGCCCGCGCCGACGCCCTGGCGGGTGTCGCGTGCCGCCAGCTCACGCAACTGCTCCACGCCGAACCGCGCCGGCAGCCGGCGTACCGGCGGCGCCTGACCGCTCGTGAGACGGCTGACGGCGTCGATGATGCTGTCGGATTCGAACACATGGTCAGGCGTGTTGGCCAGCGCGGGCCGAGCCACCAAGGTGTGCAGACCGGCCTGCGGGTCGGAGTCGAGTCGAACGTAGTTGACCGCGACCATGCCGCGGCCCGGCTTGACCGGAACGTCCTTGGCGAACCGGGAACGCACCAGTTTGGCGTCTTCCACGGCCGCGAGTCGCAGCTCGACCCGGGAGCCGAAACCGCTGCGCACCGGTGGCCGCAGCTCCGATTCCCGGTCGGCGGTGACCACCACGTGGACCCCGAATGAGGGACCCTGATTGATGATCAGGTTGACCTGCTCGATCAGCACCTCGTTCTCTTCGGCCAGCGCCCGGTAGTTGTCCACCACCAGGTAGACGTCGCCGAATCCATCGTTGGGGACGGAGCCCTGCTCGCCGCCGAACTTGCGGCGCCGGAAGACCTCCATCGAGGCGATTCCGTACTCGAGGAAGGTGCGCTTGCGGTCGCGGACCAGCGCCAGCAGCTCGGCCACGGTTCGGCGGACACCGTACGGGTCGGTCGGACCGGCCACCTCACCCACGTGCGGCAGCCGGGCGACCGTGGTCAGCGCGGTGCTGCTGTAGGCCAGGCAGTAGAACTGGACCTGCTCGGGAGTGTGGGTCAGGGCCGCCGAACAGATCAGGGTTTGCAGCGCGGTGGTTTTGCCGGATCCACCGGCACCAAGAATCAGCACGTTGGCACCGGGCCCCGACGTGTCGACCGTCCACGGCGGCTGGTCGTGCTTGAAGGGACGGTCGATGATCCCGATCGGGAAGACGAGATCCCGGGCGGTGCCATAGTCCTGCTGCCAGGGGTGGCCGAGGAACCGGTTCACCAGTTCGTCAATGGCGACGGGCTGGTTCAGCGGCGGCTGCCAAAGCCGGTAGGGCTCGAACTCGATCTTGCGCAGCTGATCGATGATGACCGTACCGACCTTGGGCGTCCGGATCCCTTCGGAGTCGTCGTCGACCCCCTCGACCCCGAGCATCTCGCCGTCGGCGGGGACGGCGGGAGGGGGGACGACGTCTGGTCCCCCGACGCTGACTTCCAGCGGGGTGAATGACGTGGTGAACAATTGCGGGCGGATGTAGTCGATGCTGTGCACCAGCGCCGGCGCCTCGTCTCCGTCGTCGGTGAGGCCGCGCGGAAAGTAGTCCCGCCACAGGAATTCGGCCTGGAACCGGGTGATGTCCTCCAGGCTGCGGCGGAAGTAGCCCAGACCGGCTTGAGCGGGCAGGTTCACCGCGTTCGGCACACCGGCCGCCTGCGCCGCACCCGCGGTACGCGCCTTGAGCACCAACCGATAACCCATGTTCTCCATGAGCTTTTCGGCACGGCTTTCGATGGTCTGCGACGCCATCATCAGGTGGATCCAGTACGCACGGCCCTGACGTCCGATCGAGTCGAGGACATCTACCGCGGTAGGCATGATGCGGAACCATTCATAGAACTCGTCGATCACGACCACGAGCATCGGCAGCGGTGCCATGTCCTGGCCTCGCGCCCGCATCCGGCTGCGAACCGAGTTGTATTCCTTGGCGTCGTCGACACCGGCGCTGTCGCAGATTGCCTTGCGACGGGCGATCTCGCCCCACAGCGCGTCCAGGAAGCGCTCCATCAACGCCTGGTCTTCTTCCAGGTCGGTGATGATCCGGGAGACATGTGGCACCCCGGCGAACGGCTTTACCGCCGATCCACCCTTGAGGTCGGCCAGCACGAACTGCAGCTCTTCGGGCGGGTGGCTGAGCATCAGCGATTCGATCACCGTCCGCACCAGGGTCGACTTACCCGAGCCCGTCGTACCCGACATCACGCCGTGCGGACCGTCACCGCCTTCGTCCAGCGACTTCATGTCCAAGAACAGCAGCTCGCCGTTGTCGGAGCGAACACCGAACGGCGCCCGCAACCGCGACCTGCCCATCGAGTCGTTGCGGCTACCCCACAGCGTCTCGAAGTCGATGTGGCCCGGATCGTCAATTCCGTAGTAGGACATGATGTCCCGCGCGCCGATGTGCGCCACCCGCTGGCCGATCTCCTCGTATGCCTCGGCAAGCCGCCAGCGCGCCATCTTCTGCGCGAATTCTTCGGCCTCGCCGGTGCCGATGTGGTCGGTGAGGGCGAAGAACCAGGGCTTCTCGTCGATGACCATCCAGGTGTCACGGTCGCGGGGCAGCGCCTCGATGACACCTTTCTCGTCGAACCGCAGCGTGCGCTCCGGGACCGCGGTCCACATCGCCGAGCCGGTGAGGTCGAAGAACGTCACCCCGTCGACGCCTTCGCCGCTGATCACGTATTCCCATTGCGGATCAACGACATCGGCGATGATCACGGTGTGCGGGGTGGGGGTCTGGGTCGACGAACTGGCGTGCCGGGGCGTGAAAGAGCCACGGCCGGCGAACAATTCGGCTTGCTCGGCGGCGAACTCGCGCACCGAGCTGTAGACCATCCGCGCGTTGCCCGCGGCGTCCTGGCGGCGCGGGTCACCGAAGTGCGGCAGCCACTTCACCCAGTCCCACTCGTCCAGGTTCGAACTGACCACGATCATGCGCATGTGGTCGGGCCCATGCGAGAACGCCAGCTGGCAGATGATGGCCCGCATCAGTCCCACCGCCTGCTCGCGATCTCCGGCCAGCGAGTACCAGGGCTCGACCAGCACCGAGATCATCTTCGGCAGGTTGTAGACGACGCTTTGATAGCGACCGAATTCCTGAAGTGCCTTGCCGGTCACCGGCTCGAGCTCGATGTCGGTCGGCATGTTCTGGGGCTCGCCCCAGGTCACCTCGGGACGCGTCATGCCGACGCCGACGCGGACCACGCCGAAGTTCAAATCCTTGCCGTCGGGCTTGCGTTCCCACATCCGCGACGATCCGACCGCGGCAGCCAGGGTGGTGGGCGCCGGGTGGAACCACCGGTAGTTGGCGTCCATGCTGTCGGCCGACTCGTGGGCGGTTTCCCGCAGCATGTCCAGCATCAGCATGAACTGGGCGCGCATCGAGTCCAGCTTGGGCCGGCTCATCTGCTGCTGGCCGCCGAACCGGCCGCCGAACATCATCATCGCGACGCCACCGATCATGAAGATCGGGAAAATGGCACCCGCGCCCCCGAACACATGCGAGCCGCTGGCGAACGTCATGCCGACCATGCCGATCAGCAGACCGACCACCAGGACGCCGACCACGACCAGCCACCAGGGCTTGCCTTCCGGCGGCGGGATGCTCAGCGGCGTCGGAAGGACGATGTTCTCCGGCTTGATTACCGGAGGCTTCTCCGGCGTCGGCCGTGCAAATCCACGTTTCACTTCGGTACCGCCAACTCTCCTGGGGACATATCCATCGGTAGCGTGTCGTGCTGCACCAGCGCATCCGCTCGCGACAACGTCGGTCCTTGCGGGAGCAGCCGCAGCGCCACCCACGGCGCCAACCCCGGTTTTGTCTTCAGGCCCAACGCTTCTCGTGCCTCGCGGGTGTCGTCGACGCCGAAGCGGGCACCCGCATCGGTGACCCACCACAGCGATTCGGTTGTCTTGGCGCCGGGGTCGTTGCCGGTGACGGCCACGAAGTTCGCATAATCGGGTCCGAAGAAGACCTGGTCCGCTTCGCGCCCCGTGGTGTCCGCCTTGACCAGCGACACCACCTTGCTGACGTCCTTCGAGGCCACCGGAATGGTCGCGCCGGAGATCACCTGGACGCGGGCGCGGTTTTCACCGGAGGTCTTCTGCCACCACCAGCAGGTCGCCGGGTTCTCGCGGATGTCCATCACATTCAGGGGCGCGTCCGGGTACGACGACAGATCCAGCTTATTGACCACCGGCATCTTCGCCAGTGCGGATGGTTCGACGGTAACCGGCTTGGTGTTGCCCGGTCCGGCGTTCTGCAGGATCTGGGCCACCAGCGGCGGCAGCGTCTGCACACCGTCGGCCAACACCAAGGAATACTGTTGCGGCCCACTGATTTGCGGGGTGACGATCACCGTGCCGATCGGGCCGGGCGCATTCGGGAACGACGCCCCGGCGCCGGCATTCTGGATCTGCGGCACCGTCAGTTCCGGACCCACCGGCAACGCGTCGTACAGGGCGCGGCTCATCGGCTTCGCCATGCTGACCTGCTCCGGGGTGAGGCCGAGCGGCAGCAGCACCGATCGGTTCGACCCGTCGATGCGCGAGCGGCGTCCGTCCCGGATCACCCAGGCGTCTCCGCCGTAGTTCAGCACCACCGCGTCCGACCCGGTCAGCACCCGCCGGTGGTTGCTCAGATCGGGGTTGCCGTCGATCACCGTCACCGTCACACCCGACGGTGCCCCGGCGCCGGTCGAGTTCGCCACGGTGTCGCACACCAGCCACGACGACGCGGCCGGGCTGGTCGGGTGGAAGCTCGACGGTGCGCCCGGGATGCCCACCATCGGACCGCGCGGCAGGGCGGCGATCTGGTTGGACTTGACCAGGTGCGGGTTATCGGGACGACCGGTGATGAGGCGGGCCGACGCCAAGTTCAGGGCCGGGTACAACTTCTCGCCGACGCGGACGTAGAGCGCGCCCGAGTCGCGGTCGGCGATGATCGGCGACTCGTTGATCTGGCCGGCCGGGCTGATGAAGGAATAGAGCAGCGCGCCCAGGCAGATCACCAGCGCGGCCGAGATCGATGCCACCACGGCCAGGTTCTGGCGCCGGCCGGGCTCGACCTCCATGCGGACGCGCCACCGGGTCAGCGCCATCGCGGTTCGCCGGGCAAGGAACTGGTAGCCGGTTACCTGGGTCCGCGTCGACAACCCGAGGCCGTACCCCGACCCGCGCTGCCCGCGACTCTCTTCCGCCACTTAATTCACTCCGGTCTGCCGATGTGTCTGGATATCGTCCTGATGAACTGATCCAGCGCGAATTACATGACAACGTTAAGGCACCTGCACGTACCTCGCCACGCGGCGCGAAAGCCGTTCGCTCCTACATCTGTTTATGCACCGAATCCGGCCGCCGCACACCATGCCGGGCCCGCCACGAGGGCGGCGGCGATCTGCGCCACTGAGCTGGCAGTTTCTTTCCCCCCGGGTGAGCGCACCGGATCCTTTTCGCCTCCTCGGAAGCATCGTAGTGGCCGCACGGCCTTTCGTCCTGTCGAGCGCAACGAGCCGTTGGCGAAGAGCAGACAGAAATGAATCCCAGGCCACCGCCCAGCAAAGATTGCGCCAACGCTCGCCGGGTCCGAATCGCCGGCCCACGAATCCTGGCAGCAAGATGGCGGTATGACTGAACTCGCGCCGTCGCTGATCGAGCTCGCCCGCAGATACGGCATCGCGACGGACTACGAGGACTGGACAGGCCGGCGGGTGCGGGTTTCCGATGCCACGTTGAAGGCCGTGTTGAGTTCGCTCGGCGTCGCGGCCGACACCGAGCAGGAGCGTAACGTCGCGCTGACCGCGAAGTTGCGGTCGCACTGGGCACGCCGGCTGCCGGCTACCATCGTCGGGCGTACCGGCGAGCCGATCCGGTTCTGGGCGCACGTCACCCACGGCGATCCCGCCGAGGTGTGGTTGCAGCTCGAAGACGGCACCGTGCGCACCGGCGTCGAACAGGTCGACAACTTCACCCCGCCCTTCGACTTGGACGGCCGCTGGGTCGGCGAGGCCAGCTTCCTGCTGCCCTCCGGCCTGCCGCTGGGCTATCACCGGGTACACCTGCGCTCCGGCGACGCCGAGGCCAGCACCGCGCTGATCGTGACGCCGGACTGGCTCGGGCTACCGGAGCGGCTCGGCGCCCGGCGCGCGTGGGGCCTGGCCGCCCAGCTTTACAGCGTGCGGTCACGACAGTCCTGGGGTGTCGGCGATCTGACCGACCTGACCGACCTGGCGGTGTGGTCGGCAGCGCGCCACGGTGCTGACTATCTTTTGGTCAATCCCTTGCACGCGGCGGCCCCGACCAAGCCGATGGAGCCTTCGCCGTACCTGCCGACATCGCGGCGCTTCGTCAACCCGCTTTATCTTCGCGTCGAGGCGATTCCCGAATTCGCTGACCTGGGCAAGCGCAGCCGGGTCCGCCGGCTGCGCTCCGAGGTTCAGCAGCTCGCGGGTCGTGTCGATGCCATCGACCGCGACAGCTCATGGGTGGCGAAGCGGGCGGCACTCAAGCTGCTGCACCAAGAACCGCGGTCGGCGGGACGGGAGCTGTCCTACGCCGCGTTCCGCGACCGGGAGGGCCGCGCGCTGGACGACTTCGCCACCTGGTGCGCGCTGGCCGAAAAGTATGGCACCGACTGGCATTGTTGGCCCGAGGCCCTACAGCACCCGGATGCGTCCGGGGTCGCGGACTTCGTCAAAAAGCATTCGGACACAGTCGATTTCCACCGTTGGCTGCAATGGCAACTCGACGAGCAACTTGCCGCGGCGCAGTCGCAGGCGATCCGGGCCGGTATGTCGTTGGGCATCATGCATGACCTGGCCGTCGGGGTGCATCCCAATGGCGCCGACGCCTGGGCGCTGCAGGACGTGATGGCGCTGGGCGTGACCGCGGGCGCGCCGCCGGACGAGTTCAATCAACTCGGCCAGGACTGGTCCCAGCCGCCGTGGCGCCCAGATCGGTTGGACGAGCACGAGTATCGGCCCTTTCGTGCGCTCATCCGTGCGGTGCTGCGGCATGCCGGTGGGGTGCGCATCGACCACATCATCGGGTTGTTCCGGCTCTGGTGGATCCCGCGAGGCAATCCACCCACCGAAGGCACTTACGTTCGGTACGACCACGAGGCCATGATCGGCATCGTCGCGCTGGAAGCGCACCGGGCCGGCGCGGTCATCGTCGGCGAGGATCTCGGCACGGTCGAGCCGTGGGTGCGTGACTATTTGTTGTTGCGGGGGTTGCTGGGCACCTCGATCCTCTGGTTCGAGTTGGACCGTGACGGTAACGGCGGCCCACTGCCGGCCGAGCGCTGGCGCGAATACTGCCTATCCTCGGTCACCACCCACGATCTGCCTCCCACCGCCGGCTATCTGGCGGGTGACCATGTGCGGCTACGCGATTCGCTGGATCTACTGACCCGTCCCGTTGAAGAGGAGCTCGAGTCCGACCGCACCGAGCTGGCGGCGTGGATGGCCGAGCTGCGCCGCGTCGGATTGCTCGAGGACGGCGACGAAGAACCCGAGCGGGTCGTGGTGGCCCTCTACCGCTACCTGGGCAGGACGCCGTCACGGTTGCTGGGCGTGGCGCTGACCGACGCCGTCGGTGACCGCCGAACCCAGAATCAGCCCGGCACCACCGACGAATACCCGAACTGGCGGGTGCCGCTGACCGGCCCCGACGGACGCGCGGTGCTGCTCGAGGACGTGTTCACCGATCGCCGCACCGCCACACTCGCCGAAGCCGTGCGTGGCGCGATCGCGCCCGTCGCCGCCGAAAGCGCGGCCCGCTAGTCGTCCCGGCTCGGGCCTTGTTAGCTTCGAAAACCATGAAGGTCTCAGTCGTGGCCCCGGTCGGCGACGGTGTCACCGCGGACCCCGACTGGATGGTGGCCTTCGCCCGTCACCTCGAAGCTTGCGGGTTCGAATCGATCGTCGCTGTCGAGCACACCGTGTTGCTCACCCGCTACGACAGTGTGTACCCCTACGACAATTCGGGACGCGTCGGCTTGGCGCCGGACTGCCCGATCCCGGATCCGCTTGACCTGCTTGCATTTCTGGCCGGACACACGACCCGTCTGGGGCTGGCCACCGGCGTGCTGGTCCTGCCCAACCACCACCCCGTGGTGCTGGCCAAGCGGGCCGCCACCGTCGACGCCCTGTCGGGCGGCAGACTGCGCTTGTGTGTGGGTGTGGGCTGGCTGAAGGAGGAGCTGGCCGCCTGCGATGTGGACTTCGAGAGCCGGGGTCGCCGAGCGGACGAGCAGCTGGCCGTGATGCGGGAATTGTGGGCGCAGAGACCTGAGGGGGCGTCCTTCACAGGCGAATTCTTCAAATTTGAGAAAATCATGTGCTACCCGAAACCGGCGGAGCGCCTTCAGATTCACATCGGCGGGCACAGCCGAGCCGCCGCACGCCGTGCAGGACGCCTTGGCGACGGCTTCCAGCCACTGGGGGTGAGCGGGCCCCGGCTCGCGTCGCTGATCGCACTCATGCGCGACGAGGCATCTTCGGCGGACCGGGATCCGACGGCGCTCGAGGTGTCACTGGGCCACTCGGTCACCAAGATCGATGCCGAGCGCGCGGCAACCCTTCTCGATCAGGGCGCCGACCGACTGGTGCTGGCCATGCCGCCAACCACCGATATCGAGCACGCGAAGGACCTGTTGTCGGCGTGTGCGCAACGGCTGTCCTTGACCTCATGACGCTTTCGCCCGAACAACGGGTCGCGCTGGGCGATCTGGTGCACCGGTACGCCGCCTACGTCGATGACCATGAATTCACCGCTGTCGCAGGGCTTTTCACTGCCGAGGCCGAGCTGGTGGTGCCGGCCCCGCCGGCCGATCTGCGGCCAACCCAGTCCCATCGCGGTCGGCAGTCCATCACCGCCGCGGTCGCCACCGTCGCCGCGGTCACCCGCACCGAGCACGCGATCATCGGCGAGGTGTACGACGCGGCCGCGCGTCCGGGTACCGCCCACGGGCGGATCGCGGCCATCGCGCACCACTGGAACGAGCGCGACGGCGAGTTGGTGGACGTGGCCTGGCACCTGCGCTACGACGACGAATATCTGTTGACCGACGCGGGCTGGCGGATCAGCCGCCGGGTGTTGACGGTCAACGCGATCGAGACCCGCCCGGTGCGTCGCCTGTTGCCTCGCGACACCACTTAGCCGCGACTGCCAGGAGTTTGTGACAAAATCCACAGCGATCGGCAAGGAACCGAGTTTGCGGCGGCATTCGGGCGATCTGGAGGCAGTTGCGGCCATGGCCATCCGCGCTTCGCCAAGTCCTGCCCGCTGGCAACTGTTGCCGGCGAACACTCGGCCAAATCGGGGTGCGCCACGGCCCTTTTTTCCAACCTTGTTTGGATTTATTCAGGTGTTTTCGTGTATTTTCGAGCCCGTGACGCAGGCCGAAAGCAAGCAGGTTGATCCGGAGGGGAATGGCTCAGTCTCGACGTTGGCGGTCGGCACGCCGCTGACGTCCGACCCGGACTACCGCAGCGAGATACACACCGCCGAAGACACCATCGACGTGGAGCATTACGGCGGCGGCTTCGATCTCACCAGGCGGGCTACCGCCCCGAAGCTGCGCGTGGGCCGGGACCGCTGGTTCAACCTGCTGTGGTTGATCCCCATCGGCTTTGCCGTGCTGATCGCCGGCATCGCGGTAGGCAAAGGCCTGCACAACGTGCCGGCGGTGCAGTCGTTCATCCACCGCTATCCCGGGTCGGACAGTGCCGGCATCCCCCCCGGCCTGCCGGCGTGGATCGGCTGGACGCACTTCTTCAACCTGTTCATGATGATGTTCATCATCAGGACGGGGATCCAGATTCTCTGCGACCATCCCCGGCTTTACTTCAGCCGCAACGCCACCCCCGGCAAGGACGAGTGGCTGCGGGTGGGACCGCCGGTCCCGGATGACGAACTGTGGACCGCCAACGCCGACACCGTCGCCCTGCCCCCGCAGCTGGGGTTGCCCGGCTTCCGGCACTCCATCGGGTTGGCCCGGTGGTGGCATCTGGGTGTCGACGTGTTGTGGCTGGTCAATGGGGCAGTCTTCTACGTGCTGTTGTTCGCCACCGGTCAATGGCGCCACATCGTGCCGATGAGCTGGGATGTCTTTCCCAACGCGGCGTCGGTGGCCATTCAGTACCTGTCGCTGGACTGGCCAACCGACAATGGCTGGGTCGCGTACAACGGCCTGCAGCTGTTGTCCTACTTCACCACCGTCTTCATCGCCGCCCCGGCGGCGCTGATCACCGGCCTCGGCATGTCGCCGGCGCTCTCACAGCGCGTGCACTGGCTGAGCAAACGCCTGAGCATTCAGCACGCGCGTTCCCTGCATTTCGTGGTGCTGGTGTACTTCCTCTTCTTCATCCTGGTGCACGTGACGATGGTTCTGACGACCGAGGCCCTGCGGAATCTCAACCACATGTTCGCCGCCCGCGACGACAACAGCTGGATCGGTTTCGGGATCTTCGCCGCGGCCATGGTGCTGACCGCGATCGCATGGGTTTGGGCCACCCCGTTCACCATCAAGCACCCCCGAGTCGTCCAGCGGGTCGGCTACGCCCTCGTGGGGCCGTTCCAGCGAGTGCTCGAGCGGCTCGACCCCAAGCCCGGCGCCTTCACCGAAAAGGACATCTCGCCGCACCACTGGCGCAATGGCCGCCTGCCCGAGACCGTCGAATACAAGGAACTCGAGCGTGACGACTTCAAGGACTGGCGGCTGAAAGTCTACGGGCTGGTCGAGCATCCGATGGAGTTCTCGCTCGAGGACTTGATGGCGCTGCCCTACCACGAGCAGATCAGTCAGCACTTCTGCATCCAGGCGTGGTCCGGCGTCGCCAAATGGGGTGGCGTACAGATGAAAACGATCATGGACATCGTCAAACCGCTGCCCGAGGCGAAATGGGCGGTCTTCTATTCGATGGGTTTGGGGGCGACGGGGGGCATCTACTACAACGCCCATCACATCGGCCAGATGGACCACCACATGACGATGCTCGCCTACAACATGAACGACCGGCAGCTCCCCTACATGCACGGCAGGCCGCTGCGGCTGCGCAACGAATTGCAGCACGGCTTCAAATTGGTGAAGTGGATCAAAGGCATCGAATTCGTCGCCGACTACCACGACATCGGCAGCGGTTATGGCGGCTACAGCGAAGACCACAAGTACTTCGGGCGCCACCAAACACTCTGAGCCGCGGCCGCACGCCACCTCCGCCAAGTCGTTTGTCCGAAAGGCGATTTGGGTAGCTCTGACACATCGGTGAAACGTATGTGACAGCGGAGGAGAGGCCCATGAGGCACAGTCCTAACGATCGGACCGCTGAACGGTCAAGGCATCAATCGGCAGCGGCAGCGCGAAAGCCCGGGCTCCTCGTGGTCGCGGTCGCCGCGCTCGCGTTCGCGGTCTGCGTGACCAATTTCGCCCTTGGCGAGGCCGGCGCGGGTGTTGTTTCCGCCATCATTTCCATGCTCGCGTTCGGGGCCGGCCTGTCCTGGCTTGCGATGGACGGCAGGCGAATCCGCGATGCCGAGCGGGGTTGGGTGCTTCGTCGACCGGTTCGATGACGCGGCAGGAACTATCGCAGGGCCGCGAGGTTGTTGACGGACTTCTGCACATCGGAGCGCAGCACCCTGGCGACCAATCCCCCGACCGGTCCACTGAGTAACCCGCCACCGAGATCGGCGGTGAGGTGAAACGTCGATCCGGGATGATCGTCGGTCACCGTCATGGCCACGGTGAGGCGAATACCGCCGCGTCCGCGTCCCTGCAGCTCAATCGCTTTGGGCTCATCGTATTTGGTGACCTTCCAGTGGATGACGTTGCGGAAGCCCTTGACCTTGACGCACGACGAGACACAGGTTCCCTTCTCGATCGTGTCGGGCACCGGCCCCCGCCATCCGGCGAAAATGGTCATCCACTCGCCGAACCGATCCAGGTCGGACGCCAACTTCCATGCGGCTTCCGGTTCCACCTGCGACGACACCGAGACATCCACGCGAGCCAAAATCTTCCTCCTGGCGATCAGAAACGCCGCCACCGGGCGCACCGGCGACACGCACAACCTTGGCTGGGTACCCCGACACCGTCGCGCGTATTCCTGGACGGGTCCACTCAGGGCCAGGCCTGCTCCAGCTGGTGGGAGACATCGATGATCTGCGCTGCCTGGGACGCAGGCGCGTCGATCTCGGCGGCGACATAGTGCGCGATGAATCTCCGGATCTCGCCGTCGACACCGGCCAGGATCCGCAGCACCTCGCCGCGAATGGACTTGGACGAGACATTGACGGTGATGTCGGAAGGCCGCGGTTTGGCGACGTCGACGATCAGCAACAGCGGTTCGGCCGCGCGCGCGGTCGCGCGCAATTGAATGTCCCCGGAGACCACAAAACGCTGCTTGTCGAGCCACAGGTCGACCAGCAGGTCGATCGAGAGCGGGATGTGGATGACGAAGGTGATGCTGTCGCCCAGCCGACGCGTGACCCGGGGCTCCTGGATCTTGACGTTGGCACTGACTTTGGCGATTCGGCCGGGCCCCTGCGCAATCGGCTCCATGGCGAACTCGCTTCCGGCGATGTCGGCAAACGCGGCGGCTACCCGCTCCGGAGTGACCGCTATCTCGAAGAACCTGCGGCCAAACTCTTCGTAGGTGACATAATCGTGATTCGTCATAGGCTTATACCGTCTCATGTCGCCTGCCGGAACGGTCGCTGATCTGCCCGCGTCGCACGAATCCCGCGGCAGATCCCGTCTCCTCGGAGCAGCAAACCCGATCGATGCCCGGCGGGCGATCTGCGGCGATGCGGGGGCGGTGTGAAGCGCATCACAGGAGAGGCGCTTCGATTCGATGTGCCGGGCGGTCGCCTGCAAGGCTTGACGGTGGAGGTGTTTTCAGCTCATGCCCGAGGAAGTAACTGAACAAAGCGCGGGCCTGGCGGGGGTGCTCATCTGGCTCGGTGGCGGACATCGGCGCGAGCTGAGTGAGCGGCACGAACGGTCAACCCACGCCGTCGCCGGCGCGGTCGCGTTGTTGGGGGCGGTGCTGGCCTGGCTGATCGCGACCCTGGCGATCGGCGGGTCGGTTCGCTGGCCGCTGCCGGCCATCGTGCCGCTCACCCTCGTCTTCGGCCTGCTCGTCGGCGCCGTCACCCGCGGCACCATCCCGGGACCCGAACGGGGCCGCTCCGGTGTGGCGGGACGCGCCGCGGTGGCGGCGACGGTGGGCGTCGTCGTCGGTGAACTCGCGGCAATGGTCATTCTTTCCAGCTCGATCGACCATCGTCTCGACCAACGAGCGTTGCGCAACGCCGAATCGGTCCCCGCTGTCGCGCAGGCATCCGCGTCCCTGCAGCAATCCAGGACTGCCCGCTCCGAGCTCGACGGCGCGGTCGCGCAGGCCCGTGACCGCCAGGACAAGGCCCTGGTCGTCGCCCGCTGCGAGTACCACCCCACGCCTGGTTGCCCACAAACCCAAATCACCGGTGATCCCGGGGCCGGGCCGGAAACACGCACGGCCAACCAGCTTCTCGCCGATGCGCAGCACGAATTGGACACCGCGCTGGCGATGCGGGACAGCCGCGCGCCAGCCCTGGACGCCGCGATTTCGCGAGAGGAGCTAGCGCTGCGCGACGCGCGGGACGGTGTCGTGGCGGATGCGGGCCGCGGCCTGGGTGCACGCTGGGTCGCGTTGAACGACCTCACTTCCGCCGATGCCGGGGCAATGACCCTGCGGCTGGTGACGCTCGCGCTGTGCGTGCTGCTCTACCTGACGCCCCTGATCCTAAGTTTGTGGCGCGGTGAGACAACCCACGATCGCCGGGCCACTTCCCGCGCCGAGCGCGAACGCGCCGAACTCGACGCGGACACCGCCATCGCGCTCAAGCGCGCCGAGGTGCGCCGCGAGGCCGAAATCCTCTGGGCCGAGCACCAATTGACGCAGGCGCGACTCGCCGTCGAGGCGCAGATCGAGATCGACCGCGAGCGACAACGCCGCCGGGTTTCCGACGCTTTGGACGCTGCGGCGCACGCGCGGTCGCACCGAGCCCTCGAGCCGGACGACGATGACGTGTATCTGCCGATCGCCGCCGAAGCCGAGGCGGCCAGCCGGGCGATCACCCAACTGCCCGCCCCGGACGCGGCCGCAGGACCCGCCGTCGCCCAGAACCCCGATGTTCCGGAGAACCTGCCCGCTCCCCTGTCGCCGGCCGGCGAAGTCGAACCTCACGAGGAACAGAATGCCCCGTTGATCCCGTCGATCCCGGACGCCACCAAGGCGGCGGCCCGCTGGATTCGGCCGCTGGTACCGCCGTTCGTGGCGAAGGTGATCGACACGACCACTTCGCCACTGCGCAGCGCCCGCCAGGTGTTCGAAGGCATCCTCGAAGAAAGCGAAGAGATCACGTTCACGCTCAAGCGCACCCGCAAGGTGGCGGTCAACTCCGAGGCCTCGGACACCCAGCTGTCTGGGCAACCCCCGCACGCCGAAACCGATTCGCCACCAAGCGAGTTCGTCACCTCGTCGCGTCAAGAGCCCGGCCGTCGAGCACGCCGACAGGTGACGGGTCGCCATACCCAGTCGTCCTTGCCGCGCTGGTCCGGGGACGATGGGGGCCGGTTGTCGGTGGAATCCGCGGACGGCGGCCCTCGGCATGCGCTGACGAAGCGCGACGGGCCGCCCGAACTGGATGCGCCCGACGGCCCGCCTCAGCTGCCGCCGCCGAAATAGCTGCCGCCGTTCGAAATCGAACCGGGTCGATGGTGTTGTAGTTGGTGGCGGCCGGGTTTACCCCTCGAAAGCTCGGCCGCCCCAACGCCTTGGCGCACCCTCAGCAGGTCAGAGCGCGGGAGTTGAACAGTGACCCCCACTCGTAGCGGGCCGCAGACTGCGCGTCGACGAAGCTGGGGGTCTTCTCGCCGTCGCCCGCCAGGTGGACCAGTGCCCACGCCATGGCGAATACCGGTACTTTGTGCCGTATCGCGGCGCTGTGCAATTCGTCGAAAGCGGCGTCGGAAGGACACCGGCGAAGGCCGATGAGAATGCCCCGCGCGGTGTCGAGAATGCGACCGGAATTCGGGCCGCATGAAGTTTGGGCGGGGACCCAGTCCGTCGTCATGCTAAGTGATACCTCCTGCTGCGCCCTCGCGAAACCGCTACCCGAACAGCGGCAGGAATCCGTGCGCTTCGTCGCCGCCGCAATCCCAAAAAGGCGCCCTGTGCAATGATTTGCGGATCCTTTGAGTTATGCCAGTCTGTCACTGACATTGATACGCGGCTGTGACCGTTTCGGGATCTGCTGCTCATCAACGACTCCCGCAGCCCGACTGGCCCGTGTTGGACCTCGCAGCTGCCGAATTACCTTGCCAAAGCAAGTATTTCGTCGAAGCCACCGACCACGGCGTCATGGAAAACGTCGTAGTCGGGAATCGCAGCGGTGTCGATGTTCAAACCGACCCCACAAGTATCGACGTAGGTGAGCAGTGTGACATTGACTGCCGCACCGATGGTGGGGCCGAACGCGTATTGCGCGCATACCGCGGCACCGCCGAGGAACACCGGCACGGGGACGCCCGGCACATCGCTGGCCACGAAATCCACGTGGCGCAGCACCGAGCCGATGTACCACCGCGGAGCCAGGTTGAGTACCCCCGCGATCAATTGCGTGTATGGCAGCGATCTTTCCTTGCGTACCGCTGCGGTGCGCTGGCGTATCGCCTTGATCCGCTTGTCCGGATCGGGCTCGCCGACGGGAATGTCGAAGCGCATCAGCGTGATCCGGTTCCCGCCGATGTGGTCGTCTTTGGTCCGCAGACTGATCGGCATCGTGATGTGCAAGTCACCCACCGCCACGCCGTGTTTCTCGTGGTAGATGCGTAGGCCGCCCGCGACCCCGGCGACGAAGGCGTCGTTCAGCGCCCCACCGCAACGGTGCGCCGCTTCCCGAAGCGGCCGCTTCGGGATCTGGTGCACCCCGAGGCGACGGATCAGGCCGCGATCCGTCGTCAAGCATGACCCGGGTCGGTTTATCGGCCGGACGGTCCGGTAGACCGATGCCGCGGTGGTGGCCGCGGACCTGATGGTTGCGACGGGACGCCGAACGCCGTCGTACATGACCCGCGGCACCCGGGTGGCCATGCCCGTCAGGGCGGTGTTGAGCAAGCCGGTGTCGTAGCGCACGGCATCGCGGTAGCCGCTCAGCGGCGAGGACGCCGTGGCCTGTGGCTCGGGGGGCATGGGTTCAAGGGGGTAAATATCCTCCGAGAGATCGAACAGGTGCATTGCGATCTGGATTCCGCCGACCCCGTCGGTGAGCGCGTGATGAAATTTGCAGATCACGGCCGCTCCACCGTTTTCCAGACCGTCGATGAACGTGGTTTCCCATAACGCGCGTGCCCGATCGAAATCCTGCATCTCGGCCACTCGCGCCACTTCCAGCACGTCGTCGAGAGTTCCGGCGCCGGAAATGGTTTCCTTCCGCAGGTGGTAATCCAGCTCGAAATCCCGGTAATGCTCCCACCGCGGCGGAGCCGGCGGAGGTGACTGCACCACCCGCTGCCTGAACATGGGCAGTTTGCGGCTGATCAGGTCGAACCGCTTACGCACTTCGTCCCAGTCCGGAGTTCGGTCCAGGAGTACGACGCTGACCACGGTCGACCGCAGCCGAGGGTCACTCTCCATCGCCCAGGTGAACGCGTCGCTCGCGCGCATGAATGCAGCCATATCAGTGCTCCTTGCACTGAAGGTACGACAGCGCGCGCTCTAGGTCACCCGGTTACCGGCAGGTGATGACTTTGGTCCTCACAGATTGCGCCTTTCGTCGACTCCCGGCTCCCCGTTTTCGGGGGTCGCCCTACAGAATCGCTTCGCTCTCCTTCGCCTTGGCGATGTCGTCCCAGTCGATGTCGAGTTCCAGCAGGATCTCTTCGGTGTGCTGCCCATGCTCCGGGGCGCGTGCCGGCGCCGGTGGCGTCTCGTTGAATTGTACTGGTGCGGCAACGATCCGGTATTTCTCGCCGTGGTCGTCTACGTTGGTGACCACATATCCGTTGGGTTCGACTTGCGGGTCGTTGAGGGTTTCCCGCGGCGTCGCCAGTGCACCCCACACGCCCGGCTCGTCCTTGAGCACCGCCTGCCAATGTGCGAGGCCGTGGCGCGCGAAAGTATTCGCCAGCAGCTCGGTCGCCACTGTCGCATTGGCGATCAAGTTGCCCGATGGGACGAATCGTTCATCGTCGGCGAGTTCCGCCAGGCCGACGCGCCGGCAGAAGCCCGCCCAGAATTTGTCGGGCTGTAGGAACACCAGCTGGATCCATCTGCCATCTTTCGTCTTGTACCGGTTGACGAGCGGATTGATGGCCAGGCCGGGCGGTGCGCCCGGGATCCCCTCGATATCAAAGAAATCGGCGGCTGAAATCGACGGCGCTATCGACCACATCGCCTGCGCCAGCAGCGAAGAGTCGACAATGGCCGGTTCGCCGGTGCGTTCCCGGTGAAACAACGCGGCGCAAACCCCGCCGGCCAGCGTTGCCCCGCCCTGTAAGTCACCGAAGCCGGGCCCCTGGACCGCGGGCGTCTCACTGCCGAATGGCGTCAAGGTGTAGGCGACCCCACCGCGCGCAAGATACGTCGCGGCGTCGAATCCGCCGCGATCGCGATCGGGGCCCCGGACGCCCAGGCCGGTGCCGCGCGCGATGATGATCTTCGGATTGAACGAGCGGATCTCCTCGACGGTCAGTCGGGCCCGGTCGAGTGCGCCCGGTAGCCAATTGGTCAAGAACACATCCGCACTGGCCAACAGCCGCCCGAACAGCTCGCGACCCGTTTCCGACTTGATGTCGATGGCGATGCTGCGCTTGCCGCGGTTGCCCAGCTCGAGAATGAAGTCGGCATCCGGCCGGGCCGCTTGCCGGGTGAAGCCCCCGACCACCAACGCGCGGCCCGGATCGCCCGCGCTGACGCCCTCCACCTTGATGACGTCGGCACCCCAGTCCGACAGGGCGGCACCGGCAGAGGGCACATAGGTCCACGACGCCAATTCGACAACCCGCACACCGTTAAGCACTCCGCCGTGCACTCCGGACATCGCCATCTCCCTCGCCGCGCCCATTCCTTGCTATTTTAGATATTCTAGCTAGTCTTGGGCGTAGTGATAGCCCATCTGCAGGTCAGCGCAGGTTTCGTGGAAGAGATGCGATGGAGCCGACCGAAGGTCTCGTTTGCCCACCCGCCGCGATGGCCGCATGCAGCAATCCGGCGCGGAAGGCTCAGAACCGATTTATTTCCGCTGCAACATCGGGCTGCCGCAGCGAATGCCGTTGGGCCCCAATGGTCGTGATGTAGGCACACGGACGAAGGACGGGCGATGGGCAGGGTAACGGGCAAGGTGGCCGTGATCAGCGGCGCCGCGCGCGGTCAGGGCCGCTCGCACGCGCGAATGCTGGCCGCCGAGGGTGCGGACATCATCGCCGTAGACCTCTGCACGGACATCGACACCAATGAGTATCCGCTGGCCCGCGCCGAGGACTTGGACGAAACGGCGCGGCTGGTGGAAAAGGAGGGGCAGCGCGCGCACACCGCGATCGCCGATGTTCGCGACCGCGTCGCACTGTCCGCGGCCATCGACGAGGGCGTCGCCGAATTCGGCCACCTCGACGTCGTGATTGCCAACGCCGGCATCTGCCCACTGACCGCGGGCCTGCCACCGAAGGCTTTCGCCGACGCGGTGGACGTTGACCTCATCGGCGTGCTCAACCTGGTCCATGCCAGCCTCAAACACCTGGAGGCCGGCGCGTCGATCGTCGTGATCGGTTCCAACGCCGCCTTCATGTCGTCGATGAACACCACCGGCATCGACGGCGGCCCCGGCGGAGCGGGCTACGCCTTCGCGAAACTGGCTGCCGCGCACTACGTCAACGACTTTGCCCTGGCACTAGCCCCGTTCTCCATCCGGATGAACGCGGTGCATCCGACGAACGTCAACACCGACATGTTGCACAGCGCGCCGATGTACCGGGCCTTCCGGCCCGACCTGAAGGAGCCGACCCGCGAGGACGCCGAACCCATCTTCCCGTTCGTCCAGGCGATGCCTATCCCCTACGTCGAGCCCGAGGACATCAGCGAGGCGGTGCTGTTCCTCGCATCCGACGCCGCGCGATATATCACCGGTCAGCAACTCCGGGTCGACGGCGGCGGTTTTCTCAAGGTCAAGCCATGGTCGGGCGCGTGACGGCAGCGACACCAATCGGGTTGCACCACAACGGGACTACGCGATGACTGCCGACCGCTTGATGCAACGGCGCCTGTACGAACTCATGGTGCTGATGAAGGCAGCCGACGACCGGCTGTCCAAGGGCATCGGCACCGGCGAGTTCATGTGCGTGTACTGGCCGTCATGCGGTCAGGAGGCGATCGCGGCCGCGATGGGCGTCGCGCTGCGGCCCGAAGATCAGCTCGTGACCACCTACCGTGGACTGCACGACCTCATCGGCAACGGAGTGCCGCTCGAAGAGATCTACGGCGAGATGATGGGCCGAACGGTCGGTGCAAGCCGAGGCAAGGGCGGCACCATGCACATCGCCAAACGCGAGGCCGTCGTGATGCTTTCGACCGGCATCGTCGGCGCCGGTGAGCACGTCGAGGCGGGGACGCCGATTTATGTGATCGCGACGGAGAAGGCGGAACAGGAAATCGAAGCGCGAGCGTCCGGCACCGTCAGCTGGACGGGCCAGGTCGGGACCACCTACGTCATCGGAGCCGAAATCGGCGTCATCACGTCATAACGAGGAGAGGTAAACCCCATGGATCTCAACGAGACCCGCGAGAGAATCATCTACCAAAAAGACGGTCCCATCGCGAAAATCACGCTCAACTGGCCGGAGAAGGCCAATGCTCAGGACCAGAAACTGGCCGAGGAGGTCGACGCGGCGCTGCTGGACGCCGACCGCGACTACGACATCAAAGTGCTGGTCCTCAAGGCCAACGGGAAGGGCTTCTGCTCTGGACACGCCATCGGCAACAACGCCGTCGACTATCCGGCGTTTGTCGAAGGTGCCATGAAGATGGGTCACCCGTGGAAACCGCAGAGCGACCTGTTCGTCAAGCCGACACTGAATCTGTGGGAGTTCGCCAAGCCCACCATCGCGCAGGTGCACGGATACTGCGTCGGCGGCGGCACCCACATGGGTCTGACCACCGACATCGTGATCGCCTCCGAGGATGCCTATTTCTCCTACCCGCCGCTACAGGGCTTCGGCATGCCATCGGGCGAATGTTCGATCGAGCCATGGGTTTTCATGAACTGGCGGCGTGCCGCCTACTACTTGTTCCTCGCCGAGGTCATCGACGCCAAGAAAGCACTCGAGGTCGGTCTGGTCAACGAGGTCGTGCCGCGTGACCAACTCGACGACCGGGTCGACGCCATCGCCCGGCACATCGCCCAGGCTCCGATGACGACACTGCTGGCGACCAAGGCCAACCTGAAGCGGGCCTGGGAACTGATGGGCATGCGGGTGCACTGGCAGAGCTCCAATGACCTGGTTGCCCTTGCCTCGATCAGCAAGGACGTGCAAGAACTCATCCAGACCGTGTTCAAGGACAAGGTACTGCCCTCCGAGCAGGCCCGCCGGCAGGCCGCGGCAGCCGCCCAGACCGACGGCGCCGCAACGACTTAGGATCGCTGGTGAACATCGCCGATCACGCGATCACAGCCGCAGAGTCGCCGGCCCTGGTCACCGACGTCGGCACGATCTCGTTCGGCGACCTGTATGCACGCAGCCAACGGGTGGCCGCCGTATTGCACGACGCGGGACTGCGCCGCGGTGACGGTGTGGCGCTGGTCCTGCCGAACCGGCCCGAATTCTTCGAAATCACCTGGGGCGCACAGCTTTCTGGGCTCTACTACACCGCGGTCAACACCCATTTCATTCCGGACGAGGCCAGCTACGTCATCGACGACTCGGACGCCAAGGCCGTCTTCGTCGATGCCTCGATGCCCGAATTGGCCGCGCACATCCGCGACGTCAACGCGACATTGGTCGCCAATTTCTCGGTCGGCGGTCCCCTGCCGGGCTGGCTATCCTATGAAGACGAACTGGCGGCGGCGGGCGACGCCCCACCGCTGTCGGACGGATCAGAGATGCTCTATTCGTCCGGCACCACGGGACGGCCCAAGGCGGTGCGGCGACCTCTTCCCGCCGACGGCAACGGGTCCTGGGCGCAGTCGGTGCTCGAGATGGCGCTGGTTCATAAATACGGGATGAGCTCGTCGAGCGTGTACCTGTCCCCCGCGCCGCTGTATCACGCCGCGGGAGTGAACTACACCATGGCGGCCCACCGCGTGGGCGCCGCGTCGATCCTCGTGCGCAAGTTCGACGCCGAGGCGGTACTGCGTCTGATCGAGGCCCACCGCGTGACCCACGCGCAGTTCGTACCGACGATGTTCGTGCGCATGCTCAAGTTGCCGGCAGCGGTCCGGGAGAGCTACGACGTGTCCAGCTTGCGCTGCGTCATTCACGCGGCCGCACCGTGCCCGGTCGATGTCAAGCACCGGATGATGGAGTGGTTCGGACCCATCATTCACGAATACTACGGCGGTACCGAGGGATTCGCGGGGACCACGATCGGGCCGCAGGAGTGGCTCGCGCATCCCGGTTCGGTGGGGATTCCGATGTCAGCGGTGCACGTGATCGGTGAAGACGGGCGGGAACTTCCCGTCGGCGAGTCCGGCGAGCTCTATTTCGAGGGTGGGCCCGACTTCGAATACTTCAAGGATCCCGCCAAGACCGCATCGGTGTACAACGACCGCGGGTGGCGGTCGCTCGGCGACATGGGCTATGTCGACTCAGACGGGTTTTTGTATCTGACCGACCGGTCGACCTTCATGATCGTCTCCGGCGGGGTCAACATCTACCCGCAAGAGGTGGAGAACCTGCTCGTCATGCATCCGAAGCTGGTCGACGCGGCGGTATTCGGGATACCCAACGACGAATTCGGCGAAGAGGTCAAGGCCGTCGTGCAGCCGGCCGACGGCGTGGTGGCCGGGCCCGAGCTCGAGACCGAACTCATTGAATACTGCCGGGCTCACCTGGCCGGTTATAAATGCCCGCGCACCGTCGAGTTCGACTCCCTGCCGCGCGACCCGAACGGAAAGCTGTACAAGAAACGCATCCGCGACCGCTACTGGCAAGGGCGAGTATCGCGGATCTTGTGATGTGACACGAGGGATGACGAGATGGCGGTAGGAATGGGCAACGAGATTTCCGACGCGCAAGCCCCGCGGCGGGCGGAGGTGAATTGGACGCCGCTAGCGGTGCCCTGGGCGGTCCAGACTGCCGACCGAATCCCTAAGCAGCGCTACTACGATCCGGAGTTCTATGCGCTGGAGGCTCAGATGTTCTGGCCGCGGGTGTGGCAGATGGCCTGCCGGCTCGAGGAGATTCCCAAACCCGGCGATTTCGTCGAATACGAAATCCTGGACCAGTCGGTCATCGTCGCCCGGGTAGACAATCGCAGCGTGCGGGCCTACCACAACGCCTGCCGCCATCGCGGCGTCAAACTGGTGGAAGGCCAAGGGAATCGGCGCACCTTCGTGTGCCCGTTTCACGGCTGGTGTTGGGGCATCGACGGTCGCAACACGTTCGTCCTGCGACCCGAAGCGTTCGCGGAAGAGAACCTGGCCGCCGATGACCTGGAGCTGGTGTCCGTGCGCTGTGAGCTTTGGGGCGGCTGCGCGTGGATCAACTTCGACGGCGACGCACCACCGTTGCGTGACTGGATGGAGCCGTTCGCGTCGATTTACGATGCGTGGCAGGTGGACTCGCTGCGTGTTGAGTGGTGGCAGTCGTGCCGGCTGCCGGTGAACTGGAAGTTGGCGACTGCGGCGTTCATGGAGGGCTACCACGTCCCGCAGACCCATCCTCAGCTGCTGCCGTCCGCGCAGACCGCCGAGCCCACCGCGGCGATACATCCGGTCGTCGCGAGCAGCCTGTACTTCATGCGCACGCTCGGCGACGGCATGGGCGGCATGACGCACGAGAACGACATCCGCATCGCCGAGGGCCTGCAGAACATCGAGTTGCCGGCCGATCCGGCCGCGGCGATGGCGCAGTGGCGCAGCGCCCTCAACGATGCCGTCGTCAACTGGCACCGTGCCCGCGGCAGTGGCATGCCAGATCTCAATGACCTGGTCCGCCGCGGGATAACCGATGCGATCGGATTCGCCTTCCCGCATCACTTCATCCTGCCGACGTATAGCAGTGCATCCTCGTATCGCATCCGACCGCTAGGGCCCGAGGAGACGCTGTTCGAGATCTGGTCTCTCACCCGGTATCCGGCGGATGCGTCGGCGGGCAAACCCATCCCTCCGCAGCCCATGGCGCCCGATGATCCGCGCTGGCCGCCAATCCCCGCCCAGGATTTCTCCAACCTGCCGAGACAGCAGAAAGGCCTGCACTCCAAGGGCTTTGAATTCATGCGGTTGTCGGACCAGATCGAAGGCCTGATCTCGAACTTCGAACGGGTCATCGACGGTTTCTTGGCCGGCTTACCGTACGCCACCCTGCTGCCCGCCATCCAGAAGACCAACACCACCATCGATGTACCGATCGCCGATCTCGGCTTCGGCTCGGAGGAGCCATGACTGTGCGGTGGGACCACTCGGCGGACCTGGTCATCGCGGGCAGCGGCGGGGGCGGCATGGTCGCCGGCCTGGCCGCACTGGACTGCGGGCTCGAGCCGCTGATCATCGAGAAACAGTCGCTGGTCGGCGGCTCGACGGGGCTTTCGGGCGGTATCATCTGGCTGCCGAACAACCCGTTGATGCGGGCCGCCGGCATCGTGGACTCGCACGAGGACGGCCTGGCCTATCTCGCCGATGTGGTCGGCGATATCGGTGCGCCGTCTTCCCCCGAACGACGCGAGATGTTCCTGACCGCTGGCTTCGAGATGATCAACTTCCTCACCCGCAAGGGGGTCGAACTGATCCGGTGCGCGGGATGGAGCGACTACTACCCGAACCACAAGGGCGGCAACGCGTCCGGCCGCGCCGTCGAGGGAATCCCGTTTGACGCGGCGAAGCTCGGGACCTGGAGCGACAAGGTGCAGCCGCCACTGGCCAAGAACTACGGATATGTGGTGCTCACCAACGAGTTACGGTCGGTCCAGTATTTCAACCGCGCGCCGCGGGCCTTCGCCGTCGCCTCGCGGGTATTCCTGCGCACCGCGTCGGCGCGGGCCCGGCGACGTCAGATCCTTACCAACGGCGCATCGCTTATCGGGCAGATGCTCAAGGCGCTGATCGAGCTCAGCGACGGAAATCCCCCGCTGTGGACCGATGCCGCGATGGCCGATCTGGTCGTCGACGGCGGCCGAGTGGTCGGCGTTCGCATCGTTCGCGACGGGAGACCGTTGAATGTCCAGGCCCGCAAGGGAGTGCTGCTGGCCGCGGGCGGCTTTGGCCACAACAAGGAAATGCGCCGCCGGTACAGCGGTGACCAGCCCAACGAGGGGAAGTGGTCGATCGCCAACGCCGGCGACACCGGTGAGGTGCTCGAGGCGGCGATGCGGCTGGGCGCCAAGACCGACCTGCTGGACGAGGCTTGGTGGCTGCCTTCGGTTTTCATCGCCAACGGCGGCGCCGTCGGCGCCTCCCTCGGCTCCGGGCGCCAGCGACCGGGCGCCATCTATGTCGACTCGACCGGTCGAAGGTTCTGCAACGAGTCCAACTCCTACGTCGAAGTCGGCAAGGCCATGTATGCGAACAAGGCCGTACCGTGCTGGATGATCTTCGACGAAGGATATGTGCGCAGGTACGTCACCAGCGCCAATCCGTTGAAGCGCAACCAGCCGCTACCCCCCGAGCTGATCGAGTCCGGTGCCGTCAAGCGGGCGGCGACGATCCCCGACCTGGCCCGCGAGATCGACCTTCCCGCCGACGAACTGGCGAGCGCGGTGCATCGATTCAACCAATTCGCGGCCAAGGGCCTCGATCCCGACTTCGGCCGCGGTCAGTCGGCCTACAACGACTGCCTGGGCGACCCCGGGTACCGACCCAACGCCGCCATCGGCCCGCTCGACGCCGCACCGTACTACGCCACCAGGGTGCTCCCCGCCGATGTCGGAACATGTGGTGGCGTTGTCACCGATGAGCACGCCCAGGTTCTCGACGAACAGGATCGGGTGATCGAGGGCTTGTATGCGACCGGCAACACCACGGCGACGGTGATGGGGCGAACGTATCCGGGCGCCGGGGCGAGCATCGCCAGCTCCATGGTGTTCGGTTACGTCGCAGCGCGCCATGCGGCGGGACGCAAGATCGCAGGCGAGATGGCCCGCTAGGCGGGCACTGTCGAGCGTGAAGGGTGTTTCACGTTGGCGGGCAATCCTTCTCGTCGCGGTCGACGAATTCACGCGGCTTCATGCCCGACTGCATCAGCTCGGCCCGCCTCGCCTGCACATCGGACGCGGCACCAACCATGTTGGTCAGGATGTGGCTGACTTGAAGGTGCACCCGCATGCCCATCAATTCCCACGCGCGCTTCACGTTGTTCTTGACCGCCATCAATGTGGTCAGCGGAATTTGGGCGATCGTGCGCGCCATCTGCTCCACGGTGTCCTCGAGGGCGTCGCGTGGAACCACCCGGTTGAGCAGCCCCCACTCGAGGGCCTGCTGCGCGGACAGGGTCGGGGCCAGCAGCAGCCAGTCCATGGTGCGATGCCAGTTCATGAGCAGCCACGGCTCGATCATCGTGTGCCCGCCGGGTTCGCCGAGGCTTTGGGCAAGTGGCATCTGGAAATACGCGTCCTCGGAGGCGACACAGAAGTCGGTCAGCAAGCCGAGATAGATCCCGCCACCCATGCAATATCCATGGATTTGCGAGATGGTCGGCTTGGGGAATTCCCACAGATACAGCGTCGGCCACAAAAACAAATCAGCGGTGCCTTTGTAAAGGTCCTCGAACGTGTCCCCGAAGTCCGGATACGGGTTTTCGTCCGGGCCCCAGCGCGCGACATGGCCGCCGCAGAATCCCTTACCGTTCGCCTTGAGAATGACGACCTTGATGTCCTTGTCGCGGTCGGCCTCGTGCAGGCACTCGTCGACCTCGCTGACCAAGACGGCATCCTTGGTGTTGGCCTTGTCCACCCGGTTCAGAATGATCCGCGCAATCGGCGGTTCGCGCTCATAGATGACCGCGTTCAGGACACGCCGCTCCATCCTGGTGACACTACCGGACACCGCCATTCCCCGAATTCGCTTTTGCGGTTGCGCAATGGTGGCAGGAGGAGTGAAGTGTATGGAGGCGCCGGACCATTACGAATAGGGCTGCGATGACTACTCCGTCGGACCGAGCGGCACGGCTGGACCTGGTGGCCAGGCTGCAATCCTCCTATCCCGAACTCCCGGACGCTCCCACGCCGGATCTCATTGACCACGAACGCTTCATCGCCTACGTCAAGACTCCCCACGACGTCGGCGGCGAGCCGGACGCTCCCATCGAATTCGAGAACAAGCAGTATGAGATTTGGGAGCACAACACCTACGTCATGTGTGAGGTGCTCGGCTGGCGTGGGATCTGGTTGTCCGAGGAACGACGGCGGATGGGCAATGTGGACCTGGGCCGCACCATCTATCTCGGCCTTCCCTACTACGGACGGTGGTTGCTGGCGGTCGCGCGCGTCCTCGCCGAAAAACATCACATCGGCCTGAGCGAATTGGCCGAACGCATGTCCGAGGTCAAGGCCCGCTACGCGGGAGGCCTGCACGGAAAACCCTTGGAAGCCAGGCCCAAGTCCGAAGGCGACCCCGCCGCCGTCACTCGCAACCGGCACCACCGACACGCCGTCGGCAAGGGCGACCCACAGGTGTACGCCGGACAGGCCGGCCCGCCGAAGTTCAACGTCGGCGACAAGGTCGTGGTGCGCGAGCTGCCGGTGTTGCTCTACACCCGCACGCAGGAGTACGTGCGCGGGGCGACCGGCGAGATCGCGGTCGTTTCATACGAAAGCCCCGCCGCCGAGGATGAGACCTGGGACGGGGCGGATCAGCCACCTGAATGGTTCTACATCGTTCGCTTCAACCTCTCCGAGTTATGGCATGGCTACGCCGGACCGGACAACGACACATTGCAGACCGAGATCCCCGAACGATGGCTCGAATCAGCCGAATAGCGCCCGAAAGGACCTCCGCATGACCGCCCACGAGCACGAACACGATCACGAGCGCACCGCCGCGCCCGTGGTGGACGAGATCACCGACTTCGAGGTTCTCGAGATCGCGCTTCGCGAATTGTGCATCGAGAAGGGCATTTTCACCGCAGAAGATCATCGCCGCTTCACCGAGTTCGCGGAGCAGATCGGCCCAACTCCCGCGGCGCGCCTGGTGGCTAAGGCTTGGCTCGATCCGGCTTTCAAGGAGCTGGTGCGCGCCGATGCGCTCGCCGCCAGCAAGGAGGTCGGCGTCGACTGGCTGGAACCGACCGGTTTTGGAACCCCGAGTGACTTCACCGCCCTGCACGTGCTGGAAGACACCCCGACGCTGCATCACGTGATCGTCTGCACGCTGTGCTCGTGCTACCCGCGCCCGATTCTGGGCAATTCGCCGGAGTGGTATCGCACGCCCAACTATCGGCGCCGCATCGTGCGCTGGCCGCGCCAAGTGCTCGCGGAATTCGGCCTTATCCTCCCGGAAGACGTCGAGATCCGGGTGGAAGATTCCAACCAGAAGCATCGGTTCATGGTGATGCCCGTCCGTCCGGACGGAACGGAGGACTGGACCGAAGACCAACTCGTCGAAATCATCACGCGCGATTGTCTGATCGGCGTCGCATTACCCAAGCCGGGGGTGACCACCAACGCGGTCACCCAGACGCGTCGCGCCGTCCACCCCATAGCCGACTGATGCGAGGTCAAAGATGAGCGCCGCGAACCCACCGCACCCCACGCGCGACGCAGTCGTCGAGCCGCTGGCGAAAATCATTGCACGCAACCAGGTCTGGAGCCGCATGGCGGCTAAGTACGGTGTCGGTAACCCGGTACCACCGTGGAAGACGAGCCTGGACGGGCTCTGTGACGCGCTCGACGGCAGCGAGCGCGGCGCTGAGGTGCTCGGTTTCGCCGCCCGCCGTGGCGAAGAGGACGCCCTTTCGGCGACCATCTACGCCGACATGCCGTATCCGGAGAATCGGTTGATGGCATTGGCCCACTCGCTCGTGGTGCGCGGCGTCATCGACGAAGCGGAACTCGAGGAGCGCCTGGCTGCGGTGCGGGCCCGGCTGCAAGCCTGAGCGCAGCGGCCGACTCGCAGCGATAAATAGGGTTGCCGACGCCGTTTTCCCGGATCGGCTTCCGATACGCTACGCTGGCAGCAACGTTGGCTTCACAACACTGCATGCCAACCCCGTCGTGGAACGCTTCCTCATCCCACTGGTGCCGACGAAGAACGTCGAACTCGTCACCAAGATGACCCGTGCATCCCGCACTAGCTTGTCTCGCGGCGATCGATTTTGCCATCCGGCAATCTCGCCACCTTCGTGCCGATGCCGCGCGACGTTTTCGTTTGCGGCATGGCGCCACCGATGCCTGAAAGGCACCGAAAAGTGACTACCAGCAACACCTTCGCCGAACTCGGCGTGCGCGCTCACCTGGTCGACGCGCTCGCTGAACGCGGCATTGCCCAACCATTTCCGATTCAGGTCAAGACCCTGCCCGACACCCTGGCCGGTCGGGACGTGCTCGGTCGCGGAAAGACCGGCAGCGGCAAGACCCTGGCCTTCTCGATCCCGCTCGTCAGCCGGCTGTCAGAGGGAAGCCGGCACCGATCGCGGCCCTCGGGCCTGGTGCTGGCGCCCACCCGGGAGCTGGCGACGCAGATCACAGCGACACTCGAGCCGCTGGCGACGGCCTGCGGCCTGCGGATCACCACAATCTTCGGCGGCGTCTCACAAAGCCGTCAGGTCGCTGCGCTGAAGTCCGGCGTCGACATCGTGGTGGCCTGTCCGGGCCGGCTCGAGGATTTGATGAAGCAGCGGTTGATCAGCCTGGATGCCGTCGAGATCACCGTCATCGACGAGGCCGATCACATGGCCGATCTCGGCTTCCTACCCGGCGTCACCCGAATCCTGGCCGCTACCCCGAACGGCGGCCAGCGGCTGCTGTTTTCGGCCACCCTGGACAACGGCGTCGACAAGCTCGTGCGGCGATTCCTCCGAAACGAGGTGCTGCACTCGGTCGACGAGGCCAACTCGCCGGTATCGGAGATGACCCATCACGTCTTCCACGTGGCCAATGCCGACGCCAAGAAAGAGGTGGTGCACCGGCTCGCCTCCGGCACCGGTCGGCGGATTCTGTTCATGCGCACCAAGCACCAAGCGCGCAAGCTTGCCAGGCAGCTCACCGAAGCTGGTGTTCCGTCAGTTGACTTGCACGGCAACCTGTCTCAGCCCGCACGCGAGCGCAACCTTGCGATGTTCGCTTCGGGTGGCGCCCGGGTCCTAGTGGCGACCGATATCGCTGCGCGCGGCGTCCATGTCGACCAGGTCAAGCTCGTCGTGCACATCGACCCACCCAGTGAGCACAAGTCCTACCTGCACCGCTCGGGGCGCACGGCGCGGGCGGGAAGTGCAGGTGACGTCGTCACCGTGGTGCTGCCCGAGCAGCGCCGCGACACCCAGCTGCTGATGCGCAAGGCCGGCATCACGGTCGCCCCTCAGCAGGTGACCGCCACCTCCGAGGCGGTGCAAGCGCTCGTAGGCGAGGTAGCGCCCTACCGGGCTCCTGCACCCGCCGCTGCGCCGGCGCGCACGCCCGCGCAGCATCGCACCAACACCGGCGGCCAGCGGCGTCGCCGGACCGGCCGGTCGCCGAGGACCAATCCCACACCGACCGAATCGGCGATATCGCACCGTAGCGGTGCGCCTGGGCGCCGGCCGGAACGCCGCCGCGCGAGCCGTGCGCAAGGCGGTGCCGGCTAACCCACCGGCCGCTTCAGCGCCGGGCCAGCAGCCACGCCTGACCGTCGCCTTCGTCTGCGTCGATCAAGTCCAGGCCGGCGAAGGCGGCGGGCAATTCGCCGGCCGCGGCGCGGAAAGCGCCGGGACCGGGCCCGACCTCACTTAGTGCGGCGATCGCGAGCAGCCCACCCGGCGCCAGCCGCTCGATAATCGTCCGGTCGAGGCGCGGGTCCCGGAACTTACAGCAGACGACCACATCGACCGGCGTCCCTGCCGGTAGACCGCCATCGAAATCGACGACCGCGAAACGGCAGCGGTCGGCCACCGCCGCGCGCTGGGCCAATTCCCGCGCCTGGCCGATGGCCACCGGGGAGACGTCCAATCCGACCACCTGCAGACCGCGTGCGGCCAGCCATACCGAGCCGGTCCCTTGTCCGCAGGCGAGATCGAGAGCCCTGCCGGCCGTGGGAAACAGGTCCGCATGGCGCGCGAAAACGGAGGGCGGCCCAACCGAACTCAATGGTGGCGGCCCCTTCGCCGCGTACCGTTCGTCCCAGCGATGCCGGTCCGTTTCGCTCATGGGCGCCACTCTAGAACCCCTCCGAGCGCCCGCGGTCGGCCTTTTTCTAGACATCTGTCTGTAAGCGGCGACCTCGTTACGCGGCCGCTCGGAGCGTGGCGGCGAGACACGTTTCTACACTGGACGAGTGTCTAGAGACGCGTCGTTCCCGGCCGTTGGCGGTGAAGCGAGCGGCGCGGGCACGGCTCGCCGATCGGATCGTCGGCCCGGGCAGACCATTCGCAAGGTGCTCGATGCCGGGCTGGCGGAACTGCGCGAATCTTCGTACGCGAACCTCACGATGCGCGCGGTCGCGACTCGCGCCGGGGTATCGCCGGCTAGTGCCTACACCTACTTTCCGTCCAAGAGCGCGCTCGTCGCGGCGGTGTATCTGCGCTTTCTGCGCGACTTGCCGCTACATATCGATGTCAACGACACGACCAAGACCCGGGTCAGCGCCACGCTGCGCGACATGGCGGTCGTCGTCGCCGATGAGCCGGAGCTGACCGCCGCCTGCGGCGCCGCCTTGATGGCCGACGATCCGGCGGTCGCACCGCTGCGGGAGCAGATCGGCGAAGAGGTGGCCAAGAGGATCGGCGCCGCGCTGGGTCCGGGTTGGCCGCGAGCCGTGAAATCCACGCTGCAGATGACCTTCTCCGGCGCGCTGATGACCGCCCGGTTCGTCAGCTTCGCCGAGATCTCCGGACAGCTCGACGAGGCGGTCAACCTCATCCTGGGCGCATCGGTGGCGTGAAGGTTGCCGTACTGCGCCGAGCCTCGGATGCGCAAGGCTCGATCGCGTCAGGCGACCGGGCCGGATCCGGCTTCGAGCGCTTCCACAGCGGCCTCGACGTCGGCGAGGATCGTCGGCCCGTAATGATTCACCACCTGCCCCAGCGCGCGGGCGAGGTGCGGTGCGACGGCACCCGCCGCGAGCACTTCCTCGGCCAGGACAATGCCTTTCACGACGTGGGCGGCGCTTACGTGGCCGGCGGGGGTGATCTCGTATCGCCAGTCGCCGATGAGGATCTGTTCGGGCTGCGACCGGAAAAAGCCCCGCCGCGCGGGAATCGTCGCCACTCCCGGAACGCCACCGAAAACCTTCAGTACCAGTGCAACTCCCCCGGGACCGGCCAATGCGCCCCCAACCGCCCGACTGACTCGCTCGGGATCGAAGCTCGCCATCAATCGCTCATGGGCAGCACGAACGACGGTGTCAGCCTTTGCGGTTCACCCCCACGGCGCACCGCCGTCCCGGCGACATAGAACTCGACCGTGTGATGTCCCCACGCATAATTCGAGATGGCAAAGTGCACCCCGACGACGCCGTTGCCGCCGTCGCGTTCCGCTTCAGTTTGCATGCGCGCCATCGCGAGTTCCCGAGCTTGGTAGCTGCCTTGGGTCCACTGCGGCATCTCCGCGTTGCGTCCCACTTGACCGAGGGTGCGCAAGAAGCCTTGCACGGCAATGTGAAACACACAGTTGCCCATCACGAAAGCGACCGGGGCGAACCCGGTCCGCAAGAGGGTCGTCAGATCCTGACCGGACAGGTGGCTGGTGAAGGCCTGTCCGTTGGGACGCCGATACGAGCCGGGCTTCTCCACGTACCGCACCGCAGTGCCCACGGCGATGAACTCGAGGTGCTCGCCCTCACCCTGGTGGCGCCATTCGAGGCGGACGCCCACTACCCCGTCAGCACCCAGCGCGTCGGCCTCCGCCTGCATTCGTGACATCGCGTTCCAGCGGGCGCGGTAGGTCGCGTCGGTGAGCACGGGAAGTTCGGATTGTTGCCTGATCCCGGTGAACTGATAGCCCACGTGGTAGACCGAAACCCCCATCACCAGCTCGATGGGTTCGAATCCGGCCCCGTGCAGCAGAGCGAACTCATTGATCGACAGGTCGGACGTGAATACCTCACCCGCGTGGGAGAGTCGTTCGCTGGCGATCGGATCAAGCGGGTTCGGTTGCATCGTGGAAGACCCTCCTGCGGTTGGCCTGGATAGCGTAGGTCCCGCGAGCGCCACGCATACGCATAACGTGCGATTTTACCGGGAAGCTCGGTCGGCACCGACCGTCCGCGGCGCACCTCGTCATGACCTTGCGATCACCGGGCCGCCCGGCCTAGGACGCGGCCGGTCAATAGTTTGCCGGCGCCCCAGGGCGGTGCTTCACTGTGCTACAGATACTGTGCTACAGATCAGGTGGTGAATGTCGGGCACCGACCACGGTCCGGCTGCGTGGTGATCGCGGTAGCGCATTAGTGCGGTGTTTGGCGGTCGAGGCGACCGACGAAACCGTCTGCCGCAACCGAGGATTCGACCTTCTTACAGCACGCGACAAATCGCCGGCGAGATAGATGCCGCGTAGCGGATCTCACCGTATCGAGCAAACGGACACCGGGTGATTGGGCGGAATGCCCCTTTGCACCGATCGGCGCGCCCGGCCCGCCGTCACCGCCGCGGCCCGGGCGGGTAAGCGCCTCGACGGTTGCGCCCGCTGGAAATCGGTGGTTGCGTCTGCATCGTCGAGATCCATCGCAAACCAGCGAAATGTGTTTGCCACAGTGCCCGGCGTGACGTCCTTGGCCGCGGCGTGGACCGCAACGCCCCAGCTCGACTATGATATGGCGCGTCCACGACTGCCCTAACTCCCGGGCCCGCGGGCTTAGCTACCCCCCACTTGTACACCGCGGAAATTGTTCAGAGTTCATATGAAGCTATTAACCTACGCGGTCGCCGGGCAGGGGGCAGGGGGGTATAGTCTGCAATGAAGTCCGTTATGGATGCGTCGCCGTTTAGCTCAAAGCGGTCCAGTCAGCCGCACGGCTACTGAGTTTGATATGGCTCCGGCGAATCAGCCCCAGTCAGTTCCTGCTCCTTCGTGCGTCGGCCAATCGACCGTCCGGCGGATCGATATGCAGTAGGGGCGAGAATTGCGTGTGACTGCAACCGCCCACTGCATACGACTCTAGGAGAGAGTCAGCATGCAAACTTGTTCTGCCGCAACCGTTTACCGGATTCATCGAGCGAACGTAGGGTGCGCCAGCCGATGACCACTGTAATTTCTGCAACGCGGCCAGCCCCACCACCCACCGCCAGGACGGACGATTCCTACGACGATGTCGTCGAAATGTTCTTGGTGCTGCAGCAGTTGCCCGCCGAATCGAACGAGTACGCCCACCAGCGCGAACGCATCGTGTCACGATGCCTGCCGCTGGCAGATCACGTGGCCAGTCACTTCGCCCGTCGGGGCGAAGGCCTCGAGGACCTGATTCAGGTCGCGCGGCTGGGGCTGATGAACGCCGTCAACCGATTCGACCCCGCGAAAGGGCCGAGCTTCATCGGTTTCGCCGTGCCCACCATGATGGGCGAGGTCCGGCGTTACTTCCGCGACTACAGCTGGGGCATGCGCGTGCCGCGGCGGCTGCGCGAGCTGCACGTGCAGATCAGCAGGACGACCGCTGAACTGTCCCAGCAGCTCGGGCGCGCACCCACCGCGGGCGAGCTGTCCCAGGTGCTCGAGGTTCCGCGCGAGGAGATCGTCGAGTGCCTCGTCGCGGGTGACGCCTACCGGCTCGACTCCCTCGATGCGCCGCTCGGCGCGGACAGCTCCGGAACGCCCCGCTCGGTGGCCGACTCGGTCGGCGACATCGATCCACAGATCGAACACATCACCAACCGGGAAGCGCTGCGGGTCTTGGTTGCCACCCTCCCGCAGCGTGAACGCGAGGTCTTGCGCATGCGGTTCTTCGAATCCATGACCCAGAGCCAGATCGCGGAGCGGATCGGCGTGTCGCAGATGCAGGTGTCCCGCATCCTGGCGAACACGCTGAGCTCGCTGCGCGATCGACTCGAGTAGGCACTGGTTCCCACTAGGCGCTGCGTGGCATATCCTGCCGCGCAGCCCTGTACTGTGCGACTGAAACGGGGCAACCCGAAGTTGTCGCCAGGAAGACCTGGAAGGGAGCTGGATGCGATGAGGATGTCGCGAACGGTGGCCGCAGGCGTCGCAGTGACGGCGGCACTGGCGGTGTCGGTGACCGGCTGCGGCAGCAACAAGTCGTCGAAGTCGGGTTCGGCCACCTCGGCAATCTCGACCACCAGCTCCGCGCCGGCGTCATCGGCGCCCGCGCAGCCCAACGGATACGCCAAGCTGCTCATCCGGCCCAGTGACATCAATGCCCCGGTCCCCTTCACCGCCGGGCCCCCGACCGACAATCCCAACGGCCAGCCGGGCGTGGCCACCACCTTCAAGGACGACGATGGTAGCCACGCGATCAAGGTGACCATCGCCGTTTATGACGATCCCGAGGATGCGACGAACGCGTTGAACACAGCGAAGGGTCAACAGGGCGGTGTAATCAAAGATCCCACGACGCAACCGTCGACCATTGGCAGTGGCGGAACGACGTTGATGGGCAATGCCCCGGACCGCAGCAAGGGGGTGGTGATCCTGCTCTTCACCGAGGGCAAGGCGTTTGCCACGCTGCAATTCGACGGGCCGAGCGACACGCTGGCCCCGCCGGACTTCGTCAACGATGTCGGCCAAAAGCAAGATGCGGCCATCAAGAAGGGACTCGGCGGCTAGGCGCTGCGCCACCGCTTCGGGGATGCCATGAACGTCATCAACGGCATGCCGGCCCATGCACTACTGCTGCATTTCGTGTTGGTGCTGGTGCCGCTAACCGCCCTGCTGGAAATCGTTTGCGGGCTCTGGCCGGCGGCCCGGCGCGGGCAGCTGATGTGGCTCACGCTGCTCCTGGCCGCGGCCACGATGGTATTGACACCCATCACCATCAACGCCGGCGGCTGGCTCTACGGCTTGCGAACGAATCCCAGCCCGATCCTGCGCGAGCACGCCGAGCGGGGCAGCCTGATGTCCTATTTCTCCGCCGCACTGCTGGCCGCCGCCGTCGTGCTGGTCGTGGTGGGGCTGATCGAACGCCGATCCGGCAAGACCCGCGCCGCTACCCGGTTACTCGTCGCGATATTGGTGCTGGCGGTGGGAGTCTCGTCGATGGTCCAGATCTACCGCGTGGGCGACGCCGGTGCGAAATCGGTCTGGGGCACCGCGATTGCGCACCTGACGAACAACCATGCGGGTTGACTACGCCTCCCGCGGCAAAACCCTTCGATGCGTGGCCGCACGCTTGGCCGGAGTACCTGTTGCGCGCTAACCACATTCTGCGAATAGGGCGGTCGGCGTGAGAAGAAAGAGCCGAAACCGGCGCCCGCCGGCGAATTCCTGGGCGAGCCGATAATTCGGCCAGGACGCCAGCGCATCCTCCCACGCTTGGTCACGCTCCGCGCCACCCGGCAGTTGCACCGTCGCCGCGAACGGGTGGCCATGACGGCGCACGGTGACCCGTTGCACCGCTTTAAGATTCGCCGACCAGGACGGGTGGCGCGCGTGCCCCCTGTTGGATCCGACCGACAGCAGGCCCTCGTGGAACGGGACGCATTGCTGCCCACTCGAGTCCCGCCTTAGCGGGAAAAATAAATTGCTTGATTTAATGTGACGCTAGGTGTTCACTGAGGCGATGACTGCCGAGCGCGCCGCCCGCTCGACGGGCACCAGAGAGACCATCTTGTCTGCTGCCGAGGTGCTTTTCGCCGAACGCGGGATGTACGCGGTGTCGAACCGGCAGATAAGCGAAGCGGCCGGACAGGGCAACAATGCCGCGGCGTGCTACCACTTCGGCACCAGAGTCGACCTGCTCCGCGCTATCGATAGCAAGCATCGCGAGCCTATCGAGGAGCTGCGTGCCCAGATGTTAGCCGCCATCGGCGATTCGGCCGAGCTACGAGACTGGGTCGGCGCGTTGGTGCGCCCGTTGACCGATCACCTGTCCGCGCTGGGCACCCCGACCTGGTACGCGCGGTTCGCCGCGCAGGCCATGGCCGATCCGACGTACCGCCATGTGGTCACCAAAGACGCGCTGGCGTCGCCGTTGCTGGTGCGGACGCTTGACGGCATCAACCGCTGCCTGCCGGAGCTGCCCAAGCGAGTGCGCGCCGAACGAATGGTGATGGTCCGCAACCTGCTCATGCACACGTGTGCGGAACACGAAGGCGCACTGGCGGAGCACGGACCGCGGTCGCGTTCGGCGTGGCCCGTCGCCGCCGAAGGGCTGATCGACGCGATCGTCGGTCTGTGGCGCGCGCCGGTCCACGTGGGGGCGGCCGGCGGCGAACCAGTACAAGCGACCGCGCAGGTTGACCACCGAGGAGCACGATGACCGAAGGATCCACAGCCACCGATATCCCGGGGTTTCCGATGACGCGGGCGCCCGGCTGCCCGTTCGTATGTGCCAGATCGACGAGATCGGAATCGACAAGCTGATGTGGTCCTCCGATTACCCGCACAACGAAAGCACTTTCGGCTATTCGGAGAGGTCGCTCGCCGCGGTGGTCGACGCCGTCGGCCCCGACGATGCCGTTCGGGTTGTCGGCGACAATATCAGGAAGTTCCTGGGAATCTCCGCATGACGAACTCACTGACCGCCCACCCCTGCGCGCTCGACATCCCCGATGAGCCGGACTGGGCCCGCATGCGCACCGAGACCGCAGCGCGGCTGCGGTCCGCGATGGCCGAACACGGTGTCGACGCGCTGATCTTGCTGATGAACGGCTACGTCGGATACGCGACGGGCGCCAGCTGGCCGCTGCTGGACGCGGGCCTGTCACACGTGGAGCGCCCAGTCGCCGTCGTGCTCGCCGAGGACGTACATCCGCACCTGTTCATGCCGTTCCGCAGCGGGGCGTCGGCGGAGTATCCCGTGCCGGACGACCATCTGCATGGCCCCGCTTACCTCGAATCCGACTATGGTGTCCGTGATTTCGCGCGGACGCTGTCCGGTATCGTCCGGCCGGGAGCACACATCGCCGTCGACGAACTCACGGGTGCCATGCGGCGGGCGGCGGCCACGCTATTCCCCGCGGGGCCCCCGACGGATGCGGCGATCGTGCTCGGCGCCGCGCAATTGGTGAAGACCCGCGACGAGTTGTCGTGTCTGCGCACGGCGGCTCGCATCACCGAACAAGCGATCGTCGATGTGCAGCAGGCACTGAGGCCCGGCGTGCGACAGATCGATCTTTCGGCCACCTTCGTCCGGCGCGCGTTCGAACTCGGCGCCACCACCAACATGCTGGAGGCGATCTGGCAGGTGATGCCGATTTCGCGGGAGGAGGGGGTGTGGACGACGCACGGTGATCTCGCGCTGCCGCTGCTCCCGACCGCTCGGGAACTGGCCACCGGCGATGTGTTGTGGACCGATATCAGCATCACCTACCACGGCTACTGCTCAGACTTCGGGCGCACCTGGATTGTCGGCGAGTCACCCACCCCGAGACAGCAAGACCAATTCCGGCGGTGGCGCGCGATTTTGGACGCCACGCTCGCGGTCACCAAAGCCGGCGTGACCTCGGGTGACTTGGCGCGCGCGGCGATCGCGGCAAACGGCGGCCGCAAACCATGGCTGCCGCACTTGTACCTGGGCCACGGGATCGGTACCTACCCCGCCGAAGCTCCGATGATCGGAACGGATCTCGGCGAGGAGTTCGACGACAACTTCGTCTTTCCGCCCGGCATGGTTCTGGTGCTGGAACCCGTGGTGTGGGAGGACGGCACCGGAGGCTATCGCAGCGAGGAGATCGTGGTGATCACCGAAGAGGGCTACACACCGATTACCGACTACCCCTATACCCCCTATGGTGACTGAGGTCCTGCCCGACGCGCGCGCTTTGCGTTCGGGCCGTCGCGAACGGGCGCTGGTCCAGATGGAGCGGCACGGCCTCGACATCCTGGTGCTGGGCCGGCAGGCCAACATCCGTTACGTCACCGGCGCCCCGCAGCTGTGGATCGCCGGCACCCGGCCCTTCGGTCCGATGTGTGTGCTGGTGCGCGCCACCGGAGACATCTACCTCAACAGCACCGACGATGAGGGTGTTCCGGAGGAGATCGGTCGCGATCACCTGTATGGGCTGGCCTGGAACCCGATAACGCTCATCGACGTCCTGAAGAAGATCGACGGAGCCGAGTCGGCCCGGCGGGTCGGAACCGACGCGATCACACCGACTTTCGCCGCACTGTTACCCGACGCGTTTCCCAATGCCGAGCTGGTCGACGCCGAGCCTGCGATGCGTGCGGCGCGGCGCATCAAGACGGCCGATGAAATCGCGGCGATGGATCAGGCATTGCGTGTCGCCGAACACGGACTGGCCACCGCGCTGGGCGAATTGGCGCCGGGTGTTTCGGAGCGGACGCTGGCCGGGGTGATGATGGAGGCCATGGCCGCGGGTGGGGTGAGCACGCCCGCCACCCAGGACGCCGCGTGGGTGACGTCGCGAGAACAGCCGGGGCGGTGCGCTGCCGCGCACGAGGTCGGGTCGGGCGACCTCGTGGCCTTTGCCGCCGGCGCCCTGGCCAATGGCTACGTCGCCGAGGTCGGCCGAACCTGGCCGGCCGGTGCTAGCGTCACCGCCGAGGCCCGCGAGCTCTTCGAGCGCTCGGATCGGTTGTACGCCAGGATGCTTGCCGCCTGCCGGGCAGGCGCGGACACCCGCGATCTGCTTGCCGCGTATGACGCGGCGGGTGAACCGATCCCGGCCATGCCGGTCGCGCACGGCCTGGGCCTGGGGTTCGATCCGCCGGTAGTGTCCGAAGCGCTCTTGGCCGCAGGCGAACACAACCGACTCGACGCCGGGATGGTGTTGGCGCTCACCGCGTATGTGTGGCAGCAGGGCGTCGGCGCGGTGTTCCGTCGAGACACGGTGCATATCACCGACAATGGCGTCGAGGTACTGACCACCAGCCCGTCCTGGGCCCACTGAAATCACTTGTGCCACTGTGGCTTCACTGGCATCAGGGTGGCGCTTTTTGTCGGTAGGCTCCGCTAGCTTCGAGGTGTGAGCGTAGATCGGGAGGCCTTGGCGGCGGCTTTTGAGACCATCGATGCTGCCGTTGACGATCTGATCGCTTATGACTGTGACGCGCTGGCCACCCGCGAACAGTTGGCGATGCTGGAGCGCTGCGAGAAGGTGCGCCGCCGATTGCCGGCCATCGAGTATCCGCTCATCAATAACCTTGCCCGCCAGGCGACGCCGCAAGATCTCGGCGGTACGCTGCCGCATGCGATAGCAGAGGCGACGCTGATCAGCCGCGCCGAAGCGACCCGCCGCATCAAGGAGGCGCGGGATCTGGGCCCGCGCCATGGCCTTACCGGCGAACCCGTGGCACCGGCCCTGACCGCCACCGCGGCCGCCCAACGCCGCGGCACACTCGGCACCGGACAGGTCTCGGTGATCCGCAAGTTCTACCACCAGTTGCCCGGCTGGATAGATGCTGCCACCCGCGAGCACGCGGAGGCCAAACTCGCCACCGAAGGCACCCGGTATCGGCCCGAACAGCTTCACGAGCTGGCCACCATCTTGGCGGACTGCCTCAACCCCGACGGCAACTACAGTGACGAGGACCGCGCCCGCCAGCGCGGCCTGACCCTGGGCAACCAGCAAGCCGACGGCATGTCGCAGCTGCGCGGCTGGCTAACCCCCGAAGCGCGCGCCACCGTCGAAGCCGTCTTGGCCAAACTCGCCGCCCCCGGCATGTGCAATCCCAATGACGAAAGCCCCTGCGCGCAGGGATCTCCGAGTGAGGAGACCATCGAAAAGGATTCCCGCAGCGGTGCCCAACGCAACCACGACGCGCTCAACGCTGCGCTCAGAGGTCTACTCGCGTCGGGCGAGCTCGGGCAGCACAACGGCTTACCGACCTCGATCATCGTCACCACGACACTGGCCGAGTTGGAATCCACCGCGGGGCATGGATTGACGGGTGGGGGCACCCTCTTGCCGATGAGCGACGTGATCCGCCTGGCCCGGCACGCACATCACTATTTGGCGATCTTCGAGAAGGGCAAGGCACTGGCGCTGTATCACACCAAACGCCTGGCGTCACCGAGCCAGCGAATCGTCCTGTACGCGAAGGATCGTGGTTGTTCGGCCCCGGGCTGCACCACATCCGGCTACTACTGCGAGGTTCACCACGTCACCGACTGGTCCAGGTGCCACACCACCGACGTCAACGACCTCACTTTTGCCTGCGGCCCCCAGCACCGCCTCCTGCGACCCGGCGGCTGGACCACCCGCAAGAACGCCAGGGGTGACACCGAATGGCTGCCGCCCCCGCACCTGGACCGAGGAAGGCCACGCGTCAACCTGTTTCATCATCCAGAAAAGCTGCTGCACGACCGAGACGACGAGGGGCCTTAGGCGACACGCCCTTCCTCCTCCAGTGCCTCGTCAAGTAGGTCGCCCACCGGGTTTCGCTGCCACAGCAGCAGCAGGTTCGACAACATCTGCAGCGGCG
Organism: Mycobacterium sp. NGS56; assembly: GCF_059812425.1. Classification (NCBI taxonomy): domain Bacteria; kingdom Bacillati; phylum Actinomycetota; class Actinomycetes; order Mycobacteriales; family Mycobacteriaceae; genus Mycobacterium; species Mycobacterium sp. NGS56. The sequence goes on from NZ_JCALCQ010000006.1 coordinate 47,428, forward strand.
CGCGCACGCGCTCGTCGTCCCTGATCCGCCGGTCCGTCCGGCTGGTCGGTGCGACATCGAATCGGTTGCGTATCAACGCCGGTACGTCTAGCAACCAGGCCACACCCATCACCGCGGCATACAACAACATGTGTCGGCGCAGTCTGTCCGGCTCCAGGCACGGACCACCATAGCTGTGAAATTCCGCGACGAACAGGTCCAGCAAGTCGTCGAGGTGGGCGTCCCACAATTCGGTTTCGGCGCCAGACATGGCCCCCCACAACGCCATACCCAGGTTCATCTGGCTGACGCATCCCCAGTCCATCAGGCCGCAGCGCAAAGTGCCATCGCCATCACGCCAGAACCACGCATTGTCGACATTGGCATTCCAGTGGCACAGCGCTACGTAGTCGGCGTCCGCGGCCAAAAGGTCCGCAACCGCATCCTCGGAGCGGGCCAATCGTGGCGCCTCATTGGCAAAATGCATCAGAAACTCGGACGAGCCCACGCCGGCGGGCACCAGGCCAGGATGGGTGCCGATGAATTCGATCAGCTGATTCACCCGTCGTTCCAATTTGTCCATGGACCGCGACGGTCGGTCGCCGACCGTCGCGGCCTGCACATCCAGCGGAAAGTGCGCCGTGCGTTCCGCGGGTAGCCGACCGGACCGGTGCGCGCCGGCAAGCCGTGCCAGCGCGGTCAGCAGCGCGCGGTAATGCTCCAGCGGCGCCGGCATCTCGTAATCGAGGCACTTGTGGTATTGGCGTTCGACCCCGTTGACACCGAAGGTGATTCGCTCGGTGATCAAAATCCCGGTGCCGCTATCCCTGTGATAGTCCGCGAATTGCGGGCTGGGCACTGCGATGGGGAATTGCGGCGCACGTGCCAACGAGGCGAACCGGACCTCGGACTCCATCTTGGTCTTGGCGCGATCGCGTACCGGATCGTCGAGATCACGGGAGAACTTGACGAACAGGTCGGTGTGCAGATCCGCTGCGGGCCGCTCGTATTCGATCGACAGCACAACCTTGCGTCCCGTGCTGCCACCGCTGATCTCTCGGAAGTCGCTGATCCGAGCGATGCTGTCCTTCCGCAGCACACCCGAGGCCCGAAACGCATCGGTCAGAAACGGCGCTCCCCCGCTGAAGAGCGCCGCGGGGTCTGCCGGGAACGGCAACCCGTAATGGTCGCCGATCACCCAGACTACGCCGCTACCAGGTCTGCTCGGCAGAGCGCACCAACATGTGATTGACCGCGACCCGGCGGTCACGCGTCACCATGAACAACACGGCATCCGCGATGTCGTCGGGCCGCAGCATGACCATGCCGGCGGTCTGTCGTTCGAACGCCTCGCGTGACGTTTCGGCGAGGTGGCTGAAGATTTCGGTGTCGACGGTTCCGGGGCCCACCACCCCGACCCGGACCCGCTTGCCGAGCACCTCTTGGCGAAGGCCCTCGCTGAAGGCGTTCACGCCGAACTTGGTCAGTGAGTACACCGCGGTGTTCGGCCGGGCCACCCAGCCGGCGGTGGAACTGATCGTGACAAGGTCGGCCACCCCGCGCGGCGAGTCGGCGGCCGCGTCGATCAGGTGGGGAAGCGCCGCGCGGGTGGCGTAAAGGACGCCCTGCACGTTCACGGACACCATCTGGTCCCAGTCCTGCAGCGACGCCTTGCTCGCGGGTGCCGATTGCATCAGGCCCGCGTTGTTCACCAGGATGTCCAGGCGCCCGAGCTCGGCAACGGTGCGCCGCACTGCGGCCGCCACCTGCTCGGCATCGGTCACGTCGGCGGCCACCGCCAGCGCTGTGCCACCGGCGGATTCGATCCGAGATTTCAGCGCGTCCAACCGGTCCGCCCGGCGCGCGAGCAGAGCCACCGCCGATCCCTGGGCCGCCAACGCTTGAGCCGTTGCCGCACCGATGCCGCTGCTGGCGCCGGTGACCAGGGCCGCAGTGCGCGCCAGTACCGTCATGTTCCGCCCATCGGTTGCTTGCCAAGTATCGCGTATAGAACGTAGTCGGTGTCTTCGCCCAGGTTTGGCGCGCCGCGCTCGATCCGGGCCGGGCAGCGGGCCATCCGCCAGGACGGCCCCAGCACCGGTCGCTGGCCTTCCCGGTGATCGGTGACGAATCGGTACAGCCCACGATCCCACAGCCGTTGATCGGCAACCACATCCAGCGATGAGGCGCTCTTGCCGGCCGGCACGCCGGCTGCGCGCAGCCGTTCCGCCAGCCGCTCGGCGTCCTGGTCTCGGGTGAGTCGGGCGAGGTCCGCGTCGAGGGCTTCGGCGTGGCGGTGCCGCGCGTCGGCGTTGGCGTAGCGGGGTTCGTCGGCCAGTGCCGCGGCGCCGAGTACCTCGCACAATCGTTGCCATTCGGCATCGTTCGCGACCGCTAGCGTGATCCACGCGCCGTCGGCACAGGGGTAGCAGCCGTGCGGGCACATGTCCGGGTGGGCATTGCCGCCCGGACCCAGAGGTCGCCCCGTCAGCGACTGCTCCAGCAGGCAGTCACCTATCATCGAGGAGAGCGTCTCCACGGCCGACACATCGACGAATTGTCCCGTGCCAGTGAGCTCCCGATGCAGCAGTGCCACCACGGCGGCGTATGCGGCGACCGCACCCACCGTCGAGTCGCCATAACGCATGCTGGTCCCCAGCGGGGCTCCACCGGGATAGCCGACCAGCGACGCCGCCCCGGCCAACGCGGCAAAGCATGGCGCATAGCCGGTTTGGTGACCCAGTGGCCCGTCGTTGCCCCACATCTTGATCGACACGGAGATGATGTCGGGTTTGATCTCGGTGAGCTGTTGATACCCAAGGCCTTGGCGTTCCATGGCGCCCGGCCGCAGGTTGTTGATGACGATGTCGCTGCGGGCGATTAGCTCGCGCAGCCGTGCCATGCCCTCTGTGGACTTGATATCGAGGTCCACGCTGAGGATTTCGGGATTGATGCTCAAGAAGTAGGGCGCGTGGTTGATGTCGGCGCCGCCGTAGGCGCGCATCTCCTCGGGGCTGTCGGCCGTCTCGACCTTGATGACCTCGGCACCCAGCATCGCCAGTAGCTTTCCGGCATACGGGCCGGCCCATACCTTGGTGAGCTCGACGATGCGCACGCCTTCCAGCGGCCCGCCCCGCGGGGTCTTGGGTGGCTTGTGTTGCGCCGACTTGACCGCCGGCCGTGGTCGGGGGGTGTCGATACTCCCCATGATCGGCAGTGTGTGCTCGCCGAGAATCGGTGCTGTACAGGTGATTCGCGCGGGCGAGGCGCTGAACGCGTATGGCACGGTCGGGTACGCCGCTTCACCGAGTACTGGATGGCGAACCCGTTGGAAGAAGCCGCGATGGCGATACTGTGGTGAGTGATGCAGATCCACAGCGTTATTCACGGGCACCAGCGGCACGCCGAACCGCTGGGCCCTTTCCGATGCCTGCTCTTTGGGCAGGCCGGCTACCCAGGCGGCAAAACCTCGCTGAAACGCGGTGACCTTCTCGGCGGTGACGGAGAACTCCAGCCAGTCGTCCTCGAACGCATCGAGCCATTCCGGATGGCCCATCAGGGTTTTGACCCCGGCCCAATGGGCCCCGCTGGTCACGTACAGGTAGACAAAGCCATCCGCGCAGGCGAAGAACGACGCCGGCCCGGCCTGATCGTAATCGTCGCGCGCACCGGCGGCGGGCACCTCGCCGGTGACGATGCGGCCCAGGATGCAATCGGCGCGTGAGACCAACACGGCCTGCCCAGAGACGTCGATGAACTCGCCCTGGCGGGTGTGCAGGCGCCCACACAGCGACGCCGCGACACAAAGTGCCGCCTCCAGCCCGGCCTCGTAGTCGCCCAGAAAGCGGCCCGGTCCCTGCAGCGGGGGCTTTGCGGGGTCAGGGTGGCTCGGAGTGTGGTATCCCCACCCACTGGCGTGGAACACGTTGATGCTCCGCGCATTGTCGAATTCCGCCGGCACCCCAAGGCCGTATGGGGTGATGGAGCAGAACACCACGGACGGATGGCGCCCGGCCCAGCCCGTGGACCGGCATTCGATGACCGCGTCGGCGGTGTCGATCAGCCGGTGTAGCCGCTCGGCGTCGGCGGCCGAGCGCAGGTCCAGAACGACGGAGCGTTTGTTGGTGTTCAGGTAGGCGAACAGTGCGCTGCCTTCGCAGCCGTCGGCGAGGATGGGCGCCATGGCGCGCGTCGCGCTGCCGCCCTTCGGCGGCTCGATCTTGATGACCTCGGCGCCGAAGTCGGCAAGCAGCTTCCCGCAGTACTCCCCCGCGACGGATTCGGCTAACTCAACAACCCTGATACCCGTCAGCGCGGACACGCACGCCTCGCCAAAATTGTCAGGGCTTCGCGCGGCCGGAGCGGCTCAGGCGCCACTCCGGCGGGAAGTTCAAGTCGTTGTCCTTGACCACGTTGTTGAGGCCCTTGTTGAAAGTACCTTCGGTGAGGTCGACCTCTTCCGCGTCGTTTTGGATCATCGGCAGCATGCCCTCGACCATGCCGGTGAGCAGGCTGCCGAAGTACTCGCCCTTATGCTGCTTGTACAGCTCGAGGAAGGTCTTCTGGACCGCGACCGTGTCGGTCGGGCGCGACTTGGAGCAGGCCAGCGCGTACTTCTCGGTCTCCGCCTCCAGCTTGTCGCGTGGTACCACACTGTTGACGAAGCCGCAGTCGTACATCTCCTTCGCGCTGAACGGCCTTCCGGTGAAGAGCATCTCGGAGAACTTGCGCAGGCCCATCGTTTCGGCCCACCACCACAGCCGCGGTCCCCAGCCCACGTAACGGAAGGCCGGGTGCCCGAACAGGGCGTCATCGGACGAGATCACCAGGTCGGCGTCGCCGGCCTGATAGAAGTGCCACCCGTAGCAGTAGCCCTTGGCCTCGATGATGCTGATCTTCCGAAGCTCCTGCAGCGGACGGTTTCCGGCCCGTGCCTTGGCGTAGAAGTCGGTCACTGTGGACAGGTAGCGGTACGAACCGCCCGGTGGGTACTTGACGTCGTCGTCGTTGATCGCGAGTTCGTGATGGAGCGGCAAGCCGGGGTTCTCCAGCATCGGACGCTGCTCGGGCAGATCGCCGCCGCTGCCGAAATCTTCTCCCTCACCCCGGATCACGACCACCTTGACCTCGTCGTCCACGTTGCACTTGTGGATCAGGTCCGCATAGTTGTGCCGCATGCCCAGCGTGGTCGAGTTGAGCTCCTCCGGCCGGTTGAAGGTGATGTACGCGATCCGGTTCTTCTTGTCTTTTTCGAACTTGATGTACTGCTCGGCTTCCTTCTTCAACTTTACGTAGTCATATTCGGGCATGGGCCTCTTCTTTCACTTGGAGTTAGTGCCTATTTGAGCAATGCGCCCGCATCGACTGGCAGCGAAACGCCCGTGATGTAACGAGATTCGTCAGAGGCGAGGAACAGGACGGCGTTGCTGATGTCGACGGCTTCCACCCACGGCACCGGCATCATGTGGGTCATTTGCGAGAACGGCGCGAAATCCTCTGGCCCCGGATTCTGAAGATCCGGTCGAAACAGCCGGAAGGTGATGTCATTCATGGTCATCGGCGTGTTGACCTGACTCGGGTGCACCGAGTTCACCCGGATGCTGTGCTGGCCCAGCTCCACCGCGAATGCCCGCATCAGGCCCAGGACACCGTGTTTGGCGGCGATGTAGTGGCCGGTGTAAGCCATGGCCTTGTGCGATCCGACCGAACCTGTCAGCACGATGGATCCACCCCGTCCACCGGCGAGGATGTGGGGAACACCGGCTTTCACGGTGTGCCAGACGCCGGAAAGGTTTACATCGATCATGTCCTGCCAGATCTGCTCGCCGATCTTGTGCAGCTTGTTGCCGAAGGTGCCGATTCCCGCGTTGGCGACGATGATGTCGAGACGCCCGAGCTGTTCGACGCCGTTGTCGACGGCGGCCTTCAGCGCGTCGTAGTCGCGGACGTCCACCTGAGCGGTCACGATGCGCCGGTCGAGGTTGTTGACCAGATCCGCAGTCTCGGTGAGGTCTTCGGGCGTCGAGTGTGGGTACGCCAGGTTTTCGATCGGCCCGCAGACGTCGATCGCGATGATGTCGGCGCCCTCTTGCGCCAGACGGACGGCGTGACTGCGGCCCTGACCGCGCGCGGCTCCGCTGATGAAAGCGACCTTGCCCTCGACTCGGCCGGTCATCACGACACCAGTGCCGGCATGCACTCCCAGCCCCGGACCGTGGAGGTAGGGCTGAGGACTGCGTTGGTCAGGTCGACCTCCCACTCGGGGAATCGCTTCAGAATCTCCTCCAGGGCGACGCGGCCTTCGAGGCGGGCCAGCGCCGACCCCAGGCAGAAGTGGGTTCCCATGCTGAAGGTGAGATGCGGTCGGACGCTGCGGTGAATGTTGAAATCGCCCGCATCGGAGCCGAACTGGGCTTCGTCGCGGCACGCCGATCCGATAAGCATCATCATCACGCTGCCTTCGGGCACGGTTTGGTCGTGCACGGTGACGTCGCGGGTCACGTAACGCGAAACGTGCGGCGCCGGCGGCTCGTACCGCAGTAATTCCTCGATGGCCGCTTCGATGAGCGTCGGGTTCTCGACGAGGTCGCGGCGCTGATCGGGGTGCTCGGCGAGAACCTTTCCGGACCAACCGATCAGCCGGGTGGTCGTTTCGTTGCCGGCCCCGGCCACGACGTTGAGGTACACCAGGATCTCTTCGCGAGACAGCCGCCGGGTGGTGCCGGTTTCGTCCACGAATTCGACGTTGAGCAGCTCGGTCATGATGTCGTCGGACGGATGTTCGGCGCGCCAGTCGATGTACGCCTCGAACTGTTCACCCACCGATAGGCCATGCTCGGCGGCATCCATGGGCTTGCCGGCCTCGGTGCGCAGCTGCGCGTTGCCCCGGTCGCGGATGTATTCCTGGTCGTCTTCGGGGATGCCGAGCAGCATGCTGATGACCTTCATCGGCATCTGCGCACCGAGGTCGGTGACGAAGTCGAAGTGTCCATTGCCCACCAGTGGATCCAGCAGCTGAGCGCAGAATTCGCGGATCATCGGTTCGAGCGCGGCGATCCGGCGTGGGGTGAACATCCGCGATAACAGTTTGCGATGCACATCGTGGATCGGCGGGTCTTCGAAGATCAACATGCCCGGCGGGATCTCGAGGTTGGCCTTGATCAGCTCCAGGATCGCCCCCCGCGCCGAGCTGTATGTCTCGTGGTCGACGAGCGCCTTGCTGACATCGGCGTAGCGGCTGAGCGCAAAAAAGTCGTATTCGGCGTTGTAGTAAAGCGGTGCCTCGTCGCGCAATCGCGCGAACATGGGGTACGGGTCGGCAATCAGCCCGACATCGTATGGGTCGAAACGAACATGGCTATCGGTGCTCGCCGTCACGAAATCCCTCCTACCCCTGCAGTTTTAGCTGCCCACATGACCTGCACCAGGGCTAGCGCCGCCAGCGTCGCAGCGCTGGATTCGGTTGGGCAATTTATACACTCCGCTTAATTGCGTGGCTTTGATATCTGCGCAAGCTCCGCTGAAAACGGCGCATGAACGTGGACTTACTCTATTCTCGTAGAGAACCATACAGCGGGTGCCCTGACAAGAGCCATAGCCCGCGTGTCCCGGCGGAACTCTCACCCGGACCCGGCCGCCCGGCTGCGCAACACTCGCAGTCCGCCGCTCTGTGTGAGCCGGCCCTTGGCCGAACGCTTCAAGATCCCGGCCGCGATCGCCGACAGGATTCCGTCGAGCTGTTCGGGACTGTCGACGATGCGGTCGCCGTGTGCGAACCGCTGCAGCAAGCCGTTGATGAACGTCAGCGTGACGTTGCTGAGGTCCTCGACGACGGCCGGATCCAGCTCGGCGCCGTGCGGCATGAGCTGTACGAGAATCTCCCGATGCAGTTTGGTGAACTCGTCGGTGGCCTGCTGCAGAATCGCGGCCAGCGCGGGATCGCGGGTGGCCTGCATCGTCAGCTCGTATCGGGCCCTCGTCCGGTACAACTGCGGATCGCTGCCGGACTGGATGACCACCTGCGACAGCCGTGAGGGTGCGCCGCCATCGGAACTGTCCGCGACGGCCTGTAGCTCAGCGAGGTCGAGCTCGGCCGAGCGTTCGGCCGCAGCCCGCAGCAACGCCGATCGCGTGCGGAAGTAGAACGAGGTCGTACCGTCCGGCACCCCGGCCTTGCGATCGACCTTCAGGTGGCTCAACCCCTTGGCCCCGTCATCGGCCAGCAACCTGATCGCCGCATCGCATAAATCGCGGCGGCGTTCGGCGGGGTTGGGCTTGCGTCGTTTATCCATGCCTCTCCTGCAACGCGACCCTACTCTATATTCGTAGTGTCGGTAAAGAGCGCAGCGCCGTGCGCGTCGGCGTACCGTGTGCGCGCAGGCCCGACCCTTCCGGCGGCCCTCGCCGATGTCAGCAAACTCTACGGACGGCGCTGAAAAGCACCAAAGAAATTGCGGTGCAGGAGTTCCCGTCGGAGGCGAAATCAATGATCCTGCGAGTAGAGTGCATTGGCGATGATTCACCGTCGTTTTAGCGCGCGCATCGCCGCCGCCTGGCTTGGGTCCGTCGGTCTGCTCGCCGCGGTGATGTGCGGCTGCCAGCAGGCGCATAAGACGGCGCCGCCCAACTCGTCGTCCACCGCGCCGCCCAGCACGACCGCCCCGCCGCCCCCGCCACCCCGGCCGGTTGTGAAGATCGCACCGCTGCCGGTTCGGCCGGTGACGAAGTCACAACCGACAACGCCCGCCGTGAAGTGCCCGGCCACGGATCCGAACGCTCCGGTGAAACCGGCCGACGTCCTCACCACCTGTGACATCGGGCGAACCACCGTCTATACGTTGGGTCCCGAGACCATGCAGCTCGGGCTCATTCAGGTGGAACCCCCGAAGTCGCTGACCGCGGACTATTACGAACTGACCGTCGTGCTGGATCCGCCGTCGGCCGCCGCCTGGACCGAATTCACGGGCGCGCATCTGCAAGACCACGTGGCCTTCATCCGCGACAACATGGTCCTGGAGGCGCCGATCATCGAACAACCGGCCACGACCGGTCGGATCGTGCTGACAACCCAAACAGCTGAGGGTGCAACGCATTTGGCCCAATTGGTCGGTCGCCCCGCATGACCGCCTCGGGGCGTACGGATCGCCTCGGTATCGGCATGCTCAGCGTATTCGGGATGCCCCCAATCGAATTGGTCAATCTCGCCGCGGACCTGGGATGCCGCTACGTGTCGGTGGCCGTGCAGGGGATGCCGCTGGTTCCGTTAGGCTATCCGCCCTTCTCCCTGAGGGACGACGCCGGTCTGCGCAAAGACCTGCTCGCCGCGATGGACCACCGGGGCGTGACCATCTCGCTGGGTGACGGGTTTCTCGTGCTGCCCGGCGCCGACGTCAGCGCACTGCGCGGCGACCTCGACGTGCTGGCCGAGCTCGGTGTCCCCCGGATCAACGTGGTCAGCCTGGACCCCGACCTGCCCCGAACGCTTGACCAGTTCGCTGCGCTGACCGAGCTTGCCGCCCAGCGCGATATCGATACGGTCGTCGAACCGGTGCCCGGCCTGACCATCGGCGACGTGAACTCGGCGCTGGCCGCCAAGCATTACGTGGGCCGCGACGAATTTCGGTTGTTGATCGACACCATGCACCTGGTGCGGTCGGGTTCCGGCGCCGCCGAGCTGGCCGCGATCGATGCCGATCAGATCGGCTACGCCCAGCTCAACGACACAACGCTGCGACCGCGAGTCGACAATTACGTAGACAATTACGTAGACAATTACATAAAGGAAGCCATGTTCGAACGCATGGTCCCCGGTGACGGTGAACTTCCGCTGCACGACCTGCTGTGGGCGCTGCCCGGCCACATCGTGCTCGAAATCGAAGTTCCCAGGCGCTCATTGGCACTGGCGGGGGTGAGTCCGATCGACCGCCTGCGTCCGTGTGTCGAGGCCGCACGCCGGTTGCTGTCGGAGGTTCAGCTCGGGTAACGCAGCGGGAGGCCCGCGGCGCGGTAGATCGCATCGATGACGGTCATGTTGTCGACCGCGTCGCTCGGGGTTGTCTTGATCGGTTCGCCGCGCAGCACCGCCGCGGCGAAAGCATCCAGCTGATATGCGTAGGAGCTCCGGCGCCCGAACCGTTCCGCCCGTTTGCCCCGCCGCGACCGCACCGCGAGCCGATGGAAATAATGTGGTAGCACGGGATTCAGGATGCGCAGCTCCCCGTGTTCGCCGATCACCCGGGCGCTGATCTGCAGCAGCCGCGAAGACCACATCGAGCAGCGCACCCGACCGGTCTGGCCGGCCGGGAACCGCAAATCGGCGGTCATGGCTCGGTCGATCCGTGCATCACGCAGTTTGGCATGTGCCGAAACGACTTTTGGGATGGATCCACCGAACGTGCGAGCCATGTGCACCGGGTAGCAGCCGGCGTCCATCGTCGCACCGCCGGCAAGCCCGTAGTTATAGCGGATGTCGGAGAACTTCGGCAGCGGGAAACACAACGCGGCCTCCACGTGCTGCAGCACGCCCAGTTCGCCGGAGGCGATGATTTCCTCGGCGCGCAGCATCATCGGGTGATAGCGGTAATGGAAGGCCTCCATCACCACGCGATCCGAATCTGCTGCCAATTCGGCGATTTCGCGCGCCTCGGCCGCATTGGCGGTGAACGGCTTTTCGCACAGCACGTGTTTGCCCGCGGCCAGTGCGGCGCGGGTCCAACGTCCGTGTAGGCCGTTCGGCAACGGGTTGTAAACGGCGTCGATATCGGGGGCGGCGATCAGCGCCGCGTAATCGACGTGCACCGAAGCGATTCCGTGTTTCTCTGCGAACGCCCGCGCGCGCGCCGCGTCGCGGGCCGCCACCGCGGCCACGACGACCTCTGGGTTCTCCTTGGCGGGATTGATCAACGCCAGCGGTGCGATTCTGGCCGCCCCCAGAATCCCGATGCGTATCGCGGTGTCAGCCATCGCGCCCCTGCACTGAGCGTCGAGCGAATGCCGGTGCATGCTCAGGTCTGACCCCGACGCCGACGAAATACGCGGGCACGGCCGACAGCGAGGGCAGCCAGTGCAACACGCTCAGCAGCAGCGCGGGCGGTTTGGGATCCGCATCACGAAAGACCGGGCGTAGTAACACGGTCTGCAGCACTCGCTGAGCCGTCTGGGTCAGCGCGGCGGGCAGCCCGCGGCGACGACGGACCGCGGCCAGGTCGCGTTCGGTGACGCGGTGGCGCCGTAAGGGTTCGGCCAGCACGGTCGCGGCCGCGACGGCATCCTGGATGGCCAGGTTGATGCCGACTCCACCCAGTGGAGACATTGCGTGGGCGGCGTCGCCGATGCAGAGCAGTCCGTCGGTGTGCCAGCGACGCAACCGATTCACCCGCACGTCGAGGTGCTTGACGTCGTCCATGGACCGCAAGGCGGCGACCGACTGGGGCATGTCGGGCAAGAGCGCATCGAGGTCGCGCCGGAACGCATCGATGCCGCGTGCCCGCAGCTGGGCGTCGGTGCCCTTCGGGCCTATGTAGGCGATCTGGTTGTAGTGCTCGCGCGGGATCACCGCCAGCGCCTTGCCCGGCCCCACGCGGGGCAGGAAGGAATGATCCGCGTTGCCGTCGCGCGGTAGCTTGAACCACCACACGTCGAAGTTCGCCGGGTATTCGTGCGCGGTGAGCCCGGCCTCCTGGCGCACGATCGACCACCGGCCGTCACAGGCGACCGTCAATTCGGCCGTGAGCTCGCCGGGCCCGTCGACCCCGTCGTACCGCACCCCGGTGACGCGGTCGCGGTCGCGTAAGAGGCCGGTGACCTCGGTGCGCATGCGCAAGGTGAAACTCGGTTCGGCCTGGGCCGCCTCGGCAAGCAGGTTCAGCAGGTCCCACTGCGGCACCATGGCGATGTATCGGTGCGGCTGTCGGAGCCGCTCGAAGTCAAGGTAGGTCACCGATCGGCCGTCGGATTCCAAAGTGCCCCTGCGCAGTTTGCTGTACGGCAATTTCGCGAACCGCTCCCCCAGGCCGAGCTCGTCGAGCAGCTGCAGCGTCGTCGGATGCACCGTGTCGCCGCGGAAGTCACGTAGGAAGTCGCCGTGCTTTTCCAGCAGGGTGACCTCGATGCCCGCCCGGGCCAGCAACAGACCCAGGACCATGCCCGCCGGGCCGCCGCCGACGACGGCGCACGTCGTTGTCTCGACCATCAGCGCTCAAGCATAAGCGGCACCGGGATCCTCAGAGTTGAACGTCGTACACGGAGACGGGATCGAGGATCACGCCGGTTTCCTCGACGTAGCGGTCCCACAGGGTCAGCAGCTCGGCCAGCTTGTCGGGCCGTGACGCGGCCAGATCGTCGACCTCGCCGGGGTCGGAAGCCAGGTCGTAGAGCTGCCAGCTGTTCGGGCCGTAGGGTGCCGGCAGGTACAGCGCCTTCCAGTCGCCCTGTCGGATGGCACGGCGGCCGAACAGCTCCCAGCCGGTACCGGTGTCGGCGTCGTGCACGGTCTCGGCGGCGCCGGTCAGGTAATCCACCAGTGAGCGGCCGCGCAGGGGAGCCACCTCGCGGCCCCGGTAGGACGTGCCCGGGTGTGTGGTCCCGGCCAGCTCCAGCAGGCTCGGCGCGATGTCCATGACGGTGCAGAACGCGGTGCCGATCTGCTGTTGCCGGGCGAAGCCGGGCCAGGTGACGAAGCCGGTGACACGAATTCCGCCCTGGGTGGTGAACGCCTTGTGCAGGCGCGAGGGCGCGGTGGCGGCCTGCGCCCAGCGCGGGCCGTACCAGATGAACGACGTGGGCCGGCCGAGGTTGTCCAGGCTGTTGTCGCAATGCTTTTCGATTTGTGCGGCGATCTGCGGACCGCGCAGCGGCATCGCCTCCACGATCGCGCCCTCGGCGCCGTTGTCGGACATGAATATGACTACGGTGTTGTCGAGTTCGCCGCTGGCCGCGAGGTGATCGATCACCCGCCCGACGTTGTAGTCCATCCGGTCGACCATCCCGGCGTAGACCTCCATGCTGCGGGCCGACACCGCGCGCTGCCCGTCGGTCATGTCGGCCCACTCCGGTGCGCCGTCGGCCACCACCGGGTGTGCGACGACGTCGGGCGGGCACAGACCGAACCGCTTGAGCGCCGCCAGGCGCTCCTTTCGCAGCGCGTCCGGCCCGGCGTCGTAGCGGCCCCGATACTTGACGACGGATTCCTCAGGTGCATGCAGAGGCCAGTGCGGGGCCTGGAAGGGCAGATAGGCGAAGAAGGGCCGGTCGTCGTCGGGGGCACGCTCTTCGAAATACCGCAACAGTGTGTCGGTGTATGAGTCCGAGGAATAAAAGTCGTCGCCGACGGTGACGAATTGATCGTCTTCGGTGTAAAGCGTTGGCACGGGCGAGAATCCACGGGCAGCCGAGCCACCGTAATGGCTGGCGCCGGCTGGCAGCAGGGCGAACGAGCGCTCGAAACCGCGCGCCCACGGCGAGGTCTCGATCGTTGCGCCCAGGTGCCATTTTCCCGACATCAGCGTCAGATAGCCCGCGTCGCGCAACAATTCCGGCAAGGCGACGACCCGGTCGTTCAGGTAGCCCTCGTAGCCGGGCGCGCCGCGGAATTCCGGCGCCGCGACCTCGAGCATGGTGCCGATGCCGGCGATATGGTGGTCGGTCCCGGTCAGCAACATCGCCCTGGTCGGTGAGCAGGCCGGGGCCGAATGGAAATCGGTGAGCCGGAGTCCTGCGTGTGCCAGCCGATCGAGGTTGGGGGTCTCGATCTCGCCGCCGAACGCGCCGAGGTCGGAGAACCCGAGGTCGTCTGCAACGATCACGAGAAAGTTGGGACGCGTCACGCTCAAGCATCCTGCCAGGTCCGTCGCCAGGGCGGAACGCTGCCGCACCGGCTGGACGCCGATATGGTGAGGCGGGCAAGGTCAGCCGCGGACCAGCGAAAGGGCATCGAGATGTTGGCGCAGTTTGGAATGTCCGTTCCGCTGGTGGCGGCCCCGATGTCGGGTGGCCCGACCACGCCGGCCATGGTGTCCGCGGCCCACCGCGCGGGTGCCCTGGGATTGCTCGCGGCCGGATACAAAACCGTCGAGGCCATCGAGGGCGAGATCAAAGCCGTTCGCGCCGAAGGAGTCCCGTTCGGGGTCAACGTCTTCGCACCCAATCCGGTGCCGGTCGACCCGCAGCGTTACCGCGCCTACGCCGCAATCATCCAGGCCGAGGCCGACCAGTTCGGGCTGACGTTGCCACCCGAGCCCATCGAGGACGACGACAGATTCGACCAGAAGATCGCGCTGTTGCTCGACGACCCGGTTCCGATGGTGTCGTTCACGTTCGGCATCCCGTCGCGCGAGGTGATCGCCGCGCTGCAGCGCGCCAACAGTGTTGTGGTCCAGACGGTCACCACCGCCGAGGAGGCGGCGCAGGCCCACGGCGCCGGCGTCGACATGCTTGCCGTGCAAGCCGCCGCCGCCGGCGGCCACTCCGGCACCCTCTCGCCGCAGCGGCCCTTGACGCCGGTCCCGATCGTCGAGCTGGTGCGGCACGTCCTCGCGAAGGTACCCCTACCGGTGATGGCCACCGGCGGGCTGGCCACCCCGGCCGCAGTGGCCGAGGTGATCCGCGCGGGGGCGACCGCGGCCGCCGTGGGCACCGTGCTGCTGCGCGCCCTTGAGAGCGGCGCCTCTGCCACTCATCAGGCGGCCCTGGTCGATCCCGCCTATACCGAGACGGTGCTGACCCTGGCCTTCACCGGCCGGCCGGCCCGCGGGTTGCGCAACGCGTTCATCGATGCTCACGAAGCCGAGGCGCCGGCGGGCTATCCCGCCATCCATTACCTGACCAGCCCGCTGCGCAAGGCCGCCGCGGCGGCGGGTAGGCCGGACTACGTCCACCTGTGGGCGGGCACCGGATACCGGCACGCGACCGCCGAGCCCGCGTCCGACATTCTGAGTCGGCTGGCATCCGACCTGTGATCGGCCACTCAGAATGCGAAGCGGTTGAGTACGTCGTAGTGGCGACCGGCCGTCATCCACGTGAAGTGGTAGATCAGCCGCACCCCGGCCGATGGGATTCGCTTGTAGCCGGCGAGCACGGGTGTCTGCTCGAGGAATCGCAACCGGGGAGTCCAGGTCGCGATCTCGCGTGCGTCCGTAATGCCCCATTTGATGATCCCTCTGGTGAAGAACTTGGACAGCAGCGGTGCCAGGGCCGAGAGCGTGTCGAAATACATTTCGCCGCTGGCGAATCGGTCGGTCAGGCGCCCCAGCAGCCGCCGCACCTCCTGCTCGTGCAGGTACATCAGCAGGCCCTCGGCAACGATCAGGGTCGGACGTCCGGTGGGGGCTTGGTCGAGCCACTGCAGTTCGGTCACCGACGAGCCGATCATCCGGTGGCGCTCGGTGTCATCGTAGAGCCGACGCCGCAGTCCGATCACGCTCGGTTGATCGACGTCGAACCACAACGCCGTCGGCGGTACGTCGAGCCGGAAGGCGCGGCCGTCGAGCCCGCAACCCAGGTGCAGCACGACTGCATCCGGATGGCGGGCGAGGAAGTCGGCGCACCAGTCGTCGAGTTTTCTGGCCCGCAGCGTAACCAGGTATTGATTGGCCGACGGCCATGACGTCCGATGAATTCTCTTGAAGTCATAAGCGATCCGGTCTACCGCTTGCGCAGCCGGCTCATCCCCCAGAATCGGCCGCTCCGTGCGGCTTTCATGGGCCCGCAGATACAGGGTCACGAGGTTCGTCCACTCCACCGAACCCCAACGCACCGAACTGAAGTCGACTTTTCCCGTCGCCGTCATGGCCGGGTCAGAACGCCTCGGGGTTCTGTTGCACCGCGGCGGGCACCGGGTGCTGATACAGGCGAGACGCGTTCTCCCAGCTGAACTTCCGGATGACGTCGGCCGGTAGATCGCCGATTTGCTCGTGAATGGCTTGTTGGGTGTGCGGCCACGTCGAGTCGCAATGCGGGTAGTCGGCTTCCAACATGATGTTGTCGACGCCTATCCGGTCGCGCTGGACGAATGAGGACTTGTCCTCAACCGCGCAGAACCAGAAGTTACGGGTCAGCACCTCCGCGGGCGTCAGCGGCTCACCGAGCGCGTGCCAGGTGCCGTACATCGCGTGGTAACTGAGCATGTGGTCGAGACGGTCGAGCAACCCCGCGACCCAACCGATTCCGCCCTCGGACAGGCAGATCTTGAGGTCGGGGAACCGGCTGGGCAGTCCGGAATACAACCAGTCGACCGCGGCGGAAATGGCGTAGGCGAAAAACAGCACACCCTGCACGTCCGGCGGCGCGTCCGCGGTGGTCGACGGTGAGGACCCCGACGAACCGATGTGCAGGTTCACCACGGTGCCGGTCTCGGCGCACGCGGCCATCAGCGGATCCCAATGGCCGGTGTGAATGCTGGGCAGCCCGAGCATCGCCGGGTTTTCGCTGAACGTGACGGCGTGAAAGCCGCGCTCGGCGTTCTCGTGGATCATCTTCGCGCCGAGTTCGGGGTCGAGCAGCCACGGCAGTTGGCAGGGAATGATCCGGTCGGGATACGACCCCGCCCAGACGTCGAAATGCCAGTCGTTCCACGCCCGCACCGAGGCCAGCGCCAGGTCGCGGTCGCTGGTCACCTGCTGCAACCGTTGGCCGGCGAAACCTGGCAGGAACGACGGGAAGTTCAGCGACGCGTAGATGCCGTTGAGGTCCATGTCTTTGACCCGCGCATGGATATCCCACGCCCCCCTGCGCATCTCGTCGAAGCGGACCGGCTCGAAACCGTATTCGGCCACCGGCCGTCCGACCACCGCGTTGAACCCGACGTTGGGCAGTTCCTTGCCGTCATAGACCCACGTCTGTCCCCCGCCGTCGGTCTCGACGACTTTCGGCGCCCGGTCCGCGAACCCGCGGGGCAGGCGGCCGCTGAAGGTGTCCGGGGGTTCGACGATGTGGTCGTCCACCGAGATCACCGTGTAGCGGCGCTTGGCCCGCGGCGGATCCGGCAAGAACGTGACCGAGCGCTCGGTGCCGGTCTTCGCCTTGGTGAAGTTCAGGTCGGTGGCCAGCTCGTCGATCGATTTCACTCGTCAATCTCCTTGCGGGGCAGCGTTATCGACGCATGACGCGACGCCTTTGATTGTGCGGCGGCGACGTCTGTCGGCGCGTCGCGGCCGCGGGTGCACACTCGCGGATGTGGTTCAGGTGAGTACATCGGCGTCGGCCTTGATGGTCATGCGCGCCGCCCCGGCCCAGTACACATCGGCGGCGCGTTCGATCAGCGACCGTTGCATGCCGGCCATGTCCGACCAATTCATGGTCACCGGATCCCTGCCCGTGAGCATGACGTCGTGGGCCAGCTTGCAGACTCGCTCGATGGATGCCGCGCGGTAGACGGCTTCGGGCAGGTTGCGGCCCGTCGCGATGACGCCGTGGTTGGCCAGGATCGTCAGGTTGGCCCCCCCGATCCGGGCGGCGAGTTCCGCGGCGCGTGCGGGGCTGTCGATCTCGCCATCGTAGGTCTCGACCAGGCGCAGGTCGTCGAGGAAGAGCGAACCGGTCTGGTGCACCAGTTCGGGCAGTCTGCCCAGCGCGGCGAGCACACAGACGTAGTACGGGTGGTTGTGGATCACCACTCGGGCGTCCTCGCGCACTCGGTGCAATTCGGTGTGAATATAGATGGCCGGGGTGACGTCCCAGCGCCCGCTCACCACATGCGCGTCGCTGTCGACCACGCAGATATCGGACGCGGTGATCTCCTGCCACCAGAGTCCCCACGGGTTGACGAACATGTCGGACTGCCCGTCGAGCTGCCAGGTGATGTGCCCGGCCATGTTCTCGGCGAAACCGATGCCGGCCAGGTGACGGAAGGCGATGGCCAGCGCCTGCTCGTTGGAGAGCTCGACGCCGATGGGGGGAACCACCGATGGCGCCCAGACTTCCACCCCGCCGCGGCGTGCATCAGGAGCGTTCATGACCAGCCTCCATTCTGGCTCCAATATCCTCGCGCAGCCGGCCTTTGGCTATCTTTCCGCCGGATGATCGGGGCAATTCGTCGAGAATGATGAGCCGCTCGGGGAGCAGTTCCTTGGAAACCCCCAGCGCCAGCAGGTGTTCGACGAGTCCGGGCAGGTCGACGGTGGCGGAGTCATTGAGTTCGGCGTACAGACAGACCTTTTCGCCGAACACCGGGTCGGGCATGGCTATCGCCGCCGCTATCGCGATGGCGGGATGTGTCATGACGGCGTCTTCAACCTGGCTGGCGCTGATGTTTTTCCCGCCGCGCACGATGAAATCG
This sequence comes from Mycobacterium sp. NGS56, assembly GCF_059812425.1. Lineage (NCBI taxonomy): Bacteria > Bacillati > Actinomycetota > Actinomycetes > Mycobacteriales > Mycobacteriaceae > Mycobacterium > Mycobacterium sp. NGS56. Next base: position 65,678 of record NZ_JCALCQ010000006.1, read on the forward strand.
GACGTGCGCCCGGTGACGCGCAGATAGCCGTCGGCGTCGATTTCACAGATGTCGCCCATGCGCATCCATCCGTCGGGGGTGAACAGCTTGTCGTGGTCGGTGCCGCCAAGGTAACCGAGGCTGGTCGCCGGACCCCGGCACGCGGGCTGGCCGCGTCCCGTGGCGGTCACGTCGCGGTCGCCGTCGAACAATCGGACTTCCATTTCGGGGATTACGCGGCCGCCAGTGCGCAGCCGTCGCTCGGTCGAGTCGTCGACGGTGGTAGCGCTGAGCATCCCGGTCTCGTTGGAGCCGTAGAACTGCAGGATTTTGGCGCCGGTGAGTTCCTCGAACTCGGCCGCGGGCCGATACGGCAACGCCTCCCCGCCGGTGTAGACGACGCGCAGCGAACTGAAATCGTAGCCGCGGCTGGCCGGGTCGGCCATCAGCATGGTCAATTGCGTGCTGACGCAACATAATACGGTGACCCGGTGTTGGGCTATCGCCTCGCAGGTGGCTTTGGTGGTGAATCGGTCCAGAAGCACCGCGGTGGCGCCGAGATAGATCGGGGTGGTGTGGCTGGTCCACAGCCCGAATCCGAAGGGGGTGGGAATGACCGGCAGGAATACCTCGTCGTCCGTCAATCGCCCGTTGTCGACGGCCTTCTGGTGGAAGTAGTACCACCGGTTCTGAGTGTGCACGACGCACTTGGGCAGCCCGGTGGTCCCCGACGTCGAGTTGATCAGGAATACATCGTCGGGGCCGAGTGCACAGCCGGCCGCCAACGCCTTGGGCTCGGCGTCGACATCGAGGTAAAGTGTCGCCTCGTCACGGTTCAACACGATCGCGGGCACGCCCAGCTCGTCTGCCACTTCGGCGGCGGCGCTGCTGTGGGCCAGATCGCTGACCATCATTTTCGGCTGGGCGCTGCGCAGGATCGCCGACGCCTCGCGGGTGCCGGCGCGCGCACCGATGCCGACAGCCACCCCGCCGCAGCGTTCGATCGCCACGAACAGCACATGAATGGCGGCAGAGTCACGGTGCCACACCACCACCCGATCACCGCGGACGATGCCCACCCCGGCCAGGGCTTCGGCTAATCGCGTTGCCGCACGCTCGAAATCACGCCAGGTGAACACCGGCCCGGGGTAATCCAGGTAGGCGGGGCGATCCGGTGTCCGTTCGGCGTTGTGCCGCACCGCGTCCGAGAGCGTCGAATCGCACCACCAGCCGGCTGCACGAAACCGGGCGGAATCCTCGACGGTGAATGCCGGCGACCCCACGGTTTCCAGGCCACCGGCGCTCATCGCTAAAGGATAGGAGAGCCGCCGATTGGTCGAGGCTGGGGAGTCGGCGGGGCCGGTACCGCGTGCTGATTGTGGATGCTCGGGCTGCGCGGGTGCGGCGAAGGGCAGGTGATATTGCGAATGCACCCGCAATTGAGCCCGATGATGCAGCCGCCTCGCCCGAAGGGTTGCGCGGGCATGGCACCGCCGGGACCCGGGTCCGCAACCGATGAACTGACGGTGGCGGCCGCCGGCGCGGCGCCCGACGCGAGACCGGCCGTCAAGGCAAACGCGGCCACGCACCCGCACAGGGCGGCGCGTGCAATAGCCTTCCGGATCCCCATAAACACAACAGTAGTTCGGCGTCGGCGGACGTGTGGGCCAGCGACCGAGCTAGGAGCAAACTCTAAGCATCCTCACGTGTTTCTCGCAGCGCCACTCGCCCGGAAGCTGGAATGGACAGTGACGCAGCCGTTTTGCAGTTGGATCGTCATCGCCGGTCTTCATGCCGATGCGACCGCGCCCGGCGGCGCGCCATAGCCCGCGCTGCGACATAGGCGGCAGCGCTGATCGCGAACATCGCGGCCGTCAACAGCAGCCACCGACCAAGAAACGGATCCTGGGTTTGACCGGTTGCGGCCCGGTAGGTGGCGCCACCCTGCTTGACGATGCCGGGCAGAAAGACCAGCAGCGTCAGCCCCGCGCCCAGCGCGGGCACCCGGAGGTAATTGAGCGCCGGCACATCGGGTTCGGCGCGATCCGGGGGGCGCCGGGCACGACCGCGTGAAAGCAGGCGGTCGACGCAGGCATAGACGGGAAACAGCACCAGGTCGTGGGCGACGATGGCCGCGGCGAACCACACGATGATCGACTGCCACCAGACGTGCGGATTCCACAGCGTGACCGGTCTCATGACGGCGATGACGTAACCCAGCAATGCGAACCCGGCGAGCATCGTCAGCAGGTGCAGCGGGTGGGATCCGTAGATCCGTGCGAACGCGCTACGCATGTGCGGCCGCCCGAAAGGCGATGGCTGCCACCCATTTGGTGTTGTGCACGCCGGGCAGCGCGGGCACGATGATCCGCGCGGGGAAGCCGTGATCCGGGGACAGGTCGGCGCCGTTCACGCGCAGCGCCAGCAGCGCGTCCGGGTGCAGCACCTGGTTGCGTTGTAGCGTCGCGCTGGCGAAAGCACCGGAGCGTTCGAGCGACGACACCCGCGCGGAATCGGGTAGCGGCACGCCGGCCAGGCGGGCGAGGTCAGCCAGTCGCACGCCAGTCCACGTTTGGGTGGTCGACCAGCCTTCGACGCAGGCGATCGGCAGGACCGCCGTGTGCTGCGGCATCGCCAGCAGGGCCGCGCGGTCCAGCGTCACCGGGTGGGGGCCGCCGTCCAGGGCGAGCCGCCAGCGCTCGACCATGTCCAGGGCGGAGATGCCGGCCGCGGCCGCGGTCCTGTTGACCTGAAAGTCCTCGGGTCCGTCGCCGGGTCGGCGCCCGCGCGGCAGTAATAGGGCGGCGGGCCGGGCCCAACCACCGAGGGTCTGCCCCGCGGTGAGGAACGTCAGGAAAAGGGCGCCGCCACCGACCAGCGCCAGGGCGCCGCGGCGGCTCATTGTGGGCGGGCCGGGTTCGGCAGCGACGAGGCTGTCGGGCTGCCGCGGCTCGGCTTCGGTGGCGGCGCGCCCGGTGCGCAGCACGTCACGCAGCGACAGCGAGCGCAGGCCGGCCCACATGCGCCGGCCCTTGACCGCGACGTGCATGACGAAGCCGGTGAGGAATACCCATGCGCCGAGGTAGTGCGCGGTGTAGAAGCTGAACCCGAAGATGTAGTCGTACTGAATGTTCAGCACGCCGGTCACGATCTCGAACAGGATCCCGCCGACCAGCATCAGCAGCGAAATCCGTTCCAGCAGTTGGGCAATCGACCGAACCGGCGGGAACACGAAGAGCCTGGGGATCACCGACCACAGCTTGGCCAGCACCACCGGGATGAGGATGAGTCCGAGCCCGACATGGAGTCCTTGGGTCAGCCGGTACAGCCAGGGCGGATCGGTGGGCCAGTCGAATGTCGGCAGCTTGAGCCAGCCGACGTCGGCGGGGATCGCCTGGCCCAACCGCGGCCCGTAGGCGATGTAGGACAGCAGGCCGGTGACGATCACGATCGGCAGTGTCACCAACAGCACCGAACCGAACACCGACGTCAGCCACGGTCCCCGCAACGGGCTGCGCCATAACCGGTCGGGAAACCCGTGGGTTTTCTTTGCCGCATCCGGGTCGTCGGTAGCGGCTATGCCGGTCGTCTTTGTCGGCCTCATCCGCCCCCAAGCCGTGCTCCGCGAGCACGCCTGGCCGTGCCCGTCAACGATCATTCACGACGGAACGACGAAAAGGGTTCAGATCGAGGATCTGCACCGAGCGCGGGCCCTACGTGCCAGAACGGCGTCTGAGTCGTGCCTGGGCCCCACACTCGCAGCGGAGGCCGTCGCGTATCTCAGTCCTTGCCGCGTGGCGGCGGTTGTACCTCGACCCCGCTGGAGTCGTGTTCGGGACCCGCGGCAGGGTGTTCGGGCGGGACGCGGTCCCGGAATCGGGTGCCTTCGCTGGGACGTTCGGGGCCGGGCCGATGAACGTTGCCATGGTAGGGACCGGGCTTCGGCCGGGGCTTTCCACCGGGGAAGGCCAGGCGGAAGATGCTGCGGTGCACCGTCCCCCACTGCTTCGAGAAGCGGCCGGAGTTGTACGGCAACTCGTAGCGCTCGCAGATGTCTTTGACCTGTGGCGCGATCTCCGAGTATCGACTGCTCGGCATGTCGGGGTAGAGGTGGTGCTCGACCTGATAACCGAGATTTCCGCTGATGATGTGGAACAGAGGGCTGCCGTCGATGTTCGCGGCGCCCAGCAACTGGCGTACGTACCAACCGCCGCGCGTCTCGTTCTCGGTCTCTTCCTGTGTGAACGTGTAGGTCTGGTCCGGGAAGTGGCCACAGAAGATGATCGCGTGCGCCCACACGTTGCGGATGACGTTGGCGAGTGCATCGGCGGCCAGGGTGCGCAGGTACGTACTTTCGACGCCCGGCGCCACCTTGTCGAGGAACGTCGCTGCGGCATTGATGCGGCCGCTGTTCGACACTTTGCGGAGCCTTCTGGCGAGGCGGGACCGCGGGGGCTGCTCGAGCCGCCCGCGCGACGCCAACTGGACGAGGGCGAACGCCCCGGCGCTGATCATGGGCCAGCCGAGGTAATCCTTGACGATCTGGGCCCGAGCTTTGACCCCGATGCCTTTCAGGTCCTTGCGGACTTCCGACCAAGGCTTCTCGCGCTTACGGATGGCGTCGATGTCCATGTCGTGGACGGCGACGCCCCACTCGAACAGCAGCGTGAGCAGTAGGTTGTAGAGCGGCTGGAACAGGAAGCGAGGCTCCCACTTCTGGTTTGGATCGATCCGCATGATCTCGTAGCCGAGATCCTTGTCCTTGCCGAGGATGTTGGTGAACGTGTGGTGGATGTAGTTGTGGGAGTGCTTCCACGACTCGGCCGTCGACGCGGTGTCCCAGTCCCAAACCGACGAGTGAATGTCGGGGTCGTTCATCCAATCCCACTGACCGTGCATCACGTTGTGGCCGATTTCCATGTTTTCCAAGATCTTGGCCATGGAGAGGCAGGCGGTGCCGAGCAACCAGGCCGTCTTCGAGCGCGATGCGAGTAACAGCACCCGACCGACCACCACGATCTGTCGCTGTGCCGAGATGACGTTCTTGATGTAGCGCCGGTCGCGGTCGCCCAGGTCGGCGAACACCTCGTCGTGGATCGCGTCGAATTCCTTCGCGAGCTTTTCGAGCTCTTGTTCCCCGAAGCGGGAAAGCGGTGTTTCCCCAGCCCTCTTCACGGCAGTTGTCACGAGCCGCTCCTTTCGATCACAGTTCGAGTTCGACGTCGCCTTCGGCGGTGTTGATACAGATCCGCACGTCTTGCTCCGTCGGCTCGATTACGTCACCCGAGCGCAGGTCGCGCAGCTTGCCCGACTTCAGCGTGCCTACACAGGTGTGGCAGATTCCGATGCGGCAGCCGAACGCGAGATTGAGACCTGCCTTCTCGCCGGCCTCGAGAATCGACGTGCCGCCGTCACATTCGACTTCCTTTTCGCTGTCGAGGAAGCAGACGGTGCCACCTTCCCCGGCGTTGGCGTCGCCGCCGATCTTGGGCTGGAAGCGCTCGAAGTGCAGGCGCTCGCAATCCCCGTTCTGTTCCCAATGCTCGATCAGAGCATCGAGCATCTCACCGGGGCCCGAGCAGAACGCCTCGCGCTCGCGCCAGTCCGGGCACGCGTCATCGAGGTCCTCGGGGGTCAGCCGCCCCCGCTCGGAGGTAAGGCGCAGATCCAGCCTCATTCCCTCGTGGCGTTCCTCGAGCTCTTCCAAGGCGGAAAGGAACATCGCCTGCTCGCGGGTCCGCGCGGAATGAATGACCACCGCGTCGCGCAATTCGTCGCGATGGTCCAGGTCGCGCAGCATGCTGATGATCGGCGTGATGCCGCTTCCAGCGCTGATGAACAGCATCTTGTCCGGCAGGGGCTCCGGCAGTGTGAAAACACCCTCGATCTCGCCGAGCCGCACCAAGTCCCCCGGCTGAATCTTGTGCACGAGATACGGCGATACGACACCGCCGTCGACCCTCTTTGGTGTGACGCTGATCAGCCCGTCTTCAGGCCGGGGATCCGAAGTCAGCGAGTACGCGCGCCAGTGGTAGACACCGTCGATCACCACGCCGAGACGTACGTACTGACCGGGCTTGTGCCCGGGCCACTCGTATCCCGGACGAATCAGAACGCTGGCCGCTTCCGAGCCTTGCGCCTCGATGCCTTCGACCTTGCCGCGCAGCTCCCGGGTGGTCCACAGCGGGTTGATCATTTCGAGGTAGTCGTCGGGCTGCAGCGGACTGAACAGGCGCCGTATTGCTCGCAGGAACAACCGGCGTCCCCGGGGGACGCGGGGCTCGGCGCCGCGTTCAGCCATGGCGTCAGAGTACACAGTTGTGCACCGACTCTAAACGTCATTTTGAATGTTGTTGTCGCACAGCATTACACATGCGTTTAACTTGGGCACACCTAGATATCAGCCGTTCACTGGCCGCTGCGCGCTCGATTTACCACTGCTGCGATGGGTACCTGGGTGGTGCCCAGAACAACAGTCGCCCAAACGTTTGTTCAGGTGTTTTTGCGGGTCAGGCCGCGCAGCGGCCGATCGTCGCGGCGCCTAATGTCGGTGACTGTGCTGATCGGCTTCCTCCTCGCGCTGGGCTGCGCGCTTTGTTACGGGACGGCGACCGTGCTGCAAGCCGCCGGGACGCGATCCGTGGAGGCGGGCAGCGGGTCAGGCGTCGATGCGGTGCTGCTGTTACGAGCCGTCCGGCAGTGGCGCTATCTGGCCGGGGTAGGCCTCGACATCATCGGGTTTGCGCTGCAGGTCGCGGCCCTGCGGCTGGTGCCGATCTATGTGGTCGCGGCGGCGCTGGCCGCCTCGATCGCGGTCACCGGCGTGGTCGCCGCTTGGTTGCTGTCGGCGCGCTTGTCGTCGTCCGAATGGACGGCCGTCGGTGTCGTCTGCCTCAGCCTGGTCGTGCTCGCCCTCGCCGCCGGGCCGGGCCACTTCCGGCACGCCCCGGCCGGGCTGGGCTGGGCGCTGCTGGGCGTGGTGGCCGCAATGCTCGCCGGCGGCGCGGCCGCGGGACGTCTGCCCGACCGCGTCCGCGCACTCGCGCTTGGTCTGGGCGCCGGAACCGGATTCGGCGTGGTTGAGGTGGCCGTGCGCCTGATCGAGGAGATCGATCCCACCAAACGCTCCTTCTACACCAATCCCGCCCTCTACGCCGCCGCTGCGGGGGGCGCCGCGGGGTTCCTCTTGCTCACCTCCGCGTTGCATCGCGGATCGGTGACGACGGCCGTCGCCGGAATGGTGGTGGGTGAAACGCTGGCACCCGCCGTCGTCGGGGTGGTCTGGCTCGGCGACACCGCTCGCGACGGGCTCGGTTGGCTGGTGATCGTTGGGTTCGCCGTCGCCGTGTCCGGAACTCTGGTGCTGGCCCGGTTTGGCGAAGCGCCCCAACCCGACCCAGCCGAGGAAGCGGGCTCAGGACGCCGCTAGCTCATGATCCGAGGGTGGACGCCGCACGGCCCAGCGCCGTGTCGCCCACGGGCGCGTAGCCGGTGCCACGCGCCGGTCGCGTCCACAGTAGGCCGTCCTGTGCGGTGACACCCGCGGCGATCAGCGCACGCTTGAGGATCTTGTTCGTCGCGGTCGCGGGCAGCCGATCGTTGATGCGCACGTAACGCGGCCACGCTTTCGGCGATAGGTCGGCCTGCGCGGCAAGGAATTTCTCGAAATCACCCGGGCTCAGGCTTGCGCCGGGCCGCAGCACCAGGGCGGCCATCACCTGATCGCCCACCCGCTCGTCGGGGACGGCATAGACGGCGACCTGGCTGATTCCGGGCAACCGCGCCAGAATGCGCTCGATCGGGGCGGCCGCCAGGTTCTCCCCGTCGACCCGCATCCAGTCGGCGGTACGACCGGCGAGATAGATCCAGCCGTCCACGTCGCGGTAGGCCAGATCACCCGACCAGTACATCCCGTGCCGCATCCGCTCGGCGGTGGCCCCCGGATCGTTGTAGTAGCCGGCGAAGGGCCCCGCGCCCTGGGTGTTGACCAGCTCACCGACCGCGCAGTCGAAGTTGGTCAGCGCACCGTGCGCGTCGAACCGCGCGGCCTCGCACTCCCGCAGCGTGGTCGAGTTGTAGATGCTCACCCCGGGATACGGCTTGCCGATGGATCCGGGCGGGGTGCCGTCTTCGCGCACCACGATGACCGCGAACTCACTGGAGCCGAAGCTGTCGATGACCCGGCACCCGAATCGCCTTGAGAATTCCGCGATATCACGATCTGTGGCCTCGTTGCCGAACGCCACACGCAGCGTGTTCTCGGCGTCGTCGGGACGTTCGGGGGTGGACAGGATCAATGCCAGCGGCTTACCGACATAGTTCAGGTAGGTCACCCGGTAGCGGCGGACATCGTCGAGAAAACGGGACGGCGAAAACCGCGCAGGCACCATGGTGGCCCCGCAGCCGACGGCGACCGCCCACCCGGCGGCCACACCGTTGGAGTGGAAGAGCGGCATCGAGAGGTAGCAGACGTCGTCGGCGGTGACATCGTATTGGTAGATCAGGCTGGCACCGCACATGATCGCCATGCCATGGGCGAACCGGACCACCTTCGGGTCGCCGCTGGTGCCGGAGGTGAAGATCATCATCAGGGTGTCGGCGGATGCCACCTCGCGGACGGGGACCAGCGGCGGCGCGGCGGCGACGGCTTCGGCGTAGCGTCCGCCGGTCACATCGAGCACCTCAATACCCTTGAGGTCCAACCCTTCCAGCAGCTCAAGATGCTCGGCGTCGACGAGCAGCATCTGACAGTCGGATCGCCGGATGTCGGTCAGCAATCCGGCGCCGCGTCGCGTGGTGTTGAGCCCGCACAACACGTACCCGCCGAGCGCCGCGGCGGCCATGGCCCGCAACATCGCCGGCGAGTTATCCAGCAGGGCACCGACGTGCGGTGGTCGTCCCGGGTCCGCGAGCGCGATGAGCGCCGCGGCCTCCGCCTCGGCCTCGACGAGGTGCTCCCGCCAGGTCCAGGTCGCCTCGCCGTAGGCCACGGCCGGGGTGTCGTCGCAGCGACGCTGCCGCAATAGCTGTTGAACGGTCTCCTGCACGCGTTCACTTCCCCTTCGACGTCGTCATCGGGTGGTCAGCACCAGCCCCGCATAGTCGTTGCGTGCTACTTCGTCGCAGTGGCGCCGGTAGGTGCCGAAGCCGCCGAGGTAGGGCATGAAGACCCGCTTCTTGCCCTCGATGTTGGCGCCCAGGTACCAGGAGGACGCGGCCTTGGGGAACAGCGTCCGCTCGGCGGCCTGGGCTACGTGCTCGGTCCAGCCCAACGCGGCGTCGCGGCGTGGCTCGACCTCGCTCACCCCTCGCTGTCGCGCAGTTCGCACCAGCTCGATGACCCAGTCCACCTGAACCTCGGCGTGCAACACCATGTTGGCCAGTACCGACGGGCTGCCCGGCCCGCTGATGGTGAACAGGTTGGGCAGCCCCGGCACCATCAGGCCGAGGAAGGTCACCGGGCCCTCGGCCCAGGCGTCGCACAGTCGTTGTCCCCCTGGGCCTTTGGGATCGATTCGGGTCAACGCCCCGGTCATGGCGTCGAAGCCGGTCGCGAAGATCAGCACATCGCAGGGATATGTCGTCGCGCCGGTTCGTACGCCGTCGGCGGTGATCTCCTCGATGGGCTCGCGGCGCAGGTTGACCAGCCGGACATTCTCGCGGTTGAACATGGCGTAGTAGCCGTCGTCGGTGCAGATCCGTTTGGTTCCTATCGGGTGATCGACCGGAATGAGATCCCTTGCGACGACGGGATCGGCGACGATCTCCCGGATGCGCTCCTCGGCGAAGGTCCTGGCGATGTCGTTGGCGGACAGGTCGCTGGTCTGGTCCGGGAACGTCTTGGCGAACAGGACCCCGCCTTCGCGCCAGCGCTTCCACAGCGCCTCCGACCGTTCGTGAGCGTCGGTGTCGAGGGCGTTCTTGTGGTAGGTGCCGTGCGGCGTGCCCGCCGCGGCGTAGGCGGAGGTCCGGCGACGCTCGGGGTACCGCTTTTGGATTACTCGCTGCTCCTCGACCGACCATGGGCGGTTGGGCATCGGGATGGTGTAATTCGCGGACCGCTGGAAGACCACCAGGTGATCGGCGTTTGCGGCGATGATCGGCGCCACCTGGATGCCGGAGGATCCCGTGCCGATCAAGCCCACCCGCTTGCCGCGCAGCTCGGGATCTTCGCGGGGCCAGGCGGCGGTGAAATACACCTCACCCGAAAATTCCTCGGCGCCTGGGATATTCGGCCGGTTCAGCGCCGAAAGACAACCGGTTGCACACAACAGGAATTGTGCGGCGAACGACTGGTTGTTCGCGGTGTCGACACGCCAGCGGCCTCGCTCGAACGTGGCGCCGACGGCGTCGACGCCGAATCGATAGTGGCGCCGCAGATCGAAGCGGTCGGCGACGTGGCGCAGGTAGGCCAGGATCTCCGGCTGGGCGGCGAAGCGTTCGGTCCACTGCCAGCTCCGTTGCAGTTCCGCGTCGAAAGAGTAGGAATAGTCCACACTTTCGACGTCGCAGCGAGCGCCCGGGTAGCGGTTCCAGTACCAGGTGCCCCCCACGTCGGGCGCGGCCTCGATCGCGGTCACCGACAGGCCCATCGAGGCGGCCCGGTGCACAGCGTAGAGCCCGGCGAATCCGGCGCCGATGATGATGACGTCGCTGACTTCGGTCACGACACCGCGCTCCGGTCCGCCGGATACAGCAGCTCGCGCAAGTCGGCACAGACCAGATGTTGTGCCGACGCCGCCGGCGGAAACGCTTGCATCGTCATGAAGCCGTGAAACAACCCGGGAAAGTCCCGGTGCACGACGGGCACTCCCGCGTGACGCAATCGGTGCGCGTAGTCGCAGCCCTCGCTGTGCAGGGGATCAAGACCGGCCGTCACTATCACCGCCGGTGGCAGGCCCGCATGGGTGTGCGCGCGAGCCGGGGCGACCAAATAGGCGGGGTCGAAAACCGTTTGTGTACCCAGGTATTGGTGCCAGTACCATTGCATCGCGGCGCGGGTGTTGAAGTACCCGGTGGCGTAGCGGTGATAACTGTCGGTATCGAACGTCGGATCGACCGCCGGGTAGATCAACAGCTGCCCCGCCGGTGGCGTGACGCCGCGGTCGCGGCAGAGAATGGCGGTGACGGCGGCCAGGTTGCCGCCGGCGCTATCCCCGGCAATGGCGATGCGCACCGGGTCGATGCCCATGTCCGCGGCGTGCGCGACCGTCCAGTCGAACACCGCGAAGGCGTCGAGCGCCGCGGCCGGGGCGGGATGCTCGGGGGCCAGACGGTAGTCAACCGAGATCACGACGGCTTGGGTGCCCCGGGCCAGAGCTCGGCAGAATCCGTCGTGAGATTCGATGTCACAGAAGACGAATCCGCCCCCGTGGTAGAACACGATCGCGGCACGGTCCTGCGTCGGCGCACCATGTGGCTGGTAGATGCGCACCGGCACCGACCCGTCAGGGCTCGGAACCACGCGGTCGGTGGCGCTGCGGACGTCGTCGAGGTTGTTGACCGGCATGCGCCGCTCGGCCACCGCTGCGCGCGCCTGCGGACCGGTCATGTTCTCGACGCGCGGGAATCCGGCGTTCAACTGGTCGAGCATCGCCTGCACTACGCCGTTCAGCGGATCGTCCATGTGCACCTCCGACCTCGTCGTCCAAGGTCATGCGGGCCGATATTTCAGGAGGGTGATGCCCTCTTCAGGCAGATCGTAGAACACCGGCTTCACCCGCATGCCGATCCGGATGTCGTCCGGCTCGACGTCCACCAGCTCGGTGCTGAATTTCGGTCCGGCATCCCACCGCACCACCGCGAGCAGCTGCGGCAGCGCGTCCTGCCACGGCGGGCCGGTTGGCCGGCGCGCGATAGTGAAGGTGTACAGCGTTCCGGCGCCGTCGATTTCGCGCCATTCCAGGTCGTCGGCCAGCGTGCCCGGGGCCAGCGTGCGCGGATAGAACACGTAACGCTGCGAGGACGGCGAGTACTGCACCAGGATCCGGTGCTGCACCAGGGCGTCCCAAAACGGCCGCGAGACCGGTGTGGGCTCGGGTACCGGATGGCTCATGCCTAGTCCCCCCGCATCAGCAGCGCGACCTGTTCACTCATGATGCCGCCGTTGCCGGTCACGAACGCCGTGTGGCAGTCGCGCACCTGCGCGTCGCCGGCCCGACCCATGATCTGGCGTGCACCGTCGACCACATGGTGCATGCCGCCGGCCATGCCCGCCTGGCCGAAGGACAATTGGCCCCCTGCGGTGTTGAGCGGGAAGTCGCCGCGGTAGGTCAGGTCGTGCTCGCCGACCCACGACATGCCTTCGCCTTTCGCGCAGAATCCGGCGTCCTCGAGGCTCATCAGCACCGTGATGGTGTAGCAATCGTAGATCGACGCGATGTCGACGTCGGACCGATGCAGCCCGGCCATGGCGAACGCCCGATCGGCGGCGCGCGCGATCGGGGTCGACAGCAGATCCTCGGCGTAGGTCGGGGTCTTGAATGCGATGTGTTCGCCGAAGCCCTTGATCCACACCGGGCGGTTGCGGCCGCGGCGGGCGATGTCGGCGTTGGCGATGAGCACGCCCGCTCCCCCGTGCACGCGCAGCACCGTCTCCAGCAAGTGGATCGGGTCCGCGATCATCGGGCTGCCCAGGACGTCCTTCACCGTGATGGGGCTGCCGTGAAACACCGCGCCGGGATGCGCACACGCGTTCGTGCGTTGGTCGACGGCGATCTTGGCGAGCGCGGCGGGGTCGTAATCGAATTCCGCCGCGTAGCGCTGGGCGATCTGCGCGTAGGGCGCGTTCTGACCGACATTGCCGTATGGGATCTCGAATTCGGCTTGCGGCGAGCCATAGTTGTTCGAAGACGCCCCATACCAATTCGGGCCGGGCGGGGGTCGCCGCCCGGACTGGGGCACCGAGGCCGATCCGGGCACGACGGCGAGCGCCGCGTCGCAGACGCCGAGTTCGACGGCCGCCGCCGCACGCCAGATCATTCCGGCGGCGGTGGCTCCGCCGAGATCGACTCGCTCACCGAAATCCAATGCCATACCCAGGTATTCGCATAGGGTGGCCGGTGCGAACATGGCCGACTCGGCAACGCCGTGGGTCAGCAGGCCGTTGATGCAGCGGGGACCGACTCCGGCGTCCTCGATGACCATCTTCGCCAGCGCCGCGTACTGATCCAGGGTGAACAGCGGTGCGCGGGTGGGGCGCCGCTCGGCGGGCAACTCCGCGATGCCGACGATGGCCGCCTCGCCGCGCAACCCGGTCACGGCTGGCCCGCCCGCATCGGCAGCTCGACGGTCGCCGTCCCCGGCATCAGGATCGTGTCGCCACGCCGGCCGGCGATGACGAGGTCGACCAACCCGGCGCCCATGTCGCTCAGCCGTTTACCGGTGACCTCGCCGCCGAAACTGAGCGCCTCGCCGGGATACGCCACCGCCCGGTTCTGCACCGAGAACGACACCAGCCGCCCTCGCCCGCCGATCCAGTCGCCGAGCGCTCGGGCCAGCAGCGCCGCCTGAAGCGGGCCCTGAACCAAGACGTTGTCGTAGCCTTCGTTCTCGCGTGCCCACTCTTTGTCGTAGTGAATCCGGTGACCGTTGTACGTGGCGGCGCTGAAGAAGAACATCTGGGTTTCGTCGACGGTGACGGTCAGCGGGGGAACGCGCTCGCCGACGGCGATGTCTTCGAAAAAGGGTTGGGGGCCGGTCATGTCGCACTACTAGGGACGGGCGATCATCGACGTCGACGCTTCGGCCAGCAGGTCCCGATGCTGGTTGCGGTACACCGTGTGCCAAGTGACGAGAACGAATGGGCCGGAGCGGCCCCGCTTTTCGACGATCGAGGAGATGGTTCGGACCATATCGATCTCGTCGCGGTGGTACGCGGGCAGGTGAAACGTGAAGCTCTCCCCGCCGGCCATCCGTTTGGGGGCTCGCGGAAACGCCAGGCTGCCCGAGACCGCTCCGGACGATCCGTCGGGACGCAACGACTCGAGCGCCGATACACCGAGGATCGCGTACTGCAGAAACAGTGGCGGGCAGATGATGTCGCGATATCCGTTGGCCCGGGCATAATCCGGATCGAAATACAGCGGGTTGTGGTCGCCGACCGCGGCCGCCCAGCGTTGCCAATCGCGGCTGTTCAACTCCCCGGTCGCCGACGCCGCTACGGTGCCGATGCGCGACGCCGATCCCGCGTCGATCAGACTATCCTCGCTCAACGGCGCTCCCCTTCGTCTGTCTCGTCGTGCCGGCTGTGTGTAAGCCAGCCGGCGGCGACATCGGCTCCGCCGCCGAGAGTCGAACCGAGCCGTGCCCGCTCGCTCCACAGATGCAGGTCGGTCTCGGTGACATAGCCCATGCCACCGTGCAGTTGATGGGCGTCCAGCGTGATCAGGCGCGCGGCGGTGGCCGCGTGCATGCGCGCGATGGCCGTCTCCCTGGTCGCCACGCGGCCCCGGCCCAGCCAGAACACGGCGGCGTGCGCGGCCAATCGCGCGGCCGCCAAGGCGATGTGCATGTTGGCGATCAGGTGTTGGGCGGCCTGGAACGACGCGATGGGCCGGCCGAATTGATGACGCAGCTTGGTGTAGTCGACGCTGCGGTCCAGCACGGCCTGGCCGACGCCGACCAGGTCGAGTGATCCCAGCGCGACGGCGGTGTTCGCCACCCGGCGCAGCGCGCGTGCGGTGACGCCATCGAGCACCGCGTCGGCGACGACGTCGTCGAAGTGCAGCGTGAATGCGCGGAGCCCACCGGCCATGTCGAGCGGTTCCACACTGGCATTGCGGATGTCGACGACGAAGGCCATGGGCCGCTCGTCCGTCGTGGCGGACGCCACGATGAGGTCGGCGACGTCGGCATCGAGGACATAGTCCGCGGTTCCGTTGAGCCGCCATTGTTTTGCGGCGCGATCGGCGTGCGGCCCGGGGGCGACGAGGGCGGTGTCGCGCACGTTGAAGAGTGCGGTGGTGGCCCGCGCCTTACCGGACGCGAGCGACGGGAGCCAGCGGGCCTTGACGGCCGGCGAGCCGAGCTCGTCGATGGCCAGTGTGGCCTGAACGCTGCTGTGCACCGTCGTCGGGCACAGCGCGCGGCCGGCTTCGGTGTAGAAGACGGCGAGGTCGTCGACGGAGCCGCCGGCCCCGCCGTACTCCTCGCTGACGGCCAGGCCGAAGACGCCCGCATCGGCCAGCGCCTTCCACAGTGCCGGCGTGTGGCGGTTTGCACCGGGTTCGTTGAGGGCGCGCACCAGACCGATCGGGTTCTCGGCGGCCAGCAGGGCGCGCAAGGCCGAGGCGAACTCGCGCTGTTCGGCGGTGGGGATCGTCTTCATCTGCGGAGTGCGGGTCTGACGTCAGCGTCCATAGGACGGCATTCCGTGGCCGCGCTGCGCGATGATGTCGCGCAGCACCTCGTTGGTCCCACCGCCGAAGCGCATCAGCGGGGCGGCCCGGTAGAGCCGCTCGAATTTGCCTGCCAATGGGGCCTGTTCGCTGCCATGCGCCAACAGGCCGTCGGGCCCGAGGAGGTCGAGAGCCAGGTCGGCGATGCGCTGACGCAGCTCGCTGGTGAAAACCTTCTCCACGCTGACCTCGACGGTGGGTATGACGCCGGAGTCCAGGATGGACGCCGCCTCGTAGCCCATCAGCACGGCCACCGCGACGTCTGCCTCGGCCTGCGCCAGTCGCCGACGAAGCGACGGATCGTCGGCGGGTACGGTCCCGTCGCGCCGGGGGCGATGCACCAGCTCGTGCAACTCCTCGACGGCGCGGCGCAGGTCTCCGGCGTTGGTCAGTGCCCCGCGTTCGAGATCGAGCGCACCCGTGATGTAGGTCCAGCCGCGGTTGACCTCGCCGACCAGGTTGGTGACCGGCACCCGCACGTCACGGAAGTGCACCTCGTTGGTGCGATAGCCCGACCACGCGTACAGCGGGCGTATTTCGACGCCCGAGCGGTCGATCGGCACGATGATGACCGAAATGCCGCGATGCCGGGCACCACTCGGATCGGTACGGACGCAGAGCCATTCGTGCGTGGCGCGCTGGGCGCCGCTGTTCCAGATCTTGGTGCCGTTGATCACCCATTCATCGCCGTCCCGCGTGGCGCTGGTGCGCAGGCTGGCCAGGTCGGTTCCTGCATCTGGCTCGGAATAGCCTACCGCGCAGATCATTTCGCCCTTGGCGATGAGGGGCAGCCAGTCGGTCTTGTTGCGCTCGGTGCCATGCCGCATGATCATCGGCGCCACCGATGTCACCGTCAGGTCGGGACCGGGCACGCCCCAATATTCGAATTCGCTCATCAGCAGATGCAGGTGCATGGCGCCGAGGCCAAGTCCGCCGTACTCGCGCGGCCAGTTCAGCCCGAACCAGCCCTTGGCCCCGATCTTGCGGCGAAACCGGGCGACTTCGCCGTCGGGAACCTCCAAGTCGTGCTCAGCGAGCTCGACACGCAATTCCGGGGTGACGTTGTCGTGCAGAAATTCCCGAACCTCGGTGAGCCAGGCGCGCTGCCCAGCGTCGAGTTCGAAATCCATTCCGGCGCCTTTGCCTTTCCACATGCTTTTCACCGAGCGTCGCCAGCGTAACGCCACAGGGAGATGGCACCGGCGATTTCGAGGCTGCGTCATGCGCGGGCGCCACAGGCGGGCGCTCGTGCTGTAACTACGCTGTCAAACTCCGGTTAAAACACGTCGACGCTCTCGCAGTGATTCCAGTGGGCTGCGACGATTGTCAGATCGGCTGGTCGACGGGGACCAGGCATTCTGCTGAGCCCCAGGGAGAAGTCATGCCCACTGTTGAGATGCGCCTGCGCGAAGATCTGCGCAACTACGCCGTCGAATTGCGGCAACTGGCGTACACGCTGCCGTTAGGCGTAGGCGAGCACGATCTGCTGCAACTGTCCGACCGCATGCGTGCCGCGGCCGAGCAGGTGCTCCGCAAGCGCGCCTGACCGCGTCAGCCGCCGCGCAGGCGGATCTTCCAGCGCACGAAGCCGAGGTAGACGGCGCTGATGACGAACAGCATGCCGACGTCGAACCACCACGTCGCCGGGGTGTGCTGCCAATGCGAGTCCTTCGGGGTGAGCGGACCGGGCACCAGCTTGGTCAAATCGGCGGTCGAGGCCGATGCGGCGAATCCCCATCGCGCCGGGGTTGCCCAGGACATCTGGTCGAGACCGATGCGCGCCGTAACCGGAATCATCCCCCCGGAGAACACCAGTTGCGACATGACCGCGACCACCAGCAACGGCATGATCTGCTCGTTGGACTTGGCGACGGCCGATAAGGCCAGCCCCAGCATTGCCGAAGCCACACACGTCAGCGCGACGTCGGCGAACAGCTCGAGACCCGGCTTGCCCAGCGCCACGGCCCCCTGGGTCGGCGCTCCCTTGCCGAGCACCGCAATGATGCTGACGATCGCCGACTGGACGATCGCGAAGACCGTGTACACGCAAACCTTGGCCAACAGGTAGGCCGAGGTGGACAATCCGACCGCCTGTTCGCGCAGGAAGATCGCGCGCTCACCGATGAGGTCGCGGATGGTCAGGGCGGTGCCCATGAACACCGCGCCGACGTTGAGCAGCACCAGGATCTGCCCGGGCTCATTGGGCGCGGCGCCCATCGGGTTCGGGATCCCGAAGCCGACATCGCCGGGCACCGACATGGACAGCGACCCCATGATGAACGGCAACAGCGCGAGAAAGACGAAGTAGCCGCGGTCAGAGACGATCAGCCGCATCTGGCGCCGGGCGATAGTCGAGAACTGCCGCACCAGGCTGGTGTGCGACGGATCGCCCAGCTCGGCGGGTTTCTCGGCGGGCGGCGGAGCGGGCGGCGGGCCCGTTCGGGCCAGGTAGCGCGCACGGGACCCGTCGGGATCGTTCGCGACGGTGCTGAAGATGTCGGCCCAGTTGGTGGTGCCCATGGCGGGACCGATTTGGTTGGGCGGCCCGTAGAAGGCCGTTTTGCCACCGGGCCCCAGCAGCAACACCTGGTCGCAGACGTCCAGGTAGGTCAGCGAGTGGGTGACCACCAGCACCACACGACCGGCGTCGGCGAGCTGCCGCAGCATGGTCATCACCTGCCGATCGAGCGCCGGGTCCAGGCCTGAGGTCGGCTCGTCGAGGATCAGCAGCGACGGGCCGGTGAGCAGTTCGAGCGCCACCGACGCTCGCTTGCGCTGTCCGCCGGACAGCTTGTCCACCCTGGTGCGGAGGTGCTGGGTCATCTCGAGTTCCTCGAGCACCCGAGCCACCACCTGGGCGCGGTCGTCCTTCGTGGTGTCGGGCGGCAGCCGCAGCTCCGCGGCGTACAACAACGCCTGCTGCACGGTCAGCTGCCCGTGCACCACGTCGTCCTGCGGCACCATCCCGATTCTGCTGCGCAACGAGGCGTATTCGCCATGGATGTTGTGGCCCTCGAACGACACGGTCCCCGTCGTCGGGTGCGTGTATCCGGCGATCAGTCGCGCGAAGGTCGACTTGCCAGCGCCGGAAGGCCCGATGATGGCCGTCAGCGTGCCGGGCAGGGCGGTCAGCGAGATGTTGTCCAGCAGTGTTTTGTTGTTCTCGATCGTCCAGGTCACCCCGCGCACATCGAGGCCGCCGCTGCGCGTCGCCGTCGCGGTCTGGTCGCGGCGGGCCAGGTCGCCACCGTGGAAGATCAGGTCGATGTTGCCGATGGTGACCACGTCGCCGTCGTGCAATACGGCCGAATCGACCCGGACGCCGTTGACGAAGGTGCCGTTGATGCTGCGGTTGTCGTGGATCTCGGTGCCGGTGGGCGTCGGAATCAGGGTGGCGTGGTGGCGCGATGCCAGCACCTCGGGGATGACGATGTCGTTGTCGTTGGCGCGCCCGATCCTGATGGCGCCCGGTCCGTCCGGACCGGCCTTGCCCGGCCGCAGGATCTTCATCATCGATGTCGCGATGATCGACGCGTCGCCGCCGATGCGGCCCGTCTGCGGCGCCGGTCCCGCAGCGGTCGGCGGCGCCGCCTGCGTCTGCGGCGACCGGTAAATCTGCGGCGCAGGCTGCGATTCGCTCGGTAGACCGCTGGTCGGGAATCGGGGCTGCGGCTCGGACGGTTGGCTTGCCGTGGCTCCCCCGGCCGGCTGCGCGCTGGCGGGAGGCTGGACGGAATGCCGGAACGACGCCGGCTGCTGGGTCTGGCCGGCATGCTGGCTGGCTGACGACCGGCTCTGCGGCGCGCGTGCCGGCGGTTCGCTGGGATTGCTGACAATCGGTATCGACGTCGTCAGCGGGGGCCGCCCGGCCGAGCCCCGGTGGCGGCCCACCTCGAAGGTGAGCGCCGGACCGTCCGGATTGCCGACGTTGACCCGCAGCCCATCCTGGATGTCGACGACTGGGACGCGGCGGTTGTGGACATAAAGGCCGTTGAGGCTGCCGTTGTCGACGGCGAT
Organism: Mycobacterium sp. NGS56; assembly: GCF_059812425.1. Taxonomy (NCBI): domain Bacteria; kingdom Bacillati; phylum Actinomycetota; class Actinomycetes; order Mycobacteriales; family Mycobacteriaceae; genus Mycobacterium; species Mycobacterium sp. NGS56. The sequence continues at coordinate 85,072 of NZ_JCALCQ010000006.1, forward strand.
CCATCGACCCTGGTCGTATCGCACTATCAGATGAGTTCGGGAGATCAGGGGGTGGGCTACTCGCATGTCGGCGCGAAGGTCACGCCCGATCACTACATCGTTGCCCGGCGCGAAGGTGCGTTCGGCCCCCTGGTACCGCACGGTCAGCGCGGGCGGGGCTGGTGAGGTCATCAGGACCAACTGTAACGGCAGCGGGGCGGCTTATGCGCGACGTGCTTGGCCGGGCTCTGTGTCGTACCATCGCCGACTGGAATCAGCGGAGGGCGCCGACTAGAAGGCCGCCCGGCAACGAAGGCCAGCTGGGTAACGAATTACATTGTAGTACAATTACTTTCGCCGTTTTCAACCGGCAACCGCGGCGTTGCGCAGACTGCGCAGGCTCGGAACTTTGGCGCGAGCGGCGGTGACGTCCTTGACGAAATCACCCAGGTATTTGATCGCTCGCCTGCCCTCGGGCAAAACGTCGGCGGCCAAGGGGAAGTCGTGGATCTGCCCCTCCCACAGATGCAGATCACAGTGGATCCCGCTGGCTTCCAAACGCTTCGCCATCAGCTCGGCGTCGACGAGCAGCAACTCGTCCGAGCTGGCGTGGATGGTGACCGGCGGCAACGAGGACAGATCGGCATCCACCGGGGAGGCGACCGCGTAATCGCCCTGGCCTTCCACAACCTGTGCCTTGCTGAGGAATTCGGCGAACCGGGAGAACGCCCGGCGGGTGAACATCGAGCACTTGCGCGCGTTGCGGTGCTTGAGTTTGCGTACCGGATCCGTGTCGGTGAACGGTGAGACGGTCGCGACTCCCGCCGGTTCCATGATGCCGTCCTGGATCGCCAAGAGCGTGGTCATGAACGCCAGATACCCGCCGGCGGAGTCGCCGGCCACGACAACCTGGTCTCCGTCGAAGCCGCGATCCTGCAACCACCGCAAGCCACTGATGCCGTCGTCGATGGCATCGGTGATCTGGTGCGCGGGCAACTTCCGGTACGCGACGGTGAGCACGGTGGCGTCAGCAGCCTTCGACAAGCGAGTCACCATGGAGCGATGGGTGTTGAGGCCGCAGGTCAGGAACGCGCCGCCATGCAAATACAGGATTGTCCGCTCCCCCGATACGCCGGGCGCACGAACCCATTCGGCAGCACAGTTCTCTAGTCGCACCCGTTCGATTTGTGCCCGTGGCCCGACTTGCGGCACCAATCCCGCGACACCATCGAGGTATTCGAACGGCCAGCGCAGGTTCGGCGTCATGGCCCATGCGCGGACGGTGTTTTTCACGATCAAGCGGCTGGCGAGCCCTACGGCAACCGACTGCGGGCTATGGCGGTGATGGACGCGCCGCGTCATCGCCACGCTCGGCAATACATGTGTCGGTTCGGCTGTGCTCACCATCGGTTTCAACCTCCTAAGTGGCGACCGAATACCCGCCGCCGCGGGGGGCTAACTGGAAATGAACGGCCCACAAATGTCAGGTACATCACTGTTTGTTGCGCGAAGAGATGGGTACCACTGACTCGTTTGTCTTGAGGTTCCCGCGCGGGCGCAATCGGGCCTAACCGGCTGTTGCCAAGGCCGCCTAATGGCCCAAGATATGAGCGATGACACACGCGAAGCCTTCCGATCCGCTGCTGGCCGACCGGGTGACGGTCGTCACGGGCGGTGCGGGAGGCATCGGGGCTGCGACAGCACGCCTGTTCGCCGAACACGGGGCCCGCGTGGTCATCGCCGATATCGACGCCGACCTCGCCGGCGCGACGGCAGCCACGATCACCGAATCCGGTGGTTCGGCCTCAGCCGTCGTCACCGACGTTCGAGACCCCGACCAGGTCGCCCGCTTGGCCCGGACGGTGCTCGAGCGGTTCGATCGAGTGGACGTGCTGGTCAACAACGTGGGCCATTGGTTGCGCCACCCCGGAAATTTCGTCGACACCGACCCGCAGCAGTGGGACGAGCTCTACCGGATCAACTTGCACCATGTCTTCCTGCTGACCCACGCGTTCCTGCCGGCCATGGTCGAGCGCCAGGCTGGTGCGATCGTGAACGTCTCGTCGCTCGAGGGGCTGCGGGGGTATCCGGAGGACCCGGTGTATGCCGCCTTCAAATCCGCTGTCAACTCGTTCACGCGCAGCCTCGCGGTCCAGGTGGGCATCCACGGGATAAGGGTCAACGCAATCGCGCCCGATGTCACCGAATCCCTGCAAGTTCCCTATTCGCAATGGCTTTCGGACCAAGAACAGGCGCAATGGCCGCAATGGGTTCCGGTGGGGCGGATGGGCCTGCCCGAGGACCAGGCCAGAGTCATCCTGTTCTTGGCCTCCGATCTTTCCGGGTTCGTCACCGGCCACGTCATTCCCACCGACGGCGGTACCGGGGCCGCCGGTGGATGGTTCCGCTCGACCCGCCGACCGGACCGCCAGTGGACAAACCGGCCCATCGCCCCCTGATCAGACATCACCGAAGCCGCGTTCCGCCCGGGCCCGGGCCCAGGCCCGCGGAAGCGTTGCGGGAATGAGGGTTTCGCCGGATTAGCTCAGGTTAGCCCAGGAAGTTGTCGCGGGCCCGAACCGGGCTTGATGGTCGATGATCGTTACCGCGATCCCGTTGAGCACCCCGTTGCCGGAGGGCTCATCGACAAACGTAGGCGGAGCACCGCCCTCAGTGATCCGGGGCGGTGGCTTTCGTTCGGGGTCGCGACAAAAACGGTGGCCCGGCCACCCCTGTGACCGGGCCACCATCGGTTCCCGCTACTGCTCGGCTTTCTGGCGAGCTTCGTTGACTTCGGCGGCTTTGCGGGCGCTTTCGGCCTCGGCCTCTTTCTGGGCCGCCTCGCGCTGCGCGTCAGCCTTGTCCTGCTGGGCTTGACCCTCACGTTGCAGATCGTCACGCCCGGCAACTGCGCCGGCGACTTCCTTGACCTTGCCCTTGACTCCCTCGACAACGCCCCCAACGGCTTCCGCGGGACCACTCTTGTCCGACATGCTCCTCCCTCCGTATTGCGGACGACGCCCGTGTCGTGCGCTCGCCCCCTTGATGCCCAACCGGTGAATTTTCGAAACACGGCCGGTGAGTGGCCTTCGCCACCCACGGCGGCATGTTGCCGAAATGCCATACGCTGGTGGGCCGAGGAGTCGGCGGCGCGAGGAGTCGTGACGGTGGAGATGTGGGAACTGGTCGCCCGCGAGCGAATCCGGGACACTTTGGCGCGATACAACTGGTCGGGTGACGCCGGGCGGCTCGAAGGCCTCGCGGAGACGTTCTGCGCAGACGGCATCCTCGAAATACGCGGTTCTGAGCCGCTGTGCGGACGTCGAGACATCGCGGCTTTCTTGGGCGGTGTCACCGGAAAGATCGCCGTGGCTGCCGATGTGAAACCGATTGTGCGCCATAACATCGCGAGCGTGTTGTTCACTGAGGTAGCGCCCGGTCAGGCCCGGGTCGACTCGTACTTCACCGTTCTCACCCACATCGGGCTCGACCACTACGGCCGCTACCGCGACATCCTCGTACCCGAGGGTGACACCTGGCTGATCAGGCACCGCAAGGTTTCGACGGACTGGGCGGCGCCAGACTCGGCGATGGCCCGCGAGCCCTCCGGGAAGCAGCGATAATCGCGGCGCAGTGACACGTCAAACCTGTTGTTCGAGTTGATATTCGGCGTTATTGAGCCAACCGAAGCGGGACGGATCATGTCCGCATCCAACACCGACCGTTCCTGGCGTACCTGCCGGTTCGGTCGATCACCGCTACCAGCCCGTCGGCCACGGCCCCCACCGGGCGAGAGCGGCGTGGCGATTTCGTTAAATCTCCCGACGGAATGTTTGCCGAATCGGCCTCAGCGGCTACAGATAAGAGTCACACAAAAAGATGGCGGCCGCCTGATCGTACGTCCCCTCAGGAGCTCCGAAGTGACCGCCGGTCACGTGACCAGCGGTCATGGCCGCCCAAAAGAGACGAGCAAGCATGCAACGACTCAGTGGATTAGACGCGTTCTTCTTATACCTGGAATCCCCAACGCAGCTTTTGAACGTTTGCTGTGTCCTGGAACTGGATCCCGCGACGATGCCCGGGGGCTACACGTTCGATCGCTTCCATGAGGCGCTCTCGGTGCGGCTGGACGCCGTGCCCGAATTCCGCCTCAAGCTGGCCGACAATCAATTCAACTTCGACCATCCGGTGTGGGTGGACGACGAGCGTTTCGATTTGGCTCGCCACCTTCACCGCGTCGCGCTGCCCGCGCCGGGCGGGCTGAAAGAATTAGCCGACCTGTGCGGCCACGTCGCCGGGCTTGCGCTGGATCGGGATCGTCCGCTGTGGGAAATGTGGGTGATCGAGGGCCTGCACGGCACCGACGCGCTGGCCGTCGTCCTCAAGGTCCATCACGCGGTGATCGACGGCGTCGGCGGAGCCAACCTGCTCGCGCAGTTATGCAGCGCCGTGCCCGACGCCGCGCCACCGACACCGGCCGAGCGCACCGGCGCCGCGAATCCGCTAGAGATCGCCGCCACCGGGCTCATCGGCGCGGCATTGCGGCCGTGGCGCCTGGCCAAAGTCGTGCCTTCGACGGCGCTGACCCTGGCGCAAACGGTGCTGCGTGCCCGCGGCGGGCAGACGATGGCGGCTCCGTTCGCCGCCCCCCCGACGGCATTCAACGGCTCGTTCACCCGACGCCGCAACGTCGCCCTGACGAGCATGGACCTCGATGACGTGAAGACCGTTAAGCGCCGGTTCGGGGTGACCGTCAACGACGTGGTGATGGCGGTGTGTGCTGGGGCACTGCGGCTGTACTTGCAGGACCGCGACGCGCTGTCCGACGCCCCCCTGGTCGCCAGCGTGCCGGTATCCGTCCGCGACCAGTCGACTCGGGCGGGCCGCAACCAGATGACCTGGATGCTCTGCCGGCTCGAGACTCACATCGACGACCCAGTGGAACGGCTGGCCAGCATCGCAGCCGGAAACGCCGCGGCCAAGAAGCACTCCGCGGCGATGGGCCCGACCCTGCTGCACGACTGGACACAAGTGGCAGGACAGACCGTGTTCGGCGCGGCCAAAAAACTGCTGCCACGCATCCCTTTGCCTGAGCGGCCGCCACACAATCTGGTCATGTCCAACGTGGCGGGTCCACAGGAGCAGCTGTACTTCCTAGGTTGCCGGCTCGACGCGATGTATCCGCTCGGCCCGATCATCGCCGGCGCCGCGCTCAACATCACCGTGATGTCGCTCAACGGCCGACTCGGCGTCGGCATCATCTCCTGCCCGGACCTCGTTCCCGACCTGTGGGATCTCGCCGACGCGTTCCCCGTCGCTCTCAAAGAGCTGTTGAATTGCGGTGAGCCCGCCGCCCAGCGTCCACTCTGATCGACCCGGTCAGCGGAACCCAGTCCCCTCCCGCCGCTGCGGCATGGCAGGGTGACATCCGTGGCAGACACTTCTGAAGCGACGTCCCTCACAGCGCAAGATCTGCGGGAAATCAGCACCGAGAAGGGCGCCTTGCGCTACTACGACAGTGGTGGGCCGCAGGGCGGCCCGACGCTACTTTTTCTGCACGGTTCCGGTCCCGGGGTCACGGGCTGGCGCAACTTCCGCGGCGTGCTGCCCGCATTCGCCGTCCACTATCGGTGCCTGATCCTGGAATTTCCCGGTTTCGGGGTCAGCGACGACTTCGGTGGCCATCCGATGGTCACCGCGTTCGGCACGGTATCGCCCTTCCTGGACGCGCTGGGCGTCGACAAGGTGCACATCGTCGGGAACTCGATGGGCGGCGGCGTGGGGATCAACTTCGCAACCCACAATCCGGAACGGGTCGGTCGGTTGGTGACCATTGGCGGCATCGGCACCAACATCTTCAGTCCCAGTCCCAGCGAAGGCATTCGGCTCCTACAGGAGTTCGTCGAGGACCCCACGCGGCAACGCCTGGTCGACTGGCTCAAATCGATGGTCTACGACCAGGCGCTGGTCACCGAGCAGCTGATCGAGGAACGCTGGCAGTTGGCCACCGACCCGGCAACCCTGGCCGCGGCGCGACGGATGTATGGCAAGGCCGCGTTCGCCGGAATGAACGCCGCACTGAGCGCCTCCGACCGGCCACTGCCATGGGCGACCATGCACAAGCTCACCGCTCCCACCCTGCTGACGTGGGGCCGCGACGACAGGGTGAGTCCACCGGACATGGCGCTGATCCCGATGCGCACCATCCCCAACGCGGAGCTGCACATCTTCCCCAACTCGGGACACTGGGCCATGATCGAGGCCAAGGACGCGTTCGAAAGCACCGTGCTGGCGTTCCTTTCGCGCAATTAGACGGCGATCGCAAGCGCCGCGAAGCCGGGCGAAGCGCGTCGCCGCCATCAACCTCATTGCTGTCCCGCAAGGCCTTTCGTCAGCAGGGCGAGGGCCTCCGGGTCGCCGTTGAGCACGCGGCTGGTGCGGATGGTGATCTGCCAATGGTCGTCGATGCGCCGCAGCGCGAAATGATGTGCGGTGGCCCGCCACACCCGGTAGCCGTCACCGTCTCGCACGAGCACCAGGGATTCGCATACCGCCACCGCGTCGTCGCCGTCGACGGTGACTACACACGGCCCGAGGAAGTGCGAGCAGCCTTTGGCCACCAACTTCTGGTGCGCCGGCGAAGTGATCATCGTGTGCACGGCGGCGCGGCCCTCCATGCGCCAGCCGTCGACGTCATACACGCCGTCGGTCGCCCACAAGCTCGCGGCGGCGTCGGCATCGCCGGCATCGACCGCGGGGCCGTATGAAGCGATCAATCGTGCGATGTCGCGCTCGTCCTCGAGCCGGCGCAACCTGGCCAGCACCCCGTCGTCGGCGGTCATGGTGTTCTCCTCATCGCTGCGTGGCCCCGGCGTCGACCGGCAAGTCCGCCGGCGTGATGTACCGCGCTTCATCGGAGGCCAAGAACAGTGCGGCGTTGGCGACATCGAGCGGGTCGATCCACGGCACCGCAAGCATATTCATCGGGCGGGCCGCCTCGGCGAATTCCGTACGAGTCGGTGGTCGGCTTAGGTCGGGCCGAAAGGCACTGCTGACGATGTCGTTGTGGATCATGGGTGTGTCGACGTTCGTCGGGCTGACGCAGTTGACCCGAACATGATACGGCGCAAGCTCATTGGCGAGGCTGCGCATCAGGCCGAGCACGCCGTGCTTGGCGGCGGTGTAATGTGCGACGCCGACCAGTCCACGGCTCCCCGCGATGGAACTCGTCAGGATCATCGCACCCGCCGCGCGCGTGATGAGGTGCGGCGCAGCGGCGCGGCAGGTATGCCACACCCCGGTGAGATTGACGTCCAGCATGGTGCGCCAGGTGTTTTCGTCCAGGTCGACCGCCATACCACGGGAAGTGATGCCGGCGGTTGCGCACACCACGTCCAGGCCGTTGAAACGCTGCACGCCGCGATCGGTTGCGGCCTGCACCCCGGAGAGGTCACGCACGTCGACGATTTCGGTGTGCACCCGCCCGCCCGCGTCGCTCACCAGCGACGCGGTGGTGTCAAGGTCGGCCGGGGTGCTGTGCGGAATGACCACCGTGTCGACCGGGCCGCACACATCGAGCGCCACGATGTCAGCGCCCTCCTGCGCGAACCGCACCGCTTGCGCACGACCGATCCCCCGCGCCGCACCGGTGATCAGGGCCACCTTGTTTTGCAGCCGTCCGGTCATGTCGTCTTCTGGGTCAGACCGGCATCCACCACGAGCTGGGTGCCGGTGATGTACCGAGCCGCATCCGAGGCCAAGAACAGCACGGCGTTGGCGATGTCGACGGGCTCGACCCACGGCACCGGGAGCAGGTTGCGTGCCCGCAGCACCTCGGCGGCGTCGGCCGCGGTCGGGTTGTCCAGGTCCGGCCGCAACCGTCGAAAAGTAGCCTCGTTCAGCACCATTGGGGTGGCCACCGGCCCGGGGTGCACGGTGTTCACCCTGATGCCGCGCGGCCCGAGCTCGTTGGCCAGGGTGCGCGCCAGTCCCACCACCGCGTGCTTGCTGGCGGTGTAGTGCCCGGTGTTGGGCAGGCCGCGAAGCCCACTGGTGGAGCTGATGATAACGACCGAGCCACCGCAGTCGCCTTCCCGACCGAACATGTGCGGCACCCTCGCCCGGATCGTGTGCCAGACGCCGGTGAGGTTGATGTCGAGCGTGCGCTGCCACACCTGGGGGTCGAGTTCCCAGGACGGGGCGCCGGGCAGGTGGACTCCGGCGTTGGCGACCACGACGTCGAGACTGCCCAACTCGGCCACCCCCGCGTCGATGGCGGCCGTCACCGCCGCGAGGTCGCTGACGTCGGTCAAACCGGTCACACACCGTCGACCGCGGTCCTCGACTCCCCTTGCGGTGTCACGCAACTCGGCGGCCGCGCTTTGGGCGTCGAGCGCGATCACGTCGGCACCCTCGTCGGCAAACCGCTCACAGTGCACCCGTCCGGTGCCTTTGGCGGCGCCGGTGACCACCACTACCTTGTTCAGCAATTTCGTCATTGTTGGATTAGATCGAAGCCGCGGTAGCCGGCGCCGGCGACCTCGGCGCAAATATCGTTGTAGGTGGCGAAGCCGCCCGTGAACAGCATGAAGCCACGCGGCTTGCCCGGCACGTTCGCGCCCATGTACCAGGAGTTCGCCTTGGTGAACAGCGTCGCCTCGGCCAGGCGGGCGCATTCGGCGCCCCAGCCGTCGACGCTGTCCACGTTCGCCTCCAACGCGGCGTAACCGTAATGGTCGAGGTAAGCGATGGCGTCGGCGATCCAGTTCACCTGAGCTTCAGCGTGCAGCACCATGTTCGCTAGCACGGCGGGTGCGCCCGGACCCGAAATCAAGAACAGGTTGGGGAAGCCGTCCACCGCCAGGCCCAGATATGTGCGGGGCCCGTGCGCCCAGTCGTCACGCAGCGCGGTGTCGTGGCGTCCGATGATATCGATTTTGCCAAGCGCACCGGTCATAGCGTCGAAACTCGTTGCCAGCACGATCATGTCGACGTCGTAGTGCGAATCGGTGGTGTTAATGCCGGTGGCGTCGACGGATTCGATCGGGGTGGCGCGGACGCTGATCAATGACACGTCCGCGCGGTTGAAAGTCTGAAAGTAATTGCTGTCAGTGCAGATTCGCTTGGTACCGATAGGGTGGTCGGTGGGGATCAGCAGGTCAGCTACGGCCGGATCATCGATGACGGCCCGGATCTTCTCCTCGTAGAACCTGCGGGCCTCCTCGTTGGCCTCCAGATCGGTCATCTGGTCGGGGAACGTCTTGGAGAACAGCACCCCGCCGAGCTGCCAGCGCTTTTCGAAGGCCGCACGACGCTCCTCGGCGCTGAACTGCATCGTCGGCTTTGGGGCGGTGATGTGCGGTGAGCCACCCCCGCTGCGCCACGACAGCGCACGTCGCTGGGCGTAGCCGGCCTTGATCTCGTCCAGCTCATCGGCCGTCAAGGGCTGGTTGCCTGCTGGGACGCTGTAGTTGGGGGTGCGCTGGAAGACATAGAGATGAGCGGCGCGCTCGGCGATGATCGGAATGGATTGGATGCCCGACGATCCGGTACCTATGACGGCCACCCGCTTGCCGGTGAAGTCGACGGGCTCGTGCGGCCAGTGTGCGGTGTGGTAGATCTCGCCGGAAAAGGTGTCCAGGCCGGCGAAGTCGGGGGTCAGTGCGGCCGACAGCGGACCGGTCGCCATGAGACAGAACCGGGCCGAAAACTCTTGGCCCGCTTCGGTGGTGATCGTCCAGCGCAGGGTCGCCTCGTCGAGTCGTGCCGAGACCACGCGGGTGCGCAGTGCGATGTCGCGGCGCAGATCGAGCTTGTCCGCGACCCAGTTCAAATACGCCAGGATCTCGGCCTGGGTGGCATACCGTTCGGTCCAGTCCCACTCCTGTTGCAGTTCGTCGGAGAACGAATAGCAATAGTCGACGCTCTCGACGTCGCAGCGGGCACCCGGATACCGGTTGTGGTACCAGGTGCCGCCGAGCTCTGGCGCCGCTTCGACCACCCGCACCGAGAGGCCCTGACCACGCAGCTTGTGCAACGCGTACAGGCCGGCGAATCCCGCGCCGACCACGACGACATCCAGGGGCTGTTGGCCGGCATCATTCACAAGCAGTGACCGTAGGCCCTTGCGCGTGTTGGACCGCCGTCCCTCCCGGTCACCGGACGGTTCGCGCGAGACTTCCCGGCCACCGGGCGCGTAGGCCCGCCGCTCGGCCCTGATGGCCGACCATCGACCGATGCCGGAAATCGCACGTGTCGACGTCGAGCTGGACGGCCAACGGCATCGTTTGCCCTGGCCGCACGGGCAGACACTGGTGGAGACGCTGCTGGACGCGGGAATCGCGGTGCCGCATTCGTGCCGGGAGGGCCGCTGTGGTTACTGCGTGGCGACCGTGCTCACCGGGCGGGTCGACATGGCCCCGTGCGAGGTCTTGGACGCGGCGGATCTCGAGGACGGCCTGATACTCGCCTGCCAGGCCAGGGCGGCAGGGGACGATGTGCACGTCGAATTTTGATTCCGTGTCCGTTCATCGGGATGTCCTTTGGGACCGACCGCGACTGCGGTAGACCATTACTAAGCCCACACACGTAAGGACAACGATATGAGCGACCGGGTACTCGACCGGGTAGTGGCCATGGCCGACCAGTTGCGCGACCAAGCCGCGGAAGCCGAACGCATCGGCCGGCTCACCGACGACACCGTCAAGCTGATGAAAGGCGCCGGCCTGATCCGGCTGTTGCAGACCAAGCAGTACCAGGGCTTCGAGGTCCATCCCCGCGAGTTCGCCGAGACGACGATGGCCACCGCGGCATTGGATCCGGCGGCCGGCTGGATCGTCGGCGTCGTGGGCGTGCACCCCTATCAGTTGGCTTACGCCGACCCGAAGGTGGCCGCCGAAATCTGGGCCGACGACGTCGACACCTGGATGGCGTCCCCGTATGCGCCGCAGGGTGTGGCCAAGCCCGTCGACGGCGGCTACCTCTTCAACGGCCGCTGGCAGTTCAGTTCGGGCACCGACCATTGCGACTGGATCATCCTGGGCGCCATGCTCGGCGACGAAAAGGGCATCCCGTTGATGCCGCCGCAGATGCTGCACATGATCCTGCCGCGCAAGGACTACGAAATCGTCGACGACTCGTGGAATGTGGTGGGGCTGAGGGGAACCGGCTCCAAGGATGTCATCGTCGAAGACGCATTCGTGCCGAATTACCGGACGATGGACGCGACCAAGGTAATGGACGGTACCGCTCAGCGCGAGGCCGGCATGACCGAGCCGCTGTACCTGATGCCGTGGTCGACGATGTTCCCGCTGGGCATTTCCGCGGCGACCATCGGCATCGCCGAGGGGGCGCTGGCCGCGCATCTGGACTATCAGCGCGAGCGCGTCGGTGCTACCGGAACCGCGATCAAGGATGACCCCTACGTCATGCATGCGATCGGCGAGGCTGCCGCCGACATCAACGCTGCCCGCCAGGAGTTGCTGGCCAACGCCGACCGCATCTACGACATGGTCGCGGCCGGCAAGGAGGTGTCGTTCGCCGACCGGGCGGCCGGGCGCCGGACACAGGTGCGCGCGGTGTGGCGCGCGGTGTCGGCGGTCGACGAGATCTTCGCCCGCTCGGGCGGCAACGCGGCGCGAATGGACAAGCCGCTGCAGCGGTATTGGCGTGACGTGCACGTCGGACAGATGCATGCCATTCATGTCCCCGGCACGACCTATCACGCGGCGGCGCTGAGTTCGATCGGCATCGACCCGCCCGAGGGCCCGCTGCGGGCCCTGATCTGAGCAGGAGACCCATCCGTGAGCGATCTGAAAAGCCTGGGCTACATCACCATTTCGACCAATGACATCGACCGCTGGCGGCAGTTCGCCTTCAGCGTGCTGGGTTTCGCCGAGGGTAGGGGCCCCGACGAGTCCGCGCTTTACCTGCGCATGGACGAGCGGGCGGCCCGGCTCATCGTGGTGCCCGGTGAGACCGACCGGGTGCTGACCGTCGGCTGGGAAGTGCGCGACCACCCGGCGCTGCAGCGAGTGCAAGCCTCCCTCGACGGTGCCGGTGTGGCGTACAAACAGCTGTCCGCCGATGAGGCCGAGGCGCGCCGCGTCGAAGAAGTGATCACGTTCGAGGATCCCGCCGGCACGACGCTGGAGGTATTCCACGGCGCGGTGCTCGACCACAGCCCGGTCGTCACGCCGTTCGGCGCGAAGTTCGTGACCGGCGACCAGGGCATGGGCCACGTGGTGGTACCGGCCATCGACGCAGGCGGCCTGTTCGATTTCTACACCGAGGTCCTGGGCTTCCGCGCCCGCGGCGCGTTCCGGGTGCCGCTGCCGAAAGAGTTTGGCCCGGTGCGGGTTCGGTTCCTGGGCATCAATGAGCGCCACCACAGCCTGGCGATCGTCCCGGCCGCGCACCAGCGCGATCCGCGCCTGGTGCACATCATGGTGGAGGTCGATACTCTCGACGCCGTGGGGCAGGCGCTGGACCGGGTCAACGTCGAGGGATTCCAGTTGTCGTCGACCCTTGGGCGCCACACCAACGACAAGATGGTGTCGTTTTACGTCCGCGCACCTGGCGACTGGGACATCGAGTTCGGCACCGACGGGATGCGGGTCGACGAAACCTATTACACCGCAGAAGAAATCACGGCCGACAGTTACTGGGGTCACCAGTGGGTCGGCGAGATGCCCGCGGCGATGCGGCTGTGACGCCCGAATCGGACGTAACGCCGGTCGCCGCGTCGTCGATCACCTCATGGGATGACGAGGCCGACGTCGTCATCGCGGGCTACGGTATCGCCGGCGCGGCGGCGGCGGTGGAAGCCGCCCGCTCCGGCGCTGAGGTATTGGTGCTGGAGCGCACCGGCTCGTGGGGCGGTGCGGCGTCTATGGCCGGTGGTTTCATCTATCTCGGTGGCGGCACCGCGATCCAAACAGCTTGTGGCTTCAGCGATTCCGTCGATAACATGGCGGCGTTCCTCAACGTCGCGATGGGCCCCGGCGCCGACGAGAACAGGATCGCCGATTACTGCGCCGGCAGCGTCGCGCACTTCGAGTGGCTGGTCGGCTGCGGTGTCCCGTTCAAGGCGGAGTTCTTCTCCGAGCCCGGCTGGGAGCCGATGGGCGATCAGGGGCTGATGTACAGCGGCGGCGAGAATTCCTTTCCGTTCAATACCATTGCCTCGCCCGCGCCGCGCGGGCACGTCCCGCAGATGCAGAACAAGAAGCAGGGCGAAGCCAGCGCCGGCTACATGCTGATGAAGCCCCTGGTCGAAACCGCGACCGCAGCCGGCGTGCGGGCGTGCTACGACGTGCGGGTGCAGCGGCTGATCACCGAATCCGACGGCCGGGTGGTCGGCATCCGCGCCCGCCGGTACGGCACCGAGATGAGTGTTCGAGCGCGCACCGGAGTGGTCCTCGCGACCGGCAGCTTCGCCTACAACGACGCGATGGTCCAGCGCTTCGCGCCGCGGATCGCCGGCCGGCCGGCCGCGTCGATCGAGCAGCACGACGGGCAGGCGATCCGGATGGCGCAGGCGCTGGGCGCCGACCTGGCCCACATGGACGCCACCGAGGTGGCGATCTTCATCGATCCCCAGCAGCTGGTACGCGGCATCCTGGTCAACGGCCGCGGTCAGCGCTACGTCGCCGAGGACACCTACCCCGGCCGGATCGGGCAGCTCACGCTGTATCAGCAGGACAACGTCGCCTATCTGATCATCGACGGCGATGCGCAGGAGGAGGCGATGGCCTCGTGGTCGCCGAAGTTCATGCTGCGCCCGGCGACCTGGGTGGCCGACACGGTCGCCGACCTGGAACGCGATATGGGGCTGCCGATCGGATCGCTGCAGGCGACCGTTGCCGCGTACAACGAGGGCGCCGCGCGCGGCGAGGATCCACTGCTGCACAAGAAGCCGGAGTGGATCAAGCCGATCGGCTCCCCCGTCGGCGCCGTCGACCTGCGGGAGAACACCGGCGGGTTCACCCTGGGTGGGCTGGCCACCACGCTGGACGCCGAGGTGCTGCACGTCAGCGGCGCGCCCATTCCGGGACTCTTCGCCGCCGGCCGCTGCACCGCCGGCCTGGCCGCGTGGGGCTACGCCAGCGGAGTCTCGCTGGGTGACGGCAGCTTCTACGGCCGCCGCGCCGGCCGCTCCGCGGCCAAGGGCTGACCGCACTCAGTGTCTTGAGCGGGTTGACGGCTTTGAGACTGTGCCTCCTGGGCCGGATTCGCGCCCACATTTCAGTCGCCGGTGCGCACTCGGCAGACCTTCCGTCCGTCCTCGCCGTTCGCGTGTCGTGTGACAGCGGCCACAGCGGTATGGTACAAACAGATATTCCTAATAGGAATATGACAGCCAGATAGCTCTAGCTGGGAGGGCCGGATGACAGAGACCGCAGAATCAGTCGCGCCGACGGCGGTCATCGACCGCATCTCGATGGTCCTGGACGCATTCGACGGACCCGGGCGCCTGACGCTGGCCCAGATCGTCCGGCGTACCGGCCTGCCGCGTTCGTCGGCGCACCGAATGCTCGAGCGCCTGGTGCAGCTGCGCTGGCTGCGCCGCAGCGGCCGTGACTACGAGCTGGGCATGCGCCTCGTCGAATTGGGCTCGCTAGCCGTGCATCAGGACCGCCTAGTGCGCGCCGCGGGCCCCTTGCTGGGCGAATTGCACCGCGCCACAGGGCTCGTCGCGCACCTTGCGGTTCTGGACGGGCCGGACGTCGTGTACCTCGACAAGGTCGGCGACTCGCCGCTGGCGCCCATACCCACCCGAGTGGGCAGCCGTCAGCCCGCGCACTGCACCGCCGTCGGCAAGGCGATCCTGGCCTACCGCGACGAGGATGCCCCGGTGGACCTGCGAATCCGCAAGACGAAGTACTCGATCGCCACCGGCTCACAGCTGGCCGTCGAATTGTCCCGGGTGCGCGCGCACGGCGTCGCCTTCGAACGTGAGGAATCGCTGCTCGGATTCGGTTGCGTGGCGGCCCCGATCGGCGGGCCGGGAGAGGGCGAGGAAGTCGTCGCCGCGGTGTCGGTATGCGGTCCGATGAACCGGATGAAGTTCGATCAGCGATTGGTCGCTCCGGTCCGGATGACGGCGATGGGCATCTGGCGGCACGCCGAGGGCGGCCCACAACGCGTCGCCCCGACTCTGCAGCCATTGCGTCCGCTGCGGCCCGCGTTGCAGTACGCGTGAAGCAAGCCCCATGGTCGCCGGCAGCGTATGGGTGATAGACCGTGTCGTCACCCGGCCGGGTTGCGCGCGGCGGTTCGTCGACGCATACCTGGCCGAGTACGCCCCGGGTGCCCGGGACCGGGGCATGACGCTACGCGACATCTTGGTCAGCCCGCCGATCTGGTTCGAAGACCGGGTTAACACCGTCACCATCACGTGGACACTGCCTGACGTTCAAGCCTGGTGGGAGATGACATGGATGGGCCGGCCTGATCCGGCGCTGAGCGAATGGTGGTCGCAAATCGGCGAATTGGTGCAGGAGCGATCTCGATCGTTCGCCGCGGCCGCGGCCGACGTCGACGGCCTGTGTGATGTTTAGCGTCACGAGATTGCTTGACGTCGTCAAGTCAGATCGAGACCGGCTACTCGACGAGTTGCGTTGCGCCGCAACCCAGACAGGATCACCGCGCTGGGTGGTCGAGCCGACTCTGCCCGGGACTCGCAACGGCGGCGATATCCTCGTGCACCTGCGATTCCACTCCCGGGCCGATTGGAGCTGTGGCGCAGCCGGATTCACTGCATTGTTGACCGACCCCGCGATGCTCCGGGTCAACGGGGCCGACTATTCCGGTGCACCCCAGCGCTGCGCCGAAAATTCAGGCACCGTGTACCGGACGTTGCTCCTGCGGGTGGTGCCCGACGCCCCGGCGGCCTCTGTCGATCAATTCGAGCACGAGCTATCAATGATGCCCCGCCACGTGCCGGCGATCCGCGCATGGCAACTGAGCCGGGTATCCGAGGCCACCGGTGCTACGGCGTGGACCCATGTGTTCGAGCAGGAGTTCGCCGACCTCCAAGGGTTGATGGGTCCGTACCTGATGCACCCGATCCACTGGGCGGTGGTGGACCGGTGGTTCGATCCCGAAACTACCGAGGTGATCGTTCGTGATCGCGTGTGCCACAGCTTCTGCGCCACCGCCGGCCCGGTGATCAGTTAGATGCCTGTGGGCAGGACGTTCGGATTGGCTGTCTGCGGCGGCTTCAGCGGTGGCAACAGCTCCAAGCCGTCTAGGCTGTGCACCGGCAACTGCTGTACCCAGGGGTAGTGCAGGCTGAACGCGACCAGCCCGGTGCGCTCGACGGCGGGCAAATGACACATCGCCAGCACTGTTTCGGCTAAGTACTCCACCGGTTCGGTCGGGAAGGTCACCGGAATCAGCTCCGCAGCACCGGGTGTCTTGACCGCCGACGATGGGCCAACGCAGTTGACCGCAATGTTCGCGTCGAGCAGTTCGGCTGCTGCGCCTTGCGTGAAACGGTGCAGCGCAGCTTTAACCGACGCGTAGATCACGTCACCTGAGGTCTTGTTGTAATCACGGTACGGCCGCACCGGAGGCAGCCCGGTCACCGACCCGATGTTGACGATCCAGCCCCCACCTTGCCTACGCATGTGTGGAACGGCAGCTTTCGTCAAGATGAAAGGTGTCCGCAGGTAATGCTCGACGGTCCGGTCAAACGTCTCCAGGCTCATGTCCTCGATGACCGAATAGTCGGCGAAACCGGCGTTGTTGACCAAGATGTCGATGCGGCCGGTGTGCTCGAGCACTGCGTCGATCAACCGGCGGCGCTGCTGGGCATCCTCGAGGTCGGCCGCGAGGCCAAACGCGTGACCACCCGAGCTTTGAATCAGGGCGACGGTCTCCCCGATGGTGCCCGGCAGCGTATGACTCGTGCCGCCCCGCGTCGACGCGGAAGGTTGGTGCGACCTGGCTGTGACGGCTACCGTCGCACCCTCAGCGGCCAAGCGCCGCGCAATTGCTTGACCGATGCCCCGGCTACTTCCCGTTACCAAAGCTGTTTTACCCGAGAGTAATTGAGTCATCGGAACTCGAAATGCTCTTCGATCGGCGCACGGTGCTGATGCCAAAGGTCGACCAGCCGGTAGGGGGTCGCCACCACGACACGGCCCGACCCTGAGCGGTAGTAGGTGTGTGCATTCGGCGTGTGACACCACACCGTGCCCGCCATCGTCTGGTCGATCTGGGCCACGTAGTCGGTGTAAGCCTGGCGGGTGACCTCCATCGTTGTCGCGCCACGCAGCGCCATCAGTTGCAAGCATTCCATGATGTAATGCGCCATCACTTCCATCGAGAAGTTCGCGCCCGCACCGTGGCCGGGACTGTAGTTCGGCGCCGAATTGATGAACAGATTCGGGAAGCCGGGCACTGTGCCACCCCGGTACGCGCGGGGGCTCTGACCCCATTCGTCGGAGAGCGTACGTCCGCCGCGGCCGCGAACGTCGATCGTGGATAGAAAGTCGAGGTGGTAACCGGTGGCGTAGATGATGATGTCAAGGTCGATCTGCCGGCCATCCTGCGTCACGATGCCTTCGGCGTTTACCGCGGCCGGTTCGCTGGCTTCCACGTCCACGTGGTCGCGCGTCAGCGCCGCGTAATACCCCCCCGGATCCCGAATGATCCGCTTGCCGTAGGGCGCGAAATCCGGAGTGACTTTCCTGGCCAGTTCGGTTCCGGCACCGAAGGTCTCGTTGATGTAGTCCATGCACATCCGCAACAGCACGTCGTTGGCGGGTGAGATCGACAAGTGCGATTTCGACCACTCCGGGTCCTGCAGGATGACGGGATAGTTGTTGTCCGCCGTCCCCCAATACGACTTCAGCCGGTTCCACTTCGCGTAAAACGGAAGGTGCCGGCCCAGATAGCGGCGGTGTTCGGGAACGTCATCGGTCGCCCTTTTGCGCGGCGCCACCCAGTGTGGTTGCCGCTGAAACACAGTCAGATGCTCGACGTCCTCGACACATGCATCGACGATCTGTACCGCCGTACAGCCGGCGCCGATGATCGCCACCCGCTTGCCGGCAAGGTCCAGCGCCGGATCCCACTGCGCGGAGTGAATGCTGATGCCTGCGAAGGTGTTCCGACCCGGAAGATCAGGCCATCGTGGACGATTCAGGTAACCCGCCGCGGTGATCACGACGCGCGCGTAGGTGACGTCGAGTTCGCCGTCGCGACCAACGCTACGGATCTGCCACTGCTCGCGATCCTCGTCCCACCACAGGGCTTCGACCTCGGTGCCGAATCGGGTGTGCTCACGCAGGCCATATTTGTCGGCCACCGCAACAAGGTAGTTCTGATACTCCGCGCCCTGCGGATAGTAGCTCGTCCAATCCGGGTTCACCTCACGCGACAACGAGTAGTACGCCGATGGCGTGTCGACTCCGATACCCGGGTAGGTCGTGGTCAGCCAGGTACCACCGACTTCGTCATTGCGATCGAAGATCTGGTAGCCGACCCCGGCGTCAGCCGCGGCGAGTGCGGCGATGATACCGGCGAGGCCCGCACCGATAATCGCCACGTTCGTTGTCTCGGGAATCGCCACCGTGCGCGGCAGCGCTGGTTGGGAGGGATGAAAACCGCCCTGCTCGAGCAACAATGGAACAAATTCGCCGTCGACTTCGCATCCCAGGGCCAGCGGTAGCAGCCGCCCGAAGAGTTCGGGGTCGTCAGCGGGAATCTCCGCTGCCTCGCGGGGCGACCGCAGCGCAGCCATCACCGCCTCGACCAGTTCTGCTGCGGTGGCAGGATCGGTGACGCCGGCCCGTTCCGGAGGGTCGGGCACGTGCGTGATCTTCGCCCCGAACCGGTCGACCACACAAGCGTCACCAGTCAGCTGCGCCAACACCGCGACGAGTACCCCTGGATCTGCCTTCAGCAGGTTGACCCGGAGTTCACCGGGATCCAGCGGAGCGCCAGAACTCATGGCACCGAGTATGGAGTCGCTCCCCCGCCGCGCGGGGGTCCCCGTCTACTGAGTGGGAGGTTGGGCAGACAGTGTTCCACTGACCGGACATCAATCAGACACCCGCGGGCCACAGCGTGTTGACTACCTGCCATGAGCAACGAGGTCACGCTATCCGAACTGCACGACTTCATCGCGGGCTTCTGGTACCACTACGACGAGGCCCACTACGATGACTTGGCGCGCCGCTGCGCGCAGGACGTGCACTACGTGACCCGAAGCGACTCAGGCGCAAGTCCTTTCGAGGAATTGATGTCGCCCGATTTGAATGGTCGTGACGAGGTGGTGAAGTGGCTTGCCGACCATCGCGATCAGAGTCCCTACCCGTTGCGCCACCACGCCACCAACCTGCACCGCACGAGCACCAATGGTGAGATCACGTACGCGCGCTTCTACATCTTCGTCAACCAGATCGCAAACTTCGTCCCGTTCGCGGTCTCGACAGGCATCGCCACTGTGGGCGTAAGGCGCGGCGCCAAGGGGCTTGAGTTCACTGAGATGGACATCGTGCTCGACACCACGAACTCGGTGCAGCTTTCCGAGCTCGCCCAAAAGAGTGCTGCCGGTCGGTGACCGCTCGCGAAAAATTCTCCGGTGGCGTCGCCGTCATCACCGGAGCAGGCGGTGGTATCGGCGCGGGAATGGCGCGCCACGCCAGCCGGTTGGGCATGACGGTCGTGCTTGCCGACGTCGATGCGGACGCCGTGGCGGCGTTACGGAGCGAACTCGCCGCAGCGGGAACCGATGCGGTCGACGTCGTCTGCGACGTGCGCGACCCGGACGCCCTGCAAGGGCTCGCGGAACGCACCTACCGGGAAGTCGGGCCGGTGCGGTTGCTGGTGAACAACGCGGGAGTCGAACAGTTCGGGTATTTGTGGGACACGCCCATCGCCAACTGGAGGCGCGTCGTCGATGTCAACATCAGCGGAGTTTTCTACGGGGTGCGGGCATTTCTGCCCAAGATGATGGCCACCGACGAGCAGGTCTGGGTATGGAACCTATCGTCGGTCGGCGGCGTGGTGGCAATTCCATTGCAAGCGCCCTACATCACGAGCAAGCACGCCGTTCTCGCCATGACCGAATGTCTGTACCTCGACGTCCAATCGGCCGGACACGATCACCACATCCACGTGCAGGCCGTGCTGCCAGGTGCGGTGGTATCCAACATCTTTGAATCCGCCGGTGGAGTCGAGGCCAGTGATGCCCTCGACACCGTGAATGCCAATGCCGCCGAGGCGCAACGCGCGGCCATGCTGCAAATCAAGGACCGGGCCATGGATCCGCTGGCCGCCGCCGAGACCGTATTCGAGCAGGCCGCGCAGGGTCGCTTCTACCTGCTCACCCAGCCGGACTATGTCGGGGCGGCGATGACCGAACGCGCGAACGTCCTTGCCACCCAGCATCCCCCGTCACGCCGATGAGTCCGCAGATCGCCAGGGTCAGGCTGGATGCCGACGCCGCCGCACGGATCGCGTCGTTCGGCGACGTCCCACCGATGCGCCAGCGGGGGTTGGCCGCGGTGCGCACTGCTATCGAGGCTGCGCCGCTCCCCCGGGACATGCCCGAGATGGCCAGCGTCACCGACCTTGTCATACCCGGGCCGGCTGACCCGATTCCCGTCAAAATCTATCGCCCCACCTGCGATGCCATGGGACCCGTCCTTGTCTTCTTCCACGGCGGTGGACTTGTCATGGGATCCAATCACTCGTTCGAGCCGCTCGCGCGAGCGCTGGCGGCCACCGCGCAAGCCGCCGTCGTAGCGGTCGATTACCGGCTGGCCCCCGAATTCGCGCCGCCCGCTCAATTCGAGGACGCCTACGCCGCAACCGAATGGGTATCGCGGCATGCGCAGGAATTGGGCGTCGACGGTGCCCGACTCGCGGTCGTCGGCGACAGCGCGGGTGGTTCGCTTGCGGCGGCGGTTGCGCTGGCCGCCCGCCAGCGCGGTGGCCCGGCCATTTGCGCGCAGGTGCTGTTGTATCCCGGACTGGATCGCGATATGGACACCGCGTCGATCACCGCGCTCGCCGACGCACCAATGCTGAGCCGCGACGACATCGAATACTTGCATGCACTCGCCTATGGCGACGCCGGCCCGCCCCAGGATCCCTACCTGATTCCGGCGTGCGCGACCGACCTGACCGGACTGCCGGCGGCGATCGTGGTGACAGCGGAAGCCGACCCGATCCGAGATTGGGGTGAGCAGTACGCGGCGCGGCTGCGCGACGCGGCTGTGCAGACAACCGTGACGCGCTATCCCGGGATGTGCCACGGCTTTCTGATGCGGTCTGACGCAACGGCGCGCGGCCGGCTGGCCATCGCGGAGATCGGTGCGCTGCTGCGCGCGAAGTTCGCTCACCCGTTGCCGGTCCAGCAGTTCCATCAGAACAACAGTCAACGCAGTGCAGAAGGAGACAGCTGATGCTCACCAACGATCGACGGATGGAGCTTTCCGATGTGTTGCGGCCGGCCGCCCCGCCTCGGGAGATCGACGAGGTGTACACCGACGACCAAATCGGGCGGCTGTTCGACGTCGTGCGTAGCGCAGGCCCGTGGAGGCTGATCATCGCGCAACATTTCGCGTCGCCCGACGAATTGATCGCGACGATGAGCGGAGCCTTTCCCGAGGGATTCACACCGTCGCTGGACCTCTTCCTCACTCCGACCTTCCGCGGCTACCTCGCCAACTATGGCGCCGTGCTCTACCCGCAACTGCACGACTGCTTCTACAACGCGAAATTCCTGCAGATGGCCAAGACCTACTGGCGCGCCGAATACGCCAAACCCCAGCTGATGCTGTTCAACATCAACGGACCGTGCGCGAACCGCGATCCGGGGCATCTGGATTCGCCCAGCTTCCGCGGTGTGCGACACGAGAACGCGCCGACGTGGCTCACCAGCGTGATGGGTAAATCCGGCCTGTTCGGCGAATACCTGATAAAGATGGCGCAGGTGATTACTTGGTTTTCTCTCGATCGCGGGAGCGGATTCACCTACTGGCCCGACGGTCCGCTTCGGGAACCGAGGCGCGTCCTACCACCTGTCTACAACCGTGGCGTCGTTGTGCAGAACGAGATGATGGTGCACCGCGGCGAGGCGAATGGTCCTCTTGATCAACAGATTCCGAAAGGATTGGGATTCGACACCGTGTTCGCCGGTGACCCGGAGGACCGCGACCAGTGGCAGCTGAGAAACGGTGATGCGATCATCGCACGCCACCATACCGACGAACTGCGGTTCCTCGTGCATTGGTCGGCCGAGGTGTTCTCCGACTTCGACGAACTGAAAAAGAACATGGACGGTTCCGACGACCTGACGATCGACCGAGCCATCGACATCATGGTCGATGACGTCAACGGTCGCGGGATCAATCTCGACATTCCCAGTGAGCCGCTGCACGATCCGGCTTTCATCGGTGCGCTCAACGCCGCCTATGACCTGGGCGGGCCATCCATCTATCCCGACGAGGCGCCGCTGAGCGCCTTCCAATTGGCGTGACGAAAAGAACCGCACCATGCAGCGTTTCGCGCGGTGGTGCTGATGCCTGACACGCTTCGCGAACGACTGACGCAGTCGGTGCGACGACTAATCGACGTAACCATTCGCAGCGAGGCCGACGACGCGACCGTGGCACACGCCCTGGCTCTGGTCGACCAAACCGTCGAGTTGTTGAGCACCCAGCTCATGGCAGGGTCGTTCGGTGCGCACACGAACCCTGACGGCAAAACCGTCGTTGCGGGCAACGTGGCCATCGGGCTGCACAACCCGATCGCTCCGCCACTGGTCGTCCAGCAAGACGCGGACGGCGGCGTACATGCCGATGTGCACCTCGGCGCCGCCTACGAGGGACCGCCCGGTTGTGTACACGGAGGCATGTGCGCTCTAATCCTGGACCATGTTCTGGGCGCGACGGCACATCAGCCCGGTAAGCCGGCTTACACGGGCACCATCACGGTGCGCTATCTGCGCCCCACGCGGTTGGGGACACTTCGAGCCGAGGCCCGGGTGGAGCGGATCGACGGCATTAAGACGTATGCGACCGGCCATCTCAGCAACGCCGACGGGGTGACGGTGGAAGCCGAGGGCGTTTTCATCACACCACGGGAATACCTCGGATTGGGCGGGTCACAACGTGTACAGGAATCGTGAAATATGCTGTCAATCATGCGATCTCGTTTACAACGGT
The DNA here is from genome assembly GCF_059812425.1 of Mycobacterium sp. NGS56. Classification (NCBI taxonomy): domain Bacteria; kingdom Bacillati; phylum Actinomycetota; class Actinomycetes; order Mycobacteriales; family Mycobacteriaceae; genus Mycobacterium; species Mycobacterium sp. NGS56. The sequence goes on from NZ_JCALCQ010000006.1 coordinate 108,237, forward strand.
CGCCGCGTGACACCGCACCCGCCGATAAGATCAACCCGGCGCGTTTGCCGGCAGGTCGACACGCGGGGTTACAACTACCGATAATCGGCAAGCACGATCACGATATGCGGCAAAATCGAGACAGGACAGCCGAGGCGTCGGGCGCGGTTACCCGATTCGGTTTCGGCGCGACCACCCACTCCAGGGAGCCCGTCAGACATGGTTGCCCGCCTGCTCGTCACTCTGGGGGCGATATCCGCCGCGCTGCTGGCGGCGGCACCGACGGCCCATGCCGACACGACCGACCAGAAATTCCTTGCGGCGCTGGAGGCCCAGGGCATCGTCGACCGATCTTCGGCCGGACACGCGATCGAAGCTGCTCGCTACGTCTGCGCTCGGCTCGACGCCGGCGAAACGGCCCTGCAGGTGATGCAAGATGTGTTGGCTAGCAGCAGTTTACCCGAGTTTCATACCGGCTTCTTCGTCGCCCAGAGCATCTACTCCTACTGCCCGCGGCATAAGGATGAGATCCCGCGCGGATAGTTCATAGCGCCCGGGTTAAGCGCCCGGGTTTAGCATTGCCTACCGTCGGTCTCGTCCACGACGGATAAGTCTCCGCAGCGTACCGCTTCCAGGATCGACGCACTCAGCGCGGAACACACGACGAAGACCCCCCGGCTCCCCGGTGTGGCAATCATCCGCGCATCGGCGCGCTCGATACACCGCGCCGTCGCGTCGGCGTTCCACTGCACGCTGGTCTGATTCCAGCTGCTCTTGCGGGCCAAAACCCGCGCACCACAAATTCGGCACGCTACCGGCGCCATCGGCATCTCGTCGAGCCGATTATCCTCTCGCACCGACGATTCCAGCGTCGTCACGCCTGGGCCGCCATGTTGGCCTCGACCTCTTTCATCCATGCCTCATAGGGACGGGTGGTGTCGAGTTCGAACTCGAAGCGGTCCACCATATCCGGCTGGATATCGGCCACGTCGACGTAGAACTGCTGATACCAGCGACGCAGTTGGTAGACTGGACCGTCCTCCTCGACCAACAGCGGGTTGTCGATGCGCGCCTTGTGTCGCCAAATCTCCACGTCCTGCTCGAACCCGATTTTGACGTAGTCACCCAGGGTGATGGCAGTCTCCATGGCCTGGTCATCGGGCAGCGCGTCGGACTTCTTGACAATGATCCCATATTGCAGCACAAAGGAATTCGAGTCGATGGGATAGTGACAATTGATGAGGATCGTGTTGGCGTCGCCGTGCTCGTAGTGATAGGTCAGGTCGTCGATCATGAACGATGGGCCGTAGTACGACGCCACCGACGTCGTACCCAACATCTGTGAACCGACGCTCCCGCCCATGTCGGGTCGGCTTCCACCATTCATGTACTGCGTCGCCACGTGCCCCTCGAAGATGTTCTTGAAGTATGTGGGCAGCGAGCCATGGATGTAGAAAAAGTGCGCCATGTCCACAACGTTGTCGATGATTTCACGGCAGTTGCTGTTGACGACGGTCGTATACCAGTGCCAGTCAGTCCACTGGTCGCTGCTGGCGCCCTCGATGCGCGGGATCTTCACCTCCGGCGCCGGCGGTTTGCGCTCCGGGTCGTTCCACACGAACAGCATGCCGTCCTGCTCCAGGGTGGTCCAAGCTTGCGTGCGGGCAAGCCGGGGCGTCCGCCGCGCATAGGGCACCTGCTTGCAGCGTCCGTCGCCGCCCCAGCGCCAGTCGTGGAACGGGCAGGCGATCTCGTTGCCCTTGACCTCGCCCTGGGACAGGTCTCCGCCCATGTGCCGGCAGTATCCGTCGAGCACGTTGATTTTCCCGTCGCCGCTGCGGAAGACGACGAGCTTCTGCCCGAAGGCGTTGATCGTGTGGGGTTTGCCGTCGCCGAAATCCCTGGTCAGCCCCAGGCAGTGCCAGCCTCGGGCGAACCGCGTGGGCGCGGCCTGCGCTTCAATGAACCGAATTTCGTCGGCCTCCGTCTGCGACGTCATGAGCCTGATTTAACTCCCCCGGGCCGGGCCGCGGGACCCCCTTGTTCCACTGATCAGGACGGACCTTCCCGCGTCGCGCCGGCGGCGCTTACCGTGAGGTACGTGACGACGCACAGCGCGACGATTCCCGCCGGGCTCCCGGTGGCCGATGCATGCGTTGACCTGCTCGTCGTCGGCTCCGGCACCGGCATGGCCGCCGCGCTGGCCGCCCACGAATCGGGGCTGTCGGTGCTGATCGTGGAGAAGTCGTCGTATGTGGGTGGCTCGACCGCCCGGTCAGGCGGCGCGCTGTGGCTGCCGGCCAGCCCGGTGCTGGCCGAAGCGGGGGCCGGTGACACCGCGGAACGTGCCGGCACCTATCTGGACGCGGTCGTCTGCGGATCGGCGCCGCCGCGGCGATCGGCGGGGTTTGTTCACAACGTGTCGGCGACGGTGGACATGCTGCGCCGGACGACGCCGCTGCGGCTGTTTTGGGCACGCGACTATTCCGACTATCACCCCGAGGAGCCGGGCGGCAGCGCTGCCGGGCGCACGTGTGAGTGCCGTCCCTTCGACACCTCGCTGCTCGGCAGGTACCGCACCCGGCTGGAGCCCGGCCTAATGGAGGTCACCGTCCCGATGCCGACGACGGGCGCCGACTACCGGTGGATGAATCTGGTCGCCCGGATGCCGCGCAAGGGACTTCCCGTCTACGGCAAACGCCTGGCGCAGGGCGTGGCCGGCCGCGTGGTGGGCAGGCGGTACGCCGCGGGCGGCCAGGGCCTGATGGCCGGGCTGTTCACCGGGGTGCTGCGTGCCGGCATCCCGGTGTGGACCGGCACCACGCTCGCGCGCCTCACCGGCGATGACGACCGTGTGACGGGCGCCGTCGTGGAGCAGGGCGGCCGCGAGGTGACGATCACCGCGCGGCGAGGCGTGGTGCTGGCCACCGGGGGTTTCGACCACCACATGGACATGCGGTGGAAATTCCAGTCGGAATCGTTGGGCGCCAACCTGAGTCTGGGCGCTGCCACCAACACCGGCGACGGTATCCGCGCGGGCCAGGATTTCGGTGCCGACATCGATCTGATGGATCAGGCGTGGTGGTTTCCCGCCATCGCGCCGCTACCCGGCAAGGCACCGACGGTGATGCTCGCCGAGCGGTCGCTGCCGGGTTGTCTGATCGTGGATCAGAACGGGCACCGGTTCGCCAACGAAGCGGCGGATTACATGTCCTTCGGGCAGCGGTTGATCGAGCTGGAGCGCGCCGGCAGCCCGGTCGAGACGATGTGGATCGTCTTCGACCAGCAGTACCGCAACAGTTACGTCTTTGGCGCCGAGCTATTTCCGCGGATGCGGATTCCCCAGGCGTGGTATGACGCCGGGATCGCGGTGCGGGCCGACGACCTCACCGATCTGGGCGCGCGGATCGGCGTCGGAGTGTCGGAGTTCTTCGCGACGATGACACGCTTCAATCGAAATGCCGCTGCCGGTGCGGATCCCGACTTCGGCCGGGGTCGCAGCGCCTACGATCGCTATTACGGTGACCCGACGATCAAGCCGAACCCCAACCTGCGCCCATTGGTCAAAGGTCCGTTCTACGCGGTGAAGATGGTGCTGTCCGATCTGGGCACCTGCGGTGGCCTGAAGACCGACGAGCGGGCGCGGGTGCTGCGCGAAGACGGCGGGGCGATCACCGGGCTGTATGCGATCGGCAATACCGCCGCCAATGCGTTCGGGACGACATATCCGGGCGCGGGCGCAACGATCGCCCAGGGGCTGGTGTACGGCTACGTCGCCGCCCGGGATGCGGCGGGTTAGCGGCGATCGCGCTTGGCCTCGACCTGCTTTTCGACCTCGCGCCAATACCCTGGCGTCGGCCGCGGTTTGCCGAGACCACCCTTGGCGGCCTGCTGCAGGACGGCGTCGGCCTCGTCGATCTCTTTCATCAGCTCCAGGGCGAATTCGCGCTCGGCGGCGTAGTATTTGGCCGCCCAGCGCAACGCGAGCACCGAGTACGCCCAGGCGGGCTCCGCCTCGGCTCCCTCGGCGTCCTCAACGGCCTTACGGTGCCTGGATTCGGCGTAGGCCACGTGCTCTTGCAGTAATTCCTTGAGCCGACTCGGGTTACTGAGGTGGCCGAACGTAACCCGCAGCAGCACAGAGTGTTTGAGCACCGGCGGGTCTACCGGCGCATAGTTGGTCCACTCGGTGATGGCGTCCATGCCCGCCGGGGTGATCTTGTAGAGCCGACGGCTGCGGGTGCCCTCATCGCGTTCGACACGCGACGTCACCAGCCCCAGCGACTCCAGCTTCTTCAACTCGGTGTAGATCTGGCTGTAGGAGGGGCTCCAATAGTAGAGGTCGACGCTCCAGTCGATCCACTTTTTGAGGTCGTAACCTGAGACTTCCTCTTCGTAGGACATCATGCCCAGCAGCGCCCAACTGGTGGCGGCAAGGGCCGCGTTGGTCAGATTCTGGCCGGCAGGGTCCGTTCCGGAGTCCATGTCGCCAGGTTAACAACACCGCACCTTAGATTGGAGGACATGGACCGCTGGCTGGGACGCCCGTGAAATTCGCCTTTCCCGTTCCGCACCTGCTGCGCCTCAAGGCGATTACGCAGCCGTGGGAGGCCGCCGTCACCGGCCCCGACCAACGACGCATGGTGCAATGCGCCGACCGGTGGGGCTACGACATGATCGCGGTGCCCGAACATCTCGTCATCCCCACCGATCACGTCGAGTTGTCCGGGCCACACTATCTACACTCGACGACTGCGCAGGCCTTCATCGCCGGCGCCACCGAGCGCGTGGCCATCAACTCCTGCGTCACCGTCTTGCCGTTGCAGCATCCCATCGTGTTGGCCAAAGCGCTGGCGACCGCCGACTGGATGAGCGGGGGCCGGATGATGGTGACGTTCGGAGTGGGGTGGCTGGCCCGCGAGTTCGAGTTGCTTTCAGTGCCCTTCGATGAACGGGGCCGCATCGCCGACGAGTATCTGGCGGCCATCGTCGAATTGTGGACCAGTGACACACCGCGATTCGAGGGCCAGTATGTGTCATTCGCGGACATCGTCTTCGAGCCGAAACCCGTTCAAAAGCCCCATCTTCCGATCTGGGTCGGTGGTGACGCGGACGCCGCCCTGCGCAGGGCGGCCACCTTCGGCTCCGGGTGGTGGCCGTTTCTCACCCCGCCCGAACAGATCGCGCGCAAACTCGACTACATAAAGTCCCAACCCGCCTATGACGGCCGGCAATTCGAGGTGATGCACGGGCTGGGCACCAACCGGGTCGGCGAAGGACACGTCGCCCGCCGCACGACCGATCGGCCGGGCATGAGCGCCACACAGATCATCGACCGGTTGAATTATCTGGCCGAGCAGGGCGTGACCGTAACCGCGGTCCCCGTTCCCGCCGTGGGCGGCGTGGACGAATACCTCGATTACGCGCAGTGGGTGATCGAAGAGATCAAACCCCAGGTGTCCTAGCGGATCCGCAACCCGCGTTCGCGCACCCAATACACCGCGGCGATACTGCCGGCGATCCACACGCACACGGCGATGGCGAGGTGCACAAAGCCTTTCGTTTCGCGCCCGAACACCGGCCAGATCAGCGCGGGCGCCTGCTTCCACAACACTCGGTGCTCCACACCGTTCATCGGATCGGCCACGTAATACAGCGCATAGGGCAGAGTCAGGGCCAGCACCCAACTGCGGGTGCGGCGCAGATCGCCGCGCTGGCGCCAGCGCCGGATCAGCGGCTCGGCACTGACGGGATGCAGCACCGAGATGAAGTTGCCGACACCCAGCCAGGACACGATGGGCACCGCGACCGTGGGTATCGTAATTCCCAGCCGCCCTGGGGTTTCCAGCCACAGTGTCAACGCGACCGCGGCGGCCAGGGTGGGCAGGCCGACGATCACGAGCAGGGCGAGGTTCTTGATCACCAGGATTCGCCAGAAAGGCACCCCGTCCGATAAACCCTGGACGATGCGGTAGTGGTCGGCGCCCAGAAAGTTGGTGGTGGTGACATCGGCCAGGACCCACGAGGAGAAGTAGGTGCCCACCAGGATCACCCAATCGTGGTGACGGCCGAGAGTCAGCGGCTGCACCAGCAACCAGCCGGCGGCGAAGATGACGTTGGCCACCACACCCATCAGCCAGGTGCGCGGCGCGGTGAACGACCACCGGATCTCGGCGATAACTGCCGAAATCATGTCCTTCTCGAAATCCTTGGCGGCGCGCCGGGCCGCGGCGGGTCGAGGCGCCGATGCACGCGCCGCGGCGCGCAGCACGGCGCTCAACCGCGGACGCGCCGCAGCCTCCGGCTTCCCCAGCCGCTTTGGGCTACCGATTCTGCGCGGGACGATCAACTGATGTTGCCTCCCTCGCTCTCGGATCGGTCGCCGGCTCGCGCGACAGCTATGCAGGGCAGGATAACGACATGGACCGTAAGCGTGTCGTCGTCGCCGGGCTCGGGGACACCGGCGTCCTCGCGGCGATCCGGCTGTCCCGGCATGCCGACGTCGTCGGGATCTCGGCCAAACCCGCGCTGGTGAGCGGACAGGAACTCGGCGTCCGGCTCTCGCGTCCGCACGACTGGGCCCGCGACTACTGGATCCCGTTCGACCGGTTCCGCCGCCTCGACGGCGTGCGCACCGTGCAGGCCACGCTGACCGGAGTGGATCTGGCCGCCCGAACCGTCTTCGGCCGAACCGAAAACGGCGCGGCCGTCACCGAGGGCTACGACGCGTTGATCATCTCAACCGGGGTCAGCAACGGCTTTTGGCGCCAGCCGACGGTGCAGTCGGCCGCCGAGATCGGCGCGGGACTGCGCTTTGCGCACGACCGGCTTGCCGCCGCCGCGTCGGTGGTCGTCGTGGGCGGCGGGGCGGCGGCGGTGAGCAGCGCCCTCAACATGGCAACCACCTGGCCGGGCAAGCGGGTCGACCTGTACTTCCCCGGCGAGTCCGCTCTCGAGGGGCACCATCCACGAATATGGCAGCGCATTCGCGGCCGGCTGACCCAGCTGGGGGTCGGCGTGCATCCGGGACATCGCGCGGTGGTGGCCGACGGCTTCGCGGGCGATGAACTGACCAGCGGACCGGTCCACTGGAGCACCGGGCAACTCCCGACCAGCGCCGACGCCGTGCTGTGGGCGATCGGGCGGGTGCGGCCCAACACGGGCTGGCTGCCGGCGGATCTGCTCGATGAGCGGGGGTTCGTGCGCGTGACCCGAGAGCTGCGCGTGCCCGGCCACCGAGCTGTGTTCGCAGTCGGCGACGTCGCGGCGACCGACCCGTTGCGCAGCTCTGCCCGTAACCGCGGCGACGCACTGGTGGCGCGCAACGTCCGCGCCGACTTCGCCGGACGGCCGCTGCGGACGTACCGGGCACCGGCGCGGCGGTGGGGTTCGCTGGTGGGTATACAGCCCAACGGGCTAGAGGTCTTCCTGCCCACCGGGCATGCTTTCCGCTTCCCATCCTGGTCGGTCGAGCGCGTGGTGATGCCGTGGATCGTGCGTTGGGGCATGTACCGGGGGGTGCGCCGAAACAACCCGCTCGGTTAAGGAGCCGGCCGACGGCGTCAGGCGCTGTTGAGCAGCAGCATGAGCCCGTAATCCATGTGGATTTGTTGGTGGCAATGCAGCAGCGAAAGGCCGGGTTGATCGGCGACGAAATCGATCTCCATGCTTTGGTAGCCGCCGAGCATCGCGACGTCCTTGCGCACGCCGGCAGTCGGTGTCCCCGCGAACCGGGTGATCTCGAAACTGTGCCGGTGCAGATGCATCGGATGCAGGTCGTCGCTGGCATTACGCAGACGCAACCGGTAGCGCCTACCACGCTCTATGTTCAGCACGGGTTTGTTGGTGCCCATCGCAAAAGGCGCACCGTTGATCGTCCAGACGTTGAAACCGTCGTCGGCGGCGTTGCGTTTCTCGATCAACATGTCGATGACGTGATCGGGTGGTGCAGCGCCCTTCTGCTGGCCGAACAGCCGGTAATCCCACCGGAACGACGGCGGCGGCGCCCATCGCGCATCCCCACTGCGCCCGGCATATTCGACAACCACACCCAATCCGCGCCCGCGGTCGTCGTCGGACAAATCGCCCAACACCCAAACACCCGGATTCGTCATGTCGACTATTGCCGAGATCCGTTCGCCCGCACCGAGCCATAACACCGGCACCACCGTCCGCGTGGGTACCGCGTTGCCGTCCAGCGCCACCACGTCAAAGGTGTGGCCGGGCAGGGCCAAGCTTCGAGTTTCAGTGGCGCTGCCGTTGAGAACGTGCAGCAGCACCCGTTGACCGGCTTGCACGCGGATGGGATCGCCGTGGCCGAGCATGCGTCCGTTGATGGCGAATGCCTCGTAATTCACCTCGTTGCCGGGCGACTCACCTCGCCGCAGCGAAGCGGCCATCGACGACTCACCTCTCTCCTTCAGATCTTCGTCTTGTTCACCGGCCAGAAATTCGGTGGCCATGTCACCCCCGCGGCTCAACGTGGGCTCAAACTCCTTGAGCGTCAGGAAGACTTCTTTATCGTAAGCACCGGCGTTTTGGGCCGCCTCGATGTAGACCGGGCCCACCAGCCCGCTGTACTGCCCCCGGGACAGATCGGCGCGCGGCACGACGTGGGTGTGATAGAAGCGGAAGCCGGCCGGACCGGGGACGAAAGAAATTCTCCGCATGCCATGTGCGGGTATGTCGGGGGTTCCCTCTTCGGCGGCGCCGTCGACATCGGCACCCAGGTGCTGACCATGCCAATGCAATTGTTCTGGCAAATCCGTGTCGTTGAAGACGTCGACCCAAGTACGCCGACCCTCCTTGAAGCGCAACAGCGGACCGGGAAATTGACCGTTGTAGGTCAGGGTCGACACGATCCGGTCCGGGGCCAATTCGACCTTCCCCGAGCCGATCCGCAGCGTGTAATCCGCTTTGCCGCTGGGCGGACCCGCCGGCGGGGGATGCGAACAACCGGCCCCCCAGAGGGCGGTGACGCTCCCCGTAGCGCCCGTCAGGGCGAGGCCAGCGCGGACGCAGAACTCGCGCCGGTTGAGCGTCACGCTCACCGCCCGCCCGCGCGGGCACTCAAAACGGGTACCAAGAAATCGACGCGCCGACTCAATTCGCCTGCCACACGCTGGAATTCCGGGTATGTAGCACCGGCGGCGGACGGGTCAGGCACGCTCCAATGTGTCGTCGTCGGCAGCTCATGCTCGCGCGCGTATTCGCGCACCTTGTCACACAATGTGATCACGCAGTCGAAGCGGCGTCGGGAAACCGTGACCAGAGCTTGAGGCCGGGTGCCGCTGAGGTCGATGCCGTACTCGGCTCGCATGACCCGGATGGCGTTTGGGTGGAGCCGAGATTTCGGGTGGCTGCCAGCGCTCGCCGTTCGAATACGCCTCTGGCCCTTCTTGTCTAGCAGCGCCGCAGCCATCGGTGACCGCGCGCTGTTCCCGGTGCACAAGAACAACACCGACCGCTGTGGCGCCTTGATGGACGGCATGGGCGTCAACGCCGGGTGCAAAGCGGCGGCGGCCTCATCGAACGCGGCCGCGCACTTCGTCAGGTTCAACCAGTAGTAGATGTCGCGGCTGTCAAAACTACTGCGCCGCGCATCGATCAGCCCGGCCGAGCGCAACAGCCGCAAGTGATAAGAGACCAGATTCTGCGGCTCGCCAACAGCGGCAGCCAATTCCCGCACCCGCTGGTCCCCGGATGCCAATTCGGCCAGCAGCGCCCACCGCAGTGGATGTGATGCCATCTGCATCAGCGGTGGGACGGGCCCTCGATTCGCTGCCATAACCCCGCACAATACATCAAACTGATTTGATAAGTTGCACACCGCGCAGGTGACACGATGTTCTTCACTCCGGACTGTCAGGAGGCCGAGTGTCCAAAAACACCCCGATGAGTGTTCCGGCCGACCAAAACGAAATGCGGCGCAGCCTTGGCGTTTTCGATGCGGTGACGATCGGGCTCGGGTCGATGATCGGCGCCGGGATCTTCGCGGCGCTGGGACCCGCGGCGCGTGCGGCCGGCTCGGGACTAATGCTGGGTCTGGCGTTGGCCGCGGTCGTGGCCTACTGCAACGCCACTTCCTCCGCGCGGCTGGCGGCACGCTACCCCGCATCGGGCGGCACCTATGTCTATGGCCGAAACCGGTTGGGAGACTTCTGGGGCTACCTGGCCGGGTGGGGCTTTGTCGTCGGCAAAACCGCGTCGTGTGCGGCGATGGCCTTGACCATCGGCCTGTATGTGTGGCCGGCGCAGGCGCATGCGGTGGCCGTCGCGGCGGTAATCGCGCTGACCGCGCTTAACTACGCCGGCGTGCAGAAGTCGGCCTGGCTGACCCGTGTCATCGTTTCCGCCGTGCTCGCGGTGCTGGCCGGGGTGTGCGTCGCCGCGTTCAGCTCGCCGGCCGCCGACGCCGATCGACTCCGGTTGAGCGGCGCCACCATTGGCGGCGTTATCCAGGCCGCGGGTCTGCTGTTCTTCGCGTTCGCCGGCTATGCGCGCATCGCGACACTGGGCGAGGAGGTGCGCGACCCGGCCCGCACCATCCCACGGGCGATACCGCTGGCGCTCGCCGTCACCCTGGCGGTCTACGCACTGGTCGCCGTGGCAGCGCTCACGGCGCTGGGACCCGACCGTCTCGCCCAGACCGCCGCCCCGCTGGTCGAGACGGCCCGCGCCGCGGGCACGGGCTGGCTGGCGCCCCTCATCCAAGTGGGGGCGGCGACCGCGGCGGTGGGTTCCCTGCTCGCGCTGATTCTCGGCGTCTCGCGCACCACACTGGCCATGGCCCGGGATCACCATCTGCCCCACGCGCTGGCCGCCGTGCACCCCCGGTTCCGGGTGCCCCACCGCGCGGAGTTGCTGGTCGGCGTCGTCGTGGCGATCCTGGCAGCCGCCACCGACCTTCGCGACGCCATCGGTTTTTCGTCGTTCGCCGTACTGATCTACTACGCCGTCGCCAACGCCTCCGCATTCACTCTCGGACCCGAGGAGGGCCGCCCGCACCGCGCCATTCCGGTGATCGGGTTGCTCGGCTGCCTGATGCTGGCTTTCGCGATGCCACTGCGGTCCGTACTTTCCGGTGCGTTGGTTCTGGGCATCGGCATCACCGCCTATCTGATTCGCCGTCTTGTCGCCCCGATGCGGTTGCGACGCAACCGAAATCGCACTTGATTTCGGCAATACCGCAGGAGCCGGCCGACCCGCCGGCGGGCACATCGCAACAACGTGATTCTCGAGGGGCCGCACGGGGAAGACTGACCGGATGTCCGATCCGGGAACCGAAGCATTCGACAAGCTGGTGGCGCTGCTGGACTATCCGATGTACGTCGTCACCACCCAGGCCGACGGCACCCCGGCCGGCTGTTTGGTGGGTTTCGCCAGCCAGACCAGCATCCATCCGCCCCGATTCCTGGTCGGCCTGTCCCAGCGCAACCACACGTTCCGCATCGCCCGCGACGCCTCCCACGTTGCCGTGCACGTGTTCGGCCGCGAGCACCTGGACGTGGTGGAGCTCTTCGGCGGCCAGACCAGTGACGAGGTCGACAAGTTCGGTCGCTGTTCCTGGCATCCCGGCCCCGAGGAGATGCCCATCCTCGACGACGCCGCCGCCTGGTTCGTCGGCGAGATCCTAGAACGGTTCTCGCTGGGCGACCACGTCGGGCACCTGCTCGCACCGGTGGACGGCAGCCCACCACAGGAACTCGAGACCTGGGTGTCCTTCAGCGACGTGCACGAGCTTCAACCCGGCCACGAGGCCTAGCGTGTGAGCGAGTCACCCCGGATCGCCGCCGTCTCCGGCATCACCGAACTCGCGCCCTTCTACGCCGATCCCCCAGATGGCGTGCGAGCCAACATGATCTTCAGCGCCGACGGCGCGGCCGCGTTCGGCGGTCGCGCGGGTCCGCTGTCATGCCCCACCGATCAACGCCTCTTCAACATTCTGCGCGGCCTGGCCGACGTCGTACTCGTCGGCGCCGGCACCGCACGCGCCGAAAACTATGGCCCGGTAACGCTCAGCGATGCGGCTCGCGCCAGACGGCATCACGAGGGGCGAATCGGACCACCCCCGATCGCCGTGGTGAGCCGCAGTGGTGAACTGCCGGCCCGGCTGTTCAGCAACCCGGACCAGCCGCCGATCCTGGTGACCTGCGCACGTACCGCCGCGCGATACGACCTCGACGAAGACCGGCAACACATCATGGTTGCCGGGGCGGACTCGGTGGACGTCTCCCGGGCGGTCGCGATACTGCGTGAGCAAGGCATGCATCACATCTTGTGCGAGGGTGGACCGACGCTGCTCGACGAGCTGGTGGAAGCCGACGTGGTGACCGAGATCTGCGTGACGCTAGCCCCCAAGCTTGCTGCGAACCAGCCGGTGGGCCACCGGCTGCACCCGGCGCGGCTGCCCGGCCCGGTCACCATGAGCCTCGAGCACGCCTTGGTCAGCGACGGCTATTTGTATCTGAAGTATCGCCGGTGAGCGCGCGGCCCGCCGAATGCGCGTACGCAAAAGCGCTCAACATGCAGCAGACGACACCTCTTCCTATGATGAAAATGCCCGGTTTCAAACCCGATCGAGTCGCTTCGCGCGACCGTCCCCGCACTTGATCGCCGTCCACTCCCAGATGCACACAGAATAGGATCACCGGCCAGGTGAGCAGTTCAGCCGACGACCATGATTACCGCAATCTAGCGGTGAACCGGTTGCGCCCCAGTGAAATCCACTGGGCGCTGAACCACGACGCGGTGCACGGAATCGCCTACGCGTTCAGAAACCCCGTCGCGGTCGCGGATTCCCTCGAAGACCCCGACGACGACCGAAAGACCTACCTGGTGCGGGTGAAGCGCGATGACCTGGCCAACGCGCTGGAAAAGATCAACGAATGGATCTTTGACAATCCCGGCCCGGCCGGCATGCAGGCGTACGGATTCGTCCGGGCGCTGTCCCGAGAAGGACTCACCAGCGATGACGACCACCGCTGACTCCGCCCTCTCGAATTAGCTGGCTTTCGCTATTCGCCGTGCCGCCTGGTCGCCGAAACCCTAGCCTTATGCCTGCATGCCACCGCATACGCGGATCGGCGCAGGAACTGGCCGGGTGGGTGCGGGCGCCGGCGGTCGGTTGCGGCGCACGGCCGGCGGGTGAGGAGTTTCGATGAGTGACGCGACCGCGGATTCGCGGGAAGGGACGCAATTCGGGCCGTATCGGCTGCGGCGGTTGGTCGGTCGCGGTGGCATGGGCGATGTCTACGAGGCCGAGGACACGGTCCGCGAGCGCATTGTGGCTCTGAAACTGATGTCGCGGACGCTGTCGAATGACCCGGTCTTCCGCTCACGGATGCAGCGCGAGGCGCGCACCGCCGGGCGGCTGCATGAACCGCACGTGGTGCCCATCCACGACTTCGGCGAGATTGACGGCCAGCTTTACGTGGACATGCGGCTGATCGACGGCAAGGACCTGGCCAGCATGCTGAAGCGCTACGGGCCGATATCCCCACCGCGGGCCGTAGCGATCATCCGCCAGATCGGTTCGGCGCTCGATGCCGCCCACGCCGCGGGGATCCTGCATCGAGATGTGAAGCCGGAAAACATTCTGGTGAGCGCCGACGACTTCGCTTATCTCGTCGATTTCGGCATCGCCAGCGCCACTTCCGACGAAAAGCTCACGCAATTCGGCACCACCGTGGGCACCGCCAAATACATGGCCCCGGAACGGTTCGGCAACGCCCAAATAACCCATAAGGCCGACATCTACGCTCTGGCTTGCGTGCTGTACGAGTGCCTGACCGGCTCGCCGCCCTACACGGGCGACCAGCTGAGCGTGATGGGCGCACATGTGCACCAGCCGATCCCGCGACCGAGCGCGGCGCGGCCCAGCATCATCCCGGCCGCCTTCGATCCGCTGATCGCCCGCGGCATGGCCAAGGACCCCGCGGACCGCTTCCTCACCTGCGGTGACCTGTCGGCGGCCGCTTATGGCGCACTGGCCGCACCCGACCGGGATCGAGCCACCGACATTCTGGAGCGCAGCCAAATCGCCGCCCCGCCGGCCGCATTCGCCAGTCCGCCGGCAGGCGGCGTTGCGCCCGGGCCGCCCGGCCCGGCGCCACAACCGGTCAGCTCTTGGCCGGCGCCGTCGACCGGCGGGCAAGCCTTGGCGTCCGGCGGACCGGGGCTGCACCCGACGGCCTGGGGCGGGCCGCCGGTGTGGACCAATGTCGGTGGCCCGGTGACCCCGCCCTGGGGTCAACCGCTGCGGACCAGCCGCAAGCCCTGGCTCTGGGTTGGTATCGCCGCCACCCTTACGGTGGTGCTCATCGGGGTGGTCCTCGGCGTCGTTCGTCCCTGGGAGTCGAACTCCCGGCCGGCGCCGGTCCCGCCTCCGCCGCCGGCGGATGCCGTCGCGCTGCGGATCCTCGACGACGGTGTGTTCGTGGGTAGTTCGGCGGCCCAGACCACGATCGACATCTTCAACGAACCGATCTGTCCGCCGTGTGGCAGCTTCATCAGGTCCAATGCCGCCGACATCGACGCCGCGGTGAACAACAAAAAGCTCGCCGTGCGCTATCACCTGCTCAACTTCCTCGACGAAAAGTCGCACAGTCAGGACTACTCGACGCGCGCGGTGGCGGCCACTTACTGTGTCGCCGCGCAGAGCGACCCCAAGCTCTATGCCGACTTCTATTCGGGCTTGTTCGCCAGCAACTTTCAGCCACAAGAAGGTGCTGCCGAAGACCGCACCGACGGCGAGCTCGCGCAATTGGCCAAGACGGTCGGCGCGGATGCCGGCGTCGTCACCTGTATCAAGTCCGGCGATGAGATCGGCACGGCCAAGGCCAAAGCCGCAAACGGCTACTCGACCATGTCGGCAGACAACGCCAACGCGACACCGTTCGTATGGGACGGTAGCACGGCGGTGAACTACCAGAATCCGTCCTGGCTGACAAAACTCACCGGGTAGCAAGCGGCCAAAGGCCCGTCCGGCCTAGTCGGTAACCGGCTCCGAATCATCTTCGCGCTCAGTGTCTTCCACCGTCAACGGCAACGCCAGCTCCTCGAGCGGACGCTGCTCGGCGGCGATGCCAAGCCACAGTTCGACCAGGCCGGCCGCGGCCATCACAACCGCCCCGATGAGGAATGACCAGACCACCTCGCTGCGCAAGCCCGAGTTGATCAGCTGACCGAAGAGCAACGGGCCGGTGATACCGCCGATCGCCGTGCCCATCGCGTAGAAGAACGCGATCGCCAGCGCCCTGGTTTCCATCGGGAAGATCTCGCTGACGGTCAGGTACGCCGCGCTGGCCCCCGCCGACGCCAGGAAGAACGCGACGATCAGCACGCCGATGAACGCCCAGACACCGCCGGCCCGGGTAACGAAGACCAGCGCCAGCACCACCACCGCCGCCGCGGAGCCGATGTAGGTCAGCGTGATCATCGGCTTGCGGCCAACGGTGTCGAACAGATGCCCCAGCACCAGCGGCCCGGCGAAATTGCTCAGGGCCCACAGCACGAAGAACACCGGCACCGTGCCCGACGGCACATCGTAGAAGTGGTTCAGCAGCGTGCCGAGGTTGAACGTGACGCCGTTGTAGAGGAATGCCTGCCCGATGAACAGTGCCAGCCCGAGGATCGCGCGCCGCGGATACAGCTTGAAAGCCACGGCGGCGATCTCCCGGAACGAAATCGCCGTGCGCTGACGGATCCGCAGCGCCTTGCCCTCCGGTGCGGGAAGCGGTTGGCCGGTCTCGTGCTGGACCGCCTCTTCGATGTCGCCGACGATCTGTTCCGCTTCGTCGTCGCGGCCATGAATGAACAGCCAGCGGGGGCTCTCCGGGACGTTGCGTCGCACCAGCAGCACGAAAATGCCGAGGATGGCGCCGATGCCGAAGGCGAGCCGCCAGCCGAGGTTGGGCGGGAAATTCGACGTGTTCAACAGGATCAGCGCGCCGCCCGCCCCGGCGGCCGAACCCAGCCAATACGTGCCGTTGATAATCAGGTCGACGCGACCGCGCACTCGCGCCGGAATCAACTCGTCGATGGCCGAATTGATGGCTGCGTATTCGCCACCGATGCCTGCCCCGGTGAAGAAACGGGTCAAGAAGAAATACCACGGGGCGAAGGCGAACGCGGTGGCGACCGTGGCCACCAAATAGAGGGCGAGGGTCAGGATGAACAGGTTTCGCCGGCCGAAGCGGTCGGTCAGGTGACCGAAGAACAGCGCCCCCGAGCACGCCCCGGCGATGTAGATCGCCGCCGCCATGCCGATCTGCGCGGCGTCCAGCGCTATGCCGCTGCCCGGCTCCATGAGCCGGGCCGACACGTTGCCGACCATCGTGACCTCAAGCCCATCGAGCACCCACACCCCGCCCAGGCCCACCACGACGCGCCAGTGAAAACGCGACCACGGCAGCCGGTCCAGCCGCGCCGGCACATGCGTCGAGATGGTTTTGGTCTGCGCGGTCGCACTCATGCGGTCTCCGTTCTGGTGTGACAGAGCATTTACCCACCAAAGCCCGTCCCTAGCCCTCGGCGAGGCCTCGAAACTCCGCCGCGCCCGCCGGCGTCAGCCACGCTCGGAACGGGACTCCTCGGGAGTCCAGGCCTGCGGCTGGCCGGGATGGCCGGGAAAGAGGAAGTCGATGAAGGCCGCGGCCGTTGGCTGCGGCTCGTGGTTGGCCAGCCCCGGGCGCTCATTGGCCTCGATGAAGGCGTACTCGGCGCCCGCGACGTCGGGCACCAACAGATCGATGCCGGTCACCGGGATGCCGATCGCTTCGGCCGCCGTCACCGCGACGCGGCACAGTTCGCTGTTCACGTGCGCGGTGACGTCGTGGATGGTGCCGCCCTGATGCAGGTTGGCGGTGCGCCGGACCCGCAGCCGGGTCCCCTGCGGCAGCACGTCGTCCATCTTCCAGCCCGCCTCGGCAATCGTCGACTCCGTGAGGTCGTCGATCGGGATGCGGGACTCACCGCCGGTGGCCGCCGAGCGCCGCCGGCTCTCCGCGGCGATCAGGTCCCGCACGCTGTGTTCGCCCGTGCCGATGATCTCCGGTGGCATCCGCAGCGCGGCGGCGACGACGCGGCCGTCGATCACGACGAGGCGAAGGTCGTCGCCAGTCACCCGCTGCTCGATCAGCACGTCCGGGTATTGCTGGCGGGCCCGCGCCAGGGCGGAGCTGAGGTCGTCGGGCCCGTTGTCCGGGACGACCCCAACGGTAATGCCCTTCCCCTGCTCGCCACGCGTCGGTTTGACGACGACCTCGCCGACCTCCTTGAGGAAGGCGAAATCGCTCTCATCAAAGGTGGCCAGCCGCGCCCGGGGCACGGTGATGCCCGCCTCTGAGACCAGGCGCCGCGTCAGCCGCTTGTCGTCGCAGCGGCACATGGCCACCGCGGAGGTGTACTCGGACAGCGATTCCCGGGTGATGACGCTGCGGCCACCGTGGGTCAGGCGCATTTCGCCGGTCTCGGCGTCGAGCACCTCGACCCAGATCCCGCGGCGCAGCGCTTCGTCGGCGATGATCCGGGCGTACGGGTTGAGGTCATCGATGGTCTCCGGCGGCGGACTGAACAGCGGCTCGTTGATCGCGTTCTTGCGCTTGATCGCCAGCACCGGGACGCGACGGAAACCCAGCTTCTCGTAAAGACCGATGGCGGCGGCATTGTCGTGCGCCACCGACAGATCCATGTACGCCCGGCCAGCGCTGCGGAAGTGCTCGGCCAGCGCCCTGGTGAGGGCCCCCCCGACACCGGGTAGCCCCGCGGCCGGATCCACCGCCAGGGTCCACAGGCTCGACCCCTTTTCCGGGTCGTTGAACAGCAACTCGTGGTCGACGCCGGTGACGGTGCCGACCACCGCGCCGTCCTCGTCGCGCACCGCGAGCAGATACTTCACCGCAGGCACGTGCTGATGGTTGTGCCAGATGACGTCGACGCCTGCCGGGACCATGCCGCAGCGCACGTAAACGCGATTCATGGCGTCGGCGTCGATCGGGTCGTTGAGTGTGCGCACCGTGAGGCCCAGCGGCGCCGCCGCAAGCTTTTTCGTCTTAGGGGTGAAACGCAGCCGGTAGGTGTGGCTGGGGTCGATGAACAGCTCGGTGGGCGCCTCGGCCACCACCACGTGGGATTCCCGGGCGTAGATGCAGATGTCGCGGCGCCCGGGTCCCTCGCGACGCAGCGCTTCGACCAGTTCCTGCGAATTGGCGAAGGTTTGCCCGAATATCAGTCGGCCCCAACCCAATTCGAGTTCGACATCCTTGGCCATCGCGTCGACCAGCTCGGGCGGTGAAGCATCGTGCAAGCCGAGCGTGATCGCCTCGGTGTGGTCGCCGGACGGATCGACCATGGTCATGCAACCGGACCGGTGACACCGTGGCGCTGCAACCACAGCTCGAGCAGGGCGATCTGCCAGAGCTCGTTACCGCGCAGCGGGGTCAGTTTGCCGTTGGGGTTGGCCAGCAGCGCGTCCACCGCGTCGGTGTTGAACAGGCCGCGTTCCTTGGCGGTGGGCGCGTAGAGAGCGTCACGGACCATGTCGAGGTAAGGGCCCTCCAGATGGGTCAGCGCCGGGACCGGGAAGTAGCCCTTGGGGCGATCGATGACCTCCGCCGGAATCACCCGTCGCGCAGCCTGTTTCAAAACGCCCTTGCCTCCGTGGGCGATCTTGAGTTCTGGCGGACAAGTAGCTGCCAGCTCGACCAACTCGTGGTCGAGGAACGGCACCCGGCCTTCCAACCCCCACGCCATCGTCATGTTGTCGACCCGCTTCACCGGGTCGTCGATCAGCATCACCGTCGTGTCGAGCCGCAGTGCGCGGTCGATACCCGTCTCGGCGCCTGCCTGCGCGAAATGCTCGGTGACGAAACGCAGGCTCGGGTCGTCGGGCGCGATGATGCCCGATCCGACCAGCGCCGAAACCCCGGCCGCATCGCGGTCGAAGAAGGCGCCGCGGTATTGGGCGACGGCACCGTCGAGGGTCGCCGCGGCTGGGTCGCCCATCGGCGGGTACCAGTGGTAGCCGGCGAACACCTCGTCGGCGCCCTGACCGGATTGCACAACCTTCACGTGCCGGGCCACTTCTTGGCTGAGCAGATAGAACGCGACGCAGTCGTGACTGACCATCGGCTCGCTCATCGCCCCGATGGCCCCGTCGAGCGCGGGCAGCATCCGATCGGAATCGATGCGGATCTGGTGGTGGTCGGTCTCGAAGCGCTCGGCCACGATGTCGGAGTACTGGAATTCGTCGCCTTTGACGCCACCCGCTGACTCGAAGCCGATGGAGAAGGTCGACAACCCGTGTTGGCCGGCTTCGGCGAGCAGACCCACGATCAGGCTGGAGTCCACGCCGCCCGACAGCAGGCAACCGACCGGCACGTCGGCGACCAGGCGGCGCTGCACCGCGAGCCGCAGCGTCGACAGCACGGCGTCTTCCCAGTCGCGTTCCGACCAGTCCGCGCGGTCCTGATGGCGGGTGAAGTCGGGCGCCCAGTACGTGGTCACGGTGCGCCTGCCGTCGGGTTCGATGGCGACGAGCGAGGCCGGAGGCACCTTGCGGACTCCCCGCAGGATGGTATTCGGCGCGGGTACCACCGAGTGGAAGCTCATGTAGTGGTGCAGCGCTACCGGGTCTATGCGGGTGTCCACGCCGCCCCCGGCCAGCAGGGCCGGCAGGGTGGACGCGAACCGGACCCGGCGGCTGTCTTCGGTCAGGTACAGCGGCTTGATGCCGAGCCGGTCCCGTCCGAGCAGCACCCGCCCGCTGTCGCGTTCGACGATGGCGAAGGCGAACATGCCGAACAGACGGCTGACGAAGTCATCGCCCCACCGGTGGTAGGCCTTGATCAGAACTTCGGTGTCGCTGTGCGAGAAGAACCGGTAGCCGTACCCGCTGAGTTCCTGCCGCAACGCCTTGTAGTTGTAGATGCAACCGTTCCACGCCAGGGACAGACCCAGCTCGGAGTCGATCATCGGCTGGGCGCCCGCTTCGGTCAGGTCAATGATCTTGAGGCGACGGTGGCCGAGCGCAACCCGGCCCTGCGACCAGGCGCCTCCGGTATCCGGGCCCCGTGGCGTCAGCACGGCGGCCATCGACGAGACCGCCGCTACGTCGGGCGCCTGCCCGTCGAGCCGTACCTCCCCGGTGACTCCGCACACGCCTTCGACCCTACCGTTGCCCGAACGGAAGCGGCCAGATGGCCGCTTCGACATGCGTCGACGCGCCCCGTTGCCGGTCCACGTGCAATCGGTGGATTCTGGCGCTCACCAGGTCACGAACGGACCGACGACAATTGAGCACCCGACGGAATCACCCGCCCCGGGGCGGGCCTGCGCACCCGGCCATCCGTAGACGAATGATCGTGGGGGCAGGCTTCGGAGCTGAAAAAAGCCGCGGGCCAGCCATCTCGTTCGCCCTCGCGATTAGCCCCGGTGGGCCGCAGACGCGAACAAGTGGCGAATGAAAATGGCCGTCGCGCAACAGGTTTCATCAGCCGGCCGGCCGCGACCGCCCGGCCCCGTTGTGCATTGGTCCTGGCCGCTTAAACATGTTGCGCGGGAACGTAATTCACACCGCTGCACCCACTCGGCCCGCCGGGCAGAGTGGCCGTCATTCTCAGCCGATGGCGGTGTTTGCGCTGCGCCGCACTGGGTACAGTCGTGGCAATGTGGGGGTCAGTCCTGGGTTTGGGGGTTCTGGCGGCACTTAATCCGGTGCGTCTCGGCCTAGCTCTTTTGATGATCTCGCGTCCGAGGCCGGGGCCGAATTTGCTCGCCTATTGGGTCGGCGGCCTCACCGTATGTGTACCCGAGCTGCTCGTGCCGTTGATACTGCTGAACTTCACCTTTGTGTTCGGCTCATTGGGCCACAGCTCGGCCACCCCGACGGGGAGCTCCGCCCTCCCGCGAATTCAGATTGGCCTGGGTGTAATTGCGCTGACGATTGCCGCGGTGATGGCCGTGCGCTTTTCGACACGTCAGCGCGCCGAGGCGCGGGCAACGAGCAATGGGAACTCGGCACTCGCACCGGCCCCGGAGACGCCGGTGGCACTTCCGCGATTCTTGAGCCGCGCCCGCGATGTTTCGTCCGACGACCGTTCTGTGATCCGGCGCTTGCTCCAGCGCGCCCATCGCGCCTGGGAGAACGGATCGTTGTGGATTGCGTGGGTGATCGGGGTGGCTTCGGTCCCGGTCGATGGCGTGTTCTTCATCCTCGCGATCATCGTGGCCTCGAGGGCACCGGTTACCGCGCAGGCCGGTGCCTCCGTGGCGTTCTTCCTTTTGATGTATTCCGTCGTCGAGATGATCCTGGTGGGCTATGTGGCCGCGCCGGCTCGCACCGAGGCCCTGCTGCGACGGCTGCATGACTGGGTGCGCACCTACCATCGGCAGATTTTGGTGACTGTGTTCACGGTGGTCGGGATTTCGCAGTTGGCCGAGGGCTTCAACGTCCTGTGATCAGTTGCTGGCACGACGCGAAGCTTCAGACCGGGATTGCATCGGATCCGGGGCCTTACGACCTGCACGACCCACCACCGATCGCTAACCGGCAGCGCCATCTCGCGACGAGAAATCCAGGTCGAGCGAGCGCTTGAGTCGCTGGCCGTACATGCCGGCCGATTCGGTGGTCAGCATCTCGTTGTGCGTGCAGTCGACCTGGTAGACGGTGATGTCGCCGGTAGCGTAGGGCCGCCAACTCTGTAGAAGATGCGTTCCGCGATCGCTGTCGTCTCGCGCAGCGGAAAAGATGGTCATATCGCCCTCTAAGATGCCGGGTTCGTGAACCCGGTACATCGCGAGATTCGTGTTCAGATTTGCAAGAAGCAGATTCAAGAGATCTTTGTGCCGCGAGAGCTCGATCGCTTCGTGCCGGCGAATCAGTTCTTCGATTTGCTCAAAGGTCAGCGACTCATTCGGTTCGGGCGTGCTTACGCCGTAGAATTCCAGGATTTCTTTCACGATCTGAGTTTCGTCCAGCGCATAGTCCTGCAATGCCATGCGGCTGTCGATGACCGGCTGAGAGTCGAGAAGGAAAAGGCTTGTGGCGCGCCCGCGTTGCCGAAGCTCGATGGCGAGTTCGTGCGCGATCACACCGCCGTAGGACCAGCCGAGAAGATTACATGGTCCGTCGGGATGAACGTTTTCGATCCTGTCGGCGTAATTCCCTGCCATCTCTCGAATCGACCGGGGTTCCTGCTCATCGCCCTGCAGAATCTGTTGAATTCCAATTATCGGGCAGTCCAGGTGATTGCCGAGGACCTGATACGGCCAACTCACCCCACCCGCAGGATGGACGCAGAATAGCGGGGTCCCGCTTCCACCTTTCAGACGCTGAACGGGAACTATTTCTTGAGTAGGGGCGGTGTGCGTCTGCAGCCGATGGCTCAAAGTTCGCACTGTGGGCGCTTCGAACAGGGCGGGCACCGCGAGATCGGCGTCCAGGCTCGCGTTGATCGCGGCGATCACGCGCATCGCCGAGATGCTGTCGCCCCCGAGGTCGAAGAACGAGTCGTCGATCCCGACGCGGTCGATACCGAGGACCTCGGCGTAGATGCCGGCCAAGGTCTTTTCGGTCGGGGTGCTCGGGGCGCGATACCGGCCGGCGGTGTCGGGTGCCGGCAACCTGTGGACGTCGACTTTGCCGTTGGGCGTCAACGGCAGCGCCTCGAGCGCCAATAGCAAGGGGACCATGTAACCGGGGAGCCGTTCGGCCAGCGCGGCGCGCGCTTCGGCCGGATCGACGGTGCCGGTGATGTAGCCCACCAGACGCTTGCCGCCCGGGCGGTCCTCGCGGGCGACCACCACCGCCTGCGCCACTCCGTCAAGCGCGGACAACGCCGCCTGGATTTCCGTCAGTTCGATGCGGTATCCGCGGATCTTGACCTGCTCATCGGCACGACCCACGTAGTCCAGCTGCCCATCGGCGCGCCATCGCACCAGATCGCCGGTGCGGTACATACGTGTACCCGGTGCTCCGAATGGGCAGGCCACAAACCGCGAAGAGGTCAGGCCTGCCCTGCTCACGTAACCGCACGCCACCCCCCGGCCGGCCACATACAACTCACCGACGACCCCGGGCGGCACCGGGCGCAACCAGCCGTCCAGCACGAACAACGCCGCGCCCGACACCGGCGAGCCGATGGGCGGTGTTCCCGAGCCCGCCGCCAGCGGCGCACTCATCGCGGCGTACACCGTGGTCTCGGTCGGGCCGTAGGCATTGACCATCACCCGTCCCGGCGCCCACCGATCCACCAGCTCGGCCGGGCAGGCCTCACCACCGATCAACAACGCCGTCGACTGTAAGGCCTCGGGCGAAAGCACCCCGACCGCCGATGGTGTCTGGGTCAACACATTGACGTGCTCACCCAGCAGCAGGGCGTGGAAGTCCTCCGGCGAGGCCGTCACCTCTTCGGGCACTATCACCAACCGCTCTCCGTGCAGCAGAGCGCCCCAGATCTCCCATACCGAGAAGTCGAAGGCGTAGGAGTGGCATTGCGTCCACACCTGCCCCGGGGGCAGGCCGGCGCCGAGCGAGTCGAGCAGCTGGGCCACGTTCTGGTGGGTGATCGCCACGCCCTTGGGCGCGCCCGTCGTGCCAGAGGTGTAGATGATGTGCGCGATGTCATCGGGGGCCGGCTGTCTCGTCGGTGCGGTGCTGGGCTGGCTGTCGATAATCGGGTCGTCGGCATCGATGATCAGCAGGTCATGCCCGCGGAGCCGGTCGGCCATCGCCGCGGTGGTGACCGCGGCGATGGGCGCGGCGTCGGCGACCATGAACCCGATCCGCGCCGCCGGCACCGCCGGGTCAATCGGCAAATAGGCCGCCCCGGTCTTCAACACCGCCAAAATCGCCACGATGGCTCCGGCCGACCGCCCGAACAACACCGCGACGCACTCACCCGGACCAGCACCCCGGGCGGCCAGCAGCTGCGCCAAGCGATTGGCGGCCTCGTCCAGCTCGCCGTAAGTCCAGGTGCGCTCACCGCACACCAGCGCCACGGCCTGCGGCGAGCGCGCCACCTGCGCACCGAACAACGCCGGGACCGAGACCGGGTCGGGAGCGGGCTGGATCACCGCCGCCCCGTTACCGAGTTCGCGCATGCGGGCAGCGATGTCGCTACCCAGTAAATCGATAGCCGAGAGCCGCCGGTTGGGTTCGGCGGCCATCGCCCCCAGCACCCACTGCAACCGGTCGATCAGCGTTTCGATATCGGAGTGATCGAACACGCCGGTGTCGAATTCGACCCGAAGGCCCAGTCCGGCCCCGGGCAGGACTTGCACCGTCAGCGGGTAGTGGGTGGATTCGTGGCGGCCGATGTCGCCGATCGCCAGTTCCCCGTCGGCGGCCAATGCCGCGGCATCCACGGGGTAGTTCTCATAAGCGAACAGCGTGTCGAACAGCTGCTCGTGACCGGTGATGCGGTGGATCTCGCTGAGGGCGAGGTGCTGGTGCTCGAGCGTGAGGTTATTCGTGTTGCGCAGTTGCTCGAGCAGTTCGGTGGCGGTGGTGGTGGGCGTGAGGCGCGCCCGCACCGGCACGGTGTTGATCAACAGTCCCACCATCGACTCGGAGCCGACGAGGTCGGCCGGCCTACCCGACACCGTGGTACCGAACGCCACGTCGTGCTGGCCGGTCAGCCAGCACAGCAACTGGGCATAGGCGCCCTGCAGCACCGTATTGACTGTGGTCTGGCATGAACGGGCCAAATCACCGACAGCCTCCGTGATCTCGGCGGGGAGCCCGAACGATGCCACGCCTCGGGTGCCCAGCCCCAACCTGTGCCCCGAGCTGACCAGAGCGGGGGTGTCGAAGCCTTCCAACACCTCGCGCCATGCCGCGTGGGCGGCGTCCAGATCACGCTCGGCCAGCCAGGTCACGAACCGGCGATACGAGCCTGCCGCGCCCAATCGCTGTCCGTGGTAACCGGCGAAGATCTCCCCCATCAAGATCGGCAATGACCAGCCATCGACCACGATGTGGTGATTCGTCACGACAAATCGGTGCCGATCTGCGCTGACGCGCACCAGTGCCACCCTGAAGCCCGGGTCGCCGTTCAGCTCGCAGACCGCGGCGCGTTCGGCGACACACACTTGCTCGATCTGCCGATCGATCTCGGCATCGCCCGACGCGGTGAGGTAGATATAGCGCCAAGGTGGCCCTGGATTCGCCGGGATGATCTGCACCGGCTCATCGAATTGCGGGCAGAAGCGGGCCACGAGATGTGGGTGCCGCTTGACGACCGTGTGCACCGCGTCACGCAGTCGGTACGGGTCGAGGGCACCGGTCAGCTCGATATTCAGCTGCACGGCGTACAAGTCAGCGGCGCTAACCTGCGCGGTGCGGGCGTGAAAGAGCAGTCCCTGCTGCAACGGTGTCAACGGCAAAATGTCGGCGATCGCCTGCTGCTGCTGCAGCTGGTCGATCTGCTGCTGGTTCAGCCTGGCGGGAGCGATATCGGACGGCGTCAACCCGCCTCCGCCGCGGCGCACGTGCGCGCAGATACCGGCCAGGGCGTCAAACCACAAGCGGCTCAACCGGGCAACCTGCGCCTCATCCATTGCCGACGGCGCCCACGTCCAGTTGGCCTGCAGGCACGGCCCAGTCTGGGTATCGATGGTGCCGGCATTGAGGTCCACGGTGTGCATCAGTGGCATCGGCACAGCCGTGGCCGCGCCGGTAATCGACGCGCCGTCCGGGCTGATCCCCCAGCCCTCGCCCGATAGGTCGGCCGACCCGCCCAGGCGCCCGAAGTAATTGAACCCGATCGGGGGGTCGGCGCCTTCCAGATCGACCTGGGTGTTCAGGTAGCGCAGCAATCCGTAAGTGAGGCCATCGGGGAGGGCACGAAGCTGCTCCTTGGCGTCCTTGATCATCGCCCCGAGCTCCGCGTCGCCGGCGATCACGTGCGCCCAGGACAGCCCTCCGATGTTCAATGCAACGGGGTACTTGGTGGTGAACCAGCCAACCGTGCGCGACAGGTCCACACCGGAGGCCAGCTCCTCGTTACGCCCGTGGCCTTCGACGTCGATCGCGATCGGACTGCCGCCGGTGCCCAAGAACTCCGCCATCGCCAAGGCGAAGGAGATCAACAAGATCTCGTGTATGCCGGCATGGAACGCGGCGGGTACCTCACCGAGAAGCATCCGAGTCGTCTCGGCGTCGTCCAGCGACATCGACAATCGCCCGACTGTCTCGTACGTATCGACTGGCTGCACCGCAGGCAACGCCGCGGGGGTCGCCGCGATCCGTTGCCACATCTGTGCCGCAGCAACAACTTCCGGGCTGTGGGCGTGCTCATGGAGAAGTTCCGCCCATCGGGCGAATGAGGTCCCGGTCACCGGCAGCGCTATCGACTGGCCGCCACGATGTTGGGCCCAAGCAATGTTGAGGTCTTCCAACACAATTCGCCACGACACCCCGTCGACCGCCAGGTGGTGCACGATCAACACCAGCTGGCCCGTCGAGGCAGCCCACAACGCGCTAAGCATCACCCCAGCGGCAGGGTTCAACCGCGCCCGCGCCTCCAGGAGCGCGTCATCGGAGACGACATCGACCGACCGCAGACAAGAGCCGGCCTGCACCGAACCGGTCTCGGGCACTCGCATCGACCAGGCCCCGCTGCCATCGTCCTCGACACACAGCCGCAGCATGGCATGCCGATCCAGCAGGGCCTGCAACACCACCACCACGTCAGCCTCGGTCACCCCCGCGGGGGCCTGCACCACCACCGTCTGATTGAACTGATCGGTCGGCCCATCGACCTGCGCCAACCAGCGCATAATCGGCGTGGCCACCACCGGCCCGACACCCTCATCGATGCGACCATCACCGTCGGCCACCCCCGCGACCCGCGCCAACCGAGCCACCGTCTGCTCAACGAAAATATCGCGCGGCCTACACACCAACCCGGCCGCTCGAGCCCGCGCCACCACCTGCATCGACGAAATGCTGTCGCCACCAAGTTCGAAAAACGAGTCATCGACCCCGACGCGCTCCAACCCAAGAACCTCGGCATAGATGCCAGCGAAGATCTCCTCGACGGCATCACCGGGAGCGCGATAACGATCCCCATCGGCGTAATCCGGTGCCGGCAACCCGCGAGTGTCCAGCTTGCCGTTGACGGTCAACGGCAGCGCGTCGAGCACCACCACCGCGGTCGGGACCATATAGCCAGGCAGCCGCTCGGCCAACGCGGCGCGCGCTCTGGCCGGGTCGACTGTGCCGGTGACGTAGCCCACCAGGCGCTTGTCGCCGGGGCGGTCCTCGCGCGCGATCACCGCCGCCTGCTCCACGCCCTCCACACCCATTAGCGCCGTGTAGATTTCGCCGAGTTCAATGCGATACCCGCGGATCTTGACCTGCTCATCGGCACGGCCCAAATAATCCAACTGCCCATCAGCACGCCAACGCACCAGATCCCCGGTGCGATACATCCGCACGCCCGAATCCCCGAACGGACACGCCACAAACCGCGACCCCGTCAACCCCGCACGACGCAGATAGCCAACCGCAAGCCCATCACCAGCCACATACAACTCGCCCACCACCCCGGCAGGCACCCGACGCAACCACCCATCCAGGACGAACACCGCCGCCCCCGGCACCGGCGACCCAATCGGCGGCGCCCCCGGCGCCGCGGTCAACGGCGGACTGACCGAAACGCACATCGTTGTTTCGGTGGGCCCGTACGCATTGAGCATCACCCGCCCGGGTGCTGCCCACCGGTCCACCACCTCGGCCGGACATGCCTCACCGGCCACCACCAACGCCGTCGACTCCAACCCATCCGGCGACAACATCGCCACCGCCGACGGGGTCTGGGCGAGCACGCGGACCCGCTCAGTAACAAGCAAATCGTGGAGATCTTCCGGCGAGCCCGCCACCGACTCGGACACGATCACCACCCGGCCGCCACCGAGTAACGGAACCCAGATCTCCCACAACGAAAAATCGAAGGCATAGGAATGGCACTGCGCAAACGTCTGCACCGCCGGGGTGTAGGCATCCAGCGACGTCATCATCTGGGCCATGCTGCGCTGCGTGACCGCGACCCCCTTGGGTAAACCGGTTGTGCCAGAGGTGTAGATGAGGTACGCGATCTCCTCCGGGTCCGGCGCCGGCAACGCCGTGCTGGGTTGGGTTTCGATAGCGGGGTCGCGCACCTCGATGACCACGACGCCATGGCCCGCTAAGCGCCCAACCCGCTCGGCGGTGCTGACCGCGGCGATCGGCCCGGCATCGGCGAGCGTGAACTCGATCCGAGCCGCCGGCGCCCCCGGGTCGATCGGCAGATACGCCGCTCCCGTTTTAAGCACCGCCAGCATCGCCACGATCGCCTCGGCAGATCGGGAAAACATCAGCGCCACACACTGTCCCGGGGCCGCGCCGTAACCGGCCAACAAATGCGCCAACCGGTTCGACGCCTCGTCAAGCTCCCGGTAGGTCAGTGAGATGTGCTCGGAGACCAGCGCTTCCGCATCCGGGGTGCGGGTCACCTGCGCGGCAAATGCCACCGGCATCGACACCGGCGCAATACCCGGCTCGGCCAGCACCGCCCGGTTACCGATTTCGTCAAGCCGGCCACGCTCCGATTCATCGAGCAGATCGATCGACGACACCGGCCGGGTCGGATCGGCCGTGATCGCGCACAGCACCCGTTCCAATCGACGGACTAGCGCCTCGATGCTGTCAGCGTCGAAAACATCGGTGCGGAATTCCACCGCCCCGCCGATCCCCGCGGGCACGCCGTCCTCGCCGAAGCGCTCGGCCAACGAAAAAGTCAGGTCCATGCGGGCCGCCTGGGTGTCCACCGGCAACGGCGTGACCTGCAGATCACCCAAGACCAGACCGTCGGCTGCAGTCTCGTAACCGGGCAGGTTCTGCCACGCCAACACCACCTGAACCAGCGGATGATGACTCAGGTTTCGGGTCGGGTTGAGGCGCTCGACCAGCGCTTCGAAAGGCACGTGCTGGTTTTCGAACGCCTCCAGACTTCGTGCCCGAACCTGGGCCAGTAAGTCCGCGGCGGTCGGATCCCCGCCGAACTGCACTCGCAGTACCAAGGTGTTGATGAAGAAGCCAACCAAGTCATCGAGGGCGGGGTCGGTACGGCCGGCGGACGCGAACCCCACTGCCACGTCGGGGCTGCCGCTGAGTTTCGAGAGCAACACTGCAAGCGCGGCCTGAACAACCATGAAGCTGGTGGTGTTGTGCTCGCCGGCCACTTGACGCACCCGTTCCTGCAGCTCGGCTGGCCAGTCCACGAGCACGCTGGCGCCGCGCTGGTCGGCAACCAGGGGATACGGCCGATCGGTGGGCAGCTGCAGGCGCTCGGGCATCCCGGCCAGCGCATCCTCCCAATAGGCCAGCTGCGCGGCGACACGGCTGCCGCTGTCTTCGAGGTCGCCGAATTGCGCACGCTGCCACAGCGTGTAATCGACATACTGGGCCGCCAGCGGAGCCCACCCCGGAGCCCGCCCCGCACAACGGCTGGCGTAGGCCATACCCAGGTCACGCGTCAGTGGCGTCATCGACCAGCCGTCGGCGGCGATGTGGTGCGCCACGATCACCATCAGGTGCTCGTCCGCGGCGACCCGGAACAACCGCGCCCGGAAGGGGATGTCATTAGCCAAATCGAACGGCTGTAGCGCCGTCTCGCTGATGGCCTCTTGGAGCCGGCCGGCCGGCCAGCCGCTGGCGTCGACGACCTGCCATCCGAATTCGGCCCGCTCGGCCGCGACCACCAGTTGTTGCGGAATCCCCTCTGGCGCCGGGAATAGCGTGCGCAGGCTCTCGTGACGGTCGATGACATCGGCCAGCGCCGCACCCAATGCCTCGGGGTCTAATCGCCCGCAGAGCCGTAACGCTGCTGCCATGTTGTAGATGGGTGATGGGCCCTGTAACTGATCGAGGAACCACATCCGGTTCTGGGCAAACGACAGCGGAACGACCGTCGGACGTTCACCGGCGACCAGTGGCTCCAGTCCACCCCCTTCAGTACCGATACGGGCCGCCAACTGGGCCACTGTGGGCGCCTCGAACAAGACGCGTACTCCAAGCCCGGCATCAAGGCTGGCGTTGACTGCGGCGATGACTCGCATCGCTGACAGCGAGTCTCCACCCAGGTCGAAGAAGGAGTCATCGATGCTGACGTGCCCGCGTTCGAGGACTTGGGCGTAGATGCCGGCAAGGATCTCTTGGGTTGGGTTTTCCGGAGCGCGATATTCACTGGCGGTGTACTCCGGAGCCGGCAAGACTCGGGTGTCGAGCTTGCCGTTGGGTGTCAGCGGCAGCGCCTCCAATGCGATCACCGCCGCCGGCACCATGTAGGCAGGAAGCCGCTCGGCCAGCGCGTCGCGTGCCTGGACGGGCTCCGCGGTCCCGGTGACGTAACCCACCAATCGTTTGCTTCCGGGGCGGTCCTCGCGGGCGACGACGACCGCCTGCTGCACCCCGTCGAGCGCGGCCAGCGCGGCCTGAACTTCACCGACCTCGATGCGATACCCGCGGATCTTGACCTGCTCATCGGCACGCCCCAGATACCGCAGCTGCCCATCGGCACCCCAGCACACCAAATCGCCGGTGCGGTACATGCGCGTTCCCACGCCTCCGAACGGACACGCCACAAACCGCGAGGCCGTCAAACCCGAGCGGCCCACATACCCGGCGCCTACCCCGCCACCGGCCACAAACAGCTCCCCGGTTACCCCGGGCGGCACCGGACGCAACCACTTGTCCAGCACAAACAGCGCCGCTCCCGACACCGGCGAACCGATCGGAACGGGCCCCGACCGGGGCGTCAGCGGCGCACTGATCGCGACACACATCGTCGTCTCGGTCGGACCGTAGGCGTTCACCATCACCCGCCCTGACGCCCATCGATCCACCACGTCGGGCGGGCAAGCCTCACCGGCCATCACCAGTGCCACCGACTCCAAACCCTGCGGCGACAACACCGACACTGCGGACGGCGTCTCGGTCAACACACTGACGCCCTCGCCGACCAGCATGTCGTGCCACGCTTCGGGTGCGCGCGCCACCGACTCGGGCACCACCACCAGCCGCCCACCACGCAAGAGCGCGCCGAAGATCTCCCACACCGAAACGTCAAAGGCCAATGAGTGACTGTGTGCCCACACCCCGGCCGGCGGCAGGCCTGCGTCCAACGAGGCCAACAGCTCGGTCACACCGCGGTGGGTGACCGCGACGCCCTTGGGCACCCCGGTGGTGCCCGAGGTGTAAATCAGGTACGCAATATCGCCGGGGCCCGGCGCGGGTAGGCCGGTGCTGGGCTGTTCATCGGCAGCGGCATCGTCGAGGTTGATGATCGGTAGGTCATGACCGTTCAGTCTTGATCGCAAATCTGGTGTGGTGATGACGGCCACCGGCGCCGCATCGCGGAGCATGAATCCGATCCGCGTGGTCGGCAATACCGGGTCGATCGGCAGATAAGCCGCGCCGGTTTTGAGCACCGCCAGAATCGCCACGACCGCCTCGGCCGAACGCTCCACCAGCATCGCCACACATCCGCCGGCGCCGACACCCCGACCGACTAGCAGATGCGCCAGCCGATTAGCCGCCGCATCGAGGGCGCGGTAGCTCCACGTCGATCCACCGCAACTCATCGCTGCCGAGTCCGGGGCACGCATCGCCTGCGCCTCGAACAGCACCGGAATCGAGACCGCTGTGGTCACCGGCTGGGCCAACACCGCCCGGTTAGCTCGCTCATCAAGCCAAACGCGTTCGCGCTCGTCGAGCAGATCCACCGACGACAACCGCCGTGTCGGGTCCGCCGTCATCGCCATTACCACGCGCTCCAACCGCCCGACCAGCGCAACAATGCTTTCCGCATCGAAGACATCGGTCCGAAATTCGACCGTTCCGCCGATTCCGGCCGGCTCACCGCTCTCGGCCCAGCGTTCGGCCAGCGAAAACTCCAAATCCATCCGGGCGGTTTGGCTGTTCACCGGCAGCGGGGTTACGCGCAGATTGTCCAGGGTCAGCCCGGTGGCAGGGTCAGCGCTGAGGCCGGGCAGGTTCTGCCAGGCCAACATCACCTGGATCAGTGGATGGTGGGTCATGCTCCGGGTCGGGTTGAGCCGCTCCACCAGCACCTCGAAGGGCACGTCCTGATGCTCGTAGGCGGATAGGCTGCGCCGCCGGATCTGTGCCAGCAGCTCGGCGAAGCTGGGATCGCCGGCCACATCGACGCGCAGTACCAAGGTGTTGACGAAGAAACCAACCAGCTCGTCCAAGGCGGGATCGGGGCGACCGGCGATGGGGAAACCCACGGCCACATCGCTGCTGGCGCTGATCTTGGACAGCAGCACGGCCAGCGCGGCCTGCACGACCATGAACGTGGTCGCGTTGTGCTCGCGAGCGACACTCTCCAGCCGCTGCTGCAGCTCCGCCGGCCACTCCACCGCCACACTCGCGCCACGCTGGTCAGCCACCGGCGGGTAGGGCCGATCGGTGGGCAGATCCAGCCGCTCGGGCATGCCGGCCAGCGCATCCTGCCAGTAGGCCAGCTGCGCGGCGATGCGACTGTCGCCGTCGTCCAAAGCTCCAAGCTGCGCGCGTTGCCACAGCGTGTAGTCGGCATATTGCACCGTCAAGGGCGCCCATCCGGGTGCGCGCCCCGCGGTACGGCTGGCATAAGCCACACCCAGATCACGCACCAGCGGCGTGAGCGACCAGCCGTCGGCGGCGATGTGGTGCACGACGGCCACCAGCACGTGTTCGTCATCGGTGACCCTGAAAAGGCAAGCGCGCATTGGAATTTGGGCGCCCAGATCAAACCGGTGACGCGTCACGGCACCGATGGCGTCGACCAGGTGGCCTTCCGGCCATCCGCTGGCATCAACGACCTGCCAGCCGAAGTCCGCGCGCTCGACGGGCACGACGACCTGCCGCGGTACCCCGTCGACCGATGGGAACAGCGTGCGCAGACTTTCGTGACGACCCACCACGTCGGCCAGCGCCACGCCCAGCGCAGCGGTATCGAGCTCCCCGTCCAGGCGCAGCGCCGCCGCGATGTTGTACATCGGTGAGGGCCCCTGGAACTGGTCGAGGAACCACAGGCGGCTCTGGCCGAACGACAACGGGACCACCGCCGGCCGCTCCCCCGCGACCAACGACGCAACCCTGCCCGCATCTGCACCGATTCGCGGTGCCAGCTGCGCGATTGTGGGCGCCTCGAACAAGGAACGCACCGGAAGGCCGGCGTCCAGCGCGGCGTTGACCGCGGCGACGACCCGCATCGCCGACAGTGAGTCTCCACCCAGATCGAAGAAGGAGTCGTCGACCCCGACACGCTCGAACCCGAGGACCTGCGCGTAGATGCCGGCCAGAATCTCTTCGACCGCGCTACCGGGGGCGCGGTATCCGCCCGCGGCGTAGTCGGGTGCCGGCAGGGCGCGGGTGTCGAGTTTGCCGTTCGGGGTTATCGGCAGCGCCTCGAGCACCACCACCGCCGCCGGCACCATGTAGGCCGGCAACCGCTCGCCCAGCGCGCTGCGCGCCGCGGTCGGGTCGGCGTTGCCGGTCACGTAACCGACCAGGCGCTTATCACCGGGGCGATCCTCGCGGGCGATCACCGCCGCCTGTTCCACTCCGTCGAGCGCAGCGAGAGCTGAGCGCACTTCGCCGAGTTCGATGCGATACCCGCGGATCTTGACCTGTTCGTCGACGCGTCCGAAGTATCGCAGCTGTCCATCCGCGCCCCAGCACACCAGATCGCCCGTGCGGTACATGCGTGTTCCCACGCCTCCGAACGGGCATGCCACAAAGCGCGTCGCGGTCAAGTCGGGCCGGCGCCAATATCCAAATCCGACGCCCCGGCCCGCTAAATACAGCTCGCCGACAACTCCGGCAGCGACCGGTCGCAACCATGCATCCAGCACAAAAAATGCCGCACCCGCCACCGGCGAGCCAATCGAAGGGGCGCCCGACCCCGCCTGCAGCGGCGTGCTCTTGGACAACCACATCGTCGTCTCGGTGGGGCCGTAGACATTGACCATGACCCGCCCGGGCGCCCACCGATCCACCAACTCCGGCGGACACGGCTCGGCACCGATGACCAATGTCGTCGACGGCAAACCCTCCGGCGACAGCATCGCCACCGCCGACGGAGTCTGGGTGAGGACGCTGACCTGCTCACCCACGAGGAGTGCGTGGAACTCTTCGGCGGAACGCGCGACGACGTCGGGAACCACCACCAGGCGTCCACCGTTGAGGAGGGCACCCCAGATCTCCCAGACCGAGAAGTCGAAGGCATAGGAGTGGAACTGTGTCCACACCTGTCCCGGTGCACCCAGGTCCACACCGATATCGAGTCCGTCGAACAATTGGGCAACGTTGTGCTGGGCGACGGCCACCCCTTTGGGCACCCCGGTCGTGCCGGAGGTGTAGATGATGTGGGCGGTCTCGTCGGGGTGAGGTGGCGGAGGCGCGGTGCTGGGTTGAGCGTCGACGGCGGGGTCCGCGACATCGATGACCGTGAGGCCGAACCCGTCCAGCCGCTCGGCCAAACCACCGGTGGTGAGGGCGGCAACCGGCGCGGCGTCGCCCACCATGAACTCGATCCGCGCCGGGGGCAGCGCCGGGTCAATGGGAAGATATGCGGCCCCGGTTTTGAGCACCGCCAATATCGCGACGATCGCCTCGGCGGACCGAGGGAAGAGCATGACCACCGACTGTGCCGGACCGACGCCGTGGCCAATCAGTAGATGTGCCAACCGGTTTGCGGCGTCGTCTAGCTGCCGGTAAGTCCATGAATGCTCACCGCACACCAAGGCCACCGCGTCCGGCGTCCGCCCTACCTGGGCGACGAACAACGCCGGAATCGACGCTTTGCGCCCCGGCCGGCTCAGCACCGCACGGTTACCCCAACGATCGAACCGGGCGTGCTCGGCCTCGGTGACCACGTCCACCGATGACAGCGGCCGACCCGGATCCGCGGTCATCGCGGCCAACACCATCCGGAATCGTTCGATGAGCGCCTCGATGCTGGCCGCGTCGAACACGTCGGTGCGGAATTCCACTACCCCGCCGATCCCGGCCGGGGCACCGCCGTCGCCCCAGCGTTCGGCCAACGTGAACGTGAGGTCCATGCGGGCGGTCTGGGTGTCCACCGACAGTGGCTTGGCTTCCAAATCACCCAGGGTCAACCCGGCGGCATTGCTGTCCTGCCAGTCGAAGTTCTGCCAGCCCAACAGCACCTGCACCAAGGGGTGATGGGTCATACTGCGGGTCGGGTTGAGCCGCTCGACAAGCAGCTCGAAGGGCACGTCCTGGTGCTCGTAGGCGGCCAGACTGCGCCGCCGTACCTGCGCCAGCAGCTCGGCCACGGTGGGGTTTCCGGCCAGATCGACGCGCAGCACCAAAGTGTTGACGAAGAAGCCGACCAGCTCGTCGAGCGCGGGATCGCGGCGCCCGGCGATCGGGAAGCCCACCGTCACATCGCTGCTGCCGCTGATCTTGGACAGCAGCGCGGCAAAAGCGGCCTGGACCACCATGAAGGTGGTGGCGCTGTGTTCGCGGGCCATCCGATGAACCTGTTGCTGCAATTCGGCCGGCCAGTCCACGCTCACCTGGGCACCCCGCTGATCGGCGACCATCGGGTAGGGCCGATCGGTGGGCAGCTCGAGGCGCTCCGGCATCCCCGCCAGCGCGTCCTGCCAGTAGGCCAACTGCGCGGCGATGGGGCTACCGCTGTCATCGAGATCGCCCAGCTGATGACGGTGCCACAGCGTGTAATCGGCATACTGCACCGCCAACGGCTGCCAACCAGGCGGCTGCCCCGCGCACCGGCTGGCATAAGCCATACCCAGATCACGCACCAGCGGGGTGATCGACCAGCCGTCGGCGGCGATGTGATGCACCGCGGCCGCCAGCACGTGTTCGGAGTTGCTGATACGGAACAGCCGCGCTTGCAACGGGATCTCGTTCGCCAGGTCGAACGGGTGCCGGGCAACGGCCTGCATCGCCTCATTCAGCCGGCCTTCCGGCCACCCATCCGCGTCGACGACCTGCCACCCGAAGTCCGCTTGCTCGGCAGGAAGCACCAGCTGCTGGGGTGTGCCCTCGGACGCCGCGAACACCGTGCGCAGGCTTTCATGTCGGGCCACCACATCGCCCAGCGCCGCGCCCAGCGCGTCGGCATCCAGCCAGCCGGTCAGCCGCAAGGCCATCGTCATGTTGTAGACCGGCGAGGGCCCCTGGAACTGGCCGATGAACCACAGCCGGTTCTGGGCGTACGACAACGGCACTACCGCAGGTCGCTCGCCGGCCACCAGCGGCTCCAAGCGACTCGCATCCCCACCGATATGCGGCGCCAGTTGACCGATGGTGGGCGCCTCGAACAGGGTGCGCACCGAAAGATCGGCGCCCAGGCTGGTGTTGATCGCGGCGATCAAGCGCATCGCCGACAGCGAATCGCCGCCCAGGTCGAAGAAGGACTCTCCGACACCCACCCGCTCGAGCCCGAGCACTTGGGCGTAAATGCCGGCCAGAATCTGCTCGACCATCCCGCTCGGCGCGTCGTAGAGGTCGGCGTCCTGATACTCGGGCGCCGGAAGGGCCCTGCGGTCGAGCTTCCCCGAGGAGGTCAGCGGGAATTCCTCGAGCACCACGATGTGCGTGGGCACCATGTATTCGGGCAACCACGCGCTCAACCGCTGACGGACCGCGCTGATCTTGGTGTTGGCGTGGGGTTCGTTGTGGGTGCCGCGTTGACCGGCTCGAGGGCCGGGCAGATAGAGGTCTGTCAGCGCTGGGCGGCCCTCACCGTCGACGGGAACGATGAAAACGGCATCCAGTGTTCCGGGTTGGGCGCCCCACGTGACGGCCGCGTGGTATCCGATGTCTTCGCCGAGCCGATGCAGATCTTCGGCGGTGGCTGCGTCGGGCTCGGCTTGGGCGAGAGCATCGGCCAACGGCAGCCCGGCGGCAAGGCCGCGCTCGATGCGGACGTCGCTGATCACTCCGGTGCGGGGGATTTCGGTGATGCGCACCGCGGCGGGATGTTCGGCGAGCAATCGTGTCCGCAGCCCCTCGAGGCCGCCGCATTCCGTCCAGGCCCAGCCGGGTGCGGCGCCCAGCGAGCGCACCGATGCGGGGCCTCTGTGGATGACGACGTCGTAGCGATACCGGTTGAGTTCGTTGTCGGCCAGGCCACGTTTGACTCGGATCTCAAGGCCGCCCACTGACTCGCGATCGGCGGCCAAGGTGGTGAAATACTCTGGTGCCAAGAGCAATTCGGGCTCGCCGAGCACGGCATGCTTGACGCGCCGGCGAATATCGGCCGCGTCCGTGGCATCGGCACGCGCCAACGCGACCGCGGTTTGGAACGCGCCCTGCAGGCTGTGGTTGCGAACATCGCCGACGAACAATGCACCACCAGGTGCCAGTAGTTCGATGGCGTTGTCGATGACCTCGGTCAGATATCCCGCATTGGGGAAGTACTGCACGACCGAGTTGACGATGATGGTGTCGAAGTGCCGCGGCGGCAGCGTGTCGGTAACGTGTGCGGGCTGCGTCAGCAGGTGCACCCGGTCCCGCCACGGGATCTGCAACTGCTCTAACGAACGACCCAGATTGTCGATGACCACCGGCGACATATCGGTGGCAACGTACTTTTCGCAATGCGGGGCGATCTGTGACAGCAACAGCCCGGAGCCCACGCCGATCTCCAGCACCCGCTGCGGCCGCAGGGCCATGACCCGGTCCACCGTGGCAGAGCGCCACTCGATCATCTCGTCAAGCGGAATCGGTTCGCCGGTGAGGCTGCTGTTCCAGCCCCGGAAGTCCATGCCGAAATCCGGCACCTCCACCTGGGCGCCGTAGAGCTCGTCGTACAGCTGTTGCCACTCTTCGACGATTTCGACGTCGCCGTCGGAGGTGGTGCTGTGCTTGAGCGTGATGTAGGCGACGAGGTGATCGCCGATCTCGCTGTGGTGCACGGTGGCGGCGGCCTGGGCCACCTGCGGACACGCGAGCAGAGTGTTCTCGATTTCACCCAATTCGATGCGCTGTCCGCGCAATTTGATCTGGGCGTCGGCACGGCCGAGGTATTCCAGGGTGCCGGCCGAAGTCCACCGCACCAGGTCGCCGGTGCGGTACAACCGCGACCCGGGTTCGCCGTAAGGATTGGCCACGAACCGTTCCGCGGTCAACTCCGTCCGGCCCACATAGCCGTGCGCCAGCGCCGGCCCGCTGAGGTAGAGCTCGCCCAGCACACCGACGGGGGTCGGATTCAGGAAGGCATTGAGCACCAACGCCCGGACCCCCGGGATCGGCGCCCCGATGGTGACCGGCTGCCCCGCCGACAAACGTGCACAGGTGACCCAGATGGTGGTCTCGCTCGGACCGTAGCCGTTGAACATCTGACGACCCGGCGCCCACGCGGAGACGACTTCCGCCGGGCAAGCCTCTCCCACAGCGACGATTGTGGCCAACCCGGCCAGGCGGTCCCGATCCAGCGACCACAACACCGTCGGAGTCAGAATCGCCGCGCTGACGCGCTGCTCGTGCAGCAATGTGGTCAGCGCATCGCCGGCATACACCTGCGGCGGCGCCAGCACCAGCGTCGCCCGCGATTCGACGGCCAACAACAACTCGCCCACCGACGCATCAAAGGTCGGGGTGGCGACCATCAGCACCCGCGCGTTTTCGTCTAGGTCGAACAGGTTGCGTTGCGCCGCAGCCCAACCCAACAGACCGGCGTGGCTGACCGCCACCCCCTTAGGGGCGCCGGTGGACCCGGAGGTGAAGATCACGAAGGCGGTGTCATCTGTCCCGAGCGCCGCCAGCCGATCAGCGTCGGTGATCGGATCCGCGCCACGGGCGGACAGGTCAAGAGTGTCGATGCGCAGCACCGGGCGCGTCCCAGACCCGGCTACGGTGTCGCCGCCACAGGTCAACACACACACCGCGGACACCGTGTCCAACAGCGTGGTGATCCGCTCGACCGGGTGGGTCCGATCGACCGGCACATACACGCCGCCGGCCTTCGCCACCGCCCACCAGGCCACTACCAATTCCAGGCACCGGCCCATGGCCACGCCCACTGCGAGCTCGGGACCCACCCCGGACTCGATCAACACCCGCGCCAGCCGCGTCGACCACTGGTCCAGCTCGCGATACGACATGGCCCGGTCGCCGTCGACGGCCGCCAAAGCATCCGGGTCGGCGCTCACCGCCGAGGCCAACAACTCGGGGGCCACACCGATCGGTGCCGCCACCTGAGCACCAGACCAGCGCGACACGACCAGTTCATGCTCACTGCGATCGAGCAGATCCACCGTCGAGAGCGGCCGCAAAGGGTCGGCGGTCATCGCTACCAGTACCCGCTGCAACCGCTCGATGAGGGTCTCGATCCGGCCCGCGTCGAAGACGTCGGTGTCGTACTCGACGCGCAGGTCTATCTCACGGCCCGGCAGGGCCTCCATCGTCAAGGGGTAGTGGTTGTATTCGAGGTTGGTGAACTCGGTGATGGCGACCGCGTCCGCGTCGTCAGCGTCCGACGGCACGATGGTGTCGATCGGATAGTTCTCGTACACGAAGAGCGTGTCGAAGAGTTGTTCGTGGCCCGTGACACGGTGAATGTCGATCAGCGCCAGATGCTGGTGCTCGAGCAGATCGTTGTGGGTTTCTTGCAGCTGGGCCAGCAGGTCCGCGGTCGTGGTCGTCGCGGTGATCCTCACCCGCACCGGCACGGTATTGATCAACAGCCCTACCATCGACTCCGCCCCGGGCACTTCGGACTGGCCCGCGCGCGACCGCGGGGTGCCGAAGGCGACATCGTGTTGACCGGTCAGTGAGGTGAGGAGCAGCGCCCACGCGCCCTGCAGCGCGGTGCTGACGGTGGCGTGGCAGGAGCGGGCCAGCTCGCTGAGGGCCTGCGTCGTTCGCTCGGGCACGCTAGCCGACGCAAAGCCGCGCCGCCCTTGCCCCAACCGACCTTGAGGGGCGACCAGCGTGGGGGCGTCGAAGCCTGCCAACGCCTCGCGCCATGCCGTGCGGGCGGCGTCAAGGTCTCGTCCGGCCAGCCAGGTGAGAAATGTGCGATAGGAGACGGTCGCGGGCAGCGGCTCCTGGTAATAGCTGGCAAAGATCTCCCGCAGCAAGATTGGTAGCGACCAGCCATCGACCAGAATGTGGTGGAAAGTCAGCACAAATCGGTGCCGGCGCTGCGCGGTGCGAATCAGGGCTGCCCGAAAGGCAGGCCCGCCGGCGAGGTCGCAGACCGCGTCGCGCTCGGTGGCGGATATGTCTTGGATCAAGTCATCCGCGTCGACGTCGTTGCCGTCGGCGTGGAGATCTACAAACCGCCACCGGACCCCTGGATCGGCCGGGATGATTTGCACCGGCTCGTCGAACTGTGTGCAGAACCGCGCCACCAAGTGTGGATGCCGGTTGACCACCACATGCACCGCATCGCGTAACCGGTCGGGCTCCAGGGTGCCGCTGACGGTGAAATCAAGTTGCAGCGCATACATTTCGTCGTCGCTGCCTCGGGCCGTGCTGGCGTGAAAGAGCAGTCCCTGTTGCAGGGGGGTCAGCGGCAGCACGTCGGCGACCCGCTCTTGCCGGCATAGCTCGTCGATCTGCTGCTGGCTGAGGCGGGCAGGCGCGATGTCGGACGGCGTCAGCCCGCCCCCACCGGCGCGCACATGCGCGCAGATTCCGGCCAGAGCTTCAAACCACAACTGGCCCAACCGGTTAACCGCCGTACGATCAAGTGCCGAGGGCGCCCACGTCCAATCGGCGTGCAGATACGGGCCGCTGTCGGCGTCGACGGTGCCGGCGTTGAGCTCCACGGTGTGCGCGAGCGGCATGGGCGTCGCCCCGGCCGCGCCGGTGAGCGACCAGCCTTCCTGACCGAACCGCCAACCGTCACCAGACCGGTCGCCCGCCGGGGCGCCAAAACGACCCAGATAGTTGAAGCCGATCGCCGGATCCGAGCCGCCCAGCTCGACATCGGGATTCAGGTACCGGAGCAGGCCGTAGGTCAGCCCGTGCGGCAGGGCACGCAACTGCTCCTTGGCGTCCTTGAGCACCGCGCCCAACGCCTCCTCGCCGGCAATCACCTGATTCCAGCGCAAGTTGCCGACCCCTAACGACACCGGGTATTTGGTGGTGAACCACCCCACGGTGCGCGACAAGTCGACGTTTGGGGCGAGCTCCTCGTGACGCCCATGGCCCTCGACGTCGATGCCGATCGGCGCGCCGCCGGTGCCCAAAAATTCCGCCGTCGCCAGCCCGAAGGCAATCAACAGAATCTCGTGCACCCCGGCATGAAACGCCGCGGGCACCTCGCCAAGCAGCATCCGGGTCGTCTCGGCATCCAGGTCCAGCGATATGCGCTCAGCCGTGGCATAGGTATCCAGTCCCGGCTGCACCGCCGGGAGGGCGGCCGGGATCCCCGCCGCCTGTCGCCAGCCTTCGGCTAGACCGGCGATCTCGGGGCTTTGCGCTTTCTGGTCCAGCAGCGATGCCCAACTGACAAAGGACGTCCCGGTCACCGGCAGGTCTACGGGCTGACCGGCGCGATGCTGGGCCCACGCGATGTTGAGATCCTCGAGCAGGATTCGCCACGAAACCCCGTCGACGGCCAAATGGTGGACCATCACCACCAACTGGCCAGTAGTGCCGACCCATAGCGCACTCAGCATCACTCCGGCAGCCGGATTCAACTGCGACCGCGCCGATATCAGCACCTCATCGGATAGCTCGTGCACCGAGCGCAGACACGCGCCGGCATCCACCGACCCCACTTCGGGCACGTGCAACGACCAGCCCCGGGCACCGTCGTCGTCTACCCGGAGGCGCAACATTGGATGCCGATCCAGTAAGGCCTGCAACAGCACCACCACGTCCGCCTCGGTCACCCCGGCGGGCGCCAGCACCACGACCGTCTGGTTGAACTGTTCCACCGGGCCCTCGACGCCCTGCAGCCAGCGCATGATCGGGGTGGCGACCAGCGGCCCGATGCCCTCGTCGATCGGGCCAGTCTTGCCGTCGGACATTCCGGCCACCAGGGCGAGCCGGGCCACGGTCTGTTCGACGAATATGTCGCGCGGGCGGCAT
Organism: Mycobacterium sp. NGS56; assembly: GCF_059812425.1. Classification (NCBI taxonomy): domain Bacteria; kingdom Bacillati; phylum Actinomycetota; class Actinomycetes; order Mycobacteriales; family Mycobacteriaceae; genus Mycobacterium; species Mycobacterium sp. NGS56. The sequence continues at coordinate 150,307 of NZ_JCALCQ010000006.1, forward strand.
ATCAGGCCGGCGGCACGGGCGCGGGCCACCACCTGCATCGACAGAATGCTGTCGCCGCCAAGCTCGAAGAACGAGTCGTCGACCCCAACGCGCTCCAGCCCCAGTACCTCGGCGTAGATATCGGCCAGGATCTTCTCGACGGCGTTGGTGGGTGGGCGGTAATGATCGACATCCTGGTACTTCGGTGCCGGCAGGGCGCGGGCGTCGAGCTTGCCGTTGGGTGTCAACGGCAACGCATCCAGGGCCACCACCGCCGCCGGGACCATATGTCCGGGAAGCCGCTCGGTTAGCGCGGCGCGGATCTCGCTCGGGTCGACCGAGCCGATGACATAACCCACCAAGCGTTTGTCGCCGGGACGGTCCTCGCGCGCGACCACCACCGCCTGCGCCACCCCGTCCATCGCGGCCAGCGCCGCCTGAACTTCAGCCAATTCGATGCGGTATCCGCGGATCTTGACTTGCTCATCTGCGCGCCCCACATAGCGCAGCTGGCCATCAGGACCCCAAGACACCAGATCGCCGGTGCGATACATCCGCGTTCCCGGCTTGCCGAACGGACAGGCCACAAACCGCGACCCGGTCAACCCAGCCCGCCGCACATACCCGTACGCCACGCCTCGACCGGCCACATACAACTCACCGACCACCCCGGGCGGTACCGGGCGCAACCAGCCGTCCAGCACGAAACACGCCGCACCCGAAACCGCCGAGCCGATGGGCGGTGTTCCCGAGCCCGCCGCCAGCGGCGCGCTCATCGCCGCATACACCGTGGTCTCTGTCGGACCGTAGGCATTGACCATCACCCGCCCCGGCGCCCACCGATCCACCACCTCGGCCGGGCAGGGCTCACCACCGACGAGCAACGCCGTCGACTCCAAGCCTTCAGGTGCGAGCATCCCTACCGCTGACGGCGTCTGCGTCAACACACTGACGTGTTCACTTACCAGCAGGGCATGAAAGTCCTGCGGGGAGCCCGCCACCTCTTCGGGCACCACCACCAGCCGCCCGCCATGCAGCAGAGCCCCCCAAATCTCCCAGACCGAGAAGTCAAACGCGTACGAATGACACTGTGTCCACACCTGTTTCGGCGGCAAGCCCGCGCTTAGCGAGTCGAGCAGTTGAGCGACGTTGCTCTGGGTGTTGGCCACGCCTTTGGGCACCCCGGTCGTACCCGAGGTGTAAATGATGTGCGCGACGTCATCGGGCGCCGGCGCCGGTAAGCCCGTAGACGGATGATCGGAAATGTTGCGGTCGTTGATGTCGATGATCGTCAGGCCTTGCCCGTCCAGCCGCTCGGCCAGCCCGGCGGTCGTCACCGCAGCAACCGGTCCCGCGTCGCCAAGCATGAACTCCAACCGCGCCGCCGGCACCGCCGGATCAATCGGCAAATACGCCGCCCCGGTCTTCAACACCGCCAAGATCGCCACGATCGCCTCAGTCGACCGCGGCAACAACAACGCCGCGCACCGACCCGGGCCCACCCCATGGCCCGCCAATAGATGCGCCACCCGGTTGGCGGCCTCATCCAACTCCCGATAAGTCCAGGAGCGGTCACCACACACCAACGCCACCGCCTCCGGCGCACGCGCCACCTGCACGCCGAATAACTCCGGAACCGAGACCATCGCCGAAGCCGGCTCGGCCAACACCGCACCGTTGCCCCACCGATTCAGGCAAGGCTCCCCAGTGACAGCTGACACATCCATCGACACCAGTCGCCGCGTGGGCAACTCAGCCATCGCGGCCAGGATCCGTTGCAACCGGTTTGCTAAATCCGCGGCATCAAAATCGGCGAATGGGCGTCCTGCGCCCAGCGTGCTCAGCAAGTGCTGATCACCGAATCCGAGAAAGAAAAAACCGAAATTACCTACCGGCCCAAAGGTGGTGTATTCCGCTGTTCCAGGAGTATCGGCGAGGCTCAGGTTAAGCCTGCCCAGGATGTGGTTGATGACCACGCGATTCGCCGCTTGCCGCGGATCACGAGAGTTACCCTCGCCGTCCAGTACCTGTACCGGAAAACGCTGGTGTTGCACCGCTTCTCGTATACGGGAATCAACATGCTTACAGAAATCGGCAACCGAAGATTGCGGGGAGGTCTTCAGGACGAGAGGTACGACCCCAGCCACCATTCCCGGAAGCAGCTTTGACTCCGGGCGCACGCGCCGGCTGACTGGGAAGTCGAGCACCACCTCTTGGCAACCGTTGGCGACGAACCCGTGCACCAGCAGGGCACACGCCGCGGTCAGGACCGACGATCGACGGATTCCCAACGCTTTGGACAACCCCTTGATTTGCCCCGCCACAGCCGGATCCAGGTGCACAGGCGCAGACGGCAAATACGAACTTCGTTGAGAAGCCGCTTCGGGCAACCGGTAATCGGGGCCGCCGCCCGAAGGGAGATTCGCCGCCCAATAAGCTTGATCATTTAGGTAATCGGTGGACTCTTCGTATTCCAGCTCGTGGCCGATCATGTCCTGCAGGGTTCCGAAAAAGCCCGGAGACACCGTTCCGCCAGACGCCAGTGCGGAATACACAGCGGCAATGCGGCGGCCTAATAGTGAAATGCCCAAACCGTCGATGACTATGTGGTGGAAGCAGCCAAACCAGTAGTATTCGTCGGCTCCGGTCTGAAATAACGCGAATTTGAACAGCGGGCCGGTGAGCGGCAGCGGTGTTTGTTGGATCGCCGATGCCTTCTCGCGCGCTTCACGCACGGGATCACGCGAGCCACTCAGGTCATAACAGGCCAGCTCCACTTCCGGATAGTCGATCGCCCGTTGGAAGACTTCGCCATCCCTTTGAAAAAAAGTCGCCCTGAGCGTTTCGGCTTCGCCGACCACTTGGCGAATCGACCGCTCCAGAATCACGCGATCTAGTGCGCCCTCGATTCGCACCAGCACGCCCAGCTGCCACTCCGCATCGAAGTGACTGGTTTGCTGCGCGAGCCATATGGCTAACTGACCCCGCGTCAGCGGAAGGACACGGTCGGCAACTCCCATGAAACACTCCAAGGGTTAGGTGCTGCGCACGTGTCAAATATCCGGCGCCGCTTGAATTTTCGCGTAACCGCTTACCGTTACTACTACCACACCAGCAACACCAAGCGAAATCTTTTGGCGTTCGCTCTGCAGCTGTATGCAGGGCCGATTGCAGCGCCCTGCGGGCGTGTGAGAGATTCCATAGTCCGACCCCGCGCGTAAAGACACCCGTTGCGCCGAGACAATGTCACCACGGCGACGCGGGAAAAACATTTTTGACATGTCAAATCCCCGACCTTGCTTGACTTCTCGTGCGACTCGCACAAGTTGTTGCCTCGCGCCGCCCGACGCAGCGAGTACACACCCGTCGCCTTGCGGCCAAAGCCAGCGATTGCGGCGCCGGCCTGGTGCAGGCGAGTTATCTCCAACGTACACGCCCTTCGCTACGGGCCAGCGTCAGCAAACCGCAATTGCGCACGGGTGCAACCGAATTAACGCTTGCGTAATGAACTTCGGCCCCGACATCCCGGGCGCCACGCATGATTGAGCGCTGCTGGCAGGTCGCCTCGATGCGCACCAGTCGCCGCAGCGCCAATGCAGAATTTTCGTGAGCGTCGATTAATGAGTGCAAACTCGGAGTCACCGTCGCAGCTATGGGCTGAGGCGGGCGTGACCGTACCCGGGTCGATCACCTAGCCGGACTGGACGCTCGCCCGGTGGGCGGACTGCTGCCATCGCTCGAGGCTGCAGCGGGGTTCGCCGCTCAACATCGTCACGCGAAGATGGCCCGGAAGGACCACCCCCCCGTGGGCCGGGTCGGCACCGCTGGGGCTAAGCGTGTGCTCCATGCCCTGATCGCCCAGCATTACCGCTGAATCCCCTGTGCCGTAATGCGATTTCGCGCGTGCGTCCACGATGGTCCGTCCCACCTGACAGCCTCGGCGCTTCGTCACTGTCTCTGCCAAGTCTGGCAGCTATGCGTCACAAACGCTCTGTCACTCGGCTGGATCGTCACTACTTGGAAACTAGTGCCGATGCCGCTATCGATGATGTCGGTTGGTTTCAGACTCCTCAGCCTCGCCCAATAGCAATCGGATTCACCTTCGGGGCTGGCGCCGCCCGAGCGGTACGTGCCCGGCACGATGTCGGTACCTACTCGATACATTCCATCGGTTTCCATGAGCGTTCTGGGGGCAGCCGGTGGCGGCGGCAACGTCACCGTCACGGTTTGGGTGATTTCCTGAGTGGATGTCACCGTCGGAGTTGTTGTCGGGGTCGACCCGCCCCCACAACCTGCAAGCACTATCGCCGCTTGAGCGATCGCAGCCGTCCTGAACTGCATTGAAGGAGGGTAGCAGGGCCATCTCCGCGTTCTTACGCGCTAGATCGACTGGTGGCCCGGTCAATCCCGCGGCAAGCATTCGGACTGCGCCGCAACACATTCGGGGCGCGTCGTCGCATCCGGCCCAGCGCCTATCGTGAGAAAACTTTTTGCGATCTGATGTCGGCGCAAGCCATCAGCCCGAACGTGACGGGCGCTCAGTTTTTACCAGGTTGCGAGCGATCTCTTCGACCCGGGTGTTGGTTTCCTGCGACAGTCTGGTCAACATATCGAATGCTCGATCGGCGTCGATATTGAATCGCTCCATCAGCATGCCCTTGGCTGGCCGACCACGTCTCGGGTAGCGATGGCGCGCAGCGGTTGCTGGTTCTTTGTAGCAAGCGCCTGCTGGCGCCGGAGGTGAACGCCGGTCTCCACGACGCTGACGGCCCCGAGCGTGTGCAATAGAGCCCAACCCGGCAAATCCGTTGAAGCTAGGGCGGGCTGTGCCAGGGTCGTGTTCACGCATACCTAGTCCCGCGAGACACGTTCGTCCCTTGTCGAACTCAACTCATGCGGCTCGGATTGACCGGATGCGGGCGCCCAGCCGACGTAGGTCAGATACAGGCCGATCAGGCCGAGAACGGCGTAGATCGTGCGGTGTGCCCCCACGTTCGTCACCGAGCCGACGATCGACGAGAAGAACCCGGGAAAGGCCAGCAGAGCGAACCCGCGCAGGGCCATCAACCAGCCCAGTATCGAGATGATGACCGCCGCTGCGCTTCGCCAGTGTGGGTGCAGGGCGATGATCACGAGACCGATCATCAAGAGTGGGGCGGCCGTCGCCCACGGCCATATCCCGACGTCAGAGAGCAGCGGCAATTCGGACCGCCTGCGCAGCAATCCGGTGACGCACACGATGGCGTTGTACGGGCCCAAAACCCGGGAGAACATCCGCGTCGTGGTGTCGACCCTCGGCGAAAAATTTATTTTTTTACCTCCCTCTGGTGCTGATCGTCCGACGATGCGTCGGCCGGGCCGTGGCGTCCGAGATGCTCGAATTTCCGTTATTGATGCAGTAATCCGACCATTTGGAGAAACTCCCCGATAGGGACCGAAGTCCCCCATTACGACGTTCCGAGAAAGCGACGAAGGGTCCGACGCGGGAGGACTTTGGCCCCTACCTCCCGTCGGAGTGCAGGACCGACAGTGAGATCACCCGACTTCGTGGCAACCGGGAACAGGAGAAAGAAATGAATCGAGAAGCATGCAAATTCTTCAGCGGAGCGTTCGCCGGAATTGCATACGCACACGCCGGCTATGCCGTAGCCACATCGAGCGGCATCGTCGACGAGCCGATCTTCCTCGGCAGGACGTGGGGCGTCGGATTCATGTGGACCGAAGCCATTGTCTACGCGGCGATAAGCGCGGCACTCGGGTATGCGGGCTGGCGCTCTCAACCCGTGCAGCTTCGAGACGTGAGCGCCCCAGAAACGAACGGCCAGAGCACGCAAGCCGCGACCGCGGAGCAGGTGCCTCTGTCAACGTCGCGTTGACCGGGTCACTGGGTGGTGCACTCGAGGTGAGTCGCGGGAAGTGGTCGGCGATCAGCGCGGTTCTGGTGTCCGCCACCGCGCTACTTGCCGCAGCACCCGCATCGGCGGATTCGCCCGACGATACTTTCGTCAACGCGCTTGCGAATTACGGCATCGATGTCAGCGACCGGGACAGTGCGATCGCGCACGCCCACGCGGTGTGCGCCGGATTCGACAGAGGTCAGGACTCGAGCCTCCTGGCGCTGAAGCTGACGCACGACCCGTCGTTCGACCTTTCGTTGAGGCAGGCCGGATTCTTCATGGGCGCTTCGGTGGCAATCTATTGCCCGCAGCACAAAGACTCGATCGATCCCTCCCTGGTCTGGCTGCTGCCATTTCCCCCGATGATGTGAGCAGCGGTGCGGCGCGAGAGGCGGCGGAACAAGTCCGCCGGGAAGCGCCATAGTCTGGTGTCCTGGACGTCTGCGATTCCTCGGGAGGTAACGACATGCCCGCACCGTCAGCCGAAGTCTTCGACCGACTGCGCCAACTGGCCGCAATCAAAGACCCCACCGCGCGCCAGACCAAGACGATCGACGAGGTCTTCACCGGCAAGCCGCTGACCACGATCCCGATCGGCACGGCCGAAGATGTCGAAGCCGCATTCGCCGAGGCGCGGGCGGCCCAGATCGCCTGGGCTAACCGGCCGGTCTCCGAGCGCATCGACGTCATCAGCCGCTATCGGGACCTGGTCTTCGAGAAGCGCGACTTCCTGATGGATCTCCTGCAGGCCGAGGCGGGCAAAGCCCGTTGGGCGGCGCAGGAGGAAGTCGTGGACCTGATAGCGAACGCAAACTATTACGGGCGCGTCTCGGCGGACCTGCTGAAGCCTCGTGCCGTGCAGGCGCTGCTGCCGGGTATCGGGAAAACGACGGTCTGCTACCAGCCCAAGGGTGTGGTTGGGGTCATTTCGCCGTGGAACTATCCCATGACACTGACGGCGTCGGACTCGGTGCCGGCACTGCTGGCTGGTAACGCGGTGGTGCTCAAGCCGGACAGTCAGACTCCGTATTGCGCGCTCGCCTGCGCCGAGCTGTTGTACGAGGCCGGCCTGCCGCGTGCGCTCTACGCGATCGTGCCCGGGCCCGGGTCGGTGGTCGGCACCGCGATCATCGATAACTGCGACTACCTGATGTTCACCGGCTCGACCGCCACCGGCAGGCAGCTGGCGGAACACGCCGGCCGCCGGCTGATCGGATTCTCGGCCGAACTCGGGGGCAAGAACGCGATGATCGTCGCGCGCGGGGCAAACCTCAACAAGGCCGCTAAGGCGGCCACCCGCGCATGCTTCTCCAACGCGGGCCAGCTGTGCATCTCGATTGAGCGGATTTACGTCGAGAAAGACATCGCCGACGATTTCATCGGCAAGTTCGGAGCGCAGGTGCGGAACATGAAGCTGGGCACCGCATACGACTTCTCGATCGACATGGGCAGCTTGATCTCCGCGGGACAGCTTGAGGCCGTGACGGATCACGTGGACGATGCGAAAGCCAAGGGCGCCAAGGTGATTGCGGGCGCAAAGGCTCGACCCGACATCGGGCCATTGTTCTACGAGCCGACGGTGCTGACAGAGGTAACCCCCGAGATGGAGTGCGCGGCCAATGAGACATTCGGGCCCGTCGTCTCGATCTATCCCGTCGCGGACGTCGATGAAGCGGTCGAGAAGGCCAACGACAGCGAGTACGGGCTCAATGCCAGTGTCTGGGCCGGTTCCTCCGCAGAAGGCCAGCAGATCGCAGCGCGGTTGCGGTCCGGAACGGTGAACGTCAACGAGGGCTACGCATTCGCATGGGGCAGCCTCAGTGCGCCGATGGGCGGGATGGGCCAGTCCGGCGTAGGCCGCCGACATGGTCCCGAGGGTTTGTTGAAGTACACCGAATCCCAGACGATTGCGACCGCGCGGGTATTCAATCTCGATCCGCCCCTTGGCATCCCGGGGACGCTCTGGCAGAAGTCGCTACTGCCCGTCGTGCGGACGGTGATGAGGCTCCCCGGTCGGAACTGACGCCGGGGGTCCCCGCTTTCCAATGCCGCATCGATTCGGCGGCGCGGCGCAAGATTTGCGTCGCGGTTTTATGCCTTTCGTATCGTGAATCCGCGTTAGGCTCTCGATGTCAGCGGCACATCTCACGTCAGGAGTCCGCTATGAAGGTCGAGGCGAAGCGATCTGAGGAAGACGCTCGGCGGCTACGCGAGTACGCCACCTTCGATAAGTTCTCGGATGCTGACCTACAGCGCCTCGCCGGAGCGGCTCATCGCACTTCGACATCGGCCCCGTTGCCGCTGATTCATGAGCAGACCCCGTCGGACTCCTGCTACATCCTGCTCAGCGGGGAGGTGGGCGTGTACGTCGGCTCAGACCGCGTCGCCACGCTGGGGCCGGGCGAGGTGATCGGCGAATCGGCGCTCCACCGTGGCAGACTGCGGTCCGCGACCGTGACGACGATGGGACCGGCCGAGTTTCTACGGATAGAACGCGACGATCTCGCCAGGTTGCTCGTCGAGATACCGGCGCTCCGCGAAATCATCGATGCGTCTGTCGCGCGGCACGTGCCCGTCGAGCTACCGCCAAAGCCAAAACCACAGTTCTCGAGGTTGGGCGCCTCAATCCGTACCGACTTGGTCGAGCGGTTTGAGCAGGCCGCTGACAGCGCCGGTATGGACGTCGCCACGGCGCTCGAAGATGCGCTTACCCGTTGGATCGAACGGGACGGCGCAGGGTAGCCACCACCATCTCCGTTGCAGCCGTTTACTACAGAAGGTAGTATTTGTGCCGTCTTGCGCGCACAAGGGGGTGCAATGTGAGGTGGAGTTTCGCCCAGATCGGGCTGCTGATCATCTGTGTCGTTCATGTGGTTCAGGCGGCGATCGGACTCGTCGTCAATCCCAGCTTCGCCATCGGTCCCTATGCGCCGACCGTGCAGTTGCTCGGAATGGACTACAACGGTTGGCATGCCGTCGCCGGTCTGGCCTTGTTTGGACCGGGCCTGGTCTTCGCGGTGCGCAAGTCCTGGTCCGTGTTGTATCTACTACTCGCCGCCATAGCCGGTGCGCTGCCGGGCATTTGGGCCTTCTTCTCCCATCAGGTCGCCTTCGTTTTCAACTTCCCCAACAACCTCACCGATGCGATCGTGCACTTGGTGACCGCGGCCATCATGATCGCGGTGGCAGCCGTGCGGATCCGGATGGACGGTGGGCTTCGAAACTCACTCGCCGATCTTCGGAAAGCGCCCTAGGTCACGCACGTCACGTCATACCGCGCAAACATGCCGGCACGCGTGCACTCCTCGATTCGTGAGGCTCGATGCTCCTCGTTGCCCCGATCGCACCAAGGCGTCCGCTCCAGGATCGGTGCCGAAGATCTCCACCTTTTCGCCGCGCCTTTCCTAAGCTTGGCAGTGCAGCATTTCCCGTCTGTGCTCGCGGGCTCGGGTCGTGCCGCTGCGGGTAGCCGTCCGTCGACGAAGGAGGTTGCGATGGCCAGGCATTCGGACAGGGACGACGACGAGCCCAAGGGCGGCCGTCCCGGTCCGGTGGACCACGGGCGCGAAGGCGGAATGGCGACTCGTGAGAACGCGCCGGAACTCACCGAGCCCGACCGCGAGGACTGACGGCATGACGGCTCACAAAACGCGATCCGGTACGAGCAGCCATCGAGGCGGGTAGCCGGGATGCCTCCAACGCGACGAAAATGGCTAGATGCATTCTGAGCAGGCGCCGCCCCCGCCTAAATCGGCGCCGGGCTGGTACCCCGACCCCGCAGTAGGCCACGGCCTGCAGCGGTACTTCGACGGCACCAATTGGACCAGCGAGTGGGCGTTCTCTGCGGAACCGCAGAAGAAAGGCACCTCCGGAAAGGCCGCCCTGGCCCTTGCCGCGCTATGCACCCTTGTTCTCCTCGTCTTCATCGGCAAGAGCTGGATTTTCGACCCCAAGAAGGACAGCCTTTCGAGCCCGTCAAGCAATTCGGCCACCGATGGAACACCGCCACCGACCGAGGAGGCGCCGTCGACACCGCCGGGTCCCAAGAAGCCGGATGGCGTCGCCTTCACCATTGCTCCCGGCCCGAACGGCGGCGTCGTCGAGGCCCGATTCGCCATCCGTGACAACTACACCGAGCAGTTGATCAAGGACGGTGCCCGATCGGACACCATCGACATCCTCAAATATGCAAAAACCACCTATCCTGACGCGTCCGCGGTGAACGTGCAGGGAACCTTCCCGATGACAGATCCGTATGGCAACACCTCGACCCAGGTCGCCATCGACCTCACGTATTCCCGAGAAACGTTGAACAAGATCAACTTCGATGGTGTGACCAAAAAGAGCATCTGGGAGATCCGCGACTCCGGCAGTGTCCTTCCGGCTTTTCAGCCGTAAGCGAGCCAGCTTCTCCTCCGCCGCGGATGCCTCAGGCAGCCAATCGCACCCGGGTTTGATGGGCGCAATCCGACGGATTACCGATTCGACGAGACCCGTCACCCAATCATCCCGCCGGCCATCCCGTATTGGAGGATGTGCCCGAGCTGCCCTGGATGGCGGGTGGGTGCAAGGCAGCTTAAAGGGTCGGGTCAGGCCGGCAGTATTCGACACTATATGGCTTCGATTGTTTGGCGGCTCGTTTCGGCCCCTCGGAATTGAGGGTGCTCCACCCAGCTGGCCACCGACCGGGGCACCTTCCCTGTGCGCTTATTGGAGGGTTTTTCGCGTACTGGCTAATTGGGGCATTTAGCTCAACATACGGATAATGCACTGCCTGGCATTATCCCCTGGTTCTCAATGAACCTTACGATGGCTATCTTCCCGCTATGCTGCGTCCGCTTGGAGGGCCTCGCCCAATCGCGTTGACGCGCCCGACGTCTTTGTAAAACCGGGCTGGAATTTTCTATTTAACAAATGCGGGAAACATCCTTCCGCTGGGCTGGTGACGGCTATAGCATCCAATTGCACGGGTACGTAACACCAGCGAAGAAAGGTACGCCGATGACGAGCACCAAGAGAACGCTGAAAGCAGTCGCAGTGGCCGCGACGCTGGTCGCAGTTTTGGCCGGGTCGACGGGATGCACCCTGAGTTGCACCACTCCCGCGCCCGGGCAGGTGGTTTGCCAATAAAAGGTCCTGACTTTCTACATCGGTAGAAGCGGAACCTGACCGACTCCGCGCACATAACGGCGGCCGCGCGTTGCCGGCGGCATTTAGTGCCGCTGCCGGTAATCCTGGCTTTTCGCCGGCCATTAGGTGCCGCCATTCTTGGTGGTGGTGCGCACTACTGAGGTGGCTTCGACGATTAGGCAACGCGCGGCAACGCCGTTTGTTATGGTGTTCTACCGTCTCAGAGGCGATGTACTTGACAGCTCACGATGGCTCACTTATTCAGGACACACGTGTCCGCTTCCACATTGATCTGAGTTGCAGTAATTAGTTACCGGTCCTAAACCTGATTGGGGTATCTGTCAGAAGTGTTTCCTCGCCGGTATACCGCCATTTGAATTCAACTGGGTCCTCGACGGGGTTTGACCTGCATATTACCCGTGTCGGGCTGACAGGATTTGAACCTGCCACCACTTGATCGCCGCCATCCACGCCGATGACAGCAAGACCCGCGCCGAAAAGGGCGCCGTTAACGCGACGCGCGTGCAGAAGTCTCGTGCGTAATTGGAATCGATTTTCGGCGCTGTCCGCGTCGGAACATCCATCAGCTGCCGGGGGCTAGTACCGCCGCGGTGAGCTTGTATTCGATGTCATCGATGAAGGTCCAGCCGACGGGCCGGTTGTCGTGCTCCTGCATGGTTGGCGCAGTTCAACACGAGCTGTACCGCTGTAATCCGACGGCTGACCACCGAGGGTTACCGGTGCCTGGCTCCCAACCAGCGGGGGTACTCTCGCGGCGCGCAGCCGACGCGCCGCCATAACTATCGCTGGTGGTCGCGCTGGCAGCCTCATCGAACCGCACAGCGGCAACTTCGGGTGTAGTGCGTGCTTGCGTGTTCGAGCGCCATCGTTTTGCTCTGGAATCCATCACGGCTGGTCACACATCGAGAGCGAGGGTTACGCGGAGTTCGTGAGCTTGTAACGCCCACGCCAGTCAGTGCGAATTGTTATCCATCATTATCCCTTGCGAGAAAGGTTTAGAGGGTGAGCACGAACACTAGGAAAACACTGAAAGCAGCGGCACTGGCCGCAATGCTGACCGCCACGATGCTGCTATCGACGGGATGTACCTTTTTGCAGGCACTGTTGAACAGCGTCTAGCGGCTCGCATGGGGGGTGGCGGCGAGAGAATCTCTCCCACCCCCCTCGGCGCTAACAACGTGAACCCTTGGCGGAGGTCAAATCTCGGGAAGGGGGACCGGTGCGGCGTCGAGGGCGCCGGCGGTTTACGCAACGGAGCCTGGACTACCGATGTGAGATCCGAAGCTGGTGCCTGAGGAATTCCCGCAGCCCCTGGCTCATCCGGATGGTCATTGCCGATATTTGCATGTCCAGCCTTGACCTGCACGTTTGCGATAGATTCGGTGTCATCAGGGAAGGAGCCCACATGCCCAAAGTGTCATGGACCATTTTGGCTGCGGCGGTTGGTGGTCTGACATTGTCATTGACCGGAGTCGGGGTTGCGTTTGCAGATCCCGACATTGGTTCGGCCGTCAACACAACCTGCACCTACGACCAGCTCGTAGCCGCGTTGAACGTGCAAGACCCGATAATTGCCGCGGCTCTCAACGCCTCGCCGGATGCGCAGTCCAGTTTGCGTCAGTTCCTCGCTGGGTCGCCTAGTCAACGGAGGCAAACGGCCCAGCAAATAGTGAGCAACCCGGATGCCCAGCCGTACCTGGGAGCGATTCAACGGACGTTCGATACCTGCCACAACTACTGACCTGGTTGTTGCCCAATGATCAGGGTGTCCCGGCGTGCTCGATGGCGGCGGTGGATACCTGGCGCCATTAACGCCGATTGAGTGTGCGGGGCACCCGGACATTGCCGTAGTCGGAGACGGTCGGGCTCCGGCTGAATCTGCGTTGGACCTGAATATCGTTTGGTCGGGCTGACAGGATTTGAACCTGCGACCACTTGACCCCCAGTCAAGTGCGCTACCAAACTGCGCCACAGCCCGCGCGCCGATGCATGCAACCGGCGGCAGGTCGAAAGCCTACCGTAGATGGTCGGCCAGGCCGCCCAGTGACCTCCGCTATAGCGTGGCCCGCATGTCACGTCCGGCGTTGCCGCTCCGGGCCAGGCGAGGCCATGCAGTAAATCCCAAACGCGCCAGCGCGGGTGCTACCGCATTTGGGAATCGCCAGATGGGTCCAAGCGCCGACTGGCTCCGCGCCACAGGCGCTCAGCGCCGCCTGGCTCCCCGCTTTTCGCGCACCCGCACATTGATCCGGATCGGTGATCCCTCGAACCCGAAGGTCTCACGCAGCCGGCGCTCCAGGAACCGCCGATACCCGGCCTCCAGAAAACCCGTGGTGAACAGAACGAACGTCGGGGGCCGAGCGGTCGCCTGGGTGGCGAACAGGATGCGAGGCTGCTTGCCCCCACGCACCGGGGGCGGCGTGGCCGCCACCACCTCTTTGAGCCAGGAATTCAGCGCGCCGGTCGAAATCCGCGTATCCCATGAGGCCAGTGCGGTCTCCATCGCGGGCACCAGCTTCTGCAACGCCCGCCCCGTCTTGGCGGAGATGTTGACCCTCGGTGCCCACCGCAGCTGCACTAGTTCGCGGTCGATCTCGCGCTCCAACAGCTCACGGCGGTCCTCGTCCACCAGATCCCACTTGTTGAAAGCCAGCACCAGGGCCCGGCCGGCCTCGATGACCATCGACAAAACCCGCTGATCCTGTTCGGTGAGCGGGTCAGATCCATCGATCAGCACGATGACCACCTCGGCCGCATCGATGGCCGAGTGCGTGCGCACGGAGGCGTAGAACTCGTGCCCGCTGGCTTGGCGCACCTTGCGTCGCAAGCCCGCGGTGTCGACGAACCGCCACACCTTGTCGCCGAGCTCGATCAGCGAGTCCACCGGGTCAACCGTCGTTCCAGCGACGTCGTGCACCACGGAGCGCTGATCGCCGGCCAGCTTGTTCAGCAGCGAGCTCTTGCCCACGTTGGGTTTGCCGACCAGCGCGACGCGGCGTGGTCCGCCGGACGTGGGCGCCACCTCGGACACCTCGGGCAGCGCGGCAAGCACCTCATCGAGCAGATCCGCCACCCCGCGGCCGTGGATGGCACTGATGGCGTGCGGCTCGCCGAGCCCCAGTGACCACAGCAGCGCTGCGTCCGCCTCGGCCTTGTCGCTGTCAACCTTGTTGGCCGCCAGGAAAACCGGCTTGCCCGACCGCAGCAGGATCCGTGCGGCGGCCTCGTCGGCCGCGGTGGCGCCGACCAACGCGTCGACCACCAGGATCACTGCATCGGCGGTGCGCATGGCCACCGATGCCTGTTCGGCCACCAGTTGTTGGAGTCCCTTGGCGTCCGGCTCCCATCCGCCGGTGTCCTGCACGACGAACCGGCGACCCGTCCACAGCGCGTCGTAGGACACGCGGTCGCGGGTGACACCCGGGATGTCCTGCACCACCGCCTCTCTCCGCCCGAGAATCCGATTGACCAGCGTCGACTTGCCGACATTGGGCCGGCCGACAACCGCCACTACGGGCGCCGGACCTACCTCCTCCTGTTCGTCGAGTCCGAATCCAACTGACTCCCAGTCGCTTTCGTCGTTCCACGTGCCGTCTTGACTCACCGCACCGCTCCGGTCCGCTGCCTGACCAGATCGTGCAGGTGTGAAATAACTTGGGGCTCGGTCATTTCGCTGGTATCGACGATCACCGCGTCCGGGGCCGCCCGCAGCGGTGACACAGCCCGGGTGGAATCCAGATGGTCGCGCCGGCGGACGTCGGCCAGCACCGCCTCGTAGTCGTCGGCCAAGCCCGCCGCCACGTTCTGATCGTTGCGCCGCCGCGCCCGGGTTTCGGCCGATGCGGTCAGGAAGATCTTCACGGGCGCATCCGGCAGGACGACGGTGCCGATGTCCCGGCCCTCGACGACCACACTGCGCGGGCCCTGGGCCATTTCGCGCTGCATGGCGACCAGCCGGGTGCGGACGGCGGGCACCGCGGACACCGCCGACACCGAGGCGGTGACCCGGTCACCGCGGATTTCCGTCGAGACATCTTCTCCGCACAGGAAATAACGGTCGCCATCGGGCTGATAGTCCACAGACATCTCTACCGTCTGCGCGGCGCGGGCGACGGCGTCGGCGTCGGCGGGATCGATGCCGGCGCGCAGCACGGCCAGGGTCACCGTCCGGTACATACCGCCGGTATCCAGATAGCGCGCGCCGAGCGCTTGCGCCAATCCCCTTGATACCGAAGACTTTCCGGTGCCCGCCGGGCCGTCGATGGCAATGATCGTTCCATTCACAGGCCCACCGCTTTGTAGAGCTGGCCGACCTCGTGATGAGCCAACGCCCGAATTGTGCCCGGTCGCTGTTTTCCCAGCGCCACGGGCCCGATGTCGGTGCGTACCAACGACTCCACCGGGAATCCGGCGGCCGCCAGCAGCCGGCGCACGATGCGATTGCGGCCCTCGTGCAGCGTCACCCGCACCAGCGTCTTGCCGGGGATGGCGTCTACCACCGCGAACTCGTCGAGTTTGGCCACGCCGTCGTCCAATTCGATCCCAGCACGCAGCTTCTTCCCGAGCCCTCGCGGCACCGATCCGGTCACCGTCGCCAGGTACGTCTTGGCGACCTCGTGGGAAGGATGCATCAGCCGGTGCGCCAGCTCGCCATCGTTGGTGAGCAGGATCAGCCCTTCGGTATCGGCGTCCAGGCGCCCGACATGAAACAGGTTCTTGTTGCCGCGGACCTTGCGCTCCACCAGATCGCCGATGCACGGTCGGCCGCGGTCGTCGGACATGGTCGAGTGCACACCGCGCGGCTTGTTCAGGGCGAGGTAGACCTGGGAATCGTCCAGCACCACCCGGGCGCCGTCCACGCGGATCACCGACGAGTCCGGGTCGACGCGAGTGCCCAATTCGGTCACCACGTGGCCGTCCACCTCGACGCGGCCGTCGATGATCAACTTCTCGGCGGCCCGCCGCGACGCAATTCCGGCTTGGGACAACACTTTTTGCAGCCGGATCCCCTGTACTTCCTCCATCAATCCTGGTCCACGTCGAACGTCATCGCCGGGTCTGACGGCTGACCGCCGGAAAGTTTGATGAAACGTGGCTCGCTGTCCAGGGATTCGCTGAGGTCCTCGATCGTGTCGACGTCGGGAAGCAGCGGCGCGATATCCGGAAGGTCGGCCAGCGAGGTCAGCCCCAGCCGCTCTAAGAACAGGTCGGTGGTGGCGAACGTCGTCGCGCCGGTGTCCTCGTCGACTCCCGCTTCGGTGATCAAGCCGCGCGCCAGCAGCGTGCGCATCACGGCGTCGACGTTGACGCCGCGCACCGCGCTCACCCGCGCACGCGTCACGGGCTGGCGGTAGGCGACCAC
Source organism: Mycobacterium sp. NGS56 (assembly GCF_059812425.1). Classification (NCBI taxonomy): domain Bacteria; kingdom Bacillati; phylum Actinomycetota; class Actinomycetes; order Mycobacteriales; family Mycobacteriaceae; genus Mycobacterium; species Mycobacterium sp. NGS56. The sequence continues at coordinate 166,696 of NZ_JCALCQ010000006.1, forward strand.
GGCCAGAGTCTCCAGCGCGGCCCGCGTGAGCTTGGACCGCGCTCCGTCGAGCAGCAGCTTCTCCACATAGGGCGCGAACCGGGCACGGGTGTACATCCGCCAGCCCTCGCTGTTTTTCCGCAGGTCGATGCCGCTGTCGCGTTCCGTGAACTGCTCGGCCATCTCCTGCAACTTGGCGGCGATCCGGTATACCGGTTGCTGCGTGGCCGACGCGAGCGCCTCCGCGGTGACCGGCGTGTCCACCACCAGCAGCAGCGCCTCGAGCACCGCGCCGAGTTCTTCGGACTCCATGGGCACGACTTCGGCGATGTCCGGGATGCCCACGTCGAGAGCTGCGTCGAGATCGACGTCCGGCATATCTTCAGTCACTTATTCGTCCCGCACTTCTACCAAGGCTTCACTGGCCGGACGCTCCCCGGTCCACGAGATTTGGAGCACGCCAAGCGGCTCTGACTGGTCGAATGCTACCGCCCGGGACCGATACAGTTCGAGCAGCGCCAAAAAGCGCCCGACCACCTCCATCGACGCCTCGCAATCGGCGACCAGCTCGGAGAACGTGGCCCACGCCCCGCTGCCCCGTGCCTCCAGGATGGCCAGCAACTTCTTGGCCTGCTCGGGAACCGAGACCTGCACCTGGTGCAGGTGCTCGACCGACACCGTCGGTGTGGGTCGCGGGGTGAACGCGATCGCGGCGATCTGAGCGAAGCGTTCGGCGTCCACGCCGATCATCACCTCGGGCAACAGTTCGGTGAACCGGTCTTCCAGCGACACCGACCGCGGATAACTGCGCAACGCCGTGGCCTCGAGTTCGGCGAACATCTCCGCGACGTGCTTGAACGCGCGATACTGCAGCAACCGGGCGAACAGCAGATCGCGCACCTCCAGCAGCGCGAGATCTTCGTCGTCGTCGACCCGTCCGGCCGGCAGCAGTCGGGCGGCCTTCAAATCCAGCAGCGTGGCGGCGACCACGAGGAATGCCGTGGTCTCCTCGAGCTCCAGCTGCGGACCGATTTCCCGGGTGTAGGCGATGAAGTCGTCGGTGACCTGGTGCAGCGCCACCTCGGTCACGTCGAGGCGATGGGCGAAGATCAGCTGCAGCAGGAGGTCGAACGGGCCCTCGAAATTGGTCAGGCGGACTTGGAAGCCAGCTCCGTAGCCGTTCTGCTGTGGCGCCTCACCGGTTTCGGTCGCGTTCACGCGCCGAATCGGTCGATGAACTCGCGGGCCAGCGCGCGATAGGCGATTGCCCCGGTGGACCGCGGGGCCCACGTGGTGATGGGTTCGCCGGCGACGCTGGTCTCCGGGAATCGGACGGTCCGGGTGATGACGGTGTCGAACACCAGGTCACCGAACCGCTCCACGACCCGGGCCATCACCTCGCGGGAGTTGACCGTGCGGGGGTCGTACCGGGTGAGCAAGATCCCGCTGATCTCGAGCTTCGGATTGAGCCGGTCGCGCACCTTGTCGACGGTGTCGGTCAGCAGCGCCAGCCCGCGCAGCGAGAAGTACTCGCATTCGGTCGGGATCACCACGCCGTCGGCGCAGGCCAGGCCGTTGACGGTGAGCAGCCCCAGTGACGGCTGGCAGTCGATCAGCACATAGTCGTAGCGGTCCAGCACCGGATGCAGCGCGCGGCCCAGCGTCTGCTCGCGTCCCACCTCGTTGACCAGCTGGATCTCGGCGGCCGACAGGTCGATGTTGCTGGGCACCAGATCCATGTGCCTGACCCGGGTTTGCAGCAACACGTCGTCGATCGACACCCGCGGCTCGACCAGGACGTTGTGAATGGTCTTGTCCAGCTCATAATGCGGGACGCCCAGGCCGGCGGACAGCGCGCCCTGCGGGTCCATGTCCACCAGCAGCACCCGCCTGCCGTACTCGGCGAGCGCGGCACCCAAATTGATGGTGGACGTGGTCTTCCCGACGCCGCCTTTTTGATTGCACATGGCGACGACTTTGGCCGGGCCGTGCGAAGTGCGCGGCTGTGGCTCCGGGATCGCCCGCGGCGGCCGCCCGGTCAGACCGAGCTCGACGCCGTTGTCCGGCTGCTCGGTCATGGCGGGGGTGTTCGGGAGATGAACATCGTCGGAAAGTCTAACGGGTTCCTCGCGCGAAACCGGGCGACCCGCAGGCAATTAACCAGCCAATATGACCAAAAATCGGTGGCGGAACGCACATCCCGGCAGCCTATTAACTTCAGTCACAGCAGCACCATTTCCGAGGGGTAGTGCGGCTTCGAACCGCGCTAGCACCGGCGCTATCGCTTCTGCGAATCACCAATCAGCACCACCACGGCCTCAAACCGGCCACCGGCCTATCGTGACGTCTATGAATCTCAAGCGACGGATTCCTCTCCTGCGGTGGTCGTTCTGGCGCGTAGCCGCCGGTGCCCGAAACATCACCACTACCGGCCAGATCGGTGACGGGCGCGAGGCGGCCGCCGTCGAGTACGTCCTGCAGAACGCGCGGGCCGGCGACATCGACGACGTGCTGGCCACCATCGACAAGTTCGCCTACGAAAAATCGTTGCTGATCAACGTCGGTGACGAGAAAGGGCTGCTGCTCGACGCCGCAGTGCGGCGGGCCGGTCCGTCGCTCGCGCTCGAGCTGGGCACGTACTGCGGGTACGGCGCATTGCGCATCGCCCGTGCCGCCCCGAACGCCAAGGTGTTCTCGGTCGAACTCGCCGAGGCCAACGCCGCCAACGCCCGCCAGATCTGGGCGCACGCCGGCGTCGCCGATCGGGTCACGTGTGTGGTCGGCACCATCGGCGACGGCGGGCGCACCCTTGATGCGCTGGCCAACGAGCATGGGTTTGCCGCCCGCACCCTCGATTTCGTGTTCCTCGATCACGACAAGGACGCCTACCTGGACGACCTGACCAGCATCCTGGATCGGGAGTGGTTGCATCCTGGCTCGATCGTGGTCGCCGACAACGTCCGGGTGCCGGGGGCGCCGAAGTACCGCGAGTACATGCGGCTACAGCAGGGCAAGCGGTTCAACACCGTCGAGCATAAGGCCCACGTCGAGTACCAGACACTGCTGTCCGACCTGGTGCTGGAGTCTGACTACCTAGGCGGATGAGCGGGCCGAGCAGCCCGGGTGCACAAACTACTGGGCCCGGGGGTGGGCCTCGGCCCACACTTCGCGCAGCGCGTGCACGGTGACCATGGTGTAGATCTGCGTCGTCGTCACCGAGGCGTGCCCGAGCAGCTCCTGCACGACGCGCACATCGGCGCCACCCTCCAGCAGGTGCGTGGCGAAGGAATGCCGCAGCATGTGCGGCGACACCCCCGAGGTGATGCCGGCACGCGCTGCCGCGTCCTGCAAAACCTGCCACGCGCTCTGCCGTGACAACCGTCCGCCGCGCACGTTGAGGAAGATGCCCGGCGTGCCGCGCCCGCGACGTGCCAGCTCCGGACGACCCCGTACCAGGTACGCGTCCAGTGCGGCCACGGCCGGACGTCCGATCGGCACCAGCCGCTGCTTACCGCCCTTGCCGCGCAACAACACCGACCGCGAGTGCGTGTCGACGTCGTCGACGTCGAGGCCGACGGCCTCGGAAATCCGTGCGCCGGTGGAATATAGGAGTTCCAGCAGCGCCCGGTTGCGCAGGGTCAGCGGTCCGTCGGCCGGGCTGTCGCCACCCGCACCCTCCAGTAGCGCCAGCACCTGGTCGATGGTCAGGCTTTTGGGCAGCCGGCGGCCCGGCGTCGGTGGCCGGACCGCACGCGCCACGTCGAGTTCGGCCAGCCCTTCGGCGGCGGCGAACCGATGCAGACCGCGCACCGCGATCAGCGCCCGCGCCGCCGACACCGCCGACAGCGCGGCGGCCCCGGTGTCGGGATCGCCGCGGCGCAGCGCCACCAGGAATTCGCTCACGTCGTTCTCGCCCACCTTGGCCAGGTCGTGAATTCCCCGGTCCGACAGATGTTTTGTGTAGCGACGCAAGTCGCGGGTGTACGAACTCAGGGTGTTCGCGGCGACGCCGCGCTCGATCGTGAGATGGTCAAGGTAGCCCTGCAACTGCGTGTCCAGCGCCACCGTCGTCATTGCGCGGCCTTGCGCGCTGCGAACGCCGTCGGCTTGTCCTGCCACGGGCTGTCCACTGGACGCGGCTGAGCGAACCCTGTCGTCACGGCGTGGGCGGCCAAAATTCCTGCCACGGCAATGGCATTGACGATTTCACCGCTGAGCACCTTACGGGCGGCGTCGGCCAGCGGATACCACTCCAATGTCATGTCGGCTTCTTCGTCGTGCGCGTCGGGCCGCTCGACCTGAGTCAGACCGGTGGCCAGATAGACGCGCACCGACTCGTCGCTGAAGCCCGGTGTGGAATTGAGGTCTACGAGCACCGTCCAGTCTGCCGCCTTCAGCCCCGCCTCCTCCATGAGTTCGCGAGCCGCGGTGAGATGAGCCGCCTCGCCGGCGACATCGAGCAGTCCCGCGGGCAGCTCCCACAGCCGCCGACCGAAGGCGTGCCGGTACTGGTAAACCATCGGGAGGTTGCCGCGGTCGTCCATCGCGACCACGGCGACCGCGCCGAAATGTTCGACGATCTCGCGGGTTACCACCTTGCCGGCGGGCATCCGCACGCGGTCGCTGCGCAGCGCGAAAATCTTTCCGGTGTACAGCGTTTCGGACGACTCCGTCTCGAAGACGTGGTCAGCCACGGGTCGCGGGCTCAGGTATCGGCCGCGCAGCGCTGTCCCGATGCTGGATGCCGTTCGACGACTGTTCCGGGATCTCCACGGGCAGCAGCTCGCCCGCCTTGTAGTCGATCGCCGCGCCGACGAAGGCGACGAACAGCGGGTGCGGCCGCGTGGGCCGGCTCTTCAGCTCCGGGTGAGCCTGGGTGCCGACGATGAACGGGTGCACGTCCGGCGGATACTCAACGAACTCCACCAGGTGGCCGTCGGGAGACGTTCCGGAGAACTTCAGGCCGCTTTCCGCGATCTTGTCGCGGTAGGCGTTGTTGACCTCATAGCGGTGGCGGTGGCGCTCCGATACGTCCGTGGCGCCATATGCCTGGGCCACAATCGATTCCGGTTCGAGCACCGCGCGGTAGGCGCCCAGCCGCATGGTGCCGCCAAGGTCGGCTTCGCCGGCGACGATATCGACCTGATCGGCCATCGTAGAGATGACGGGGTCGGGCGTCTCGGGGTCGAATTCCGCCGAGTTGGCCTGGGTCAGACCGGCTGAGCGGGCGGCCTCGATCACGATGCATTGCAGGCCGAGGCACAGGCCGAGTACCGGCAGTCCGCGCGTGCGTGCGTGGTGGATGGCGCCGATCTTGCCCTCGATGCCGCGGATGCCGAACCCGCCCGGGATCAGCACGCCGTGCACGTCGCCCAGGGCCGACGCGGCACCGGCCGCGCTCTCGCAGTCGTCGGAAGCAACCCAGACCAACTCCACCTTGGCGTGGTGCTTGAACCCGCCGGCGCGCAGTGCCTCGGTGACCGACAGATACGCATCGGAGAGCTCAACGTACTTGCCCACCAAGGCGATCCGCACGATCTCGTGCGGCTCGTGCACCCTGCGCAGCAGGTCGTCCCATTCGGTCCAGTCGACATCGCGGAACGGCAGGTTGAGCCGGCGCACCACATAGGCGTCGAGTTCCTCGCGGTGCAGCACCTTGGGAATGTCGTAGATCGACGGCGCATCCGGGGTGGAGATAACGCCATCGATGTCGACGTCACACATCAACGCAATCTTGTTTTTCAGGGCTTCGGGTACGTCGCGGTCGCAACGCAGAATCAGCGCATCGGGGCTGATACCGATGCTGCGCAGCGCGGCCACCGAGTGCTGGGTGGGTTTGGTTTTGAGTTCACCCGATGGTGCCAGGTAGGGCACCAGCGAGACGTGCAGGAAGAAGACGTTCTCCCGGCCGAGGTCGTGGCGCACCTGGCGAGCGGCCTCCAAGAAGGGTTGCGACTCGATGTCGCCGACCGTGCCGCCGATCTCGGTGATGACCACATCGGGACGGTTACCCTGGGCGTCCGGTTGGGCCATCGACATGATGCGCGCTTTGATCTCGTCGGTGATGTGCGGGATCACTTGGACGGTGTCGCCCAGATACTCGCCGCGCCGCTCCTTTGCTATGACCGTCGAATACACTTGTCCCGTAGTGACATTCGCCGAACCGGACAGATCACGGTCCAGGAACCGTTCGTAATGGCCGACGTCCAGGTCGGTTTCGGCGCCGTCCTCGGTGACGAAGACCTCGCCGTGCTGGAACGGATTCATGGTGCCCGGATCGACGTTGAGGTACGGATCGAGCTTCTGCATCGTCACGTACAACCCGCGGGCCGTCAGTAGTTGACCAAGGCTGCTGGCGGTCAAACCCTTGCCCAACGAGGAAGCGACTCCCCCGCTGACGAAGAGGTGCTTGGTGGCGGATTGCGGGTGCTTTCGCACAGGCGACCTCCGTGAAGACGGGCAGGGCGTCAAAATTGTTCTAGCGAATAACTAGCTGGGCCTGCCGACCCACGGAAACCCACCCTAACATCCACCGCGCCGTGCCGCGGCTAACACGCCCGCTACTGCGGCACCGTGATCGACGTCGCCCCGTGTCCGGTGCCGTACTGTCCGGCGTGGCCGCCGCCCAGCAGGTCGTGCAAGCCCAGAATGGCGGTGATCCGGCCCGGCGCGGAGTCGACGTCGTCCACTGTGGTGATCGCCGAGTTCATCCCGGCGTCGGCGCGGGTCACGGCCACGGCGGCGCCCCCGGTCGCCGAACCGTCGCGCCCGGCGAGCAGCGTGCCCGAGCCGTGCGGGGCCAACGCGGCCGAGAACCGGGCAACGCTGACGCCTTTGTTGCCGGCGTCTTGGGGCAGCGAGCCGCCCGTGACTACCAGCGCAGCGTTGGCCGCGCCCATGTGATCGGTGGCCTGATAGGTGATGAAGCCCGTGTCACGCAACGCCGCCAGCACGGTATTGCGCTGGATGTCGTCCACCGCGGGCACCGCCGGGTTCGCGTTGGCCAGCAGGGCGATGCCCAGTAAGTCGCCCGCCTGCGAACCTTGGTCGACGAGCCTGGTGCTCAGCTGCTGGCCCGCGGGCAGTACCGAGGAGTTCACCACCGTCTGCAGCTTCTCCGCCGAGTTGGCCTCGACGAACTCCTGCGTCAGCGACACCGTTCCGGTCACCGCCCCACCGGCCTGACCGATGAATTTCGACACCGCGGCCACGTCGTCGTCCTGGGCATCCGGGGTGCGGAACACCACAACCGACTTGCCGCCGAGCGCGTCATGCACCATCCGACCGGCGAGTTGGGTGTCGAAATTGTTTGCCGCGCTGAGCTTTTCGTTCAGCACATTCTTCTGGTCGTTGAGCCCGCTGATCTGCGTGTGCAAGTCGCGCTTCTCGTCGCGGAGGCTGGACAACAGGGTGTCCGACAAGAAGCCGGAGCCCAGCACGACTCCCACGGCCAGCGCCAAAAAGACTGCGGCCAGCGATAAGGCATGTTGACGCAACGAGATCATTAAACGCACCAGTCCCAACTGAGAATTGTGAAACTCAGGTGACCCACTTCTGCACCATCAGGTAGAAGTGATTCCAGTAGTCGGTTACCCAATGCAGCACCGCACCGTCGGTGCGCGAGACCCAAAGCGCGACGATGACGGCGATCAGCATGGTCAACGCGAGCAGCGCGATGGCGCCCGCCGAGATGTGGTTGCGGTACAGGGTGGCTACTGCCTTGGCGTCGACCACCTTCTCGCCCACCCGCAGCCGGGTCAGGAACGTGGAGGGGTTGCTGTGCGCGCGAGTGCGGTCGAAGAACGTCTCGATGTTGGCGGTGTGCCCGGCCGTCACGAGCAGCGCGGCGCCGTGGTGGTCCGCCAGCAGGAGGGCCAGGTCGATCGCCGAGCCGGCGGCCGGAAACGTCATCGCCCCGACGCCGAGATCCTGGATCCGTTCCAGCCCGGGCGCGTGACCGTCGGCGTCGGCGGGCAACACCACCTGGGCACCGCACTTGAGCGCGTCCGTGCTGATCTGGTCGGGGTCACCGACGATGATCTGGGGCCGATAGCCCGCCTTGCGCAGGACGTCCGCTCCGCTGCCGACACCGATCAGCGCCGGCTGATACTCCTTGATGAACGGCTTGAGCGAGCGCAGATCCTCGGCGGCGCTGGGCTCGTCGGCGACGATCACCACATGCCTGCGGCGCAGGTCCACGTCGACGTCGGGGATGCCGATGCCGTCGATCAGCAGCGGGCTCTCGCTCTTGATGAACTCGATTGTGTTGCCGGCGAACGCCTCCAGGTGTGCCGACAGCCCGCTCTTGGCCTCGCGCATCAGGTCGGCGATGTCGTGGTCGGTGCGCTCGGTCCCCCGGACCAGCCTGCGATCACCGACGTAAACCCCGCCCTCGTGCAGCCGGATCTTGGAGCCGTCCTTGACCTTCCTGAAGACGTCGGGTCCGGCCTCGTCGATCAGCGTCACCCCATTGTTGACCAGCACCTCGGGCCCCATGTTCGGGTAGCGGCCCGACACCGACGGAGACGCGTTGACGACCGCGGCGATGTCCGCCTCCACCAGCGCGTCCGCCGTGATGCGGTCCAGATCCAGGACGTCGAGCACCACGATGTCGCCGGGGCAGACCCTGCGCAGCAGTCGGTCGATGTTCCGGTCAACCCGGGCGGTGCCGACGAGGCCCGGCCGGGCGGGGTTACGGGAAAGCAGGCCTGACATCTTCATGGGGGCGATTCTGTCCGCGAAGCCACGGCGGGGATGGGAGGCGCGCCGTAACATCAGCCTCAGAAGTTATCTAGAGTCCCATTAGTCACATCTATATTAAGTGTTTCCGACGGTTAGATCTCATCCTTCTGTGCCGCATCGAGCAGTTCACGGGCGTGCGCACGGCCGCTGTCGGATTCACCCAACCCGGCCAGCATCCGCGCCAGCTCGGCCACCCGCTCGTCGTCGGCGACCCGCCGCACCACGCTGGTCCCCTTGGGCCCGGCTCCATGCACCACCAGGTGCATGTCGGCGTAGGCCGCGACCTGCGGCAGGTGGGTGACGACGATGACCTGGTGGGTGCGGGCCAACCGCGCCAGCCGCCGCCCGATCTGCACCGCCGCCCGGCCCCCCACGCCGGCGTCGACCTCGTCGAACACCATGGTCGTGCCCACTGTCTCCTTGCGCGAGGCGGCCAGCACCACTTCGAGGGCCAGCATCACCCGGGACAGCTCGCCCCCGGAGGCGCTCTTGGCCAACGGCAGCTGATCCATCCCGCGGTGCGCGGCGAAGCCGAACTCCACCTGGTCGACGCCGTCGGCTCCGGCGCGGGCCAGTTCGCCCGACGGCAGCCTGAGCATGGCGGCGTCGTCGGCAGCCGACGCGACGTCGACGGTGACGTCGATGCTGAACTGGGCGTCGGCCATCGCCAGTCCGGACAGCTCGGCGGTGACCTCCTTGGCGAGCCGCTTGGCGGCCTTGCGCCGCAGATTGCTCAGATCGACCGCGGCCCGGGCCAATTCACTTCCGAGCTCGTCGACCCGCGCCGCCAGGGCGGCCAGTCCTTCCTCGGAGACGTCGAGTTGGGCCAGTCGTTCGCGCGATTCCCGGGCCCAGGTGAGTACGCCGTCGATGTCGGCGGCGTACTTGCGTGTCAGCGTGCGCAGTTCGGCCTGCCGGGCCAGTTTGGATTCCAGGGCGCTAGCATCGACCGGCAGCTCCTCGAGGAAGCCGCCCAGCTCAGCGGCCGCGTCGACGACCACCGTCAGCACCTCGCCGAGCTGGCCGGCCAACGAGACCAGCTTTGCGTCGTCCGTCGATTCCAGTGCGGCCCTTGCCTTTCCCAGGCTGTCGGTCGCGCTGACTCCGGTTCCGTCCGCCTCATCCGAGGACAGGGCCGCGCGGGCCAAGGCCGCGGCCTCGCGGAGGGTGTCCAATTCGGAGAGCCGCAGGATCTCTGCGACCAGGGCATCGTCCTCGCCGGGTTGTGGGTCCACGGCATCGATCTCGTTGAGCGCGAAGTTCAGCCGGTCGGCTTCCAGCGCGAGCTCGCGCATCCGGTTGCGGCGGTCGAGCAGGTCGCGCCGCGCCGAGAGCCAAGCGTCCCGAAGCTTGCAGTAGCGCTCGAGCGCGGGGCGGGCCTTCGCGAACCGGTCCAGCGCGCCGCACTGCTCCTCGGGCCGCATCAGCCGCAGCTGGTCGTTCTGCCCGTGCAGGGTCAACAGCCCGGCGGTGAAGTCGCCGAGCGACTTGGCCGGCACGCTGCGGCCGCCCAGATATGCCCGCGACGGTCCGTCACGGCTGACCGAGCGCAGCGCGATCACGCTGCCGTCCTCGTCGCGTTCGGCGCCCGAGGCGTCCAGCATGTCATCCAGCTGCGCGACCACAGCGTCGTCGAGATCCGTTGTGGTGAAGCGGCCTTCGACGATCGCCCGATCGGCACCAGAGCGCACTCGGGTCGCGTCCGCGCGGGCACCGCCGAGCAGGTGCAGCCCGGTCACCACCATGGTCTTGCCGGTTCCGGTCTCGCCGGTTAATACCGTCAGGCCGCGGCCGAACTCCCCGACCGCGGCGCTGATGGCACCGAGGGACTCGATGCGGATTTCGGTCAGCATTCAGTCAGCACCAGTGCTAACGCCCTCAGTTCCCGCGCCACCCGGTCACCGGCAACCGGAATTTGCGCACCAGCCGGTCGGTGAACGGGGCGCTGTCCAGGCGGGCCCATTTCACCGGTGTATCGCAACGTTTTACCTCCAGCCGGCTACCCGCCGGGATCAACATCTCCCGGCGCCCGTCGCAGAACACCAGGGCGTCATGACCGTCGGCCTCGATCTCGATCGCGATGGTGGCGTCCGGGCTGGTGACCATGGGGCGGCCGAACAGCGCGTGAGCGTTGTTGGGTACCACCAGAATTGCCTCGAGGTCCGGCCACAACACCGGTCCGCCGGCGGAGAACGCGTAGGCGGTGGATCCGGTGGGCGTCGAGACCAGCACCCCGTCGCAGCCGAAGGCCGACACCGGGCGCCCGTCGATTTCGAGGACCACCCCGAGCACCCCCAGCCGGGGACCCTTTTCCAGGCTGACTTCGTTCAGCGCCCAACCATGCACGGAGTGGTCGGCGCCGTGGCGCACCACCACGTCGAGGGTCAAGCGGTCTTCCACCCGATAGTCCTGTGCGACAACATGATCCAACACCCGGTCGATAGCCTCGGCCTCGGCCTCGGCCAGGAAACCGATGCGGCCCAGGTTGACGCCCAGCACCGGGATGCCCGCGTTGCGGGCCAGTTCGGCGGCCCGCAGGAAGGTGCCGTCACCGCCCAGTGCCAGCACCAGTTCGCAGCCCTCCGCCGCCTGCGGGTCGGCGTTGACCACCTCGATCTCTATACCCAGGGCGCGCATGTCGTCGGGAGCCAGGCGCAGCGGACCCTTGTCGACCGCCTCGGCGGACAGCACGCGAAGTGCGATTCCGTTGTCGCCCAGTACTTTCTGCACGCGCCGCGCGGTCTCGGTGGCCTCGTCTCGGCCGGTGTGGACCACCATCAACACGGTGCGTAGCGTGTTTTCGTTCACTGTGGCCCGCTTTCCACCGCGCGCCGCACCGCCGTCGCCAGCTCGTCGCCGGCCAGCGGCCGATCGGTCTGCGCGCGCAGCCGCAGAAAGTATTCGACATTGCCCGACGGCCCCGGCAGCGGGCTGGCGATGACGCCGACGGTGTGCCAACCGAGCTCGCCCGCGCGACCGGCGACGGCCAGCACCGCCTCGGCGCGCAGGCCCGGGTCGCGCACCACACCTCCGGCGCCGACCAACTCCCTGCCCACCTCAAACTGCGGCTTCACCATGGGAACGATATCCGCGTTCGGCGCGGCGCAGCCAGCCAGCGCCGGCATAACCGTAGATAGCGAAATGAATGACAGGTCAGCCACCACAAGGTCGGCTCGCCCGCCGATCGCCTCCGGCGTGATCTCGCGAACGTTCGTTCGCTCGACGACGACCACCCGCGCGTCGGTGCGCAGCGACCACGCCAGCTGGCCGTAACCCACGTCGACGGCAACCACCTCCGTGGCCCCGCGATCCAGCAGAACCTCGGTAAAGCCACCCGTCGACGCGCCGGCATCCAGGCAGCGGCGCCCCACGACCGAAACTTCGAACGCGTCCAGCGCCCCGATGAGTTTGTGCGCTCCGCGCGACACCCAGCCGCGCTCACCGTCCTCGGCGACCGTCAGGGCGGCGGTGACGGCGACGGCGGTGCCCGGCTTGCGCGCCGGAATCCCGTCGATGCAGACCTTCCCGGCGCCAATCAGCTCCGCGGCCTGCTGGCGGGACCGGGCCAGGCCGCGCCGAACCAGCTCGGCGTCAACGCGGGCGCGTCGAGACATCCGCGCGCTCAGCCCTTCTCCGCCGACTCCAGCGCGGCCAGCAGCACGTCGTGCGCTTCGGACAGGCGACGTGCTATGTCTTCGAGCTCGTCCAGCGACGGCACCTGCCCGGGGTCTTCGCCGCTTCCGGGCTGGGGTAGGCGCGCGAGCAGGGCGTCGATTTCAGCGCGAATCTCATCGGGATCGATAGTCATCGCGTTCCTACGCTAGTCACCCGCCGTGGCCTGGTCCATCGGTGTACCAAGTCGAGAAAGGCCGGGGATTCGCGTGCCGCGCACCCGCGCGGCGTGACCATCGCCGCCCACCGATGGGAAAGGTCTTCGATCCGGAGCATCCGTACGAAGAGCCGCCTCGCCGTTGCGACGCCCATCCGGACCGCACCGACGCGCCGTGTGCAGACTGCACGCGACAGCCGAGGCGCGGTCTGTTCTGGCACGAAAAGGCAGCCGAAACGTTCGACAGCCTGGAGGATGAGCCGGTGCGATTGGGGGCTTGGCGATCCGCCACGCGCGACGGCACGTCATGAGTAGTATTCGGTGCTTCGCCCCTACGACGAGGAGACTGCACCATGGATGAGGTAGGCGAGGACGACGTTCACGGCGCCGGCCACGGCCAGCGCTTGGCGGCACCAGCCTCCGTCGCGTCAAAGCCCGGTAATGGGCTGTTGCCACGCCTATATCGTCGCCTGTTCTTGCCGGACCCGTCGGTCTATTGGGTGCGCAGAGTGATGGACTACGAGACGCGGAAATTGGTGCGGAGTGTTGGGCCCGACCAACTCAGCGCGCTGGAGATTTCCGGGGATTATTGGGGCCGCATCGAGCAGTTCAAGACGTACCGCTCGGTTGGCTATCCAGAGTTCGACATCTGCGCGTCGACACTGGATGAGCAGTTCGATCTGATCTTGGCAGAGCAGGTGTTTGAGCACCTGTTGTGGCCTTACCGGGCGGGAAAGAATGTGTATCAAATGCTTCGCCCCGGCGGCTACTTCTTGATGACCACGCCGTTTCTGATCCGAATCCACGAAGTTCCGGTTGATTGTTCGCGATGGACGGAAACCGGCATCCGGTACTTTCTGGCCGAGTGCGGCTTCGACTTGGACCGGATCGAAACCGGTTCCTGGGGTAATAGCGCTTGTGTTCGCGCCAACTTTTTCCGCTGGGCTCGGTACCGGCGCTGGTGGCATTCCCTGCACAACAACCGGTATTTTCCGGTCTCCGTGTGGGCATTTGCGCAGAAGTGATGCAAATTGAGCTCGGACCTCCGGGCCGACGAAGCTTGCGCTGCATTGTATGGCGCGCGCCGGTTCATCCCCTCCCGAGGATTTCTTGCGCTGATCCGTTCCGCACTGGCGCTCCTACTTTCAGACGCGCGAAAAAGAGCGGAAGAGGTAGTGTTCCGGTATTTCGCATCGGCGCGCCACAGGCGGTAAAGATGCTGTGCGAGTAGCGGACTGACCTCGGTATCATCGACTCCGAACCCCCTCCCCCGTCACTCGGTGTGTACCAAAGACCAGCGTTGCAGCGCGGTGCGGGCGGTGTCGTCGGCGGCCTCGATGCGCACCTCGCCGGAGCCGGAGCGGGCGTACACCGCGGCGGCAACCGCGCGAACGATCGACAGGCCGTCCCCGTCGTCCGCCCCGTCGGCACTGACGCTGATCGCCGTGTCCGCGACGTCGACGCGCCAACCGGGCTGCGGCCCGACCGCAAGCTGCTCGCCGTCGGTGTGCAGCGAGCGCAGGTCGTGGCCGATATAGGTGGGGCGCTGGGCGGGTTTGGCGTAGACCGCGTCCCGCGCGGAATTGACCCCGGTGAGCACCATGAGGCTGGGCAGCTCGGCGGCGTTGGCGCCCTCGATGTCGGTGTCGAGTCGGTCCCCGACCACCAGTGGGGCGCGAAAGTCGCCGCGAGCCGCGGCATCCCGCAGCAGTGCCGGCGCCGGCTTGCCCGCGACCTGAGGCTCGCCGCCGGTGGCCGCCCGAAGCGCGGCCACGAACGATCCGTTGCCGGGCAACAACCCGCGTTCGGTGGGCAGCGTCAGGTCGACGTTGGACGCGACCCACACCGCGCCGGCCCGGATGGCCAGCGCCGCCTCGGCCAGATCCGGCCACCCGATGGTCTGGGACAGACCCTGCACGACGGCGGCCGGGCCGTCGTCGTAGCTGCGCACGGGCCGCAGTCCGACGGCTGTGATCTCGTCGGCCAGCGACTCGGTGCCCACGATCAGCACCGGTGAGCTGGGCGGCAACTGGTCGGCGAGCAGCCGCGCCGCGCTTTGCGCGCTGGTGGCGACGTCGTCGGCGATCGCGGTGAAGCCCAGCTCTGTCAGGTGCGCGGCGACCTCGTCGGCGCTGCGCGAGGCGTTGTTGGTGACGAAGTACGCGCGGCTGCGCACCTCGGCCAACGCCTGCACCGCGCCCTCGGTGGGCCGACGGCCGCGAAACATCGTGCCGTCCAGATCGATCAGCAGGCAATCATATTGCTGCGCAAGGGTTTTAGCGTGATTCGGCTCCGTCATCAGCCGAGTTCACTGACGCGATCCTCGGCGTCGGTGACGCCGTCGACGTCGGCGGCCGCCGAGTGCAGGAACCATTGCAGCGCCTCGTCGTCACGGCCGAGCGCCAGCAGGGTGTCGGCGTATGCGTAGAACAGCCGCGCGGCCGTCGTACCGCTGCGGGCCGGGTCCAGTTGTGGCGTGGACAAGACGGTGAGCGCCTGCTCGAGTTGGCCGAGATCCGTGCGCGCCCCGGCGGCGACGATCCGCAACTCGTCGGCGTCGTCACCGCTGAGCTCGGCGGCCTCGGGGCCGCGCGCGAGTTCGATCGCCCGCTCCGGACGGCCAAGTCCGCGTTCGCAATCGGCGATCAACGCCAGCAGGGAGGACTTGCTGCCCATCCGGCGCGCCGCGCGTAACTCGGCGAGCGCCTGTGCCCAGTCGCCGCAGTGGTAGGCGGCGATGCCCACCGCTTCCCGAATGGTGGCGATCCGGCTGGACCGGGCGCGCGCCGCCCTGGCGTGGCGCAAGGCGGCCTCCGGGTCTTCATCGAGCAGCTCGCCCGCAGCCACCAGGTGGCGCGCCACGGCATCGGCCGTGGCGCGGTCCAGCGTGGTGAGCTCGCGGCGGATCTCGGGTGACAGCTGCTTGGCTTCCACACCGGGCGGTATCGGCGGCCCGTCCTGTGGCGCGCGATCGACCTGAGCCTCCCGGCGCGCGGTGCCTTGCGGCTGAACCGGCCGCGCACGGCCCGGACCTGACCAGCCGCTGGATGCCGGCCGGCCTCGCCGTTCGCCGCCGTGCCGTTGCCTGTCGTCGACCACGCAGCCGAGAATACGGGCAGCCCGGCGCCTAGCTTCGCGGCCGGCTACCCAGTAGCGGCGCGAACACCGCCGGACAGTAGGTCGCGATCGCGACGATGGTGAACCTGCCCGCCATCTCGTACGACATTCCGTTGCCCTCGGCCATCTTGGAGGTCACCTCGTCGAACGACCCGCCGGGTTCGACCAGCATCGGGCACACCGACTGCCCCAGCGCCGTGGTGCCGGTCGGCTGGCTGTAGGAAATCCCGGCATTGGTCAGCGCGGACAGGAAGGCGTTGCCCACCATGTCGGCGCGGATCGGCGCCGACAGCGCCGCGGCCATCGCCACCAGACCTGTGATCCCCAGAATCGGCAGGACGGTCAACCGCACACGCCTCGCGAAAAGCACCGTGACAACAGTGGTCGGTGCGGGTCACGTCAACGACACGGTGAGGTAAAGATCTGTGCACACACCGCGTTTTGCGGCGGCCGTCCGGCCCCCGTCCCGCTAGACCTTTTCGACCCCGGCGACGGTGCGTTTGCCGCGCCGCAGCACCAGCCATTTGCCGTGCAGGAAGTCCGACGGTTGCGGCGCCCATTCGTCGCTGTCGATGCGCACGTTGTTGACCGAGATGCCGCCCTCACCGATGGTGCGCCGCGCGGCCTTCCTGCTCTCGGACAGGCCGCTGGCGACCAAGAGGTCGACGATCCCGTCAGGGCCACCGGGTTTGAGCTCGGCGACCGAGGTCTCGCGCAGCGCCGCCGACAGCGTGCCCTCGTCCAAGCGGTCCAGTTCGCCCTGTCCGAACAGCGCCCGGCTGGCGTGCTCGACGGCGTCCGTGGCCGCCTCGCCGTGCACCAGCGCGGTCAGTTCGCGCGCCAGCCGCCGCTGGGCGACCCGCTGCTGGGGGCGCTCGGCAGTCGCCTGTTCCAGCTCGCCGAGCTCATCGGCCGTCAAGAAGGTGAACCAACGCAGGTACCGGATCACGTCGGCGTCGGCGGTGTTGAAGAAGTACTGGTACCAGGCGTAGGGCGTGGTCAGCGCCGGGTCCAGCCATAGGCTGCCGCCCCCGGTGGACTTGCCGAACTTGGTGCCGTCGGCGGCGGTCACCAGCGGCACCGTCAGCGCA
Organism: Mycobacterium sp. NGS56; assembly: GCF_059812425.1. NCBI lineage: Bacteria > Bacillati > Actinomycetota > Actinomycetes > Mycobacteriales > Mycobacteriaceae > Mycobacterium > Mycobacterium sp. NGS56. The sequence continues at coordinate 183,454 of NZ_JCALCQ010000006.1, forward strand.
TGGACGGAGGCGCTCAACTGCTGGCGCACCAACCGGACGCCGGCGATGATGTTGCCCCACTGATCGGACCCGCCGATCTGCAGAGTGCACCCGTAGCGCCGGTGCAATTCGACGTAGTCGTTGGCCTGCAACAGCATGTAGCTGAACTCGGTGTAGGAGATGCCATCGCCCTCCAGACGCCGCCGGACGGTGTCGCGGTCCAGCATGACGTTGACCGAAAAGTGCTTGCCGACGTCGCGCAGGAACTCGATCGCCGTCATGGGGCTGGTCCAGTCCAGGTTGTTGACGACGACGGCGCCCGTCGGTGACTCGTCGAAGTCGACGAAGCGTCGCAGCTGCCCGCCGATCCGCTCGGTCCACTCGGCGACGGTGTCAGCCTCGTTGAGGGCCCGCTCGCCGACGTCGCGCGGGTCGCCGATCATGCCGGTGGCGCCGCCGGCGAGCACGATCGGACGATGGCCGGCGCGTTGGAACCGGCGCAACGCCAGCAGGGGCACCAAGTGCCCGGCGTGCAGGCTGGGCGCCGTGGGGTCGAAGCCGGCGTACACCGTCATCGGCCCGCGCCGCGCCTCGGCGGTCAGCGCATCGAGGTCGGTCGACTGCGCGATCAGGCCGCGCCAACCCAACTCGTCGATGATCATGTCGCCCATGATCCAAGATCCTTCCAAAGATCGGTTCGGCTAGTCGCTGGCGCCCGGGGCCGGCGCGCGTGGGCTGCGGCGATACGCCGAAACCTCCGGACGGCCGGCAAGCCACAACCGCCACGGCCGATCGGCGGCCTGACTGACACCCACCCGCGGGCCGGACGTCGCAGTCAGCGGTTCGTGTAGCTCGAGGGTCACCGGACTGTTGCGCGCGAAGAGGTCAATACCGTTGTCGTCCATGGCGATTCCCATGGCCGAGCATAAGTTGCCCGGGCCCCGCGCCAGGGCGGCGGTGTGCACCAACTCACCGCGGCGGGCCCGCGCGACGTCGACGCCGTCCTCGATGGCCGCGGCGCGCAGCAAGACCGCGGCGGCGGTGCCGTCGGGTCCGCAGGAGACGTTGGCGCAGACATGGATGCCATGGCTGCGGTAGGTGTAGAGCCGCCCAGGTGGGCCGAACATCACGAAGTTGCGGGCGCGCAGGCCCTTGTACGAGTGTGCCGCGGCGTCGGGCCAGGGACCGTCGGGGACTCCCCCGTACGCCTCGACCTCGACGACTACCGCGGTCACACCCCGCGCGGTGAGGGTCGCGCCTAAGAGCCGGCGCGCGGCCTCGACGGGGTCGGCCAACAGCTGGGCCGCGGCCGTGCCGTCGCGAAATCGTCCTCGAGCCTTGGCCACATCAGATCCTGAATCCTCTTTTCTGAACCCAACGAACTTACCGGCAGGCCGGACATGGCAGTATCCCGGTGTCCCGTGACCCCAGGGCCGGGAGAAGGAGCCCACCCCATGCATGCGATCGATCCCGCCGCCACCGCGTGGCTGCTGGCCAGCACGGCATTGGTTTTGCTGATGACCCCCGGCCTGGCGATCTTCTACGGTGGCATGGTCCGCACCACCGGTGTGCTCAACATGATGATGATGAGCTTCATCTCCATCCCGCTGGTGACGGTGGCGTGGCTGCTGGTCGGCTACACCATCGCGTTCTCCGAGGACGGGGCGGGCGGACTCGTCGGCAACCTCAGGCATTTCGGCATGCTCGGCATCACCCCGGACACCGCCCGCGGCACGGTTCCGGAGCTGCTCTTTGCCACATTCGAGTTGACGTTCGCGATCATCACGGCCGCCCTCGTCAGCGGCGCGATCGCCGACCGAGCCAAGTTCGCCGCGTGGATGGTCTTTGTCCCGGTGTGGGCAATCGCCGTGTATTCCATTGTGGCGCACTGGGTCTGGGGGCCCGGCGGCTGGCTGGCCAAGCTGGGCGTCCTCGACTACGCGGGCGGGCTCGTCGTCGAGATCGTCTCCGGGTCTTCCGCATTGGCGCTGGCACTGGTGCTCGGCCCGCGAATCGGGTTCAAGAAGGACGCGATGCGCCCGCACAATCTGCCGTTGCTGTTCGTGGGTGTCGGGCTGCTGTGGTTCGGCTGGTTCGGCTTCAACGCCGGTTCCGCCTTGGCCGCCAACGGAACCGCCGCGGCCATCTTCCTCAACACGCTGGTCGCCGGGTGCCTGGGCATGCTCGGCTGGCTCTCGGTCGAACAGATCCGCGACGGCCGGCCCACCACTTTCGGTGCGGCATCGGGTGTGGTCGCCGGCCTGGTCGCCATCACCCCGTCCTGCGGGACGGTCAATACGCTGGGCGCGCTGGTCGTCGGGCTGGCGGCGGGCGTCGTATGCGCGTTCGCGGTGGGCGCGAAATTGCGCTTCAACTATGACGATTCGCTCGACGTGGTCGGCGTGCACTTCGTCGGCGGTGTGGTCGGGGTGTCGTTGATCGGTCTGTTCGCGACGGCGGTCATGACCGCGGGCCCCCAGGGCCTGTTCTACGGGGGCGGCTTCGGCCAGTTGGGCAAGCAGGCGCTGGCAATCGGGGTCGTCGCGCTCTACGCGTTCACCATGACGTTCGTGTTGGCGAAGGTCATCGACCGGTTGATGGGCTTCCGGGTCAGCGCCGAAGACGAGACCACCGGTGTCGACCTCACGCAGCACGCCGAAACCGCGTACGCCGAGGGCGTGCACGGCCATCTGCCGCAGCGCCGCCCTGCCACCGGCGAACGCTTCAACTAGTACACCGGCGCTGCCGGCCCGTGCCGTCTCCTGGCCACACGGCGATTCCGCAATGCGCTAGCCGCTAGCGCATTCGAAAGTCACCTCTCATTGCGGTCTTGACAACCCCGCGCGACCGGGCAATTATTCATCGCATGATGAGTTCATCGCATGATGAATTAATTGCCTGGCCCGGCGAGCCGGCGGTGCACATCGAGCACCTGCGCGTCATCCGCGGCAAACGCCCAGCTCTGCACGACTTCTCCGTCGAAATCGCCAGGGGCAGCATCACCGGCCTGCTGGGTCCGTCCGGCTGCGGCAAGACCACCCTCATCCGCTGCATCGTGGGCACGCAGATCATTGCCAAGGGCACCGTCACCGTGCTCGGCGTCCAGGCCGGCAGCGCCGAACTGCGCCACCGGATCGGTTACCTGCCACAAGACCCGACCATCTATAACGACCTGCGGGTCGTCGACAACGTTCGCTATTTCGCGGCGCTCTACGGGTTCGACGGCCAGGCGGCGGATGCCGCCATCGACCGTGTCGGGTTGACCGATCACCGGACCGTGTTGTGCGGCAACCTCTCCGGCGGTCAGCGCACCCGGGTGTCGCTGGCGTGCGCGCTGGTCTGCCAGCCCGACCTGCTGGTGCTCGACGAGCCCACCGTGGGCCTGGATCCGGTGCTGCGCGCGGACCTTTGGGAACAGTTCGCTGAACTGGCCCGCACCGGGACCACGCTGCTGGTCTCCAGCCACGTGATGGACGAAGCCGACCGCTGCGGCGACCTGCTGCTGATGCGCGACGGCCGGTTGGTCGCCCACACCACCCCGACCCAACTGCGAGAGGACACCGGATGCACGTCACTGGAGGACGCGTTTCTGTCCATCATCAAGCGCACCACCATGCGCGAAGCGGGCTGAACCTGCGCGGCTACACCGCGACCACCGCGCGGATCCTGCGCCAGTTGGTCGCCGATCACCGCAGCGTCGCGATGATCCTGTTGGTGCCGGTCCTGGTGATCAGCCTGATGTACTTCATGTTCGAGAACGCCCCCCACCGCCCCGGTGGGCCGACCCCATTCAACAACGCCTGCCTGATTCTGCTGGGCCTGTTCCCACTGTTCGTGATGTTCATCATCACGGCGATCACCATGCAGCGCGAGCGGGCCTCCGGGACCCTCGAGCGCATTCTGACCACGCCGCTGCGCCGCCTGGATCTGCTGATCGCCTATGGCACCGCCTTCTCCGTCGCCGCTGCGGCGCAGGCGATTTTGGCGTGCATCGTGTCGTTCTGGCTGTTGGGTTTCGACACGGCCGGCAGCCCGGCGTGGGTGTTCGTCATCGCTATCGTCAATGCCGTGCTGGGCGTCGGTCTGGGCCTGCTGTGTAGTGCGTTCGCCCGCACCGAGTTTCAGGCCGTGCAATTCATTCCGTTGGTGATGGTGCCGCAGCTGTTGTTGGCCGGCATCATCGTGCCGCGCGCTCTGATGCCACACTGGCTGCAATGGATCAGCAACGTGCTGCCGGCCAGCTATGCGCTGGAGGCCTTGCAGCAGGTGGGTGCGCACCCGGAACTGACGTTCATCGCCGTGCGCGACATCGTCGTCGTGCTGGGCTTCGCCCTGGCGGCGTTGTGCCTGGCTGCGGCGACGCTGCGACGGCGGACGCCCTAGTGGCGATCGCAAGCGCGGGGGGCCGGCGGCGGGGCCGGCCGGCCGGCAACTCCGACACCCGCGATCGCATCCTCGACAGTGCGCGGGAGTTGTTTGCATGCAACGGAATTCGCAATACCTCGATCCGCGCCGTGGCCGCGGCGGCCGGGGTGGATTCTGCGTTGGTTCATCACTACTTCGGCACCAAGGAGAAGCTTTTCGCCGCGGCCGTGCACATCCCGGTCGACCCGATGTCCATCATCGGCCCGCTGCGCGAGGTGCCCGTCTCCGAACTCGGCTACCGCATCCCGTCAAAATTGCTGCCGCTGTGGGATTCCGAGGTCGGTACGGCGTTCATCGCCGCGCTGCGATCGATCCTGGCCGGCGAAGAGGTCAACTTGTTCCGGGCGTTCATCGAGGACGTGATAGCCGTGGAAATCGGCCCGCGCGTGAACAACCCACCGGGAAGCGGTACCACCCGCATCCAGTTCGTCGCGTCACAACTGGTGGGGGTGGTGATGGCGCGCTACATCCTGCAGCTGGAGCCATTCAAATCGCTGGCGCCAGAGCAGATCGCGCAGACCGTCGCGCCGAACCTGCAGCGCTACCTCACCGGGGATCTGCCGGACGGCCTTGTTCCATGAGCCGGGCATGCTCATCGTCGCCGACGTCGCGGGCCTCGTCGATGAGCAGTACCGGGATGCCGTCCTCGATGCGATACGCCCGTCGCAACCGCGGGTTGTAGAGCAGTTCTGACCCGACCAGCACCAGTGGGCCCCGGTCGTCGGGGCACACCAAGATGCTCAGCAGTCCATCGTCGATCATGTGTGCGCTCCAATCAGCTCGGAACGGGCGGCGCTGGTCAGGCGGCGGTACTGGTTGGCGTCGGCGTCGAAGTACCAGACTTGACGGCCGGCTTTCGGGATCCCGGCCGCCCGTAGAGCACTGACGGTGGGCCGGAACGTCGCGCTCAGGTTCATCTCCGGCACGACGCACACGATGTCGGGTCCCAGGCCGATCGGAAGCTTGGCGAAGGCCTCGGTCAGGTCGGCCGCGGTGATGGAGGCCCCCGGCAACAACGTCACCGCCGACATCGCCACCTCGTGGTCGCCCACCGGCACGTTGTAGGTCACCGCGAGGTCGACGCCGTTGATGCAACCCAGCGCGTCGGTGACCGGTTCGGCGAACACCATGCCACGCGCAGTGCGCACCACCGAGCCGCGCCGGCCCGCCAGCCAGAAGTCACCGTCGTCGTCGCGGTAGAACAGGTACTCGGTCGCGATCCACGTGTCGCCGGCGGCAAAGACTCCGCGCTTGACCGAGGCGCTCGGATCGATCGGGCCGTTGGAGGCGGCGAGCAGAACGCCGACCTGGTTGGGTTCGGCGACCTGCACGAAGCCGCGCTCGTTCTCCGAAATCAGGTCGTGCTCGACGTCGTAGGCGCCCAACTCGATTCGACCGGCGCCCGGCAGCGGGCGGCCCTTGCTGCCGATCTTGGCGCCGGACACGTTGGCCAGCACCGCCTGCCCGTCGGTGGTGGCGAAGAACTCGACGACGTGGGCGGGCGCGAACGCCTCGACGACACGCCCCCATAGGCCGGTCGGCATGCCGGAACCGATAAACAGCCGCACCGGATGATTGCCGTGCAGCACGAACGCGGGATCGTCGACGATCTCGCGGAGCATGGCCCAGGTGTAGGACACCACGGTGACGCCGTACTGGCGCACCTCCTGGACGAATCGGTCCCGGTCCAGTCCGCGCGATAACGCGATGCGGGTGCCGCCGACCACGGCGCCGCCGAGGCTGACCAGCAGCGCCGACTCGTGGTGCAGCGGCGTCAGGCAGTAGACGGTGTCGCGGCGGTCCAGGGCGGCCGTCGAGGCGGTACCGAAGGCCGACACCGCCCAGCGGTAGTTGGTGATCTGCCTGGCCACCAGCTCGCCGCCCGCCGCGCTGAACGCGATGAACGCCAGATCCCGGGCCAGCCCCGGGTTGGGCCGGTACCACCCGGGCAGCTCGACGGCATCCGGGTCGATCTGCTCCATGTCGATGACGTCGGAGTCGTCGGGCAGATGCAGATCCCGCGACTCGCCACCGCCGAGGACCAGCACCTGCCGCAGCCCATGACGGTCGGACCCTCGCACCGCGTCGAGGTTGGTGGGGTCGGTGAGCAACTCAGTCACTCCCCCGAGCCGAACCGAGGCGGATAGATCGGCGTCAGGCCGCATCACCACCGCGATGGCACCGAGCCGGGACAACGCGGCGATGGCAACCAGGGCGCTGGGCCGGGTCTCCATCAGGACGCCTACGCGGTCCCCCTGCCGAACCCCGACCTCGATCAGGCCGCGAACGACGTTGTTGACGCGCCGGTTCACCGCGTCGTAGGTGTGCACGCGGCCGTCGAACAACAGAAATTCGCCCTGGGGCGCATCGTGGGCCTGTTCCTCGATGATGCGGCCCAACGAAATCCGGGTGTGGTCGTTGATCTGGCCCAGGCGGACCAGTCGCGGAAGGGTGCGGGCCGTCTCGACGGCCAGGGTGCGCACCGACTTGTTGGCGGTGACGACGGTGTTGGCCGCGCCGCGGACCAGCCCAAGCGCCGCCTCGGAGACTTCGCCGACTCCGTGCGCGAGCCGCGAGCTCAGGGCGACGCCGCTGTCGGTGTGCTCCTCGGGCTGATCGGCCATGAGGTCGATGCTGTCCGGTTTGTCGCCTCCGATGGACAGCCACTTCACCCATTCGGCCACGGTGGGCCAACTCTGTTGCGCCGCTTTGGATCCCACGACCAAGCCGAAATGACCTGTGCGGATGGTAGATTCGTACACTTCGGCGTCCGGTGCGGCCCGCCGGATACCCCGCACCGATGCCGGCTGCCCGATGTCATCGACTTCGCCGACGAAGGCCAGCACCGGGCAGGTGATGTCGGTCAGGGTGACCATTTGGCCGTTGACGGCGAACCCGCCGGTCATCATCCGGTTGTGCGCGATGAACTGCTTGAGCAGTTCGGAGATCGCCGGACCCGACCAGGCGATCCAACCTTCGCGCTCGAGAAACCGGCGCTGCTGCTCGCGCGGGAGCAGCGCCTCCCGGTCGTGCAGCTGGCGCACGAAGTCGACGCGCGCCTTGGCGGTCTTGAGTGGATCCAGCATCTGGAAGCCGGTTCGCGCCATCCAACTCGGGATGGCCAGCCGGCTGAAGACGTGATCGGCCATGAAGTTGGCAGCGGGGGCGGCGAAGTTCGGCGGGATACCCATGGGCAGCGCGGCCAGGGTGTCCACGGGTGAACCGAAGGTGACGATGCTGGCCACGCTTTTAGAACGCCGGTAGGCGGCGACCTGGTAGCACCACATCCCGCCCTGCGAATAGCCGACCAGATGAACGTCGCTGCCGGTGGTGTCCCTGACCGTGTCGATGGCCTGACTGAGCGCGACGATGTGGTCGGCCAGGGTGCGACGCATGCCGCCCTCGACCTTGTCGGGTTCTCCGAAGTCGATGACCCAGGGGTCAAGCCCGTGGGCGTGCAGGATTCCCACCGCGCCTTCGTCGCGCGTGACGTCCCACATGTCCGCGGACATCATCATCGGGTGCACCATCAGCACCGGCGGCCCGACATTCGACTGACCACCCCGGCTGTCCGGCGGGAAATACCGCCGAAGCTTGTACATCGGCACGCTCTCGACGATCTGCGAAGGCGACGGGACAGTGCCGGTTTCCAAGCCCCCCAGTCGCAAGACTTCCAGCCCGTTCTGGGCTGTAGCGATCAGCCGCTCGACCGGTCGCGTGACCATCGAAAAATTGAGATCCACCGCTGCTCCCTGAGTCTTGACAGCTTGGACATCATGGCACATCGGGCCAGCTAGAACGGCAGTGGTTCGCTAAATGGGCGTCAACCGCTGCACCCGTTCAGATCGATGGTCGACCCCGGTCCCGCGCCCTCCAGTGCAGCGGCGTCGGCGGCGGCTTGCGGCGCAGCCCGCACCGGAACGGCGGGGGCGAGAACTCCGGTGACCGCGACCAGCGCAACTACCCTCATGGTTCCGATGCACCCACGCCATTGATCGACGACCTCAGGCTCGCGGCCGCAGCTCGGCAGTAGGTGAGAACCAGCCCTGAACCAGTGAGGACAGCGCGGCGGCATCATGCCAGTCGGGCGCTGCCGGTCCGGTCTGCATGGCTAGACAGGTATCGACAGGCACTACCTAGCCAACCGGCGGGGCACCGACAGCAAATACCGCCTGAGGGGTTTTGATTACTTCCGACGTGGCGCGTTACACGTCGATGGTCTGGCTGACGTATGTCTCCCAGGTGGCGATCTGGCCAGCCTCTACCATGGCGGCCTGCATCTCGGGGTCGCCGAAGAGCGCCTCCTGGACCTGGCCGTACCGCGTCCAATCCTCGGCTGTGGAAAGCAGGCCGATGGCGTTGGTCGCCGGGCCCCCGATCATGGTCGCCAGCACGGTGACGTTCTCGGCGCCGTGCTTGCGAGCGAGGTCTGTTGTCTTCTTGAGTTGCTTCTGCACCTCGTCCCACTGGACGCCCGGGTTTGGGTGGATAACTACGTACGTGACGATGGTCATGATGGTGCCTCCTGTACCTCGTGGCGGTTAGCCACAAGGTAAGCAAACACCCGAATGCCGCCGCGCGCTAGTGCCAAAGTCCATTGGCTAGCAAACTAGTTGCCGCGTCAGGGCCTGCTCGCCCGCCCCGGGCCTCCGAGGCCGTCTAGGCGGTCATTTTATTGTCTTTGCATCGAATGCAATATTCGTCGTTCTGCCTTTGTGTTTCGTGTATGCCTTCGCATTCAGGGCATTGTTGAATGTATTTATGATTCGGATTCCAGTCCGAATTCATTAATCTTTGCTTTTGTATGAATTTGTTCGCTGAGTCACGAGCTCCGTTAGACAACATTTCAATAGACTTCCCTGGTCAATAGTATATTCTGGTTTTATTCAGGGTTTGCTGGTGGCTTAACAACCCATCCGGTGGGACGGGCTTGGCAGCTCGTGAATCACTAGCATTCGCAGCTACCGCCCGTTCGGGCTAACCAATGACCATTCCCCAAATGCGGCCGGTTAAACCCCGGTGGGGCGCGTAATCAACCCCACCCCCTGGCGATTCACGCTCTGCCCAAGTTGTCGGGTGCGGCGTCCGCCGCGCAAACCTGCTCGCCCGCAACGGGCGCTCGGAGATCTGCGGAAGATTGAAGTAGCCGGCTACTCTAGGCTCGCAGTTTGCCACGCCAGAGGCTGTCTGGGTCCCCTCTAGTGAAAGGTGCCCACGATGACAATCCTCGCAACCACTATCGTCCATCCGAATCCCGGCGTGGCCTGGGACGACGTTCAAAAGCAGCTGAAGCGCGCGAGCGAACTTGCCCGCAAGCATGGCGCGGAGAACGTCACTGTGCTCGTCACCATGGTCGGGGGTCAGGGAACCAACGCCGTCGGCTTCCTGACGACCGCCGAGGACTGGGCCGCCTACGGCCGGGTCCAGCAGAGCCTCAGTTCCGACCCGGATTACCAGGGGCTGCTGATTGATGCAGGCCAGATCGCCACCTGGGAGAACTACGTCAGCCAGACGATCGACGTCTAGTGCGGCGCAACGATCGATCGGGCCACCTTCAAGGGGGTGGCCCGATCGCCGTCATAGCCCACGCGCTGTGAGCCCTTGATTAAGTCTTTCGCCCGACTGCCCCCGCGGGATGGCCCGCCCGGCCCGGCCGCGGATGAAGAAGCGGCCAGCTCGCGACGGTGATCCGGCGTGCCGTCACGGGTTCGGCTTTGCCCTTGAGGTCGAGCATGACGACCTCGCCCCGTCGACGGCAGCCATGCGCGGTGGCCTTTGGCATGACGACTTCGCCGGCGGCCGCAACGCTTTGGAGGCGCGACGCGGTGTTCACGACGTCACCGATCGCGGTGAAGTCGCGGATCTCGCCCTCGCCGACGATCCCGACGCTGGACCGTTTCACGCCTTCCATTTCGACGCGCGCCGCCCGTCGCACGCTCCAGCGATTGCGCGAAATAGATTCCAGTGCAACATAAATCGCCGATAACAGCCGCCTCGGCAGGTCGGCCAGCCGACGGTAATCCCATGCTACCGACTTCAGCACCCCGCTAATCCGGCTCAACCGTCGAAAAACCCGTAACCGGCGCTCCTGAAAGGTGGCTGAGAACCGGCTGCAAACCCGTTTGCTCAACATGACGCCGGGTACACAGGCCGTGCGCTTCGGTCGCGACGCGTCGTCGAGACCACCTCGGTTGAAAGACACAGCTGGGCGCTTTCCAGTTTTCTGGACGGCTTTGGCGACCGTCACTGCACAGACAGTGTCGGGACCGAAGCCTGCCAGATCGTGTTCTTCCAACGCGGAGGCGAGGCGGCCTATGGGCACGACAGCGACGGATTCACTCCACGAGCCATCCCCTCAAGTCGCCGGCGCATCCAGTGGGACACCGGGCAACGGTGTCACCGGCGTGCCGAAGGACGCCTTCGTCGACGACATCACAGCCAGCCGGTAACCGCCGGCGCGGGCAAGCGCGCGAGAAAGGGAGATAAATGTTGTTGCTGGGCAATGGCGGACGGCTAAAAGACCGCACCGCCGGCGGCGACGGACTCGGCGAGGTCCAGCACCTGGCCGGGCGAGCTTTGTACGACGTCGCGCACGGCCGTTTCGAGCGGTCGCTCTCTGGGCTCACCGCCGTGGCGGCACTCGTCACGACGGCCGAAATCTACTTCGAGCACTACAAAGCCAGCTTCGGCAACAAGTGGATGTGGAGCCCGATCGTGGTGACCCCGCCGGTGGTCGTCGCCGGAATCGGTGGGGTGTTCTCGCGGCGGTGGGCCAAACTCTGGCTCCCCATCACCGCGGGCATCTACACGGCCAACGGGCTGATGGGCGAATACCTACACGCGCGCGGGGTCGCCCGCAAGCCGGGCGGATGGAAGAACGCCTCCTACAACGTGCCGATGGGGCCGCCCATCGCAGCGCCGGGCCTGATGTGCATGGTCGGCGGAATGGGGTTACTGGCGTCGATCCTGCGCCGCGAACGGTTCCGGGACTAGGAGCGCAGGGACTCCTCAGATGGCCAACACCTCACGCCCCGACCACCTGCCCAACCTGCGCCCCGACGGCAAGCCACCGCACCCGTCCTGGCTGCCCAAGCAACGCCGCGGCACCACACCGCAAATGATCGGGCGCTACCCCGATTACGACGTGCTGGAAACCGCCGACAAGTGGGACGAGGCCACCAGGAAGGTGGTGCTGGCCAGGCTCGAACCTCCGGGCCCGCTGCGGTTTTTCACCCCGGATGAAGAGCCGTGCCTGCGCGCGTTCTGCGACACGGTGCTGGCGCAGGACGTCGAGCCGCGCGTGCCGGCGGCCGAATCCGTCGACTCCAAGCTCGCCGACGGGCGCCTTGACGGCTATCAGTACGCCGACATGCCCGACGACCGGGACACCTGGCGACTGGTATTGCGCGGGCTCGACGAGACGGCATCGACCAACTACGGCAAGTCCTCGTTCGCGGACGCCGATCCCGCCACCCGCGAAGCGATCATCGATAGGTTTTCGCAGGGGGATCTGCAGGGCGGGGCGTGGGAGAGCCTGAACGTCAAGCGCGCGTGGTCGGTGTGCATGCGAGCGACGTTGTCCGGCTTCTACTCTCACCCCTGGGCGTGGAACGAGATCGGATTCGGGGGGCCGGCCTACCCGCGCGGGTTCATGCGCCTCGGTGGTGCAACCGGACCGGCCGCCGCGCGCGAACCGTACGAGACCCCCGGCGCCACCGACGAGGATCCGGTGGAAATCGTGAACAACGGGGAGCTGTGATGGGCGACTTCTTGCGGGGCCTGTTCAAGGGAGCGGTCGAACCGAAGGACAACGATTCGCGATTCCTGCTCGACGTGCACTCGCGCGACCTGCCCGGCGAGAAAACCATGCGCCGCTACGACGACGACGACGAGGTCGACCTGGTTGTCGTCGGCGCCGGGGCAGGCGGCTCCGTCCTGGCGCAGCGGCTGGCACGCCAGGGTTGGCGGGTCGTGATCCTCGAGGCCGGCCCGTTCTGGCACCCCGACGAGGATTGGGTGTCCGACGAGGCCGGTTCGCACGCGCTGTATTGGACACAGAAACGCATCATCGGCGGCGACGACCCAATCGAGTTGGGCAAGAACAACTCCGGGCGCGGAGTCGGCGGCTCCATGGTGCACTACGCGGGGTACACCCCGCGGTTTCACCCCAGCGACTTCGAGACCTACACCCGGGACGGGGTAGGGGCGGACTGGCCCATCCGCTACGAGGATATTCGCCGCCACTACGAGCAGGTGGAGCTCGAGCTGCCGGTCGCCGGCCAGAACTGGCCCTGGGGCGATCCGCATCGCTATCCCTTTGCACCGCACCCTATCTCGGGCGCGGCCGCCAAGATCTGGGGGGGAGCCCTCAAGCTGGGCATCGAGATGCGGGTCGGTCCCGTCGGCATCGTCAACGGCACGTTCGGCAACCGTCCGCACTGCATCTACCGCGGCTACTGCCTGCAGGGCTGCAAGGTCAACGCCAAGGCCAGCCCGTACGTCACGCACCTGCCCGACGCTCTGGCCCATGCCGTGGAGATCCGCGCCAACTGCATGGCCTCACGCGTCGAGCTCGATGAGAGCGGCGCGGCCCGGGGCGTGGTCTACTACGACGAGATCGGCGGCAAAGAGCGCCTGCAACGCGCCAAAGTCGTTGCCATTGCCGGCTACTCGATCGAGACGCCGCGTTTGCTGTTGAACTCGTCCAGCGACCGGTTCCCGAACGGGCTGGGCAACAACGACGATCAGGTCGGACGCTACGTGATGGTGCAGGGCGCCACCCAGTCCGCAGGCCGGTGGTCCGAGGAGGTCCGGATGTATAAGGCGCCTCCCCCGGAAGTGACCTCCGAACAGTTCTACGAGACCGATACCTCGCGTGGATTCGCCCGCGGCTTCGCCATCCAGACCGTGTCGCCGATGCCGATCGGCTGGGCCGAACACGTCCTGGCAGACGGGCACTGGGGTCGCGCCTTGCGGGAGTACATGCGCGACTACAACCATTGGGCGACCGTCGGCGTGCTCAACGAGCTGTTGCCGCTGCCCGACAATCGCGTGACGCTGGCCGACGAGGAAGATCCGTACGGCATTCCGGTAGCCCGATTCGACTACACGCTGTGCGACAACGACAAGGCCAACATGGCGTACTCCACCAAGGTGATCGGCGACATCCTGCGTGCCGCCGACGCCCAGGACGTGCTCACCATCGAGCGCTTCGCCCACCTGATCGGTGGCGCCCGCATGGGCACCAACCCGCAGAATTCGGTCGTCGACTCCGATCAACGGGTGTGGGGCGTGCCGAACCTGTTCCTCGCCGACGGCTCCGTGTGTCCCACCCAGGGCTCGGCGAACCCGGCGCTGACGATCATGGCGCTGGCCTCGCGGCTGGCCGAACGGCTGGCCGGTGGGAAGATCGATTCCACCGCGGGACGGAGGTCGGAGGCGAAAGCCGGTGGCTGACCGAACGATCGACGTCGAGACGGTTTTCGCACCACGGGTGCTGCGGGAGTACGCGTTGCTCGCCGACGGCGAGCGCGGCGCGCTGATCGGGCCGCAGGGCGACCTGGCGTGGATGTGCGCGCCGCACTGGGACTCCGACGGCGTCTTCTCCAACCTCATTGGCGGCGGTGGCGTTTACGCGATCACCCCGATCGACGTCCGTCATGTCTGGGGCGGTTACTACGAGCCGGGCACGCTGATCTGGCGCAACCGCTGGACGACTCGCGACTCCACCGTGGAATGCCGTGAGGCGCTGGCGTTTCCGGGCGAGGCCGATCGGGTGGTGCTATTGCGGCGCCTCATGGTGTGCCGCGGCACGGCCCGCGTGCGAGTGCTGCTGGCGCCGGCAGCGGGCTTCGGCCGGCACGGCCTCGGCCAGCCGACCTCCGAAGGCGGGGTGTGGAACGGCCGGTCGGGCCGGTTGCGCTGGCGTTGGCTGGCCGGCTGCGACGTGCGCACCATCAAAGCCGCGCACGACAACAGCGAGTTGCTCGTTTGCGAGATCGCCCTCGAGGAGGGTCGCCAACACGACCTGGTGCTCGAGCTTTCCGAACACGCACTTCCCGACCAGCCTCCCGACCCCGACATGGCCTGGGACGCCACCGCGGCCGCCTGGCACCGCAGCGTGCCGCGGCTGGATTGCACCATCGCTCCCCGCGACGGTCGCCACTCCTATGCGGTGCTGCGGGGGCTGACCAGCAGCGGCGGCGGCATGGTGGCCGCGGCCACCATGAGCCTGCCCGAACGTGCGCACACCAATCAGAACTACGACTACCGGTACGCCTGGATCCGGGACCAGGTGTACGCCGGCATGGCGGCCGCCGCGGTCGGAACTACCGAATTGCTGGACCGGGCGGTCGAATTCGTCGGCGCCCGGCTGCTCGACGACGGCCCGGACCTCAAACCCGCCTACACCGTCACCGGCGGCGCGGTGCCCAGTGAAGAAACGCTCGACCTTCCCGGCTACCCCGGCGGCACCGACAAGGTCGGCAACTGGGTCAACCGGCAATTCCAGCTCGATGTCTTCGGTGAGGCGCTGCAACTGCTGGCCAAGGCGGGCGCCGCCGACCGGCTCGACGCCGAGGGTTGGCGCGCCGCGCAGACGGCAATCGGGGCCATCGAAAAGCGGTGGCGCGAACCGGATGCCGGGGTCTGGGAAACCGACAACGAGCACTGGACGCAGTCCCGCCTGGCGTGCGTCGCCGGGCTGCGTGCCATCGCGAAACTGGCCGGCGCCGGTCCCGAGGTGGCCGCGTGCGCTTCACTGGCCGATGCGATCCTGGCCGACACGGCGTCGAGCAGCCTGCACCCGCATGGCTATTGGCAGCGCAGTCCCCGGCTCACGGGCGTCGACGCATCATTGCTGTTGCCACCCGTGCGCGGTGCGGTGCCCGCCGACGACCCCCGCACCCGCGCCACCCTGGACGCCGTCCGCCGGGAACTCACCGACGACGGGTTCGTCTACCGCTTCCGCCACGACGAGCGCGACCTCGGCGACGCCGAAGGCGCCTTCCTGCTCTGCGGTTTCATGATGGCGCTGGCCGAAGATCAACTGGGCCACGGCGATTGTGCGATGCGCTGGTTCGAACGCAACCGCGCCGCATGCGGCCCACCCGGGCTGTTCTGCGAGGAATACGACGTGCGGCAGCGCCAGCTCCGCGGCAACCTGCCGCAAGCGTTCGCGCACGCGCTGATGCTCGAATGCACGGCAACCCTCGAAGACGACGAGGCCCACCATGAGTGATTACTGGACCGAGCGAAAGGCAGTTCTGCGATGACACAGACCGTGGTGATCACCGGAGCGAGCGCGGGCATCGGCCGCGCCACCGCGAGGGAGTTCGGACAGCGCGGCGCCAACGTCGTCCTGCTCGCCCGCGGCGCGGCGGGGCTCGACGGCGCCGCTCGTGATGTGGAATCCGGTGGCGGCAAGGCGCTGGCCATTCCGACCGATGTGGCCGATCACTCGGCCGTCGTCGCGGCCGCCGACCAGGCCGAAGCCGCCTTCGGCCCCATCGACGTCTGGGTCAACGTCGCGTTCACGTCGGTGTTCGCGCCGTTCAGCGAGATCAGCGCCGAGGAGTTCAAGCGCGTGACCGAGGTGTCCTACCTCGGGTACGTGCACGGCACCATGGCGGCGCTGGCCAAGATGCGCCCCCGCAACCGCGGCACCATCGTGCAGGTCGGTTCGGCACTAAGCCAGCGATCGATTCCATTGCAGTCGGCCTACTGCGGCGCCAAACACGCCGTCAACGGGTTCACCGAATCGGTGCGCTGCGAGCTGTTTCATGAGGGCTCGAAGGTGCGGATCACCGTCGTCCAGATGCCCGCGGTGAATACCCCGCAATTCGCCTGGGTGCTGTCTCGGCTCCCCCGCCATCCCCAGCCGGTGCCGCCGATCTACCAGCCCGAGGTGGCGGCGCGGGGCGTGCTGTATGCCGCCGATCATCCAGGGCGCAAACAATATTGGGTCGGCGATTCCACCATGGTGACGCTGCTGGGGCAGAAGTTCGTGGCGCCGCTGCTGGACCGCTACCTGGGCCGCACCGGATACGACTCCCAACAGACCGAGGAGCGGGTCGACCCCGACCGGCCCAACAACCTGTGGCAGCCGCTGGACCAGGAGCCGGGCAGCGACCACGGCGCGCATGGCCAGTTCGACGACAAGTCGCATGCGCACAGCCCGCAACTGTGGGCGTCCCAGCACCCGGTCGTCAGCGGCACCGGCGCGCTGAGCGCCGCCGGGGTGGGCGCCTGGCTCGCGGCGCGGGCGGGCCGCCGGTGGGCGCGATGACGCCCGACGCGCGGATCGACGAGGTCACCGCGCAGGTTTACGAAATCCCCACCGACGCACCCGAAGCCGACGGCACCCTGTCCTGGTCGTCGACCACCCTGGTACTGGCCGAGGTTGTGGCCGGCGGCCGACGCGGAATCGGCTACACCTACGCCGACGGGGCCTGCGGCAAGCTGATCGGCGGCAAGCTCGCCGGAGCGCTCACCGGACATGATCCGCTTGACATCCCGGCGCGGTGGGGGTCGATGGTCACGGCGATGCGTAACAACGGCCGGCCGGGATTGGCCTCGTGTGCCATCTCGGCGGTCGACACCGCGTTGTGGGACCTCAAGGGCAAGTTGCTGGAGCTACCGGTATGCCGGCTGCTGGGCATGGCGCACCCCGAAGTGCCGATCTATGGCAGCGGCGGTTTCACCACCTATGACGAGTCCACCACGCGCGGCCAACTCGAGCGCTGGGTCGACGAATGGAAGATCCCACGCGTCAAAATCAAGATCGGCGAATCGTGGGGCTCCGACGTCAGCCGTGACCTGGATCGGATTGCGCTGGCGCGCAAGGTGATCGGCCCCGACGTCGAACTGTACGTGGACGCCAACGGTGGCTACCGCCGCAAACAGGCGATCCGGGTTGCCCACGCAATGACCGACCACGGTGTCACGTGGTTCGAGGAACCCGTGTCTTCCGACGATCTGGACGGACTGCGGGAGGTGCGCGACCAGGTCAGCCCGGACGTGACGGCCGGCGAGTATGGCTACGACCTGGCCTACTTCAATCGGATGCTCGCCGCCGAGGCGGTCGACTGCCTGCAGATCGATGTCACGCGCTGCGGGGGCATCAGCGACTGGGTGCGCGCCGCGGCCGTGGCCGCCTCCTACAACGTGGACGTTTCCGGGCACTGCGCTCCCAACCTGCACGCCCACGTCGCCACCACCATCCCCAATTTGCGGCACTTGGAGTACTTCCACGACCACCACCGCATCGAACAGATGCTTTTCGACGGCGCGCTGTCGCCCGAGGGCGGCGCGTTGCGACCCGATCAGCATCGCCCGGGGTTCGGCCTGGAGTTCAAACGCCAAGACGCCGAGCGCTACCGCAAGGCCTGACGGTCGAGCAGGTCCTCGACACCCCATTGCGGGCAGGTATGGACACGGGCAAAAACGGGAATTGATACGCCAAGGTTTTCACAACGAGAATTGGGGAAACGCGATGACGGTGAACTCCAACGACGAAACTATTGAGCGCCGCGAGGCGCTGGTGTCCGACGTCGTGAAGCACAACGACCTGAGCGCGGTCGACCTGGTACTGGGCCTCGGTGAGCCGCAGCGCGTCGGCAGGTTCTGGTTCTACCTCGAGGGCCATCGCTGGCAATGGTCGGACGCGGTGGCGCGGATGCACGGCTACAAGCCGGGACAGGTCGAGCCCACCACGGAACTGCTGCTTCGACACAAACATCCCGAGGATCGCGAGCGGGTGGCCACCGTACTGGACCGCGTGACGAAGGGAAAGCCGTTCAGCAGCCGGCATCGGATCATCGATACCGCCGGCCGGACCCGCTGCGTCGTCGTCGCCGGCGATCGGATGCTCGACGACCGTGGTGCGCTGGCCGGCACGTCCGGCTTCTACGTCGACGTCACCGACTCGTTGCACTCCGATATCACCAACGTCCTGTCGGCGGTCTCCGAGGCCCGGGCGCGTATCGAGCAGGCCAAGGGCGTGCTGATGACCGCCTACGGCATCTCGGCCGGGCGCGCGTTCGACATTCTGGTCTGGCGTTCCCAGGAGACGAACCTCAAGTTGCGCGACGTCGCCAGCCGCTTCCTGGACGCCGTTACCAGCAAGGCGTCGGCGGAAACGCAAAGCCAGGTGGACCAGGCACTGCTGACCCTGGGTTAGCGGCGACAGTAGGGTCGTCCCAGTGGCGCACCTACTTGGAGCGGAGGCCGTACACCTCGAATATCCGACTCGGGTGGTCTTCGAATCGATCACCCTCGGAGTCAACGAGGGCGCCCGCATCGGCATCGTCGGACGAAACGGTGACGGCAAATCCAGCCTGCTGCGGCTGCTGACCGGGCGGCAACGGCCCGATTCCGGCCGGGTCACCCAGCGCAGCGGGTTGCGGGTCGGCGCACTGTCTCAGGCCGACACCCTGGATCCGGACCGCAGCGTCGGTTACACGCTGGTCGGCGAGGCGGCCGAACACCAGTGGGCCGGTGACGCGCGCGTTCGTGACGTGGTCGCCGGGCTGGTCTGCGACATCGCCTGGGAAGCAAAGGTTGCCACGCTGTCCGGCGGCCAGCGCCGCCGGGTGCAGCTGGCCAGGTTGCTGGTGGGCGACTGGGACGTCATCGCACTCGACGAGCCCACCAACCATCTGGATATCGAGGGCATCACCTGGCTGGCCGGCCATCTGCGCCAGCGCTGGGCACGCAACTGCGGCGGGCTGTTGCTGGTGACCCACGACCGCTGGTTCCTCGACGAAGTCGCCACCACCACGTGGGAGGTGCACGACGGGATCGTCGAACCGTTCGACGGCGGATACGCGGTCTACGTGCTGCAGCGCGTCGAGCGGGACCGAATGGCCGCCGCGGCCGAGGCCAAGCGGCAAAACCTGATGCGCAAGGAGCTGGCGTGGCTGCGTCGCGGGGCGCCGGCGCGCACCTCCAAGCCCAAGTTCCGGATCGAGGCTGCCAACCAGCTGATCGCCGACGTGCCGCCGCTGCGCAACACCGTCGAGCTGGCCAAGTTGGCAACCGCACGGCTGGGCAAGGACGTAATCGATCTGCTCGATGTGTCGGTCTCGTTCGGGGGCCGCGCGGTGCTGCGCGACGTCGAGTGGCGGATCGCCCCCGGCGAGCGCACCGGCATCGTCGGTGCCAACGGCGCCGGCAAGTCAACGCTGCTGGGCTTGATCGACGGCACCATCACGCCGGACACGGGCCGGGTCAAACGCGGCAAGACCGTGCGGCTGGCGGTGCTCGACCAGCAGGGCGATGCGCTGGCCGCGGTCGGCGGCGACCGGATCGCCGATGTGCTGGGCAACCTGCAGGGCGGCTATCAGGTCGATGGCCGTGAGGTCACCCCGGCCCAGCTGCTGGAGCGCCTCGGATTCGCTCGGGGCCAGCTGTCCGCCCGCGTCGAGGATCTGTCCGGCGGTGAGCAGCGGCGGTTGCAGCTGATGCTGACGTTGTTGGCCGAGCCCAACGTGTTGCTGCTCGACGAGCCGACCAACGATGTCGACACCGACACCCTGGCCGCGATGGAGGATCTCCTGGACTCGTGGGCGGGCACTCTGATCGTCGTCTCGCACGACCGCTACCTGCTGGAGCGCGTCACCGATCAGCAGTACGCGGTGCTCGACGGCCGGTTGCGGCATCTGCCCGGCGGTGTCGACGAGTATCTGCAACTGGCCGAGCGGCGGACGGGCGAGACGACCGCCGGATCACCGCGGCCCCGCGACCCCGCATCGCGAGCGATGTCGGGCGCCCGGCGCCGCGCGGCCGAAAAAGAGGTGGCCTCCATCGATCGCCAGCTCGCGCGATTGGCGGATCGGATCGAGGAAAAGCACAACGAACTCGCCGCGCACGACCAGTCCGACCACATTGGCATCACCCGGCTCACCCAGGAGTTGCGCGCGCTTCGAGACGAGGTCGCCGAGACGGAGAGCCGCTGGCTGGAGCTCTCCGAGCTGCTGGAATGACGAACCTGTGGCGACCGCAAGCGTGGCGAAGCCGCACCGGCGGGTCGACACCGCTGTACTGAGCCGCAACACATTTCGCGATGCGGTCACAAAATCAGTGCCAGCGCAGCAACACCAGCTCGGAGCCGAAGCCGGGACCCATTGCGAGCATCAGCCCGGGGCTGCCGCTGGGCGGCGGTTTGGCGATGGTGTCGCGCAGGATGTGCAGCACCGACGCGGACGAGAGGTTGGCGACTTCGCCGAGCGAGCGCCAGGTCAATTCCTGTGCCTCCAGGGGCAATTCGAGGCTTTTGGCGATCGTGTTTATCACCCTTGGGCCGCCGGGATGGGTCACCCAGGCGCCGATGTCGTCCTTGGTCAGCCGATGTTCGGCGAGGAAACTGTTCACGTCGTCGGCCAGGTAACGGTCGATGACGTTCGGTAGTTCTGGCGACATCGCCAGTTGCATGCCGTCCGAACCGATGTTCCAGCCCATGATGTGCAGCGATTCGGGGTACAGACGGCTGCGCGAATCCACGATGTCGGGTCCGGCGGAATTCAGTCGCTCGGCCCGCCGGTCGCCGACGGCGATCACGGCCCCGGCGCCGTCACCGAACATGGCCGTCCCGACCAGTCCTGACACGGTCGGCCTGACCGTCGGGAACGTGAGCGAACACAACTCGACCGACACCAGGACGGCGACACCGTCGGGCGCGCCCCGAAGGTAATCGTGCAGGCGTCCGACGCCCGCCGCGCCGGCCGCGCAGCCCAGTCCGAAAAGCGGAGCCCGGCGCACGTCCGGGCGCAGGCCGAGCCGCCCGACGAGCCGGGCATCGAGCGACGGGACCGCGATGCCGGTGACCGTTGTGGTGGCGATCATGTCGATGTCTTGCGGCTGCAGCCCGGCCTCGTCGAGAGCGCCCAGCACGGCGTCGCAGCCCAGCTGCACGGCTTTGTCGATGAAGATCTCGTTGGTCGCGCCGAAATCGGTCAGCTCGCGGTACCGCTCGAGGGGCAGCACGAAGTGGCGGCCGTTGACTCGGGCGGCGGCGTGCAGGCGCCGGACCACGCCTTCGTGTTCCTTCAATGCGGGGAGGTCGACGAGCGCGTCGGTGATTTCGCTTTGGCTATACCGATGCGGCGGCAACGCGCCGAATACACCGGCGATGACGCTCATGCTCTATCCTCTTGATTTCTTAACAAATACGCTCCCCTTACATGCGGCGAACTAATGCGCTTCCGCTTGGCGGTGCAAAAATTTCGCGTATTCAACACATGTCTTATTAAGTCGGCTTTACGTCCACGTAATCATATCCGCCAGCACGGAATTCGTCATTCGGCATCATCCTCTTCCGCCGAGCTGAGCGCCATCGCGATTAACGCTTCGGGCGTCAACGAGTCGATGTCGTCGGCATTGACATTTGCATCGGAGACCGATGTTTCCGGCGTGCCGGCGAGCAATAGAAGTTTCTCGAGCAGTCCCGTTCTTCGAAGCTCGCGCATGGGTATGTTGCGCAGCGCCGACCAAATTTTTTCCTCCTCCGATTCGCCCGCTTCGTCATGCAGAAGCTGTCGGCGAAGATGGTCGGCCAGCGCCGCCGGCGTCGGATAATCGAAGATCAGCGTCCGGGACAAAGCGAGGCCGGTATGGCTGGTGAGCCGGTTACGCAGCTCAACCCCGGTCATCGAGTCAAAGCCGATGTCGCCGAAAGCGCGGTCGTGGTCGATGGCGTGGCCACCCGGATGCCCGGACACGGCGGCCGCATGCTCGCAGACCAGCTCCACCAGTACCCGATGCTGGTCGTCGGGCGTCAGTCCGTGCAGCCGGTGCGCCAAATCGGGCGTTCGGGTGGCCGTGGCGGGCGGCGTTTGAGTCGCGCTGGCACCCAGCCAAAACCTCTGCCGCGCAAAGCCATACGTCGGCAACTCGACTCGTCGCGCGTTCCTCCCGGCGAACACGCCCGACCAGTCGGCGTCGAGGCCATGGGTGAACAACCTGCCCACCGCACCCAGCACCGATTCCGTCTCGGGCCGATCCTTGACCATGGTGGGCACCGATATGGCCCGTTCGTCGCTCAGCGATTGGTCCACCGCGGCGGTCAGCGAGGCGCCCGGACCCAGTTCCACGAAGAGTTCGGCGCCGGCGTCCTCGGCAGCGCGCACGCCCTCGAAGAAGCGCACCGGCTGACCGACATGCGCCGTCCAGTACTGAGGCGATCCGTAGCCGGCGCCGGCCAGCCGCCCGGTCACGTTAGACACCAACCCGATTCGCGGCGCCCTCACCTCGATGCCGGCCACCGCCGCGGAAAATTCCGCCATCATGGGCTGCATCAACGGCGAATGAAACGCGTGCGACACCGCCAGGCGATGCACGCGCCGGCCCTCCCGGGCCAGCCGGTCCGCCAGGGCTTGAACGGGCGCCCGCGCACCGGAAAGCACCACAGCGTTGGGGCCGTTGACCGCCGCGATGCTCACCTCGTCGTTCAGCAACCCGGCCACCTCGGCCTCGCCGGCGCCGACCGCCATCATCACCCCGCCGGCAGGCAGCCCCGCCATCAATCGTCCCCGCGCCGTCACAATGCGCGACGCATCCGTGAGCGAGAGCACCCCGGCCACACAGGCCGCCGCGATCTCGCCCACCGAGTGGCCCATCACCACATCCGGCGCCACACCGAAGGACTGCCACAGCGCCGCCAGCGCGAGCCCGAGCACGAACAACGCCGGTTGGGCGAACTCGGTGCTACGCAGCAGCTCCGGGTCGGCGCCCCACATCACCTCACGCAGCGGCAGCCGCAGATGAGCGTCCACCGCCGCGGCGGCCTCGTCGTAGGCCCGGGCGAACACGTCGAACCGGGCGTAGAGTTGCCGTCCCATGCCCAGCCATTGCGACCCCTGGCCCGGAAACACAAAGACCGCCTTGCCCAATGGCATCGCCCGGCCCACCGCCACCTCCGGCGTCGACTCACCCGCCGCGAGGGCCGCCAAATTCCTTGCCAGTGACGGACGATCGCCGCACACCAGCACCGCGCGGTGCTCGAAGACAGTCCGGGTGCTGACCAACGACCAGGCCATGTCGAGCGGGCTCACGTCGGGGCGGTCGGCCATATAGCTCGACAGGCGTCGCGCCTGGTTGGCCAACGCCTGTGCCGAGCGGGCCGACAATACCCAGGGCAATGCCTCGCCCCCTGGCGTCTCCGGTCGCCTGATTTCCCGCTGGGCGGGTGGTTGCTCGACGATGAGGTGCGCGTTGGTGCCGCCCATTCCGAACGAGGACACCCCGGCCCGCCGCGGACGATCCATCGACGGCCAGGGCGTCAGGGAGGTGTTGACCTGCAGCCCAAGGTTGTTGAGCTCACCGTCAGGGTCGGTGTGGTTGAGGCTGGCCGGGATGGCGGCATGTTCGATCGCCAGTACGGCTTTGAGTAGTCCCGCGATCCCCGCGGCGCCTCCGGCGTGGCCGGTGTTGGTCTTCACCGATCCGACCAGCACCGGATCGTGGGCGCGCTCGGCGAAGATCTCCCCCAGCGCCTGAGCTTCGACCGCGTCGCCGACCTTCGTCCCGGTGCCGTGGGCCTCGATGTAATCGATGTCGCTGCCCTGCAGGCCGGCATCGGCGAGCGCGCGCCGGATCACGTGCGCCTCGCTGCGCGCCGATGGCACGGTCTGAGCGGTCGCGCTGTGCCCGGCGTTGGCGACGGCGCTGCCGCGAATGACCGCGCGGATGCGATCACCGTCATCCAGTGCCGACGGTAAGGGTTTGAGCAGCACCAGTCCGCCGCCTTCACCGCGCACGTAGCCGTCGGCGCGCCGATCGAACGCATATGTGTGACCCGACGCCGATACCGCGCCGAATTCCCTTTCCATCACCGCGATTTCGTTGGCCAGGTTGAGATGGACTCCGCCCGCGATCGCCAGCGTCGACTGGCCGGTGGCCACGCTTTCGCAGCCAAGGTGCACCGCCACCAGAGAAGACGACTGGCCGGAATCGACGGTCATGCTCGGGCCATGCAATCCGAAGGCGTACGAGATGCGGTTGGCGATCATCGCACGGCTGATCCCGGCGAAGGTGTGGTGGTCCAGGTTATCGGCAAGGTCGCGCAGCGTCAGTGCGGCGTAGTCATCTGTCATCGCCCCGAGGTAAACCGAAATTTGCTCTCCCCGAAGCGTTTCCGGCAATAGGTAGGCGTCTTCGAACAATTCCCAGGTCAGTTCGAGGGCCAGGCGTTGCCGGGGATCCATGGCGCACGCCTCACGCGGTGACAGGTTGAAGAAGTCGGCGTCGAATTCGCCCGCGTCCCCGGTGAACTCAGTGGCCTCACGTCCCTCGCGGATCAAGCGCCAGAACGCGGCGGGGTCGGCGGCGGCGGGAAACCTGCATGCCAGCCCGATGATCGCTACGTCGGTCGACGGCAAGGTCAGGGGCCGACTTCGTCGTCGAGAATCGCGAAAAGCTGGTTCTCGGTGGCGGTTGAGATGTCGTCGTCGAACGCGTCCTCGGGGTGCAGCAGCAGCGGGGCCGGCGATGTGCCCGTCACGCTGCTCAACAGACTTTCCAGCCGGGTGATGAGCTGCGCCCTGTCGCCGGGACTCAGATCGGGCTGGTTGAGCAGGGCCTGTAGCTCTCGGGCAATGCCGTTGAAGCGGGTCACGCGATCGGGCGGTTGCCCTTCGGGGGCGCTGGTGGTCAGCTGGGCGTCGAGGTGTTCGGCAAGTGCGCTTGGCGTGGGCTGGTCGAAGATCAGCGTGGGCGAAAGGGTGAGCCCCGTCGCGATTTTCAGCCGGTTGCGCAGTTCGACGGCGGTCAGCGAATCGAAGCCGAGGTCTTGAAACGCGTCCCCGGCGTTGACGTCCGCGGTGCTGTGGCCCAATACCGTGGCCGCATTGGTGCAGACCAATTCGATTAGTTCGGCACGCCGCTGTTCGGGGGTCATGCCCTCCAGGCGCGCCCGCAGGCCCGTCAGGGACACCATGTCGGTGTGCTCCAGGACCCGGCGGGCCGGGCGGCTGGCCAGCTGGCTGAGCAACGGCGGCAGCGTGTCGCTGTGGTGCGCCAACGCTGCCCTGTCCAGTCGGGTGCCCACCACCATGGGGTGCTCGGTCAGCAACGCGGCATCCAGCAGCTCCAGTGCCTGCATGGTGGACAACGCGCTCAACCCGGCCCGGCTCATCCTGGCCTTGTCACGATCGCCGAGGTCCCGCGTCATCGTCGAGATCTCCTCCCACATCCCCCAGGCCACCGACAAACCCGGCAGCCCGTGGGCGCGGCGGTGCGCGGCCAGCGCGTCGAGGAAGCTGTTGGCCGCGGCGTAGTTTCCCTGGCCCGGCGCACCCACGATGCCGGCCATCGACGAAAACGCCACGAACGCCGACAGATCCAGCTCCTTGGTCAACTCGTGCAGATGCCAGGCCCCGTCAACCTTGGCACGCAGCACCGTGTCGATGCGAGCGGGCGTCAACGACGCGATCACCGCGTCGTCGAGTACGCCCGCCGCGTGGAACACCGAGCGCAACGGGAACTGCGCGGGCACCCCCGCCAGCACCGCCGCGACGGCATCCCGGTCGCCGACATCGCAGGCCGCCACGGACACCGATGCGCCCTTTTGGCGCAATTCGGCGGCCAGCTCCGCCATGCCGTCGGCGCGTTCACCGCTGCGGCTGACCAGCAGCACATGGGGCACCCGGTGCCGCTCCACAAGGTGCCGCGCCACCGCAGAACCCGCCATTCCGGTGCCACCGGTGATCAGCGCGGTGCCGCCCGCCAGCCCGGCGGGACCGTCCGGCATGGTGAGCACGACCTTGCCGATGTGGCGGGCCTGGCTGACAAACCGGTAGGCGTCGGCGGCGGCGCGCGCGTCGAACGCCTTGACCGGCAACGGCGTCAGCACCCCTCCGGCGAACAGCCGCATCAATTCCGCCAGCATGTCGGCGATGCGGTCGGGGCCGGCCTCCATCAGGTCGAACGCGCGATACGTCACGCCGGGGTGAGCCGCCGCGACGGCAGCCGGGTCCCGCAGGTCGGTCTTGCCCATTTCAATGAAGCGCCCGCCTGGCCCGAGCAGCCGCATTGACGCGTCGTTGAACTCCCCCGCCAGGGAGTTGAGTACCACGTCCACGCCACCGGCGAATTTCCGCTCGAAATCCAGGGTGCGGGAATCCGCGATGTGCGCATCGTCGAATCCCATGGCATGCAAGGTGTCCCACTTGCCGCGGCTGGCGGTTGCGAACACCTCCGCGCCCCAATGCCGGGCCAGCTGGACCGCGGCCATGCCCACGCCGCCGGTGGCGGCGTGCACCAGCACCCGCTCCCCGGCGCGCAAGGCCGCCAGCACCGATAGCCCGTAGTAGGCCGTCAAAAACACCACCGGCACGGCCGCGGCCTGCGTCATAGACCACCCGGGCGGCACCCGGGTCACCAACCGGCGATCGACGGCCGCCTCGGAGCCCGCCGAACCGAAAATCCCCATGACCGCGTCCCCCGCCGCCAAATCCGTTACACCGGCTCCGAGTTCGGTGACGATTCCCGCGCCCTCGGCGCCTAGCTGTGCGGCGCCGGGGTACATGCCCAGCGCCACCAGCACATCACGGAAGTTCACGCCGGCCGCGGCCACCCTCACCCGCACCTGACCTGTTTCCGGTGTCGTCGGCGGGTGCTCCTGCACCGCCAGGTCCTCGAGCGTCCCGGCGTCGCCGGCGGCCAGCCGCCACGCCGACGGCGGGTCGGGCAGCTGCAGCATGGTCCGCTGGTCGGCCGGCTTCAGCCGGGGCCTGTACGCCACACCGTCGCGCACCACCAATTGCGGCTCGTCACAGCCGATCACCGTTGCGACGTCGAGTGTTCCGTCGGTATCGACCAGCACCACACGGCCCGGGTGCTCGGCCTGCGCCGAACGCGTCAGGCCCCACACGGCGGCACCGGCCAGGTCCGCGACGTCCTCGCCGTCCAGTCCCACGGCTCCGCGGGTCAGCACCACCAGGACCCCGGCCGCGTCCCCTGTCAGCCACGGTCCCAGCGCACCCAGCGCCTGGTGGGTCGCGCTATAGACGGTGGTGAGAGCGTTGGAGTCCACACACGGCGACTCCCAGACCGTGAAGTGCTCGCCGATGTCGTTGCCGGGCAGCGGTACCGGCGACCACACCACGTCGAGCAGCTCACCGCTGCCGGAACGTGCTGCCACGGCCGCGGACAACTGATCGGCCGAGACGGCACGCGTGACCAGCTCGCGCACCGACAGGACGGGCAGCCCCGACGAGTCGGCCAGCTCGACCGACACGGCGCCGGCACCGGCCGGCGCCAGTCTCACCCGGACCCGCGATGCGCCGGCCGCGTACAGACTCACCCCCTGCCACGAGAACGGCAGGACGGTCTCGATGCGCTCGTCGGCCACTCCCAGCGCATGCAGTGCCGCGTCGAGGACCACCGGATGAAGGCCGAAGTTACCGGCCGATACCCCGGCCTGTTGCGGAAGCTCCACCTCGGCGAAAGTCTCAGTCCCCCTGCGCCAGACGGCCCGCAACCCCTGAAAGGCCGGTCCGTATCCGTAGCCCCGGTCCGCCAGGCCGTCGTACGCGCCCGCCACGGGTACGGCGTCCGCACCCAGCGGCGGCCACACCGACAGGTCAGTGCCCCGCGCGACCGCACCGTCGCTCAGCACGCCTTCGGCATGCAACACCCAATCTGATTGCGCGGCACGCGAATACACTGCGACCGAACGGGTTCTGGCCTCGTCCGCCGCCGCGACCACCACCTGTAGGTGCACCACCCCGGCCGCCGGCACCGTAAGCGGTGCGGACAGCGTCAACTCTTCGATCATCGAGCAGCCGACCTCGTCGCCGGCCCGCAACGCCAGCTCCACGAAGCCGGCCCCCGGGAACAGCACCGTGCCGCCGACCGCGTGGTCGGCCAGCCATGGCTGAGCCGCCAGCGAAAGCCGGCCCGTCAACACCACACCACCCGAATCCGGCCGGTCGACCAC
Organism: Mycobacterium sp. NGS56; assembly: GCF_059812425.1. Lineage (NCBI taxonomy): Bacteria > Bacillati > Actinomycetota > Actinomycetes > Mycobacteriales > Mycobacteriaceae > Mycobacterium > Mycobacterium sp. NGS56. Next base: position 211,793 of record NZ_JCALCQ010000006.1, read on the forward strand.
CGCGCCCAATAGCGCATGCTCGGCCTCGGCCAGACCCAGGCTGGCGATGTTGGCCGAACCGACCGAATCGCTGGATAGCCAGAACCGGCGCCGCGCAAAGGCATACGTCGGCAGCTCGACACGCCGGGCGTCCGTCTCGGCGAAGGCCGCGGCCCACCGCACCTCGGCCCCGGCCGTGAACAGCTGTCCCGCAGCGCGCAGCAGCGAGTCCACTTCGGGGCGGCCCTTGGCCATTGTCATCACCGAGATCGCCCGGTCAGTCGTCAAGGATTGCTCCACCGCGGACGTCAACGCCGCCCCCGGGCCCACCTCCAGGAACACGCCGGCGCCCAGCGATTCGGCCAGCCGCACACCGTCGATGAATCGCACCGGCTTGCGCACATGGTCGACCCAGTACCCGACGGTGCCGTAGTCGGGTCCGGCCAGTTGCCCGGTCAGGTTGGATACCAGGGCAACACGCGGCTCACCCGGCGACACATCAGTGATCGCCGTCGCGAAGTCCCCCATCATCGGCTCCATCAACGACGAGTGAAACGCGTGCGAGACCGCCAGCCTGTGCACCCTGGCGCCGTGGTCCGCCAGCCGGTCCGCGACCGCGGCCACCGCGCCCTGCTCGCCGGAGAGCACCAGCGATTGCGGGCCGTTGACCGCCGCGATGCTCACGGCACCGCTGAGCAAGGGAGTTACCTCTGCTTCCGTCGCGGTCACGGCGACCATCACCCCGCCGGCGGGCAACCCGGCCATCAACCGGCCGCGCGCCGCGACGAGCCGCGCCGCATCGGGCACCGACAGCGCCCCCGCCACACACGCAGCGGCGATCTCTCCCACCGAATGGCCGATCACCACATCGGGTTCCACACCGAAGGACTGCCACAACGCGGCCAACGCGATCTCCAAGACGAACAACGCCGGCTGGGCAAACTCCGTGCTCTGCAACAACTCCGGGTCGCCGCCCCACATCACCTCACGCAACGGCAACCGAGCGTGGGCGTCGACCGCCGCGACAACCTCGTCGAAAGCCTGGGCAAACACGGGAAACCGCTCGTACAGCTCGGCGCCCATGCCCAGCGACTGCGAGCCCTGTCCGGGGAAGACGAATACCCGCTTGCCCACCGATCGGATCCGGCCGACCAGCACGTCCGGGTCCGGCCGACCGGACGCCAGCCCCGCCAACCCCGCGGTCAGCGCCTCGCGGTCGGCACCCACCAGCACCGCGCGGTGCTCGAAGGCGGCCCGGGTGGTCGCCAGCGACCAACCCACGTCAGCCGCTCGCACGCCCTCGTCGGCACTGAGCCGATCCAGCAGTCGCTGCGCCTGACCGGCCAGCGCCTCTGGAGACCGGGCCGAAACCACCCACGGAACCACCGGATTCGGCGTCGCGGCTACCCGTTCGGGTTCGCTGTCGAGTTGCGCGGGGGCCTGCTCGACGATCACGTGCGCGTTGGTGCCGCTGATCCCGAACGACGAGACGCCGGCCCGCCGTATTCCGCCGTGATCGGGCCATGGCCGCGGCTCGGTCAACAGCGACACCGCACCGGCCGACCAATCCACGTGCGGCGACGGCTCATTCACGTGCAGCGTCTTGGGCAGCACGCCGTGCCGAATCGCCTGCACCATCTTGATCACCCCGGCCACCCCCGCCGCTGCCGAGGTATGCCCGATGTTCGATTTGATCGAGCCCAACCACAGCGGCCGGTCCGCCGGGCGATCCTGACCGTAGGTCGCCAACAGCGCCTGGGCCTCGATGGGATCCCCGAGGGTGGTGCCGGTGCCGTGACCCTCAACCACATCCACGTCGGCCGCCGCCAGTCCGGCGTTGGCCAACGCCGCCCGGATCACCCGCTGCTGCGACGGCCCGTTCGGTGCGGTCAACCCGTTCGACGCGCCGTCCTGATTCACCGCCGTGCCGCGCAGCACCGCCAAGACGGGATGCCCCAGGCGGCGCGCGTCGGCCAGCCGCTCGAGCACCAGCACACCCGCGCCCTCCGACCACGAAGTCCCGTCCGCCGCACCGGCGTACACCTTGCACCGGCCGTCGGGGGCCAGCGCACGCTGGCGGCTGAACTCGACGAAGGCCGCGGGGGTGGCCATGACGGTCACACCGCCTGCCAGCGCCAGATCACATTCGCCCGACCGCAACGACTGCGCGGCCAGATGCATGGAGACCAACGACGACGAACACGCGGTATCCACCGACACGGCCGGGCCTTCCAGGCCCAGCACATAGGACACCCGGCCCGAGGTCACGCTCAGCGTCGAGCCCGTGAGGCCGTAGCCCTCCAGCTCGCCCTTCACCTCGCCGCCATAGCCGGCGTGAATGACCCCAGCGAACACTCCGGTCGCCGAGCCGCGCAACGCGAATGGGTCAATGCCCGCCCGTTCCAACGCTTCCCAGCAGATCTCCAGCATCATCCGTTGCTGGGGATCCATGGCCAGCGCCTCGCTGGGCCCGATGCCGAAGAATCCGGCGTCGAACTCACCCGCGTCCTGCAGGAAGCTGCCCTGCCGGGTGTACATCTTTCCCTTGGCATCGGGGTCGGGGTCGTACAGCCCTTCGACGTCCCAGCCGCGATCGGCCGGGAAGTCCGACACCGTGTCGCGCCCCTCGATCACCAGTTGCCACAGGTCTTCTGGTGATTCGACTCCACCGGCGTAGCGGCACGCCATGCCTACCACCGCGACGGGCTCGGAAAGCCGGCCCTCCAATTCCGCGACGCGCCGCCGGGTCCGCCTGAGATCCGCCGTGAGGCGTTTCAGGTAGTCGACGTGCTGCGTGGTGCCCGGCATCGTTGCTCCTTGTGGGGTGTCAGCGGCCGAGTTCTTCATCGAGGATCGCAAAGAGTTGGCTTTCGGTGGCGGCGTCGAGGTCGTCGTCGAGATGTTCGGCATCTCCAAGATCGCCCGGCGGGAGCGCGGCGAGCAGGTTGTGAATGCGGGTCCTCAGCACCGACTTGTCGTCGGCATCCCAGCTGGGCGCCCCGAGCAGCGCCTGCAGTTCCCGCGTGATGTCGTTGAAGCGACCCATCAAATTCGGCTGATCGCCGGCGCCCGCAGTACCGGCCAGCTGGGTGTCCAGATGAGCCGCCAGCACGGTGGGTGTCGGATAGTCGAATATCAGTGTCGGCGAAAGGCTAAGGCCTGTAGCATTTTTGAGCCTGTTGCGCAGCTCGACGGCGGTCAGCGAATCGAACCCCAGCTCTTGGAAGGCGCGGTCGGCATTGACGTCCGCCGGACTGGGCACACCCAACACCATCGCCGCGTTGCCGCAGACCAGGTCGACCAGCTCGCGCTGTCGCGCCTCGGAACTCAGGCCGTGCAGCCGCGCCGAAAGCCCGCTCGTCGAGGCGGTGACGTCGTTGTCGTCGATGACACGCCTGGTGGGACCGGCCACCAGTTCCCGCAGCAGTGGCGGCAGCGCGGCGACGTTGTCGGACAGGGCGGCCCGGTCCACCCGGGCCGCAACCAGCACCGGACTGTCGACGAGCATCGCGGCGTCGAAAGCCGCCAGCGCCTGTTCGGTGGACAGCGGCGCCAGCCCGATTCTGCTCATCCTGGCCTTGTCGCGGTCCCCAAGGTGCGCGGTCATCGCCGAGGCCTGCTCCCACAGGCCCCAGGCCAGCGACAGGCCCGGAAGTCCCTGGGCGCGCCGGTAGGCGGCCAGCCCGTCGAGGAAACTGTTGGCCGCCGCGTAGTTGGCCTGGCCCGGGGTCCCCACGATCCCGGCCATCGACGAAAACACCACGAACGCCGAGAGATCCAGCTGCCGGGTGAGCTCGTGCAGATTCCAGGCTCCGTCGACCTTGGCGCGCAGAACCGCCTCCACCCGATCCGGGGTCAGCGACGAGATCAACCCGTCGTCGAGAATGCCCGCGGCATGAATGACTCCGCGCAGCGGATAGCCCGCCGGTATCTGGGCCAGCATCGCCGATGCCGCTTCGGGGTCGGCGACATCACAGGACACGACCGACACCTGCGCCCCGCCCTCCCGCAGCGCGGCCACCAGGTCGGTGACCCCGGCGGCCCGGGCGCCGGTCCGGCTGACCAGCACCACGTGGGCCACTCGGTAACGGTCAACGAGGTGGCGGGCCAGCGCCGAACCGGCCATACCGGTGCCACCGGTGATCACCACGCTGCCCCCCGCCAGCCCGCCACCGCAGCCACTGAGCACCTCACCGGGACCCGACCCGACCGTCAGCGCGACCTTGCCGATGTGGCGAGCCTGACTGACATACCGATAGGCAGCCGAGGCGCAGCGAACGTCAAAGGTCTTCAGCGGCAACGGTTTCAAGGCGCCATCGGCCAACAGTGCCACGATCTCTGCCAGCATGGCCGCGGTGCGATCCGGACCGGCCTCCATCAGGTCGAACGCTTGATACGCCGCGCCCCGATATCGGTCGGCGACGACCCGCGGATCGCGCACATCGGTCTTGCCCATTTCGATGAATCGCCCGCCCGGTGCCAATAAACGCAACGACGCGTCGGTGAACTCGCCGGCCAGGGAATTGAGCACGACGTCGAACCCGGGTCGGTCGGTGGCCGCCATGAACTTCGCGAATTTAGCCTCGAATTCCGTCGTGCGCGAGTCGCCGATGTGATCGTCATCGAAACCCATGGCGCGCAGGGTGTCCCACTTACCACGGCTGGCGGTGACGAACACCTCGGCGCCCCAGTGCCGCGCGAGCTGCACCGCGGCCATGCCCACCCCCCCGGTGGCGGTGTGCACCAAGACCCGCTCGCCGGCGCGCAACCCGCCCAGCACGGACAGCCCGTACAGCGCGGTCAGGAAGACCACCGGCACGCCGGCGGCCGAGATCAGCGACAGTCCCGACGGCACCGGTGTCAGGACGCGCTGATCCACCACTGCCTCGGAACCGACGACGCCCAGCAAGCCCATCACGGCATCACCGACGGCCAGACCGGTTACGCCGGGCCCCACCTCGACGACCACGCCGGAGCCCTCGGCGCCCAGCCGGCCACCGCCCGGATACATCCCGAGGGCCACCAAGACGTCGCGGAAGTTCACCCCGACGGCGGCTACCGCCACCCGGACCTGGCCACCGGTCAATTCGGTTCGTGGACAGGGGCTTACGACAATGTCTTCCAGTGTTCCCTCGCCGCCGGCATCCAGGCGCCAGCCCGCCGAAGGCAATCCGATCGCAGGGCGCACGGGCCGTAACCGCGCTGCATACGCCACACCCTGACGCACCACCACCTGCGGCTCGCCACAATCGATCACCGCGCCGGCGTCCACGGAGCCGTCCGAGTCGATCAGCACCATCCTGCCCGGGTGCTCGGCTTGCGCCGACCGCACCAGGCCCCACACCGCGGCGCCGGCCAGGTCCGAAACGTCTTCCCCGGCAAGGGCGACCGCACCCCGGGTCTGCACGGCCAGCATCGCGCTGCTTTCGTCGCCCAGGCGAGATTGCAGCGTCGCCAATATCTCGGTGGCCGCGGCGTGCACCGCCTTGACCACGTCACCGCCATGATCGCCCAGCTCCCACACCGTCACCTCGGCGCCACCCGCGCCGCCGCGCAACGCGATCGGCGACCACGTCACGTCGAGCAATCCCCCGGTGCGCTGTGCGGGAGCAGCGGCCGTCAACTGCTCGGCCGAGACTGGGCGCATGGCCAACGATCGCACCGTGAGCACCGGAAGTCCCGTCCCGTCGGCCAGTTCCACGGAGACCGAGCCGGCGCCGGCCGGCGCAATCCGGACCCGCGCCCGCGTCGCACCCGACGCATGCAACGACACGCCCTGCCACGAGAACGGCAACACGGTCTGGGCTTGCTCGGCGGCGACAACGATCGCCTGCAACGCGGCATCCAGGAGCACAGGGTGTACTCCGAAGCCGCCGTCCTGGGCGCCGGCCTCGGGCACGCCGACCTCGGCGAAGATCTCGTCCCCGCGCTGCCACACGGCCCGCAGACCCTGGAAGGCGCCGCCGTATTCGTAGCCCCGCTGCGCCAGCCGCGCGTAGGCGCCGGTGATGTCCACCGCGGTCGCGCCGGCGGGCGGCCAGACCGACAAGTCGGCGGCCGCCGTGACGGTGCCGGGCCGCAACGCGCCCTCGGCATGCAGCATCCAATCCGAATCCGGCTGGGCGTCGGCGGAATACACCGACACCCGCCGCATGCCCGACTCGTCGGGTGCGCCGACCACCAGCTGTACACGTACGCCCTCGGCCCGGGACAACAGCAGCGGAGCCGACAAGGTCAACTCGTCTAGCACCCCACAACCGACCTCATCGCCCGCGCGGATGGCCAGTTCGACGAATCCGGCCCCTGGAAACAACACGGTCTCGCCCACCGCGTGATCGGCCAGCCACGGGTGGTCCGCCGTCGACAACCGGCCCGTCAGCACCACACCACCGGAATCGGGCCGTGGTACCACGGCACCGAGCAACCCGTGCCCGGCGGCGACCAGGCCCAGGGTGCCGACATCTTGCGACCCCGCCGACCCACCGGGAAGCCAAAAGTGTTGCCGGACAAACCCGTATGTCGGCAAGTCAACGGTCCGGCCACCCAGGCCGGCCATCGCGGCGCGCCAGTCTACGGTCACGCCCGCAACGTGGGCCTGCGCGACCGAGAGCCAGAAGCGGTCCAGGCCGCCGTCGTCGCGGCCGAGCGACGGGATGGCGCAGGCCCGCTCGCTGTCTGGCATGGTTTCTTCGATGGCCGCCATCAGTACGGGATGTGGGCTGGATTCGATGAACACCTGATAGCCCGCTTCGCACGCGCTGCGCACCGCCCGCTCGAATTGCACGGTGCGCCGGATGCTTTGGAACCAGTAGTCGGCGTTCAGTCCCGCAGTGTCCATCGGCTCGCCGGTGACCGTCGAGAAGAAGGCGACCGCGGAGGACCGCGGCTCGAGGCCGCGCAGCGCGTCGGCGAGCGGCTCGCGGATCGCGTCGACCTGTGCGGAATGCGATGCGTAGTCGACGTCGATCCGGCGGGCGCGGACGTTGTCGGCCTCGCTACGTTGTATCAGTTCGGCCAGCGCATCCACCTCGCCGGACACCACCACCGCCGCAACACCGTTGACGGTTGCAATGTTCAGTCGCTCGCCCCAGCCGGCGATCAGCCGCTCGGCGCGCGGCAGACTGCACGCCAACGAGACCATGCCGCCCCGGCCCGACAGCCGCACGAGCAGCCGACTGCGCTGCGCGACGACCCGGGCGGCGTCTTCCAATGACAACGCCCCCGCCACGTAGGCCGCCGCGATTTCGCCCTGCGAATGGCCGATCACCGCATCGGGAACCACGCCGACCGAGCGCCACAGTTCGGCCAGCGACACCATCACCGCCCACAACGCCGGTTGCACCACGTCCACCCGGTCCAATCCCGGGGCGTCCGGTGCGCCGCGGATCACGTCGATCAGCGACCAGTCGACGTATTCGGCGAGCGCGTCAGCGCAGCGCTGTAGGTGCTCGGCGAACACCGTTGAACTGTCCAGTAATTGGGCGCCCATGCCGGCCCATTGCGAACCTTGGCCGGGGAACACCAACACGGTCTTGCCCACCGGCTGCGCCCGGCCCGTCACCAGGCCCGCACCCTGCTCACCGGCAGCCAATGCCGTCAGTCCACGCAGCAATTGCGCCCCGTCTGCGCCTACGACGACCGCCCGATGCTCGAAGCTCGACCGCGTCGCGACGAGCGACCAGCCCACGTCCAACACCCGCACCCCGGGATCGGCTTTCACGCGGGCCAGCAGCCGTGCCGCCTGGTTGGCCAGCGCCTCACTCGAGCGGGCCGAGAGCACCCACGGGACCACCACGTCATCGCCTGTCCGCGTGACGCTTTCGGGCTCCGGGACATACTGCTCCACGATGACGTGCGCATTGGTGCCGCTGATGCCGAAGGAGGAGACGCCCGCGCGACGCGGCCGGTCGACCGCCGGCCAGGGCCGCTGCTCGGTCAGCAGCGACACCGCCCCGGCCGTCCAATCCACGTGCGGCGTAGGCTCATTCACGTGCAGCGTCTTGGGCATCACCCCGTGCCGGATCGCCTGTACCATCTTGATCACCCCGCCGGCACCGGCGGCCGCCGAGGTATGGCCCATGTTCGATTTGATCGAGCCCAGCCACAGCGGCTGATCGGCCGGACGGTCCTGCCCGTAGGTCGCCAGAACCGCTTGGGCTTCAATGGGATCCCCGAGGGTGGTGCCGGTGCCGTGACCCTCGACCAGATCGACATCGGCCGCGCCCAGCCGCGCATTGGCCAGCGCCGCCCGGATCACCCGTTGCTGCGACGGCCCGTTGGGCGTCGCAAGGCCATTGGACGCGCCGTCCTGATTCACTGCGGACCCGCGCACCAGGGCCAGCACCGGATGCCCGTGTCGCCGGGCATCCGCTAGGCGCTCCAGCGCCAGCACACCGACACCTTCGGAAAACCCGGTGCCGTCGGCGGCACCCGCGTATGCCTTGCATCGACCGTCTGCGGCCAGGGCGCGTTGCCGGCTGAACTCGATGAACATGGCGGGTGTGGCCATCACCGTCACTCCACCGGCCAATGCCAGGTCGCACTCGCCGGAACGCAACGACTGCGCCGCCAGGTGCAGGGCCACCAACGACGACGAACAGGCCGTGTCCACCGAGACCGCCGGGCCCTCCAGCCCCAGCGAATAGGCCACCCGGCCCGAGGCCACGCTGAGCGTGGATCCGCGCAGACCATATCGCTCCAGGTGCCCGGGGACCCGACCCTGACCCCCGTAGGAGCCGTGGAATATCCCGGCGAACACACCGGTCGCCGAGCCGCGCAGGGTGACGGGGTCAATCCCGGCCCGCTCCAACGCCTCCCAGGACACCTCGAGCAACAGGCGCTGTTGCGGGTCCATGGCGAGCGCCTCGCTGGGGGCGATCCCGAAGAATGCGGCATCGAAATCGGCCATATCCGAGAGGAAACCACCGCAGCGCGCGTAGGACTTGCCTACGGCGTCGGGATCCGCGTCGAACAGACCGGCCAAGTTCCAACCTCGGTCGGTGGGAAACTCCGAGACCACATCCCGGCCGTCAACCACCATCTGCCACAACGCCTCTGGAGAATTCACCCCGCCGGGGTACCGGCAGCCCATGCCGACCACCGCTACCGGTTCGGTCGCTTTTTCCGCTAACAGGGCCAGGTACTGGCGGTTCTCGCGCTTGAGCCGTTCGGTTTCTTTCAGCGATTGGCGAAGAGCCTTGATCAGCTCTTCGTTGTTGCCGTTCATCGAAGGCGGCCTCTCGTGTCACTCACAGCGATACTTCGCGACGGGTCTGTCCCACAACAACAACGGTCCCATCGCCACAAACTCTCAAAGTCCAAAAAGCGACGCCATGCGGTGGAAGTGCACGGGCGAAAAATCAATGCCAACGCAACAACACCAATTCGGAACAGAATCCCGGGCCCATCGCGAGCATCAGACCGGGGCTTTCGCTCGGCGGCGGCTTGGCCATGGTGTCGCGCAGCACGTGCAACACCGACGCCGACGAGAGGTTGCCGATCTCCCCGAGTGAACGCCAGGTGAGTTCGAGTGCCTCCGGCGGCAGGCCGAGCGCCGCGTTGATCGCCTCGATGACCTTGGGCCCGCCGGGGTGGCTCACGAAGGCCCCGATGTCGGCCGTGGTCAGGCCGTGTGCCCCCAGGAACTCGGTGACATCGGCTTCGATGTATTGCTCGACGACGGCCGCGACGTCCTTGGACAGCACCAGCTCGAAGCCGGTGGCGCCCACGTCGAAGCCCATGGTGCGCAGCGAATCGGGATACAGGTGGCTGCGCGAGTCAAGGATGGTTGGCCCGCTGGGGTCCAGTCGTTGGGCGCGCCGCTCGCCGACGGCCACCGCCGCCGCGGCCCCGTCGGCGAACAGCGCACTGCCGACCAGGCCGGCCAGCGACGGCGTGTATCCGGGATAGGTCAGCGAGCAGAGTTCGACGGAGATCAGGGCGGCCACGGCGTCCGGCGCACCGCGCAGGTAGTCGTTCACGCGGGCCACACCCGCGGCGCCGGCGACGCAGCCCAGGCCGAACAGCGGCACCCGGCGCACATCGTCGCGCAGGCCTAGCTGCGCGGCGATCCGGGCGTCCACGGAGGGCACGCTGAGGCCGGTGACGGTGGTGGTGATGAGCACGTCGACGTCCCGCGGCCGCAGTCCCGCCTCGTCGAGGGCCCCGGACAGCGCTTCGCAGCCCAGCTTCACCGCGTGCTCGGTGAAGATCCGGTTCGCCATGCCGAAGTCGGTCAGCGCGGGATACTGCTCCAGCGGCAGCACCAGGTGGCGGCCGCCGACCTTGGCGCTGGCGTGCAGCTGCCGGACGATGTCCTCGTAACCCTCGAACTCCGGGATGCTGACGAAAAAATCGGTGAGTTCACGCTGCGAGTAGCGGTGCGGTGGTAACGCACCGAAGACACCCGCGATGACGCTCATTGTTCTCCCACGCTTTTGGCAACGAGGACCCGCCCCGAAACGTTCAACCGGATCGCTCTGAGCCCGAAGTCTATTCTGCATGTCGCGGTTAGTCAGGGAAACCAAAGCCATCTCAAGCGTCGTCGCGCAGCTGGTTTTTGAGCCTATCAGCACTGGCCAGGACGGTTTCGATCTGCTCGGCGACGCGAACCGGCGCGGTGCCACCCCGCGCGTCGCGTGAGGCCACCGAGCCTTCGATCGTCAAAACCTCCCGTACCTGTGGCGTGAGATCGGGGCTGATGGCGGCCAATTCGTCGTCGGTCAGCTCGTCGAGTCCGACGGCCCGTTGCTCGGCGGCGCGCACCGCGGCGCCGGCGGCCTCGTGCGCGGACCGGAACGGCACCCCCTGGCGCACCAGCCATTCGGCGATATCGGTGGCCAGCGTGTAGCCGGCCGGGGCCAGGGCGGCCATCCGCTCGACATCGAAGGTCAGGCTGCGCAGGAGCCCGGCCATCGCCGGGAGCACCAACTCCAGCTGGGCAACCGAATCGAACACCGGTTCCTTGTCTTCCTGCAGGTCACGGTTGTAGGCGAGCGGCTGGGCCTTCAGCGTGGCCAGCAGGCCGGTCAGGTTGCCGATCAGCCGGCCGGACTTGCCCCTGGCCAGCTCGGCGATGTCGGGGTTCTTCTTCTGCGGCATGATCGAGCTGCCGGTCGACCACGAATCGTGCAGGGTGACGTAGCCGAATTCCGTCGAGCTCCACAGGATGATGTCCTCGGCCAGCCGGGACAAATCGACACCGATCATGGCGAAAACGAAGGCCGCCTCCGCGGCGAAATCCCGGGCGGCTGTCGCGTCGATGGAGTTGTCGGCCGCAGTGGTGAAACCGAGCTCCGCGGCAATCGCGTCGGGGTCCAGGCCCAGCGAGGAACCGGCCAGGGCGCCCGAGCCGTACGGGGACACCCCGGCCCGCCGGTCGAAGTCGACGATCCGGTCGACGTCGCGCAGCAACGGGTGGGCGTGCGCCAGCAGGTGGTGGGCGAGCAGCACCGGCTGTGCGGACTGCATATGCGTCTTGCCCGGCATGATTGCGCCGGGGTGGGCCCCGGCCTGTGCGGCCAGCGCGCCGACGACCTCCAGCGCCGCGGTGGCGACCCGGCGCACCGCGTCGCGCAGCCACATCCGGAACAGGGTGGCCACCTGGTCGTTGCGCGACCGGCCGGCCCGCAGCCGCCCGCCCAGGTCGGGTCCTACCCGGTCGATCAGCCCGCGCTCCAGCGCCCCGTGCACGTCCTCATCGGTGACCAGAGGCGCGAAGCTGCCGTCGGCGACGTCCTCGGCGAGCTGGTCGAGGCCCGCCAGCAGTCCGTCGCGCTGCTCTTCGTTCAGCAGCCCGGCCCGGAACAGGATCACGGTGTGGGCCCGCGAGGCGATGATGTCGTAGGGGGCCAGCACCCAGTCGAAGTGGGTGGACTTGCTCAGCGCGGCCAGCGCATCCGACGGGCCGTCGGCGAACCGCCCGCCCCACAGTGACCCCTCGCGCGTGCTCACGCTTCGGCCGGGCCCTTTGACGTCTGGTCCCGGCGGGACGCGATCTTCGAGGACAGCCCGTGTACGTAGACGAAACCCTTGGCCGCCGACTGATCGAAGCTGTCGCCTTCGTCGTAGGTGGCCAGATTGAAGTCGTAGAGTGACTCCGCGCTGCGCCGGCCGTTGACCGCAATGTGGCCCCCGTGCAACACCATTCGCACTTCACCCGACACGTGCTCCTGGGTCCTGGCGACGAAGCTCTCCAGAGCGTCCTTGAGCGGTGAATACCACAGCCCGTCGTAAACCAGCTCGGCCCAACGCTGATCGGTGTGCCGCTTGAACCGGCCCAGTTCCCGTTCCAGGGTGACGTGTTCGAGCTCGGTGTGCGCGGTGATGAGCACCATGGCGCCGGGCGCCTCGTAGATCTCGCGGCTCTTGATGCCCACCAGCCGGTCCTCGACCACGTCGAGCCGGCCCACGCCCTGGGCGCCCGCACGGGTGTTGAGTTCCTCGATGGCACCCAGCACCGACACGGGCTTGCCGTCGATCGCCACCGGCACGCCGCGTTCGAACCCGACGATCACCTCGTCCGGCGTGCTCCAGTTCAGCGTGGGGTCCTCGGTGTAGGCGTACACGTCCTTGGTGGGCGCGTTCCAAAGATGTTCCAGGAAACCCGTTTCCACCGCGCGGCCCCACACGTTCTGATCGATGGAGAACGGCGAGCGCTTGGTCACGTTGATCGGGATGGCGTTCTCTTCGGCGAACGCGATCGCCTTCTCCCGCGTCCACGCGTAATCACGAACCGGCGCCAGCACCTCGAGATCGGGTGCCAGCGAACCGAATCCGACCTCGAATCGGACCTGGTCGTTACCCTTGCCGGTGCAGCCGTGTGCGACGATGTTGCCGCCGTGCTCGCGCGCCGCCGCCACCAGGTGCTTGACGATCAGCGGCCGGCTGATCGCCGACACCAGCGGGTAGCGGTCCATGTAGAGCGCATTGGACAGGATCGTGGGCAGGCAGTAGTAGTCGGCGAATTCGTCTCGGGCATCGACGACGACGGCTTCCACCGCGCCGCAGTCCAGAGCCCGCTGGCGAATGACCTCCATGTCTTCGCCGCCCTGGCCGAGGTCGATCGCCACCGCTACGACCTCACGGCCGGTCTCCTTGCCGATCCAGCTGATGGCCACCGAGGTGTCCAGACCGCCGGAATACGCCAGGATGACGCGTTCTGACATGAACCAATCTCCTTAGGTTGAAACGCTCAAGTGAGTTTTTCCAGGGTGGTGGCCAGCTCGGCGCCGGTCATCGGCTCTCGAGCGGCCACGAAGACGGTGTCATCACCGGCGATGGTGCCGACGACGTACGGTAGCGCCGCGCGGTCGATCGCGCTGGCCAGATAGTCGGCGGCGCCGGGCGGCGTGCGCAGCACCGCGAGGTTGGCGCTGGAATCGGCCGACACCAGCAGTTCGCTCAGCAGCCGCGACAGCCTGGCGGTGCCGCCCGATACCCCCCGCACCGGGTTGCCGTCCTCGAGAACCATGTAGACCCCGACGCCGCCGTCGGCCCCGCGCAGCTTCACCGCACCCAGCTCTTCCAGGTCTCGCGACAGGGTCGCCTGGGTGACATCGATGCCGTCGTCTGCCAGCAGCGCGGCCAGTTCGCTCTGGCTGCGCACCTCGGCCGACGACAGGATGGCCACGATGCGCGCCTGCCGGCCGGCCCGGGTGGTTTCGGGTGTGGTCTTCGACCTAGTCATGAGCGCCGCTCCAGCAGCCACGCCAGTAGCGCTTTTTGCGCGTGCAACCGGTTTTCGGCCTCGTCCCAGACCACGCTGGCCGACCCGTCCATCACCTCGTCGGTGATCTCGTCGCCGCGGTGAGCCGGAAGGCAGTGCAACACAATGGCTTCCGGGTCGGCCAGGGACAGCAGGCGGGCGTTGATCTGATAGGGCCGAAACGGTGTGAGGCGGTCCAGCCCGTCGTCCTCCTGCCCCATCGAGGTCCAGGTGTCGGTGACCAGGACGTCGGCGCCGCGCGCGGCCGCCTGGGCGTCGGTGGTGACAATGACCGTGGCGCCGGTGGCTTCGGCGCGTCGTTGGGCCGCGGTCACGAACACCGGGTCGGGGGCGAAGCCGTCCGGGGCCGCGACGGTGACGTGAATGCCGGCCGTGACGCCACCGAGCATCAGCGAGTGGGCCATGTTGTTGGCCCCATCACCGAAATAGGTCATCCGCAAACCGGTTAGCGCACCCTTGTGCTCGGCGATGGTCTGCAGATCGGCAAGCACCTGGCAGGGATGGAATTCATCGGAGAGCGCGTTGACCACCGGCACCGTCGCGGTCGCGGCCATGGCCTCCAGGCGCTCCTGGCCGAACGTCCGCCAGACGATGGCCTCGACGTACCGCGACAGCACCCGTGCGGTGTCCGCCAGGGTTTCATCGCGGCCCAGCTGGGTGCTGCGGGCATCGACGACGACGGCGTGCCCGCCGAGTTGGGCGATGCCCATCTCGAACGAGAATCGGGTGCGGGTGGAATTCTTGTCGAACAGGACCGCGACCCCGCGCGGGCCGTCCAGCGGTCGGCTACCGAACGGATCCTTCTTCAGTTCGGCGGCAAGCTGCAGCACCTCGGCCTGCTCAGTGGGCGACAGGTCGTCGTCGCGGAGGAAGTGTCGAATCATGCTGCGGCTCCGGCAGATTCATCGAGGATTCCCGGCAGCGCGGCGATGAAGCCGTCGATTTGCGCATCGGTGATGATCAGCGGCGGCGCCAGCCGCAGGACGTCCGGCGCGGCGGCGTTGACGAGGAATCCGGCCCGTCGTGCGGCGTTTTCGGCGTCCTTGGCGCGCGGCGCGGTCAGCACCATGCCCTGCAGCAACCCGCGGCCGCGCACGTGATCGATCAGAGGATGGCACAAAGCCTCGATGTTGTGGCGCAACGACTTGCCCAGCACCTCGGCGTGCCGGACCAGGTTCTCGTCGGCCAGCACCCGCAGCACCGCGAGCGCCGCCGCCGCGCAGATCGGGTTGCCGCCGAAGGTGCTTCCGTGCAGGCCGGGGGTCATCAGGTCGGCCGCCGGGCCGATGGCCAGGCAGGCGCCGATGGGCAGGCCGCCGCCGAGCCCCTTGGCCAGCGTCACCACGTCCGGAGTGATGCCGTCATGCTGGTGGGCGAAAAACGTTCCGGTGCGGCCCATCCCGGTTTGCACCTCGTCGAGCACCAGCAGCGCACCGTGCCGCGCCGTGATGTCACGCGCTTCCACGAGGTAGCCCTCGGGCGGCACGACGACGCCGCTCTCCCCCATGATCGGCTCCAAAAACACGGCGGCGGTGGCGTCGTCGACCGCGGCGGCGAGGGCGTCCACGTCACCGTAGGGCACATGGGTGACGTCGCCGGGCAGCGGCGCGAACGGCGCCTGCTTGCTCGGCTGACCGGTCAGCGCCAGCGAACCCATGGTTCGCCCATGAAAGGCGTCTTGTGCGGCAACCAGTTTGGTGCGTCCGGTGAGCCGAGACAGCTTGAACGCCACCTCGTTGGCCTCGGTTCCGGAGTTGCAGAAGAACACCCGCGCCGGGGCCCCGGTGTCGTTGCCCGCACCCAGCAGGGCGACGAGCTCTTCGGCCAGGGCGAGACTCGGTTCGGTCGCGTACAGATTGGAGGTGTGGCCCAGCGTCGACATCTGCCGGGTGACCGCCTCGATGATCGCCGGGTGGCGGTGGCCCAGCACGTTGACCGCGATGCCGCCGAGCAGGTCGAGATAGGTATTCCCGTCCACATCGGTGACCAGGGCGCCCTCGCCGCTCGCCAAAGCCATCGGCGGGGTGCCGTAATTGTTCATCATCACGGCTTCCCACCGCTGCTTGATGGCGTCAGTGCGGGTCTCAGCCAATGGTGACGCTCCTCTTCATCGCTGCGCTCTGCATCGTCGCCGTCACGCGCTCACCACCTTGGTGCCGGTGCCGTCGTTGGTGAAAAGTTCCACCAGCACACAGTGTTCGACCCGCCCGTCGATGACGTGCGCGCTCGGCACACCCCCGGTCACCGCCCGCAGGCAGGCCTCGACTTTGGGAATCATGCCCGCCTCTAGCGTGGGTAGTAGTTGCGACAATGTGGCAGTGTCGATTTCGCTGACCAGCGATCCGCGGTCCGGCCAGCTCGTGTACAGGCCTTCGACATCGGTGAGCATCAACAGCTTCTCGGCGTGCAGCGCTTCGGCCAGGGCCGCCGCGGCGGTGTCGGCGTTGATGTTGTGCACCACGCCCTCGGCATCCGGGGCCAGCGTGGACACCACCGGAATACGCCGTGCGGCAATCAGATCCAGCACCGCTGCGGTGTTCACCCGTTCGACGTCTCCGACCAGGCCGATGTCGGTGGCCACGCCGTCCACGGTGACGCTGCGCCGCACGGCCGTGAACAGCTGGGCGTCTTCACCGGTGATGCCGACGGCATACGGTCCATGGGCGTTGATCAGGTTGACCAGTTCGCGGCCGACTTGGCCGAACAACACCATCCGCGCCACGTCGAGCACTTCCGGTGTGGTGACCCGGAATCCGCCCTTGAAGTCCCCGGGGATGCCGAGCCGGCGCAGCATCGTGCTGATCTGGGGGCCGCCGCCGTGCACCACCACGGGATGAATGCCGCAGTTGCGCAGGAAGGCCATGTCGGCGGCGAAGGCGTGCCGCAGTGTGTCGTCGGTCATGGCGTTGCCGCCGTACTTGATGACGACGATCTTTCCGTGTAGCTGCTTGAGCCAGGGCAGGGCTTCGGCCAGCACCTGCGCCTTGACCGCGGTGGTCAACGCTTCGGTGGCGGAGCTCATGAGCGCCGCTCCTTCTCATCACGTCGTCCTGCATCGTCACCGGCGCGGCTCATGAGCTGTAGGCCGAATTCTCTTCGACGTAGCCGTGCGACAGGTCGGTGGTCCGGATGGTGACCCGACCGTCACCGAGGCCCAGATCGACCGCGATGTCGATGTCGGCTCCCGACAGGTCCACCGCACGCGCACCCGGCGCCCCGGCACCGTCGGCGAAGACGGCAAAGCCATTGAATGACACCGTGATCCGTTCGGGGTCCAATGCGATGGGCGCCATGCCGACGGCGGCGAGCACCCGGCCCCAGTTGGGGTCCGAACCGAACACCGCCGTCTTGACCAGGGAGTCGCGGGCGATCGTCCGCGCGGCAACCAGAGCGTCGACCTCGGAGGCTGCGCCCTGCACGGTGACGTTGACCCGCTTGGTGACGCCCTCAGCGTCGGCCTGCAACTGGGCGCACAGGTCGTCGCAGACCTGCTCCACGGCCTGGTCGAGGTCGGCTTGGCTGGGCGCGATTCCGCTGGCCCCCGAAGTGAGCAGCAGCACCGTGTCGTTGGTCGAGCAGGCGCCGTCGATGTCGAGCCGGTCGAAAGTGCGGGCGCTGGCGTGGCGCAGTGCGGAGTCCAGCGCCGCGGCGCCGACGGCGGCGTCGGTGGTGAGGACGCAGAGCATCGTTGCCAACGACGGCGCGAGCATGCCGGCGCCCTTGGCCATTGCACCGACGGTCCAGTTGTCCGGATGGTGCAGCGCAACCTGTTTGGGCACGGTGTCGGTGGTCATGATCGCCTGCGCCGCCTCGTCGCCCCCGGACAGGCCCCCGGCCATCTCCTGCACGATCGTGCGCACCCCGGCGAGCACCTTGTCCATCGGCAGCCGGTCACCGATCAACCCGGTCGAGCACACCGCGACCTCGATGGCGCCGGTCTCGGTTCCCCAGTCCGACAACGCGGCCGCGACGGCTTCCGCGGTGGCGTGCGTGTCCTGGAACCCGCCCGGTCCGGTGCAGGCGTTGGCGCCGCCGGAGTTGAGGATCACCGCGCGCAATGCGCCGGTGGTCAGCACCTGCTGGCTCCACAGCACCGGCGCGGCTTTGATCTTGTTGCGGGTGAACACCCCGGCCGCCGCGTAGTCGGGTCCTTCGTTGAAGATCAGGGCAAGGTCGCGATTGCCAGAGGCCTTGATCCCGGCGGCGATGCCGGCGGCCCGAAACCCGGCCGGCGCGGTGACGCCTTGTTCGCGCAGCAACCGCGTTTCGGCGGCGGCGTGTGTCATGGCGCCACTCCTTCGATCCCGGCTACGCCGGCACCATCGTCACCGGCGTGTGTCATGGCGCCACTCCTTCGATCCCGGCTACGCCGGCACCATCGTCACCGGCGCGCGTCATGGCGCCACCCCTTCGATCCCGGCTACGCCGGCACCATCGTCACCGGCGCGCGTCATGGCGCCACCCCGATCACCGAAAGGCCTTCCGTCTCCGGCCAACCCAGCGCCACGTTCATCGACTGCACGGCGGCACCGGCCGTTCCCTTGACCAGATTGTCGATTGCGGCGATCGCCACGAACGTGCTCGCCGCCTCGTCGACCGCGACGGCGATGTGCGCCGCGTTGCTGCCGATCACGGCCCCGGTTCGGGGCAGTTGTCCTTCTGGCATCAGGTATACGAAAGGTTCTGTGTGATAGACCTTTTCGTAGGCTTCACGCAGCTGGGACAGCGGCGCGCGCGTGCGCGCGGTGCACGTCGCCAGGATGCCACGCGATGTTGGGATGAGCACCGGCGTGAATGACACGGTCACGTCGCGGCCGGTGACGGCGCCCAGGCCCTGGGCGATCTCGGGGGTGTGCCGATGCGCCCCGGCGATGTTGTAGGCCCGTGCCGAGCCGATAACCTCCGCGCCCAGCAGGTCGGTCTTGGCGGCGCGGCCGGCCCCGGAGGTGCCGCTGACGGCGACCACGGTGACGGCCGGCTCGATGAGGTCCTCGGCTACCGCGGGCAGCAGCGCCAGCAGCGCCGCGGTCGGGTAGCAGCCCGGAACCGCGATGCGGCGGGCGCCGCGCAGCCGCTCGCGCGCGCCGGGCAGCTCCGGCAGCCCGTACGGCCAGCTGCCGGCGTGAGGCGATCCGTAGAACCGTTCCCACGCGCAGCGGTCGGTGAGCCGGAAGTCGGCCCCGCAGTCGATGATCAGGGTGTCGTTGCCGAGCTGTTCGGCCAGCGCGGCCGAATGGCCGTGCGGCAAGGCCAGGAATACGACGTCGTGACCGGCAAGCACGTCGAGCTCGGTCGGTTCGACCACGCGCTCGGCCAGCGGTGTCAGGTGCGGATGGTGCTCACCGAGCGTGCTGCCGGCGCTGGTGGCCGCGGTCACCGCGCCTATCGTGAGGCGCCCGTGCGCGTAGCCCGGGTGCCCGAGCAGCAGGCGTAGGATTTCACCGCCCGCGTAGCCGCTGGCACCGGCAACCGCCACCTTCATCCCGTCGGCCATTCCGCCGATTCTGCATGGTTATGCAGTGGTTTGCAAATCCATTCCATCAGGCGCGCAGCTCCGCGCCGACCGCCTCGGCGGCGCGGCTGACCGCGGCGTCGCGGGCCGCAGTGGCTTCGTCCTCGGTGAGCGTGCGGTCGGGTGCACGGAACCGCAGCGCGAAGGTCAGCGATTTGCGGTCCTCGCCGATCTGCGGCCCGGTGAACACGTCGAACAACTGAAGGTCTTCAAGCAGCTCCCCCGCACCCTCACGTACCGCGTCGGACACCGCCTGAGCAGGTACGTGGGCGGGCACCACCAGGCTGACGTCCTGGAAGACGGCCGGGAACGGCGACACCCGGGGCGCGGGCAGCAGCAGCGGGATGGGCATCGCGTCCAGGTTCAGCTCCAGGGCGCAGGTACCGTTGGGCAGCCCGGAGCGCTCGATCACCGCGGGATGCAGCTGGCCCGCATAACCGACCGGGGTGTCAGCGACGAGCACTTGGGCGCACCGCCCCGGATGCCACGGCAAGTACTGCGCCGCCCGCAACCGCACATCGATTCCGCTGGCGCGGGCGATGACGCGCACCGCCTCGAACGCGTCGGCGGCTTCGGCGCGGCGGCCGGGCCCCCAGGGTCCGCGTTGTTCACGCAGGCCGGTCAGCACCGCGGCGACGTGCTGGGGCTGCCGCGGCAACGACGCGTCGAGGTCGGCGATCTCGGCCTCGGTGGGCCGGCGCTCGACGGGGATGAGCTCCACCCCGCGGGTGTCCGCCGTTGGCCGGACCACCTGCGCCACGGCGTAGAGCGAGACGTCGACCAGCCCGCGAGAGACGTTGCGCAGCAAGGCTTCCAACAAGGCGGGCAGCAGCGTGGTGGCGAGGTGCGGACGGTCGGCCTCCAGCGGGTTGAGCACCTTGGTGGTCGCGCGCCGTGGATCGTCGGCCGGCAACCCCCACAGGTCGAACACGCCCGCGGGCAAGAACGGGGTCGGCAGGATCTCCACATAACCGGAGAGGGCCAGCGACTTGCCGATGGCGCGGCGGCGCTTTTGCACGGCGGACAGACCGCGCCCGGCCGGGGCCGACGGCAGCACCGACGGTATGACCTCCAGCCCCTCGAGCCGCAACACCTCCTCGACGAGGTCGGCGGGTTGCAGCAGGTCGGGGCGCCAGCTGGGCGGCGTCACCGTCAGCGCATCGCCGCGCTCGGCCACCTCTGCGCCGATCTGGGTGAGCCGCTTGGCGACCGTGCCAGGGGCGTAGCCCACCCCCGCGATGCGATCCGGCAGGTCGACGGCGATCTCGATCGGCGGCAGCGACCATTCGTCGCGCGGCGGGTCACCACGCCAGTCGGTCAGGCCGTCGGAGACCACGCCACCGGCGATGTCGGCGAGCAGCGTGGCGCACCGGTCCAGCGCGACCACCGAGATTGCCGGATCCACGCCCCGCTCGTAGCGCCGGGCGGCTTCGCTGGGCAGATGGAGTCTGCGCTGGGTGCGCGAGACGGCGGCGGGGTCCCAGACGGCGGCCTCGAGCAGCACGTCGGTCGAATCGGCGCGCACCTCGGTGCTCGCCGCGCCCATCACGCCGCCGATCGCAGTGGTCGCCGTGTCGTCGACGATGAGGACGTCGGCCGGCTCGAGTTTGCGCTCGATGTCGTCGAGGGTCACCACCGTCTCGCCGGGCCGCGCGAACCGCACGCCGAAGCTCCCGGTGATCCGTTTGCGGTCGTGGGCGTGCATGGGGTGGCCGAGCTCCAGCATCACGTAGTTGGTCACGTCGACCGCCGGAGAGGTCGCGCGGATGCCGGACAACAGCAGCCGGCGCTGCAGCCACCACGGCGACACGGCTGCGGGGTCGATGCCGATGACCGGGCGCAGCGCGAATCGCCGAACGCCGGTGGCCGGCTGCACGGTCAGCGGCCAGGCCTCGCCGTTGGCCGGCAGCGGCTCGACCACCTGGCTGCTGGCGGGATCGACGTAGTTCAGGTCGTAGGCGCCGGCGATCTCGCGGGCCAGGCCGCGCAGCGACATGCAGTAACCGCGGTCGGGCGTGATCGCCAGGTGGAAGACGACGTCGTCGAGCCCCAACACGGCTGCGCCGTCGGCTCCAGGTTCGGCGGTACCCGGCGGCAGCACCAGGATCCCGGAATGATCGGCGCCCAAACCGAGTTCGGCTGCCGAACAGATCATTCCATCGGAGTTGCGGCCGTATGTCTTTCGGGCGGTGATTGTGAAGTCACCGGGCAGTGTGGTGCCGGGCAGCGCTGCGACGATAAGATCTCCGACAGCGAAGTTGGTTGCGCCACAGACTATTTCTCGGTCTTTGCCCTCGCCGACGTCGACGCGACAGAACCGGATCGGCTTCTTGAAACCAGTGAGATCTTCGATGGCGGTGACCCTGCCCACGGTCAGCGGGCCCTCGACCGGCCCGAGGGTGAGGACCTCTTCAACCTCGTGGCCGATGCGCACCAGCGTCTGCTCGAGCTCGGCGGCGGCGACGTCCCAATCCGGCGCGCCGGCCGCCACGATCTCACGCAGCCAGCTGTACGGAACGCGCATCAGGCACCAACCCCGAACGGTAGGGAGAAGCGGACGTCGCCCTCGACCATGTCGCGCATGTCCGGAATCCCGTTGCGGAACTGCAGCGTCCGTTCCAGCCCCATGCCGAATGCAAAGCCGGAGTAGACTTCCGGGTCAATTCCGGCGGCACGCAACACGTTTGGATGCACCATCCCACAGCCGCCCCACTCCACCCAGCCGGCGCCGCCCTTCTTGCCGACGAACCACACGTCGACCTCGGCGGACGGTTCGGTGAACGGGAAGAAGTGCGGCCGGATCCGGGTGCGCGCCTCGGGGCCGAACTCGGCGCGTGCGAACGCATCCAGCGTTCCCCGCAGGTGTGCCATGGTCAGGCCGCGGTCCACCGCCAGGCCCTCGACCTGGTGGAAAACGGGAGTGTGGGTGGCGTCGAGTTCGTCGGTGCGAAATGTGCGACCGATCGAGACGATGTAGACGGGTAACTCCCGGGCGAGCAGGGCACGCACCTGCACCGGCGAGGTGTGGGTGCGCAGCAGTTGCCGGGAACCGTCGGGCGCGATGTAGAAGGTGTCCTGTTCGCTGCGGGCGGGGTGGTCGGCCGGGAAGTTGAGCGCGTCGAAGTTGAACTGCTCGGCCTCGACCTCGGGCCCCTCCGCCAGCTCCCAACCCATGGCGATGAAGGTGTCCGCGACGTGTTCGGCCAGGATGGTGATCGGGTGCCGGGCGCCGGGCGGCTGCCGCGTCGAGGGCAGCGTGACGTCGATGCCTTCGGCGACCAGCACCGCGGCGTCGCGTTCGGCGCGCAAAACCGCGAGCCGCTCGTCGTAACCTCGCTGAGCCTCGGTTCGGGCGGCGTTGACCCGCTTGCCGGCGTCGGCACGTTCGTCCTTGGGCACCCCACCCAGCGCCTGGCGCGCCACCGCCAGCGGTGAGCGGTCGCCGAGGTGCTCGGTCTTGGCGCGAGCCAGTGTGTCCAGGTCGCCGGCGCGCGCGAAGGCCTCCCGGGCCGCGCTGACCGCTTGGGCCAGGGCTTCGGGCGACAGGTCGACGGGTTGATCACCCACGCGGCGACACTCTCCTTGGCTGTTGGTTGGCGGCAAGTTGCCCAGCGGCAAGTGCTGATCATAGTGATTCGACGCGTGGCGCCCGGCCGGTTGTTCAGCGGCCGGGCACAGAAAGGCTCAGCCGACGACGGCCGGCTGCGGACCGCCCAGCGTGTCGTCAACGTCGAGCGCCGTGGCCGCAAGGCGCCGGCCACCGGCCAATTTCGCCAGCTGGTAGGCGACGAAGGCGCCGACGAGGCCGAACACCGGTGTGGCCGCCAGGGTGCCCCAGTGGTGGGCCAGCATCAAGAAGCCGAACCCCGACGACGCCGCCAGCATCAGGTAACGCGCCGGCGTCCAGTGGATCGGCTGCTGGAACCGGGCGGAGACCAGTACGCCGAGGATCACGGCGACGGTGTGACCGGCATCGGTGAAATCACCGCCGACGATCGCGGAAACGATGCCCGCCGATACCCACCAACCGACCCAGGCGGCCCGCCAACGGGACGGAATCACGGCCGTCATCGCGCCGAGGACGGCCAGCGCGCCGTAGCTCATTCCGACGTCGCTGGCCCGGGTGATCGACAAGGGCAACCAGCCGAACTCGACCGATGCGGCCAGCGCGGCGGCCACCAGCAGCGTCGCCCCGATATGGCCGACGAGGAAGGCCACCACCAGCCGGATGGTGCGCAGGTGGAGCTCGGCCAGCGCCAGCAGGCAGGTCAGGAAGGGCAGCCAGAAATAGAGCGGTCCGGCATCGACCACCAGCGCGCTGCCCAGCAGCGTGCCGAGGTGGCCGTGGGCCAGGTTGTGCACGTTGGTGCTGGCGCGCGCAACGATGACATCATGCGCGTGCGGGCCGAGGGCCAAGATGGCGCAACTGATACCGAGCAGCAGGGCCGCGTACCCCAGCGTGAATTGGACCCGGGCGAGCCGGGACACGATGCCCCCTAACATTGGCATCCATTATGCCTGCGGTTCTGCTTCGGCTGTGTCATCAGGGCCTGACAACTCCTTAAGAGTCTTGAGGCGATAAATCGCCAAACCATCGGGAATACCGGCGGGCTTCGGCGCGAAGACCGGCTTCCTCGTGCGTTTGGCCTCGACGCCCAACGCGTCCAACTCGCTTTGCGGTATCAGATCCAACGTTGAACTCGACACCATGATTCCACCCTTGGTGGCTCTTTCCATAACTCGTGCGGCGATGTTCACATCGACGCCAAGCCAGTCAGCCGCCAACCGCTGCGGTCGCCCGGTGTGGATCCCGACCCGCATCCGGGGCGTGTGACCTGCCACTTCGACCGATTTCAGCGCCTCCTTGGCGGCCAGCACCGCCCGTACGGCGACCGTCGGATCGCCGAATACCGCCATGAGGCCGTCACCCATTCGTTTGACGATGTGCCCGCCCGCGTCGAGCAAGGGTGGCTCGAGGGCCCGCGCCACCTGCCGGAGCAGGGCCAGCGCCGCGTCGTCGCCGGCCTGCAGCGACCATGTCGAGAAGCCGACCAAGTCGGTGAAGACCAACGTCACCTCTGGATTGGCCGGACGCCGCGACACCCCCTCGGTCAGCGCCTGCCACAACTGCAGCACCCCAAGGCTGACCTCGCGGGACACGGCGTTGCCTTCCCCCAATAGCCGATCGGCCGCGCGGGCCGCGGCGCGCGGACCGCCGTCGCCCGCCGTGGACAGCGGATCGCCGAACTCGGGGTCGCCGGGCAGCAGTCGGCGCGCACGCCGGATGAACGCAACCGCACCCGGGTTGCGGTTGCGGCTGTGCAGCCATTGAGTCGCGCTGTGTACCAGAGAGCGTTGCGGAGCGGATTGCGCCTGGGTCTCGTCGGGCTCGCCCTGGTCTAGATCGCGACGCGCGAGTTCCACCTGGCCAGATTATTTGGTTTTGTTCCAGGCAGGCAACGACGGTCCTGGGCGGCATCGCCGTATGTGCGCCATCTCGCGTCAAACCGGCTGATCACGGCGGCGCCACACCGGGGTGGAAGCTCGATAACACCCCGGCGAACACATCCCCGAAATCGTAGACAACACGCGTTGTCAAAGTTATCGTGAGCCCAGTTGGAGCAGGAGGCCGCGATGACTGGCACCGTGAACGCTTGCGGTTCGGAATCCGCCGACCCACTCGGTCCAGATTCCCTCACCTGGAAGTATTTTGGCGATCTGCGCACCGGAATGATGGGCGTCTGGATCGGGGCGATCCAGAACATGTATCCCGAACTCGGCGCGGCCGTCGAGGAACACTCGATTCTGCTGCGGGAGCCGTTGCAGCGTGTGGCCCGGTCGGTCTACCCGATCATGGGCGTGGTCTACGACGGCGACCGCGCATCGCAGACCGGTCGCCAGGTCACCAACTACCACCACACCATCAAGGGGACCGACGCCGCAGGGCGGCGCTACCACGCGCTCAAACCGGAGACCTTCTACTGGGCGCACGCAACCTTCTTCATGCTGATCGTCAAGGTGGCCGAGTACTTCTGCGGCGGCCTGACCGAGGCCGAGAAGCGGCAGCTGTTCGCCGAGCACGTGCAGTGGTACCGGATGTACGGAATGAGCATGCGGCCGGTACCCGGATCGTGGGAGGAATTTCAGGAGTACTGGGAGCGCACCGGCCGCGAGGTCCTCGAGATCAATCGGGCGACACTGGACATCTTCCAGATGCGAATCCCGAAACCGAAATTCGTGTTGCTGCCGACACCGATCTGGGACCAGATTTTCAAGCCGCTGGTCGCCGGCCAGCGCTGGATCGCGGCCGGGCTCTTCGAGCCCGCGGTGCGCGAGAAGGCCGGCTTGCATTGGACCCCGGGCGACGAGGTGCTGCTGCGGCTGTTCGGCAAGGTCGTCGAGTTGGCGTTCCTGGCGGTACCCGACGAGATCCGGCTGCACCCGCGGGCGCTGGCCGCCTATCGCCGGGCCGAGGGACGGCTGCCGAGCGACGCTCCGCTGGTCGAGGCCCCGCCGTTCATGGCGCCGCCGCGCGACCGCCGCGGGCTTCCTATGCATTACTTTCCCCCACCACCCAAGTCGCCGCTCGACCCCGCGCTGCAACCCGCCCGGGCTCTGATGGAACGCGCCGGATCCCTGGTGCATACGACGTTGTCGCTGGCCGGCCTGCGCGCCGGGCGGGGCCGGCCGAAACGGTCGGTTAAGGCCGCGTAGGCAGGCCCAGCGCCCGCGCGCTCTGATACAGACAGATGGCCGCGGCCGACCCCACATTCAGGCTCTCCGCGCCGCCGGCCATGGGAATTCGCATCCGGCGGTGGGCCGCCGCCGCGATTTCACTTGGCAGGCCGCGTGATTCGGGGCCGAACAGCCACGCCGTCGGTGCACCGAGCAGGTCGGTGGCCTCGTCGAGCCGCGTCTCACCGTCCACGGTTGTGGCGAGCAGCTGCAGGCCCGCCGCCCGCAACGCTTCGAGGGCGCCGAGCGTGTCGGGCGCGACGACGACCGGGAGCGAGAAGATGCTGCCGGCCGACGCACGCAGGCACTTGCCGTTGTACGGGTCGACGCTGTGGCCGGCGAGGATCACGCCGGCCGCGCCCATCGCGTCGGCGAGGCGAATGAGGGTGCCCGCGTTGCCCGGCTCGCTGATCTCGACGGCGACCGCGACCAGCCGGGGCGCGCCGGCCAGCACGTCCTGAAGCCCGGTCGCGGGTGTTTCGCACACGGCGACCAGTCCGGCCGGGGTGACGGTATCGGACAGCGCTTTCGCCGCGCGCTCGGTGACCGGGTGCACCGGGCACCGCGCGGAATCCAACGTCGCCAGCAGCAACGCATGACGCTGCCGGGCGGCTTCGGTGACGAAGACGTCGCGAACCAAGCCGCGCCGGGCGGCGGCCTCCACGAGGTTGGGACCTTCGGCGAGGAATCGGCCGGCCCGCCGGCGGCCGACGTGGCGGTGCAATTTGACCGCCGCGGCGACCCTGGCCGAACGTTCGGTCAGCACCTGGCCGGTCCGCGGTCTGGCGTTAAGCCGCTTCTCCGGAATCCGAGGGGGCGTTGACATCTTCGGGCAGCGCGGCCCGC
This sequence comes from Mycobacterium sp. NGS56, assembly GCF_059812425.1. Classification (NCBI taxonomy): domain Bacteria; kingdom Bacillati; phylum Actinomycetota; class Actinomycetes; order Mycobacteriales; family Mycobacteriaceae; genus Mycobacterium; species Mycobacterium sp. NGS56. Next base: position 238,591 of record NZ_JCALCQ010000006.1, read on the forward strand.
GCGACGTCGACCAGCGCGGTGAAGGCCGCCGGGTCGGCGATCGCGATGTCGGACAAGTTCTTACGGTCCACTTCCACACCGGCGGCCTTGAGGCCCTGGATCAGCCGGTTGTAGGTGATGTCGTTGGCGCGCGCTGCCGCGTTGATCCGCGAAATCCACAGTTTGCGGAACTCGCCCTTGCGCGCACGACGGTCACGGTAGGCGTAGTTGAGCGAATGAAGTTGCTGCTCTTTGGCCTTGCGATAGAGCCGGGATCGCTGGCCGCGATAGCCCTTCGAGGCTTTCAGGATGCTGCGCCTCTTCTTGTGGGCGTTGACCGCCCGCTTCACGCGTGCCATTGGATGTTCCTACTCTCGTTCAAAATTAGTTGGTCGGGTCGCCGTGCCTGCTCGCAATGCGGATCTGGCCGGCGCGGGTGATCAGCCGTTCAGTAGGCCGTTAACGCGCTTGGTGTCGTTGGCCGACACCGTCGTTCGGCCATCGAGGCGGCGGGTCCGCTTGGTCGGCTTGTGCTCGAGCAGATGCCGGCGGTTGGCCTGCTGGCGAACGATCTTGCCGGTTCCGGTGCGCCGGAACCGCTTTGACGCCCCGCTGTGGGTCTTGGCTTTGGGCATGTTTCCTCTGTTCTGTGGAGCTCTCGGGGGTCTCGCGTGGGTCAGTTCGACGAAGGTTCGGCTTCGGCGGCCGCACCCTCGTGCGATGCCGGGCCAACCCCGGGTCCTTCCGGATGACGCGCCTTGGCGCGAGTCTTCGCGCCGCGATGCGGTGCCAGCACCATCGTCATGTTGCGGCCGTCCTGTTTGGCGGACGTTTCGACGAAGCCGTACTCGGCCACGTCCGCACCCAGGCGCTGAAGCAACCGATAGCCCAGCTCGGGCCGCGACTGCTCACGTCCGCGGAACATGATGGTGACCTTCACCTTCGATCCCGCTTCCAAAAAGCGGATGACGTGACCCTTTTTGGTCTCATAGTCGTGATCGTCGATTTTCGGTCGCAACTTTTGTTCTTTGACGACGGTCTGCTGCTGGTTCCGGCGGGATTCGCGCGCCTTCTGCGCCGCTTCGTATTTGAACTTGCCGTAATCCATGATCTTGCAGACAGGTGGTCTGGCATTAGGGGCAACTTCGACGAGGTCGAGATCGGCGTCCGCAGCGACGCGCAGTGCGTCTTCGATGCGCACTATGCCTACCTGCTCTCCCCCTGGGCCGATCAATCGGACTTCAGGTACGCGAATGCGCTCGTTGACGCGGGTCTCAGTGCTGATGGGGCCTCCCTTGTTGGGCTTCTATATGTCTTGCAATACGACTTCCTGGGTCGGTCCGGGAATCAGTGGCAAAGACACCGCCCACTAGCAAAAAAGCCCTGCACAAGCAGGGCCCAATGCCGACCGATCACGGCTGGAGACTACTCCGAGCCGCCCGCTTTTCTCGCGGAACAGGCATCCGCGATGCCTGTGACCGGACCGCCAAACCTCGGAAGATCCGCATCGGGATTTCATCGGCTCGCGGTGGGAGTGGGACTCCACTTAACTGTTCCTGGCATTCGCCGGGATGGTCGCAGGAGCAAGTTTAGCAGCCTTGAGGTGGCTTTTAGCACTTCGGCCGGGCGACCGGCCGCAACGCGTCGTAGCCCGGCCCGAAAGACAGGTCCCACTACTGCCCGCCACGCTTAGCGCTTCAACAAGCTTTTCACGGATTGAGCGCATATCCTCGCGGTCTGTGACTCTCGCATCTCCTCGTTCGGGGCCGCGGGTGGGACCAGGCGGTCGGTCGAATTCGCGGTATCGCTGGGTGCCCGCGGCGGCTGGGTGGACCGTCGGCGTCATCGCCACCGTGTCACTGCTCGGGAGCGTCTCCCCCCTGATCAGGTATCTGATCAAAGTCCCGCGTGAATTCATCAACGACTATCTGTTCAACTTCCCCGACACCAGCATCGCGTGGTCGTTCATCCTGGCCCTGCTGGCCGCGGCCCTGACCGCGCGCAAGCGCATCGCCTGGCTGCTGCTGCTGGCCAACATGATTCTGGCCGCGGCGCTGAACGTGGCCGACATCGCCGCGGGCAACAACACCGCCGCGGAGGTCTTCGGCGAAAACCTCGGGTTCGCCGTACATATCGTGGCAATCGTGCTGCTGGTGCTGGCCTACCGGGAGTTCTGGGCCAAGGTCCGCAAGGGCGCACTGATCAAGGCGGCCGCGGTGCTGGTCGCCGGCGACGTGGTGGGGATCCTGGTGTCCTGGGGGCTGGTCGAGTTGTTCCCGGGGACCCTCGCCCGGCCGGACCGCCTGCCGTATGTCGCGAATCGGGTGGTCGGGTTCGCGCTAGCCGATCCGGATCTGTTCAGCGGACGGCCGCACGTGTTTCTCAACGCGATCTTCGGCCTGTTTGGTGCGCTCGCGCTGATCTTGGCGACCATCGTGCTCTTCCAGTCCCAACGCGCGGAAAACGCGCTGACCGGGGAGGACGAATCGGCAATCCGCGGGCTGCTCGAGCTGTACGGCAAGAACGACTCGCTGGGCTACTTCGCGACCCGCCGCGACAAGTCGGTGGTCTTCGCCCCCAGCGGGCGCGCCGCCATCACCTACCGGGTCGAGATCGGCGTCTGCCTGGCCAGCGGCGACCCGATCGGTGACCCCAGGGCCTGGCCGCAGGCCGTCGACGCCTGGTTGGGTCTGTGCCAGACGTATGGCTGGGCGCCCGGCGTGATGGGCGCCAGCACCCAAGGGGCGCGGGCGTATCGCGAAGGCGGTCTGAACGCGCTCGAGCTCGGCGACGAAGCCATCCTGCGCACTTCCGATTTCAAGCTGTCCGGCCCCGACATGCGCGGGGTCCGTCAGGCCGTGACCCGGGCCCGCCGGGCGGGGCTGACCGTGCGGATCCGGCGACACCGCGACATCCCGGCCGACGCGATGGCCGACACCATCGCCCGCGCCGACGCCTGGCGCGATACCCAGACCGAGCGTGGCTTCTCCATGGCGCTGGGCCGGCTCGGCGACCCCGCCGACGGGGACTGCCTGCTGGTCGAAGCGCTGGACCGGGACGGCAACGTGGTGGCGATGCTGTCGCTGGTTCCGTGGGGCACCACCGGCGTTTCGCTGGACCTGATGCGCCGTTCGCCGCAGTCCCCCAACGGCACCATCGAGCTGATGGTCAGTGACCTGGCGCTCAACGGCGAAGCCCTTGGCATTACCCGTATTTCACTGAACTTTGCGATGTTCCGCTCGGCGTTCGAACAGGGCGCTCAGCTCGGCGCCGGCCCCGTCGCCCGGCTCTGGCGGGGCCTGTTGCTGTTCTTCTCACGGTGGTGGCAGCTGGAGACCCTGTACCGCTCGAACATGAAATACCAACCGGATTGGGTGCCGCGCTACGCCTGCTACGAGGACGCCCGCCTGATCCCCCGGGTCGGCGTCGCCTCGGCCCTGGCCGAGGGTTTTTTGGTGTTGCCGTTCGGCCGCCGCAAGACGCATACCGGCCACCACCCCGCCGTCCCGCAGCGATTGGCGGAATCCGGACTCCTACATCACGACGGCAGCGCCCCGGACGTCAGCGGGCTGCGGGAGCGCCGCGACTCCGCGGACGAGGAGGAATCCAGATCTCGCCTGCCCGAGCAGGTTCGAGTGCGGCTGGCCAAGCTGAAGACACTGCAGCGCGACGGCGTCGACGCGTATCCGGTGGGCGCTCCGCCCAGCCATACCGTCGCGAAGGCGCTCGACGCAGACGACCACGACGACATCACTGTCTCGGGCAGGATTTTGCGGATCCGTGACTACGGCGGGGTGCTGTTCGCCCACCTGCGTGACTGGTCGGGGGAAATGCAAGTGCTGCTGGACAATTCGCAGTTGCACCGAGGACGGACTGCCGACTTCACCGCGGCCATCGACCTGGGCGATCTCGTCGAGGTGTCCGGGCACATGGGCTTTTCCAAGAAGGGAACCCGCTCGCTGATCGTCGCCGATTGGCGGATGGTCGGTAAGTGCCTGCGGCCATTGCCCAACAAATGGAAAGGACTGACCGACCCGGAGGCGCGGGTGCGGACCCGCTACGTCGACCTGGCCGTCAATCCCGAGTCGCGTGAGTTGATCAAGGCGCGCAGCGAGGTGTTGCGCTCGGTCAGGCAGACGCTGTTCGCCAAGGATTTCATCGAGGTCGAGACCCCGATCCTGCAGCAGATCCACGGCGGGGCCACCGCCCGGCCGTTCGTCACGCACATCAACACCTACGACCTGGACCTGTTCTTGCGCATCGCGCCGGAGCTCTACCTGAAGCGACTGTGTGTCGGCGGCGTGGAGCGCGTTTTCGAACTGGGCCGAGCCTTCCGCAACGAGGGCGTCGACTTCAGCCACAACCCGGAATTCACCCTGCTGGAGGCGTACCAGGCCCACGCCGACTACAAGGTGTGGATTGACGGATGCCGCGAGCTCATCCAGAACGCCGCCGAGGCCGCGCACGGCGAGCAGATCGTGATGCGGCACGGGAACGACGGACGGCTGGAACCGGTCGACATCTCCGGGGCCTGGGCGGTCAAGACCGTCCATGACGCCGTGTCCGAAGCGCTCGGCGAGCGCGTCGACTCCACGACGTCGCTGCCCACCCTGCGTAAGTTGTCCGATGCCGCGCACGTCCCCTACCGGGCGCACTGGGACGCCGGCGCAGTGGTTCTAGAACTGTACGAGCACCTGGTCGAGGACCGGACAAAGGAACCGACCTTCTATATCGACTTTCCGACCTCGGTGTCCCCGCTGACGCGCCCGCACCGCACCGAACCGGGCGTTGCCGAGCGGTGGGACCTGGTCGCGTGGAGTGTCGAGCTGGCCACCGCTTACAGCGAACTCACCGATCCGGTCGAGCAACGGCGCCGACTGCAAGAGCAATCGCTGCTAGCTGCCGGCGGCGATCCCGAGGCGATGGAGCTCGACGAAGACTTCTTGCAGGCGATGGAATACGCGATGCCGCCCACCGGCGGGTTGGGAATGGGCATCGATCGGCTCGTCATGCTCATAACGGGCCGCAGCATCCGGGAGACATTGCCATTTCCGCTGGCCAAACCGCATTAGCGCAGGCCCCAACCGTCCAGAGCTCAAAGCGAACATCAGGCAAACGTGTTCCGGGCAGGTTACCGATAGATCACAATGAATCACGTGACAGCCTCGACGGACAGCGCGCCCGCGCAGCTCCTGGCAAGTACCCACACCTCGCTTATGCACGGCTGGGTGCCGACGACGATCCAGGTGCTCGCCGCGGTGGTGCTGACGTTCGCGGTCGGCTGGCGGTCGCGCCGCTGGCGCACGGTATGGATTCCGGCCTCCGCGCTGGCCGGCGGGGTCGTGGCCTACCTGACGCACTGGTACATCGTCGACCGAGGGCTCTCCGACGATCCGGCCCCGGCGGCGCTGTGGATCTGGATCACGCTGACGGGCATGGCGGCGGCCGTGCTGATCCTTGGCTGGCGCACCGCGCGCCGTTGGCGGCGTGGCGCCGCGGTGCTGGCCGCGCCCCTGTGCCTGCTGAGCACGTCGCTGATGCTCAACCTCTGGGTGGGCTACTTCCCCACCGTGCAATCGGCGTGGAGCCAGCTGACGTCGGGCCCATTGCCGGATCAGACCGATCAGGCCACGGTTACCGCCATGGCGGCCAAGGGAACCCGGCCGCCGCACGGCACGGTGGTACCGGTGGCGATCCCATCGGACGGATCGCACTTCAAACACCGCGGCGAGTTGGTCTACCTGCCGCCCGAGTGGTTCGCCACCACCCCGCCTCCGCCGCTGCCGACCGTGATGATGATCGGCGGACAGTTCAACACGCCGGCGGACTGGACCCGTGCGGGCAACGCGGTCAAGACGATCGACGACTTCGCGGCCGCGCACGACGGTAAGGCGCCCGTGCTGGTGTTCGTCGATTCCGGTGGCGCGTTCAACAACGACACCGAATGCGTCAACGGGGTTCGAGGAAACGCTGCCGACCACCTGACGAAAGATGTTGTGCCCTTTATGGTTTCAACTTTCGGCGTCAGCCCGCGGCGGGCCAACTGGGGTGTCGCCGGGTGGTCGATGGGCGGGACCTGCGCCTTGGACCTGACCGTCATGCATCCCGATCTGTTCAGCGCGTTCGTCGACGTCGCCGGCGATTTCTATCCCAACGCCGGCAATAAAGTCCAGACGATCGCCCGGCTTTTCGGCGGAAACGCCGACGCCTGGGCGGCTTTCGATCCGACCACGGTGATCAACCGGCATGGGCCCTATCGCGACGTGGCGGGCTGGTTCGCGATTTCGTCCGACGGCCCGCCGGCCCCACGGCGTGACCTGCAGCTGACCGACAGCGTCGCCATCCGCCTCGCCGGACGCGACGCGGCCGCCAATCCGGGCAATCAAACCGCCGCGGCCTATTCGCTGTGTGCGCTCGGCCGCTCCAACGGGATTGACTGCGCGGTGGTGCCGCAGCCCGGCAAGCACGACTGGCCATTCGCCGACCGCGTGTTCGCGGCTTCGCTGCCTTGGCTCGCCGGGGAGCTGGGCACTCCGGGAATTCCGCGGACACCGTTGCCCATCGCGTCCGCGCCGGCCGCCAACAACCCGGTGGTCGTCCCCGCCCAACACTCCAACACCGCCAAGCGATAGTGCCGGTGTTGTCCGTCGCGCGCGTCCGGCGCGCGGTCTTCGCGCGGCACTGCCATCCGTGGAGCGCATGGACCCGATGGGCGACCACGCCGCTGATCCTGGTCCCGGTCTGGACGCGGCGGCGGGCACACGCGGTGTGGATTGCGCTGTGGCTGGCCGTGAACCCCTTGATTTTCGGCAAGCCGGCGCAGCACCGCGCATGGTCGACGCGCGCGATGCTCGGCGAAGAGCTGTGGATCAGCCGTCGGCCCCGCGACGCGGCGATGGTGGTCAGCGCCGCGGCCTCGGCGGCCGCGCTGGGAGCGGTATTCGCAGCGCGCCGGCATCGGTTATGGCCGGCGCTGGTCGCTGTCGGGGTCCAGATGGCACTGACGCTGGTGTACTGGCAACAGCTGGTTCGGTATTTGGAGCGCCAGTCGCGTTAGGCCGGCCGTCAAGGCGCGTCGACTCGGCGGCCGCGATACCGCGATCCGCCGTCGCAGTACCGTTACGGCATGCCCGACGAAGACTCCGCTTCCAGCTCCACCGGGACCGGCCCCGAATATGACGACGCCGGCGTGCCGACCTTCGAGTCGGTGCGCGACCAGATCGAGGCGCGCTACGCTACCGCGCGAGGCGCCGCCGAACTAGACGCGGAATCACCCGAGGGCCGATCGGTCGATGAACAGTACGACGAACGCCAGCGCGCGGCGGCCGACCGGCTGGCCCAGATCCGGGAGTCGATGCGGTCCAAGGAAGGTTGATCGGGGCTCAGGCGGTGACTTTGCGACGCCGGCTCGATCGTTGCGGCGCACTGGTTGACGCGGGACCGCGGCCGATCACCTCGGCGAGGAATTTCCCGGTGTAGCTCTCCGGCACCGCCGCGACGTCCTCCGGAGTACCTTCCGCCACAACGGTTCCGCCCTCGGCGCCGCCCTCCGGCCCCATGTCGACGATCCAGTCCGAGGTCTTGATCACGTCGAGGTTGTGTTCGATCACGATGACCGTATTGCCTTTGTCGACAAGGCCGTTGATGACCTTCAACAGTTTGCGGATGTCGTCGAAATGCAGGCCGGTGGTGGGCTCGTCGAGGATATACACGGTGCGGCCGGTCGAGCGCTTCTGCAGTTCCGCCGCCAGTTTGACGCGCTGCGCCTCGCCTCCGGACAGCGTGGGCGCGGGCTGGCCGAGCCGCACATAGCCCAGCCCGACGTCGACCAGGGTGCGCAGATACCGGTGAATGCCGGTGATCGGCTCGAAGAACTCCGCCGCTTCCTCGATGGACATGTCCAGCACTTCGGAGATGGTCTTGCCCTTGTAGTGCACCTCCAGGGTTTCCCGGTTGTACCGAGCGCCATGGCAGACCTCACACGGCACGTACACGTCGGGCAGGAAGTTCATCTCGATCTTGATGGTGCCATCGCCGGTGCACGCTTCGCAGCGGCCGCCCTTGACGTTGAACGAGAACCGACCCGGTTGATAGCCACGGACTTTGGCTTCGGTGGTCGCGGCGAACAGGGTCCGGATCTTGTCGAACACCCCGGTGTAGGTGGCCGGGTTGGATCGCGGCGTGCGACCGATCGGTGACTGGTCCACCCGCACCAGCTTGTCCAGGTGATCCAGCCCGGTGACCCGGGTGTGACGCCCGGGGACCTGACGGGCGCCGTTGAGCCGGTTGGCCAGCACCGCGGCCAGGATGTCGTTGACGAGCGTCGATTTGCCGGATCCGGACACACCGGTCACCGATGTGAGCACGCCGAGCGGGAACGAGACGTCGATGCCGCGCAGGTTGTGCTCGCGGGCGCCGACGACAGTCAACTGCCGCTTGCGGTCTACCGCGCGCCGCTTCGCCGGCATCTCGATGCGTTCCTTGCCGGACAGGTACGCACCGGTGATCGAGTCCTCGTTCGCCAGCAGTTCGCTGTAGGTGCCGCTGTGCACGATCTCGCCGCCGTGCTCGCCGGCGCGCGGGCCGATGTCGACGATCCAGTCGGCGTGCGCGATGGTGTCCTCGTCATGTTCGACGACGATCAGCGTGTTGCCCAAACCCCTTAGCCGCGTGAGGGTTTCGATGAGCCGACGGTTGTCGCGCTGATGCAGCCCGATGGACGGCTCATCGAGTACGTACAGCACGCCGACCAGACCGGAGCCGATCTGGGTAGCCAACCGAATGCGTTGCGCCTCACCCCCGGACAACGTGGCCGCCGCCCGCGACAGCGACAGATACTCCAGCCCGACGTCGAGCAAAAAGCCCAGCCGCGACTGGATTTCCTTGAGCACCTGCCCCGCGATCGCCTTCTCGCGATGACCGAGGGTGAGCCGGTTCAAAAACTCCGCGCAGTCCGAGATCGACAATTCGCAGACCTCGGCGATGGACTTCGGGCCCCGGTCCCCCGCGGCCAGCGTGACCGCCAGGATCTCCGGCTTGAGCCGGGTGCCCTCACAAACCGGGCAGGGCACGTCGCGCATGAAGCCCTCGTAGCGCTCCTTCATCTGCTCGGACTCGGTCTGGGCCATCTTGCGCTGCAGAAACGCCAGCACGCCCTCGAAATCGGCGTAGTAGGACCGGGTGCGGCCGTACCGGTTGCGGTATCGAACATGCACCTGGTGGTCGGAGCCCTCGAGGATCGCCTTGCGGGCCTTGGCGGGCAGTTTGCGCCACGGGGTGTCGACGTCGAAGCCCAGCTCGTCACCCAGCCCGGCCATCATCCGGATGAAGTACTCCGCAGTGTGGCCGTTGGACCACGGCGCCACCGCGCCCTCGGCCAGGGTGCGCTCGGGGTCGGGCACCACCAGGTCCGGGTCGACCTCCTTGCGGATGCCCAGGCCGCTGCACTCGGGGCAGGCGCCGTAGGGCGAGTTGAACGAGAACGACCGCGGCTCCAGGTCGTCGACCGCCAGGGCGTGCCCATTGGGACAGGCCAGCTTCTCCGAGAACCGCTGCTCCCGGTTGTGCGCGTCGTGTTCGTGGTCGACGAACTCGAGCACCACGATGCCGTCGGCCAGGTTCAGCGCGGTTTCCACCGAATCGGTGAGCCGTTGCTTGGCGGACGGCTTCACGGTCAGCCGGTCCACCACCACCTCGATGTCGTGCTTTTCCTGCTTTTTCAGCTTCGGCGGATCGGTCAACGGGTGCACGACGCCGTCGACCCGGACCCGGCTGTAGCCCTGCGCGTTGAGCTTCTCGAAGAGGTCGGCGAACTCGCCCTTGCGGGTGCGCACCACCGGGGCGAGCACCAGGAATCGGGTGCCCTCCGGCATCGCGAGCACCTGATCCACGATTTGCTGGGGGGTCTGCCGGGCAATCCGCTCGCCACAGATCGGGCAGTGCGGCGTGCCCGCCCGCGCGTAGAGCAGCCGCAGGTAGTCATAGACCTCGGTGATGGTCCCGACGGTCGAGCGCGGGTTGCGGTTGGTGGACTTCTGGTCGATCGACACCGCCGGGGACAGACCCTCGATGAAGTCGACGTCCGGTTTGTCCATCTGCCCCAGGAACTGGCGGGCGTAGGCGGACAGGGACTCCACGTAACGGCGCTGCCCCTCGGCGAAGATCGTGTCGAAGGCCAGCGACGATTTACCCGAACCCGACAACCCGGTGAACACGATCAGCGCGTCGCGAGGCAGGTCGAGATCGACGCCCCGCAGGTTGTGCTCGCGGGCGCCCTTGACGATCAGACGGTCAGCCAACGCTGCCCCTCTCAGGAACTATCTGGCGACTTCTCGTAGCCGCAATGCGGAATCCGAACCGGAATTGCGCACGGCGCATTCCATGCTATGTGCCCATACCGACAAGCAACGTCCGACCAGTAACGTGGCCGCCAGACCTGGCGCCGACGACCCCGCCCCCGGCTCGGACGGCGCCCATGCGGGATCAAGGAGTGGTGGACATGACTGCAGTGGACGACAACTACACCGGACACGTTCACCCCGGTACCGCGGCCCGCCGGACCCTACCCGGCGCCACGATCCTAAAGGCCTCGGTGGGCCCCATGGACAACAACGCGTATCTGATCACTTGTTCCGCTACCGGCGAAACAATGCTGATCGACGCCGCCAACGACGCGGACGTGCTGATCGACCTGATCCGGCAAAACGCGCCGAAGGTGTCGCTGATCGTGACCAGCCACCAGCACTTCGATCACTGGCAGGCACTGGAAGCGGTGGCGACCGCCACCGGGGCACCGACCGCCGCCAACGCGATCGACGCGGAACCCCTGCCGGTCAAGCCGGATCGTTTGCTGGCCGGCGGTGACACCGTGCAGATCGGCGAGCTGACGTTCGACGTCATCCACCTGCGCGGGCACACCCCCGGATCGATCGCGCTCGCCCTGGACGGCCCCGCGACCGGCGGCGTCACACAGCTGTTCACCGGCGACTGCCTGTTCCCTGGCGGTGTCGGAAAGACTTGGCAACCCGGCGATTTCACCCAGCTGATCGAGGACGTCAGCACCCGGGTGTTCGACGTGTACGACGACTCCACCGTCATCTACCCCGGACACGGCGACGACACGACCTTGGGCGCCGAGCGCCCCCATTTGAGCGAATGGCGCGAGCGGGGCTGGTAGCCGGCTTCGAGGCGCCGCTGCGGTCCCCGGCGCCATCAGCTAGGGAAGCCAGCACGACCGCTGCTACGTCGTCGTGTGCACGATCAACACGTCGGTCTTCGCCCGACGCGAGACGTTGGCCGGCACCGATCCCAGCAGCCGGCCGGCGATCGTGCTCAGGCCGACGTTGCCGACCACGAGCAGGTCTGCCTGCTCCTCCTCGGCGAGGTGCACCAGCGCGTCGACCGGGGCCCCGACAACGGGCCGCTCGTCGATGTTCTTTGCGCCGGCGGCGTGGGCGCGGTCCTTGGCGTCGCGCAAAATCGCGTAAATCGGCGCGGTGCCAGAAACCTTGTAGCTTTCGTCCCGCAGGACGTCGGCGGCCCGGGCGTCTTCATGTTGGGGCAGATATGCCGACGCCACGATCAGCTTGGCGTCCGCACCGGCGATCTGCGCCGCCCTCTCCACCGCGCGCATCGACGAATCCGAGCCATCGGTTCCCACCACCACAGTCCGATAGGCGCCCATTTACCCTCCCAGTTTCGGTTGGTCAGCCAACCCAAGACAGTAGCGCGTTTGCTCGATGCAGAGGAGGCGGATTAACGACACACCGCGGCGTGCCGCGTCCGCAATTTGCGCGTTCTGGCTGCGGCAACCGAAGATATTGCCAATGACAAAACATTCGAATGCGCGCGGCCAACGTGGAAGGCATTGCATTACGCCGCTTTTCGTGAATGACAACACGAAAAGGGAATGCGCCGGACGCGGTTTGTGACCCTTTGCATGCAGCGCGACTTAAAGTAACAGGCATCATGTCCATGCCCACCCTCGAGCCCACTCTCGAGCCGCGTGCCGGGGATATTGGTGCCGAGCCCGCGACCGGGCGTGCGCGCGGCAGGTTGCTCGATCCGTGGACGATCGCCTTTTTCGCCACCGTTGTCAGCGCCGCCTGGGCCTGCCGGCCTTCGCTCTGGTTCGACGAAGGCGCGACGATATCGGCTGCCGCCAGCCGTACTTTGCCAGAGCTGTGGCGGTTGCTGAGCCACATCGACGCCGTCCACGGCGCGTACTACCTGCTGATGCACGGCTGGTTCGCGCTCTTCCCGCCCACCGAATTCTGGTCGCGTTTCCCCAGCTCCCTGGCGATCGGCGCTGCCGCCGCGGGAACCACCGTGTTCGCCAGGCAGTTCGCGACGCGCCCCACGGCGGTGTGCGCGGGCGCGATTTTCGCGATCCTGCCGCGCACGACGTGGGCGGGCATGGAAGCGCGCCCGTACGCTTTCGTGGCCGCCGCGGCCGTCTGGCTGACCGTGCTGTTCGTTGTCACGGTCCGGCGCGACCGGCCGCGCGGGTGGGTCTGGTACGCGCTTGGACTGATGCTGGCGATACTGCTCAACCTCAACCTGGTGCTGTTGGTACTCGTTTACGGCGCGACGCTGCCGCTGCTCGCACCCAAAGGCGCCCGCAGATCGCCGGCGCTGTGGTGGGCCGCCAGCTCGGCCGTCGCCGTGGCGGCCATGACGCCGTTCCTCGTGTTCGCGCACAACCAGGTATGGCAGGTCAACTGGATCTACCCCGTGAGCTGGCATTACGCGTTCGACATCGTCCTGCGCCAGTATTTCGACCACAGCGTGGCCTTCGCCATCGCGAGCGCAGTGGTCATCGTCGCGGCGGTCGTGACGCGGCTGGCCGGCGTGGCGGCCCCGGGAGGTGACCTCGTCCGGTTGTCGATCATTGCCACGGCGTGGATGGTGATTCCCACCGCCCTGGTGGTCCTCTACTCGGCCGTCAGCGAGCCGATCTACTACCCGCGCTACTTGATCTTCACCGCCCCGGGGATGGCCGTCGTCTTGGCGGTCTGCCTCGTCACCATCGCCCGCCGACCCTGGCCCATCGCCGGCGGGGTGCTGGCGTTCGCCGTCGCCGCGGTGCCGAACTACCTGTTCGTCCAACGCTGGCCCTACGCCAAAGAGGGGTGGGACTACAGCCAGGTCGCCGATCTGATCAGCACGCACGCCGCCCCCGGCGATTGTTTGATGGTGGACAACACCGTGCCGTGGCGGCCCGGACCGATTCGTGCGTTGCTGGCGACGCGGCCAGCGGCCTTCCGGTCGCTGATCGACGTGGAGCGCGGCGTGTACGGACCGAAGGTCGGATCGCTGTGGGATGGGCACGTGGCGGTATGGCTATCGACGGCAAGAATCGATAAATGCCCCGCGATCTGGACCATCACCAATAAAGACACCTCGCTGCCCGACCATCAAACCGGGCAGACGCTGCCGGCCGGCGCTTTTGGACGCGCCCCGGCGTACCGATTCCCGAGCTATCTCGGCTTCCACATCGTGGAGCGGTGGCAGTTCCACTACTCGCAGGTTGTCAAGTCCACGCGGTGATGTGCGGCCTTGCCGGCAGTGCGAGGCGCGGGGCCGAGCTCATCCGCCGGCGCTGACCGGCTGGGCTTGCCGGGTGGCGCGCGTCGCGGCGTAAGACACCGCCACGCCGGCCGCGCTGAACGCGGTGAACACCGTGAAAAGCATGTGCGCCGCCATCTCCTCCCCACCGGTCGCGGTGTTGACGACGACACCGGCCAATCCGGCGCCGATCGCCGCGGAGGTCAGCTGGACGGTGTTGATCGCCGCGGACGCGGCGCCGCCTTCGGCCGGGTCCGCGACGGACGCCATCGCGCGGGCCGACAGGTGCGGCCAGGCCATCCCGATCCCGATGCCGGCGACCAGGAGGGCCACCGCCCACAGCGCGGCGGTCCACGCCGAGTCGTCGCCGTGCCGCGCCACCGCCCCCAGCGCCAGGCCCGATGCCGCCACCAGCGGCGCCACCATGACCACTCGGCCGATCGTCCTCCGGTTCTCCAGCGATGCGCTGACGATCTCGCTCACCGTCCAGCCCAGTGCGAGCGCCGCTCCCAGGAATCCGGCCGCTATCGGCGTCAGGTGGGCCAGTCGCTGCCCGAACAGCGGCACGTAGGTGTTCACCATCGCCGCGCCCATCAAGACGCCCATGGTGAGGTAGATCCACTTCAGGGGGCCGGGCGAGAACACGCTGGGCGGCAGGATGGCCGCGTGCATGCGCCAGTCGACGATCACGAACACGCCGACCAGGCCGATGCCCGCTGCGAGCAACCCATATGTCGCGGCGGTGTTATGCGGAATCTGCGCCACGCTGACGGCCAGCGCGGCCACCCCGATGATCAGCAGCGACCACACCGGGACTCTCATCCGTGGGACGCCGCTCGGCGGGCGGACGCGCGCCAACGCGACCGGGACCAGCAGGGCCATCAGCACGGTCATCGCGGCCATCGCAACAAAGGCCCATCGCCAGATCCCGAACTGCGCGAACAGGCCGCCCGTGGTGGGTCCGACCACCGTGGCGACCCCCCACATCGCCGACACCAGGGCAGACCCCCGGGTCCACAACCGGTGGGGAAGGGCGGAGTTGATGACGGCGTAGCCCAGGCCGGCCAGCAAGCCTCCGGCCACCCCCTGCATGGCGCGCCCAGCAATCAAAACATGCATGGTGGGTGCGGCAGCGCAAACCAGGCTGGCGATGCCGAAGACCGCCAGACCCATCAGATATGACGACCGCGCCCCGATGCGCAACAGCATCGGATTGACCATCGTCGCCGCGACCACGGAGCCGACCAGATACAGGGTCGTCACCCACGCGTAGAGCCGGCTGCCGCCGATTTCTGCGATGGTGTTGGGCAATAAGCTGGTGGTCAGGAACTCATTGGTGGCGTAGAGCGCTACCCCGCCGGCCAGCAGTATGGAAGTTCTCAGATACCTCGCGCCCAGCAGCTCACGCCAGCCGCCGGTGATAGTCGCCGCGTCGGTCACTCCTCTACCGTATGGGCTCAGGCGGCGAGAAGAACCGGAGATCGGTTGCCAGCAAACTCATTTCAGCCCGGCGGCGTCCATCCCCCGCAGTTCCTTTTTCAGGTCGGCGATCTCGTCGCGGAACCGCGCCGCCAGCTCGAACTGCAAGTCACGAGCCGCGGCCATCATCTGGGCGGTGAGATCCTTGATCAGGTCGGCCAGTTCAGCGCGCGGCATGCTGGCCGTATCGCGGCCCTCGAACACCCCCGCGCTGACCGCGCGACCCGGCTCTCCCTGTGCGCGTCGACCGCGGGACGCGTTACGCCCTGAGCCGCCGATCTCCACCGTCTCGCTGTCGTCCGCCTCCCGGTAGACCTGGTCGAGGATGTCGGCGATCTTCTTGCGCAGCGGCTGCGGGTCGATGCCGTGGGCCTCGTTGTACGCGATCTGCTTCGCCCGACGTCGCTCGGTCTCGTCGATGGCTTCTTTCATCGAATCGGTGATGGTGTCGGCGTACATGTGCACCTCGCCGGAGACATTGCGGGCGGCGCGGCCGATGGTTTGAATCAGGCTGCGCGATGAGCGCAAAAAGCCCTCTTTGTCTGCGTCCAGGATCGCGACGAGAGACACTTCGGGCAGGTCCAGGCCCTCCCGCAGCAGGTTGATGCCGACGAGCACGTCGTATTCGCCCAGCCGCAGCTGACGCAGTAGCTCCACCCGGCGCAGCGTGTCGACCTCGGAGTGCAGATAGCGCACCCGGATGCCCATCTCGAGCAGGTAGTCGGTGAGGTCCTCAGCCATCTTCTTGGTCAGCGTCGTGACCAGCACCCTTTGGTCCGCCTCGGTGCGCTTCCGGATTTCGCCGATCAGGTCGTCGATCTGTCCCTTGGTCGGCTTGACCACCACCTTCGGGTCCACCAGGCCGGTGGGCCGGATCACCTGCTCGACGAACTCGCCGCCGGACTGGCTGAGTTCGTAGGGGCCGGGGGTGGCCGACAGGTACACGGTCTGCCCGATGCGGTCGGCGAACTCCTCCCAGGTCAGCGGGCGGTTGTCGCATGCCGACGGCAACCGGAATCCGTATTCGACCAGGTTGCGTTTGCGCGACATGTCGCCCTCGTACATGCCGCCGATCTGCGGGACGGTCACGTGGGATTCGTCGATGACCAGCAGGAAGTCTTCCGGGAAGTAGTCCAGCAGGGTGGCCGGCGGCGAGCCCGGACCCCGACCGTCGATATGCCGGGAGTAGTTCTCGATGCCCGAGCAGAAGCCGACCTGGCGCATCATCTCGATGTCGTAGTTGGTGCGCATCCGCAACCGCTGCGCCTCGAGCAGCTTGCCCTGGCCCTCCAACTCGGCGAGCCGCTCGGCCAGCTCCGCTTCGATGGTCGAGATCGCCATCGCCATCCGCTCCGGGCCGGCGACGTAGTGGGTGGCCGGGAAGATCCGCAGCGAATCGACCTGGCGGATCACGTCACCCGTCAGCGGGTGCAGATAGTACAGCGCCTCGATCTCGTCGCCGAAGAACTCGATCCGCACCGCCAGCTCTTCGTAGGACGGGATGATCTCCACCGTGTCGCCGCGCACCCGGAACGAGCCGCGAGTGAACGACAGGTCGTTACGCGTGTACTGGACGTCGACCAGCAGCCGCAGCAGAGCGTCCCGGGGCACCTCGGTGCCGACCCGCAGTTCTACCGAACGGTCCAGGTATGACTGCGGTGTGCCAAGGCCGTAGATGCACGACACCGACGCCACCACGACCACGTCGCGGCGCGACAGCAGCGAGGACGTCGCGGAGTGCCGCAGCCGCTCCACGTCGTCGTTGATCGAGCTGTCCTTCTCGATGTAGGTGTCGGTCTGCGCGATGTACGCCTCAGGCTGGTAGTAGTCGTAGTACGAAACGAAGTATTCAACCGCGTTGTGCGGCAACATTTCTCGCAGCTCGTTGGCGAGCTGGGCGGCCAGCGTCTTGTTGGGTGCCATCACCAGGGTGGGTCGCTGCAACCGCTCGATGAGCCAGGCCGTGGTGGCCGACTTCCCGGTACCGGTGGCGCCGAGCAGCACGACATCGCGCTCCCCCGCCTTGATCCGTCGTTCCAGCTCGTCGATGGCGGCGGGCTGGTCGCCGGCCGGATCGTGCGGACTGACCACCTCGAAGTCGCCGCCGACGCGCACCACTTCGTCGACAGCGCGATACTCCGAGTGCGCTACTACGGGATGTTCCGTGGCGAATGCCATGCCACCAGGGTAGAACCGATCACCGACAAGTGTCGTCGAGCCGGCCCTGCGAGGTCAGCACCCGGCGCCGCCACGAGAACACCTGGAGAAGGACTGGAAGGACGAGGCGATTCTCGAACGTGCCAACGGCTGCGGTAGCGCATTCGAGGTTCACCTATTGGTACCCGGAGGCTGACCTTCCAGAGAAACTATCCCGTCGGCCGCGTCCACGCCCGGGTGATCGGATCGCATTGCAGCAGGTAGCCGTCACTGGACGTGCTTATGGCGAACACCGGCGTGTTCGGCCGGTCGCATGAACTGCCGGCGGCGTGCACGCCCATCGTGATCGGCGCCTTGGCCCAGCTGCTGCCTTCGCAGACGATCTGCTCGTTGTTGGTCGGGTCGTAGGCGACCTTGCCGGCGTCGCTGCACAGTCCGCCGAGCACCGGTGGCGCCGGGGCGGACGCGGTGGTCGAGGTGTCGATCACCTGGATGGGGTCGCCCAACGTCACCTGGGCAGGCACAGCGCCGGTCCGGGTGGCCAGCACAGGCACGCGCACGACCGCCCCCTGCGCGCCGCACTCGTTGCTCAGTGCGGTCTCGGTCAGCGTGCCGCGCAGCGTGCCGTCGGCCTGCGGCGCGAGCGACCAGGCGATGGTCTCCCGCTGGGTGGCCCTGACCTGTCCGTTCGGCTGAGTACAGCCGACCCGCTGCTGCGCCGGACTGCCCTGCCAGTAGCCACCGACGAAGCGCAGGGTGTCGGTCTGTCCGCCATCGGTGGTCTCTGCCACTTGGTGGGTGGCGTCGTCCAGCCGGGCGCCGGTGGCCGCGCAGCCGTTGGTGGTGCATACCGAGCGAAATGCCCACCAGCCGGTAGCGGGCCCTGCATGCCGGATCGAGATGCCATTGGTGGCGCGCTTGGCCTGGTCGTAGTCGAGCTTGTACGTCCCTTGAAGCACCGGTCCGCCCGCCGTGGGTGCGGCACTCGCGGCCGGAACGGACGGCTTCGACGCGAGCGCGGGGCTGGTCGGCGGCGCATCGGGCTGAACGGAGTAGAGGATCGACCAGGTCGCCGCTACGGCGATGAGGACCGCACACACCAGCGCGGTCGCCCACCGGGCCTTCGACGAAAACCGGTGACTCAGGCCAACGATGCCGCCGCCGGGCCCGCGCCGGCGATGCGGCGTCGATGTGGCGGCGCGCGGCGCGACGCCACCTTCTTCGGAGACATGGCCTAGCGACTCGCTGACCGCGGTGGCGAACGCGCGGCAGCGCTCGAACCTCTCCTCCGGCTGTTTGGCGAGGGCCCGGAAGAATACCTCGTCGAGCTTTTCCAGCTCGGGTCGGAAATCGCTGAGCCGAGGCGGATCCTCGTGCAGGTGTTGACTGATCACTGCGATCGGGTTGGAGTGCTGAAACGGAGGCGCGCCGGTGAGAAGATGGAAAGCCGTTGCGGCCAAAGCATATTGGTCGGCTCGACCGTCGATGGGCGAACCCGTCAGCTGCTCGGGCGCGGCATAGGCCACCGTTCCGACCGCGACGTTGGTTTCGGTGATTCCGCTGATATCGCCCAGGTGGCGTGCGACACCGAAGTCCGCCAGCAGGATTCGACGCTCGTCCGCTTCGGCATGGGTGAGCAGAATGTTGGCCGGCTTGACGTCGCGGTGCAGCAGGCCGCGATCGTGGGCGTAGTCCAGCGCGCCCGCGACCGCTCCCACGATGGCGCACACCTCGCGGACCGGCATCCCCTCGGCGTAGTTCTGCTTGACCATCCGCGCGGCGTCGGTGCCCTCGACGTAGTCCATCGAAATCCACAGATGCCCGTTGAATTCGCCACGGTCGTGCACGCCGACGATGTGCGGGTGCCACAGCGTCGCCGCCAGATCGGCTTCCCGGTTGAATCTTTCGCGAAACTCGGGGTCGGCGGTCACCGCCTCGGCGAGCACCTTGATCACGTCACGGCGGGGCAGCCTCGGATGCAGCGCGAGATACACCTCGGCCATGCCCCCGGCGCCCAGCGGCCGCAGAATCGTGTAGCCGGCGAACGAGGCGCCGTTACTTACCGCAAGGCGCGCCTCAGAGGACTCCTTTTGCTGTTGCCCCACCACGGGTTCGGCATTCGGCGCCGAATCGACCGGAGGTATCCGGCGGAACAACTGACCGATGGGCATCCCGGGCAGCGAGTGAAATCCCGCGCGTAACGCCTCACGGGCCTGTCGCGGATTGCTCAGTAGCGCTCGCCCGGCGCCGATGCGCCGCGTCGTTCCCCTGTGCTCGTTCGTCAAGTCTCGCCCCTCGTGTCTTGGCACCGCCCGGCGTCGCCGCAATGTGATGCGGATCGCACACCACGGGTATGCGCATCGCGATTGGGCCCTCCACTCCGTCTTGCTGATTGCCGGCGCAACACTGGGCTCGGCACGCACGGACACAATCGAAGATTGCAACCCCTCCCGATCGAATAATGCCGCACCGCAGTAGGTGATTCGTCGCAGCAAGCTATGAAAGCGCTATGAGTCGTCGAGATTAGACAAAGGGAAGTCACAGCCGGGTCCAATAGAGCGCACTGCCAAGGCGGGCCGATACTTGAGTGGTGACTCGACCCGCCCCGCCCATCCTGACAATTCGGCATGACGGGTCCCAACGTTCCTTCGCGGCCGGCCACGAGGTGGTGGTGGGACGCGATGAACAGGCCGACGTGCACATCGCCGATCCGAGGATTTCCCGTGCGCATCTGCTGCTGCGGTTCGATCAAGGCCGATGGTTGGCAATCGACAACGGCTCGTTGAACGGGACCTATCTCAACGGCTACCGGATGCCCGTGGTGGATATCCACGACGGTCAGAGCATTCACGTCGGAAACCCGCAAGGCCCGCGTCTGACCTTCGCGATCGGGCCGCAGACGGGTCATGCCAGCCGGCCCCCCCGGGCCCGGCCGAGCCACGACTCCGGACCCCCGACCCTGGCCTGGGCGGCGCTTACTGAGCAAACGAATCCGACACATTCGCCGCGGCCCCCACAGGCCCGGCCCGACAGCCCGGCCCGGGGCCCGGCGCGCGGCGGTCCGCACGGTGCGCCGTCGCGTCCGGTGCCTCCCCGGCAGCCGGCGAGACCGCAGAGTGCACCACCGCGACAGCCGGCGGCGCCGCCGCGACAGGCGCCACCGCCCCCGATGCCGGCGTCACGTGGCACTCCCCCCGAGGAGCTGACCGTCATCGACCCCGGCTCACCGGCAAGATTGCAGGTCACCCCGCCCGCAGCCGACCAAGCCAAGGCAGCGCCCACGCCGTCGAACCCGCCCGCGGCGGAATTCACGGTGGTCAATGCCAAAACGGCCGACGTGTCCAACCTCGCGACGCGCTTTGTGAAATTGCTCTCGCCGCGCGCGTCGTCGGCCGCGGGCACGGCCGGCGCCATGACGATCGGCCGCGCCCCCGAGAACGACATCGTCGTCTCCGATGTTCTGGCGTCGCGTCAGCATGCCAGCTTGGTACCCACCCACCTGGGCACCGAGATTCGGGACAACAGCGTCAACGGAACGTTCGTCAACGGCACCCGGGTCGGGTCGGCCATCTTGTCCGAGGACGACATCGTCACGATCGGCAACGTCGACCTGGTGTTCCGCGACGGCACCTTGACCGAACACGGCGACGCCGCCACCCGCACCGGGGGTCTCGAGGTGCGCGACGTCAAGTACGTCGTCGACAACGGCAAACAATTGCTGGATGACATCTCGCTGACCGCTCGCCCCGGCACGTTGACCGCAGTGATCGGCGGTTCGGGCGCCGGCAAGAGCACCCTGGCCCGGCTCATCGCCGGTTACACCACCCCGACCTCCGGTTCAGTGACCTTCGAGGGCCACAACATTCACGCCGAGTACGCATCGCTGCGCAGCAGGATCGGCATGGTCCCCCAGGACGACGTGGTGCATCGCCAGCTCACCATCAACCAGGCGCTGGGCTATGCCGCAGAGCTGCGGCTGCCGCCCGACACCAGCAAAGCCGACCGCGCCAAGGTCGTCGCCCAGGTGCTCGAGGAACTCGATCTGACCAAGCACGCCGACACCCGCGTCGAGAAGTTGTCCGGCGGACAGCGCAAACGCGCCTCGGTGGCGCTCGAGCTGCTGACCGGCCCGTCATTGCTGATCCTCGACGAGCCGACCTCGGGTTTGGATCCCGCGCTGGATCTGCAGGTCATGACGATGCTGCGCCAGCTGGCCGATGCGGGTCGGGTCGTGCTCGTGGTGACGCACTCGCTGTCCTACCTGGACGTGTGCGACCAGGTGCTGCTCATGGCTCCGGGCGGCAAGACAGCCTATTGCGGCGCACCCGACCAGATCGGTGCCGCGATGGGCACCACCAACTGGGCGAAGATCTTCACCCGGGTCGGCGCCGACCCCGACGAGGCCAATCGCCGCTTCCTGGAACAGAACGAGGCCGAGAAGCGGCCCCAGAAGTACCTCCCGGACAAGACCGACGAGCCGGGCAGCCTCGGCGAACCCGTTCACACCAGCGTGCGGCGCCAGATCTCGACCATCGCCCGCAGACAGGTCCGCCTGGTGATCGCCGACCGCGCCTACTTCGTCTTCCTCGCGCTGCTGCCGTTCATCCTCGGCTCGCTGTCTCTGACGGTCCCGGGCAACAACGGCTTTCATGTTCCCGCGCCCAATGCCGGCACACCCGACGAAGCCGCACAGATACTGGCGCTGCTGATGCCGGCGGCGGCATTCATGGGTACCGCCTTGACAATTCGAGATCTGGTCGGCGAACGCCCCATCTTTCAGCGCGAGCAGGCGGTCGGGTTGTCGACCGCCGCCTACCTGCTCGCCAAGAGCGCGGTGTTCTGCGGCTTCGCGATAGTGCAGTCGGCGATCGTCACGGCGATCGTGGTGATCGGAAAGAGCGCCCCCGCGCGAGGCGCGGTGCTGTTCGGCCACTCGACCATTGGGGCCACCTTCGAACTGTTCACGACCGTCGCGGCGACGTGTGTCGCCTCGGCCATTCTCGGCCTGGCGATTTCGTCGCTGGTCCGCTCGAGCGAGCAGATCATGCCGCTGTTCGTGGTGACGGTGATGGCGCAGCTGGTGCTGTGCGGTGGGATGGTGCCGGTGACCGGCCGGCTCGGTTTGAACCAGCTGTCGTGGGCGACGCCGGCGCGCTGGGGCTATGCGGCCGCATCGTCGACAGTGGATCTGCGCCACCTGGTGCCCGATTCGCTGCTATCCCAGGATCGGTTCTGGCAGCACACGTCGAAGATCTGGCTGCTCGACATGGGCATGCTGGCCGCATTGTCACTCTTCTACGCGGGCTTCGTGCGGTGGAAGATCCGGTTGCGCCGATAGCGAATCGCCCAGCAGCGGTAGGGTGACACCATTCACCCGCCGAAGCACGAGACGTTCGACCTCCTGGCCCGCACCAACACCGATCCCAAGGGCATCGTGCGGACCGTCGACGAGTACGCGGTGCAGCCGTGGGGTCTGTACGTCGCGCGCCCCACTCCCGGTCGCGTCCAGTTCCATTACCTCGAGTCGTGGCTGCTGCCGTCGTTGGGCTTGCGCGCCACGGTGTTTCACTTCAATCGGGGTCATGAACGCGACCATGACTACTACCTGGATGTGGGCGAATACCGGCCCGGCCCCACCGTGTGGCATGCCGAAGACCACTACCTGGACATCGAGGTCCGCACCGGCGCCGGCGCCGAACTCACCGATATCGACGAACTGCTCGACGCCGTCCGCCACGGGTTGCTGAGTCCGGAGGCCGCCGAGCGGGCGGTGCGACGCGCGGTGGCCGCCGTCGACGGGTTGGCCGGCAACGGTTATGACCTGTCGCGGTGGCTGGCACACCACGGCATGCCACTGAGCTGGCGCCGGCGGTAGCCGTTTTCTCTGCCGGACGGCGGGTATGCCTTCGACATGGCGTTCGTCGGTCAGCGCAGCGATCCCTATGACTTGGCGTGCCGCGCCGCAGACTTTGCACGGGAGACACGCTGATGCCACGCATCGACGTCGAGATCACCCACCCGGACCGGGTCATGTTCCCGGAGAACGGAATCACCAAGTCAGACCTTGCCGAGTACTACGGCGAGGTGGCCGAGACCATGCTGCCGCACCTGAAGGGCCGCCCGCTGACCGTGCAACGCTTCCCGCGAGGCATCGGTGAAAACGGTTTTGTGCAACAGGATTTCGCCGATACGTTGCCCCACTGGATGAGCGGGGTCCAGGTCGACAAAGAGGGCGGCACCCTGGTCCATCCGCTGGCCGAACGCCCGGAAGCGCTGCGCTGGTTGGCCAACCAGAACTGCATAACCCTGCACGTGTGGCAATCGCGCCGGGGCAAACTGAACCAGCCTGACCGCTTGGTCTTCGATCTTGATCCCTCCGACGCCGATTTCGCGGTGGTGCGCGCGACCGCCCGCACGGTGGCCGACGTGCTCGATGACCTGGGGCTGGCGCGCTACGTGCAGACCACCGGATCGCGGGGGCTTCATGTCGTGGTGCCGCTACGCGCCGAAGCCGACTTCGACACCGTGCGGCAATTCGCCCGCGACGTCGCGGAAGTCGTCGCCGCCGACGATGCCGCACACCGCACCGTGGAAGCCCGCAAAGACAAACGCGATGGCCGCATCTACCTGGACGTCATGCGTAATGCCTACGCGCAGACCGCGGTGGCGCCGTACTCTGTGCGGGCCCGCGCAGGTGCGTCGGTGGCCACCCCGTTGGAGTGGGACGAACTGGACACCCGGGGTCTGCGGGCCGATCGGTTCAGCATTCGCGATGTCCCCGACCGGCTCGCTGGGCAACGCGATCCGTGGGCAGACATGTTCCGGCACGCCCGCTCGCTGACCCGGCCACTCGAACGATTAGCGAAACTTCGTGCCTGAACTGCCGGATGTCGAAGGATTCCGGCGCGAGCTGGCTAAAGCCCTGCCCCGCCGCCGAATTCAATGCGTAGACGTCCGCGACGCCGGGATCCTGCGCAACGCCTCCGCCGCCACCCTCGCCCGGCGCCTGGTCGGCCACCGGTTCGGAGCCCCGCGCCGGGACGGCAAATGGCTGATACTGCCGACCGATGGTCCGGCGCTGCTGATCCACAGCGGTATGACCGGACAACCCGTACTACGCCAAAGCCGGCGCCGATCCGGAAAAGTATGAGCGACTGGTGGTGTCGCTCGACCGAGGCGAACTGCGGTATGCCGACCTGCGCAAGCTTCGCGGGGTCTGGCTCGCCGCCGACGACGACGAGCTCGCCGACGTGTTGGGCGCGCAGGGGCCCGACGCGCTGGGCATGGGCCTACGAGAGTTTCGTGACGTGGTCGCCGCGCGACGCACGAGGGGTGGGCGGCTGAAGCCGACGCTGATGGACCAGTCGGTGATCGCGGGCCTGGGCAATCTGCTCGTCGACGAAATCTGCTGGCGGGCCAGAATTCGGCCCACGGTTTCGGTTGCGGAGCTGGGCGACGACGACGTCAAAAATTTGCATCGTGCCATGGCGCAAGTGCTGCATACCGCGGTACGCCATGGCCGGGTTCCCGGCCTGCCGCGTTGGCTCACCGGGGCACGCGACGATGCCGACCCGCACTGCCCGCGCTGCGGCAGCCTCCTTCGCCGCGGCCGGATCGGTGGCCGGATGTCGTTCTGGTGTCCCCGTTGCCAGCCCTAGCCGTCCGCCGAACAGCCTGGTCGACCGGGCGACGGTGAGCGTAATCTCAGCTGCTATGAGCTCCCATGGTCGCAGGCTGCTGCCGATCGCCGCGGCGACGATCATCGCCATCGGCGCCCAGCTGAATCCGGCAACGGCACGAGCGGATCTACACAACATCACCTATCGGGCCAGGATCGACGGCGTGACGACCGGTAGCCAGGCCATCTTCGTGATCAGCGGCGGTCAGACGAACACGGCCGGACTGAGTGCGATGCCCGGCAACGCATTCGAAGCCGACACGGTGTTGCCCGACCCGCAGCAGGCCGGCATGCGCGTCGTGGTGCACTTCCCGTACTCGGCGAACGTGCACTGCGAGATCGACGTGGACGACAATGTTTTCGTCCAGACCGACCAGTTGGTCAGACCGGTCGCCGGCAACGCCGATCCCATGAACGGGGCGCTGCAGTGCGGCGCACCCATCCCCTAGGCGCGCCACCATCGGGCTAGGGCTTCCAGCCAGTCGAGTCGGCCCACTCCCACGCGCGGCGGTAGGCGTCGAGGAACCACGGCTCCTTGGCCTCGGCATAGGCCGCGGTGTCTCCGTCGGCGGCCTTTTCGGCGGCGCGCTTGGCGTTCAAATAATCGGCGCGGGCATCGGGGTTGGCCGTCAACCAGTCCACGAACAGCAGGGCGAATTGCTGATTGGGCCAGCCGTCCACCCGAATGTGCACATTGGTGGGTCGACCGGGATCCGCTGAGGCGTGAATTCGCTTGCACCACAGCGCCGGATCGTCCCCGTGGTCGTAGCTCTCCACCGTACTGCGGGCATCATTCTTGGCCACGTCCTCAGCGATGTGCTCGATGCGCGGATACCCAACGGAAAGCAACGGCTCGGCGAGTTCGTCTGCGACGGCAAGGGATTCAACGGTGATTTGGACATCGATGACGTCCTTGGCGGCGAGGTCCGGCACGGCGGTCGAGCCGATGTGATCGACACGCAGCGCCCGGTGCCCGCAGCTGGTCCGCAGGCGGTTCACGATCCGTCGCGCCTGGTCCGACCAAGCCGGGTCGCACGGCACCAACCGGGTGGGAACCTCGGCGATCTGGTGCGCGCTCAGGTTACGCGCGAACGGGACGATGCGGTTGTTCCACACGGCATGGGCCCGCTGGACCAACTCCTCGGTGCTGCCCGAGTTGTCCAGCCAAATGTCGGCGACCGCGCGGCGCTGCTCGTCGGTTGCCTGCGCGGCGATCCTCGCGCGGGCGTCATCCTCCGACATGCCGCGCTGGTCGACCAGGCGCCGCAGCCGCACCTCGACATCGGCGTACACGATGACGACGAGCGGGAACAGCGGCGCCATCCCGGATTCCACCAGCAGCGGAATGTCCTCGACCACAACGGAATCGTCGGGCACCGAAGCGATGATTTCCGAACGGCGATTGGCCACCAACGGATGGACGATGCCGTTCAGCGTCTTGCGCGCCTCGTCGTCGCGAAAAGCCTTGGCAGCCAGGGCGGGCCGGTCCAGCGATCCGTCCGGAAGCAGGATGTCGCTCCCGAACGCCTCGACCAGCGAGGCCAGGCCCTCGGTTCCGGGCTGAACCACCTCACGCGCGATGACGTCCCCGTCGACGATGACTGCACCGCATTGTTCGAAAGTGGATGACAGCGCCGACTTGCCGGCGCCGATGCCACCGGTCAGCCCGATGCGCAGCATGGCGTGGTCAGGGAGACGTCACGCGTTGCCGGCGAGCTTCTCCCGCAGAGCGGCCAATTGCGCATCGCTGGCCAGCGATCCGCCCGCCTTCTCCGGAGGAGCGCCATTGCCAGGCGCCTGCTCGGGGTGCCCGGCTGCCTCGGCGGCGGCGAACTTCTCCATCTGCGTCGTGTGCATCTTGTGCCGACGCTCGGCCTCCGCGTAGCGGGCCTCCCACTCGTTGCGCTGCTTCTCGAATCCCTCTAGCCATTCGTTGGTCTCGGAGTCGAAGCCTTCGGGGAAGATGTAGTTGCCCTGCTCGTCGTAGCTGTCGGCCATGCCGTATTTCGCCGGGTCGAATTCCTCGGTGTAGTCCTCGTTGGCCTGCTTGAGCGACAACGAGATCCGGCGGCGCTCCAGGTCGATGTCGATGACCTTGACCATCGCGTCGTCGCCGACGGCGACCACCTGGTCGGGAACCTCGACGTGGCGCTCGGCCAACTCGGAGATGTGCACCAGACCCTCGATGCCCTCCTCGACACGCACGAAAGCGCCGAACGGGACCAGCTTGGTGACCTTCCCGGGCACGATCTGGCCGATGGCGTGGGTGCGGGCGAAGTGCCGCCACGGGTCTTCCTGAGTCGCCTTCAGCGACAACGAAACCCGCTCGCGGTCCATGTCGACGTCGAGCACCTCGACGGTGACCTCGTCACCGACCTGCACAACCTCGGACGGGTGGTCGATGTGCTTCCAGGACAGCTCGGAAACGTGCACCAGACCGTCCACACCGCCGAGGTCGACGAATGCACCGAAGTTGACGATGGAGGAGACGACACCCTTGCGGATGGCGCCCTTCTGCAGCTGGTTGAGGAACTCGCTGCGCACCTCGGACTGGGTCTGCTCCAGCCACGCGCGTCGCGACAGGACCACGTTGTTGCGGTTCTTGTCCAGCTCGATGATCTTGGCCTCGATCTCCTTGCCGATGTACGGCTGCAGATCACGCACCCGGCGCATCTCCACCAGCGAGGCGGGCAGGAAGCCGCGCAACCCGATGTCGAGGATCAGGCCTCCCTTGACCACCTCGATGACGGTGCCCTTGACGGCCTCGTCCTTCTCCTTGAGCGCCTCGATGGTGCCCCAGGCGCGCTCGTACTGCGCGCGCTTCTTGGAGAGAATCAGCCGACCCTCTTTGTCCTCCTTGGTGAGGACCAGGGCTTCGATCTCATCACCGACGGAAACGACCTCATTCGGGTCGACATCGTGCTTGATCGAGAGTTCGCGGGCGGGGATGACCCCTTCGGTTTTGTAGCCGATATCGAGGAGCACCTCGTCCCGGTCCACTTTGACGATCGTGCCTTCGACGATGTCGCCATCGTTGAAGTACTTGATCGTTTTGTCTATTGCGGCGAGAAAGTCCTCGCTCGAGCCAATGTCGTTGACGGCTACTTGCGGCGAGGTGACAGCGGGACTCGGCATGTTGTTGGGTTGCTCCGGACAGGTTTGGTCGTAGGGACAATTGGGATTTACCTGTCGAGGCTACTCGACTGGGCACATGCTGGCCAAACTCAGCGCCGTCGGCTCGCGTCGATCGGTTGCCCAGAATTTGACATCACGGCAAATTCTCGCCGCGACGTGCTCCCTCCAAGCGGGCGGTACCGCAGCTCGGGGACGGTTTGTGCAGTTCATAACCGCTCGGCGGCCCCAGTGCGTGGCAGCGCCCGGATCGCCGCGCTAGTGCGCGGCGGAGTCCCAACTGCGCCCGTAACCCACCGAGACCTCCAGCGGGACGTCCAGCGGATACGCCCCGCCCATCTTGTCGCGTACCAGCGCCTCGAGCTGTGCCCGCTCGCCGGGCGCGACCTCGAACAGCAGCTCGTCGTGCACTTGGAGCAGGATCCGCGACGAAAGCCCTGCATCGCGGATCGCCTTGTCGACCTTGAGCATCGCCACCTTGATGATGTCGGCCGCGCTGCCCTGGATAGGCGCGTTGAGCGCCGCGCGTTCGGCGGCTTCGCGCACCTGACGGTTGCTGCTGTCGAGTTCGGGGAGGTAGCGCCGGCGGCCGAAGACCGTTGACGTGTAACCGTCTTTGCGGGCCTGCTCCACGACGTCCATCAGGTAGTCGCGCACCCCGCCGAACCGCGCGAAGTATTGCTCCATCTGGTCTTTGGCTTCTTCGGTGGAGATCTTCAACTGGGCGGACAGTCCGTAGGCGCTCAATCCGTAGGCCAGACCGTAGGACATCGCCTTGACCCGGCGGCGCAACTCGGCGGTGACCTCTTCGATCGGCACGCCGAATGCCCGGGAGGCGACGAACGAGTGCAGGTCCTCCCCGGTGTTGAACGCCTCGATGAGGCCTGCGTCCTTGGACAGATGAGCCATGATGCGCATCTCGATCTGGCTGTAGTCCGCCGTCATCAGCTCGCTGTAGCCCTCACCGACGACGAACGCATCGCGGATCCGCCGCCCCGCCTCGGTGCGGATCGGGATGTTCTGCAGATTCGGCTCGGTCGAGGACAATCTGCCCGTCGCGGCGATGGTCTGGTTGAACGTGGTGTGGATGCGCCCGTCCGAGGCCACCGAGTTGAGCAATCCGTCGACGGTGACTTTGAGCCGGGTGGCATCGCGGTGGGCCAGCAGATGCTGCAGGAACGGGTGGCCTGTCTTGTCGAAAAGCGACTGCAGGGCATCGGCGTCGGTGGTGTAGCCGGTCTTGGTGCGCTTGGTCTTTGGCATCTCCAGCTCGTCGAAAAGCACGGTCTGCAACTGCTTCGGCGAGCCCAGGTTGATCTGCTTGCCGATCACCGCGTACGCCGCCTCGGCCGCGTCGCGGATCTGGTGGGCGAAATCGCTTTGCAGCTCGTTGAGCAGATCCAAATCGACTGCGATGCCGGCGTTTTCCATGCGCGCCAGCACTGCCTGCACCGGCAGCTCCATACCGCTCAGCAACGAGGTGGAGTTGATGCGGGCCAACTCCTCGTCGAGCGCGTCGGCCAGATCCAGTACGGCCACGGCGCGCAGAATCAGCGTCTGTACCGCCTGCTCGTCGGTGCCCTCGGTATCATCGAGCAACGAAAGTTGTTGCTGTTGGGGGTTTTCGGCGCGAAGTTCGCGGCGCAGGTAGCGCAGCGAAAGGTCATCGAGGGAGAAGCTGCGCTGCCCGGGGCGCACCAGGTAGGCCGCCAGCGCCGTGTCGGAGGTGACGCCCGCCAGCGTCCAGCCTCGCCCGGCCAGGTCGTGCATCGCCAGCTTGGCCTCGTGCAGCGCCTTGGGCGGACCGGGGTCGGCCAGCCAAGATGCCAGCGCCGCTTCGTCTTCGGGATCAAGCGTCGCGGTGTCGATGTAGCGGCCCTCGCCGTCGGCGGAGACGATGGCCAGCGCGGTGGCGTCGGCGTCGTAGGCCAGGTGGGTGCCGACGACGGCCAGGCCGAACCGCTTTCCCGAACTGTGCTCGGCCAGCCACACGGCCAACTCGCCGGGTTCCAGCGCCCCGCCGCGCACGTCGAAGCCCTCGTCGACCTCGGGCTCCACCGCGGCGAGCGTTTCGAACAACCGGTCCCGCAACACCCGGAACTCCAGGTCGTCGAAGAGCCGGTGGATCTGGTCGCGATCCCACGGCTGCAGGCGCAGCGTGTCCGGGGTCTGGGCCAGCGGCACGTCTTTGACGAGATCGGTCAGCTCACGGTTGCGGATGACGCTGGCCAGGTGTTCGCGCAGCGCGTCGCCCACCTTGCCGCGTACGGAGTCGACGTTGTCGACCAGCCCCTGCAGCGACCCGTACTCGCCGATCCATTTGGAGGCGGTCTTCTCGCCCACGCCGGGGATGCCGGGCAGGTTGTCGCTGGGATCGCCGCGCAGGGCGGCGAAGTCGGGATACTGCGCGGGCGTCAGCCCATACTTTTCGACGACGGCATCCGGGGTGAAACGGGTCAATTCGCTGACCCCCTTGCGGGGATAGAGCACCGTCACGTTGTCGCTGACCAACTGCAACGAGTCGCGGTCGCCGGTGACCACCAGCACCCGATAGCCCTCCTTTTCGGCCTGCGTGGCCAGGGTCGCGATCAGGTCGTCTGCCTCGAATCCCTCCTCGGCGAGCACGGTGATGCCCAATGCCGCGAGGACTTCCTTGGTGATGTCGATCTGGCCGCGAAACTCGTCGGGCGTCGCCGACCGGTTGGCCTTGTACTCCGGGTAGCGCTCGGAGCGGAAGGTCTGCCGGGACACGTCGAACGCCGCGGCAATGTGGGTCGGGGCCTCGTCGCGCAGCAGGTTGATCAGCATGGCGGTGAAGCCGTAGACCGCGTTGGTGGTCAGCCCGCCGCGGGTTTTGAAGTTCTCGGCGGGCAGCGCATAGAACGCCCGAAACGCCAGCGAGTTGCCGTCCAGCAACATCAGCGTCGGCGCGGTCTGTTCCTCGCTGGCCTTCGTAGTGGTTTTCGTGGCGGGCACGGGTCTCACTCTAGGCACCCGGTGTGACGAGCTGGGCGCCCCGACGGTGCCACCGGCCGAACTGCAACACGTTTCAGTTTTGGCTGCGGCCTCGGTAGTCTGACCCAGTGCCAGAGGTCACCAGCCAAGAACCCGC
Source organism: Mycobacterium sp. NGS56 (assembly GCF_059812425.1). Lineage (NCBI taxonomy): Bacteria > Bacillati > Actinomycetota > Actinomycetes > Mycobacteriales > Mycobacteriaceae > Mycobacterium > Mycobacterium sp. NGS56. Next base: position 269,694 of record NZ_JCALCQ010000006.1, read on the forward strand.
GATCGACGGGTGGTTCGCCACCGACGACGCCGGAAATCCCCATCTGATCGGCAGCAAGTGCCCCCAGTGCGGCACCTACGTCTTCCCGCCGCGGGAGAACAACTGTCCCAACCCGGCCTGCGCCGGCGACGCCCTAGAGCCCGTCGCTTTGTCGACCCGGGGGACACTGTGGAGCTACACCGAGAACCGGTACCCGCCGCCCGCGCCCTACCCGGCGGCGGACCCCTTTGAGCCGTTCGCCATTGCTGCCGTGGAGCTGGCCGACGAGGGGATCATCGTGCTCGGCAAGGTGGTGGACGGCACGCTGGCCGCGGACCTGAAGGTCGGCATGGAGATGGAGCTGGCCACCATGACCCTGTTCACCGACGACAACGGTGTCGAACGCCTCGTGCACGCGTGGAAGGTGGCCTTCGCCGGCGACGGTGCAGAGCGAAGCGATGAGGAGGAGCGGCGATAATGACGATGAGCACTCCGGAACCGCTCTACATCCTTGGCGCGGGAATGCACCCCTGGGGCAAATGGGGCCGCGACTTCACCGAATACGGCGTGGTCGCCGCCCGCGCGGCGCTGGCCGAGGCCGGGCTGGACTGGCGGCAAATCGAGATGGTCGCCGGCGCAGACACCATCCGCAACGGCTACCCCGGCTTCATCGCGGGGTCGACGTTCGCCCAGAAACTCGGCTGGAACGGTGTGCCGGTCAGCTCGAGCTACGCCGCCTGCGCCAGCGGTTCGCAGGCGCTGCAGAGCGCCCGCGCCCACATCCTGGCCGGCTTCTGTGACGTCGCTCTGGTCGTCGGCGCCGACACCACGCCCAAGGGCGCGTTCGCCCCGGTCGGCGGCGAGCGTAAGAACGACCCCGACTGGCAGCGCTTCCACCTCATCGGTGCGATGAACCCGGTGTATTTCGCGCTGCTCGCGCGGCGCCGGATGGACCTCTACGGTGCGACCTCCGAGGACTTCGCTCGGGTGAAGGTCAAGAACTCCCAGCACGGCCTGCAGAACCCGAATGCGCGCTACCGCAAGGAATCGTCCGTCGATGATGTGCTGGCCAGTCCCGTGGTCTCCGACCCGCTACGGCAGCTGGACATCTGCGCCACCTCGGACGGCGCCGCGGCGCTGATCGTCGCCAGCGCCGAGTTCGCCCGCAAGCACCTGGGCTCGCTCGACGGCGTGCCGTCGGTGCGTGCGGTCAGCACGGTCACTCCCCGCTACCCGCAGCATCTGCCCGAATTGCCGGATATCGCAACGGATTCCACCGCCGTCGTGGCCGCGCCCGAGCGGGTGTTCAAGGACCAGATCCTCGACGCGGCGTACGCCGAGGCGGGCATCGGGCCCGAGGACGTGAGCCTGGCCGAGGTCTACGACCTGTCCACCGCGCTGGAACTCGACTGGTACGAGCACCTGGGGTTGTGCCCCAAGGGTGAAGCCGAGGAGCTGCTGCGCACTGGCGCCACCACGATCGGCGGCAGGGTTCCGGTCAACCCGTCGGGCGGGCTGGCGTGCTTCGGCGAGGCCATTCCCGCCCAGGCGATCGCACAGGTCTGCGAGCTGACCTGGCAGCTGCGGGGCCAGGCCACCGGCCGGCAGGTGGAGAACGCCAAGGTCGGCGTCACGGCCAACCAAGGCCTGTTCGGGCACGGGTCTTCGGTGATCGTCGCCCGCTAGGGTCTACGGCCGCCGGCGATCAGGCCACGGCTTTCAGTGTGCAAGCACGGCTTTCAGTGTGCGAGCACGGCGGCCGGCGTCGGCGTGTCGTCGCCACCAGCGCACACTGAACGCCGTGGGTTCACACTCAAGCGTCTTTGGACGGATCCAAGGTCTCCAGGACGACTTCGGCCACCCGCTTCATCGTGGTCCTGCGGTCCATCGCGGCCCGTTGAATCCACTTGAAGGCCTCGGGCTCGGTCATGCCCTGCTCGCTCTGCAGTAACCCTTTCGCGCGCTCGACGAGCTTGCGGGTCTCCAGCCGGTCGGACAACGTGGCAACCTCGCGTTCCAGCTCGGTGATCTCGCTGAAGCGGCTGACAGCCAATTCGATGGCCGGGATGAGGTCGCTGATGGTGAACGGCTTCACCAGGTAGGCCATGGCGCCGGCGTCCCGCGCCCGCTCCACCAAGTCACGCTGGCTGAACGCGGTCAACACCACAATCGGCGCGATGCGCTTACTGGCTATCTCCGAGGCCGCGTCGATGCCGTCGCGACGCGGCATCTTCACATCCATGATCACCAGATCCGGCTGATGGCGCTCGGCCAGTTCGACGGCTTCCTGTCCGTCGCCGGCCTCACCGACGATCTCGTAACCCTCTTCCCGGAGCATCTCGGCGAGGTCCATTCGGATGAGCGCTTCGTCTTCAGCGATCAGGACCCGGCGCGGCACAGCGGCGTCGGTGTCGGTCGTGGGGCCTGTCATGACGGATATTGTGTCGTGAACGCCTCAGACCAGCGACCTCGGGGGCGGTGAGGCAGGTGGGCACTCATGATCCTCTATGGTGGGAGGCTGCCTCTAAGGTAAGAGGCCGCATGCCCTCGTATCCCAACTGGCAGAGGAAACGGATTCAAAACCCGTACAGTGTGAGTTCGAATCTCACCGAGGGCACTCATGCTGTGGACGCGGTTGGTACTTGCTAATCGTTGACAAGGCCCCTGATCCCCTTTGCCATTGCCCCCTCAGCTTCCGACCAGTCGATCACCAGATTGGAATCTCGCAAAAACTCCGTACGTCTATGGAATTTCGGTGCTAGAGAGCGCCAACTGCCGGCACCCGGCCCCAGATGGTCTCTGCGTCCCATTTACGCCCACGCGGCAGGAGGGACTGGCATCGGTCGGCCGGCACCGGGACCTCGAGCGCCATATTATGGCGCGCAGTTTTTGACGGCAGCGGCCTCACGGGCGACATGCTCACCGTCCCTGAAAACGTCGCCGCCGAACGTTGCGGATACGTCGTACCGCGTCACCGACCGTGAGCGGATGGAGTTCTGATGTGTCCCAGCAGCTCCCGCTCTAGGGTTGCGGTGGTGGCACGACGGGTCGGCACGTATTGGCCCCCGGGTCCCACCAGTTACCGGGACCGCAATCCTGCGGCGGCGGTGCCCCCAACGGCTGGCAAGCATTGGCCCCCGGGTTCCACCAATTGCCCGGACCACAATCCTGCGGCGGCGGTGCCCCCAACGGCTGGCAAGCATTGGCCCCCGGGTTCCACCAATTGCCCGGACCACAATCTGGCGGTTGAGCCGAGCTCATCCCCGGAGACACCGCTGCCACGTACGCCATGGGCGCTATTGCCATCATGACGACGCCCGCCATGCGGCGAATAAGCATGCTCATCAAAGGACCTCCCATCAGGAACCTGTAGATCTAAATATTGACCTTGACCCTGAGTTTTAAACTGCCGACTCGGTTTGCGCCGCGCCCGCCGAAAAGGGGGTATGGAAATCTCAGCAAATGACCATCCAGCCGAGCCAGAGGCTGCAGCAGTATTTCGCCAGAAAAAATCAGCTTCACATGTGACATTGAAAACTCGTTTGCGAGAAGCGTCAGGAGCCCTCGGCTCCGCGAGCCCCTTCCCTCGAGATGCAACCGCCCCCATCGTATTTGAGAGTAACGATGACACTCGCCCAATGGACGCACCCGATACACCCGCGCGGGTAAGGCAGTAAAGCGCAAAGCCGCCGAAAGCGATTACCAACGAACCAGATATCGTGGTCCCGGCCTTCCCGTTGCCGCTCTGCCGTCTGCAGCGCTCAGTGCCGCTGCTGCACCGCCTGATTCGTCATACGGCGGATATGGCTGTGCGCACTGAGCACGACGCTGCGCCAGCCGCGGCCGAACGTCCCGGTCTGACAGCGGTAGCGCTCTCGTCGGGCCATCCTCGACGACCCTCAACCGTGCCGGTCCAGCCGGCAGTCGCGTCAACTCGTGGCGACTCTGAACACCCTATGCAGGCTGACGCATCGCCGCGGGAAATGGCGTTCGTCAAGTCAATGACGAACGGGTGGGCAATGCACCAATCAGCCGTCAGAGGCCAGGGGCCGGGCCAAGGACATGGGGTGCAAGGTCAATCGTTATGCAGCCCGACGATCCCAGCATCACACCGCTCAGGACTACGGCCGCTGCAACAGCTTTCAATATTTTTTTCATCGATCACACCTTCCTGCTGGTGAGATGACAGCGGGAAATGAATTACCGCCGGTTGCCTGATGCTATCGCTGTCTTTTGACGTGTGTGGAATATTGCTCAAACCGCTGGAAAGGTTTTTGTGTTGGCGACTCGAAGTGCACGCCAATACTGCCCGTCGCCGCATGCCGATTTCGTCCAAAATAGAGTTCGAATCTCACCGAGGGGACTCAGCTTGTATGACAAGTAGGCAGCCGCACGCGCGCTCGGCCGGCGTCCGGAACATGCGGCGAGCGCGGTTCCGGGCAGCCGCGAGGAGCGTGCTGCTAATTCACTAACGTGGGAAATGCTATGCGGCCCTTGACATAAGCCCCTACCAGTCCTGACAAAAGCCATGATGGCCGCAGCCGAGAATTGCTTAAGCACGATCGTTCACAAAACGGGATCCCCCGGCATTCAGGTCGTACAGATGTCACCACATGCACGGGACGAGGCGGTAGCGAACCTTTTCTGTGTATTCGCGGTATCCGTCTAACTCGTTTCGGAGAAGCTGTTCTTCGTCTCTTATACGCAACGCGAGCATGATCACGCCGGGCATGCCGAAGACGAGTCCCCAGTAGGAACCGAGCGCCAACGGGATGCCGAGCATCATGATGACGTTGCCGGAGTACATGGGGTGGCGCACCAGCCCATATAGCCCGGTGGAAGTCAGCTTTTGGTCTGATTCGACCCGGACTGTGGCGCTCGCATAGCTGTTTTGAATGACCACGAGCATCACCACACTGAGTCCAGCGACTACCAGAACATCGCCGACCAAACAGATTACGGTTGGTGCTCCCGACCAACCAAAGCGATGGTCAAGGGCGCTGAGCACGACCGTTGCGGCGAGCGACAGGTACCAGCCGACGATGATGACCTTCTGCGCACTTCGGGTCTCTGCTGTTGGCCCACCACGCGTCCGCCTCTGAAGCACCGTGGGGTTGGTCCGCAGCAGGAAGACGCCAAGCATCCATGTCGAAAGAGAAGTTACCGTCAGAAAAACCCACGCTTGCCAATAATCGAGGGTGCCGGCAGTCCCAAACACGAGCAAGCCGAACACGACAGGGTCAATCAGCCCGGATACCAACGTTTTGAGAATGGATTTCACCGACTCTCCTTGATTCACCGAGGGAAATTCTCCTTGCTGGCATGCCTGCTCGCCTGCTGGCTCAGGCTTCGAACGGATGGCGCTTCGAAGAGCGTGGACACCGGCAGTTCGATACTCAGCGCTGCATTGATCGCGGCGATCGCTCGCAAGGCCGATAGCGAGTCCCCGCCCAGGTCGAAAAATGACTGGTCGACGCCGACGCGGTCGATACCCAGCACTTGGACGAAGATGTCGGCCAGAATCTCATCGACCAGGGTGGTCGGGGCGGCGCTAGAACCCTCGCCGATGACGTGACGTTTCGGCGACGGCACCGCTGTGATCGCGGGCTGCCCCGCCAGCGCTCTGCTGCCCCGACCGCGATCATTCTCGTCGAATGAAACCAACGACAAGATGGGGCGCCCCGGGCCAGCGGCCATGGAAGCCAAAACTCGGGTAAACCGCTCCACCACCGCGTCGATCCCGGCGATGGCGAAGACATCGGTGCGGTATTGAACCCTCAGGGTCAGTTCACGGCCGGGCCCAGCCTGGATCGTGAGTGGATAGTGATAACTGTCGTGGGTGGTGAGCTCGCTTGCGGTCAACCCGTCGGCGCCCACCAAAGCCGCGGCATCGGCCGGGTAGTTCTCGTAAACGAAAACGGTGTCGAATAGTTGGTCGTGGCTGGTGATGCGGTGGATGTCGTTAAGTGCCAGGTGTTGGTGTTCAACGGTTTTGGTGTGTGCGCGTTGCAGCTGGTCGAGTAGCTCGGTGGTGGTCGTTGTCGGGGTGAGGTTGGCCCGCACCGGCACGGTATTGATCAGCAGGCCCACCATCGCCTCGGCGCCGGGCACCTCGGCCGGCCGACCCGAGACCACCGCACCAAAGGCGACGTCGTGCTGGCCGGTCAACCACACCAGCAGCTGCGCCCAGGCGGCCTGCAGCACGGTGTTGACAGTGGTGTGCTGCGAGCGAGCCAGCTCGCCAACAGCACGAGTGAGCGGCTCGGGCACCCGATAGGAGGCGACGCCACGACGCCCATGGCCCACCCGATCGGCTGGCCCGACCAGCGTGGGAGTGTCAAAGCCGGCCAGCACCGCACGCCAGGCCGCGCGGGCGGCCTGAAGGTCACGACCGGCCAGCCAGCTGACAAACCGGCGATACGGCACCGGCGCGGGCAGCCGCTGACCGCGGTAGCTGGCAAAGATTTCGCCCAGCAAAATCGGCAGCGACCACCCGTCGAGCGCGATGTGATGATTGGTCAACACAATGCGGTGCTGCTCGGGCGCGGTACGCACCAACGCCACCCGAAGCGGCGGCTCATCGGCAAGGGCGCACACCGCGGCACGCTCGGCCGCACACAGCCACTCCACCCACTGCTCAACATCGCCGGCCTTCAGCTCGGCGTAGCGCCAGGGCACCTCGGGATCGGCCGGGATGACCTGGACCGGCTGATCGAAATGCTCGACATACCGGGCCGCCAGGTGAGGATGACGCGCCACCACGGCCTGCACCGCATCGCGCAGCCGGTCTGGATCTAGCCGACCACGCACCGTGATCCCCAACTGCACCGCATACACCTCATCACCCAAGTGCTGTGCGGCTCGGGCATGAAACAACAACCCCTGCTGCAGCGGAGTCAGCGGCAACACATCAGCAATCCGGTAGCGCCGCTGCAGCTGGTCAATCTGCTGCTGGTCAAGACGCGCCGGCACAATGTCCGAAGGCGTCAATCCGCCCCCACCACCACGCACATGCGCACAAATGCCGGCCAGGGCCTCAAACCACAACTGGCTCAACCGACTGACCTGCGCATGATCCAGCGCTGAAGGCGCCCAGGTCCAGTTGGCATGCAGCTGAGGACCGACCTCGGTATCGACAGCGCCCGCATTGAGTTCCACGGTGTGCGCCAACGGCATTGAAATCCGCGCCGCAACACCGGCCACCGACAACCCCTCTGAACTGACCTGCCACACCTGCCCAAAGCCATCGGCCGCCGGCGCGGCCAACCGCCCCAAATAGTTGAACCCGATCGCCGGATCCGGCCCACCCAGATCAACCTCAGCGTTGAGATAACGCAACAGCCCATAGCTCAATCCGTCCGGATGAGCGCGAAGCTGTTCCTTAACGTTTTTGACCAGCCCACCCAGCGGCGGCGCACCGGCGATCACCTGCGCCCAGTCCAACCCGCCGACCGCCAACGACACCGGATACTTCGCGGTGAACCATCCCACCGTGCGCGACAAATCCACCTCGGCGCCCAGCTCCTCGTGGCGGCCATGACCCTCCACGTCGATCCCAATCGAGGCGCCATCGCCGCCCAAGAACTGTGTGCACGCCAAACCGAAGGCGATCAACAAGATGTCCTGGATGCCGGCGTGGAACGCCGCAGGCACCGCACCAAGCAGCAGCCGGGTCGTCTCAACATCCAGCTGCACCGACAAATGCCCAGCCGTGGCGAACGTATCCACCGAAGGTTGCACCGACGGCAACACCGCGGGCGTCTCCACCACCTGCCGCCACACCTCGGCCTGCGCTATCACCCCCGGATCGTGTGCATGCTCGACCAGCAACGCAGCCCACCGGCCAAACGATGTGCCGCCCACCGGCAACACCACCGCCTGCCCGCTACGGTGCTGCGCCCAGGCAATATTGAGGTCTTCCAACAGGATTCGCCACGACACCCCATCAATGGCGAGGTGATGGACGATCAACGCCAACTGCCCCGTATCGCGCGCCCACACCGCACGCACCATCACCCCGGCCGCCGGGTCCAACCCCGAGCGCGCCGCAATCAACACCGCATCCGTAAGCACGCCAACGATTTGCACGCAGCCGCGCGCATCCACTTGCCCCGCCTGCGGCACAGTCAGCGACCAATCCTCACCGACGCAAGACCGCAACATGGCATGCCGATCCAGCAAAGCCTGCACCACCACGACCACATCGGCCTCGCTCACCCCAGCGGGAGCCTGCACCACCATGGTCTGGTTGAACTGGCCGACGGGGCCGTCAAAGCCCGCCAACCACCGCATGATCGGCGTCGCCACCACCGACGCGTCACCCTCATCGGCTGGGCCGTGCGCGCCGCTGGGCTCCGCGACCACCGCCGCCAGCCGGGCCACGGTCTGCTCGACGAAAATGTCGCGCGGCCGACACACCAGCCCGGCGATCCTGGCCCTGGCCACCACCTGGATAGCCGAAATGGAATCACCGCCCAGCTCGAAGAAGGAATCATCGACCCCAACCCGCTCCAACCCGAGAACCTGGGCATAAATGCCGGCCAGCATCTCCTCGGTGGGCGTGGCCGGGGCCCGGTAACGATCACCCTCGCCGTAATCCGGCGCCGGCAGAGCCTGTTTGTCGAGTTTGCCGTTGACCGTCAACGGCACCGCGTCGATCGCGACGACCGCGGCCGGCACCATATATTCCGGCAGCCGCTCGGCCAGCGCGGCGCGGATCCCGCGCGGATTCGCCGTCCCGGTGACATAGCCGACCAGCCGCCTATCGCCCGGCCGGTCCTCGCGGGCGATCACCACCGCCTGTTGCACCCCGGTCAACGCACCAAGCGCCGCCTGAATCTCACCCAGCTCGATCCGATACCCACGGATCTTGACCTGCTCATCAGCACGACCCACATACTCAAGCTGCCCATCCGCACGCCAACACACCAAATCCCCAGTGCGATACATCCTTTGACCGGACCCCCCGAACGCACACGCGACAAACCGCGACGCCGTCAAACTCGCCCGGCCGACATACCCCATGCCAACCCCGGCACCGGCCACATACAACTCACCAACCACCCCAGCCGGCACCGGCCGCAACCACGCATCGAGCACGGCCAGTGCCGCACCCGCAACCGGGGTTCCGATCGGCACCGATTCCAAACCGGGGGTCAGCGCCGCGCTGATCGCGACGCACATTGTCGTCTCGGTGGGCCCGTAGGCGTTCACCATCACCCGCCCCGGCGCCCAACGGTCGGCCACCTCGACCGGGCATGCCTCCCCGACCACTACCAACGCCGCCACATCCAAGTGCCGCGGGGTGAGCGCAGCCAGGGCCGATGGGGTGTGCGTCAACACATTGACACGTTCGTCGATCAGCAGCTCGTGGAAGTCCTGCGGTGAGCGCGTAACTTCCTCGGGCACCACCACGACCCGGCCGCCCCGCAGCAGCGCACCGAAGATCTCCCACACCGACACGTCGAACGCCAGCGAATGACACAGCGCCCAGACACCCGCTCGGGGAAGGCCGGCATCCAACGCGGACAACAACTCGGTCACGTTGCGGTGGGTGATGGCCACCCCTTTGGGCACGCCGGTGGTGCCCGAGGTGTAGATCAAGTAGGCGATATCGCCGGGGGCCGGCGCCGGTGGCGCCATTTTGGGCTGAGTTTCCACCGCGGGGTCGTCGATATCGATGACCTGAATATCGGGGTGGTCGAGGCGTTCGGCCAGCGCGGCGATGGTGATCGCGGCAATTGGTGCGGCGTCCTCGAGCACGAAGCGGATGCGCGCGCCCGGCGTCGAAGGGTCGATCGGCAGATACGCCGCCCCGGTCTTGAGCACCGCCAGGATCGCCACGACCGCCTTGGCCGAGCGCGGCAAGTGCAGCGCCACACATTCCCCCGGCCCCGCTCCCCGGGCAATCAGCAGGTGCGCCAACCGGTTCGACGCCGCATCAAGCTCGCGATAGCTCATCGAGCGGCCGCCGAACCTGATCGCCACAGTCTCGGGAGCGCGGGCGACATGCTGGTCAAACAATGCCGGAATCGACACGCCGGTCGCGGGCGCGGTCAGCACCGCGCGGTTGCCGATCTCCGCGAGACGGATGTGTTCACTGGCGTGCAGCACGTCGATCGCCGACAGCCGCCGGCTGGGTTCGGTGGTGACCGCCTCCAAGACCCGCTGCAGCCGGGCGATAAGCGCCTGGACGCTTTCGGCGTCGAACACGTCGGTGCGGAACTCCACCGATCCGCTGATCCCGGCCGGCTCACCGGCCTCGGTCCACTGCTCGGCCAATGACAACGACAGGTCCATCCGCGCGGTGTGGGTGTCCACCGGCACCTGGGAAACTTGCATTTCACCCAGCGTGAACGTGGCGCCGGGATCGGCGGCCTGCCAGGCCAGCATCACCTGGACCAGCGGGTGGTGGGTTAGGGATCGGGTGGGGTTGAGTCGTTCGACGAGTACCTCGAAGGGCACATCCTGGTGGTCATAGGCGGCCAGGCTACGTTGTCGTACCTGTGCCAGCAGCTCGGCGACGGTGGGGTCGGCGGCCAGATCGACCCGCAACACCAGGGTGTTGACGAAGAAACCCACCAGCTCATCCAGGGCGGGATCGCGCCGCCCGGCGATCGGAAACGCCACGGCCACATCGGTACTGGCGCTCAGCTTGGACAGCAGCACCGCCAGGGCGGTCTGGACCACCATGAAACTGGTCGCGCCACTCTCGCGGGCTGACCTCACGACCTGCTGTTGCAAGGCCGCCGGCCACTGCACCGCCACGGTGGCGCCGCGTTGATCAGCGGTCGGTGGATAGGGCCGATCGGTGGGCAACACCAGCCGCTCAGGCAGCCCGGCCAAAGCCTGCTCCCAATACACCAATTGCCCGCCGATGCGGCTCTGCGGATCGTCAAGGTCACCGAACTGGGCGCGCTGCCACAACGTGTAATCGATGTATTGCACCGCCAGCGGCGCCCACTCGGGGGCCCGCCCCGCACACCGGGCGGCATAGGCCTCGCCCAAATCACTCACCAGCGGTGCGATCGACCAACCATCGGCGGCGATATGGTGCACCACCGCCACCAGCACATGCTCGTCCGCGGAGATCCGGAAAAGCCTTGCCCGCAACGGAATCTCGCGGCCCAGCTCAAAGCCGTGGCCGGCCACCTCCTCGATGGCGCGCTGAACCCGCTCCGCCGGCCAGCCGGCGGCTTCAACGATCTCCCAACCAATATCGGCCCCCTCCGGCGGCACCACCACCTGCCGGGGCACCCCATCGGCCACCGCAAACACGGTGCGCAAGCTTTCATGGCGGCCCACCACGTCGCCTAGCGCCGCCCCCAACGCGTCGCCGTTGAGCGGCCCGTCGAGCCGCAACGCCACCGCCATGTTGTAGACCGCCGACGGCCCCTGCAGCTGGTCGATCAACCACAACCGGTTCTGGCCAAACGACAACGGCACCACCGCCGGGCGCTCACCGGCCACCAACGGCTCCAGCCCACCCCCACCGGCGCCGACGCGCGACACCAACGCCCCAACCGAGGGTGCCTCGAACAAATCACGCACCGAAAGAGCCGCATCCACAACCGAATTGACTGCTGCGATCAGGCGCATTGCCGACAACGAATCCCCACCCAGGTCGAAGAAGGAATCATCGAGCCCGACCCGCTCCACACCCAGCACCCGCGCGTAGATACCGGCCAGGACCTCCTCCATGGGCGTGGCCGGAGCCCGGTAACGATCAACATCGCCGTAGTCCGGCGCGGGCAGAGCCCGCTTATCGAGCTTGCCGTTGACCGTCAACGGCAACTCATCGATCACCACCACCGCCGCGGGCACCATGTATTCGGGCAACCGCTCGCCTAGCGCGGCACGCAACCCAGCTGGATCCGCTGTCCCGGCAACATACCCCACCAGCCGCTTATCACCAGGACGGTCCTCACGGGCGATCACGACGGCCTGCTCCACCCCCTCCAGGGCGGCCAATGCTGCCTGAATTTCGCCGAGTTCGATGCGATACCCACGAATCTTGACCTGCTCATCAGCACGCCCCAGATACTCCAACTCCCCCTCAGCGCGCCACCGCACCACATCCCCGGTGCGATACATCCGTTGACCGGTCCCCCCGAACGGGCACGCCACAAACCGCGACCCCGTCAACCCCGCCCGGCCCACATAACCCACACCCACCCCCGCGCCGGCCACATACAACTCCCCGACCACCCCCACCGGCACCGCACGCAACCAGCCATCCAGCACGAAAAAGCCCAGATGCCCCAACGGCACCCCGATCGGGCTGACACTGATATCGACATCGGCCGCGACGATCTGACGAAACGACGCATGCACCGTCGTCTCAGTGGTGCCATACATATTGACCAGCCGAGGCAGATCCGGATGATCGTTTACCCAAGCACCCAGACGCCGAGGCTCCAAGGCCTCACCGGCGAAGATCACCGTCTGCAACTCCAGCCGGCCCGCCGCGCCGGACACCGACGCATCCACGCTTTGCAACGCATAAAACGCCGACGGCGTCTGGCTCAACACACCGACCCGCTCGGCCACCAGCACGCCACGAAACTCCTCCGGCGAGCGCACCACCGACTCCGCCACCACCACCAACCGCCCACCAAGCAACAGCGCCCCGAAGATCTCACACACCGACACGTCGAACGCCAACGAATGCCACTGCGACCACACCTGACCCGCCAACTCCAAGCTGTCGCTCATCGCCGCCAACAGCTCAACCACATTGCGATGAGTGACCCCCACCCCCTTCGGCACCCCGGTAGTGCCCGAGGTGTAAATCAGATACGCGACGTCCTCCCCCGCGGGCGCCGGCAGCGCGCTGGACGGACAGGCCCCAATCCGGGGATCGGCCATATCAATGACCGCCACGTCCTGGCCATCGAGTCGCCCCGCCAACTCGCTCGTGGTGACCCCCGCGATCGGCGCGGCATCGCCAACCAAGAACGCGATCCGCGCCGCCGGCACCGCCGGGTCGATCGCCAGATACGCCGCCCCGGTTTTCAACACCGCCAAAATCGCCACGACCGCCTCCGCCGACCGCGACAACAACAGCGCCACAACCTGCCCCGGACCCGCCCCGTGTCCGGCCAACAAATGCGCCAACCGATTAGACGCCTCATCCAGCTCGCAATAGCTCATAAAACGGCCGTCGTAACTGATCGCCACCGCCTCCGGCGTCCGGGCAACCTGCGCGGCAAACACCGCCGGAATCGACACCCCCGACATCACCGGCACGCTCAACACCGCCCGATTGCCCCACGCATCCAGCCGCGCATACTCGCCCACATCGAGCACATCCACCGACGACAACCGCCGCGCCGGATCGTCGACCATCGCCACCAACAGCCGCTGCAGCCGCCCGACCAGCGTTTCGATCCTTTGCGCGTCGAACAAATCGGTGTCGAATTCGATACGCAGGCCGAGTTGGGCGCCGGGAGTGGCTTGGACCGTCAGCGGGTAATGGTTGTATTCGCGGCTGGTGAACGCGGTGATGTTCAATCCGTCGACGCCCAGCGGAGCGCCCATGTCGATCGGATAGTTCTGGAACACGAACAGCGTGTCGAACAGTTGGTCGTGGTCGACGGTGCGGTGAATGTCGCTCAGGGCAAGGTGTTGGTGCTCAAGGGTTTTGGTGTGGCCGCGTTGCAGTTGGTCGAGCAGGTCGGTCGTGGTGCTCGCGTGCGTGATGTTCGCTCGCACCGGCACCGTGTTGATCAAAAGGCCCACCATCGCGTCCGCACCGACGATCTCGGCCGGCCTGCCCGAGACGGCGACGCCGAAGGCGACGTCAGGGCGGCCGGTGAGCGACGTCAGCAGCAACGCCCAGGCGGCCTGTAGCACGGTGTTGACGGTGGTGTGCTGCGAGCGGGCCAGCTGACCAAGGGCTTGCGTGAGCCCGTCCGGCAACAGATATGAGCTGACGCCTCGCGGCCCGAGCTGCGTCCGCCCTGGCGGACCCACCAACGTGGAAGTGTCAAAGCCGGCCAACACCTGACGCCATGCCGCGTGGGCGGCGTCGAGGTCCCGATCGGCCAACCAGGTGACGAACCTGCGATACGGGACCGGCGCCGGCAGCCGTTGACCGTAATAGCCGGCGAAGATTTCTTGCAGCAGGATCGGCAGCGACCAGCCGTCCAGCACGATGTGGTGAGAGGTGACCACGATTCGGTGCCGGTCTTGCGCGGTGCGCATCAGTGTGACCCGAAACGCCGGCGGGTCGGTGAGATCGCAGACCGCCGCGCGTTCGGCCGCACACAGCCGCGGCATCTCCTCATCCGCATCAACGCCGTCCAGATCCACATACCGCCACGGCGTCTGGGGATCGGCGGGGATGACCTGCACCGGCTCGTCAAACTGTTGGCAGAACCGGGCCGCGAGGTTCGGATGGCGGCTGACTACGGTGTGCACCGCCTCGCGCAGCCGGTGCCGGTCGAGGGGTCCGCTCAACGCAATTTCCAACTGCATCGCATAGACAGCGTCATCGTTGAGGTGCGCGGCGCTGGCGTGGAAGAGCAGCCCGTGCTGCATCGGGGTCAACGGCAGTACGTCAGCGACCGCGTATTGCCTTTGCAACTCGTCGATCTGTAGCTGGCTGAGTCGGGCGGGCGCGATATCGGACGGCGTCAGCCCGCCGCCACCGAGTTGGACGTGCGCACAAATGCCGGCCAGGGCGTCGAACCACAACTGGCTAAGCCGGCTGACCTGTGCGTGATCCAGCGCCGAGGGCGCCCACATCCAGTTGGCGCGCAGGTAGGGGCCGGTCTCAGTGTCGACGATGCCGGTGTTGAGGTCGAGGGTGTGTGCCAGCGGCATCGGTATTGCTGTGGCCGCGGCAGCCGACGACAGGCCATCCTGACTGATCCGCCACAAATCCGCGGACACCTCGGCCGCCGCGCCTAAACGCCCCAGATAGTTGAACCCGATCGCAGGATCGGAGCCGGCAAACTCAATGCCGGGATTCAAATAGCGCAGCAGACCATAGGTCAGTGGCTCGGGCACGGCGCGGAGCTGCTCTTTACCGTCTTTTACCGCCACGCCCAGCGCGGCCTCACCGGCTACCACCTGCGCCCAGGACAGGCCGCTTATCGTCAACGCCACTGGGTATTTGGCGGTGAACCAGCCCACCGTGCGCGACAGGTCGACATCCGCGGCCAGTTCCTCGTGACGCCCGTGCGCCTCGACGTCGATGCCGATCGGGGCGCTCCAGGTGGCCCGGAACTGCGTCCAGGCCAATGCGAACGCGATCAATAAGATGTCCTGGATGCCGGCGTGGAACGCTGTGGGCACCTCACCGAGCAGCAACCGGGTGGTCTCGGTATCCAGGTCCACCGACAAATGCCCAGCCGTGGCGAACGTGTCCACTTCCGGTTGTATTGCGGGCAACGCGGCGGGGGTTGCCGCCAGCCGGCGCCATGCGTCGGCGTGCCCGACGACCGTCGGGTCGTATGCGTGTCTGGTCAGCAGCGAGGCCCACCGACCAAATGATGTTCCGCCTGTCGGTAGTGCCACCGGTTGGCCGCTGTGGTGCTGGGCCCAAGCAATGTTGAGGTCTTCCAACAGGATTCGCCACGACACACCATCAACGGCGAGATGGTGAATGATCAGTGCCAGCTGGCCCGTGCCGGTGATCCACAAT
>NZ_JCALCQ010000007.1:0-210569 GCF_059812425.1 Mycobacterium sp. NGS56
ACGGCGCCAGCGGATGCGGTCAACGACATGACCACATCATCGCAACCACCACCGACAAAACCGGACCGCCCGGACGTCCGCGCCCTGAATGAATGCGCGCACCGCTGCATTTACCGCTAATCTCGATCTGTGAGCCGAGTCCGCCGCACTCCTGTGCCGCCCTCACGATGAATCCGGATGACATTGGCAGCCAGCGCTTTCGACGCCGTCAGCCGCCAAAGTTCGCTAGCGGGCGGCGGCATCCGATTCGGGCGAGCCGTTGCCCTCGTCGTCCGCACGGCCATGCCGGCGCCAGTTGCGGTATCCGCGATGCGCGGCGAACGCGCCGACGATGGCGGTGATGCACCACACCGCGATCGCCGCGTAGGCCAGCGGCGACGACCTATTGCCGATCGAGGCGCCCAGCGCGGTGTAGACGAACGCCCGCGGCGCCGACCCGATGAAAGAGCCTACCGCCATCTGCCACACGGGAACGCCGAAGGCGCCGAACGTGTACGAAGCCAGCGCATCCGAGATGCCGGGGACGAAGCGCTGCCCGACGACCGCCCACAACCCGTGCCGCTCGATCAGCGCGTCGAAGCGGTCGGCACGTTTGTCCCCGAGCAGGCCCCGGGCGCTGGCCCGGCCGGCTCGCCGGCCGACAAAACTCGCGACGATCGCGGTGCCCACCGTCGCACCGAGCGTCACGAAGACACCCACTACCGGACCGAACAATAACCCGCTGCCCGCCGCCAGAATCGAACCCGGGACGAACAACGCGCCCACCACCGCTGAGAGCACGACGTAGGTCAGCGGTGCCGCGGGACCGGTCGCCGACACGATGCGCCGGATCTCGTCGATGTTGATCACCCGCGCGACGGCCACCAGATAGAAGACCACGGCCAGAAACCCGCCGAACACCGCGAGCCGCGCGATGTGGACCAGGCGCGATGGTGGTGGGGGACCGTCACTGTCGTCCATGTTGGCCATGATTGTTCCGCACCGCCGCGCGCTCACCGCACCCGGCTGTTTCCAACTCGCCGCGGTGCGGGCGTGATCACCGTAGAGTGCCGCATATCGCCGGAGTTGAAGTTTGGTGCTGGATCTCTCCGCGTTGTAAAGGAGCAACCGCCATGGCACTGAGTTCGCTGACCGAACTGGACAAGTTCAAAGCGGCGCCGTTTTCGCCAGGCTATCCCGACAACACGCGAACGTTCTACAGTCCCGTCGACCAGGTGCACGAGGCACTCAAGGCCTTGTTGACGTCGGCCAGCAAGACCATCATCGTGGCGATGTACGGCTACGACGACGCGGAGCTCAACTCGGTGCTGCAGTCCGCGCTGAACGACGAAAAGGTCTATGTGCAAATGAGTCTCGACTCCACGCAGGCCGCGGGACTCGCCGAGCGTCCGCTGCTCGCACCATGGCTCAACGACAAGATCGGCAATAGCATCGCGATCGGGCACAGCGAGAAGTCGGCGATCATGCATCTGAAGATGGTGATCATCGACGGCGTCGATGTGGTCACGGGTTCGACCAACTGGAGCACCGGCGGAGAATCCAAACAGGACAACCAGCTCACCGTGATCCGCGATCCGTACGTGTGCGCAGAGGCCCGCTCACGCATCGACATCATCCACGACAGCATGCTCAAGCAGATGGCCGCAAAGGCTCGATCCGGTAGCGCACCTATCGTCGGCTGACCGACCGCAGCCGCTGCCGCAATCCGGTGGCGCGTACCGCCCGGCGTTCGATCGTGGCGCGAATCGACACCTCGGGGCCAACCACTCGCACCTTGGTCTTCGCCCGGGTCACCGCCGTGTAGAACAATTCCCGCGTCAGCAATCGCGAATCTTCCGGCGGTATCAGCACTGTCACCTCGTCGGCCTGGCTGCCCTGGCTCTTGTGGATGGTCATGGCGTGCATCGTCTCCACCTCGCCCAGGCGGCTGGTCGCGAAGTCCAGCGGTCCTGTCGCGCCGGCGACGACGGCACGAAGGCCGTCCGCGGCGGCCACGGTCACACCGGTGTCACCGTTGTAGAGGCGCAGCCCGTAGTCGTTGGCCGTCACCAGCAGGGGACGGCCGGCATACCACTGCGACCACGCCGGCTGGCCGGTCGCTTCGGCAATCCACCTCTGCACCTGCAAATTCCAGTGTGTCGCCCCGTACGGCCCCGCCCGGTGCGCACACAGCAGTCGGTGTTCGTCCAGCGTCCCCAACGCCTCGGCCACCGCGCCCAGCAGCGCGGCCGAGCGCAGCCGCAACGCGTGAGCGACCAGCACCTCCCGCAGCCGGTCGGTCGGCCGCTCGGAGTTCACCCACTCGATGTGTTCGCCGCCGGCCGCCAACAACCGCACGACGCGGTCCGCGTCGCCGACCCGGATCGCCTCGGCCAGGGCGCCGATCGACGTGCCGAATCGGTGCGGCGTGTGCAGGGCCGCGACCCGCACGTCGTCGCGGGCGGCCAACCCATCCACCAGGTCGGCCAGCACGGCACCGGCCTCCACCGAGGCCAACTGGTCGGGGTCACCGACCAGAATCAGCCGGGTATCCGGTCGAACGGCCTCGACCAGCCGGGCCATCATCGTCAGCGACACCATCGACGTCTCGTCGACCACGATGACGTCGTGCGGCAGTCGATTGGCCCGATTGTGTTTGAATCGCACCGATGTGTCCGGCCGGGGGCCCAGGAGGCGATGCAGGGTGGTTCCCGGCAGGCCGGTAAGCCGCGCCCTGTCCGCGGCGGCCAGCTCCTCGCTTCCCACGGCCACCGCCTCGGCCAGCCGCGCCGCCGCCTTGCCGGTCGGTGCGGCCAGCGCAATCCGCGGCCTCGGCAGACCGGCCCGCTCCGCCTGTTCGACCAGCAGGGCGAGCAGGCGTGCGACCGTGGTGGTCTTACCGGTGCCGGGCCCGCCGGTCAGCACGGTCAGAGCCTGCGCAACGGCAATCTCGGCGGCCGCCCGCTGTTCCTCATAGCCGGGGCCGAAAAGCCGTTCATAGCTGGTCGATTCGACGGCCGCCGGGGTCACCGAAAGGGCCAGCAGATCGGTGCAGACCTGCTCTTCCTCGAGCCAATACCTGTCGAAATACAACAGGTCGCCGAACAATCGCAACACCGGCGGCGACCCGAGCAACGCGCTGGCCCGCACCGCCGCCAGCCAGTCGTCGGCGTCCGGCCAGGGCAGGTCGGCTTCCTCGATCTGGGCCTGCACCGCGCGCAGATCGACGCAGACCGAACCACCGCGCAGCGCGCGCACCACGAGGGCGACCGCGAGCGCCACCCGTTCATCGGATTCGCCGGTGAGCGCGGTAAGCCGTTGCGCCACATGGATATCGGCGGGCTCTAACACGCCGGCATCGCTGAACGTGCGCAGCAGGCCGGCCGCGGAGATGGCTTCCACCGTCACACGGCCACCCCCTGAGCATCGAGCAGATCCGACAGAGCCACGATCAACGGCCAGGGCGGCCGCCAATCGAAGACGCCCGCCAGGTGTCCGCCGAGCACGGGCGTCTGTGCGCCGCACATGCCCCGAACGAACAGGTAGAGTACGCCGCCGAGATGTCGGCTCGGATCGTAATCGCTCAGCCGCCATCGTAAGAACCGGTGCAGCACAGCGCAATACAGCAGCGCCTGCAGCGGATAGTCCGAGTGCAGCATCGCTTCGGCCATCCTTGACCGGTCGTAGTCGGCGGCGGTCAGCGGCCGCTCCGGGTCGCCGAGCCGGTTGGTCTTGTAATCCACCACCACAAAGCGATGCCCCGATCCGTCGGGAATGCGGAGCACGGCGTCGATCGAGCCGCTGAGGTATCCGCGCAGTGACTGATCACCGAGGCCAGGTTCGGCCAGCCGGTCGGCATACGAGGCCAGCACGTCATCGCCGGGCAGATGCTCGCGCAACAGCGGCGCCAGATCTGCGAGCCGAACTTCCGGCGCCGTCGAACCACGATCGCCGCCCGCCAGGGGAAGCTCGAAGTCCATTTCGCGCAACCGATCTGGCAATCCGATCTGGCGCAGCGTCCTCCCACCCATGAATGGGCCCAGCGGCGTATCGTGCATCGGCACCATCGCCGCGGCGAGCTCCTCGGGCGCCGCGGCGACCGCCCACCACGCCGAGTGCGCGCGGATCTGCGTTTCGAGCTCGGCGGCCAGGTCTGCGGCCAACGGGTCGGTCGTCTCCAGCACGGCGTGCACCAGGGTGCCGAATGTGGCGCCCGCCGGCAGGTCCGCCATCGGCGAGGGTACGTCCGGCCCGGCTACCGCTGACACCAAGGGGATGTCGCCGACCTCGTCGTCGAGTTCGCCGATTTCGGGTTCGCTGCTCACCCCGCTGGTTTGGGCCGCTCGGATCAAACCCGAATACGAGGTGCGCCGCCAGCCGGTGTCGATGACCCGGTGAAAGTGACGATTGCCCAGGCGGTCGGGTATCGGCTCGGCGGCCAGCGACGGGACCGGTGCCACTACCGATTCCTCGATGACCGGCCCGCCCGCCGCCTCCCACTCCCGCAGCCGGGCCATAGCGTCGTCGTCGGAGATCTTGGCGGGCTCGCATCGGTCCGGCACCGCGGGTTCACCTGGCCGGCGGCCGCGCAGCAGCCGAGAGAGGCCGCCGTTGGGTTCGTAATACGCCGGTGACCACCATGCCACCACCTGGGACTGGGCCCTGGTCAGCGCGACGTACGTCAACCGGCTGTCGTCGCTGGCGTCCTCTTTACGCCCTAGCCGCTCAACGGATTTGAAGTCAGGGCTGTCCTTGCCGCCGACGTGCAGGCAACGCCTGCCGTCCTCGTCGTGGAACAGCACGACGTCGCTGTCCTGGGTGTTGCGATTGAACGCGAACGGCAGATACACGATCGGGTACTGCAGGCCCTTGCTGACGAAGACGGTCATGATCTGCACGGCCGCGGCGTCGCTGTCCAGCCGGCGATTTCGCTCCGGTGCGCCGCTGCGCTCGTCACGCTGGCGGCGCAGCCAATCGCGCAGCGCGGGCAGGCTGTAGTGGTTGCGGTGCGCGACCTCCTGCAGCAGTTGGGTGACATGCGCCAGATCGGTCATGTGTCGCTCACCGCCCTGCCAGGCGAGCACGCGATTGCCCATGCCCAGCAATTGAGCGGCCTCGAAGATGGCCGCGACGCCGCGTTCGCGGGCATGACCGGCCCACTCCCGCAGAGTTTTCGCGACCCGGTCGGTGAGCGCATCACCGCCGGCGGCCAGCGATTCCGCGGTCTCGCCGAAGAACATCGTCGCGGCGGCCGCACGCACCATCCCGGGCCGGTGCGGCTGGTCGAAAGCCTCCAGCAGGCACAGCCAATCCTCGGCGGCCTCGGAGGTGAACACGTCGGAGTTGCCCGTGTACACCGCCGGGACACCCGCGGCGCAGAGCGCCGTGAAGCATGCCTGCGCGTCGCGGTGCCGCTCCACGATCACCGCGATATCGCGGGCCTGCAGTGGCCTGCCGGCGAACGTCGCACCGCTGGCCAGCAACGCGCGGATGTCGGACGCGAGATCGGCGCCGATGTGCTCCCGCACCCGGTCGATGGGCAGGTTTTGAACACCGCGGCGCCCCAACGTCTTCCGCGCGACCACGCGCAACCGGAACGGATCGTTGTGCGGTGCGCCGGCGAGCCGATGACCGCGGTGATGCGCGTTGACGTCGTTCACCACGATCGCGGGGTCGCCGAGTTGGGCGCCGCGCAGCACCACCTGCAGCCGCTGCACCAGCGCGGAGTCGCTGCGCCAGTTGGTGTCCAGCGTCTGGCGCCCGCCCGCGGTCTCGGCGGCCCGCAGATAGGTCACGATATCGCCGCCGCGAAACGCGTAGATCGCCTGCTTCGGATCGCCGATGAGGATCAAGGTGGAACGCCCATTGAACGCCCGGTCGATCACCTGCCATTGCACCGGGTCGGTGTCCTGGAACTCGTCGACCATGACGATCGGCCAGCGTTGGTGCATGCGTAGCCGGGCCGGGGAGTCGTCAATGGCCAGCGCGTCGGCCAACCGGATCAGCAGATCGTCGTAGCCGAGGACGCCCAGCCGCCTCTTGCGCGTATCCAGCTCGGCCAGAACGTCTTTGGCGAACTTGACGCTGGCCGCGGCCCGCGAATCGGGATCCGGGTCTCGCGGCCGCAGCTCGGTCGACGGATTGCTGACGACAGCGCGTGCCAGCCGCAGCGCCTCGCGGTAGTGCAGCGCCGGGTCGTCGCGCTCCTGGCCGAAGTGGGCCAGGTACAGATCGTCGACGATCTCGGTCACCAGGTCATCGAGGCTTTCGAGCAGCGTCACGCTGGCCGCCGTGTCCCCGGCCACGCCCAGCGAGCGCAGCACCAGCTGACAGAACTGATGGGTGGTGGCGATCGTGGCCGCGTCGAAGCCGGCCAGTGCGTCGCGAAGCCGCTGTTGGCGGGCCGCGCGCTGACGTTCGGTGCCCTCCAGCAGGTACGCAAGCACCTGGTTGTCGCCGACTGTCGAGGGATCGGCGAATGCTCGTACGGCATCGACGATTTGACAGCGGACGCGTTCGCGTAGCTCTTGACTGGCGGCCCGGCCAAACGTGATCAGCAGCATCTGGTCGAGCGCCGCCGCGCCGTCGGCGACATACCGCGTCACCAGGGAAGCCAGCGCGAAAGTCTTGCCGGTTCCCGCGCTGGCCTCCAGCACGGTGGTGGAACACTCGGCCGGTAGCGCACCCAACAGGTCGAAGCGCTCCATCAGGTGAGTCTCCGTTCGGCGCGCAGCATCGGCAGCCAGACCCGGGCCGAGTAGGCGCCGAGCCGGTTGTCCTCGCCGTCGCACTCCTCACCCGGCCGCACCGGCGCCATCAGCACCTCCAGTGCCGCACCCCTGCCCCACGCCCTTGCGTGCGCCGGGGCCTGATCCTCACCCGGGAAGCGGTCACCGGACTTCCAGCGGTATCGCGCCTCGGCCAAAGGGTCCTCGCCGCCGTACCGGGCCGCCGCCCAGGCATAGGACGTCTTGATGGGCAACGGAATCGGCTCGCGCCGTCCGGCGTCGTAGATCGCCACCAGCTCGCGCAGCTCCTTGACGGCCTGCTCAGCGTCGGACGGCCGACCCAGGCCCGCCACCCGGGTGCTGGTGCCGCGGCGCATGCGGCCGACACACACCGCCGAGAAGTCCCGGCCCGGATCATGGGCGACCAAGGCCAGCAACGTGATCCACGATTCGAGCAGATGCTTGCCGTCCAGTCGCGAATACGTCACCGATACCAGGCTGTCGCCGTACACCGGCGACACCGTGCCGGTCAGTCGTCGCCCGCCACCCAGGTCGATGTCGACATCGTATGCGGCGGCGTGGCCCTGACTGTGCCGATGATGAAGCGCCTCACGCGCCAACAGGGCGGCCTGGTCGCGGATCTCGGTGACCTTGCGCCAGCCCAGCTGACCCGGCGGCAGGGTGCCGCGGCGCCACTCCGCTTGCCGCGCGTCGTCCGGAGTCATCCCCCGCAGGATGTCGCCCAGCATCCGGTCGCCGACCGTCCACTCTTGGAGGCCGTCGATGTCGACCGGCATGGCGTCTTGCACCCCGTCGACATCGTGCGGCAGGGTGAATTCCAGCGCGCGGAAGAAGCCCTTCACCGGGTCTTTGAAGAAGCCGACGAGGTCGGCCAGGATGACGTCGCCGGCCGGCGGAGACGGCAGCGGCCCCGAGATGAATTTCGGCTGTTCGCCGTGCTCGCCGCTGGCCGCGCGCGCCGCCCGCAGCACCGTCGGGTCGAAACTGAACGGCACGTCCGGCACGAGCCTGCCGGGGACGACGTTGCGAATGTCGTACGGCTGCAACGGATGCTCGACGACGACTCGGTCACGCACCTTGGTCATGGTGGTCATGTCGAGGGTGTCCAGGAGCTCGGCCAGCGGCACCGCCGGCGGGCGCGGCTGGCCCGAATATTCGTTGGCACCGGTGTAGGTGATGACGAGTTTGTCCGTTGCCGCGCCGATCGCGTCGAGCAACAATTGCCGGTCCTCGGAACGGATGTCGCGTTCCCCGGTCATCGGGCATCGGGCCAGCGCGTCGTCGCCGTCGACGATGCCAAGCCGCGGGAACAGCCCGTCGTCCAGGCCGACCAGGCACACCACCCGGTGTGGCACCGAGCGCATCGGAACCATGGTGCACACCGTCAGGGTGCCGGTGCGGAAGTTGGCCCGGGTCGGGCGGCCGGCCAGGAGTCGGGTGAGCAGGGCGCGAAGATCGGGTAGCCGCAGCGCCGTGGCGCCCCGGGAGCCGGCCTGCGCAATCGTCTGAGCAAACTCGCGTTGCATCTGGCCGGTCTGCCATTCGTCCGCATCGCGGACCCGAGTCAGCAGCGCGATGCCCTCGCTGAGGGAGGCCAGCCACTCGGTTAGCGGCCTGGTGCCGGCGAGCAAGTCCAGGACGTGCTGCAACCGGGCGACGAACTCGGCGAACTGGCCGGCCAGTTGGACGCGGTTACTGCTGACGTCGTCCAGCGGCAGCGTCGCATCGATCCATGCGTTCGAATCGTCGGACATCGCGACGCCCGCCAGTATCCGATCGATGCCGAAACGCCATGTGTTGTGCACGAAATCGACGTGGTAGGGACGTCGATGCTGCTGGTCCAACCCCCACCGGATGTTCGCCTGCCGGACCCAGCGGGTGATGGCCTCGAGATCGTCATCGGTGAATCCGAACTGGGCGCGCACCGGTGGGCTCTGGGCCAGGTTGAGCACCTCGCTGGCCGTCACCCGGCCGGCCGCCAGGGCCAGCAATTGGGCGGCCACACCCAGCAATGGATTGGTCTGGATCGGCGAGCGGTCCGCCAGCCGGACCCGTAGCTGGTGGGCCGGATGGGCGCCGCGCACCACGTCGCCCAGGCCGAAGTCGGCCATGATCAGCGGCGCGTAGGTCTCGATGTCCGGGCACATCACCAGGATGTCGCGCGGCGCAAGCGTCGGGTCGTCCTGCAGTAGGCCGAGCAGCACCTCGCGCAGCACGTCGACCTGGCGGGCCGGGCCGTGGCAGTTGTGGATCTGTACCGATCGGTCGTCGGCTCGGATCGTGCGGCCAGATGGGCGAACGGCATTTGCGCCGATGTCGGACTGCAGCCAACCGAGCAGCGTGTCCGGGCGCGCGTCGCCGGCCAGATAGGCATCGGTCGCCGGATCCGTCGGCAGGCTGCGCTGCAGCTCGCGCAGGTCTCGTCCGAGTGTCGCGAGCAGCGGATGGGACACCGCGCGATGGCTGACGTCGTCGCGCCGGCGAACCGCGCCGTGCGTGCCGGCCAGCCCGCGCCACAGCGCCTCGCTCGGGTGCGGTAGCCACAGATGCACGTCGTGGTGGGTGGCCAGCGCCTCCAAAAGCTCGACGTCGGTGCGCGTCAACCGGGTGTGCCCGAACAGCGACAGCCGAGGCGGCAGCTGGCTGGGCGCCGCCCGCAGCCGCGCGAGGGTCTTGGCGTGGCGGGTATGCGGCGGATCGGCGCCGACCCGGGCAACCAGCGCCCGCCACAGCTCGGGTTGCCAGCGCAGGTCCACGTCGATATCACCCGGTTCGCCGTTGCCCCAGTCGATGAGCAGTTGTGGGCGCTGGCGCGCGTAGGAGTCGAACAGGCCGGCCAGCCGCCGCGCCACCTCGTATCGGCGGCCCCGGCGCAGCTCGGCCTCCGCGCCGGTGTGGAAGTGGCCCACGTGCGCGGCCAGCGTGCGGCACCAGGGTTCGTCCAGCGAGCAGTCGATCGCCTCCAGCAGCGGCCAGGCCATGGCGTCGGGCGACCACGGATCGTTGTCGGCCGTGCCGGTGATTTCGGCGATCAACGAGCCCGGACTGCGAAACGCCACCCCGGCGCACACCCCGTCGCCGTTGCGCGCGCCGAGCACGTGCGACAAGCGCTGGCTGAGCCAGCGTTCCACGCCGCGCGCCGGGACGACGACGAGTTCAGTCGCGAACGGGTCGGCCAGCGGGTTGGCCAGCAGAGCGCCGAGACCGTCGGCCAACAGGTCGGTGCGCTCGGCGCGGTGTAGATGAAGCGGCATTGCGCTGTCACGATAAACCCGACCACCGACGCGGATGGGCGCTTACGGTGCGGATCCCGCCGGGAATCGGTGCCACGCGGCGCGGGGTTGATCCACGCAAACAGTTACGAAAGGGACCCACATGCAAGCTTGGGACGCGATCTGCGCACGTCGCAATGTCCGGGAGTACCAGCCGAAGCCGATACCGGCCGAGGATTTGGACCGCATCGCCGAGGCCGGCTGGCGCGCGCCGTCTGCGAAGAACCGCCAGCCGTGGGATTTCGTCATCGTCACCGAACGCAACCGGCTGGCCGAGCTGTCCACGGTCTGGCGGGGCGCCGGTCACATCGCCGGGGCCGCGGCCACAATCGCCATCGTGGTTCCGGTGCCGCCCGACGAGCGCCGGGTGATCACCGACAACTACGACGTCGGCCAGGCCACCATGGCGATGATGATCGCCGCCACCGACCTGGGGATCGGGACGGGCCATTCGTCGGTGGGGGACCAGGACAAGGCGCGTGCCATCCTGGGCGTGCCCGATGGTCACCTGGTGGCCTTCCTGCTCGGGGTGGGCTACCCGGCCGATCGCCCGCTCACGCCGATCCGCAAGCCCAATCGGCGGCCGTTTGCCGAGGTCGTCCACCACGGCCGCTGGTGACCACGACGGCGAAACACTTTGCGGGCCTTGGTTCTCGAGGCGCTTGGTCACCGCCACCGAGCGGGGGTGACATCGGGCGGGCATGCTTGGGGCTATGAACAGAACCGAAGTCACCGAACAGGTCGTGTTAGCCCGGCTCCGGCAGGGGCTGACGTGGCAACAGCTGGCCGACGCGATCGGCCGGCCACTGGTGTGGACCACGGCGGCGTTACTCGGCCAGCACCCGCTTCCGGCGGAGCAGGCCAAGGTTCTGGCGGAAAGGTTGAAGCTGGACGAGTCGGTGGTGCCGGTGCTGGCGGCCGCTCCGATGCGTGGCGGGCTGCCCACCGCGGTTCCCACGGATCCGACCATCTACCGCTTCTACGAAGCCCTGCAGGTGTACGGCGGCGCCATCAAGGAGGTGATCGCCGAACAGTTCGGCGACGGCATCATGAGCGCGATCAATTTCAGCGTCGACGTGCAGAAGAAGCCGCACCCGTCCGGCGACCGGGTCGTGGTGACGTTCGACGGGAAGTTCCTCCCCTATCAATGGGTCGAGGCGGACGCTCAGGTCAAGACGCCAAAGTGAAGTGACGGTGAGGCGCGCGCGTGCCAAACTAGCGTCGAGGAGGCGAAGGGAACGCGGTGGCGCCCGGCGGCGGCCACCGCGTTCGCCGTTTCAATTCATCAAGACCTGCGGGGAGAGCTCTTTGAGCATCGCGTTGGCCCAGCGCATCTGGCGCAACGTCTCGGGGTGGCAGCGCGACGTCAGGCTCAGCAGTTCGGAGTCCTTCGCGGCCTGGGCGCCCTGTGCCAGCAGCTCCCAATCCAGCGACACCCCCGCCGACAGCCGGTGAATCCGGCGCAGGTCGGCGAGCAGCGCCAGGCCGGGCTCCGGCCGGTGCCGCAACAGACCACTCAGCCGCGACTGCAGGAAACCGGAGATAGCGCCGGTATGCGGGTCGGCGGATAGGCGCAGGCCGTAGTGGCGGCCGTGCTGCGCCAGATCCCTGAGGTGTTGCCGCGACCAGCCGGCCATATCGCGCGCGAGGTGATGGATGTCCTGGTCACTACGGTGACGCGCCGCCACCACGCTGAGTTCGTGGGCCAGCTTGCGTTCGGAGCGGTGCAACTCGCGGATCGCCAACTTCAGCTTCATGGCCGGCCTCCCGCGGGGACGACTTCGGTGACCCCGGCCAACGCGCCACCCACCGTCGCGGGCACCGAACCGTTGACCGGTGTGGACGCCGCGGTCGTCGGCGCGTACCCGTTTCGGTCGGGCGGGTTTACCCGCGCCTTGCGCAGCCGGGCGGCGGCCGTCTTGTAGATCGGCTGCTTGGACACCGGATCCCAATCCGTGAGCGTCATTTCATTGCCGGCCCGGTGATGAGCCCTGCCATCGGTGTCCCAGTAGCCGTAGTGGAACGGCACGAACAGCACTCCGTCGCGGATGCCGCAGATGCGCGCGGCGCATACCACGCGGCCGCGCGGCGTGCTCACCTCGACGAGATCGCCTTCGGCGATGCCCAGGCGCCGCGCGTCCCGCTCGGACACCTCCACCCAAACCTCCGGGGCTGCCCGCTGAAGTTGTTGTGCCCGAGCTGTTTTCGTCCGGGTATGGAAATGGTAGACGGTGCGGCCGGTAACCAACGCGAACGGGTACTCGGCGCTCGGTTGCTCGTGCGGGGGCACGTATTCGGCCGCCTTGATGATGGCCTTACCGAAGGGGTTCATCGAGCGGTACTCGTCTGGCTGCAGTGGCGCGCCGGTGATCAGATCTTTGCCGTATGCCTCGCAGTAGTCCGGTGCCGCCCAGAATTTCGCATCGACATAGAGCCGTTCGGTGCCGTTGGGATGCTCGGTGTTGCAAGGCCATTGGATGCCGCTTCCACCGCGCAGCTTGTCGTAGGTCAGGCCCGTGTAGTCGCATGGCCGGCCCGCGCTGCATTTCTTCCATGCCTCGAACGCCGATTCCGGATCCGTCCAGGGTGGGAACGGTTGGCCGTCGGAGTCGCGGAAGTCCATCCGGCGCGCGTAGTCCAGGAAGATGTCGAGGTCCGAGCGCGCGGAACCCGGTGGCTCCACGGCCTTTTCGGACAGGTGCACGGTGCGGTCGGCGTTGGTGAAGGTGCCGGTCTTCTCTGCCCAGGCGGCGGCGGGTAGCACCACGTCGGCCAGTGCGGCGGTCTCGGTCAGGAAGATGTCCTGGACGATGAGGAACAGCCGTTCCTGCGACAGGATGTCGCGGATCCGCGATAGCTCCGGCAGCGACACCGCCGGGTTGGTGGCGGTGACCCACAGCATCCGCAGCGTGCCCTCCTCGGCGTAGCGGAACATCTGCATGGCGTGCGTCGGCGGCCCGTAGTGCGGGATCTGCAGCACGTCCAGGTTCCACAATTTCGCCAACTCGGCGACGTGGGAGTCGTTGGACCAGTTGCGGAAGCCGGCCAGGTCCCCGTCGGCCCCGCACTCGCGCGTGTTCTCCGCGGTCGGCTGCCCGTTCATCTGCAGCACGCCGCAACCCGGCTTGCCCAGCATGCCGCGCACCAGGTGAATGTTGTTGACCTGCACCGCCGCCGCGGTGGCCTGGTGGGACTGGTAGAAGCCCTGCAGCACGGTGGACATCAACCGCTTGGCCGTGCCCAGCAGCCGCGCCGCGCGCCGGATGTCGTCGGCCGCCACACCGCAGATGTCGGCGGCCCGCTCGGGCGGAAACTCTTCGACCCGTTTGCGCAGTTCGTCGAAACCGACTGTGTGCGTGTCGATGTAGTCCTGGTCGATCCAGCCGTTATCGATGATCTCGTGTAGCAGCCCGTTCATCAACGCCACGTTGGTGCCCGGCAGCGGCGCCAGGTGAACCGCGGCGTGCCGGGCCACCGGCGTGAGCCGGGGGTCGACGCAGATGATCGCCGGCGGCGAGTTCCCGGCCAACCGGTCCAGCATCCGCGCCCACAGCACCGTCTGGGTCTCGGCGACGTTGTGCCCGAACAACGCGATGACGTCGGCATGGTCGACATCGGTATAGGAACCCGGTTGTCCGTCGCAACCGAACGATTCCTTGAGCGCCTCGGCGGCCGTCGCCGTGCACAGCCGCGTGTTGCCGTCGACGTGGTTGGTGCCGATCGCGCCGTGCGCGATCGCGCCTTGGGTGTAGTACGCCTCGGCGAACAGCTGCCCGGAGGTGTAGAACCCGATCGAGCTGGGGCCGTAGCTGCCGAGTAACTCCTTGGTGCGGTCCACGATCCGTTGCATGGCCGTGTCCCAGTCGCACGGCTTCAGCTTGCCGCCGACCCGGATCATCGGTGTGGTGAGCCGGTCGGCCGAGGCGTTGGCCTGCCAGCCGAAGAGATCCTTCGGATCGAGCCGCCCGTGGTTGACCCGGTCGACGGCGCGTCCGCGCACGCCCACGATCCGCCCGTCCTTGACGGCGATGTCCAGGCCGTCGCCATTGGAATGCAACACCGCGGCTGACTGCACCCAGCGGTCAACCGACTCGGCACTCACCCCGTCGGCGAGGTAGGTGTCGACTCGTTCCGGCCAGCGGGTGCCGGGTTCGTAGGGAGTCCGCGTTCCCCAGGGGTCCGCGATGCGATCTATGGCCATTCCGGTGGCTTCCCCGGCAGCCGCCCGCGAAACCGGCTGGGGCGTGCGCGCTTGAACGGCTCACACCCCGAATTCGGCTTCGATCCCGTCGATGCCGGCGCGGATGGCCGCCAGGGCGTCCGCGCGGGTGCGCAATTTGGTGGCGGCGTGCGCCCGCTGATTCAGGCCGGCGAATTCCCGCGCGGCCTCTTCGGCGCGGTCGATCACCACCTCGGGTAACACGATCTCGTCGACGAAGCCTGCCGCCAGGGCGGTTTCACCGAAAAACGTCTTGGCGAGCCCGGCGGCCTGCTGGTAGGCCGACGGCGTCAACCGCAGCTTCATGATCTCCAGGGCGGCATAGGGAATGACCATGCCGATCGCGACCTCATTGGCCTGAATGTTGTAGGCGTGCGCGGCCACCCGGTGATCGCCCGCCGACAACAGGAACGCCCCCATCGCGATGGCATGCCCGGTGCACGCCATCACCACCGGCTTGGGATAGGACAACAGGCGATACGCCAGCTCGAATCCGCCGCGCAGCATGTCGATCGCGGGCTGCACCTCGCCGGAAGTCAGGATCTTCAGGTCGAAGCCGCCGCTGAACACGCGATCGTTCCCGGCGATCACCAGCGCGCCGGCATCGTCGGCCTCGGCCCGGTCGATCGCGTCGTTCAGGGCCTGCTGCATGGTCGGGCCCAGCGCGTTGACCTTGCCGTCATCCATCTTGATGACGGCGATGGAGTCCGTGGTGCTGTAGTGGACCGGGGCGCTCATCGGTTACTCCTTGCCGTCAGGCGGGCTGGCTGTGGTGTTTGCCCAGGTCTTCTGCGTGACTCCAGCGCAGGCTGACATCGGTGGGTTCGTCGAGTTGGCGTGTGCGCCATCTGTCTTGGGTTTCCCGAACCGCGGTGTTGATCCGTTCGATCTCGCTGCGGAAGACCTCCGGTCGGGTTTCCTTGCAGACGTAGTGGAAATAGGTCAGCAGGCCGCGCAGCAGCTCCAGTTTCTCCTTCTCCCTCTTGGCCAAGTCATGGGTGGTCATCAGTTCGATGCGCTGGACGGGCGGCAGGGCGTCCCAGTCCAGCACCACCTCGGTATGCAGCGGGGAACGCTTGCGCTCCCAGAACCGGCGGCCGCGGGCCCGATGCGGCCGGTCGTAGTAGGTCAGGGTGCCGGTGAAGCGCGATTCGATGCCGCTACCGATCTCGGCACGGTCGAGCGCGGAATCCCACACCATGCGCCACTCCTGGCCAGGCGCGAGTACGGGCAGCCCGCGGGGGAGCCGCAATTCGACGACATCGGCGTAGCCGTCGGTGGCGTTCTCGTATTCGGCCACGGTGGGGGGATTGGTAAAGGAGAACCCGATGTCGTAGGCCGCGGTGCGTCCGAAGTTGCGGACCACGAGTTCGATCACGTGCCAGTCGGCCGAATGCGGCTCCATGAACATCGCGACCTGCGGGCGCGTCTGCTCCGCGGCCGCCCGGCGGTTCCGGTTGATCTGCCTGTTGGTGAAGACCAGCGTGACGATTGCCAGGACGATTGCCGCCCACGCCGCCCACGCTATCCAGGTGTCGGACCCGACGTGCGTGACATCATGCCAGCTGTCCTGGATCCAACCCATGGAATCCACCCTCCGCTTATATCACAGGGGCGGTCGCGTCGCCGCATGGTGATGATGGGCGATGCGGCCTCAGCCGCCCATCAGCATCCGCCATTGATCGAGGTTTGCTGCCCGATACACATAGTTGGAACGCTTGACCTCCGCGAGCGGCGCGCTGGGCTCCGCCGAATACCAGTGGCCCGGGAACACGGTCGGGTCACCGGGCAGGGTCGCGAGCCGCTGCAGGCTGCGGTACATCTCGTCGGAGTCCCCGCCGGGGAAGTCGGTGCGCCCGCAGCCCTCCAAGAAGAGCGTGTCGCCGGCGACGAGGCGGCCATCGAGCAGAAAGCACTGGCTGCCCGGCGTGTGGCCCGGGGTATGCAGCAACTCGATCTCGATGTCGCCGATGCTGACCTTGTCATGATCCTCGTGCGAGGTCAGGTCACTAAGACTTATTCCGGTGACTCGCGAAACCCACTGTGCCTCATGGGTGTTGACGTGTACCGGCACAGGTGCCCGGTCCAGCAGTTCGGCCAGGCCCGGCAGGGCGAACCCCATCATGGACCCACCCACGTGGTCGGGGTGGTGGTGGGTCACCAGCACGCCGGACAGGTGCATGCCGTCGGCCTCGAGTGCGTCGAGCAGATCGCCGGCGGCATAGGCCGGGTCGACGACCACGCAGTCACCGGTTTGCCGGTCGCCGATCAGGTAGGCGAAGTTGCGCATTTGCGTCGCGAACATGTCGCCGGCGGCGAAGTCGCGACCGGAGAGCAGTTGTCGGAAGTACAGCCGGTCCTCTGGCACGAGACCAGAGTAGGACCCCGACCGCGACGCGCCGCCGACACCGGCGTATCGGACCCGATTCGGGCGGTGCCTCGTGGGTATTGTTGGCGCATGAGGAAGAAGGTCGAAATCGAGGTCGACGCCGATCTGATCGATGAGGCGATCCGCCGCTTCCATCTCCTCGACGCGCGCGAAGCCATCAACCTCGCGTTGCGGACATTGCTCAGCGACGGCGACTTTGTCGAGCAGGACGACGAGTACGACGAGTTCAGCGACCTCAGTGCCTGGCAATCTCAGCGCAACGGCGGGAGCGGCTGATGTTTGCCGCGGCTTTGTCGATTGCCGGGTAACTTGCACGATTACGAACGCTGGCGCGGGCCTGCGCTTGCGCTACCCGTGGTTTGGTTCCGCTACAGGCCAGGCTGTACCCTCTTTTAGGCCCGCGCGGAGGAGATCGCTGCGGGTGAACGGCCCCCTTAGCTCAGTCGGTAGAGCGTTTCCATGGTAAGGAAAAGGTCAACGGTTCGATTCCGTTAGGGGGCTCGGCGGACGCCGAGCAGGCGTGGGCGGCCCCGACCCCGAAGGGGTGCCAGAGGCGATGTAGCTCAGTCGGTTAGAGCGAACGACTCATAATCGTTAGGTCGCCGGTTCGAGTCCGGCCATCGCTACAACACAACAGCACAGCTTTGTTTTGAGGATTGAGAGAGAACCGTCATGGCTTCCAGTACCGACGTACGCCCGAAGATCACCTTGGCATGCGAGGTGTGCAAGCACCGCAACTACATCACCAAGAAAAACCGCCGGAACGACCCGGACCGACTGGAGCTGAAGAAGTTCTGCCCCAACTGCGGTAAGCACCAGGCGCACCGAGAGACGCGCTAGCGGCTCCCCGCGGCGTTTACTCCGATTGACTAGGTAGTTTAAGAACCGTGCCGCTAAGTTCCAGCATCGTCGGTATGCACTACCGCTACCCCGATCATTACGAGGTGGAGCGGGAGAAGATCCGCGAATACGCGGTGGCCGTGCAAAACGACGACCCCGCGTTCTTCGAGGAGAAGGCCGCGGCCGAACTGGGCTATAAGGGCTTGGTCGCCCCGCTGACGTTCATCTGCGTGTTCGGCTACCAGGCGCAGACGGCATTTTTCGAGCACGCCAACATCGCCGTCCACGACGCACAGATCGTTCAGGTCGACCAGGTGCTGAAATTCATGGCGCCCATCGTGGCGGGCGACAAGCTGTACTGCGACGTCTACGTGGACTCGGTGCGAGAGTCGCACGGTACCCAGATCATTGTCACCAAGAATGTCGTCACCAACGACGCCGGCGACGTCGTGCAAGAGACCTACACGACCCTGGCGGGCCGTGCCGGTGAGGATGGAAAAGAGGGATTTACTGATGCCACTGCGTGAGTTCAGCTCCGTGAAGGTGGGTGACCAACTTCCTGAGAAGATCTACCCGCTGACCCGACAAGATCTGGTGAATTACGCGGGCGTCTCTGGCGACCTCAACCCGATTCACTGGGACGACGAGATCGCCAAGGTCGTCGGCCTGGACACCGCGATCGCGCACGGCATGCTGACCATGGGCATCGGCGGGGGTTACGTCACCGCGTGGATCGGCGACCCGGGCGCAGTCACCGAATACAACGTGCGGTTCACCGCCGTGGTGCCGGTGCCCAACGACGGCAAGGGCGCCGAGCTGGTCTTCAACGGCCGGGTGAAGTCCGCCGATCCCGAGACCAAGTCCGTGACTATCGCGCTCACCGCCACCACCGGCGGCAAGAAGATCTTCGGCAGGGCGATCGCGTCCGCGACTCTGGCATAGCTCATGGCGCTCAAGACAGATATCCGCGGCATGATCTGGCGGTATGCGGATTCCTTTGTTGTGGGCCGTGAACAAGTCCGCCAGTTTGCGCAATCCATCAAGAACGACCACCCGGCCCACTACAGGGAGGACGCGGCCGTCGAACTCGGCCACAGCGCGATCGTCGCGCCGCTGACCTTCGCGACGATCTTGGCCAAGCTGGTACAGCTGGACTTCTTCCGGCACGTCGACATCGGCATGGAAACCCTGGTGATCGTCCAGGTCGACCAGCGCTTCGTGTTCGCCAAGCCGATCAAGGCCGGCGACAGGCTGTGGGCCCGGATGGAGATCCACTCGGTGGACGAGCGCTTCGGCGCCGACATCGTCGTCACCAAGAACATCTGCACCAACGACCAGGGTGAGCTGGTCTTGGAGGCCTACACCACGCTGATGAGCCAGTACGCCGAACAGTCCGAAAACCTGCGCTGGGACCCGGAGTCGGGCCAGGTTGTCAGGACAGCGTAATTAGTATCTGACTCGCGCACCGTTGTACACTCGGTCCTCGGGGTTTTCCCAGCATCAGCGCGCTTTCCGTGAGTCGAGCAATCGGAAGGCGCGCGTGTCATGTAGGCCCCGGTAGGTAAGCGCAGGTTGGCCTGCCAACCGCGAAGGGGCGTAGCTCAACTGGCAGAGCAGCGGTCTCCAAAACCGCAGGTTGCAGGTTCAAGTCCTGTCGCCCCTGCTAACGACGAACGTCCTGGCATGGTGGACACTGGAAGACGGTTCCCACCACAGGCGGGATGTTCGCGAAGTACGAGCAAACAAAGGAGCATGCGGTGAGCGACGAAGGCGACGTTGCCAACGACGCCGCAAGCGACGGCACTGACGAAGAGGACGGCCGCGCGAGCGCCGGTCGGACGGCCGTGGTGACGCGGCCGCAGCGCCCGACGGGCAAACGGTCCCGGCAGCGAGTGGTCGAGGGCGGCGAGGACGCCGAGTCGCCGGACGATGCCGAGGTCTTGACGCCGGATAAGGCCAAAAAGGGCGCCAAAGCCAAGAAGGCCGCAAGGCCCAAAAAGGCCGGGGACCATCGGGTCAACCCGTTGGTGTTCGTCTACAACTACCTCAAGCAGGTCGTTGCGGAAATGCGGAAGGTCATCTGGCCCAACCGCAAACAGATGCTCACTTACACCTCCGTTGTGCTGGCATTCCTGGCCTTCATGGTGGCGCTGGTCGGCCTGGCGGATTTCGGCCTGACCAAGCTGGTGCTGTTGGTGTTCGGCTGATCGAGTGACGCCGCTCTTGAATGTGACGCCGCTTTTGAATGTGACAGAGAGGACTCAAACCGTGACTACCTTCGACGGTGACCCGTCCGCGGGTGAAGCGGTCGACGTGGACGAAACCGCGCAGGCGCAGGCCACGGACACCTCCGCGGCCGCTGAGGTCACCGAGGTGACCGCGGACGACGCCACCGACGAGACGGCCGAGGCCGCCGCGGCGCCCGACGAGCCGGTCGAAGAGGCCGATCCGGCCGCCGCGCTCAAGGCGGAACTGCGCAGCAAGCCCGGCGACTGGTATGTCATCCACTCCTACGCGGGATACGAGAACAAGGTCAAAGCCAACCTCGAAACCCGTGTGCAGAACCTCGATGTCGGTGACTACATCTTCCAGGTGGAGGTGCCCACCGAAGAGGTCACCGAGATCAAGAACGGCCAGCGCAAGCAGGTCAACCGCAAGGTGCTCCCCGGCTACATCCTGGTCCGCATGGACCTGACCGACGACTCGTGGGCCGCGGTCCGCAACACACCCGGCGTCACCGGGTTCGTCGGGGCGACCTCGCGCCCGTCGGCGCTGACGCTCGACGACGTGGTCAAGTTCCTGCTGCCGCGCGGCGCGACGAAGAAGGCCGCCAAGGGGGCGCCCACCACGGCCGCCGCCGCGGAGGTGGGCGGGCTGGAACGTCCGGCCATCGAGGTCGACTACGAGGTCGGCGAATCGGTGACCGTCATGGACGGGCCGTTCGCGACGCTGCCGGCCACGATCAGCGAGGTCAACGGCGAACAGCAGAAGCTCAAGGTGCTGGTGTCGATCTTCGGCCGGGAAACCCCGGTCGAACTGACCTTCAGCCAAGTCTCCAAGCTCTGAACCGGCGCATACGCCCGGCGTAAACCAGGAAGGAACAACACAATCTCATGGCCCCGAAGAAGAAAGTCGTCGGGCTGATCAAGCTTCAGATCCAGGCGGGGCAGGCCAACCCGGCGCCGCCGGTCGGGCCCGCGCTCGGTCAGCACGGCGTCAACATCATGGAGTTCTGCAAGGCATACAACGCTGCCACGGAGAACCAGCGTGGCAACGTCATCCCCGTGGAGATCACGGTCTATGAGGACCGCAGCTTCACCTTCGCGCTCAAGACCCCGCCCGCCGCCAAGCTGCTGCTCAAGGCGGCCGGCGTGGGCAAGGGATCGGCCGAGCCGCACAAGACCAAGGTCGCCAAGGTCAGCTGGGATCAGGTCAAGGAGATCGCCGAGACCAAGAAGGCCGACCTGAACGCCAACGACATCGACGCAGCCGCCAAGATCATCGCCGGCACCGCCCGGTCGATGGGTATCACCGTCGAGTAATACCCGCATCACAACCGTGGGAGGGCCAGCTTCGGCCCGCTTTCCAACCACGACCCAACACAGATTGGATCAGCAAGTGAGCAAGAACAGCAAGGCATACCGGGCCGCCGCCGAGAAGGTGGACCGCGACAACCTCTACACCCCGCTGGAAGCGGCCAAGCTTGCCAAGGAAACGTCGTCGAGCAAGCAGGACTCGACCGTCGAGGTGGCGATCCGGCTGGGCGTCGACCCGCGCAAGGCCGACCAGATGGTCCGGGGCACGGTCAACCTCCCGCACGGCACTGGCAAGACCGCCCGCGTCGCGGTGTTCGCCGTGGGCGATAAGGCCGAGCAGGCTCAGGCCGCCGGCGCCGACATCGTGGGCAGCGATGACCTGATCGAGAAGATCCAGGGCGGCTGGCTGGAATTCGATGCCGCGATCGCCACCCCGGACCAGATGGCCAAGGTGGGTCGCATCGCCCGCGTGCTCGGTCCCCGCGGCCTGATGCCGAACCCCAAGACGGGCACCGTGACCCCCGACGTCGCCAAGGCGGTCGCCGATATCAAGGGTGGCAAGATCAACTTCCGCATCGACAAGCAGGCCAACCTGCACTTCGTGATCGGCAAGGCCTCGTTCGACGAGAAGGCCCTGGCCGAGAACTACGGCGCCGCGCTGGACGAGGTGCTGCGGCTCAAGCCGTCCGCCTCCAAGGGCCGCTACCTGCGCAAGATCGTGGTCTCGACGACGACCGGGCCGGGCATCCCGGTGGACCCGGCCGTCACCCGCAACTTCACCGAGGGCTGAGCCCGCCAGTCGTCTCGAGTGGGGGCTAACCCCCGCACTCGGCGATGCGCCGCCGCAGAAACGCGCGGCCGGGGTCAGATCCATTGGACTGCAACGCCACTCGATACCAGGTGAGCGCGGCGGCGGGTCTGCCTGCGCGCCGCAACAGGTCGGCGCGCACGGGCGCGACGAGATTGGCCCGGGTCAGCCGCGGATCGTCTGCCACCTTGTCCAAGGCGGCCAGGCCGGCATCGGGCCCGTCGCGAAATCCGATGGCCAGCGCCCGGTTGGCGGCCACCACTGGGGAGTCGGTCAGCGCGAACAGGCGGTCGTAGGCGGCGCAGATGGTCACCCAGTCCGTCTCCTGGAAGGACGGTGCCGTGGCATGCACCGCGGCGATCACCGCCTGGGGCAGGTAGGCGCCCGTCGAACCCTGGGCCTGCCGCAACCGATCGAGCCCGCGCGAAATGCGCCCACGATCCCATCGGCGCCGGTTCTGGTCCTCGAGCGGCACCAGCATCCCGGTATCGTCCACCCGGGTCGCGCGCCGCGAATCATGCAGCAGCATCAGGGCGGACAGCGCGTGCGCCTCCGGGTCGCCGGGCAGCAGCGCGCACAACTCCGCGCCCAGCCGGATGCCTTCGTCGCACAGATCATCCCGGATGGCCGACGGACCCGCTGTCGACCAGTAGCCCTCGGTGAACACCGAGTAGACGCAAGCGAACACGTGCGGCGTGCGCTCGGGCAGCAACTCGGCGGGCGGCACCCGCAGCGGAATGTTGGCGTGCCGAACCTTGTGCTTGGCGCGGGTGATTCGCTGACCGATGGCCGCTTCGCTCTGTAGCAGCGCGCGGGCGATCTCGCCGACGGTCAAGCCGGACACCAGCCGCAGTGTGAGCGCCAGCTGCGACGATCGGTCCAGCGCCGGGTGCGCACAGGTGAACATCATCCGCAGCTCGTCGTCGCGAACCGGATGCGGGTCGGTGTGATCGGTGCGCGCCCGGATGTCGTCCAGCACAGCCGCCAATTCCTTTCCGGGACGCACGGTTTCGCGGCGCAGCCGATCGCGGGCCCGGTTACGGCCCACGGTCACCAGCCAGCCGCCCGGGTTGGTGGGCACTCCGTCGCGCGGCCAGGTGCGCAGCGCTTCGGCGCAGGCTTCCTGGACGGCGTCCT
The DNA here is from genome assembly GCF_059812425.1 of Mycobacterium sp. NGS56. Classification (NCBI taxonomy): domain Bacteria; kingdom Bacillati; phylum Actinomycetota; class Actinomycetes; order Mycobacteriales; family Mycobacteriaceae; genus Mycobacterium; species Mycobacterium sp. NGS56. The sequence goes on from NZ_JCALCQ010000007.1 coordinate 22,930, forward strand.
CGGCGACGGTCAGATCGCCGGACCACCGCGCGAGCGCGGCGACGGCGGGTCCCCATTCCCGGCGGAAGACGCCGTCCAGGTTCACCATGGGCTACAGGCCCGAGACTCCAGCCAGTTGCCGAACCTGCACCGTCGAGGCGGGGATCATCGATGCGATCTTGACGGCCTCGTCGCGGTCGGCTGCGCCCAGTAGGTAGATGCCCGTAGCGATTTCGGCGCCCTCAACATATGGCCCATCGGTGATCAGAACCTCGCCGTCGCGCACCCGCACGGTCGTCGCCGTCGACCGGTCGTGCAGCGCGGCACCACCGATGATGTGATCGCCCGCGGCCGCGTGGAGATCGGCGTGCTTGGCCGCCACCGCCTCCCACTTTTGCGTGCCGGGTGTGTGTGCGGATTCGGCCGGTTCAAGCAGCAGCGCGAGCCAGTCGTTGCCGGTCAGCTTGCGCGACGTCTCGATCGAATGGACGGTAGGCCACACTTCCACCGCCCCGAACGCGGCGAGCGGGATATCGCGCGCCAATGCCAGCGCCTCGTCCAGGTTTTCCGCTTCGAACACGTAATAGCCGCAGGCCACCTCGGCGGCCTCGGCGAAGGGCCCATCGGTGACCACCGGCGCATCCGGGCCGCCGGTGATGACCACAGCTGCGGCAGCTGGAGCCAGGGCATCTCCGGATTTGATCGCCGAGCCGGCTTTGGCGTGGAAGTTCTCCCATTCCGCCATCGCGGCGGCTGCGTCGTCGGGTGTGCGGTCTTGCTCTTGACTGATCAGCAGCGCGAAGTACTGCATGTTCGTCACCTCCGGTTGTGAGCGAAGCCTCGTGCTCCACTCTCTACCTACTCGACGAACGGCGCAGCGCCAATCCGACAGCCGCCAATAATCAGGCGGCTGCGCCCGGCTTGAGGTAGGTCACCAGGCTGACGTCGAGCATCTCCTCGGCGAAGTAGTGCTCGCAGCCGCGCAGATACTTGATGTAGCGGTTGTAGACCTCTTCGGAGGTGACCTCGATGGCCTTGTCCCGGTTCGACTCGAGCGTGTCGCCCCAGATGTGCAGCGTCTTGATGTAGTGCGGGCGCAATGAAAGCGGTTCGGGCACAACAAATCCCGCCTTCTCACCGTGGTCGACCATCATCTGGGTGGACGGCAGCCGGCCGCCCGGGAAGATCTCGGTGACGATGAACTTGATGAACCGCGCGGTCTCGAAGCTCAGCTTCTTGCCGCGGGCCGCCAGGTCGTACGGGTGGTAGCTGACGCTGCTCTGAACGGTCATCCGGCCGTCCTCGGGCATGATGTCGAAGGTCCGCTTGAAGAAGTCGTCGTAGTTCTCGTGGCCGAAGTGCTCGAAGGCCTCGATCGACACGATGCGGTCGACGGGCTCGTTGAAGTCTTCCCAGTTCTGCAGCCGAACCTGGCGAGAGCGTTCGCTGTCGAGGGAACCGAGCAACGCCTGAGCGCGGGCGTGCTGGTTCTTGGACAGCGTCAGGCCGATGACGTTGACGTCGAACCGCTCGACGGCGCGCTTCATGGTGGTGCCCCACCCGCAGCCGATGTCCAGCAGAGTCATGCCCGGCTTGAGGTCCAATTTGTCCAGGTTGAGGTCGATCTTGGCGTACTGGGCCTCTTCCAGGCTCATGTCGTCGCGCTCGAAATAGGCGCAGCTGTAGATCCGGGACGGGTCCTGGAACAGGCCGAAGAAATCGTCGGAGACGTCGTAATGCGCCTGGATGTCCTCCGAACGCGTCCGCGTCTTCGTCGGGCTAGTCGGTTGCTCAGCCATTTTCGTCCTGTTCTCCTCAGAGGAGGTTCACTTCCTGCGATCCGCGCACGCACCGAAAGGGTCGCGCGTGACCTGCAACGATACCCAACAGCGAGACGTGAATCCGAAAGGGTGTAAGTGCGCGTCGCGGTCCCGACCGCCGAGCTGAAGTCTACTTTCCGGGGTGGACTGATTCACGCCGACCCAGTGTGCCGGGGTGTGTCGGCGCAGCCGGCCGGGCTTTACTTGGTGAGCGTGTACTGCGCCACGTTGGAGATGCCTTTGCGGAACAGGTTCGCGCAGCCGGTCAGATAGCGCATGAAGCGGTCGTAGACCTCTTCGGACTGGATGGCGATGGCCCGTTCGCGGTTGGCCGCAAGATTGGCCGCCCACATGTCGAGCGTGCGCGCGTAATGCGGCTGCAGATATTGGGTGTGCTCGAGCGAGAATCCGCTGGCTCGGGAATTGTCGATGATGTCGGGTTCGCCGCACATGTTCCCGCCGGGGAAGATTTCCTTGCCGAGGAAGCGCAGGAATCGCAGATCCGACATGGTGATCGTGATGCCGTGCTCGTGCCAGTAGTTCTGCGGATGCGTGAAAATGCTGTGCATCAACATTCGGCTGCCTTCGGGAAGGGTCTTATAAGCCCAATCCCAGAACGCGGGCCAGCGTTCTTTTTTGAAGGCGTCGAAGGCCTCGAAGCTGACGATTCGATCGACTTGCTCGTCGAATTCCTCCCAGCCCTGCAACCGGGCCTCGGCGCGCCGCGACGTCGGGACCGCCGCGAGCCGTGCTTTGGTGCGGGCGTAGTGATTGCGGCTCAGCGTGATGCCAATGACATTCACGTCGTACTTCTCCACCGCCCGGACCACGGCCCCACCCCAGCCGCAACCGACGTCGAGCACCGTCATTCCCGGCTCGAGTTTCATCTTGTCCAGCGCCAGATCGATCTTGGCGAGCTGCGCCTCTTCCAGGGTCATGTCGTCGTTCTTGAAGTAGGCGCAGGTGTACACCATGTTCGGGTCCAGGAACAGCGCGAAGAAGTCGTCCGAAATGTCGTAGGTTGCCTGCGACTCTTCGTAATACGGCCTCAGCTTGGCCATTTGAGACACCCACCCTTCTGTGCCAACCGTACAACTCTGCGACCCGGACCGAAAATCACGGAGATGCGTTTCTATCAAATGTATTTAGCTAGCGCGCCGCATTGAAGTTTTTCGCCAGCACGCCGATCACCTGATCCCACAACTGCTGTGGAAGATCATGACCCATCCCGTCGAAGGTCACCAATCGGGCCCCATCGATCGCCCGTGCCACCGCGCGCCCCCCGAACGGGCGCATCAGCTTGTCGGCCCGGCCGTGGATAACCACGGTGGGTGCGGTGGTCCGGCGGTTGTAGCGGCGTAGGCTGCCGCTGCCCAGGACGGCATCGAAATGCCGGGCGACGCCCCACGGGTAGTAGCTGCGTTCGTAGCTTTCGATGGCCTCCGTCCGAAGCTGTTCGTCGGGAGCCAGGTATCGCCTGCTGCCGATGATCTTGCTCACGCGGACGGCATTGTCGATGATCACGTCGCGCGGCGAGCTCGGCGCCGGTCCCTTGATGAGCGCCAGCAATTGGCGGGGTCCGGGCGGCGGCAGGAACGCCGAATTGTTGCTGGAGAAGATGACTCCGAGCGTTTTGGTCCGCTCCGGGAATCGCCCGGCGAAAATCTGGGCGATCATGCCGCCCATCGAAGCGCCCACGATGTGCGCCTGTTGGATGCCCAAATGATCGAGCACGGCGGCGGCGTCGTCGGCCATGTCCTCGAGCTTGTACGGCGCTTCGCTCCCCAGACCCAGAAAGGAGCGGACCATCCGCGTCACCAGCGGCTGACCCGAGCTGCGGTGCTGGGTCTTGGTCGACAGGCCGACGTCGCGGTTGTCGTACCGGATGACGCGAAGCCCGCGACCGACCAGCTGCTCGCAGAAGGCGGTCCGCCACAGCAGCAGTTGGGCGCCCAGCCCCATGATCAGCAGCACGGGCGGGTCGTCGAGGTCGCCCATGTCCTCGTAGTACAGCTTCAAGTCGCCGTTGGGATCAAAGACCGTGGCGTTCCCGGTGCGGACCTCCATCAGACTTCGACGTCGGAGGAGTGCTCGCGGCTGACTTCGACCATGAAGTTCGCGAAATAGCCTGTCAGTTGCGGATCCGACATCATCTGCCACCTGGGCGCCAGCAGCTTCATGTACCGCTCGACGTAGAGGAACTGCTTGCCGATCAGAACGAGTTCGCGGGGGAGTTTGACGTCGTAGGCGTCGGCCAGCGCCGACAACTGCCGGCCGATGTCGGCATAGGACATGTCGCCCAGCGTCTGCATGGTCAGCGGGGTCGCGAACTTTTCCAGGTCTTTGGCGGCCTCGGCCTCGGGCTTCATGGTGCCGACGGCGCCCATCAGCACCACGATCTTGCCGGCGGCCGCGTGGTCCTTCTTGACCAGCAGTGCGTACACCAGCTCGCGCAGCAGCCAGCGGGTGCGGGGATCGATGCGACCCATGATGCCGAAATCGAAGAAGACGATGCGGCCCGCCTCGTCGACGTAGAGGTTGCCTGCGTGCAGGTCGCCGTGGAACAGCCCGTGCCGCAGCCCGCCCTCGAACAGCGAGAACAGCAGCGCCTTGACCAGCTCGACACCGTCGAACCCGGCCTTGCGGATCGCCGCGACGTCGTCGATGCGGATGCCCTGCACCCGCTCCATGGTCAGCACCCGGTCGCTGGTGAAGTCCCAGAACACCTGCGGCACCCGGATGTTGCGGCCCAGCGGGGAGGCGTGCAGGTGTGACACCCAGGCCTCCATGGACTGGGCCTCGAGCCGGAAGTTCAACTCCTCGGCCAGGTTGTCGGAGAAGTCGGCGACCACGTCTTGAGCCGAGAGCCGACGGCCCAGCTTGGCCAGCTCGACGGCCTGGGCGAAACGCTTGAGGATCTGCAGGTCGGCGGCGACCCGGCGCCGGATGCCCGGACGCTGGATCTTGACGACCACCTCCTCGCCGGTGTGCAGCGTGGCGTAGTGCACCTGCGCGATGGACGCCGACGCGAACGGCGTCTCGTCCCATTTGGCGAACAACTCCGAGGGGTCACCCCCGAGGTCTTCGACGATGAGCTTGTGCACTTCGTCGGAGTCGGCCGGCGGCACCCGGTCGAGCAGGCCGCGGAACTCGCGGGACAACGACTCGCCGAACGCCCCCGGACTGGATGCGATGATCTGCCCGAACTTGACGTACGTCGGTCCCAGGTCGGCGAAGGTCTGCGGGAGCTGCTTGATCACCTTCTGCTGCCACGAACCCCTGCCCGGCAGCTTGGTGAGGATGCGAGCGCCGGTGCGGGTGACCTGCCAACCGGTCACGGCTACCCGGGCCGCTTCGACCGGCAACGGCACCCGGTCGAGCTTGGCCCCCTTATGTTTGGTAGAGCTCATCAGTGCAGTGTGCCAAACCCGCACGGATGAGTCCCAATCCGCTAACTCGGGCGCCCACCGGTTTTCCCGCTTTTCCAGGGCTGCACCCAGCCCTCGACCGCCCAGCCCTCCCGCGCGGCGATCAGCTCGTACATGGTGGCGCCGTCGATGGTCTCCCGGATGATGTCGGCGTGCCCGGCATGCCGGGCCAGCTCATTGATGACGTGCAGGATCACCCAGCGCACCGACCAGGCCCGCTGATCCTTGGGGAACCACGGGATGTCATGCGGAACCGGCACCGCGGCGTCCAGGTCGGCGGTCTCAACCAGCCGCAGCGACGTCGCGTTTTGCGCCTCGAACGCGCCCAGCAGCCCGACCAGTGTCTCGTCGGGCCGCATCACATGCTGATCGGCGAACTCCGCGGCGATCTCCTCGAACGGGCGGGGATCTTTCGGCGGCGCGCCCGGCGCGGCGGACACGCGCGCCATCCAGCTGCGTTGCATTCCGGTGGCGTGCTTGACCAGCCCGCCGATCGACAGAGCGCTGACCGAGGGCGCGGACCGGGCCTGGTCGTCGGTGAGGCCATGGCTCACCGCGAAATACGCGCTCTGGTGATACGCCAGGAATTCGCGCAGGGCGCCGCGTTCGTCGGACACCGGCGGGGCGAGGGCGGGCACCCTCGGATGTTAGCTCGATCCTCAGTGTCGCCCCGCCGTAAGGTGCGGGGATGCAGGTGGTTTCGGCATGCGGCTGACCAACGCCGAGTCGACCGAGCTCTTCGTCGGCGCACCGGACGCGCCGCTGCAGCTGGTCCGCGTCACCGTTTCCGGGTGTGCGAAGCCCACGCCGGTCCGCGTCGAGGGCCGCGGCCTGCTCGGGCGGGCGACCGCCGAGCCGGGGCGTGAGGTGGTCGAGGTCGCGGTAAGGGTGCGCAAGGCCGTTACCGGTCAGCGCCGGGCCGCGCGGGCGCACGCGGGTGGTCAGCGGCTGGCGTTCGAGTTCACCGTGGCCGAACCGGGCTGGACCATGTTCATGGTCAGTCACTTCCACTACGACCCGGTGTGGTGGAACACCCAGGGCGCCTATACCAGCGAATGGACCGAGGACCCGCCGGGGCGAGCACGCCAGCAGAACGGCTTCGAGCTGGTGCATGCGCATCTGGAGATGGCGCGGTGTGACCCCGAGTACAAGTTCGTCCTGGCCGAGGTCGACTACCTCAAGCCGTACTGGGACACCCGGCCCGAAGACCGGGCCGATCTCCGCCGGTTCATCGAGCAGGGCCGCGTCGAGGTGATGGGCGGCACCTACAACGAACCCAACACCAACCTCACCAGCCCCGAGACGACGATTCGAAATCTGGTGCACGGCATGGGCTTTCAGCGCCACGTCGTGGGAGCGAATCCGGCCACCGCGTGGCAGCTGGACGTGTTCGGCCACGATCCGCAGTTCCCCGGGATGGCCGCCGACGCGGGGCTGACGTCGAGTTCGTGGGCCAGGGGACCGCACCATCAGTGGGGTCCCGCCCACGGTGGCCCCGATTGCGGCCCCGAACCTCGCGGCGTCGAACGGATGCAGTTCTGCAGCGAGTTCGAGTGGATCTCGCCATCGGGCCGCGGCCTGCTCACCCACTACATGCCCGCGCACTACTCGGCGGGCTGGTGGATGGATTCCGCCGCGACGCTCGGCGAGGCCGAGAACGCGACCTACGAACTCTTCGATCAGCTCAAGAAGGTCGCGCTCACGCACAACGTGCTGCTGCCCGTCGGCACCGACTACACCCCGCCGAACAAATGGGTGACCGAGATCCACCGCGACTGGGCCGCCCGCTACACCTGGCCGCGGTTCGTGTGCGCGCTGCCGTGCGAATTCTTCGCGGCGGTGCGTGCCGAACTTGCGCACGGGCGCTGCGCGCCTCGAGAACCATCGCCCCAGACCCGGGACATGAACCCGATCTACACCGGCAAGGACGTGTCCTACATCGACACCAAGCAGGCCAACCGGGCCGCCGAGAACGCCGTGCTGCAGGCCGAGCGCTTCGCGGTGTTCGCGGGGCTGCTGACCGGGTCCCCGTACCCGCAGGCCGCCCTGGCCAAGGCCTGGGTGCAGCTGGTTTACGGCGCACACCATGACGCCATCACCGGCTCTGAATCCGACCAGGTGTACCTCGATCTGCTGACCGGATGGCGCGACGCCTGGGAGCTCGGCCGCGCGACCCGCGACAACTCGCTGGCGTTGCTGTCCGGCGCGATCGAGGGCGACGTGATCGTGTGGAACCCGCTGACTTGCCGGCGCACCGACATCGTCACCGTGCGCCTCGACCCGCCGCTGGGCGCCCGGGTCCGGGTACTCGACTCCGACGGTGTCGAGCTGGCGGCGCACGTCGAGCACGACGGACGCACGGTCAGCTGGCTGGCGCGCGAGGTCCCGTCGCTGGGTTGGCGGGCATACCGGTTGGTGCACGCGACCGAACGGGGTGATCCGGCCGGCTGGGAACCGGTAGCGGGATCGGCGATCGCCAACGAGCACTACCGCGTCGAGGTCGACCCAGCGCGCGGCGGGGGAGTCGCCTCGCTGATCCAGGATGGCCGCGAGCTGATCGCCGGGTCCGCGGTGGGCAACGAGCTGGCCGTCTACGAGGAATATCCGGCGCACCCGAACCAGGGTGAGGGCCCCTGGCACCTGCTGCCCAAGGGCCCGGTGGTGTGCTCGTCCGAGGGCCCCGCGCGGGTGCAGGCCTTCCACGGGCCGCTCGGTCAGCGGGTCGTGGTGCACGGCCGGATCGGCACGCTGCTGCGCTACACCCAAACCCTGACCCTGTGGCACGGCGTCGCACGGGTGGACTGCCGCACCACGATCGACGAGTTCAGCGGCGCCGATCAGTTGGTCCGGCTGCGCTGGCCGTGCCCGGTGCCGGGTGCCATGCCGGTCAGCGAGGTGGGCAACGCCGTCGTCGGCCGCGGTTTCGCGCTGCTGCACGATGGCGCCCGCTCGGTGGACGCCGCCGAGCACCTGTGGGCCCTGGACAATCCGGCGTACGGGTGGTTCGGCCTGTCCGCGGCGGCCCGGCTCCGGGTGTCGGGCACCGGCGTGCGGGCGATGTCGGTCGCCGAGGTGGTGTCGCCGACGGAGGCGGCATCCGGGCCGCTGGCCCGCGGGCTGATGGTCGCGCTGGTTCGCGCCGGTGTCACGGCCACCTGCAGCGCCGCGGATAAGCCGCGCTACGGCAACCTCGAGGTCGATTCCAATCTGCCTGACGTGCGCATCGGGCTGGGTGGCCCCGCCCGCAACGCCTTCGTCGCCGCCGTACTGGCCGGCGCTCCGGCGCACGCCGAAGAACTTCAGCGCCAGTTGTCGACGACCGGGCGGGCCCGCGTGTGGGTGCCGGCCGAGACGCCGTTGAATGCGGTGTGGGTGCCCGACGCCGACCTGCGTGCGCCGCGGGCGCTGCCGGTGCTGGTCATCGACGGCCGCGACGAGGACGACCTGCGGGCCGCGATCGCGGGCGTCGCCGACGACCTCGGCGACGCCGAGATCACCGTGACGCAGCAAGCGCCCTCGGAAACCGGCGTATTCGAAGACCGCACCGTCGCCCTACTCAACCGCGGGGTGCCCAGCTTCGCCGTCGACACCGAGGGCACCCTGCACACCGCGCTGATGCGGTCCTGCACCGGCTGGCCGTCGGGCATCTGGATCGACGACCCCCGCCGCGCCGCGCCGGACGGCTCCGGTTTCCAACTGCAGCACTGGACCCACACATTCGACTACGCGTTTGTCAGCGGGCGGGGTGACTGGCGGCAAGCCGAGATCCCCGCCCGCAGCGCGCAGTTCGCCCAGCCACTGCTCGCCGTCACACCGGGCCGGACTGGGGGAGCGCTGCCGGCGGCGGGGTCGCTGCTGCGCGTCGAACCCGCCGAGTCCGTAGCGCTGGCCGCGCTCAAGGCTGCCGGCAACCCACTGGCCGCGGGCAGCGCGGCGCCGCTGGACCCGCACGCGGTGGCCCTGCGCCTGGTGGAGACCACGGGCGGGGGCACCGACGCGGTCATCGACTCCGACGTCGCGACGGTGAGCGATCTGAGGCGCGCCGATCTGCTGGAGCAGCACCCCGAGCCCGTGTCCTCGATCGAGCTGCACGGCTACCAGGTGGCGACCGTGCTGGCCCGCGTCGACGCGACCCAAGCCGCCCCCGGCGCCCCCGGCCTGGCTCCAGACGCCGAGGCCGCGCAGCCGCTCTACGCGCGGTATTGGCTACACAATCGCGGCCCAGCGCCGCTCGGCGGGCTGCCGGCGGTCGCCCACCTGCATCCGAACCAGGTGACCGCGGAGACCGGCAGCGAGGTGACGTTGCGCCTCACCGCGGCCAGCGACAGCACCGATGCCACGCTGCACGGCACAGTCAGCCTCCGGTGTCCGGACGGCTGGACGGCCACCCCCGCCGGGCTGCCCTTCACCCTGCCCAGCGGCGGCTACCTGCACGCCGACGTCGCGGTGTCGGTCCCGGCGCGCGCCGAACCCGGCCTCTACCCGGTCCACGCCGAGCTGCGAATCACCGGCGACGAGGTTCCCGCCGCCTGGCGCCAGCCCGTCGAGGACGTCTGCGTGGTGACCGTGGGTGGGGCGGCCGGTGAGCCGGTCTACCTCGCCGACGGTCCCACCGAGGTCACGCTGGAACCCGGCGAAGCGGGCGCCCTGGCCGTTACGGTCGGCAGCCGCGCCGAGGCCGACCTGACTCTGGAGGCGCACCTGATCAGCCCCTGGGGCACCTGGGAATGGATGGGCCCCGGCGCGCTCGGCGCGGTACTACCCGCCCGCGCCACAGTCGACCTAGGCTTCCAGCTGACACCGCCGGCGTGGCTGGAGCCCGGCCAGTGGTGGGCGCTGGTGCGGATCGGCTGCGCCGGCCGATTGATCTATTCGCCGGCGGTGAAGGTGACGGTGACATGAGCGTTCACCAGATAGCGACCGTTGCCGGCGTGCCCGTTTCGCCGGGCGTCCTCGACGCCGCCGAAGCACGGCTGCGCGCCGGACGCGGCGCGGGCGGCCTGCCGGTCAGCGGCACCAGCGAGGGCCGTCAACTGCGGCGCTGGCTGACCCAACTGATCGTCACGCAGCGGCTGGTGGCCGCCGAGGCGGCCGCGCGCGGGCTGAGCGGACGCGGCGCGCCGTCCGAGGCCGAGTTGCTGCCCGACGTGACCGCCCGGCTGGAGATCGGCAGCGTCGCCGCGGCCGCGCTGGCCGATCCGCGCGCCCGTGCGCTGTTCGCCGATGTCACCGCCGCGGTGCGGGTTGCCGGCACCGAGGTCGCCGCCTATCACGCCCGCAACCCACTACGCTTCGCCGCACCGCAACAGGGCGAACACGGCTGGCGCACAACGGCGTCAGCGGCACCCCCGCTGGACGACGTGCGATCGGCGATCGAAGAGCATCTGCGCGGTGCCGCACGGCGGCGCACCTTCCGGCTCTGGCTGGACGAGCGCCGCGCCACGCTGGTGGAGCTGGCCCCCGGCTACGAGCATCCCGGCGACCCTCGCCAACCCGACAACACTCACCGGCACTGACCGCAATGCTGCGCCTCTGCCTGGATATCGGCGGCACCAAAATCGCTGTTGCGCTGGTGGATTCCGGTGGAAAGCTGGTGTATACCGCCACCCGCCCTACTCCGATCACTTCCGCCGCCGTCGACGTTTGGGCCGTCGTCGAAGCGATGATCACCGACGCGCTGCAGGCCGCGGACGCTCCGGTCGGCGCCGTCGGGATCGCGTCGGCCGGGCCGATCGATCTGCGCAGCGGAGCCGTCAGTCCGATCAACATACCCAGCTGGGATCGTTTCCCGTTGCGCGACAAGGTCGCCGCGGCGGTGCCCGGATTGCCGGTGGTGCTCGCCGGTGACGGCGTCTGTATGGCCGTGGGCGAGCACTGGATCGGGGCGGGAAAAAACGCGGGCCCTCACACCCGGTTCCTGCTGGGCATGGTGGTCTCCACCGGGGTGGGCGGCGGACTGGTGCTCGACGGCGTCCCCTACTCGGGGCGCACCGGCAACGCCGGTCATGTCGGGCACGTGGTGGTCGAGCTGGACGGCCGGCCCTGCACCTGCGGCGGTCACGGTTGCGTGGAGACCGTCGCGTCCGGGCCCTGGCTGGTGCGAAGGGCCCGCGAGAACGGCTGGTCCGCGCCGCCCGGCGCCGGCGCCCGCGAGCTGGCCACCTCGGCGGCGGCCGGCGACCCGCTGGCCCAGCAGACATTCGACCGGGGCGCCAACGCGCTCGCCGCGATGATCGCCTCGGTCGGCGCGGTGTGCGATCTGGATCTCGTGGTGATCGGGGGAGGCGTCGCCCAAGCCGGGTCGCTGCTCTTCGACCCGCTGCGGGCGAAGCTCACCGAATACGCCGGCCTGGATTTCTTAGCCGGGTTGCGGGTGGTGCCGGGCGCACTCGGCGCTGACGCGGGTCTGATCGGCGCGGCGAGGCTCGCCGGCCTCAGCTGACCCGCTGCGGTGCGTCATGCCAAGGTCGTTGCCATGAACAACAGCATCGACGCGCTCGCGGTCGTGATCACCGGGCTGATGGTCGGCGTGGAGCTGGCGGTCGCGGTCTTCTTCAACCCGCTCATCGCCCGGCTGCCCGACGACGGGTTCCGCGCGGCCCGCGCCGGTGCCGCCCGAGCACTGGGCACGACGATGCCGTTCTGGTATGCCGTCGTCCTGCTGCTGGTGGCCTCCCTCGCCATCCAGGAGCGCGGCGAGCAGCGCGACTGGCTGTGCGGGATCGCCGCCGCCTTGATGGTCGCGGTGATACTGCTGACGGTGACCCTGCTGGTGCCGATCAACAATCGCATCGCGAAATGGCCGGGCACCGGTGAGCTCTCGCGCGAACTCGCCGCCCGCTGGGATCGACGGCACCGGGCCCGGGTGATCCTGCTGCTGGCGGTGTTTGCTCTGCTGGCCCTCGCCGTCACCTGAGGCCGCCGTTTTGGCCGACCGCGCCGGTCAGGCTATTCTGTTAGCCGATCCACCGAAGACCGTCGGTCACCGAGCAATCGGTTGAAGGTCCGGGAGCATCCCGGCGGCCCACGCAGGAGGACGAGGCACTCAGCGCCGGCTCGCGCCGGCGTCTTTCACGCCCCGGCCGCTTCTGCGCCGGGGCGTTCGTCGTTCTCGGGGGATCGAGACGACACGTCGCATTGACTTTCACTTCAGGAGGTAGGCATGGCCAGGGCTGACAAGGCCACCGCCGTTGCAGACATCGCCGAGCAGTTCAAGGAATCGACCGCCACCCTTATCACGGAGTACCGCGGTCTGACCGTGGCCAACCTGGCCGAACTGCGGCGCTCGCTGGGCGGCGCGGCCACCTACTCGGTGGCCAAGAACACGCTGGTCAAGCGCGCTGCCTCGGAGGCCGGGGTCGAGGGGCTCGATGAGTTGTTCGTAGGCCCGACGGCCATCGCATTCGTCACCGGGGAAGCGGTCGACGCCGCCAAGGCCATCAAGACCTTCGCCAAGGAACACAAGGCGCTGGTCATCAAAGGCGGTTACATGGACGGCCGTGCTTTGACGGTCGCCGAAGTCGAGCGCATCGCCGACCTCGAGTCGCGCGAGGTGCTGCTGGCCAAGCTGGCGGGGGCGATGAAGGGCAACCTCGCCAAGGCAGCCGGGCTGTTCAACGCTCCGGCGTCGCAGTTCGCCCGGCTCGCGGCCGCCCTGCAAGAGAAGAAGGCCGCAGAAGCTCCGGCGGCTCCCGCCGCCGCCGCAGAGCCCGCGGCCGCTGCGGAGGCCACCTCAGAACCCGCTTCGGAAACGCCCGCCGCGGCGCCGGAAACCCCGGCCGAAGCCGAATAACAACCAAGCCCGGAACCTAGGAAAAACAAGGAAGGACCCGTACCCATGGCAAAGATGTCTACCGACGACCTGCTCGACGCTTTCAAGGAGATGACCCTGCTGGAGCTCTCCGACTTCGTGAAGAAGTTCGAGGAGACCTTCGAGGTCACCGCGGCCGCCCCGGTCGCCGTTGCCGCCGCCGGTGGTGGCGCCGCCGGTGGCGCACCCGCCGAGGCCGCCGAGGAGCAGTCGGAGTTCGACGTGATCCTCGAGGCCGCCGGTGACAAGAAGATCGGTGTCATCAAGGTGGTCCGCGAGATCGTCTCCGGCCTGGGCCTCAAGGAGGCCAAGGACCTGGTCGACGGCGCTCCCAAGCCGCTGCTGGAGAAGGTGGCCAAGGAGGCCGCCGACGAGGCCAAGACCAAGCTCGAGGCCGCCGGCGCCACCGTCACCGTCAAGTAGGTCACTGCGCGCAAACCCCCGGGATCGCCGTCTCGGGGGTTTCGCGCATTCAGCGCCTGGCCGACCGCACGGACGCGTTCACCCGATCCGCTGAATCACCGAGCGCCACGAGCAGATTCGAATACATCGCAGTGAGTACCGGCGCGACGGCGGCGCCGTCGGTGCCGTAATAGCCGGCCAGTTCCAGCATGACGAACCCGTGGATCAACGCCCAGAACTGGGCCGCGGTGGCCACGACGGACGCATCGTCGACGCCGTCCTTCACGGATCCCGCCGGTTTGATCCGGCCGGCCAGCATGCATCGGTGCACCCCGCGCACCACATGCGCGAAGCTGGGGTAGCGCCGCTCGATCTCTGCGACCGTCAGCGTCAGGACGTTGTGCGCGGGCGCGTTGATGCCGTGCGCACTGGTGCTGCCGAACATCAGCCGATACATGTGCGGGCGCCGGATGGCGTAGCGGCGGTACGCCGCGCCGATGACGAAAAGGTCGGTGACGGGATCGGCGGTCTGCGGCAGCGTCAGTGCGGCGTCGAACTGCCGAAGACCCTCCTCGGCCACCTCGGCGATCAGCCCCCGCATCCCGCCGAAGTGGGTGTACACGGCCATCGTGGAGGTGCCCGCAGCGCCGGCCACCTTGCGCGTCTGCAGGGCGTCGGGCCCGTGCTCGTCGAGCAGGCCGACCGCCGCGTGCAGCATCTCGTCGTGGACGCTGCGCTGAACGTCTGAAGTCATCGTTGCCATCTTCCCATCGGGAGCGTAGCGTGCCAATAACGCCGAAATAACAATGTTATAGGAGTTCAGAGATGACGACCGCGACAAGCGCCAAGCTTGGCAACCCGTACCTCGAGGACTTCATGGCGCCGGTTCGCGCGGAAGTCACCGCGCACGATCTGCGCGTCACCGGGCGCATCCCCGAACACCTCGACGGCCGCTACCTGCGCAACGGGCCCAACCCGGCCGCCGAGGTGGACCCGGCCGTGTACCACTGGTTCAGCGGTGACGGCATGGTGCACGGGGTAGCGCTGCGCGACGGGCAGGCGCGCTGGTATCGCAATCGCTGGGTGCGCAGCCCGAGGGTGTGCCGCACGCTCGGCGAGCCGGCGCCCGGCCGGCTCGACCCGCGCGCCGGAATGCTGAACCTGGGGGCCAACACCAACGCGTTGAGGCACGCCGGACGGACCCTGGCGTTAATCGAGGGCGGGGTCGCCAACTACGAGCTCACCGAGGAGCTGGACACAATCGGCACGTGCGACTTCGACGGCACGCTGGCGGGCGGCTACACCGCCCACCCGCACCGCGACCCGCGCTCCGGCGAACTGCACGCGGTTTCTTACTCGTTCGCCCGTGGACGAACCGTGCAGTATTCGGTGATCGATGTCACCGGCCGCGCCCGCCGCACGGTCGACATCGAGGTCGGCGGTTCGCCGATGATGCATGACTTCTCGCTGACCGACAAGTACGTCGTGATCTACGACCTGCCGGTGACCTTCGATCCGGCGCAGGTGCTGCCCCGCAACGTGCCGCCCTGGCTGGCGTTGCCGGCCCGTCTGGTGCTGCAGTCGCTGATCGGACGGGTGCGGGTGCCGAGCCCGATCAACGCCAGGATGAACCGCGACGCCCGGCACTCCGACCGGATGCCCTATGCCTGGAACCCGAACTACCCGGCGCGCATCGGGGTGATGCCACGCGAGGGCGAAAACACGGACGTGCGCTGGTTCGACATCGAGCCCTGTTACGTCTATCACCCGCTCAACGCCTACTCCGAGATGCGCGGTGACGCAGAGGTTTTGGTGCTCGACGTGGTGCGTTATGCGCGCATGTTCGACCGCGACCTGCGCGGCCCGGGAGAGAGCACCCCGATGCTGGACCGCTGGACCATCAACCTGACCACCGGTGCGGTCGGCACCGAACGGCGTGACGATCAGCCGCAGGAGTTCCCGCGGATCAACGAGGAGTTGCTGGGTGGACCGCACCGGTTCGGCTACACCGTCGGCGCGCAATTCGCCGGCGGGGGAGCAGGGCTGTTCAAACACGACTATGCGACGGGCTCGCGCGAGGTCGCGGCCCTCGATGCCGGCCTTTTACTCGGCGAGATGTCCTTTGTGCCCAACCCGTCGGCCCGCGCCGAGGACGACGGCATCCTGATGGGCTTCGGCTATCACCGCGACAGCGACGAAGGCAAATTGGTTTTGCTAGACGCGCAGACGCTCGAGCAGGTGGCCACCGTCCATCTGCCCCAGCGGGTGCCCATGGGGTTCCACGGCAACTGGGCGCCCGCTGGCTAACACGTGCGTCAAATAAGTCATGCGGTGCGGGCTTTGCGGGTGGTCTCAAGACGGCCAATTTTGCCCGCTGTCGTCCGCATCCCTGATGCCGTGTGGCAACCGTGCGCTACAGTGACTCATGCCACATAAAAGGGCAGGTGGCGGGCACGACTGTCGACGGAAGGATTTCCCATGGGCGTCGCTATCGAGGTGAACGGACTGACGAAGTCCTTCGGCTCCTCGAGAATCTGGGAAGACGTGACGCTGGAAATCCCCGCCGGGGAGGTCAGCGTTCTACTGGGACCATCAGGTACCGGCAAATCGGTTTTCCTGAAGTCCCTGATCGGTTTGTTGCGGCCCGAGCGCGGCTCGGTCGTCATCGACGGCACCGACATTCTGCAGTGCACGGCTAAGGAGCTCTACGAGATCCGCACGCTGTTCGGCGTGATGTTCCAGGATGGCGCCCTGTTCGGATCGATGAATTTGTTCGACAACGCGGCGTTCCCGCTGCGCGAGCACACCAAGAAGAAGGAAAGCGAGATCCGTGACATCGTCATGGAGAAGCTGACCCTGGTCGGTCTCGGTGGCGACGAGAAGAAGTTTCCGGGAGAGATCTCCGGCGGTATGCGCAAGCGCGCCAGCCTGGCCCGCGCCCTGGTGATGGACCCACAGATCATCCTCTGCGACGAGCCCGACTCCGGTCTGGACCCGGTCCGCACCGCCTACCTGAGCCAGCTGATCCTCGACATCAACGCCCAGATCGACGCCACGGTGCTGATCGTCACGCACAACATCAACATCGCCCGCACCGTGCCGGACAACATGGGCATGCTGTTCCGCCGCAAGCTGGTCATGTTCGGCCCGCGCGAGGTGCTGCTGACCAGCGACGAGCCCGTCGTGCGGCAGTTCCTCAACGGTCGCCGGATCGGACCGATCGGCATGTCCGAGGAAAAGGACGAGGCGACCATGGCCGAAGAGCAGGCCGCACTGGACGCCGGACAGCATGCCGGCGGTGTCGAGGAGATCGAGGGTGTGCCCCCGCAGATCGTCGCGTCGCCGGGCATGCCGGAGCGCAAGGCCGTCGCCCGGCGCCAGGCGCGGGTGCGCGACATCCTGCATACCCTGCCGCAGAAGGCGCAAGCCGCCATCATCGACGACATGGAAGGCACCCACAAGTATCGGGCGCACGAGGTCGGCGACTAGGGCGCGGTGCCGGCGCGTTTCGCGATAACTCCGCGTAACACTCCCGGCCCGCCCTCTTGACGACGGGCCATAAACCGGCCAGTCTGTTGGGCAGCATGTACCTGAATGGCCCAAGGGAAGTCGAGATCGCCAGCCAGCGCCGATGTCCCTGGACTGCTAATGCTGGGAAGTTGAGGAATGCGCCGTCCTGCGCTATTGTTGGACGTTGCGCTGGCTACCTCCTGCCCACCTCACCCGCCACCTGACACCGTGGTCCAAGCCTGAGCCCCTTGAGCGGCTTAGTTCTGGTTGCGCGTGAGATCCGGACAGATCGTCTGCCGGCCGAACCGACACAATTCGCGGCGAGCTGGCCGGTGGTCCCGGTCTTCGTGAGTCGCACGAGGTGCTGGAAGGATGCATCTTGGCAGATTTCCGCCAGAGCAAGACGGATCGCCCACAAAGTTCCTCTAACGGAAGTTCCTCAAACGGCTCCGTGCCTGGAGCCCCCAACCGAGTTTCCTTCGCCAAGCTCCGCGAACCGCTCGAGGTTCCGGGTCTGCTTGACGTGCAGATCGACTCCTTCGAGTGGTTGATCGGCGCGCCGCGGTGGCGTGAGGCCGCCGCCGCGCGCGGGGATGTGACTCCGGTGGGTGGCCTGGAAGAGGTGCTCTACGAGCTTTCGCCGATCGAGGATTTCTCCGGCTCGATGTCGCTGTCGTTCTCTGACCCGCGTTTCGACGAGGTCAAGGCGCCGGTCGACGAGTGCAAAGACAAGGACATGACGTACGCGGCCCCGCTGTTCGTCACGGCCGAGTTCATCAACAACAACACCGGCGAGATCAAGAGCCAGACGGTGTTCATGGGTGACTTCCCGATGATGACCGAGAAGGGCACCTTCATCATCAACGGCACCGAGCGTGTCGTGGTCAGCCAGCTGGTCCGCTCGCCCGGTGTGTATTTCGACGAGACCATCGACAAGTCGACCGAGAAGCTGTTGCACAGCGTCAAGGTGATCCCGAGCCGGGGCGCCTGGCTGGAGTTCGACGTCGACAAGCGCGACACCGTCGGCGTCCGCATCGACCGCAAGCGCCGCCAGCCCGTCACGGTGCTGCTCAAGGCGCTGGGCTGGACCGGCGAGCAGATCACGGAGCGGTTCGGTTTCTCCGAGATCATGATGTCGACGTTGGAGAAGGACAACACCGCCGGCACCGACGAGGCGCTGCTGGACATCTACCGCAAGCTGCGTCCGGGCGAGCCGCCGACCAAGGAGTCCGCGCAGACCCTGCTGGAGAACCTGTTCTTCAAGGAGAAGCGATACGACCTGGCTCGCGTCGGCCGCTACAAGGTCAACAAGAAGCTCGGCCTGCATGCGGGCGAGCCGATCACGTCGTCGACGCTGACCGAGGAAGACGTCGTCGCCACCATCGAATACCTGGTGCGCCTGCACGAGGGCCAGTCGACGATGACGGTTCCCGGTGGCGTCGAGGTGCCGGTGGAGACCGACGACATCGACCACTTCGGCAACCGCCGCCTGCGCACCGTGGGTGAACTGATCCAGAACCAGATCCGGGTCGGCATGTCCCGGATGGAGCGCGTGGTCCGGGAGCGGATGACCACCCAGGACGTCGAGGCCATCACGCCGCAGACCCTGATCAACATCCGGCCGGTCGTCGCCGCGATCAAGGAGTTCTTCGGCACCAGCCAGCTGTCGCAGTTCATGGACCAGAACAACCCGCTGTCCGGGCTGACCCACAAGCGTCGCCTCTCGGCGCTGGGCCCCGGAGGTCTGTCCCGTGAGCGTGCCGGCCTGGAGGTCCGTGACGTCCACCCCAGCCACTACGGCCGGATGTGCCCGATCGAGACCCCGGAGGGTCCCAACATCGGTCTGATCGGCTCGCTGGCGACTTACGCGCGGGTCAACCCGTTCGGGTTCATCGAGACGCCGTACCGCAAGGTTGTCGACGGTGTGATCAGCGACGAGATCCACTACCTGACCGCCGACGAGGAGGACCGCCACGTCGTGGCGCAGGCCAACTCGCCGATCGACGCCAGGGGACGGTTCGAAGAGTCCCGCGTTCTGGTCCGCCGGAAGGCGGGCGAGGTCGAGTACGTGCCCTCGTCCGAGGTGGACTACATGGACGTGTCGCCGCGCCAGATGGTGTCGGTGGCCACGGCCATGATCCCGTTCCTCGAGCACGACGACGCCAACCGTGCCCTGATGGGCGCCAACATGCAGCGCCAGGCGGTTCCGCTGGTGCGCAGCGAGGCGCCGCTGGTGGGTACCGGTATGGAGCTGCGCGCGGCGATCGATGCCGGCGACGTGGTCGTGGCCGACAAGGGCGGGGTGATCGAGGAGGTCTCCGCCGACTACATCACCGTTATGGCTGACGACGGCACCCGGCACACCTACCGGATGCGCAAGTTCGAGCGGTCCAACCACGGAACCTGTGCCAACCAGTCGCCGATCGTCGACGCCGGCGAGCGGGTGGAGGCCGGCCAGGTCATCGCCGACGGTCCCTGCACCGAGAACGGTGAGATGGCGCTGGGCAAGAACCTGCTCGTGGCGATCATGCCGTGGGAAGGTCACAACTACGAGGACGCGATCATCCTCTCCAACCGGCTGGTCGAGGAGGACGTGCTCACCTCCATCCACATCGAGGAGCACGAAATCGACGCCCGCGACACCAAGTTGGGCGCCGAGGAGATCACCCGGGACATCCCGAACGTCTCCGACGAGGTGCTGGCCGACCTGGACGAGCGCGGCATCGTGCGCATCGGTGCCGAGGTTCGCGACGGCGACATCCTGGTCGGCAAGGTCACCCCGAAGGGTGAGACCGAGCTGACGCCGGAGGAGCGGCTGCTGCGCGCGATCTTCGGTGAGAAGGCCCGCGAGGTTCGCGACACCTCATTGAAGGTGCCGCACGGCGAGTCCGGCAAGGTCATCGGCATCCGGGTGTTCTCCCGCGAGGACGACGACGAGCTGCCGGCCGGGGTCAACGAGTTGGTGCGCGTCTACGTGGCCCAGAAGCGCAAGATCTCCGACGGCGACAAGCTCGCCGGACGCCACGGCAACAAGGGCGTCATCGGCAAGATCCTGCCGGCCGAGGACATGCCGTTCCTGCCGGACGGCACCCCGGTGGACATCATCCTGAACACCCACGGTGTGCCGCGACGGATGAACATCGGCCAGATCCTGGAAACGCACCTGGGTTGGGTGGCCAAGTCCGGCTGGAACATCGACGGTTCACCCGACTGGGCGGCCAGCCTGCCCGAGGAGCTGCGGCACGCGCAGCCGAACCAGATCGTGTCGACTCCGGTGTTCGATGGCGCCAAGGAGGAGGAGCTGGCCGGCATGTTGTCGTGCACGCTGCCAAACCGTGACGGCGAGGTCATGGTCGACGGCGACGGCAAGGCGGTGCTGTTCGACGGCCGCAGCGGTGAGCCGTTCCCGTACCCGGTGACCGTTGGCTACATGTACATCATGAAGCTGCACCACCTGGTGGACGACAAGATCCACGCCCGTTCCACCGGCCCGTACTCGATGATCACGCAGCAGCCGCTGGGTGGTAAGGCGCAGTTCGGTGGCCAGCGCTTCGGTGAAATGGAGTGCTGGGCCATGCAGGCCTACGGTGCCGCGTACACGCTGCAGGAGCTGCTGACCATCAAGTCCGACGACACCGTCGGTCGGGTCAAGGTGTACGAAGCGATCGTCAAGGGCGAGAACATCCCGGAGCCGGGCATCCCCGAGTCCTTCAAGGTGTTGCTCAAGGAGCTGCAGTCGCTCTGCCTCAACGTCGAGGTGCTGTCCAGCGATGGTGCGGCCATCGAGCTGCGCGAAGGCGAGGACGAGGACCTCGAGCGGGCGGCGGCGAATCTGGGGATCAACTTGTCCCGCAACGAATCCGCGTCCGTCGAGGACCTGGCCTAGCTTGACTCCACGCAAAGCGTTTTTTCAGTTACTAAACCCGCAAGGGGAAAGGGAGTTACGTGCTCGACGTCAACTTCTTCGATGAACTCCGTATCGGCCTGGCCACCGCGGAGGACATCAGGCAATGGTCTTACGGCGAGGTCAAGAAGCCGGAGACGATCAACTACCGCACGCTGAAGCCGGAGAAGGACGGCCTGTTCTGCGAGAAGATCTTCGGACCGACTCGCGACTGGGAGTGCTACTGCGGCAAGTACAAGCGAGTCCGGTTCAAGGGCATCATCTGTGAGCGCTGCGGCGTCGAGGTGACGCGCGCCAAGGTGCGTCGCGAGCGGATGGGCCACATCGAGTTGGCCGCGCCCGTTACGCACATCTGGTACTTCAAGGGCGTGCCGTCGCGCCTGGGGTATCTGCTCGACCTGGCGCCGAAGGATCTCGAGAAGATCATCTACTTCGCTGCCTACGTCATCACCTCGGTCGACGAGGAGATGCGCCACAACGAGCTCTCGACGCTCGAGGCCGAAATGATGGTGGAGCGCAAGGCCATTGAGGACCAGCGCGACGCCGACCTGGAGGCCCGTGCCCAGAAGCTCGAGGCCGACCTGGCCGAACTGGAGGCCGAGGGTGCCAAAGCCGACGCGCGCCGCAAGGTTCGCGACGGCGGCGAGCGTGAGATGCGTCAGCTGCGGGATCGGGCCCAGCGTGAGCTGGACCGGCTCGAGGAGATCTGGACGACCTTCACCAAGCTGGCTCCCAAGCAGCTGATCGTCGACGAGAACCTCTACCGCGAGCTGATCGACCGCTTCGGTGAGTACTTCACCGGCGCCATGGGTGCGGAGTCGATCCAGAAGCTGATCGAGAACTTCGACATCGACGCCGAGGCCGAGATCCTGCGGGACGTCATCCGGAACGGCAAGGGGCAGAAGAAGCTTCGCGCGCTCAAGCGACTCAAGGTGGTCGCTGCCTTCCAACAGTCGGGCAACTCCCCGATGGGGATGGTGCTCGACGCCGTCCCGGTGATTCCGCCGGAACTGCGCCCGATGGTGCAGCTCGACGGTGGCCGGTTCGCCACCAGCGACCTGAACGACCTGTACCGCCGCGTGATCAACCGCAACAACCGCCTCAAGAGGCTGATCGACCTCGGTGCGCCCGAGATCATCGTCAACAACGAGAAGCGGATGTTGCAGGAGTCCGTGGACGCGCTGTTCGACAACGGCCGTCGCGGCCGCCCGGTCACCGGACCGGGTAACCGTCCGCTGAAGTCGCTCTCCGATCTGCTCAAGGGTAAGCAGGGCCGGTTCCGCCAGAACCTGCTCGGTAAGCGTGTCGACTACTCGGGCCGCAGCGTCATCGTGGTCGGTCCGCAGCTCAAGCTGCACCAGTGCGGTCTGCCCAAGCTGATGGCGCTGGAGCTGTTCAAGCCGTTCGTGATGAAGCGGCTGGTCGACCTCAACCACGCGCAGAACATCAAGAGCGCCAAGCGCATGGTGGAGCGTCAGCGTCCCCAGGTGTGGGATGTCCTCGAAGAGGTCATCGCCGAGCACCCGGTGCTGCTGAACCGCGCACCGACGCTGCACCGGCTGGGTATCCAGGCCTTCGAGCCAATGCTGGTGGAAGGCAAGGCAATCCAGCTGCACCCGCTGGTGTGTGAGGCGTTCAACGCCGACTTCGACGGCGACCAGATGGCGGTGCACTTACCGCTGAGCGCCGAGGCGCAGGCCGAGGCCCGCATTTTGATGCTGTCGAGTAACAACATCCTGTCGCCCGCGTCCGGCCGTCCGCTGGCCATGCCGCGTCTGGACATGGTGACCGGTCTGTACTACCTGACCACCGAGGTGGACGGGGACAAGGGCGAATTCAAGGCGGCCGCCAAGGACGAGCCCGAGGTCGGGGTTTACTCCTCGCCGGCCGAGGCGATCATGGCGTCCGACCGTGGCGTGCTATCGGTGCGGGCCAAGATCAAGGTGCGGCTGACCCAGTTGCGTCCGCCCGCCGAGATCGAGGCCGAGCTTTTCGGCGCCAACGGCTGGCAGCCGGGCGACGCCTGGATGGCTGAGACCACCTTGGGCCGTGTGCTTTTCAACGAGTTGCTGCCGGTCGGCTATCCGTTCGTGAACAAGCAGATGCACAAGAAGGTCCAGGCTTCGATCATCAACGATCTGGCCGAGCGCTACCCGATGATCGTCGTCGCGCAGACCGTGGACAAGCTCAAGGACGCCGGTTTCTACTGGGCAACCCGCAGTGGTGTCACGGTCTCGATGGCCGACGTGCTCGTCCCGCCGCGCAAGAAGGAGATCCTCGACCAGTACGAGGAGCGGGCCGAGAAGGTCGAAAAGCAGTTCCAGCGTGGTGCTTTGAACCACGACGAGCGCAACGAGGCGTTGGTGGAGATCTGGAAGGAAGCCACCGACGAGGTCGGTCAGGCGCTGCGTGAGCACTACCCGGCCGACAACCCGATCATCACGATCGTGGACTCGGGTGCCACGGGTAACTTCACCCAGACGCGAACGCTCGCCGGCATGAAGGGTCTGGTGACCAACCCGAAGGGTGAGTTCATCCCGCGTCCGGTCAAGTCGTCGTTCCGTGAGGGCCTGACCGTGCTGGAGTACTTCATCAACACCCACGGCGCCCGAAAGGGCCTGGCGGACACCGCGTTGCGTACCGCCGACTCGGGTTACCTGACCCGTCGTCTGGTGGACGTCAGCCAGGACGTCATCGTGCGCGAGCACGACTGCGAGACCGAGCGGGGCATCACCGTCGAGTTGGCCGAGCGTCAGCCGGACGGCACCTTGATCCGCGACCCGTACATCGAAACCTCGGCGTACGCACGGACTCTGGGCGCCGACGCGGTCGACGAGGCCGGCAACGTCGTTGTTCCTCGTGGCGAGGACTTGGGTGACCCCGAGATCGAGGCGCTGCTGGCCGCGGGCATAACGCACATCAAGGTGCGGTCGGTGCTGACGTGCACCACCGGCACCGGCGTGTGTGCGACCTGCTACGGACGGTCCATGGCCACCGGAAAGCTGGTCGACATCGGCGAGGCCGTCGGTATCGTCGCGGCGCAGTCCATCGGTGAGCCCGGTACGCAGCTGACCATGCGTACCTTCCACCAGGGTGGTGTCGGTGAGGACATCACCGGCGGTCTGCCCCGGGTGCAGGAGCTGTTCGAGGCCCGCATCCCGCGCGGTAAGGCGCCGATCGCCGACGTCACCGGCCGGGTGCGTCTCGAGGACGGTGAGCGCTTCTACAAGATCACCATCGTTCCCGACGACGGCAGCGAAGAGGTCGTGTACGACAAGCTCTCCAAGCGGCAGCGGCTGCGTGTGTTCAAGCACGAAGACGGTTCCGAGCGGGTGCTGTCCGACGGCGACCACGTCGAGGTGGGCCAGCAGCTGATGGAAGGCTCGGCCGACCCGCATGAGGTGCTGCGCGTGCAGGGCCCCCGCGAGGTGCAGATCCACTTGGTCCGCGAGGTCCAGGAGGTCTACCGCGCTCAGGGTGTGTCCATTCACGACAAGCACATCGAGGTGATCGTTCGCCAGATGCTGCGCCGCGTCACCATCATCGACTCGGGCTCGACGGAGTTCCTGCCCGGCTCGCTGATCGACCGTGCGGAGTTCGAGGCGGAGAACCGCCGGGTGGTGGCCGAGGGCGGCGAGCCCGCCGCCGGACGTCCGGTCCTGATGGGTATCACGAAGGCGTCGCTGGCCACCGACTCGTGGCTGAGTGCGGCGTCGTTCCAGGAGACCACGCGAGTGCTGACCGATGCGGCCATCAACTGCCGCAGCGACAAGCTCAACGGTCTGAAGGAGAACGTGATCATCGGAAAGCTGATCCCGGCCGGTACCGGTATCAACCGGTACCGCAACATCCAGGTGCAGCCCACCGAGGAGGCCCGGGCGGCCGCGTACACGATCCCGTCCTACGAGGATCAGTACTACAGCCCGGACTTCGGCCAGGCCACCGGTGCCGCGGTGCCGCTGGACGACTACGGCTACAGCGACTACCGCTAGTCAGCGACGAGAAAGCCCCGGGCACTTGCCCGGGGCTTTCTCGTGTGCCCCGCCACCGAGTGTGCGTCCAGCCGCACGTTCGGACTCGAATGTGCGGCCAGCCGCACGTTCGGCCGGCGGTTAGGTAGCCCAACTAGACTGGCCGACGTGCTCATCGGTTCACACGTCCGCAACGACGACCCGCTGGCCGCGGCGCAAGCCGACGGCGCCGACGTGGTGCAGTTCTTCCTCGGCAACCCGCAGAGCTGGAAGAAACCCAAACCCCGCGACGATGCCGAGGCGCTCAAAGCGTCGGCCGTGCCGATTTACGTCCATGCGCCGTACCTCATCAACGTCGCCTCGGCGAACAACCGCATCCGGATCCCGTCGCGCAAAATCCTGCAGGACACCTGCGACGCGGCCTCGGAAATCGGCGCGACGGCGGTCATCGTGCATGGCGGCCACGCCGACGACGACGACATGGAAGCCGGCTTCGAGCGCTGGGTCAAAGCGCTGGACTACCTCAAGACAGACGTGCAGGTGTATCTGGAGAACACCGCCGGCGGCGACCACGCGATGGCCCGCTACTTCGACACCATCGGCAAACTGTGGGATCACATCGGCGACAAGGGAATTGGCTTCTGCCTGGACACCTGTCACGCCTGGGCCGCCGGCGAGGCCCTGATCGATGCCGTCGACAGGATCAAGGCCCTGACCGGACGCATCGACCTGGTGCACTGCAACGACTCAAGGGACGCGGCGGGCTCCGGTGCCGACCGGCACGCCAACTTCGGCACCGGCCAGATCGACCCGGCGCTGCTCGTCGCGGTGGTCGAGGCCGCCGGTGCGCCGGTGATCTGCGAAACCGCGGACGAGGGCCGCAAGGACGACATCGCCTTCCTGCGGGAGAACACCAGCGGCTGAGCCACAACCCATGCCCGGTCGGATCGCGACGCTTTTCGGGGCGCTCGTGTTGGTCGCACCGGCATGAGTAACGGCGCGATCATGTCCTCCACGCTGGCCTGCGATACCGACATCTTCGCCGCGATCGGTCCGGTGGCCGGCACGCAGCTGACCGACTGCCGCAAACCGCTGACCGCGGCGTCGTTCTCATCACCATCGACGGCGGCGGCCATGAATGGCCGAGCTTCGCCAGCCAGAGGTTGTGGGACTTCTTCGCGGCTCATCGCCGGTAGTCGTATTACACCTCTTGTGCAACTGTCGTAAAAATGTAACATGAGGGCATGTCGGATACGCATGTCGTCACCAACCAGGTTCCTCCGCTGGAGAACTACAACCCCGCAACGTCCGCGGTGCTCGTCGAGGCACTGATCCGCGAGGGCGGGGAATGGGGCTCAGAGGAGGTGAACGAGGTCGGTGCGATCGCAGGCGGCCACGAGGCCCAGCGGTGGGGTGAACTCGCCAACCGCAACCGGCCCATTTTGCACACGCACGACAAATACGGTCATCGCCTCGACGAGGTCGAATACGACCCGGCCTACCACGAGCTGATGCGCACGGCGATCGCCGGCGGCATCCACGCCGCGCCGTGGGCCGATGACCGGCCGGGCGCACATGTGGTGCGGGCCGCCAAGATGTCGGTTTGGAACGTCGAGCCCGGCCACACCTGCCCGATCTCGATGACTTACGCCGTGGTCCCCGCGCTGCGTTACAACCCGGAGCTCGCGGCGGTCTACGAGCCCCTGCTGACCAGCCGTGAATACGACCCCGAACTCAAACTGGCCACCACTAAGCGGGGCATCACCGCCGGCATGTCGATGACCGAGAAGCAGGGCGGTTCCGACGTGCGCGCCGGGACCACGCAGGCGACCCCGAACGGTGACGGCAGCTACAGCCTGACCGGGCACAAGTGGTTCACCTCGGCGCCGATGTGCGACATCTTCCTGGTGCTCGCGCAGGCTCCCGGCGGCCTGTCCTGCTTCATGTTGCCGCGGGTGCTGCCCGACGGCACGCGCAACCGAATGTTTTTGCAGCGGCTCAAAGACAAGCTCGGCAACCACGCCAATGCCTCCAGCGAGGTCGAATACGACGGTGCCATCGCGTGGCTGGTCGGTGAGGAGGGTCGCGGCGTCCCCACCATCATCGAGATGGTCAACCTCACCCGCCTGGACTGCACCCTGGGCAGCGCCACCAGCATGCGCACCGGCCTGACCCGCGCCATCCATCACGCGCAGCACCGAAAGGCGTTCGGCGCGTATCTGATCGACCAACCGTTGATGCGCAACGTGCTCGCCGACCTCGCTGTGGAGGCCGAGGCCGCCACCATCGTCGCGATGCGGATGGCCGGCGCCACCGACAAGGCGTTGCGCGGGGACCACCAGGAGGCGCTGCTGCGCCGCATCGGTTTGGCGGCCAGCAAGTACTGGGTGTGCAAGCGCGCCACCCCGCACGCCGCCGAGGCGCTGGAATGCCTGGGCGGCAACGGTTACGTCGAGGAATCGGGCATGCCGCGACTGTTCCGTGAGGCCCCGCTGATGGGCATCTGGGAGGGCTCGGGCAACGTCAGCGCGCTGGACACGTTGCGCGCCATGGCAACTCGCCCCGAATGCGTCGAGGTGCTGTTCACCGAACTGTCCGAGAGCGCCGCGGCCGACCCGCGACTGGGTGCTCACGTCGACCGCCTGCGGGCAGACCTGGGCGATCTGGACACCATCGCGCACCGGGCCCGCAAGGTCGCCGAGGACATCTGCCTGGCGCTGCAGGGCTCGCTGCTGGTGCGCCACGGCCACCCCGCCGTCGCCGAGGCCTTCCTGACGACCCGTCTCGACCGCCAGTGGGGCGGGGCATACGGCACCATGCCCACCGGCCTGGATCTGGCCCCAATCCTCGAGCGTGCTCTGGTAAAGGGATGACCCACGCGATCAGGCCGGTCGACTTCGACGACCTGAAGACGATGACCTACGAGGTCACCGATAGGGTCGCCCGGATCACCTTCAACCGGCCGGAAAAGGGCAACGCGATCGTCGCGGACACCCCGCTGGAGCTCTCGGCGTTGGTCGAGCGCGCCGATTTGGATCCCAACGTGCACGTGATCCTGGTGGCGGGCCGCGGCGAGGGCTTCTGCGCCGGTTTCGACCTGAGCGCGTACGCCGACCGCACCAGCTCGGCCGGCGGGACCGGCGCCTACGCGGGCACCGTCCTCAGCGGAAAGACCCAGGCGGTCAACCACATACCCGACCAGCCGTGGGACCCCATGATCGACTACCAGATGATGAGCCGGTTCGTGCGTGGCTTCTCCAGCCTGATGCACGCCGACAAGCCGACGGTGGTCAAGATCCACGGTTACTGCGTGGCCGGGGGCACGGACATCGCGCTGCACGCCGACCAGGTGATCGCGGCCGCCGACGCCAAGATCGGCTACCCGCCGACGCGGGTCTGGGGCGTCCCGGCGGCGGGCCTGTGGGCGCACCGCCTCGGCGACCAGCGCGCCAAGCGCCTGCTGTTCACCGGCGACTGCATCACCGGCGCGCAGGCCGCCGAATGGGGCCTGGCGGTCGAGGCGCCGGACGCCAAGGATCTCGACGAGCGCACCGAGCGGCTGGTCGAACGGATCGCCGCGGTACCCGTAAACCAGTTGATCATGGTGAAGCTGGCGCTGAATTCGGCGCTGCTGCAACAGGGCGTGGCCACCAGTCGCATGGTCAGCACCGTGTTCGACGGCGTCGCCCGGCACACCCCGGAGGGCCACGCCTTCGTCGCCGACGCGACCGAGCACGGTTTCCGGGAAGCGGTACGACATCGCGACGAGCCCTTCGGCGACCACGGCCGTCGCGCATCCGGAGTGTAGCCATGCCGGATATGACAGCACGGTCGGTGGTGCTCAGCGTACTGCTCGGCGCACATCCCGCACACGCTCGTGCCAACGAATTGATAAAGCTCACTTCCGATTTCGGCATCAAGGAGTCGACGCTGCGGGTGGCGCTGACCCGCATGGTCGGTGCCGGCGATCTGGTTCGCTCCGCCGACGGCTATCGGCTCTCGGATCGCCTACTCGCCCGCCAGCGGCGGCAGGACGACGCCATCGACCCGCGGGTCCGACCCTGGCAAGGGGAGTGGGTCACGCTCATCGTGACCAGCGTCGGGAAGGACGCGCGCACCCGCGCGGCACTGCGGTCGACACTGCACGACAAGCGCTTCGGTGAACTCCGGGAAGGCGTGTGGATGCGCCCCGACAACATCGACGCGGAGCCCGGCCCCGAGGTCACGGCCCAGGCGAGGGTGCTGCGGGCGCGCGACGACGACCCCGCCGAGCTGGCCGCGCAGCTGTGGGACCTGCCCGCATGGGCCCGGGCCGGCCGTCGGCTGCTCGACGAGATGGCCGCGGCGCCAGACATTCCGGGCCGTTTTCTGGTGGCCGCGGCGACGGTCCGGCACCTGCTCACTGACCCGGTGCTGCCCGACGAGTTGCTGCCGGCCGACTGGCCCGGCGCCCGGTTGCGCGCGGCCTACCACGACTTCGCCGCTGAGCTGCTGTGGCGGCGCGAACCACTATTTGCGGAGGCGACATGACTGATCCGGTGCGTATCGAGCGCAATGGCCCGGTGACCACGGTCATCATCAACCGGCCCGCGGCGCGCAATGCGGTCAACGGCCCGACGGCCGCCGCGCTGCACTCGGCGTTCGAGGAGTTCGACCGCGACGACACCGCATCGGTGGCGGTGCTGTGGGGCGATAACGGAACATTCTGCGCCGGAGCGGATTTGAAGGCCTTCGGCACACCCGACGCCAACGCCGTGCATCGCACCGGCCCCGGCCCGATGGGCCCGACGCGGATGGTGCTGTCCAAACCCGTTATCGCCGCGGTCAGCGGCCACGCCGTCGCGGGAGGTCTGGAGCTGGCCACCTGGTGCGACCTGCGGGTGGTCGAGGAGGACGCCGTGTTCGGCGTGTTCTGTCGGCGCTGGGGGGTTCCCCTCATCGACGGTGGCACCGTGCGGCTGCCGCGGCTGATCGGACACAGCCGCGCAATGGACATGATCCTTACCGGCCGCGGCGTCCAGGCCGAGGAAGCTTTGGCGATCGGGTTGGCGAATCGAGTAGTCCCCAAGGGCCAGGCGCGTCAGGCCGCCGAGGAATTGGCCGCGCAACTGGCGGCGCTGCCGCAGCAATGCCTGCGCTCGGATCGGCTCTCGACGCTACACCAGTGGGGGACAACGGAATCCGACGCGCTCTACTTCGAATTCGCCAGCATCTCCCGCGTCGCCGCCGAGGCGAACGAGGGGGCCGCACGGTTCGCCGCGGGGGCGGGCCGACACGGCGCGTCGGCCGGATAGACCACGCGCGGCTCCAGCGTTAAGGTGCCAGCCTCACCCGGCCCGGCGGCGTGGGCGGCGACTCCGGACCGCGCCCGCCACCGCCGCCGTCGGGAGGGCCCCCCGGCGCGGCCGCGGCCGGCGGCTCCTGTTGCGGTCCCGACGGCGGCTCCTGCTGCTGCGGCGGCGGCTGTTTCGGTGGCGGCGGTTTCACCACCGGCTGGGGTGGCGTCATGATTTGAACCGTCGGCGGCGGGGCCGGCGGGAGCTGCGGTGGGTCCGGCTGGCCGGTCTCCCCCGAGGGAAACTGCCGCGCCAGGGCGGCGTCGCGCGTGTGCGCGGTGCCCCGCTGCGTCGAATCCTGCGATCCGGGCACGGGATTCGCCATGGCCGAGATGGAAGCGATCTTCGCTTGATTGTTCGGACAGTAGGCCTCGACCGCGGCGGAGATGAATCGGGCAACTGTGCGCATGACGCGGTCGGGAGGGTATGGGCCGCCGCCCGAATTGGCATTGAACGCCCGTTGCTTCATGTCGTCGACCACGCCGTCGACCGGCATTCCGCCGTCGAGTTGGCGACAAATCCGGTGGGCGGTGGCGATGAGGCTCGGCACATTCTCGAGGGCGGGGATTTGCTTTTGGTCGAGCAGTGCCAAGAACTGGTCGTCGGGGTTGGGGTCGGCCGTCGCCGTGCCGCGGGGCAGCATGACGACGCCGGTCAGTACCACGAACGTCGTGACCAGGGCGCTGGCGTGGTTGGTGCTGAACATGGCGAGATTCCGTTCTGCCGGCACGATCATATGCCGCGCCTTTGCGCGCGGCACCTCGAGCGGCAGAGAAAATGGTTGTGGTGCAACCGCAAAGCTGCGGGCATCCTGACCGCTCCGCGGCGCCGACCACCGCCGCACCGGTGAAAACCGATGCCGGCGAACGAATCCGGTCAGCCGCCCTTGTTGATCGTGTTGCCCGAACCGAGTTCGTCGACCTTGGGGTTACCGTCCTTGTAGGTGATGGTGTTGTCCATCCCCAGCACGGTGATGCGGGTGTTCACCTTGTCGAAGGTGATCTTGTTGTTGGCGCCGGTGATGGTGGCGGTCTCGCAGGCGCCCGTGACGGTCAGCGTGTTATCGGACCCGCCGACGTTCAGCGACTTGCCGCTGGCGCAGTCCAGGGTGGTGGTGGTGCCCATCGATCCGTAGTTCATCGTGTTGCCGATCTCGATGGAAGCGGTGGTGCTGGCCCCGCTCGATCCCGTCGTCGGGGCGGCTCCGGCACTGGTCGTTGCGCTGCTGCTTTTCGTGGTGGTCGTCGTCGAAGAGCCCGCCGGCGGGTTGGCCGTCGAACTGCAGCCGGCCAGCACAACGGCGGCGGCGGCCGGCGTCACGGCGAGCACTGCCAGGCGCAGCGAACGGTTACGGATGTAGGCGGACATGGTTCCTCGATTCTTGATCGGATGATGGTCGGGTGCCGTGGTTTAGCCCGGCACCTGCTGGAGCCGGTTGGTCATGCCCAGTTCGCGGCCGCGGTCCCAGAGGGCGGGCTGACCGCCCTTGTAGAACACCGTCTCGTTGTAGCCGTACACGGTGATGTCGTGTGACACCGAGTCGGCGATAACGGTGTTCCCCGAACCCATCACCGTCACCGCGTAACAGTTGCCCAGCGCGGTGACGGTGTTGCCGGTGCCGTTGACCATCAGCGTGGCGTCGTTGCAGTCGATCGTCTGCTCGGTGTCCTGTCCGACGATGTGGGTGTCACCGTTCTTGGCCTGCGCGACGCGCGGCGGGCCGGCGGCAATGGCGACGACGGTGATGGCACAGGTGGCCAGTGACCCGGCGACAGTCGTCCACTTCACTGCGGGCCCCCTCTTGGACGGGTCGGCTGCTCGAAACGAGGCAAGCATGACATTACGTGCATTTGCGCGCCCGGTGGCAGACTTTGAATTCCTTTGCCGGCGCTCACATCGCCGCCAATGGGATTAGTGTCTGAACGGGCGTCAACTAGAGTCATTAGTTAACCGCAATCCATTCACGCGATCGAAGGGCGACGCCATGGCAGCTCCACCGGATCCGCCGTCGGCGGTCGGGCGCCAACGCGCGGGACGGCCCGCCTCCCGTCCGGCCAAGCTGAGCCGGGACGGGATCATCGACGGCGCCCTGACGTTTTTGGATCGCGAGGGCTGGGACGCGCTGACCATCAACGCGCTGGCGATGCAGCTGGGCACCAAGGGGCCGTCGCTGTACAACCACGTCGACAGCCTGGAAGACCTGCGCCGCGCGGTGCGGATTCGAGTCATCGACGACATCATCACGATGCTCAACCGCGTGGGCGAGGGCCGTGCCCGCGATGACGCGGTGCTGGTGATGGCCGGTGCCTACCGCAGCTACGCCCACCACCATCCCGGCCGCTACTCGGCCTTCACCCGCATGCCGTTGGGCGGCGACGATCCGGAATACACGGCTGCGACCCGCGGCGCGGCGGCACCGGTGATCGCCGTGCTGTCCTCCTACGGTTTGGACGGCGAGGCGGCCTTTTACGCGTCCCTCGAATTCTGGTCCGCCCTGCACGGCTTCGTTCTGCTGGAGATGACCGGCGTGATGGACGAGATCGACACCGACGCGTTGTTCTCCGACATGGTGCTGCGGCTGGCGGCGGGCATGGAGAGGCGCACCGCCCCCGATGGTGCCCTTCACTAGCCCGCGCGCTGCCGCCGTCGCTTTGACCTGCGAGACCGGCGGCGGGTATTGTGGTCCCTCGTGCCTGGCGGCTTACGGCGCCTAACCGTAAGGGAGTGGATGCCGGGCGAATTCGCGTGTCCACGAAGCATCGGACCAGGTCCGGTGCGCAGCGCATGCGACACACCCGGGCGCGGGGTGATGCGGCCGGACATAACTGCAGTACACAGACTTGAGAACGCTCGAAGTATGCCGAACACGAACACAGAAAGCCGGTAGATGCCAACCATTCAGCAGCTGGTCCGCAAGGGTCGCCGCGACAAGGTCGCCAAGGTCAAGACCGCGGCCCTGAAGGGCAGCCCGCAGCGCCGTGGCGTATGCACCCGCGTGTACACCACCACCCCGAAGAAGCCGAACTCGGCGCTTCGGAAGGTCGCC
Organism: Mycobacterium sp. NGS56; assembly: GCF_059812425.1. NCBI lineage: Bacteria > Bacillati > Actinomycetota > Actinomycetes > Mycobacteriales > Mycobacteriaceae > Mycobacterium > Mycobacterium sp. NGS56. The sequence continues at coordinate 56,136 of NZ_JCALCQ010000007.1, forward strand.
CGCGTGAAGCTGACGAGCCAGGTTGAGGTCACCGCCTACATCCCCGGCGAAGGCCACAACCTGCAGGAGCACTCGATGGTGCTGGTGCGTGGTGGCCGTGTGAAGGACCTGCCCGGTGTCCGCTACAAGATCATCCGCGGTTCGCTCGACACCCAGGGTGTCAAGAACCGCAAGCAGGCTCGCAGCCGTTACGGCGCCAAGAAGGAGAAGAGCTGATGCCGCGCAAGGGGCCCGCGCCCAAGCGTCCGCTGGTCAATGACCCGGTATACGGGTCGCAGCTGGTGACGCAGCTGGTGAACAAAGTTCTGCTGGACGGGAAGAAATCGCTGGCCGAACGCATTGTTTATGGAGCGCTGGAAAATGCCCGGGAAAAGACAGGTACCGACCCGGTGATCACGCTCAAGCGCGCAATGGACAACGTCAAGCCCTCCCTCGAGGTGCGCAGCCGCCGCGTCGGTGGCGCTACGTACCAGGTCCCCGTCGAGGTGCGTCCGGATCGCTCCGTGACGCTGGCTCTGCGTTGGTTGGTCAGCTTCTCCAAGCAACGCCGCGAGAAGACCATGGTCGAGCGGCTGGCCAACGAGATCCTGGATGCCAGCAATGGCCTCGGTGCCGCGGTGAAGCGGCGCGAGGACACCCACAAGATGGCCGAGGCCAACCGCGCCTTCGCGCACTATCGCTGGTAGGGACCCCAACAGCGCCAACGGCAGGGTGGCCGGGCGTGAACCGACAGCGAACCAACCAAGCAATCGAAAGAGTGGGAAGACTTCTGTGGCACAGAAGGACGTGCTGACCGACCTGACCAAGGTCCGCAACATCGGCATCATGGCGCACATCGATGCCGGCAAGACGACGACGACCGAGCGCATCCTCTACTACACCGGTATCAGCTACAAGATCGGTGAGGTGCACGACGGCGCCGCCACCATGGACTGGATGGAGCAGGAGCAGGAGCGGGGGATCACCATCACCTCCGCGGCTACCACCTGCTTCTGGAAAGACAACCAGATCAACATCATCGACACCCCTGGGCACGTCGACTTCACCGTCGAGGTGGAGCGCAGCCTGCGCGTCCTCGACGGCGCCGTGGCCGTCTTCGACGGCAAGGAGGGTGTCGAGCCGCAGTCCGAGCAGGTCTGGCGGCAGGCCGACAAGTACGACGTCCCGCGCATCTGCTTCGTCAACAAGATGGACAAGATCGGGGCCGACTTTTACTTCTCGGTGAAGACCATGGAGGAGCGGCTCGGCGCCAACGCCATCCCGATCCAGCTGCCCGTCGGCTCCGAAGGGGACTTCGAGGGCATCGTCGACCTGGTCGAGATGAACGCCAAGGTATGGCGCGGCGAGACGAAGCTGGGCGAAACCTACGACACCATCGAGATCCCGGCCGAGCTGGCCGAGAAGGCCGACGAGTACCGCACCAAGCTGCTCGAGGCCGTCGCCGAGACCGACGAGGCGCTGCTGGACAAGTACCTCGGCGGCGAAGAGCTCACGGTCGAGGAGATCAAGGGTGCCATCCGCAAGCTGACCATCAGCTCGGAGGCCTACCCGGTGCTGTGCGGCAGCGCCTTCAAGAACAAGGGCGTGCAGCCGATGCTGGACGCCGTCATCGACTACCTGCCCTCGCCGCTGGACGTGCCGCCGGCCCTCGGCCACCTGCCGGGCAAGGAGGACGAAGAGGTCACCCGCAAACCGGCCACCGACGAGCCTTTCTCCGCGCTCGCGTTCAAGGTCGCGACCCACCCCTTCTTCGGCAAGCTGACCTACGTCCGGGTGTACTCGGGCAAGGTCGACTCCGGCAGCCAGGTCATCAACGCCACCAAGGGCAAGAAGGAGCGGCTGGGCAAGCTGTTCCAGATGCACTCCAACAAGGAGAACCCGGTGGAGACCGCCTCGGCGGGTCACATCTACGCGGTGATCGGGCTCAAGGACACCACCACCGGTGACACCCTGAGCGACCCGAACCAGCAGATCGTGCTGGAGTCGATGACCTTTCCCGACCCGGTCATCGAGGTTGCCATCGAGCCCAAGACGAAGAGCGACCAGGAGAAGCTGTCGCTGTCGATCCAGAAGCTCGCCGAGGAAGACCCGACCTTCAAGGTGCACCTGGACTCCGAGACCGGCCAGACCGTCATCGGCGGGATGGGCGAGCTGCACCTGGACATCCTGGTGGACCGCATGCGCCGCGAGTTCAAGGTCGAGGCCAACGTCGGTAAGCCGCAGGTGGCTTACAAGGAGACCATCCGGCGTGCGGTGCAGAACGTCGAGTTCACCCACAAGAAGCAGACGGGCGGCTCGGGCCAGTTCGCGAAGGTCATCATCAACCTGGAGCCGTTCACCGGCGAAGACGGCGCGACCTACGAGTTCGAGAACAAGGTCACCGGTGGCCGCATCCCCCGTGAGTACATTCCGTCGGTGGACGCCGGAGCCCAGGACGCGATGCAGTACGGCGTGCTGGCCGGCTACCCGCTGGTGAACTTGAAGGTCACCCTGCTCGACGGGGCGTTCCACGAGGTCGACTCGTCGGAGATGGCGTTCAAGATCGCAGGTTCACAGGTGCTGAAAAAGGCAGCGCAGCAAGCGCAGCCGGTCATCCTGGAACCGATCATGGCCGTCGAGGTCACCACGCCCGAGGACTACATGGGCGACGTGATCGGCGACCTGAACTCTCGCCGTGGCCAGATCCAGGCCATGGAGGAGCGCAGCGGCGCACGCGTCGTCAAGGCGCACGTGCCGCTGTCGGAGATGTTCGGCTACGTCGGCGACCTGAGGTCCAAGACTCAAGGCCGGGCGAATTACTCCATGGTGTTCGACTCGTACGCCGAAGTGCCGGCGAACGTGTCGAAGGAGATCATCGCGAAAGCGACGGGCCAGTGACCGTAGACCGCGGCGAGTAAGCGAGGCTTACGAGCAAGGAGTCGAACGGCCTGCGCGGCCAGCGGAGTAATCTTGCCGGGTCATTGGAATGCCTTGGACGCGGCACAACTGAAAACACCAACACTGCTTTAACAAGCACCAACTAGTCCAGGAGGACACAGAAGTGGCGAAGGCGAAGTTCGAGCGGACGAAGCCGCACGTCAACATCGGGACCATCGGTCACGTTGACCACGGCAAGACCACGCTGACCGCGGCTATCACCAAGGTTCTGCACGACAAGTACCCGGACCTCAACGAGTCCCGCGCGTTCGACCAGATCGACAACGCGCCCGAGGAGCGTCAGCGCGGTATCACCATCAACATCTCCCACGTGGAGTACCAGACCGACAAGCGGCACTACGCCCACGTCGACGCCCCGGGTCACGCCGACTACATCAAGAACATGATCACCGGCGCGGCCCAGATGGACGGCGCGATCCTGGTGGTCGCCGCGACCGACGGCCCGATGCCGCAGACCCGCGAGCACGTGCTGCTGGCGCGTCAGGTGGGCGTGCCCTACATCCTGGTCGCGCTGAACAAGGCCGACATGGTCGACGACGAGGAGCTGCTCGAGCTCGTCGAGATGGAGGTCCGCGAGCTGCTGGCCGCCCAGGAGTTCGACGAGGACGCCCCGGTGGTGCGGGTCTCGGCGCTCAAGGCGCTCGAGGGCGACGCCAAGTGGGTGGAATCCGTCGAGCAGCTGATGGAGGCCGTCGACGAGTCGATCCCGGACCCCGTTCGCGAGACCGACAAGCCGTTCCTGATGCCGGTGGAAGACGTCTTCACCATCACCGGGCGTGGCACGGTGGTCACCGGTCGTGTCGAGCGTGGCGTGATCAACGTGAACGAGGAAGTCGAGATCGTCGGCATCCGCCCGTCCAGCACCAAGACCACGGTCACCGGTGTGGAGATGTTCCGCAAGCTGCTCGACCAGGGGCAGGCCGGCGACAACGTCGGGCTGTTGCTGCGTGGTATCAAGCGTGAGGACGTCGAGCGCGGTCAGGTCGTGACCAAGCCGGGCACCACCACGCCGCACACCGAGTTCGAGGGCCAGGTCTACATCCTGTCCAAGGACGAGGGCGGTCGGCACACGCCGTTCTTCAACAACTACCGCCCCCAGTTCTACTTCCGCACCACGGACGTGACCGGTGTGGTGACGCTGCCGGAGGGCACCGAAATGGTGATGCCCGGTGACAACACCAACATCTCGGTCAAGCTGATCCAGCCCGTCGCCATGGACGACGGTCTGCGGTTCGCGATCCGTGAGGGTGGCCGCACCGTCGGCGCCGGCCGGGTCGTCAAGATCATCAAGTAATTTCGACGCATCGCAAAGCCCGGATTGCCGACTCGGCAATCCGGGCTTTGCGCGTTAAGACCGCGGCCCGCACCAAAGCGCGGGACAGCATGCGGCAGCGACGCCACCTGGTTTAGGATTTGCCCATATTTTTCCTGACCGTGGCGTTGCGGGGGGTGGCCGATGTCGTTCGTGCAAGCGACGCCCGAATTCGTCGCGGCTGCGGCGGGGGATTTGGCCAGGATCGGGTCGACCATCAGCTCCGCCAACACCGCCGCCATGGGTCCGACATCCAGCGTGCTGGCCCCCGGCGCCGACGAGGTGTCGGTGAGTATCGCCGCCCTCTTCGATGCGCACTCCCAGGTCTATCAGGCGCTCAGCGCCCAGGCGACCGCGTTTCACAGCCAGTTCGTCCAGCTGATGCACGGCGGTGCGGCGCAGTACGCGTTCGCCGAGGCCGCCAACGCCGCGCCCCTGCACACCGTGGCGGCCCCGGCATCGGTGGCCGCGCAGGTGCCGGCGGTGAGTGCCGCTGCCGCAGGTACGTCCGGGCCGGCCGCGCCGGCGGGACCGCTGGCCGCGGCGGTGGCGCCGGCGGCGGCAGCAGCGACGCCGGCACCGGCCGGCACGCCGGCTGCCGCGGCTCCCGCGGGATCGGCGACCCTGGTCTCGGCCACCACGCCGGCCGGCGCGGCGCGGGTGGCGACGCCGGCCTACACTCCGGCGAATTCTGCGGCCGTCGTCCAACCCGCGGCGTCGGTGGCGACACCGGCCGGCCCTCCCGCGGCCGCCCCGCTGACCGGAGTGCCGGCGCAGACCTCTGCGGCCCCGACGGTGCCGGTATCGGCGCGCACCGTGCCGCAGGCCGCGGCCGATGCGCAGCAGGCGCAACCGGCGGGCACGCCGGTCAAGCGGGTGCCGGTGGTGCCGCCCGAACCGCTGTAAGCGGCCTGACGCGGTTTGCGCGTACCGCACGCGCCGCGACTCCCGCGGCGCTAATCTGACACGGATTCGCAGTAAGCCGAGGAGGGGCATGTGTTAGCGCGCTACCTGAAGGCACAGTTGGTGGTTTTGCTGTGCGGCGGCCTGGTCGGACCGATCTTCTTGGTCGTTTACTTCACCCTGGGGCTCGACAACCTGCTGCAGTGGATGCTCTACGTCGGCCTGCTGATCACCGTGGCCGACGTGCTGGTCGCGCTCGCGTTGGCGAACTACGGGGCGAAGTCGTCGGCCAAGGTGGCCGCGCTCGAGCAGAACGGCGTCTTGGCGCTCGCTCAGATCACCGGGATCAGCGAGACGGGGACGTGGGTGAACAACCAGCAGGTCGTCAAGGTGCGTCTGCACATCGCCGGCCCCGGGATCCTGCCGTTCGACAGCGAAGATCGGGTGATCGCCAGCGTCACCCGGCTGGGCAACCTCAACGCCCGCAAGGTGGTGGTCCTGGTCAACCCCACCACCAGCGAATATCGAATCGACTGGGAGCGAAGCGCTTTGGTCAACGGCCTGGTGCCGGCGCAGTTCACCGTGGCCGAGGACAACAAGACCTACGACCTGAGCGGTCAGGCGGGCCCGTTGATGGAGATCCTGCAGATCCTCAAGGCCAACAACGTGGCGCTCAACCAGATGGTCGACATCCGGTCGAATCCGGCCCTGCGTGCCCAGATCCAGGCGGTGGTGCGGCGAGCGGTCGAACAGCAGGCCCCGGCCGCGCAACCGGCAGCGGCCGCCGCACCCGGCGCGGCACCTGCGGCGGCGGCGGTCGTCACGCCGCCGGAACCGTCGATCGCCGCGCGGTTGCAAGAGCTGAAGGACTTGCACGCCAGTGGGGCGCTGACCGACGCCGAATACACCAGTCGGCGCGCGTCGATCATTTCCGAGATCTAAGAGCTCGTCCGGCGCCGCCGGGCGAATTAGAACACGTTTCAGTTGCGCTGCTAGCCTGGCTTGGTCTATCGGCGGTCGAAGGGGTTACACGTGACTGGACAGGCCGGATCACTGCAGGGACGGGTCGCATTCATCACCGGGGCCGCCCGCGGGCAGGGTCGCTCGCACGCGGTGCGGCTGGCCCGCGAGGGCGCCGACATCATCGCGCTGGACATCTGCGCGCCGGCGTCCGCCAGCGTGACGTACCCGCCGGCCACCCGGGAGGACCTCGACGAGACCGCCCGCCTGGTGGAGAACGAGGGACGCAAGGCCTTACGGCGCGAGGTCGACGTCCGCGACGACGCCGCGCTGCGGGATCTGGTCGCCGACGGGATCGAGCAGTTCGGGCGGCTCGACGTCGTGGTGGCCAACGCCGGAGTGCTGAGCTGGGGTCGCATTTGGGAGCTCACCGACGAGCAGTGGGACACGGTGATCGGCGTCAACCTAACCGGCACCTGGCGCACGCTGCGCGCCACGGTGCCCGCGATGATCGAGGCGGGAAACGGCGGCTCGATCATCGTGGTCAGCTCCTCGGCGGGCATCAAGGCCACCCCGGGCAACGGCCACTACTCGGCGAGCAAACACGGACTCACGGCGCTCACCAACACGCTCGCCGTCGAGCTTGGCGAATTCGGCATCCGGGTCAACTCGATCCACCCGTATTCGGTGGACACCCCGATGATCGAACCCGAGGCGATGATGGAGATCTTCGCCAGGCACCCGAGCTTCGTCCATAGTTTTCCGCCAATGCCCGTGCAGCCCAACGGCTTCATGGCGGCCGACGAAGTGGCCGATGTGGTGGCGTGGCTGGCCGGCGATGGCTCGGGCACACTCACCGGAACGCAGATCCCCGTGGATAAGGGTGCCCTAAAGTACTGACCGGCGATCGTGCTAAGAACTCCACGTGAGTAGTGACGAAAGCGCCAACGGCGGGATCGTGATCGTCGGCGGCGGATTGGCCGCGGCCCGCACCGCCGAGCAGCTGCGGAAAGCCCAGTATTCCGGACCCATCACGATCGTCAGCGACGAGGTTCACCCGCCCTACGACCGCCCGCCACTATCCAAAGAGGTACTGCGCAAGGAGGTCGACGACACCGCGCTCAAACCGCGCGAATGGTACGACGAGAACGACATCACCCTGCGGCTGGGGTCGGCCGCGAGAAGCCTGGACACGGTGGCGCAGACGGTGACTCTGGACGACGGGACGACGGTGGGCTATGCCGAACTGGTCATCGCCACCGGCCTGGTGCCGCGGCGCATTCCGGCGCTGCCGGATCTCGAAGGCATCCGCGTGCTGCGGTCAGTCGACGAGAGCTTGGCGCTGCGCGAGCACGCGTCCGCGGCGCAGCGCGCAGTGATCATCGGCGCCGGCTTCATCGGCTGTGAGGTCGCGGCCAGCCTGCGCAGCCTGGGTGTGGACGTGGTGCTGGTGGAGCCGCAGCCGACGCCGCTGGCCGCTGTGCTCGGCGAGCAGATCGGCGAGCTGGTGGCCCGGCTGCACCGCGCCGAAGGGGTCGACGTTCGCCTCGGCGTCGGGGTGGCGCAGGTGCGCGGCGATTCACACGTCGAGGCGGTCGTGTTGAGCGACGGCACCGAACTGCCGGCCGACATCGTGGTGGTAGGCATCGGGTCGCGCCCGGCGACCGACTGGCTCGAGGGCAGCGGCGTCGAGGTCGACAACGGCGTCATCTGCGACGAAGCCGGACGCACCAGTGCGCCGAATGTGTGGGCGCTCGGGGACGTTGCATCGTGGCGTGACGCGACGGGACACCAAGGGCGCGTGGAACATTGGAGCAATGTCGCCGATCAGGCACGGGTGGTCGTCCCTGCGCTGCTGGGTCAGGACGTGCCGTCGGTGGTCGTCGTCCCGTACTTCTGGAGCGACCAATACGACGTCAAAATCCAGTGCCTCGGTGAGCCCGAAGCCGACGACATCGTCCACCTCGTCGAGGATGACGGCCGCAAGTTCCTGGCCTACTACGAACGTGACGGGGCGCTGGTCGGGGTGGTCGGCGGCGGGATGCCGGGCAAGGTCATGAAGGTTCGTGCGAAGATCGCCGCGGCCGTGCCCATCGCCGAAGTACTAGGCTGACGCGGACTTTCGCACCCGGCGCTAGCCGACGGCGGTCGCGTACCGGTCGCCGGGGACCTCGGTGTTGCGGATCACCGTGGCGAGCTGCTCGGCGATACCGGGTGCGGCGACGATCGTGGACGCCGAGCTGTAAGTGTGCGGGCTGCCCTGCGCGTCGGTGAGCTGCGCCCCGGCCTCGCGGGCGATCAGCGTCCCCGCCGCGGTGTCCCAGGGCTTGTTGGACATCATCACGCAGGCGTCCAGGGCGCCCTCGGCGACGAAGGCGAGGTCGAGGGTTGCCGCGCCGATCATCCGGATTCGTTCGACGCGGGGCACCAGCTCGGTCGTGAGCGCCAGCCGGTGCTGATTGAGCCGGCCGGCATCGTGACCCACGGCGTAGTCGCCGAGGGACACGATGGCGCCGCTGAGGCTGTCGGTTGCGCTGGCGGTGATTCGTTGCCCGTTGACGAACGCGCGTTTGCCTTCGACGGCGTGGTACGTCCTGCCGAGCAGTGGAGCGTGGGTGACGGCCACCACGGCGCGACCGGCATGCAGGAGGGCAAGCGATACCGCGCACAGCGGCAGGCCGTGAACGAAGTTGGACGTCCCGTCGATCGGGTCCAGAACCCACAGCCACTCGGATGTTTCGATGTGCGGCTGATGTTCGGATTCTTCGGCCAGCAGCGCGATATCGGGCGTGACCTGCGCGAGGTAGGTGGCGATATCGCGCTGGATTGCCAGGTCGACGTCGGTGACCGTATCGCGGTCACCCTTGTGCAGTACCGATCGTGGCTGCGACTTCTTGAGGGTGGTAGCACCGATTTGTGTTGCCTGCCAAGCAATTTCGACAAGTGCTTGCATAGTCTTCATAGACGGCTTTGCCTCGCTTCCAGCGTTGGCGTGCGTTCGGCGTTCGTCGAGCATAAAGGATCGGCGAGTCCGCCTCGCGCGCGCCCCGTCAGATACCGGAGATCGAAAGCACTTAGATCATCGAGCTTTTCGCTCCGGTGATACACCTCCCGAACTTCAACGTCTCGAAGACCGAAGGGTGCGGCACTGTATCCAGCGTCACACAATTGCCATCACCGGCAACGCCAAAGGCATTGTGCTGGACCGCCCAGTACGGTCGCACGCCCGCGCAGGTGCTGCTCCGGTGGAACTTGCAGCTGGACAACGTCGTGGTCTCGCGGTCGTCCAAACCCGAACGCGTCGCCCAGAACCTGGACGTGTTCGACTTCACCTTGGACCCCGAGCACATGGAGGCCATCGAAGGATTGCATGACGGCACCCGCGTGCTGCACGATCCGATGACTTTCATGGGGACCTAGTCCCATCCGGCGGCTGAAACGCCGGACGGCGCTTCGGCATTCGGCCGCGCCGGTTTATCGCCAATCCACCGGCGGGCCGTGCGGATGGCATTCGCCCAGCACCCGCGGCTCGCCCTGCGGCCAGACGCGGGCCCGCACCACGAACTTGATCGGTGCTCGCGGCCCGGCACGCGCGGGCTCCATCGTGAGGTGGGCGAACGGCGAGCGCGCCTCGGCGCGTCGAGCGAGCGCGTCCACGTGTGCGCGCACCGCGCCGCGTTCGTCATAGGACAGATACTGCCAGGTGATCGAATGCCACAGGACGGTCAGCGCACCGTCGGCCAGCGTCAGGCCGGCGACCGCGTCGGCCGCCGTCCGGCGCTCGAGCGAGGCCGGGACCCGGCGGGCGACCTCGATGGCGCCGCGCAGCCGCACCAGCCGGGCGCCCTGGTCGGGCCAGACATAGCTCAGCACGGTCATCTCCCCGTCGGCGTCGCGCACGTCGATGGGCGCGATGTCATACCCATGCCGCGCGACGATCCGCAATTCCCGCCGCGGCGGGAGGGCGCCGCGCCACGCATCCTCGATGGTCACCGGCGAGTCGGGCGGCCCCCACCGGCCACCGGCGAAGCCGTAGCTGTAGTGATCCCCGCGCAGGTTCAACCCCGCGCTCGATCCGATCTCGAAAAGCCTTACGGGCAAGTCGAATCCGTGGTTGATGTGCAATAGTCCGCCGATCAGGGCGGCGGATCGGCCCACCTCGTTGGTCTGCGGTGGCTGGCACAGCGCCGCGCGCAGCACGTCGACGTGACCGGCGGCGGTGTCCAGGATCTCCGGCCAGGCGGATCTGGCATCCCAGGCACCCCCGGTGCTGGGGTAAAAGCGACGCAACCGCTCCGCCCGGCCGTCGAGCACCAGCCTGTGCAGCCCGCCGAGCAACCTCAGCGGCACCGCGTCGCGCGACGGCGCGTCTTCGCGCCCGGACAAGACGGTCGCGAAGACGCCGCCGGCTTCGACGTCGCCGGCCACCAACTCGAACAGCTCGCCATACATCCGTGAGCCCGACGAGGCGCAGAACCTGCCCTGTGACCGCAGGGTGTGTACCAGGTGCTCGGGCGTCACCGGCTCAACCCGTCCAGCCCGGCGCCGACGACGTCGAAGGCTTGGCCCAGGGCGACCGGCAGCGGGACGGATTCATCGCTCAGCCAGTGTTCGTAGGCCGACAAGGCCACCCCGAGCATCGTCCAGGCGACGGTCTGGGGCGCCAGATCGGTGATCTTGCAGTCCAGGCGACGTGCCACGAACCCGGCGATCACCTCGCGCCAGCCCGCATACATCGTCATCGAATACGCTTGCAGCTCAGCGGTTTGCAGGATCACCCGCATGCGCCGGCGATGCCGGGCCATCTCGGATTCGTCAAACGTGTTGAATGCCAACAGCGCAGCGCGCAGCGCATCACCCAGGCGCACGTCAACACCGACGTTGTCGAGCAAATCACGTAGGTGGGCAAGGTGGTTGTCGAAGTCGCCCCAGGGAATGGCGTTCTTGGACGCGTAATACCGGAACAAGGTCCGCCGGGATATACCGGCGGCCTGGGCGACGTCGTCGACGCTCACGTCGGCGAAACCGCGTGCCGTGAACATGTCGATGGCCACGTCGGTGATGTGGTGAGGGGTGGTCGAGCGGCGCCTGCCCACCCGCGGATGCGGCACCATCGGACCCTGCCCTTCCATTTCGGCACTCGATGCCATATTCTGGCGCCGAGTGTGACTCAGACCCCATCGTTGTCAAGACCGGACGAAAGGCAAGCCCCGTGGACCACGAGACCGAAACCGACCCTGCACTCGTGAACGAGACCCTGGTCGAAGAAGTGTCCATCGACGGCATGTGCGGGGTCTACTGACCGTGGCCGCGCCCGCGCAGGCACGGACGGTAACCTCGTTCGATCCTGATCGCGGCTGGCGATTGCACCCGCAGGTGGCGGTTCGGCCGGAACCGTTCGGCGCGCTGCTCTACCACTTCGGTACCCGCAAGCTGTCGTTTCTGAAGAACCGCACGATCCTTGACGTGGTGCAGTCGCTGGCCGACCATGCCGACATCCGGGCCGCCTGCCGCGCGGCGGGGGTGGACGACGCGGCGCAGGCGCCGTATCTGCATGCGCTGGGTGTGCTCGTCGAGTCCAACATGCTGGTGCCCCGGGAGGACCATCAATGACCGCACCATCGCAGTCGCCCGTGCCGCGGCTGATCGAGCAGTTCGAGCACGGGCTGGACGCGCCCATCTGCCTCACCTGGGAGCTGACGTACGCCTGCAACCTGGCCTGCGTGCACTGCCTGTCGTCATCGGGCAAGCGGGATCCGCGAGAACTGTCCACCCGCCAATGCATGGACATCATCGATGAGCTGGAACGCATGCAGGTGTTCTATGTCAACATCGGTGGCGGGGAACCCACTGTGCGTCCCGACTTTTGGGAACTGGTCGACTATGCCACCGAACACCACGTCGGCGTGAAGTTCTCCACCAACGGCGTCCGGATCACACCCGAGGTCGCCGCGCGGCTGGCGGCCAGCGACTACGTCGACGTCCAGATCTCGCTGGACGGCGCCACCGCCGAGGTCAACGACGCCGTCCGCGGACCCGGCTCGTTCGACATGGCGATACGCGCGCTGGAAAACCTTGCCGGCGCCGGTTTCTCCGACGCCAAGATCTCGGTGGTCGTCACCCGGCACAACGTCGACCAGCTCGACGAATTCGCAGCCCTGGCAAGCCGTTACGGCGCCACGCTGCGGATCACCCGGCTCCGCCCATCGGGGCGTGGCGCCGATGTCTGGGAAGAGCTGCACCCCACCGCCGACCAGCAGGTCCAGCTGTATGACTGGCTGGTCGCCAAGGGTGAGCGGGTGCTCACCGGCGACTCTTTCTTCCACCTGGCCCCGCTCGGCCAATCCGGCGCCCTGGCGGGCCTGAACATGTGCGGCGCGGGTCGCGTCGTGTGCCTGATCGACCCAGTCGGGGATGTCTACGCCTGCCCGTTCGCCATCCACGACCGCTTTCTGGCCGGAAACGTGTTGTCGGACAGCGGTTTCTCCAACGTCTGGAAAAACGCCCCGCTGTTCCGCGAGCTGCGCGAACCCCAGTCGGCGGGCGCCTGCGGCAGTTGCGGGCACTACGACAGCTGCCGCGGTGGATGCATGGCCGCCAAATTCTTCACCGGCCTGCCGCTGGATGGACCGGACCCCGAATGCGTCCAGGGCCACAGCGTGACGGCGCTGGCGCATGACCGCGAGGCGCCGCGCCCCCGGGCCGATCACTCCCGCGGCAAGCGCATCCGCCAACCGGTGCCGCTCACGTTGTCGCTGCGACCGCCGGCGGTCACGCCCGCCGCGCCGCCGGCCCGCATGTGTAACGAAAGCCCGGTGTAACCATGGCGGACGCATGGTTTGAAACCGTCGCCATCGCGCAGCAACGCGCCAAGCGCCGGCTGCCGAAATCTGCCTATTCGTCGCTGATTTCGGCCAGCGAAAAGGGAGTCACGGTCTCCGACAACGTGGCAGCGTTCAGCGAGCTCGGGTTCGCGCCGCACGTCATCGGTGCGCAGGAGAAGCGTGATTTGTCGACCAGTGTCATGGGACAAGACATTTCGTTGCCGGTGCTGATCTCACCGACGGGCGTACAGGCGGTGCACCCCGATGGTGAGGTCGCCGTGGCGCGGGCCGCCGCCGCCCGCGGCACCGCCATGGGGCTGTCTTCGTTCGCCAGCAAGCCGATCGAAGAGGTCATCGCGGCGAACCCCAAGCTGTTCTTCCAGGTGTACTGGCTGGGTGACCGCGACGCGATCGCCGCGCGGGTCGAGCGCGCCCGCGCGGCCGGGGCGGTGGGGCTGATCGTCACCACCGACTGGAGCTTCTCGCACGGCCGGGACTGGGGCAGCCCGGCGATCCCGGAGAAGATGAACTTCAAGACCATCGTCAAGATGAGCCCGGAGGTCATCACCAAGCCGCGCTGGTTCCTGCAATGGGCGAAGACCATGCGGCCACCGGAGCTGCGGGTGCCCAACCAGGGCCGCCGGGGCGAGCCCGGCCCGCCTTTCTTTCAGGCGTACGGGGAGTGGATGGGCACCCCGCCGCCGACCTGGGAGGACATCGCCTGGCTGCGCGAACTGTGGGGCGGGCCGTTCATGCTCAAGGGGGTCATGCGCGTCGATGATGCGAAAAAGGCGGTGGATGCCGGGGTTTCGGCCATTTCGGTGTCGAACCACGGCGGCAACAATCTGGACGGCACGCCGGCCTCGATCCGCGCCCTGCCCGCGGTGGCCGCAGCCGTCGGCGATCAGATCGAGGTGCTGCTCGACGGCGGTGTCCGGCGCGGCAGCGACGTCGTCAAGGCCGTGGCGCTGGGAGCGCGTGCGGTGATGATCGGCCGCGCCTACCTGTGGGGGCTGGCCGCGGCCGGCCAGCCGGGTGTGGAGAACGTCCTCGACATCTTGCGCGGCGGTATCGACTCGGCGCTAATGGGCCTCGGGCTGTCCTCGGTGCGCGATCTCGGACCCGACCACATTCTGGTGCCGCCCGGCTTCGCCCGGGCGCTGGGCGTGGCCCCGGGCGGCGCGTAGCGAAAGCCTGGCCATCCCGGGCGGATAAATCCGGATTAAGTGACGGCTGCGCAAATCGTGGTACGGGCGGGGTAACCGTGACGGACGAGCCAACGATTCGAACGCCCGGTGAATGGCCGGAGAAAAAAAGTTATTTTCAAGCTTCAACAATTGGTGCACGCCAGGTGAATTCGTCCTACCATCACCGAGTGTCCGTACTCGGCGACTTGGGAACCGCGACGTCGAGCCAGCTATCAAGCATGTCGGCGTCGGTATTGGTTCCGCTGGGGTCGACCGAACAACACGGTCCGCACCTGCCCCTGGACACCGACACCCGGATCGCGACGGCGGTCGCCGGCGACGCTGCGCCGCGCCTCGGCCACGAGTGGCTGGTGGCGCCGCCCATCGCCTATGGCGCCAGCGGCGAGCACCAAAGTTTCGCCGGAACGATCTCGCTGGGCACCGAGGCGCTGACGCTGCTGCTGGTCGAGTACGGCAGGTCGGCGGCCGGCTGGGCCCGTCGGCTGGTCTTCGTCAATGGTCACGGCGGCAACACCGGGGCGTGCCGCGCGGCGGTGGCCAAGTTGCGCGCCGAGGGCCGCGACGCCGGCTGGTGCCCCTGCCTGTCCGCCGGCGGGGACGCCCACGCCGGCCATACCGAAACATCACTGTTGCTGCACATCTCGCCGGCCGAGGTGCGCAGCGATCGGTGGGTGGCCGGCAACACCGCACCACTGCCCGAGCTGCTCGGGCCGATGCGGCGCGGGGGAGTCGCGGCGGTCAGCCCGGTCGGCGTGCTGGGCGACCCGACCACGGCCACCGCCGCCGAGGGCAAGCGGATCTTCACCGAGATGGTGCACGGGTGTATCCGGCGGATCATCCGGTGGCGGCCCGGGCCCGACGGGATGCTGACATGACCGCGCCCCGGTTGCCGGACGGGTTCGCCGTTCAGGTCGACCGCCGCGTGCGGGTGCTCGGCGACGGCTCGGCGCTGCTCGGCGGTTCGCCGACCCGGCTGCTCAAGTTGGCCCCCGCCGCCCAGGACATGCTCTCGGACGGCCGGCTGAAGGTGCGCGACGACCTCAGCGCCCAACTCGCCCGCACCCTGCTGGACGCCACGGTGGCGCATCCGCGGCCAGCGGGTGGTCCGTCGCACCACGACGTGACAGTGGTAATTCCGGTGCGGGACAACCTTTCTGGTGTGCGCCGCCTGGTCAGCTCACTGCGTGGCCTGCGCGTCGTCGTGGTGGACGACGGCTCGCTGCCGCCGGTCGAACCGCAGGACTTCGTCGGCGCGCACTGTGACATCGAGGTGCTGCGCCACCACCGCAGCAGGGGCCCGGCGGCGGCCCGCAACACCGGTCTGCGGGCCTGCCGGACGGACTTCGTCGCCTTCCTGGATTCCGACGTCGCACCGCGCCGGGGCTGGCTGGAGGCCCTGCTCGGTCATTTCTGCGATCCCACGGTCGGCCTGGTCGCGCCCCGCATCGTCGGCCTGTCGCACAGCGAGAACGCGGTGGCGCGCTACGAGGCGGTGCACTCCTCGCTCGACCTCGGCGAGCGCGAGGCGCCGGTATTGCCGCACAGCACGGTGTCCTACGTGCCCAGCGCCGCGATCATCTGCCGGTGCTCGGCGATCCGGGGGGTCGGCGGGTTCGACGAGACCCTGCAGTCCGGTGAGGACGTCGATCTGTGCTGGCGGCTCATCGAGGCGGGCGCACGGCTGCGCTACGAGCCGATCGCGCTGGTCGCTCACGACCACCGCACCGAGTTACGGGATTGGCTTGCGCGCAAAGCGTTTTACGGCGGCTCGGCGGCCCCGTTATCCGTACGCCACCCGGACAAGACGGCGCCGGTGGTGATTTCCGGCTGGGCACTGATGACGTGGATCCTGATGGCGTTCGGGTCCACCCTGTCGCGGCTGGTGTCCATCGTCTTCGCCGTGCTGACCGGTCACCGGATCGCGCGGGCGATGCGCAGCGCCGAGACCTCGATGGCCGATGTCGCGACGATTGCGGGCCGAGGCCTGTGGTCGGCTGCGCTGCAGCTGGCGTCGGCGCTGTGCCGGCACTACTGGCCGCTGGCGTTGGTGGCCGCGGCCATGTCGCGTCACTTCAGGCGGGTCGTTGTGGTCGCGGCCGTCATGGACGGGGTGGTCGACTGGCTTCGCCGCCGCGACGCCATCGGTGACGATGTGGAACCGATCGGACTGCCGACCTACCTGGTGCTCAAACGCGTCGACGACCTGGCGTATGGGCTCGGCTTGTGGTGGGGTGTGCTACGGGAGCGCAACGCGCGCGCCCTGAAACCCCAAATCCGGACTTAACCACCGCCTTGACCACAGCCGCCTCGCACAGCGATGTGCTGATCGTCGGCGCCGGCAGTGCAGGATCGGTTGTTGCGGAACGTCTCTCCACCGATCCGCGGTGCACGGTGACGGTCCTCGAGGCGGGTCCGGCGCTCGACGACCCGGTACTGCTGGCCCAGACTGCCAACGGTTTGCAGTTGCCGATCGGCGTCAAAAGCCCGCTGGTCCGGCGCTACCAAACCCGCCTCACCGAGCAGCCCGCTCGCCAGCATCCCCTGGTGCGCGGGGCCACGGTAGGCGGATCTGGCGCGGTCAACGGCGGCTACTTCTGCCGCGGGTTGCCGCACGACTTCGATCGTATCGCCGTCGAGGGCTGGGGGTGGTCCGAGGTCCTGGACAGCTTCCGCGCCATCGAGACCGACCTGGACTTCGATGGCCCCGCCCACGGCGACAGCGGTCCCATCCAGGTGCGCCGCACGCACGAAATGACCGGCACCACAGAGCGATTCATCGCCGCCGCCGAGCGCGCCGGGTTCGGCTGGATAGCAGACCTCAATGATGCTGCGCCAGACCAGGTTTCGGGAATCGGAGCGGTCCCACTCAATATCGTCGATGGTGTGCGGCGGGGCTCCGGCGCGGGATATTTGATCCCGGCGCTGAGCCGGCCGAATCTCAACCTGCGTGCACGGACCCGGGCGGTCCGGTTGCGTTTCGCCGGCACCGTTGCGGTGGGCGTCGACGCGATCGGTCCACACGGGCGGATGACCTTGACCGCCGACCGGGTGGTGTTGTGCGCCGGGTCGATTGAAACGGCGCACCTCCTCATGGCCTCGGGCATCGGTGATGAACCGATGCTGACCGGCGCCGGGGTTCCGGTGGTGGTGGCGCTGCCCGTGGGGACGTCGTTCAGCGATCATGCCGAGTGGGTGTTGCCCACCGATTGGACGGTGGCGCCCGGACGGCCGGTGCTCGAGGTGGTGCTCAGCACGGCCGACGACCTCGAGATCAGGCCGTACACGGGCGGATTCGTGGCGATGACCGGCGACGGCACCGCCGGGCATGCCGACTGGCCACATATCGGGGTCGCACTGATGCAGCCGCGGGCGCGCGGGCGCATGACGCTGGTCTCGGCCGATCCCGACGTGGCGCCGCGAATCGAACACCGCTACGACAGCGAGCCCGACGACGTCGCGGCGCTGCGCAGGGGAAGCGAGTTGGCCCGCGAATTGTCCGGCGGCACTATCGATGCCGCGGCCGTGGTCTGGTCGACCTCGCAACATCTTTGCGGTACCGCACCGATGGGCGCCGACGGCGACCCGCATGCCGTCGTGGACCCCCGGTGCCGGGTGTTCGGCATCGACAACCTGTGGGTGATCGACGGCTCGATCCTCCCCGCCATCACCAGCCGCGGCCCGCACGCCACGATTGTGATGATCGGGCACCGGGCCGCGGAGTTCGTTCAGTGACGCGCGAGCAGGCGCCGCACCGGGCGTAGCTGGCGACCGTCGCGGCCGGGAGCCCACACCCCGATCGCCACGGCGGCGACCGCGACGATCGTGGCCATCGTGATGGTGGAGGCGTGCAACGCGGCCAGGAACGCGGACTTACTGATGTCGGCCAGCTGCCGCCCCTGGGGCCCGAGCCGGCCGGCGATCTCCACGGCCTTGGCCAGCGAGTCGGTGGCCTGAGCGCGCACCGGTGCGGGAAAGCCCGCCAGCATTGGCCCAAGCTCGTGCGAGTAGCGGCCGGCCAGGATGGATCCGGCCACGGCGATGCCCAATGCGCCGCCCATTTCCCGTGATGTGTCGTTCACGGCCGAGGCGACGCCCTGCTTCTCGTCGGCAACGGCACCCATGATCGCCGAAGTGGTTGGTGCCGTGCATATTCCAATACCTGTGGCGAGAATCAGTGTGGGCCAGGCGAATTCGAAATACGTCGAATGTAGGTCCAGCCCGTGCATGCACCCGAATCCAACCGCCATCAGCGATGTGCCGACGAACAACACCAACCGCAGCCCCAGCTTGGGCACATACCAGAACGACAGGGCCGAGAAGATGCCCAGCGGCACCATGAACGGCCCGAAGGCGATCGCGGTCGCGAGCGCGGAGTAGCCCATGATCTGCTGCACGTACTGCATCCCGATGTAAAAGAACCCGAAGGTGGCGCCGAACAGGATGACGATCGCGGTCACCCCCGTGGCGAAATTGGGGTCGGCGAACAACCGCACATCCAGCAGTGGTTGCCTGCCGCGCCACGCCATGCGCAGCTCGAGGGCGCCGAATCCCGCTGCAATCACCGCGCCGACGACGAGTCCGCCCCACACCACCGGGTCGCTCCAGCCGCGGCCGGGCGCTTCCAGGATGGCGGCCACGGCGATGGCGACCGCCGCGCCGATCAGGATCGCGCCAAGCGCATCGATCCGGGGAGCGCCCGCGTCGCGGGACTTGGCGACGGTGCAGGCCAGCGCGAGAATCGCCAGGCCGGCGATGCCCAGCGACCAGAAGATGGCGTGCCAGTCCCAAAAGCGAAGCAACAGACCAGAACCGAGCATGCCCAGGACGCCGCCGGAACCGGCCGTCCCGGCCCAGATGCCAACGGCTTTGGTGCGGTCGTCTTTTGGATAGGCCACCGTCAGCAGCGACAGCGTGGCGGGCATGACGAATGCGGCGCCGATCCCAGCCACCGCCCTGCCGGCGATGATCTGAGACGGACTGTGCAGCAGCGCGGGTGCCATCGAGCCGATCGAGAACACCAGCAGCCCGGCCAGCAGCGCACCGCGCCGGCCGTAGCGGTCACCTATCGCGCCGGCCGGCAGCAGCAGACAGGCCAATGCGACGGTGTATCCGTCGACCACCCAGTTCAGCTGCGATGCGGTGGCCGAGGTGGCCACCGCGAGGTCGCCGAGCGTGGTGTTGAGCGCGGTCATCGACGCCACCACCAGGGCTACCGCCATGCAGGCGACGGCCAGCGTCCAGTTTCGGGCCCGGAAGCTGTCGCCGACCCCGAGCGCGTCAGTACGCTGGTCAGACCGGACCAGGGTTTCGACCATGCGATGCGCCTCCTTGGAGCGTGCGGCGTTTCGAGACCAATAGTCTTGTAGGTAGACCGATAGTCTCGTTCTCAAACAGGAGGTGGGTCACAATTACGGCCGGGACGTCCGACCCGCGCCCCGCGAGGTCGCGGGCCAGGCTGCTGGACGCCGCTGTCACGCTGTTGCGTGCCGGGGGTCCCAGCGCGGTGACGGTCGACGCCGTCACCCGCACCGCCAACGTAGCCAGGGCAACCCTGTATCGCCACTTCCCGAGCGGAAACGACTTACTGGCAGCCGCTTTCAACAGCTTGATCCCAGCATCGCCCACCCCGCCGGCGCAGGGTTCGCTGCGCGAGCGCCTGGTCGCCGTGGTGCTGGCCCAGGCCGAATCCGTGGCCCAGGCTCCTACGCTCATGACCGCCATGTCCTGGCTCGCGCTGGGACGCGATTTGGAGGGTCTGCCCGAGCCACGGCACAGCCCCAACGCCGACAGCGCGGCGATCACCACCCTGCGCGAGCGCATCGCCCAGCAGTACGCGGAGCCCTTCGACGCCATTTTCGACAGTCCGGAGGCCGCCGCCCAGCTGGGAGAGGTGGACCGGTCGCGGGCGATCGCCCTGCTCATCGGCCCGCTGGTGCTCGGCCGCCTGTCCACGCTGCCCGACTTCGACTACCGGCAGTGCGCCCTGGCGGCCGTGGACGGCTTCTTACATGTGCAGTGCGGCGGGGCGGGCACGGCCGACATCGAATCGGCTGGGGCCTAAGCGTCCCACCGCCCGCCGCCTCAAGCCCTCTGACCAGCTGGTTTACCGCCCGGTGCTACCGCCCTCGGGTCGGGTGCGGCAGATTCGGCCCGAGATCGCGGCCGAATTTTGTTCGGGCCACGATCTAAGGCATACTGTTCAGGTTGCCTTGAGCCGGGTTCGCGCCTGGTCGGGCATACGACCAGCGTCCAAACGGGCGTCCGGTCCCATCCTTTGAGAGCGACGAATTTCGATCGCGGATGAGGCTGCGTGAGGGTGACACGCCCGACCGCGGGGGCCGGTGGACCACGACAGGTAAACAGCGGCGCAATATCCGGCGCAACGCTCGATCGGCCCAGAGTTGGCCGGCCCGATCGGCGCGCCGGTGGCACTGAGGACATTTGAGCCCGGATACCCGGGCCTCAACAGGAGCGAGGGTAGGAGAAGCGTGGCGGGACAGAAGATCCGCATCAGGCTTAAGGCCTACGACCATGAGGCTATTGACGCGTCGGCGCGCAAGATCGTCGAGACCGTCGTCCGCACGGGTGCCAGTGTTGTAGGTCCGGTGCCGCTGCCGACCGAGAAGAACGTGTATTGCGTCATCCGCTCTCCGCACAAGTACAAGGACTCGCGGGAGCATTTCGAGATGCGCACCCACAAGCGGCTGATCGACATCCTCGACCCGACGCCGAAGACCGTCGACGCGCTGATGCGCATCGACCTTCCGGCCAGTGTCGACGTCAACATCCAGTAGGAGATCCAGACTCATGGCAAGAAAAGGCATTCTGGGTACCAAGCTGGGCATGACGCAGGTGTTCGACGAGAACAACAGGGTTGTGCCGGTGACGGTCGTCAAGGCCGGCCCGAATGTGGTGACCCGGATTCGTACCCCCGAGCGCGACGGCTACAGCGCCGTGCAGCTGGCCTACGGCGAGATCAGTCCCCGCAAGGTCAACAAGCCGGTGACCGGTCAGTACGCCGCCGCGGGCGTGAACCCGCGCCGGTTTCTGGCCGAGCTGCGGTTGGAGAACCCCGAGGCGGCCGCGGATTACGAGGTCGGCCAGGAGCTGACGGCGGAGATCTTCGCCGACGGCGCCTACGTCGACGTCACCGGCACCTCGAAGGGCAAGGGCTTCGCCGGCACCATGAAGCGCCACGGCTTCCGTGGTCAGGGCGCCAGTCACGGTGCCCAGGCGGTGCACCGCCGTCCGGGTTCCATCGGCGGTTGCGCCACCCCCGCCCGGGTGTTCAAGGGCACCCGGATGTCGGGCCGGATGGGTAGCGACCGCGTGACCGTCCAGAACCTGTTGGTGCACAAGGTCGATACCGAGAACGGCGTGCTGCTGATCAAGGGCGCGGTCCCGGGCCGCACCGGTGGACTCGTCGTTGTCCGCAGCGCGGTCAAACGAGGTGAGAAGTGATGGCAGAAGGCTCCAAGAAGCTCAAGATCGACGTCAAGACGCCGGCCGGCAAGGTCGAGGGCTCGATCGAGCTGCCGGCCGAATTGTTCGACGCTCCGGCCAATATCGCGCTGATGCACCAGGTCGTCACCGCGCAGCGGGCGGCGGCGCGCCAGGGCACGCACTCGACCAAGACGCGCGGCGACGTCCGCGGCGGTGGCCGTAAGCCGTACCGGCAGAAGGGAACCGGCCGGGCCCGACAGGGTTCGACGCGCGCTCCGCAGTTCACCGGGGGTGGCATCGTGCACGGCCCCAAGCCCCGCGACTACAGCCAGCGCACCCCCAAGAAGATGATCGCCGCGGCGTTGCGCGGCGCATTGTCCGACCGGGCGCGCAACGGCCGCATCCACGCGATCACCGAGTTGGTCTCGGGTCAAACGCCGTCCACCAAGAACGCGAGGGCCTTCCTGGGCACGCTGACCGACCGCAAGCAGGTGCTGGTTGTGATCGGGCGCAGCGACGAGGCCGGCGCCAAGAGCGTGCGCAACCTGCCGGGTGTGCACGTCCTGGCCCCCGACCAGCTCAACACCTATGACGTGCTGCGCTCCGACGACGTGGTGTTCAGCGTGGAGGCGCTCAATGCCTACATCGCCGGGGCCACCGGCGGTGCCGCCGACAACGATGTGGAGGTATCGGCGTAGATGGCGACCATCACTGACCCCCGCGACATCATTCTGGGCCCGGTCATCTCGGAGAAGTCCTATTCGTTGCTCGACGACAACGTGTACACGTTTGTGGTGCACCCCGACTCGAACAAGACGCAGATCAAGATCGCGGTCGAGAAGATCTTCTCCGTCAAGGTCGCGTCGGTGAACACCGCGAATCGGCAAGGTAAGCGGAAGCGCACCAGGACCGGATTCGGCAAGCGCAAGGGCACCAAGCGGGCCATCGTCACGCTGGCGCCGGGTAGCAAACCGATCGATCTGTTCGGGGCACCGGCCTAGCCGGACGACGATGCAGAGCGAAGCGATGAGGAGGAGTTGGGCAATCCAACCGAGCCGCCGCGAGAGGAAACCTGATTAGACATGGCAATTCGTAAGTACAAGCCGACGAGCCCCGGCCGTCGCGGCTCGAGTGTGTCAGATTTCTCCGAGGTCACTCGCTCCACCCCGGAGAAGTCACTGGTGCGCCCGCTGCACGGCCACGGCGGTCGGAACGCGCACGGCCGCATCACCACCCGCCACAAGGGCGGCGGCCACAAGCGCGCCTACCGCGTGATCGACTTCCGTCGCAACGACAAAGACGGCGTCAACGCCAAGGTCGCGCACATCGAGTACGACCCCAACCGGACCGCCAACATCGCGCTGCTGCATTTCCTGGATGGCGAGAAGCGCTACATCATTGCGCCGC
This sequence comes from Mycobacterium sp. NGS56, assembly GCF_059812425.1. Lineage (NCBI taxonomy): Bacteria > Bacillati > Actinomycetota > Actinomycetes > Mycobacteriales > Mycobacteriaceae > Mycobacterium > Mycobacterium sp. NGS56. The sequence goes on from NZ_JCALCQ010000007.1 coordinate 79,130, forward strand.
AGGGTCTTTCGCAGGGCGACGTGGTGGAGTGCGGGCCGAACGCGGACATCAAGCCGGGCAACAACCTGCCGTTGCGCAACATCCCGGCCGGTACCGTGATCCACGCCGTGGAACTGCGACCTGGCGGTGGCGCCAAGCTGGCACGGTCGGCCGGGTCGAGCATCCAGCTGCTCGGTAAGGAGGGCACCTACGCGTCGCTGCGGATGCCCAGTGGTGAGATCCGCCGCGTCGACGTGCGCTGCCGCGCCACGGTCGGCGAGGTCGGCAATGCCGAGCAGGCGAACATCAACTGGGGCAAGGCCGGCCGGATGCGGTGGAAGGGCAAGCGCCCTTCGGTCCGTGGCGTGGTCATGAACCCGGTGGACCACCCGCACGGTGGTGGTGAGGGTAAGACCTCGGGTGGTCGCCACCCGGTGAGCCCGTGGGGCAAGCCCGAGGGCCGCACCCGCCACCCGAACAAGGCCAGTAACAAGCTCATTGTCCGACGCCGGCGCACCGGCAAGAAGCACGGTCGCTAGGAAGTCAGGAGTAGCACATGCCACGCAGCCTGAAGAAGGGCCCGTTCGTCGATGGCCACCTGCTCAAGAAGGTGGACACGCAGAACGAGAAGAACACCAAACAGGTGATCAAGACATGGTCGCGACGTTCGACGATCATTCCTGACTTCATCGGCCACACCTTCGCCGTCCACGACGGACGCAAGCACGTCCCGGTGTTCGTCACCGAGTCGATGGTCGGTCACAAGCTTGGTGAATTCGCGCCCACCCGCACCTTCAAGGGACACATCAAGGACGACCGGAAGGCCAAACGGCGATGACCACAACGGAATTCCCATCGGCGGTGGCCAAAGCGCGGTTCGTGCGGGTGTCGCCGAGAAAGGCGCGCCGGGTGATCGACCTGGTGCGCGGCCGCTCGGTGACCGACGCGCTGGACATCTTGCGCTGGGCGCCGCAGGCCGCGAGTGAGCCGGTGGCCAAGGTGATCGCCAGCGCCGCGGCCAACGCGCAGAACAACAATGGGCTGGACCCGTCCACCCTGGTGGTCGCCACCGTCTACGCCGACGAGGGGCCCACCGCCAAGCGCATTCGCCCGCGCGCCCAGGGCCGCGCCTTCCGTATTCGCAAGCGCACCAGCCACATCACCGTGGTGGTGGAAAGCCGGCCGGGCAAGGACCAGGGGTCGGCGAAGTCGACCCGGGCCCGCCGTGCCGAGGCGAGCAAGGCCGCCGCGAAGGCACCCGCCAAGAAGGCACCCGCCAAGAAAGCGCCGGCCAATAAGGCACCGGCCAAGAAGGCCGCCACCAAAGCGCCCGCGAAGAAGGCCGCACCGAAAGCCGAGGCCAAGTCGTCTGAGACCTCTGACGCGAAGGGAGGCTCAGACTAGTGGGCCAGAAGATCAATCCGCACGGCTTCCGGCTGGGCATCACCACCGACTGGAAGTCACGCTGGTACGCCGACAAGCAGTACTCGGACTACGTCAAGGAAGACGTCGCGATCCGGCGGCTGCTCTCGACCGGCCTGGAGCGGGCCGGGATCGCCGACGTGGAGATCGAGCGCACCCGCGACCGGGTCCGGGTGGACATCCACACCGCGCGTCCCGGCATCGTCATCGGCCGTCGCGGCACCGAGGCCGACCGGATCCGTGCCGACCTGGAGAAGCTGACCGGCAAGCAGGTGCAGCTCAACATCCTCGAGGTCCGAAACCCGGAGTCCCAGGCGCAGTTGGTGGCCCAGGGCGTGGCCGAGCAGCTGAGCAACCGCGTGGCGTTCCGCCGTGCGATGCGCAAGGCCATCCAGTCCGCGATGCGTCAGCCCAACGTCAAAGGGATCCGGGTGCAGTGCTCCGGCCGTCTCGGTGGTGCCGAGATGAGCCGCTCGGAGTTCTACCGGGAGGGCCGGGTGCCGCTGCACACGCTGCGCGCCGACATCGACTACGGCCTGTACGAAGCGAAGACCACGTTCGGCCGGATCGGCGTGAAGGTGTGGATCTATAAGGGCGACATCGTCGGCGGGAAGCGCGAATTGGCCGCCGCCGCTCCGGCGGGCGCCGAGCGGTCGCGCCGCGAGCGTCCGTCGGGTACCCGGCCGCGCCGCAGCGGCGCGTCGGGCACCACCGCCACCGGCACCGAGGCCGGCCGCGCCGCCGCGAGCGCCGACGAGGGTGCGGCCGCCGCGACCCAGTCGGCACCCGCTGCAGAACCACAGAGCACGGAGAGCTGAATCATGTTGATTCCCCGCAGGGTTAAACATCGCAAGCAACACCATCCCCGTCAGCGCGGTATCGCCAGTGGCGGAACGGCGGTGAACTTCGGTGATTACGGCATCCAGGCTCTAGAGCACGCCTACGTCACCAACCGGCAGATCGAGTCCGCTCGTATCGCCATCAACCGGCACATCAAGCGTGGCGGCAAGGTGTGGATCAACGTCTTCCCCGACGTGCCGCTGACCAAGAAGCCCGCCGAAACCCGGATGGGTTCGGGTAAGGGTTCGCCGGAGTGGTGGGTGGTCAACGTGAAGCCGGGCCGGGTGCTGTTCGAGCTCAGCTACCCCAACGAGCAGACCGCCCGGGCAGCGCTGACCCGCGCAATCCACAAGTTGCCGATCAAGGCACGCATCGTGACTCGAGAGGATCGGTTCTGATGGCAGTGGGAACTTCGCCTGGTGAACTGCGTGAGCTCACCGAAGAGGAGCTGACCGAGCGGTTGCGCGAATCCAAGGAAGAGCTGTTCAACCTGCGCTTCCAGATGGCGACCGGACAGCTCACCAACAACCGCCGGCTCCGCACGGTGCGTCAGGAGATCGCGCGCGTCTACACCGTGCTGCGCGAACGAGAACTGGGCTTGGCTAGTGGACCCGAGGGTCCCGACGGTAAGGAATCGTGATGGCAGAAGCCAAGAAGGCTGCCCCCAAGAAGGCTGCCGCCAAAAAGGCCGCCCCTAGAAAGGCCGCAACCGAGGCCGCGTCGAAGGACAAGGGCCCCAAGAACACTCCGGCCAACCCGAAGGTGCGGGGCCGCCGCAAGGTGCGCATCGGCTACGTGGTGAGCGACAAGATGCAGAAGACCATCGTCGTCGAGCTCGAAGACCGCGTGCGTCACTCGCTGTACGGCAAGATCATCCGGACCACCACCAAGGTCAAGGCGCACGACGAGAACAGCACCGCCGGTATCGGCGACCGCGTCTCGTTGATGGAGACCCGCCCGACGTCGGCGACCAAACGTTGGCGGCTCGTCGAAATTTTGGAAAAGGCGAAGTAAGCCCTTTCGGTACCAGCACCTAAACGCCCGGTCTCGGGTGTAGTCTGCACGCACGTTCGGCAAGTCCGTTACGAGAGCGAGGCTGACGATGGTGGCTGGGTCGGGGCAGTCGTTCACAGGCAAGATCGAGCTCGACATCCGGGATTCCGAACCCGACTGGGGGCCCTACGCCGCACCGACCGCGCCCGAGAACGCGCCCAACGTCCTGTACCTGGTGTGGGATGACACGGGCATCGCGACCTGGGACTGCTTCGGCGGCTTGGTCGAAATGCCCGCCATGTCGCGCATCGCCGAGCGTGGCATCAGGCTCTCGCAATTCCACACCACCGCGCTGTGTTCGCCGACCCGGGCGTCGTTGCTCACCGGCCGCAACGCCACGACCGTCGGCATGGCCACCATCGAGGAGTTCACCGAGGGCTTTCCCAACTCCAACGGTCGCATCCCGTTCGAAACCGCCCTGCTCTCCGAGGCTCTCGCCGAACGGGGATACAACACCTACTGCGTGGGCAAGTGGCACCTGACGCCCCTCGAGGAATCGAACCTCGCCTCGACGAAGCGGCACTGGCCGACCTCGCGCGGCTTCGAGCGGTTCTACGGGTTCATGGGCGGGGAGACCGATCAGTGGTATCCGGACCTGGTCTACGACAACCACCCGGTGACTGCGCCCGGCACCCCGGAGGACGGCTACCACCTGTCGAAGGACATCGCAGACAAGACGATCGAATTCATCCGCGACGCCAAAGTGATTGCGCCGGACAAACCTTGGTTCTCCTACGTGTGCCCCGGCGCAGGGCACGCGCCGCACCACGTCTTCTCCGAATGGGCCGACAAGTACGCCGGCAAGTTCGACATGGGCTACGAGCGCTACCGCGAGGTGGTGCTGGAGCGGCAGAAGTCACTGGGCATCGTGCCGGCCGACACCGAATTGTCCCCGATCAACCCGTATCTGGACGTGCAGGGGCCGGGCGGTGAGCCCTGGCCGCTGCAGGACACGGTGCGCCCCTGGGATTCGCTGAATGATGAAGAGAAGCGGCTGTTCTCCCGGATGGCCGAGGTGTTCGCCGGGTTCCTGAGCTACACCGACGCCCAGATCGGCCGGGTTTTGGACTATCTCGAGGAGTCGGGCCAGCTGGACAACACCATCATCGTGGTCATTTCCGATAATGGCGCCAGCGGTGAGGGCGGACCGAACGGGTCGGTCAACGAGGGCAAGTTCTTCAACGGCTACATCGACACCGTCGAAGAAAGCATGAAGCTGTACGAATACCTCGGCGGCCCAAAGACTTACAACCATTACCCGATCGGATGGGCGATGGCGTTCAACACGCCCTACAAGCTGTACAAGCGCTACGCCTCCCATGAGGGTGGCATCGCCGACACGGCAATCATCTCGTGGCCCAACGGCATTGCCGCGCACGGGGAAGTTCGCGACAACTACGTCAACGTCTGCGACATCACCCCGACCGTCTACGAGCTGCTGGGGATGACGCCGCCGGAAACCGTCAAGGGCATTGCCCAGAAACCGCTGGATGGCGTGAGTTTCAAAGCGGCCCTGGCCGATCCGGGCGCCGATACTGGCAAGAGCACCCAGTTCTACACCATGCTGGGCACGCGCGGGATCTGGCACCAGGGCTGGTTCGCCAACACCGTACACGCGGCCACCCCGGCCGGCTGGTCGCATTTCGACGCCGACCGCTGGGAACTGTTCCACATCGAGGCCGACCGCAGCCAGTGCCACGACCTCGCGGCCGAAAACCCGGACAAATTAGAAGAACTCAAGGCACTGTGGTTCGCGGAGGCGGCCAAGTACAACGGGTTGCCGCTGTCGGATCTGAACATCCTGGAGACGCTCGGGCGGTCGCGGCCGTATCTGGTCAGCGAACGGAACAGCTACATCTACTATCCCGATTGCGCCGATGTGGGCATCGGTGCCGGCGCCGAAATCCGCGGCCGGTCGTTCTCGGTGCTGGCCGAGGTGACCGTCGATACCACCGGCGCCGAGGGTGTGCTGTTCAAGCAGGGCGGCGCGCACGGCGGGCATGTGCTTTTCATCCAGGACGGCCGACTGCATTACGTGTACAACTTCCTCGGCGAGCGCCAGCAGGAGGTCTCGTCGTCGAACGCCGTGCCCCTGGGCAGACATCTGTTCGGTGCCGGCTATTCGCGGACCGGGACGGTCGAGAACAGTCACACGCCGCTGGGTGACGTCACGCTCTTCATCGACGACAAGGTGGTCGGCACGCTGACGGGGGTGACGACCCACCCCGGAACCTTTGGGCTGGCCGGTGCAGGTATCACGGTCGGGCGCAACGGGGGGTCGGGAGTGTCCAGCCGTTATAAGGCGCCGTTCGCATTCACCGGCGGCACCATCACCGCGGTCACCGTTGACCTGTCCGGCCGGCCCTATGTGGACGTGGAAGCCGAAATCGCGCTTGCCTTTTCACGAGACTGATGCGGCGGCGCGCTAATTGTTCGGCAGGGGTTCGGCCGTGCAAACATCGCGCCGACGGCCCATCGTACGGCCCTCTCCACGCTCACGGCGTAGCCTGGCGGGGTGCTGAGCGAGCTGATTGACCTGCCGGGCGGGTCATTCCGCATGGGGTCGACCAGCTTCTACCCCGAAGAGGCGCCGATCCACACCGTGGTGGTGGGTCGGATTGCGGTGGAACGACACCCGGTGACCAACGCACAGTTCGCCGACTTCGTCGACGCCACCGGGTATGTGACGGTGGCCGAGCAGCCGATCGACCCGGCGCTGTACCCGGGAGCGAACCCAGACGATTTGTGCCCCGGCGCAATGGTTTTCCGGCCGACACCCGGGCCGGTCGACCTACGCGACTGGCGGCAGTGGTGGCAGTGGGTGCCGGGAGCGAGCTGGCGCCACCCGTTCGGCCCCGGCAGCGACGTCGCGGAACGCGACGACCATCCGGTTGTGCAGGTGGCGTATCCGGACGCGGCGGCCTATGCGCGCTGGGCCGGCCGGCGGCTGCCGACCGAGGCCGAGTGGGAGTATGCGGCCCGGGCCGGATCCACAAGGACCTACTCGTGGGGCGACGAGGCCACCAGCGATGGCCGACTGATGGCCAACACCTGGCAGGGCGACTTCCCGTACCGCAATGAGGGGGCGCTCGGCTGGGTGGGAACATCGCCCGTTGGGACGTTCGCCCCCAACGCCTTTGGACTCCTCGACATGATCGGCAACGTGTGGGAGTGGACGGCCACCGAGTACGGCGCGCATCACCGGCTCGACGAGCCGCCCAAATCCTGCTGTGCTCCGTCGGGTCCCGCCGATCCGTCCGTCAACCAGACGTTGAAGGGCGGCAGCCACCTGTGCGCGCCGGAGTACTGCCACCGCTACCGTCCTGCCGCCCGGTCACCGCAGTCACAGGACTCCGCGACGACGCACATCGGGTTTCGCTGCGTGGCGGACTTGCCGTCGCGCTAGCTAGTGGTCACGTGATGACTTTGTACATCGTCGCGTAGATGCAGCAGGGCGACGGAGGTTGTCGTACCCCGCTGGCATAATCGAACGTATGTTCGAGTGGTGGTCTGCCTCGCGGGAGACGCCGGAGTCGGCGGCGCTGCTGAACCGGGCGCGTGAGGCCGGGCGCGCGGAGGCGCAGGCGGCCGCCGAGCGGCTGGTCGCCGTCGGTGAGTTGCTGGTCCTGCGCTGCCGGCAGTCGGGGGAGTGCGCGGACTGGTCGGCCGATGCGTGGGATGCGGTGGCCGCACAGGTGGGTGCGGCGCTGGGATGCAGCGTGGCGATGGGCCATAGCTATTTGCGCTATGCGATGGCGATGCGGGATCGGCTGCCGGAGGTCGGTAAGGCGTTTCGGGCCGGCCACCTCGACTATCGGGCGTTTCAGACGATCGTGTTCCGCACCGACCTGGTCACGGATGCCGAGGTGTTGGCCCGCGTCGATGCGCAGGTTGCGGCGCTGGTGTCGCGGCGCCTCTCGCTGACCCGCGGCGGCTTAGCCGCCGCGGTGGACCGGGTGGTCGCCTTGGTCGATGCCGACGCGGTGCGTCGCGCCAAGGACGCGGTCAGCGATCGCTACGTGGATGTGCTGGCCAACGAGTCGGGAATGGCGTATGTGAGCGCCAGCGTGTTTGGCACCGATGGTCAGGCCTTGAACCGCCGCCTTGATGCGTTGGCGGCCACCGTGTGCGCCTCCGATCCCCGGACCGCCACACAGCGGCGCGCGGATGCGTTGGGGGCGTTGGCCGCCGGTGCCCAGCGACTGGTGTGTGGCTGCGGGCGGGGTGACTGCGCTGCGGACCCGGTGGCGCTCAAGAGCAACGTGGTGATCCACGTGGTCGCCGAGCAAGCCAGCCTCGAGGGTCGCGGGTCCACCCCGGCTGTGTTGCCCGGCGTTGAGGGTCTTATCCCGGCCGAGGTAGTGGCCGAGCTGGCCAAGTCGGCACGGTTGGTACCGCTGACCGCACCGGCGGACGCCGAATCCCGCTACGTCCCTTCGGTCAAGCTGGCGGACTTTGTGCGCTGCCGCGATCTGACGTGCCGGGCCCCGGGCTGTGACCGTCCGGCCACCGAATGCGATCTCGACCATACGATCCCGTACGCCCAGGGCGGCGCTACGCACGCCTCGAACCTCAAGGCGCTGTGCCGTCTACACCACCTTTTGAAAACGTTTTGGGGCTGGCGCGACCGACAGTTACCGGATGGGACCGTGATTTGGACGCTGCCTGACGGACATACCTACATCACCACCCCGGGCAGCGCGCTGCTGTTTCCGTCCCTATGCGCGCCCACCGGCAACGCGCCTGCACCCGTCGCACCCAAACCCGAGGGCTGCGCCGAGCGCACCGCCATGATGCCCCGACGCACGCGCACCCGCGCCCAAAATCGCGCCGCACGGATCGCCACCGAACGCAGGCAAAACCACGACGCCCGGCAACCGAAACTTCGAGAACGCGAGGCCGTGTACTTCGGTCAAGCACCCCCCGCCGACGGCGACGGGGATCCACCGCCATTCTGATTGCCGGGCAACCGTTTACGCGGACGCAACGGCGAACAGACGCCACTCGCCCGGGACCCCCTTGAGTTGGTGCGCGCCGCGGTCCTCGAACTCGAGTCCCGACCCGATCACCAAGTCGCGCAGCGTGCTAGACACCAGTACGTCGTTCGGCCCGGCCTGCGCACTCACGCGCGCGCCGATGTGGACACCGATCCCGCCGATGTCATCGCCGCGGACCTCGCACTCGCCGGTGTGCAGACCGGCGCGCACCTGGATGCCGAGGGCCTGCATGGCATCGCGAATTGCCATGGCGCAACGGATCGCTCGCTGCGGACCGTCGAACATCGCCAGAAAACCATCACCCGTGCTGTTCACCTCACGGCCACGGAAGCGGGCAAGCTGCGACCGCACAATCGCGTCGTGCGCATCAAGCAGCGCGCGCCAGTCGCGGTCGCCCATCTCCGCAGCCCGGCGAGTCGAGTCCACGATGTCGGTGAACAACACGGTGGCGAGAACCCGGTCGTCCGGCACGTCGGGCTGCTGGCCTGTGATGAACTCGGCGATTACCTGAAACGACTCGCGCCACGGTTCCACGAAGTGGTACAGGTTATGTCCCGGCAGCTCAACGTATTTCGCGCCCGGCATGTGATCGACGACGTATTTGCCCCTAGCAGCCGGGATGATCGGGTCGTCAGTGTGATGGAGGACGAGCGTTGAAACACGGATCGTGGGAAGCACGGCCCGCACGTCTACTTCGGTCACGAGCCGTTGGCGGAGAGCAACGGTCCCTGGGCTCGCCGCCAGGCGTTCGTGTCGCGCCCATGTCGCCCGAATCTCCTCGTTCCATGGCATGTCCGGATTGACTGCATGTACGGACGCGCCCGTTCCCCACGTGGCGACCATGCCTGCCAGGACTCTCTGGGTCCCTGTATCGCGCTCAGCCACCGGATCCGCGTAGCCCTCAAGCATGACCAGTGCGCTTGTGCGAGACGGATGTGTTGCTGCGAACAGCGCCCCTGTCGCGGACCCGCCGTCGCTTGCCAGGAGCACCGCTTCGCGACTTCCGAGATCGTCAAGCACCGCCGTGATGCTGTCGGCCCATTGCTCCAAGGTCGGCTGCGCGCCCGACCTGACGGGATCGGAGGCTCCCGTATCCGGCTGGTCGAAGAAGATCAGCCGACCGAGCGATGTCATCGCGTCGATCCAACCCTGGATCGACGGCAGCTCCGGAAAGGTCTCGCAGCATGTGAACCAGTTCGGGACGAACACGATGTCGCGCTCGCCCTGTGCCGACGCCCGGTAGGCGACGCGCAAGTCCCCGTTCATCGCATAACGCGTCTCCGAGAACATGGCGGAAGTGTAGTTCCCGAAGGAGGGCGTCACCAGGCGTTTTCGCTGTTCAAGAGGGTGCCATGATTGTGATCCTGGGCGATTCGACGCCTTCAGCGGAGCACGATGCTCCCCATCTCATCCGGCTTCGCGCAGAATTTGGCTCTGAGCTGGTCGTCCCCTAGACTCTAGGGGTTGCCTTGGGCAGACCTCGGCCGGTGCGAATCGGCCCCGCGTGCCCTTCGGTGACGAAGACCGCGCACGTCAGGTTTTTTGGTGGGCCATGCCCGCCGAATGCTCACCCCGGTGGGTTCTCCTGCCGTGCACACGCAACCAGGTCAGGAGATCGAGTGATTCAGCAGGAATCGCGACTGAAGGTCGCCGACAACACCGGCGCCAAGGAGATCTTGTGCATCCGTGTGCTCGGCGGTTCGTCGCGACGCTACGCCGGCATCGGTGATGTCATCGTCGCCACCGTCAAGGACGCCATTCCCGGCGGCAACGTCAAGCGTGGGGATGTCGTCAAGGCCGTCGTGGTGCGCACGGTCAAGGAGCGCCGCCGTCCCGACGGCAGCTACATCAAGTTCGACGAGAACGCCGCGGTGATCATCAAGCCCGACAACGACCCGCGCGGGACGCGCATCTTCGGGCCGGTGGGCCGCGAACTGCGCGAGAAGCGGTTCATGAAGATCATCTCGCTTGCCCCGGAGGTGTTGTAAATGAAGGTCCGTAAAGGCGACACCGTGCTGGTCATCGCCGGCAAGGACAAGGGCGCCAAAGGCAAGGTCCTGCAGGCTTACCCGGAGCGTGACCGCGTGCTGGTCGAGGGCGTCAACCGGATCAAGAAGCACACCGCGATTTCGACCAACCAGCGCGGAGCGCGGTCGGGCGGCATCGTCACCCAGGAAGCCCCAATCCACGTCTCCAACGTGATGGTCGTCGACTCGGACGGTAAGCCCGCTCGCGTCGGTTACCGGGTCGACGACGAGACCGGCAAGCGGGTCCGTATCTCCAAGCGCAATGGCAAGGACATCTGATGAGTACTGCAGAAAAAGTTCAGCCGCGCCTGAAAGAGCGCTACCGCAGCGAGATTCGTGATTCGCTGCAGCAGCAGTTCGGCTACGCCAACGTCATGCAGATCCCGACGGTGACCAAAGTCGTCGTCAACATGGGTGTCGGCGATGCGGCGCGGGACGCGAAGTTAATCAACGGCGCGGTCAGCGACCTGAGTCTGATCACCGGGCAACGCCCCGAGATCCGTCGCGCGCGCAAGTCCATCGCGCAGTTCAAACTGCGTGAGGGCATGCCGATCGGTGCGCGGGTCACCCTGCGCGGTGACCGGATGTGGGAATTCCTGGACCGGCTCACCTCGATCGCGCTGCCCCGTATCCGCGACTTCCGCGGGCTTTCGCCCAAACAGTTCGACGGTGTCGGTAACTACACCTTCGGGCTGGCCGAGCAGTCGGTGTTCCACGAGATCGACGTGGACAAGATCGACCGGGTCCGCGGCATGGACATCAACGTCGTCACCTCGGCGACGAACGACGACGAAGGACGAGCGCTGTTGCGGGCTCTCGGCTTTCCCTTCAAGGAGAACTGAGTACATGGCTAAGAAGGCACTGGTCAACAAGGCCGCACGCAAGCCGAAGTTCGCGGTGCGCGGCTACACGCGTTGCAACAAGTGCGGCCGCCCGCGCGCGGTTTACCGCAAGTTCGGCCTGTGCCGGATCTGCCTGCGCGAGATGGCGCACGCGGGCGAACTGCCCGGTGTGCAGAAGAGCAGCTGGTAACAGCCCGAACCCCCAAGACCAACCGGAGAAAAGGTGCGCGGCAGGCCCGGACCGGGAACCACCGCGAGGAAGGTGACAGACACTGTCATGACTGCGACAACGACGATGCAGAGCGCAGCGATGAAGAGGAGTGGCGCTCGATGACGATGACGGACCCGATCGCAGACTTCTTGACCCGGCTGCGCAACGCCAATTCGGCGTATCACGACGAGGTGACGTTGCCGCACTCGAAGCTGAAGGCAAACATCGCCCAGATCCTCAAGAGCGAGGGCTACATCAGCGACTACCGGACCGAGGATGCCCGGGTCGGCAAGTCGCTGATCGTCCAGCTCAAGTACGGGCCGAGCCGGGAGCGCAGCATCGCCGGCCTGCGCCGCGTGTCCAAGCCCGGTTTGCGGGTGTACGCGAAATCCACCAATCTGCCGCGCGTGCTCGGCGGCCTGGGAGTGGCGATCATCTCCACCTCCTCGGGCCTGTTGACCGACCGCCAGGCAGCCCGACAGGGCGTGGGCGGCGAAGTCCTCGCGTACGTCTGGTAAGGGCGGGGAGGTAACGAAACACTATGTCTCGCATTGGTAAGCAGCCGGTTCCGGTTCCATCCGGAGTCGACGTGACGATCGATGGTCAGAAGGTGTCGGTGAAGGGGCCCAAGGGCGTCCTCGATCTGACAGTGGCCGAGCCGATCACCGTGTCGCGCAACGACGATGGCGCGATCGTGGTCACCCGTCCGAACGACGAGCGGCGCAACCGCTCGCTGCACGGACTGTCGCGCACCCTGGTGTCCAACCTGGTCACCGGCGTGACGCAGGGGTACACCACCAAGATGGAGATCTTCGGCGTCGGTTACCGCGTGCAGCTCAAGGGCTCCAACCTCGAGTTCGCGCTGGGCTACAGCCACCCTGTGGTGATCGAGGCTCCGGACGGCATCACGTTCGCCGTCCAGTCGCCGACGAAGTTTTCCATCACCGGGATCGACAAGCAGAAGGTCGGCCAGATCTCGGCGAACATCCGCCGTCTGCGCCGCCCCGACCCGTACAAGGGCAAGGGTGTGCGTTACGAGGGTGAACAGATCCGCCGCAAGGTCGGAAAGACAGGTAAGTAATCATGGCGCAAACACAAGCTGGCACCACCGCGCGAAAGCCGCTGGGGCAGAGCGTTTCTGCGACCCGGCGCATCTCTCGGCTGCGTCGGCACGCGCGGCTGCGCAAAAAGATCGCCGGTACCCCGCAGCGTCCGCGGCTGGTGATCAATCGGTCAGCGCGACACATTCACGTGCAACTGGTCAACGACGAGAACGGGACCACGGTCGCGGCCGCGTCGTCGATCGAGGACGATGTGCGAAGCCTGCAGGGAGACAAGAAAGCCCGCAGCGTGCGGGTGGGCCAGCTGATCGCCGAGCGCGCCAAGGCCGCCGGCATCGACAGCGTGGTCTTCGACCGTGGCGGATACACCTACGGCGGACGGATCGCGGCGCTGGCCGATGCCGCACGCGAGAACGGATTGCAATTCTGATGAACAGCGGAATGACGAAGAGATTGAACACGACTGGAAGGACCGCATAATGGCGGAGCAGCCGACCGGCGGACAAGGCGCCGGCGACAGCCGTGACTCGCGCGGTGACCGCGACAGCCGCGGTCGCCGTGGCGACGGCGGTCGTGGCGGCCGCGACCGCGACGGCGACAAGAGCAACTACCTGGAGCGGGTTGTCGCGATCAACCGTGTCTCCAAGGTGGTCAAGGGTGGTCGGCGATTCAGCTTCACCGCATTGGTGATCGTCGGCGACGGTCACGGCATGGTCGGTGTCGGCTACGGCAAGGCCAAAGAAGTTCCCGCGGCCATCGCCAAGGGCGTCGAGGAGGCCCGCAAGGGCTTCTTCCGGGTGCCGCTGATCCGCGGAACCATCACCCACCCGGTGCAGGGTGAGGCGGCCGCCGGCGTGGTGCTGCTGCGCCCGGCCAGCCCCGGTACCGGCGTGATCGCCGGTGGCGCCGCGCGTGCGGTGCTGGAATGTGCCGGCGTGCACGACATCCTGGCGAAGTCGCTGGGCAGTGACAACGCCATCAATGTGGTGCACGCGACCGTCGCCGCCCTCAAGCTGCTGCAGCGCCCCGAGGAAGTGGCCGCTCGTCGCGGTCTGCCCATCGAGGACGTCGCGCCGGCCGGAATGCTCAAGGCGCGCCGCGAAAGTGACGCGATGGCCAGTGCGGCGGCACGAGAGGCCCAGACTTCGGGGGCGCAACCATGAGCAGTCAACTGAAGATCACCCAGGTGCGCAGCACCATCGGGGCCCGCTGGAAGCAGCGTGAGTCCCTGCGCACCCTGGGCCTGCGGCGGATTCGCCACTCGGTGATCCGCGAGGACAACGCGCAGACCCGCGGCCTGATCGCGGTCGTCAGCCACCTCGTCGAGGTGGAGCCGGCCGAGGCGACGGCCAAGGGCACCGGAGGTAGCACGAAATGACGATCAAGCTCCACGATCTCAAGCCCGCGCGCGGTTCGAAGACCGCGCGTACCCGCGTCGGTCGCGGTGAGGGCTCCAAGGGCAAGACCGCCGGTCGCGGCACCAAGGGCACCAAGGCACGCAAGAACGTGCCGGTGACCTTCGAGGGTGGCCAGATGCCGATCCACATGCGGCTCCCGAAGCTGAAGGGCTTCCGTAACCGGTTCCGCACCGAGTACGAGATTGTCAACGTCGGCGACCTCAATCGGCTTTTCCCGCAAGGGGGTTCGATCGGCGTGGACGAGTTGGTGGCCAAAGGCGCGGTTCGCCGCAACTCGCTGGTCAAGGTCCTCGGTGACGGCAAGCTGACGGTCAAGGTCGAGGTCACCGCGCACAAGTTCAGCGCCAGTGCACGCGAGAAGATCACCGCCGCAGGCGGTTCGGCGACGGAGCTGTCCTAGCTAGGTCAGCTGCGGAATCACTTCCGCGGCAAGGCGTTCCATCTGCTCATGGTTCTCGCCGACATCGGTGCCGACGGGATTCAGTAGCACCATCTTCGCCCCGGCATCGATGACCTCACGCAACCCGCGCACCACGTCATCGGGTGTGCCGGACACCGGTACATCCTGCACGCCGGGCATGCGTCCGTAGATGCGGTCCAGCCCGTCGAGCACGCGTTCGCGGGCCCTGGCGGCGTCGTCGTCGACCATCAGGTAGACCCGCTTGCCGATGGTGAAGTTCGCGGGGTCCTTCCGTTGCTCGTCGAGCTCGCGGCGCAGGACGGCCACCGCCTTGGCGAACGCCTCGGTGGTCGAGGAGCCCGCGCCCAAAAATGAGTCGCCGTGCCGCACCGCGCGGGCCAGCGCCTTGGGCGCCTGGCCCCCGAACCAGATCGGCGGGTGCGGCCGCTGAACCGGCTTGGGCTGGATCGGGAGGTCGTCGACGTCGCGGAATCGACCGTGAAACGTCACCCTCGGCTCGTCGGACCACGCCGCCTTCATCAGCTCCAGGCCCTCGGTGAAGTACGAGATGAAGGTGTCCTTGTCCACGCCGAAGGCGGCGAATTTCCGCCTGCCGCCGCCGGGAGCGACACCGATGTCGAGCCTGCCGTGGCTCAGTCGATCGACAGCGGTGGCGGCCGAGGCCAATTGCAGCGGGTCGTGCAACGACGTCACCAGGACCGCGACGCCCAGGCGCAACCGCTCGGTGCAGGCCGCGCAGTACGCCAGCAGCTCCAGCGGCGCGAGCAGCGGCGCGGGCCCGATGATCTGCTCGAGCAGCCAGCCGCCCTCGAATCCGAGTTCTTCGGCGCGCGCGAGAAAAGCGCGTAGCCCCGCTGGGTCGAAGCCGTCGTAGTCGAACTGCGGGATCGCGATGGCAAAGCTCACCCGACCACCGTACGGCCCGTGCATCGGTAGTCTGCAGACATGTTCGCTTTCCTTCCTTCGATCCCCGGCGTCGACGAGGTTCGGGCCCTGGCCGGACGGGTCGATACCGCACGCCATCACGGCGTGCCCAACGGCTGCGTGCTCGAATTGGATTTGCGCGCCATGCCACCGGAGACGTCGGGCTTTGACCCGCTGACCATCATCAGCGGCGGGAGCCGACCGACAGCGCTGCGCGACATCGTGGCCGCCATCTACCGGGCGGCCGAGGATCCGCGGGTGGCCGGGCTGATCGCCCGTGTGCAACTCACGCCGTCGCCGGCGGCGGCGGTGCAGGAGCTGCGTGCGGCGGTCGTGGCTTTCACCGCCGCGAAGCCGTCGCTGGCCTGGGCCGAGACCTACCCGGGCACGTTGTCGTACTACCTGGCTTCGGCCTTCGGTGAGGTCTGGATGCAGCCGGCCGGAAGCGTGGGACTGATCGGATTCGCCAGCAATGCCACGTTTTTGCGCGATGCGTTCGACAAGGCCGGCATCGAACCCCAATTCGTCGCGCGGGGTGAATACAAGTCTGCGGTGAACCGATACACCGAGCACGGCTTCACCGAGGCCCATCGCGAGGCCGTCACCCGGATGTTGCAGAGCCTGCAAGAGCAGGTGTGGCAAGAGGTGGCGGAATCACGCAAGCTCGACGCCGCCGGGCTCGACGCGCTCGCCGATCGTGCCCCACTGTTGCGCGAGGACGCCGTGTCCTCTGGTCTGGTCGACCGGATCGGCTTCCGGGACGAAGCCTACGAACGTATCGCGGAAATGGTTGGAGCGGAGGATGTTTCCGATACAACACCACCGCGGCTGTACGTTTCGCGCTACGCGGGCGCGGCCAGGTCGCGGCTGGCGCCGCCGGTGCCCCCGGTTCCCGGCCGCCGCGCCAAGCCCACGGTGGCGGTCATCAACGTGGACGGCGAGATCGTCGACGGCCGTGGCGGGCCCCAGTTCCTGCCGTTCGGCGCCTCCACCGTCGGCGGCGACACCATCGCCGCGGCAGTGCGGGAAGCCGCAGCCGACGAATCGGTGTCCGCGATCGTGCTTCGAGTCAACAGCCCCGGAGGCTCGGTCACCGCATCGGAAACCCTGTGGCGCGAAGTGAAAAGGGCTCGCAAACGCGGCAAGCCGGTGGTGGCGTCGATGGGTGCGGTCGCCGCATCCGGCGGCTACTACATCGCGGTGGCCGCCGACGCGATCGTGGCCAGCCCCGCAACGGTCACCGGTTCGATCGGCGTGTTCACCGGCAAGCTGGTGATTCGCGATCTGCTGGAGCGGCTGGGCGTCGGGCTGGAAACCGTGCGTACCAACGCCAATGCCGATGCGTGGTCGATCGAGTCGCCGTTCACCCCGGAACAGCGCGCTCACCGCGAGGCCGAAGCCGACCAGGTGTACGGGGACTTTCTGGAGCGGGTCGCCGACGGCCGCAACATGACCACCGACGCCGTCGAACGCGTCGCTCGGGGCCGGGTGTGGACCGGCGCAGACGCACGCGAGCGGGGCCTGGTCGACGAACTGGGGGGCTTCCGAACCGCCGTGCGGCGGGCGAAAATCCTTGCCGGACTGGACGAGGACACCGACGTGCGCACCGTGACCTACCCGGGCGCATCGCTGTTGGACCTGCTGCGGCCCCGGGCCTCCTCGCAACCTGGCGCGGCATCGCTGCCCGATGCGCTCGGCGCGCTGCTAAGCCGAACCCTCGCCGGCATCGTGGACAACGCCGAACGGTCCTACGGTGGGGCTAGCGCGCTATGGGTGGGACCCGGGCGGCTCTAACGTGGCGCTGATGAAGACGATCTCACCGAGGGGGTCGTCGTTCTCCGGTGCGGGTACTTCGATGCCGTTGCGCTCGAAGAGTTCCGTACGGGTCACCCCTTCGGCCCGCCATCCGATGCTGGACAGGTAGTCGACGACGTGGTTGCGTTCGCCGGCGTAAACCAGCGACGCCATGTCGATGTCGACGCCGTGCTCCCGGAATGAGCCGGACATCTCGCGCACCCGTTCCGCGTCGAAATCCACGATCCCGGGCACGAATTCGGTGGCGATGGTGCTGCCGGGCGCACTGAGTGCGGTGATGTTGTCGAACAACCGATCCTGGGCCTCCGGCGGCAGATAGATCAGCAGTCCCTCCGCCAGCCAGGCCGTCGGGGCCGCCGTGTCGAATCCCGCCGCCTTCAACGCGGCGGGCCAATCCGCTCGCAGATCGATGGGGATGGTGCGCCGCGATGCGGTCGGCTCGGCACCCACGTCGGCCAGGGTGGTGCTCTTGAACTCGATCACCCGCGGCTGGTCGATCTCGTAGACCATCGTGCCGGCCGGCCACGGCAGCCGGTAGGCGCGCGCGTCCAGGCCGGCCGCCAGGATTACCACCTGGCGCACCCCGCCCTCGGTGGCCTCGGCGAAGTAATCGTCAAAGTATTTGGTGCGCACGGCCATTCCGTCGACCATCGACTGGATACGCACCGGCGAGGCATTCTCGATCCCATCCACATCGAGTTCGCCGTCCATCATCTTGGTGAAGAAATCCACCCCGACCGCGCGCACCAGCGGCTCGGCGAACGGATCGTTGATCAAACCGCGGGGATCCTTGGTCGCCATCGCACGCCCGGTCGCGACCATGGTTGCGGTCGCGCCGACACTCGACGCCAGGTCCCACTCATCATCGTGAGTGCGTGACATAGTCAGAACCCTAACCCCAGCATTACTTGAGGGTGGCGGTGACGTAGCTCAGCTCACCGAAGGTGGCCGTCATCTCGTCCTCGGGGAACTCGAAACCATTGTGGGCGTACAATTCCCGGGCGCGCGTCGCCGTTACCTGCCAGCCCTTCTCGGTGAGGTAGTCGACGACGACGCTGCGCTCGCCCCGGTAGAACAGGTCGGCGGCGCTCATATTCAAGCCTAACCGCTGCCAGCGCTGGGAGATGCGCTCCAGGCGCTCGTCGGAGAACGCGTGCGGGTCGGGCACGTGTTCGGTCGCCAGCCGGCTGCCCGGCGCACTGAGCGCCGTGATGTTGTCGAACAGGCGGTCCTGGGCGTCGGGAGGCAGGTAGGGGAGCAGCCCCTCGGCGCTGACCGCGGTCGGCTGGGTGACGTCAAATCCGGCCTCGCGCAGGGCGGCCGGCCAGTCGTCGCGCAGGTCGATGCTGATGGTACGGCGCTCGGCGGTCGGAGCGGCACCGAGGCCGGCCAGCGTGTCGGTCTTGAAGGCGATGACCTCCGGCTGGTCGATCTCGTAGACGAGAGTGCCCGGCGGCCACGAGAGCCGGTAGGCCCTGGTGTCCAGTCCGGAAGCCAGGATCACCGCCTGCCGCACACCGCCTTTGGTTGCGCCGGTGAAGAAGTCGTCGAAAAACCTGGTGCGCACCGTGATCTGCTCCGCGCGCGCCTTGCGGTTGAACAGCGGGTCGTCCTCGAAGTCGATTTCGCCGTCGATGATGCGGATGAAGGGGTCCAGCCCGACGGCACGCACCAGCGGCTCGGCCAGCGGATCGTCAAGCAGAGGCGCGGATCCCTGCGACGCCACGGCGCGCGAGGCGGCGACCATGGTGGCCGTCGCTCCCACGCTGTGCGCCGGACCCCAGCTGTCGCCGTCGGTGCGTCCAGTAGTGGTGGTCATCCTCCCGGCTCCTATTTCTCGCCGAGCGTGCCGCTGGTGTACAGCATCTCACCCATGCGCATGTCGTCGTCGGTGAGCGGGTCAAGCCCGTTGGCCACGAACAATTCTCGGATGCTGGCGCTGTTAAGCCGCCAACCGCGATCGGCCAGGTACGGGGCCGCCTCGTTGCGGTCGCCGAAGTAGACCAGCCCCGCCATGTCCAGCTCGAAACCGTGCGCACGCCAGCGCTCGGAGATCGTCTGCATGCGCTCCTTCATCTTCTCCTCGTCGCCGGGCTCGGGGTTGGGTGCGCTTTCGGTGGCCAGGCGGCTGCCCGGCGCGCTGAGCTCGGTGATGGTGTCCAGCAGGCGATCCTGCGCCTCTGGCGGCAGGTAGCCCAGCAGGCCCTCGGCGCTCCACGCGGTGGGCTGGCACGGGTCGAAGCCGGCGTTGCGTAGCGCGGTCGGCCAGTCGTCGCGCAGATCGACGGCCACCACTCGCCGCTCGGCGGTGGGGGCGACCCCCAGGTCGGCCAGTGCGCGAGTCTTGAATTCGATGACCTGTGGCTGGTCCACCTCGTAGACCACCGTTCCGGCCGGCCACGCCAACCGATAGGGGCGGGCGTCCAGCCCGGAGGCCAGGATCACCGCCTGCTTGACGCCCGCGTTGGTCGCGCCCAGGAAGAACTCGTCGAAGAACTTGGTGCGGACCGCCATGTTGTCTGCCATCCGGGACATCGCCCCGGCGGACCCCGCGGCACCGTCGTGCGCGTCATTTAACTCGGCGGGATCCAGCTCGCCGCCGGCCAACCGGGAAAGCAGGTCCACGCCGACCAGCTTGACCAGCGGCTCGGCGAACGGGTCGTTGATCAATGGGTTGTCGGCGCGGGTGGCCATGGCGCGGGCCGCCGCGACCATCGTCGCGGTCACGCCGACGCTGGACGCCAGGTCCCAGGTGTCGCCTTCATACCTGGTGGAAGTCATGTTTGTGCCCCTATCGGAAGTAGCCAATCTAATATTTAGCCAATATAACAAGCTTCACCCACTGTACGCTTCCCAGAATTCGCGGCAACCTTTACTGATGGCGTACGCGGCGGCTGGTAAACGGGTGCTCATCACGGGTGCCTCGTCGGGATTGGGTGCGGCCCTGGCGCGAGCGCTGGCCGCCCGGGGCGCGGTAGTGGGGCTGTTAGCGCGTCGGCGGGATCGGCTGGGCGAGGTGCTGGCCGAGTGCCGGCGCACCTCACCCGGATCGGAAATGTTCGTGGCCGACCTGGCCGACACATCGGCGCTGGGTGATTTGGCGCGGCGGGCCTGGGATGGGCTCGGCGGCATCGACATACTGATCAACAACGCCGCGATGCCCAAGCGGCGCAGCGTCATCGCACTCGACCCGGGCGAGGCCGAAGAGGTCATGACGGTCAACTTCTTCGCGCCCATGCGCCTGACGCTGGCGCTGTTGCCGCGGATGCTGGGCCGCGGTTCGGGCATGATCGTCAACGTGTCCAGCGTCGGCGGCCGGCTGGGCATAGTCCACGAATCCGCCTACTGTGCGAGCAAATTCGCATTGTGCGGCTGGAGCGAGGCGATAGCCGTGGACCTGCACGACACGCCGATCTCGGTGAAACTGATCGAGCCGGGACCGGTCGACACCGAGATCTGGGACCACCCGGGCAGCGAGGAACCGCTCTATCAGGGACCGAAGGTGGCCCCGCACGTGGTGGCCGACGGCATCATCGCGGCCCTGGGCAGTGAGCGCTTCGAGCACTACCTGCCCGACATGAAGGCCGTGATCGACGCCAAGAACGCCGACCTGGACGCGTTCATCGCCGGGGCGGCGGGGATGGCGTTCCGATGAAGGCACTCGTGTACGGCGTGCCGCCGGAGCCGTTCGAGGTTCGCGACGACGCCAACCGATTGACCCAGAACCTGGCGCACACCCCGACCGCCCTGCGCGATCTGCCGGATCCGGAACTGCCCCATGAGGACTGGGTGATCACCCGGCCGCGACTGACCGGCATCTGCGGGTCGGATTCCAAGCAGATCCTGATGGATTTCGGCGGGGGCGACACCGACAACGCCATGGCGGCGTTCTGTTCGTTCCCGCAAGTCATGGGCCACGAGGTGGTCGCCGACGTGGTGGCGCTGGGCCCCAAGGCCCAGGGGCTGCAGGTGGGGGAGCGGGTGGTGCTCAATCCGTGGCTGTCCTGCGGGCCGCGCGGCATCCAACCACGCTGTCCCGCATGCGAAGCCGGCGACTACAGCCTGTGCTGGAGCTTCACCGACGGCGACATCAAGCCCGGCATCCACACCGGGGTGTCGGCCGACGTGACGGGCGGCTACGCCGAGCTGATGCCCGCCCACGACAGCATGCTGTTCGCCGTGCCGGAGTCGATTCCCGACGAGCTTGCCGTGTTCGCCGACCCGTTCTCGGTGTCGCTGCATGCCATCAACCGCCACCCGCCGCCGCGCTCGGGCGCCGCGCTGGTGTACGGGGCCGGCTCGCTGGGATTGTGCGCGGTCGCGATCATGCGGGCGCTATATCCCGACGTGGCCGTCGCGGTGGTGGCGCGGTTCGCCGCGCAGGCCGAGCTGGCCCGCCGGTTCGGTGCCGCGAAAATCCTTGCGCACGAACCGCGCCTGGCCGTCATCGAGGAACTGGTCGCCTGGGGCGGTGGCCGGCTGCGCCAGCCCTTGCAGGGGTTGCCGATGGCTCACCCCGGCGCGGTCGACGTCGTCTACGACACCGTAGGTAAGCCCGAGACCTTCGAAGTCGGCGTCCGGGTCCTGCGGTCGCGAGGAACGTTGGTGAAGGCCGGTGTTCACGCGCCCGGGCGGTGGGAGGACAGCCCGCTCTACTTCAAGGAGATCTCGTACGTCGGCTCGAACGCCTTCGGCGTCGAAGAGGTCGACGGGCAGCGCAAGCACGCCATCGCCCACTACCTCGACCTGGCCGCCGCTGGACGGGTGGACCTGCGCCCCATGCTCACCCATACGTTCGGGCTAGACCGGTGGCGGGACGCCTTCTTGGCGATCGCCAACCAGGGCGAGAGCGGCGCGGTGAAGGTGGGGATCGACCAGCGCTAGGCGAGTGCCCCTCGGGATCCGGTGATCGGCAGGTCGATCGGGGTGATCACACCCGGCGGAGCTTCACAAAGGAACGGTATGGCGTTGACCGCCGCGACGGCGGTGCTGTCCATCAACACGGTCATCACGTCCTGTCCGGGCAAGCCGAACCGGATGGTCGCGTCGACACGTGGTTCACCTTCGATGACCACACTGAATCCCTTGGGGTCGGTCCATTTCGGGTCCAGCGCGTCGTCGCTCATCGTCCAGCAGATGGCCAGCTCGACCACCGGTCGGCCGCCACGATAGCCGCGATAGGTGCGGCGCTGCCCCCCGGCGGTGCCGGCGGCATAGTCCACCCAGCCCAGGTCCAAATCCCTTGTCAGCACAGCGGGCTCGACGAATGCCTCCTTGGAGTCGAGCTCGGTGCCCAGCATGGCGGCAATCATGTCCAGCGTCTCGAAGTAGCCGAGGCCGTACCGTTGCGTCTCCGGGTCGAGCTGGGTCACCCGCTCCCGGGGTGGTTTGCCGAATCCGAGCACCTTCCACACGTCCTGTACGGGATAGGTTGTGCAGTCTAATGTTTCGACGAGCTTGACGCTGTCGACCGTTCGGCAGGCGCCGGTGAGGAATCCGGCGACGACGTTGATGAAGCCTGGCTCGAATCCCGTGCCGAGGAATGTCGCGCATCCCTGGTGCGCCGCCTCCTCGAGCGCCGGGAGTTCGACCGGGTGGTGGGTGCCGGTCAGGAAATCTCCCGTCGTGACGACGTTGATGCCGCAGCGCAGCATCCTGATCACCAGCTCGTAGTCGATGACGCGGGGCATGTAGCTCACACAGTCCGGGCGCAGCCCGATCAACGCGTCGACGTCGGCCGTTGCGCCGACACCGACTGCGGCGCGGTCGGCCAGCACACCCGCATCGCGCCCCACCTTGTCCGAACCGAAGGCGTGAACCCCCACCACGTCGAAGCCGTCACGGTCCAGCAGGACGCCGAGCGCTCGACTGCCGATGTTGCCTGTTGACCACTGGACTACGCGGTATGACGCCATGCCTCACACCGTAGACCCCACCGCCCGGCCGCGAGCGGGAATCGCGGGCCGCTGGGTGGGGCGCGTCGAGAGTTATTGTGGCTCAAACTGATTCGATGTCGAGCCACTGGTCGATGTCGAACCGGTCCTCGGTCGCGCGGATCGTGGCGCCCCCGCGACCGGGGTAGTGCGCCGGGATCATGGCGGCCTTCGCCTGAACGGCCTCGGCGAAGATTCGCCTGCGGGTGACCGCGGCTCCGGGCGCGTCGACGTCGAAAGCGCAGGCGTCGGCCGGCCGGCGCAACTGCAGCGGGCTGTGGGTGAGATCGCCGACGAAAACCGCCGGCACACCGGCATCTAGCCACAGCACCGCGGAGCCGGGGGTGTGCCCGGGGGCTGGGCGCAGCCGCAGTGACGGGCTGATCCGATAGTCCTCGGACCATTGGACGAGTTGTCCGGCTTCGTCGATGGGTAACACGCTGTCGGCGAACACGAGCTGGTCGCCGCGCTGCTGAGCCGCTTCTTCGTCGCTGCGTGGCGTTTGCCTCGCCGCGGCCCCATCGGGTGCGAAGTGGCGGTAGTCGGCGGCCGGCACCAGGTATCGGGCGTTGGGAAAGGTCGGCACCCAGACGTTGTTGTCCAGCATGGTGTTCCATCCGACATGGTCGGAGTGGACGTGGGTGTTGACCACCACGTCCACGTCGGTGCGGTCGATGCCGGCGGCCCGCAGCGCGGCCAGGAAGCCGGTGTTCAGGTGGTCCAGGGGCGGCATGTGCGGGCGTTGGCGATCGTTGCCGACACCGGTGTCCACGACGACGGTCAACCCGTCGACTTCGATGACCCAGCTTTGGATCGCGATGTGCCACTGATCGGTGCAGGGATCGAAGAAGTCCGGCACCAGCAGGTCGGCGTTGTCCCGCCAACCCGACGTCGGCGTCTGCGGGAAAAAGCGTGTTCCCAAGTCGAATTGGAGTTCCAGTACCCGCGTCACGCCGGCGCGGCCGAACCGAACCGGACGCATCATGTGTTGGCGCGCAGATAGCTGTAGACCGATGCGAAGTTGCGGTTGACATCTGCGGGAATCGGCACCGGGCCACCGAGTGCCCGTGCGCCCCAGACGATTTGGGCGGTCCGTTCGACGAGGGCGGTGATATGCAGGGCCTTGTCGGGTCGCGGCCCCACCGCCACCAGGCCATGGTTGGCGATCAGCGCGGCGCCGCGGCCCTCGAGCGCCTGCACGGCGTTGGTTCCGACGTCGGGCGTGCCCGATGCGGCATAGTCGGCGCACCGGACGTCGCCGCCGCAGTACACCGCGAACTCGTCGATACACGCCGGGATCGACTCGTGGGCGATGGCGAACATGGTCGCCCATACCGGATGGCTGTGAATGACGCTGCCGATGTCGTCGAAGGCCCGATAGCAGGCCAGGTGGAGCTGCATCTCCGACGACGGTGATCGACCCTCGGCCGCACGCAGCACCGAGCCGTCCGCGTCGATGAGCACCAGATCGTCGAGCTGCATGTCGCGGTAGTCCACCGAGGACGGGGTGATGACGACGCTGCCGTCGGCGCGTCGCGCCGAGATGTTTCCTGCCGTCCCCTCCACCAGGCCGCGGCGCAGCATGTCCTTGGCGGCTTCCAGCACGGCGCTTTCCGGATTGTCGACGTACTTCATGGGCCCAGCACCTCCGGGTTGACGATATGAACGGGCGCCCTGCCGGCCAGCAGCGCCTCCAGGTCGTCGGCCACCATCTGCGCCTGCCGCGCCTCGGTGTCGAAGGTGGCGCCCCCGATATGCGGGGTCAGCACGACGTTTCCCATCCGCACCAGCGGGTGATCGACCGGCAGCCATTCGCCGGCGAAGTGGTCGAGCCCCGCGGCGCCCACCTTGCCCGCCGCCAGGGCGTCGACCAGGGCATCGGTGTCGTGCAGCTGGGCGCGCGCCGTGTTGAGGAAGACCACGCCGTCGCGCATGGCGGCGAACTCCCGTGCACCGATCATGCCGGCGGTGTCGTCGGTGACCGGGGCGTGCAGCGAGACCACGTCGGCCTCGCTCAGCAGCTCGTCGAGGCTGTGGCGGGCGTCGGGGTTGTAGGGATCGTGCGCGATGACCCGCAGGCCCAGTCCGGACAACCGCCATTGCGTCGCGCGGCCGACGGCACCGAGGCCTACCAGCCCGGCGGTCAGTCCGGCGACCTCGGCGGCGCGGAACCGCTGATACGGGATGCTGCCGTCACGAAAGATGTTGCCGCTGCGTACATCCGCGTCCGCGGTCAGCACGTGGCGGGTGGCGGCCAGCAGCAGGGCCACCGTCATCTCGGCGACGGCATCGGCGTTGCGGCCCGGTGTATTGAGCACCGGGATCCCGGCCGCGGTCGCGCCCGGGATGTCGACATTGTTGGGGTCGCCGCGGGTGGATGCGATCACCCGCACGCCCCTCTCGAACACCGGGCCGCGCACCGAATCGCTTTCCACCACCACGATTTCGGCGGATTCGCCGGTGATCCGCTCGGCCAGCTGCTCGGGACCGTAGATGCGCAGCGGGGTCTGCTCGATCCAGGGGTCGTACACCACGTCGGCCAGGTCGCGCAGTTTGGTGAAGCCCGGCCCCCGCATCGGGGCGGTCACCAACGCGCGCGGTTTAGACGCCACGAGTGCCAATGCTGGCGTACGGTGACGCCCGTGTCACGCAAAGACGTCACAATCGGCATCGACGTCGGCAGCACCGCGGTCAAGGCGATAGCCGCCGACGCGGACGGCAACGTGACGCAGCGCGTGCGCATCCCGCATGAGCTGCGCGTACCGGCACCCGACCGGTTGGAGCACGACGCCGAGGCGGCGTGGCGGCGTGGCCCGTCGGCTGCGCTGGACGAGCTGGTCCACCAACCCGGCATCGCCGCGGCGGCCGTCGCGGCGATGGTGCCGTCGATGACGGCAGTCGACGACAGCGGAACGCCCATCACGCCGGGACTTCTCTACGGGGACGGCCGGGGCCGCACGCCCGGCGGCCCGGAACAACAAGCGCAGCCGCTGCCCGCGCTCGGCGAGGCCGCGGAGTTCTTGCGCTGGACGGCTCAGCAGGCGCCCGGCGCCGCCGGCTATTGGCCCGCGCCGGCGGTGGCCAACCAGGCGCTGTCGGGCCAGTCGGTGATCGACATCGCCACCGCCGCCACGGCGTTCCCCTTGTTCGACGGGACCGGTTGGAATCCCGAAGCCTGTGCCGAGCGCGGCGCGGTCGTCGAGCAGATGCCGCGGGTGGCGAGCATGGGAGCCGTCGTCGGCCAGGTGCGCGGCACCGACGTCGCGTTGGCCACCGGCGCCATTGACGCGCTGTGCGAACAGATCGTCGCCGGCGCCGACGACGACGGAGACGTGCTGGTGATGTGCGGCACCACGCTGATCGTGTGGACGACCATCGCACAGGCCCGGCAGATGCCCGGCCTGTGGACCATTCCGCACACCACGCCCGGCAAGAGCCAGATCGGCGGGGCCAGCAACGCAGGTGGGCTGTTTCTGGACTGGGTGGATCGTGTTGTGGCAGCGGCGGACCCGACCGCCGTCGAACCGGGACGCATTCCGGTGTGGGCACCCTATCTGCGCGGTGAGCGCAGCCCGTTTTACGACCGGGACCGTCGGGGGATGCTCGAGGCCCTGGATCTGACCCACGACGCGGCGGCGCTGCGGCGCGCCGCCTACGAGGCGTCCGGCTTCGTGGTCCGCCGGATCATCGAACTCGGCGGGGCGCCGGCATCGCGCATCGTGGCCACCGGCGGCGGCACGCGAGTGGGGCCTTGGCTGCAGGCCATCGCCGACGCCACCGGGCGGCCTGTCGAGGTGTTCGGAATAGCGGAAGGGGCCGCGTTGGGCGCGGCCTTCCTGGCGCGCATGGCGGTCGGCCTGGAGACGACCATCGCCGATGCCGCCCGATGGGCGCGCATTGAGCGCATCGTCGAGCCCGACCCCGCCTGGGCGAGTGCGGTCGAAGAACGCTATCAGCGCTTCCAGCAGCTGGGAGACCGCGGAGGTAGCGCGGTGACACCGCCGGCGTTCTAGGCTGGTGCAATGACCGACCAAGACCGCAAAGCCGCCCGTCGCGAAATCGCGGACGCACTGTTGAAAGCCCTTGAACGACGGCACGAAATCGCTGACGTCGTCGTGGAATCGGAGAACAAGGCGGCAGCGGTGGAGGCCATCGTCCGCTTGCTCGACACCTCGCACGTCGCCGCCGAAGCGGTGATGAGCATGTCGTTCGATCAGCTCACCGTCGACTCGCGTCGCAAAATCCTCGCCGAACTCGAAGACCTGAACAAACAGCTCAGCTTCACCCTGGGCGAGCGTCCGGCGAGCCTGGGCGAGACGCTGGAGCTGCGGCCCTTCTCCGCCGTGGCCGACCGCGACATCTTCGCCGCGCGCACCGAGGACATCGGCTTTGCGGGCGACGGCTCGGGTGGACCCGCCGGCAACGTGGACGACGAGATCAAAGCCGCGCTGCGCCGGGTCGACGACGAAGAGGCCGCGTGGTTCGTGGCCATCGACTCCGGCGAGAAGGTCGGCATGGTGTTCGGCGAGCTGGTCCGCGGCGAGGTCGACGTCCGGATCTGGATTCACCCCGAGCACCGCAAGCGTGGCTACGGCACCGCCGCGCTGCGCAAGTCGCGCTCGGAGATGGCGTGGTGTTTTCCCGCGGTGCCCATGGTCGTGCGCGCACCGGCGGCCGAACCCCGCTGAGCGTTATCGCAGAACGGCGGTGACGGCGACGATGTTGGGTAACTGCGCCATCGCCTCGTCGTCGTGGAATTTCAGGCCGTAATCGCCGAACAGGTCGCGGCGCGGACGGGCGGTGACCGCCCAGCCCGTGCCTGTGAGGTGGTCGACGACGTCGCTGCGCTCGCCTTCGAAGAACAGCCCGGACAGGTCGATGTCGCAGCCGACCCTGGCCCACCGGTCGTTGAACGCCTGGGCGCGTTGCGACATCGTCGTGCCCGGTGTCGCGGGGTGGTATTCGGTGGCCAGCATGCTGCCGGGAGCGCTGATGGAGGTGATGTTGTCGAAGAGCCGGTCCTGGGCGTCGGGCGGGAGGTACATCAGCAGTCCCTCGGCGCTCCACGAAGTCGGTTGCGTCACGTCAAAGCCGCTGTCGCGCAACGCGGCCGGCCAGTCGTCGCGCAGGTCGACGCTGACCGTGCGCCGCTCGGCGGTGGGCGCGGCGGCCAGGCTGGACATGGTGGTGCTCTTGAACTCGATGACGGCGGGCTGATCGACCTCGTAGACCACGCTCCCGGGCGGCCAGCTCAGCCGGTAGGCGCGGGCGTCGAGGCCGGCCGCCAGGATCACCGCCTGGCGAACCCCGTCGCGGGCGGCATTGAGGAAGAAGTCGTCGAAGAAGCGGGTGCGCACGGCCATGGAGTCGGTCTCTAGGCCCAGATCCTTGACGCGGCCCTCCCGGCCCTCGGGTTCGGTGACCTCACCGTCGACCAGGCGGCGGAAGAAGTCCAGGCCGACGGCGCGCACCAGGGGCGCGGCGAACGGGTCGTTGATGATCGGGTTGGTGGCCTTGCTGGCCAGTGCGCGGGCCGCGGCGACCATCGTGGCCGTGGCACCCACGCTCGAGGCCAAGTCCCAGCTGTCCTGGTCAGTGCGCGTCATGCTGCTCCCAACTTACTTAGCAAATGCAACGAGTCACGACGGACTTTACGCCCGGCGGCTGACGGCTTCCTGTGTTGGTCCGCCCGCGTCGCGGCGGTGGCGCGGACACCCGCTGCCCGGCGCCGCGCGGGCCCTCGAAAGCGCCGACGCAAAGGCCCTGACCGGACATGGGCGGACCAGCTGTTAGTCTCGTACACGGTTTGACGCGCTGTAGAAGAAGTCGGCCGTACGTCCTGGCCTGCGGGTGTTGGGCGCGTGATGCAGGAAACCCCGGCTGCGCAGGAGGAAGAGTTGCTTTCCGCTTTCATCTCATCGTTGCGGACAGTCGACCTGAGACGGAAGATCCTCTTCACGCTTGGCATCGTCGTCTTGTATCGGGTCGGCGCCGCGCTACCGTCCCCCGGCGTCAACTATCCGAACGTCCAGCAATGCATCAAAGAGGCCAGCGGGGGCGCGGCCGGGCAGATCTATTCGCTGATCAACCTGTTCTCCGGTGGTGCGCTGCTCAAACTCACGGTGTTCGCGGTGGGGGTGATGCCCTACATCACCGCCAGCATCATCGTGCAGCTGCTCACCGTGGTCATCCCTCGGTTCGAGGAGCTGCGTAAGGAAGGCCAATCCGGCCAGGCCAAGATGACGCAGTACACCCGTTATCTGGCGATCGCGCTGGCGGTCCTGCAGGCCACCAGCATCGTGGCCCTGGCGGCCAACGGGGGGCTGTTGCAGGGCTGCTCGCTGGACATCATCGCCGACCAGAGCATTTTCACGCTGGTCGTCATCGTGCTGGTGATGACCAGCGGTGCGGCGCTGGTGATGTGGATGGGTGAGCTGATCACCGAGCGCGGCATCGGCAACGGCATGTCGCTGCTGATCTTCGTGGGCATCGCGGCGCGCATCCCCGCCGAGGGCAAGACGATCCTGGACAGCCGTGGCGGGATGATCTTCGCCGCCGTCCTGGTCGCCGCGCTGGTCATCATCGTCGGCGTGGTGTTCGTCGAGCAGGGCCAGCGCCGGATCCCGGTTCAGTACGCCAAGCGCATGGTCGGTCGCCGGATGTACGGCGGCACGTCGACGTATCTGCCGCTCAAGGTCAACCAGGCCGGCGTCATTCCGGTGATCTTCGCGTCCTCGCTGATCTACATCCCGCACCTGATCACCCAGCTGATCCGGAGCGGCGCCGGCGGCGTGGGCAACACCTGGTGGGACAAGTTCGTCGGCACCTACCTGTCCGACCCGAGCGATCCGGTGTACATCGCCATTTATTTCGGCCTCATCATCTTCTTCACCTACTTCTACGTCTCGATCACGTTCAATCCCGACGAGCGTGCCGACGAGATGAAGAAGTTCGGCGGGTTCATTCCCGGCATTCGGCCGGGCAAGCCGACCGCGGATTACCTGCGTTTCGTCCTGAGCCGGATCACCCTGCCGGGTTCGATCTACCTCGGCGCAATTTCGGTGCTGCCCAACTTGTTCTTGCAGATCGGCAACAGCGGAGCGGTGCAGAATCTGCCGTTCGGCGGTACCGCGGTCTTGATCATGATCGGCGTGGGATTGGATACGGTCAAGCAGATCGAGAGCCAGCTCATGCAGCGCAACTATGAAGGGTTCCTCAAGTGAGAGTCGTTTTGCTGGGCCCGCCGGGGGCGGGCAAGGGGACGCAGGCCCAGAAGCTCTCGGAAAAGCTGGGGATCCCGCAGATCTCCACCGGAGAGCTGTTCCGCAGCAACATCGAGAACGGCACCAAGCTCGGCTTGGAGGCCAAGCGCTACCTGGACGCCGGTGACCTGGTGCCCTCGGAGCTGACCAACCAGCTCGTCGACGACCGGCTGAACGAATCGGACGCGGCCAACGGTTTCATCCTCGACGGGTATCCACGCTCGATCGAGCAGGCCAAAGCGCTGCACGAGATGCTGGGACGCCGCGGCACCGACATCGACGCGGTGCTGGAATTCCGGGTCTCCGAGGACGAGTTGCTGCAGCGGCTGAAGGGCCGCGGGCGCGCCGACGACACCGACGAGGTCATTCTCAACCGGATGAAGATCTACCGTGCCGAAACGGCTCCGCTGTTGGATTACTACAGCGACCAGCTCAAGACGGTCGACGCCGTCGGCTCCATGGACGAAGTGTTCGCCCGCGCGCTGCGGTCGCTGGGCAAGTAGGGATGAACCCCCGGGCGCGGCTGCGGGGTCGCAAGGTGGTGCCGCAGCGCAGTGCCGGCGAACTCGACGCGATGGCCGCGGCGGGCGCGGTGGTGGCGGCCGCGTTGCAGGCGGTCCACGCGGCCGCTGTCTCCGGGGTGTCGACGCTGAGCCTGGACGAAATCGCCGAATCGGTGATCCGGGACGCCGGCGCGGTGCCGTCGTTTTTGGGCTATCACGGTTACCCCGCGTCGATCTGCGCGTCGGTCAACGAGCGCGTGGTGCACGGGATTCCCTCGGCCGCCGAGGTTTTGGCGCCCGGTGACCTCGTATCGATCGACTGCGGCGCGGTGCTCGACGGCTGGCACGGTGACGCCGCGATCACCTTCGGAGTGGGGAAGCTGGATGCCGCCGACGAAGCGCTGTCGCAGGCGACCAGGGAATCGCTGGAGGCCGGGATCGCGGCCATGGTGCCCGGTAACCGGCTGACCGACGTATCGCACGCCATCGAGATGGGCACGCGCGACGCCGAGGCCCGCCATTCGCGGGCGTTCGGGATCGTCGAGGGCTACGGCGGCCACGGCATCGGCCGCGAGATGCACATGGATCCGTTCCTGCCGAACGAGGGTTCGCCGGGACGCGGCCCCCTGCTGACCGCCGGCTCGGTGCTGGCCATCGAACCGATGCTGACGCTCGGAACCGGTAAGACCGTGGTGCTCGACGACAAGTGGACGGTCACCACGGCCGACGGGTCGCGGGCGGCGCACTGGGAGCACACCGTCGCCGTCACCGACGCCGGGCCACGCATCCTGACCGCGGCTTAGTGGTCGGTCTAACCTTGAACCAGCCGCGATCGCAAGCGCGGCGAAGCCGGGCGCAGCGGGTCGGGGCCATTGAACGGCCATTGAACGGCCATTGAACGGCCATTGAAACGGCCATTGAAACGGCCATTGAACGGCCATTGAACCGAGCACCCACTCGCCTCGTTTCCCCGGCAGGAGGTGATCGAGTGGCTCGTGTGGCTGGAACTGGGAGAGCGTCCGGAGCTGCCGAAGTCGCTCTGATGAAGGCGCTCTACGACGAACACGCCGCGGTGCTGTGGCGCTACGCGCTGCGGCTGACGGGGGACGCGAGCCAGTCCGAGGACGTGGTGCAGGAAACGTTGCTGCGGGCATGGCAACATCCCGAGGTCATCGGCGACTCCGAGCGCTCGGCGCGGGCCTGGCTGTTCACCGTGGCCCGGAACATGATCATCGACGACCGGCGCAGCGCGCGGTTTCGCAACGTCGTCGCCTCCACAGACGTCTCGGGTGCGCCCGAACAGTCCACGCCGGACGAGGTCAATGCGGCGCTGGACCGGTTGCTCATAGCGGACGCGATGGCCCAGTTGTCCGCCGAGCACCGAGCGGTGATCGAACGGTCCTATTACCGCGGTTGGACCACCGCACAGACTGCTGCAGACCTCGGTATCGCAGAGGGAACGGTGAAGTCGCGACTACACTATGCTGTGCGCGCGTTGCGGCTCACTCTGCAAGAACTTGGGGTTACCCGATGAGGGGCTCCGAATACTCGAGGGGTGAGAAGAAATGGATGAAATGAGGACGCCGGTGCGCGATGTCGGCCCTCCCGAAGACGGTTACGCGATGTGGGATGCCGCATACGTGTTGGGGTCTCTGTCGGCCGCGCAGCGCCGCGAATTCGAGACGCACATGGCGCACTGCCCGGCCTGCCGGTCCGCCGTCGCAGATCTCAGTGGTGTGCCGGCCCTGCTGTCACAGCTCGACCGTGACGAAGTGGCCGCGATCGACCAATCCGGTCCGGCCCCGGAGATGTCTGCCGAATTGCTGCCGTCGCTTTTGTCGACGGTTCGTTGGCGCCGGCGCCGCAGCCGGGTGGTGACCTGGGTGGCGTCGACGGCCGCGGCCGCGGTGCTGGCCATCGCGGTGTTCGTCGGTCTGCACGGGTGGTCGTCGACGCCGCCCCAGCAGGTGACTGCGTCGTCGGAGCCGATGGCGCAGGTGAACACCAGCCTGCTGACGTCGACGGTCGCCGTCAGCAGCCAACACTGGGGGACGTCGATCAACCTGCGCTGCGTGTGCCTGGCTCCGCTGAACGCCCACCATGACACGCTCGCGATGGTCGTGTTGGGGCGTGACGGCAGCCAGACCCGGCTGGCGACATGGGTGGCCGTGCCCGGCCACACGGCGACGCCCGCGGGTGCCATCTCGACTCCGGTCGACCAGATCGCCGCCGTGCAGGTGGTTGCCGCCGACACCGGACAGGTTTTGTTGCAGCGTTCGCTGTAAACACGGGGCGGTGAACCGTACGCCCTCGCGTGTCGTTACACAGGCATGCCAAGGACCCACCTCGCGCCCGGGCTTCGGGACAGCGCCGATGCCGTTGTCATCGGAGCCGGGCCCGCGGGTCTGGCCGTCGCGCGGCAACTTGATCATCGGCACGGTGTCAAAGCGCTCGTGCTCGACCGCGCGGCGGCCCCGGCGATCTCCTGGCGCACACGCTATGACGACTTCCGCCTGAACACGACCGGCTTCTTGTCTCACCTACCGGGACAACGCATCCCGTTGAGTGCCGGCCGGTGGCCCACCAAGGAGGACATGGTCCGCTACTTCGATCGCTACGTCGTGCGGCAACAGATCCGGGTCCTGCTCGGGTGCGAAGTCCACTCGATCGATCGGGATGGCGCAGTGTGGCAGCTCGACACATCGTCGGGCAAGATCACAAGCCGGACAATAGTTCTCGCCACGGGTAACTATGGCGCGCCGACCGCCCCACGCTGGCCGGGGCTGGAAAGCTTTCAAGGTGAGATCGTTCACTCCGGGGAGTTCGTCAACGCGTGGCCCTACCGGGGCCGAGACGTCCTCGTCGTCGGGGCGGGTAACTCCGCGGCCGACATCGCGGTGCAGCTGGCCAACGACGGTGCCCGTCGGATCTGGCTGGCGGTGCGCACACCGCCGCACCTGGTGCGGCGAGCCGTCGGAGGGTTCCCGTCGGACATTTTCCTCGAGCTGTCCGCGCGAGTGCCCGCCCGCATGGTCGATCCGCTGATCGCCCGAGTGACTGGCCTGATGTGGGGCGACCTGTCCCCCTACGGTTTTCAGCGGCCAACGGTCGGTCTCAAAGCGACCGTCGAGACACGGGGCCGCATTCCCACGCTGGCGGACGGACTGGTCAGCGTGGTGCGAGCGCGGCGCGTCGAAGTCGTCGGCGCCGTCACGAGGCTGGAACCCGACTCCGTCGTCCTCGCCGACGGCACGTCCGTGACGCCCGAGGTGATCATCACCGCGACCGGGTTCGAGACGAACCTGCGCGGTATGGTCGGCCACCTCGGAGTCCTCGACGAGCACGGCAACCCGCGCGGCGGCTTCGCCTGCCACGTCGGCGAGGGAATGTTCGCAATCGGATACGGGATTCCGCCGAACGGTCCGCTGCGGGCGATCCGGCTGGCCGCCACGCCCCTGGCCGCGAAGGTGGCGGGCTATCTCAGGCAGTCGCAGAACAGCGAACAACTGGCGGCGGTTTAAGGAACGCGAATGGCTCTGCTCACCACCGAACACACCTTCTTCCGCGGCGAAGCGGGCTACGAAGCGGCCCGCCTCGATACCGTATGGAACGGTCTTGTGCCAGAACGGTTTCCGGATGTCATCGTACAGGCGCACGATGTGGATGGCGTGGTTTCGGCGCTGCGTTATGCGCGGGTGAACGGGCATCGCGTCGGGGTACGGTCGGGCGGGCACAGCTGGTCCGCCAACCACCTTCGCGACGGCGGCCTGCTGCTGGACGTCAGCCGCCTCGATCACTGCAGCGTCGATCCGGAACGGATGACCGCGCAGGTGGGCCCGGGAAAAATCGCCAGCGTCTTCGCGGCCGAGCTCGACAAGCAAAATTTGTTCTTTCCCGCTGGCCATTGCGAGGGCATCTGCCTGGGTGGTTACCTGCTGCAAGGTGGCTACGGCTGGAACAGCCGTGCTCTGGGACCGGCATGCGAGAGTGTGCTCGGCTTGGAGGTCATCACCGCGGACGGCGAGCGCATCTACTGCGATCCCGAGAACCATCCCGACTTGTACTGGGCTGCACGCGGTTCGGGGCCCGGCTTCTTCGGCGTGGTGACCTCGTTCAAGCTACGTGTTTATCCGCGTCCGGCGGTTTGGGGCACCTGCCTGTACATGTATCCGATTGACCTTGCCGACGAGGTCTTCACGTGGGCGCGCTCGATCAGCGGTGAGCTCGACGACCGGGTCGAACTGCAGATGCATACCGCCCGCAGCTTCCCGGGAGCCGGCCTCAATCAGCCGGGCATCACGATTGCCTCGCCCGTGTTCGCCGATACGGAGGACGAAGCGGCCAAAGCCCTTGCCCCGCTGGGCAGTTGCCCGGTTGTCGATAAGGCGATCGTCAGCCTCCCTTATGCCCCGACGACCCTGTCGAATTGGTACACGGCCGTGATGACCAGTTACCCGAAGGGCCACCGCTACATCGCGGACAGCATGTTCACCTCGGCTTGCGCCGAAGAACTGCTGCCGGGCATCCGCCGGATCATCGAAACCATGCCGCCGCACCCGTCACACTTCATCTTCACGGGCTGGAAGACCTCGCCCGCCCGCGCCGACATGGTGTACGGCCTCGAAGACGACATCTACATGGCGCTCTACACCATTTGGCAGGATCCGGCGGACGACGAGCGATACCGCGACTGGGCCGCGTCCAACCTGGCCGCGATGTCGCACCTGGCGACCGGCATCTCGCTGGCCGACGAGAACCTGTGCCGGCGTCCGGCGCGATTCATCACCGAATCGAACATGGCCCGGCTGAACCGGGTGCGCGCGGCGTACGACCCGGAAGGCCGCTTCCACAGCTATTTGACACGTAGCTAAAAGCGCTGGCAATCCGGAGAGATTCCGGTTCCGAGTGAACTTAAGTTACCCGCCGGTCGTGTCACAGGCATCGTCATAAGTTAGGTGAGCAGATGTCGAGGCAATACCGGGTGGTCGACCACATCGTCGAGCACCTCGCGAGCACCGACGCCGATTACATATTCGGCGTAGACGGCGCCAACATCGAAGATCTCTACGATGCCGCACATTTTTGCGCAGACATCACCGCCGTGTTGGCCAAGCATGAATTCTCCGCGGCGACCATGGCCGACGGGTACAGCCGCAGCGGCGCCGGCCTGGGGGTGGTGGCGGCGACTTCTGGCGGCGGAGCGCTCAATCTGGTTCCCGGCCTCGGGGAATCGTTGGCCAGTCGCGTCCCCGTGTTGGCTTTGGTGGGCCAGCCGGCGACAACAATGGACGGGCGGGGCAGCTTCCAGGACACCAGCGGCCGCAATGGTTCGCTGGATGCCGAGGCGTTGTTCTCGACGGTATCGGTCTGGTGCCGGCGCGTGCTCACAGCCTCGGACATAGTTACCGCACTGCCGGAGGCCATCGCGGCGGCGCGTGGCGGCGGTCCGGCTGTTTTGTTGTTGCCCAAGGACATTCAGCAGAAGCCGGTCACGGTCGTCGGTTGCAACGGTCATGCTTGCGGCGTTGCAGCGCCGGCACCCCGCATCGGTGACCTTCATCCGGTGCTGCGGGCGTTACGCACCGCCGACGGGCCGGTCACGATCATCGCCGGCGAGCAGGTGGCGCGCGACGATGCCCGAGCGGAGCTGGAGACGTTGCGGGCGCTGCTGCGCGCGCGGGTGGCATGTGTGCCCGACGCCAAAGATGTTGCCGGCACGCCGGGTTCGGGTTCGTCGTCGGCGCTGGGCGTGACCGGTGTCATGGGTCACCCCGGCGTGGCCGAGGCGGTCGGAAACAGCACGGTGTGCTTGGTGGTGGGCACCCGCCTGTCGGTGACAGCCCGGGCAGGCCTCGATGACGCGCTGACGGCGGCGCGGACGGTCTCGATCGGTTCGGCGGCGCCCTACCTCCCATGCACTCACGTGTACACGGACGACCTGCGGACCTCGTTGCGCATGGTGACCATGGAACTGTCCGGGCGGGGGCGGCCCAGGGGCGTGCGTGTCCCCGATTTCGTGACCGACACCGAACTGCGCCCACCACCGTGCGGCGGTCCGGGTGTCCGTTACCGCGATGCGCTGACGGTGCTGGACCGGGCGCTGCCCGACGGTGTGGACATCGTCGTCGACGCGGGCAACACCGGCGCGGCGGCCATTCACCATCTGCCGGTCCGGCGTGGCGGGCGGTTCGCCGTCGCGCTGGGCATGGGAGGCATGGGTTACAGCTTCGGTGCCGCCATCGGGATGGCTTTCGGCCGTGCCGTGGGCGGCCGGCTCAGCCGGCGCATTGTCGTAATCGCAGGCGACGGCGCCTTCTTCATGCACGGCATGGAAGTCCACACGGCGGTGCAGTACCGGCTGCCGGTGACGTTCGTCCTGTTCAACAACAACGCCCACGCCATGTGCGTGACCCGCGAGCAGTTGTTGTACGACGACCTGTACAGCTACAACCGGTTCGGTCCCAGCCGGCTGGGCGCCGGGCTGGCGGCGATGTTCCCGGGACTGTCGGCGGTAGACGTGGCCGACGTCGACGCGCTGGCTGCCGCCGTCGAAGGGGCCATGACCGCCGATGGCCCGTCGGTGATCAGTGTTGAGTGCTCTGCCGACGAAATACCGCCCTTTGCAGCGTTTTTGACCCCACCAGCGACCAAATTCATTGGCCGACCGACACCTCACGAAGGGGAAAGATCAGATGTCCCTGCCAGCGCTTGACGACATTCGCGTTCACACCGGAACCACCGAGCCGATCGAGGGGCTGGTCCGGATCGAAACCTCGCCGCTCGAGAAGACCGCCCCGATGTTCATGGCCCAGATGCGGTCTATGTACCCGCACGATGAGGTCTACGGGCAATACTGCACCGTCAGCGACTACGTCGACTGCCCACCCGACGAGCTGTTCGAGTACCTAGCCGATACGCGCAGCCTCGAGGAGTGGACGTACACGCTGCGCGACTTCACCCCCACCGACGAGCCAGGCCTGTGGCTGGCTTACGACCGGTTGCTCCCGGATACCAAGATCTTCACCCGAACGGTGGCTAACGCCGAGGCGGGCACCGTCGACTACCACTGCGCCTGGGACCAGGGCGAGCACCTCTGGATGATCTACCTGATGCGCGTCGTCGATGCCCAGATGGTGCTGAACAAGCCCGGTTCCGTTGTGCTGTGGACCAATTGCCACCACCCCTTCTACGACCACAACCCGTATGCCGACGTCGCGCCGCCGGATCGGACGGGCTGGGTGGGCGATTTCTGGGACATCTTCGGCGCCGGGCACGGGGTGGAACTGAACAACCTGAAAACGATCGCCGAGTACCGCCATCGCAACGGCCTGCCGATCACGCCGGTCTGGATGAGGTGAATGGGGCGATGAAGCAACCCACCACGAGCCTGACCGATATCTCCACCTACCTACCCGGAGAACCCATCGGTGCGGACTATTACGCGCAGTACGCCGGCTCCGATGAGCTGGCCGACAACCTGATGTTCCGGGCCCCTAAATTCCGCCATCACGTCGGGGCCGATGAAACCGCGGTCGACATGGTTGAACGGGCCGCCGCCGGCCTGATCGAACGGCACGGCCGCGACGTCATCTCCAACGTGGACGTGCTGATCACCCACGCTCAGATGCCCGACATGCCGTTCTACGGCGGAGGCGGCAGCATCGCGCACCGCCTGGGTATGCGGCCCAGCTGGGTATTGGATCTGCACAACGGCGGTTGTGCGGCGTTCGTCCTGGGGCTCAAGGTGGCCCGTCGGCTCCTGACGTCCGGCGAAGGCCGCACCGCACTCATCGCCGTCGCGCAGAACGCCGCCGGGCAGATCTTCGACCAACCCGGCGTGCGGGCGAAGGCGCAGTCGTCGGTTCCCGGTGACGGCGCCGCCGTGGGCCTCGTCACGCTGTCGAACGATTCACCGATTCTCGATGTCGAGTGCCGCACCTACGGCGAATACGCCGGCGACATGACCATCGCCGTCGACCCGCCCCGTAAATGGTGGCAACCCGGACCGGGTGAGGGTTGCATCGGTTTCACCGAAAGCAAGATCACCAAGGTGTTGGCCCGCGGCAACAGGCAGGTGCCCGAAGTCGCGCTCGCGGTCTGCGACCGTATCGGGTTGCCCGCCAAAGAAATCGATCTGCTGGTGACCAATCAGCCCAACCGGGTGTTCCTGCGTAACTGGCGCGAGGCGCTCGAGGTGCCGCCCGAACGTCATCGCGACACCTTCGACGAGTGCGGCAACCTGTTCGGCGCCGGCATCCCCGTCAACCTCGACCGGGCGATATCCGACGGGCAGCTCAAACCCGGCGACGTGGTGATGATGGCGGCTTTCGCGCACGCCGGCGACTTCGCGGGCGCGGCCGCGGTGCGGTGGGGCGGGCGAGACTGATGTCGGCCGTGCTCGAAGCGGACCCCCGTGAGGTGGGCGGCGCGCTGCCGGACGCGATCGATCCGCTGGCGCTGTCCCTCAACGAGAACCCGTTCCCGCCGCTGCCGGCCGTGCGTTCGGCGTTGATCCGCTCGATCGACGCCGCCAACCGTTATCCCGAATTCCGGCCCGAACGGATGCGAACACTCGTCGCCGGTCACGTCGGGGTCGGCGACGGGCAGGTCGTGCTCGGAGCCGGGGCGAGCGGGGTGGCGATGCAGGTTCTGCATGCGGTGACCCGACCCGGAGACCGGATTGTGTTGAGCGAGCCGACATTCGACGGGTATCCGATCTTCGCCCATATGGCGCACCTGACGCCGGTCACCGTGCCGCTCGACGAGTGTGGCCACCACGACCTGCAGGCCATGGCCGAGGCGGCGCAGGGCGCCGGTGTCGTCGTATTGTGCCGGCCGCACAATCCGACCGGCACGGTGGAGCCCGTCGCGGAGGTGGAAGGATTCCTGCGCCGCGTGCCGGACGACACTGTCGTACTGCTCGATGAGGCCTATATCGAATTCGTTGCCCGCCAGCACCGCGTCGGTGGTCCGGATCTGGTGCGGCGCTTCCCGAATGTCGTGGTGCTGCGGACGTTCTCGAAGGCCTACGGTCTGGCCGGGCTTCGTATCGGCTACGGGTTCGCCTCACCGGAGCTGGCCACCGTCCTGTGGAAGATGCAGTTGCCGTTCGGGATGGGAATCACCAGCCTGGTCGCGGTGGCTGCTTCCTATGCGGCCGACGACCAGCTGCGGCGACGCATTCTGCGAATCGCCGGTGAGCGCCAGTATTTGGCCCGGCGGCTCGCCGCGATGGGGGTGCGCACCACCGACGGACACGCCAACTTCGTCTATTTGCCGCCTGTCGGGCGGCACTGGCAACAGGTGTTCGGTGCAGCCGGGCTGAAGGTCCGGCACTACCCCGACGGAGGCGCGCGGATCACCGTCGGCAGCCGCGCATCCACCCGAGCGGTGCTGGCCGCGGTGGCAAAGTCACCCGCCTGAGGAAAATCACGGTCAAAGTGCGGTAAGAAAGGGCGTGGCCCCTTCCGCATCCGACAAACCCGACCCGATCGCGCAGGCGAGGGCGAACTGGACACGCGCGGGCTGGGGAGACGTGGCGCCGGGCATGGTCGCGGTGACGTCCGTGATGCGGGCCCACCAGATCCTGCTCGCCCGCGTCGAGAACGCGCTGCGCCCCTACGACTTGAGCTTTTCCCGCTTCGAATTGTTGCGGCTTTTGGCCTTCAGCCGCAGCGGGGCGCTGCCCATCACCAAGGCGTCCGACCGGCTGCAGGTTCACGTCACCAGCGTCACGCACGCGATCCGTCGGCTGGAGGCCAATGGGCTGGTGCGGCGGGTGCCCCACCCCACCGACGGGCGCACCACGCTCGTGCAGATCACCGATCTCGGCCGCTCGACCGTCGAGGACGCCACCATCACGCTCAATGAGAAGGTTTTCGCCGACATCGGGATCGATTCCGATGAGTCCGAAGCGCTCGCGTCGTCCATTGAGACGCTGCGGCGCAACGCCGGCGACTTTTGAACCTCTCGTCGACGTCCTACGTGGTAGCGGTAGGAGGTCTGCGATGAACCCTTGCTCCACGCGGAACTAATGCCGATGCCGCTTCACATTCTCGTCATCGGTGCCGGTGTCGGGGGCATCTCCGTCGCTCGGGGGCTCATGCGCGACGGGCACGATGTCACCGTCTTCGAGCGACGCCCGGATTCGCAGCCTGGTGGCGGCGCGGTAACCATTTGGCCCAACGGCGCAAGGGTTTTGGACCAGCTCGGTGTCGATATGGACGGCGCCGGGCAGCTGCTGTCCACGGTGCGCGTCAAGACACCCACCGGTCGGCGGATCACAACGGTGGACTTGTCGACGATCACCGCCCGGTTGGGCGCACCGGTCCGGATGGTCCCGCGTCGACTCCTGCTTGCCCGCCTGCTGGAAGGGTTTCCCGCACAGCGTATTCGGTTCAACCGCCGCGCCGTCGGCTTCGTCGACACCCCCGATGGGGTGCGGGTCGAATTCGACGACGGCACTTCAGCGCACGGGGATCTGCTGATCGGCGCGGACGGCCTGCACTCCCTGGTCCGTGATCACGTCGGCGGGCCGGCCGCTCGGCCCACGGGCTGGTGCAGCTGGCAGGGGCTTGTGACTCTTCCGGGCCCGGTCGATAGGAGCGCCGCGCTCATGATGATCGGCGAGCATGGAAACCTCGGCCTGTGGCCGGCGGGTGGGTCGGATTTGCAGTGGTGGTTCGACTTGCCGTGGGCATCCGATTTCGTCAGACCGCCTCGTTCGCTCGACATGCTGCGCTCCCACTTCACCGGATGGTCCGAACTCGTCGACCGCGTGCTGGTGACATTGAGCGACGAGGATCTCGCCCCCTCGCCATTCCCGCATTTCCGGCATCCGATTCCGCGCACCGGCCGCGGCGCTGTCACGCTGCTCGGTGATGCGGCACACACGATGCCGCCCACCCTTGCGCAGGGGACCAACCAGGCGCTGCTCGACACCATGGTGTTGTGCAAGGCGCTATCGGATCTCGACCAAACTCCTCAGGGCGGCGGACGTCATCTGGTGGGCGCGCTGCGCTGGTACGAAAAGACCCGGCGGCGCCAGGTCAAGGCCGTGTCCTGGGTGACCACGCAGCAGGTGTCGCGCAGCGAGTCCACGCTGAGGCCGGCGGCAATGATCTCGGACCGGTTCATGACCTGGGCGCTGACGACGTTCCTGCAGAAGGTGAGTCACAGTCGGATGTCCGCGGCGATCAGTCGAGACCTCGCGGCCGCCGCGCCCGCGCGCGAGCGATCGGAGGCGAGGTGATGTCGGTGAGCGCCAAGTTGCCGCCTGCGTGGTTGGCCCGCGTTGTCGAATGGGTCCGCCATCTTCTGTATCGGCTACATCAACGGCTGGTACCCCCGCCGGCGGCGATGATGGAAATGATCACCGCCACCTGGACTTCGCAGGCGATCACGGTGGCGGCCCAGTTGGGCGTCGCCGATGCGCTGGCCGACGGCCCGCTGCCGATCGAGAAACTGGCGGACCGGGTGGGCGCGGACGCCGACGCGCTGCGAAGGTTGCTTCGGGCCCTGATCGGGCGGGGGATCTTCCGTCGCCGCGATGGCCGCTATGAGCTGAATCCCCTTGCGGCGACGCTGTGTTCGGACGCACCGGTGTCGATATCAGCCGCTGCGCGGTTCTATGGGTCGGCCGAGCAGCGCGAACGCTGGACCCTGCTCGTCGATTCGGTCCGCACCGGTCTCTCGGTCGTCCCGGCGCTGCACGGCAAGGAGAGCTTCGATTACTTCGCCGACGAGCCCGAGCTCGCCGAGCTCTTCAACCAGACGATGACGAGCATTTCCGAGCTGACCACCGCGTCCGTGGTCGCCGGTTACGACTTCAGCGCCTACCCCACAATCGTCGACGTCGGCGGCGGCCACGGCCCGCTGCTGGCCGCTATTCTCGCGGCGGCGCCCCATTCCCGCGGCGTGCTGTACGACCTGCCGTCGGTCGTCGGGAGCGCGCGCCCATTGTTC
This sequence comes from Mycobacterium sp. NGS56, assembly GCF_059812425.1. Lineage (NCBI taxonomy): Bacteria > Bacillati > Actinomycetota > Actinomycetes > Mycobacteriales > Mycobacteriaceae > Mycobacterium > Mycobacterium sp. NGS56. The sequence continues at coordinate 121,802 of NZ_JCALCQ010000007.1, forward strand.
GAAAAGCACCGTGTGGCCGACCGGGTGCGCATTGTCGAGGGGTCGTTCTTCGACACCGTTCCGGATGGTGGTGACGCCTACATCCTCAAGAACATCGTTCACGACTGGCGCGACGATACGGCGGTCCGGATCCTGCGCAACGTTCGCGCGGCGGCCGGCCCGCAAGCCATGGTGGTGCTGGTCGAAATGGTCATCCCGGAGCACGACCGCGACTTCCCGGGAAACTGGGTGGACCTGGAGATGCTGTTGAACCTGGGGGCTCGGGAGCGCACAGCCGTCGAGTACCGCTATCTGCTGAGCGAGGCGGGGTTCGAGATGACCAGGATCGTGCGAACCGCTTCACCGCTCAGCTTGGTGGAGGCCAGGGCCGCATAAGTTCAGCTGCCGCGCAGCATCTCGATGACCGCGCTGAAGTCTTTATCGGCGTGGCCGGCAGCGAATTTCGCGTAGATCTCGGCGGCGTGGGTGCCCAGCGGCGCCGCCGATCCGGTGGACGACACCGCATCCATCGCCAGGCCCAGGTCCTTGTTCATCAGCGCGGTGGCGAAGCCCGGTTTGAAGTCGTTGTTCGCCGGTGATGTCGGGACCGGGCCGGGCACAGGGCAATTGGTGTGCACAGCCCAGCAGTTGCCGGTCGCCCCGGTGATGACGTCGAACAGGGACTGGGCGGACAACCCGAGCTTTTCGGCAAGGATGAACGCTTCGCCGATCGCGATCTGCTGCACCGCCAGCACCATGTTGTTGCACACCTTGGCAGCCTGCCCGGCTCCGGCGGCTCCGCAGTGAATGATCTTGCCCGCCATGGGTTCCAGCACCGGCCGGGCCCGCTGCAGGGCGTCCTCGTCGCCGCCGACCATGAAGGCCAGCGTCCCGGCCGCGGCGCCCTTCACCCCGCCCGATACGGGTGCGTCGAGCTGCACGACGCCGTTCGATTCGGCCAGCGCATGCACTTCGCGGGCATCGTTGACCGAGATCGTGGAGCTGTCGATGAACAGCGCGCCGGGCCGCGCCGCCGGCAAAATCTCCGCGTAGCAGCGTTTGACCAGCTCGCCATTGGGCAGCATGGTGATGACCACGTCCGAGCCGGCCACCGCGTCGGTGGCGCTGCCGAAGCCGGTGACGCCGGCCTCGGCCGCCGCGGACAGCGCCGCAGGCACGGGATCGAATCCGCGCACCGCGTGCTTGGCCCCGACAAGGTTCGCCGCCATCGGCCCGCCCATATGGCCCAGGCCCAGGAAGGCCACCGTCAGGTGCTCGGTCATCTCCAAGACCCTTCTATGCGGTTGCGCGGACCCGTGCGGCTTCGGCCCGGCCGATGACCACCCGCATGATTTCGTTGGTGCCTTCCAGGATTCGGTGCACTCGCAGGTCGCGGACGATCTTTTCCAGACCATACTCGCGCAGGTAGCCGTAGCCACCGTGCAACTGCAGGGCCTTGTCGGCGACCTCGAAGCAGGTGTCTGTGACGTAGCGCTTGGCCATCGCGCAGAGCTCGACCTTGTCGGGATCGTCGCTGTCCAACGCGCTGGCCGCCCGCCACAACATCATTCGCGACGTCTGTAGGCCGGTGGCCATGTCGGCCAGGGTGAACCGGATGGTCGGCTCGTCGAGCAGCGACGACCCGAACGCCCGCCGATCGCGAACGTAGGCCCCGGCCTTGTCGGAGGCGGCCTGGGCGCCGCCGAGCGAGCACGCGGCGATGTTGAGCCGACCGCCGTTGAGGCCGTTCATCGCGATGCCGAATCCGGCGCCCTCGCCGTCGGCGCCGCCGAGCATCGCGTCCGCCGGCACCCGGACCCCATCTAGGATCACCTGCGCGGTGGGCTGGGCATGCCAGCCCATCTTCTCCTCGAGCGAGCCGAAACTCAGCCCGGCGGTTCCCCTTTCGATCACGAACGCCGATATGCCGCGCGGGCCCTCACTACCGGTCCTGGCCATCACCACGTAGACGTCCGAGGCCCCCGCGCCGGAGATGAACTGCTTGACGCCGTCGAGCACATAATCGCCGCCCTGTTTGACCGCGCGGGTGCTCAGCGCGCTGGCGTCGGATCCGGCGCCGGGCTCGGTGAGGCAGTAGCTCGCGATGACATCCATGGACGCCAGCCGCGGCACCCAGTCCTTGCGCTGTTCGGCGGTGCCGAAGGTGTCGATCATCCACGCGCACATGTTGTGGATGGACAGGAACGCGGCGGTGACCGGGTCGGCGATCGCCAGCTGCTCGAAGATGCGGACCCCGTCGAGCCGGCGCAGCCCGCTGCCGCCGACGTCCTCGCGGCAGTAGATCGCCGCCATGCCGAGTTCGGCCGATTCGCGCAGCTCGTCGACCGGGAAATGTTTGGCCGCATCCCATTCCAGGGCGTACGGAGCGAGTCGCTTGGCGGCGAACGCGGCGGCCGTCTCGGTGATGACTCGCTCGTCGTCATTCAGGGTGAACATAATGTCCTAATCCATTGTGGGAATGACGAATTCGGCACCGTCCTTGATGCCGGACGGCCACCGCGACGTCACCGTCTTGGTCTTGGTGTAGAAGATGATCGACGACGGGCCGTGCTGGTTGAGGTCACCGAAACCGGAACGCTTCCAGCCGCCGAAGGTGTGGTAAGCCACCGGCACCGGGATGGGCACGTTGACGCCGACCATGCCGACCTGAACGCGGGAGACGAAGTCGCGGGCCGCGTCGCCGTCGCGCGTGAAAACCGCCACGCCGTTGCCGTATTCGTGCTGAGAAGGAAGCGCCAGCGCTTCTTCGTAGTTCTGCGCCCTTACGATGCACAGGACCGGGCCGAAGATCTCGTCGGTGTATATCGACATGTCGGGGGTGACGTGATCGAACAGGGTGGGGCCGATGAAGAAGCCGGCTTCGAGGTTGGCATCGCCGAAAGTCAGGTCGTCGCTGGCCCGTTCGCGGCCGTCGATGACCAGTTCGGCTCCCGCGTCGACACCCTGGGCGATGTAGTCGCGCACCCGAGCCACAGCGGCCTCGGTCACCAGCGGGCCGTAGTCGGCCTTGGGGTCCAGGCTGTGGCCGACGCGCAGGTTGTTGATCCGCTCGATGAGCCGGGCGCGCAGCCGGTCGGCGATCTTGTCGCCGACGGGGACCGCGACGCTGATCGCCATGCAGCGTTCGCCGGCGCTGCCGTAGCCCGCGCCGATGAGAGCGTCGACGGCCTGGTCCAGGTCCGCGTCGGGCATCACGATCATGTGGTTCTTGGCGCCGCCGAAGCACTGCGAGCGCTTGCCGGTGGCCGCGGCCCCAGCGTAGATGTACTGGGCGATGTCGGAGCTGCCGACGAACCCGACCGCCTGGATGTCGGGGTGGTTCAGGATGGCGTCCACAGCCTCCTTGTCGCCGTGCACGACCTGGAACACACCGGGCGGCAGGCCCGCCTCCAAGAACAGTTCGGCCAGCCGCACCGGGACCGACGGGTCACGCTCGCTGGGCTTGAGCACGAACGCGTTGCCACAGGCCAGCGCCGGGCCGGCCTTCCACAGCGGGATCATCGCCGGGAAGTTGAACGGCGTGATGCCGGCGACCACGCCGAGTGGCTGGCGCAGCGAGTAGACGTCGATGCCCGGGCCGGCGCCTTCGCTGTACTCGCCCTTGAGCAGGTGGGGGATGCCGATGCAGAACTCGATGACCTCGATGCCGCGCTGGATGTCGCCCTTCGCGTCGGCCAGCGTCTTGCCGTGCTCGCGCGACAGCAGCTCGGCCAGCTCGTCGTTGTGCTGGTTGACCAGCTCGATGAAGCGCATCATCACCCGTGCGCGCCGTTGCGGATTGGTTGCGGCCCAACCTTTTTGGGCCTCGACGGCCGACGCCACCGCGGCGTCGATGTCGGCCTGGCCGGCCATCGGCACCGTCGCCTGGACCTGGCCGGTGCTGGGGTCGAAGACGTCAGCGCTGCGGCCGGACCGGCCTGCGGTGCGTTGCCCATCGATGAAGTGCGGAATCTGTGTGGTCATGGGGCCCTCGAGTGTGGTTGACGGCGCTTGAGCGGATACTTGGATATCCTAGTAACCCGAGTCAGACGTCGCAAGGCGGGTGCCGGGCTAGCCTGACAGCTGTATGGGCACCATCGAGGCCGATTACCTGGTAGTTGGCGCGGGCGCCATGGGCATGGCGTTCATCGACACGCTGGTCTCCGAGACGGAGGCCCGCGTGGTCGTGGTGGACCGCCACCACGCGCCCGGTGGGCACTGGACCATGGCCTACCCGTTCGTGCGGCTGCATCAGCCCTCGGCGTTCTACGGCGTCAACTCGACGCGGCTGGGCTGCGACACGATCGACCAAATGGGTTGGAACCGCGGCCTTTACGAGTTGGCGTCCGCCGGCGAAATCTGCGCGTATTACGAGCGCATCATCCGCCGGGAGTGGTTGCCGACCGGCCGGGTGCGCTACTTCCCGATGAGTGAATACCGCGGTGACGGCCGGTTTCGCACGTTGGCCGGCGCCGACCACGCCGTCGGTGTGACGCGCCGCATCGTCGACGCGACCTACATGCGGGTCACCGTGCCGGCCATGCGCCGCCCGCCGTATGCGGTTGCCGACGGCATCGGATGCGTGCCGCCCAACGACCTGCCCCGGCTCGCCGCGCGTGGGCGCTATGTCGTCGTGGGGGCCGGCAAGACCGGCATCGACACCTGCCTGTGGTTGCTGGGTCACGGTGTCGGGCCGGATCGGCTGACCTGGATCATGCCCCGCGATTCCTGGCTGCTGGACCGCGAGACGATGCAGCCCGGCGCGCTGTTCGCCGACAAGGTCAAGGCCGGCTTCACCGCACAACTGCGCGCGATCAACGACGCGAGCTCGGTGCAGGATCTGTTCGCGCAGCTCGAGACCGCCGGCGTGCTGTTGCGGATCGACCCGGCCGTCCGGCCCGCCATGTACCGCTGCGCCACCGTCACCCGGCTCGAACTCGAGCAGCTGCGCCGCATCACCGACGTGGTGCGCATGGGCCACCTGCTTGCCATCGAGTCGGACAGGATGATCCTTGATGGCGGCACCGTGGCGGTCAGCGGCGATGAGTTGTACATCGATTGCACTGCGGACGGAGCCGAAAAGCGGCCCGCCACACCAATTTTCGGTCCTGGGAAAATCACCCTGCAAAGCGTGCGCGGATGCCAACAGATCTTCAGCGCCGCCCTGATCGCCCATGTCGAAGCCGCATACCGCGACGACGCCGTGAAAAACGAGCTGTGCGTGCCGCTGCCGCATCCGGACACCGACCTCGACTGGTTGCGGCTTGCCCGGGCCGACTACGACAACCAGCTGCGCTGGTTCGACGATCCGGACTTGATGTCGTGGTTGGCCGCGGCCCGTCTGGACCTGTTCGGGCATCTGATCGGTCACCTGCTGCCGTCGGCCGCTGCGAAGCCCCGAGTGCGGGACCGGATTCTCGGCATCGCCAAGTCGGCGTTCTCCGCCACCGCCACCAAGCTTGACCAGCTGATGGCCGCCGAAGCCGCCCTCGCGGCGCCCTGACCCCTGTAACCCGAGCCGATATTCATCGGGTGAAGGAGGCATGTGGCGCCAAGAAACGAACCCGTCGGCCCGCGACCCCTGCGCGCGGTGCCCGATGGTGGCTACCCGGACTGGGAAGCCGTGTACTCCGACAACGTGACCTGGGTGTACCGCACGCTGTTCGCGCGCGTCGGCAACCAAACCGACGCAGAAGATCTCACCGCCGAGGTGTTCCTCGCCGCGCTGCGGCCGCTGCGGCTGACCGCGAGCGTCGCCGAGGTGCGTGCGTACCTGAGGGCGACCGCCAGGACGGTGCTCGCCGCGCACTGGCGCGAGACGCTGGGGCGAGAGATAACCTCGATCGAGGACATCGAACAACCAGCCGACAGCCAGGACGCGGTCAGCACCGCACCCCAGCGTGTCGCCCGGGTGCTGGACAGCCTGCCGGACCGCTATCGCCAGATCCTGGAATCCCGCTTCCTGCGGGGTAATTCGATCAAGGAGTCAGCCGCGGAACTCGGAATCAGCGTGGGCAATGCCAAGGTGCTCCAGCACCGCGCCCTGCGGCTGGCGGCGCAGGTCAACGATGGGGGCCAGCCATGAATGCGCGAGGGCTGCGACGTTATGTCGACGACCTGTTGCGGGGGCGCCGGCCCAGGCCGTTCGCGCCCGACGACTTCGAGGCCGCGCAGGTCCGCACGGCGATCGAGCTGCGCGCGGCCCGCGAGGGTGGTGACGCGCCGAGCCCGGAATTCGTTGCCGATCTGCACCGGCGTGTCGCCGAGCAGATGTCGGGCGCGACCACGGAAACCGCGCCGCGCCGCGGCGGCACGCGCCGTCAGGTCATCGTCGCGACGTCGGCCGCCGCGACCGCGGCGGTCGCCGCGGTGTCCGTCGACCGCGCCCTGATCGCGGGCCAACGCGGCGACGGTCGGACTCCGGAGAACGCCGCCGGGCAACTCACGCCCAACGAGGGCAGCTGGCAGCGCGTCGCGGCCGGCTCGGACGTGCCCGACGGCGCCATGCGCGCTTTCGATCTCGGCTCGGTGACCGGATTCGTCCGCCGCGTCGCCGGAAAAGTCCAGGCGATCTCCGGGGTGTGCACCCACCAGGGCTGCAAGCTGTGGTTCGACGCACCCGACGACACCCTGCGCTGCCCGTGCCACACCACGTCGTTCTCGCCGACCGGGCAGGTGCTCACCCACCAGTTGCCCATAGCGCCGAAGCCGCTGCCCGAATTGATGGTTCGTGAGGTCAACGGGGCCATCGAGGTCTTCGCCCCGCCGCGTCCGACGCGCCCGGCCTGAGCGGTGTAACCCACCGCGCTATCTCCTGGCATGGATATCCCCATGCTACGAAGACTTTCGGCGACTGCGGCGGCCGTGGGTGTGGTGCTGCTGTCCGGTTGCTCTCAGCCACGACCGGTGGCGACCACCGCCGCGCCCAGCACCTCGATCACCGCGACCTCGATCACCGCGCCGGCCCCGGTGCGCGGCGACCAGGTCAGCATCGACGGCTTCGCGTTCGCGCCGGTGACGTTGACCGTGCCCGTCGGGACCACCGTCACGTGGACCAACCGCGACGAAGAACCCCACACGGTGGCAGCGAGTGACGGCTCCTTTCGCTCACCCGGCATGGGAACGGGTGCCACCTTCGCCCATACCTTCTCCGCCGCAGGGAGTTTCGACTACGTCTGTTCCATCCACCCGATGATGCGCGGCACCGTGGTGGTGACGGGATGAGCGTCGGCGAGAAGGGCATGACTCGCCGCCAGCTCATCCGGCACACGGCATGGTTCGGTGCGGCGGTCGGGTTCGCAGTGGCCGGCGGCGAGGTCATCTCGCATGTCGCGGGCCGGGCAGGGGCGCAACACGCGGCTGCCCGGCCCACGCTGCGGTTCGCCCAAATCAGCGACAGCCACCTCGGTTTCACCGGGGCGCCCAACCCCGACGTCACCGGAACCTTCGGCCGCGCGATCGATCTGGTCAACGACCTCGGTTACACACCGGATTTCGTCATCCACACCGGGGACCTCACCCACCTGTCCAGCCCGGAGCAGTTCGACCAGGCGAAGCAGATGATGAGTGGACTCAAGACGCCACACGTGTTCACCGTGCCAGGAGAGCACGACTCGATCGATGACGCGGGGCGCAAGTATCGAAACACCTTCGGCGCCGGCTCCGTTGGCGACGGGTGGTACAGCCTCGACATCGCCGGCGTGCACCTGATCGCATTGGTCAATACGCTGAATCTGCGCAAACTCGGCCATCTTGGCGCCGATCAGTTGGAGTTCGTCAAAAAGGATGTCGCGCGCCTCTCCAGCGATACCCCCATCATCGTGTTCACCCACATCCCGCTGTTCGCGATGTACCCGCAATGGGGCTGGGGCACCGACGACGCCACCCAGGCGCTGAGCTACCTGCGCCGCTTCTCCTCGGTCACCTGCCTGAACGGCCATGTTCACCAACTGTTCTCCAAGACCGAGGACAACGTCACGTTCTACAGCGGCACCACCACCGCCTACCCGCTGCCGCGGCCCGGCGATGGGCCCGCGCCCAAGCCGGTCACGCTTCCGGCCGGCAAGCTGCGCGACGCGCTGGGCGTCCGCGAGGTCAGCTACGCCAAGGGACAGACCGCTCTGGCCCTGAAGGAGACCGCGCTGCAATGACATTGACGACCATCCTGGTCCGCCTCGGCCTCGCCGTCTCGTTGACCATCAGCGCCGCGGCCCACGCCCACCTCTATCTGCATGGCTACCGGCACATTCCGACGATCGGCACCGCATTCATGGCTCAGGCCAGCCTGTCGTTCGCGATCGCGCTGCTGATCCTGATCGGCGGTCCCGGCTGGCTGCGCTGGGCCGGTGCCATGCTGGCGGCCGGTTCACTCGTCGCATTCATGCTGTCGCGCACCGCCGGCCTGTCCGGCTTCTCCGAACGGGGTTGGGAACCAGCACCGTACGCCGCCGCCAGCGTGATGGCGGAGGTGCTCACGGTGGCCTTGTGGGCGTGCCCTCTGGCGGCTAGGCGAAATCGGCCCGCTTCTGCCTGAGTCTCATCTCCTCCACAAACGCCCGGGTCTCGTCCCAGGTGGGCAGCAGGCCGGAGGCACGCACCTCCGCGAAGCTGGGCGCCGCGGCATCTCGGTCGGATAGGTTGGGTGCCCGCCCGTCCACCGACGGCCAGTCGATGGCCAGCAAGGGATCGGTCGGGCAGATCGTGTGTTCGCGCTGCGGGCTGTATTCCGCCGAGCACAGATACATCACCGTGGAATTGTCCTGCAGCGCAAGGAAGCCGTGCCCCAGTCCTTCGGAGACGTAGATCGTCCGGTGATCGGAGTCGTCGAGCAGAACCGAATCCCACTGCCCGAATGTCGGTGAGCCCACCCGGATATCGACGACGACATCGAACACCGAACCGCGAACGCAGGTTACGTACTTGGCCTGGCTCGGCGGCAACTGCGCGAAGTGCAATCCGCGCAACGCGCCGGCCGAGGACACCGAGCAATTGGCCTGTCGGACGTCCAAGCCATGGCCGGCGAAGGAGCGGAAGCCCTTGTCGCTGAGCCATTCGAAGAAAATGCCGCGCGAATCGCCGTGGACGGTGGGAGCGATCTCCCAGGCGCCGGGAATCTTTAGTTCGCGAACGTGCACGCTACTGCCCGCGCTCTTCGTAGCGGGCTTCCGAGGCGTCTTTCAACGGGCGCCACCACGATTCGTTCGCGCGATACCAGTCGATGGTGGCACGCAGGCCGTCTTCGAAATCGGTGTGCTTTGGCGCCCAACACAATTCGTCGTACAGCGACGAGGGGTCGATTGCGTAACGCAGATCGTGGCCCACGCGGTCGGTGACGTGGTCGAAGTCGTCGGGCTCGCGGCCCATCATCTGCAGCAGCGTGCGCAGCACGCTCAGGTTGTCGCGCTCTCCTTCGGAGCTGATCAGATAGGTGCGCCCGATCTCGCCCTTGTCCAGGATGCGCCGGACCGCACTGTTGTGGTCGTCGACGTGGATCCAGTCGCGAACGTTGGCGCCGGTGCCGTACAGCTTGGGCCGGCGGCCGGTGAGCACGTTGGTGATCTGGCGCGGGATGAACTTCTCGACATGCTGATACGGCCCGTAATTGTTCGAGCAGTTCGAGATCGTCGCGCGCACCCCATACGAGCGCACCCAGGCGCGCACCAGCATGTCGGCGGCGGCTTTGGTCGCCGAATACGGGCTCGACGGGTTATAGGGCGTCGCCTCGGTGAACCGCCGCGGGTCGTCGAGCTCCAGGTCGCCGTACACCTCGTCGGTCGAGATGTGGTGTAGCCGCACGCCGTAACGGCGCACCGCCTCGAGGATGGTGAAGGTGCCGACGACGTTGGTGTGCAGGAACGGCTCGGGACTGTCCAGCGCGTTGTCGACGTGGCTCTCTGCAGCGAAATGCACCACCGCGTCGGATTCCGCGACCAGCCGCGACACCAGCTCGGTGTCGGTGATGTCACCCACCACCAGCTCTATGGCGTCCTCGGCGTCGGCCAGTGACTCGCGCCGGCCCGCATAGGTCATGGCGTCGAGCACCGTCACGGAATCCTCGGGGTGTTCCCGGACCGTGCTGTGCACGAAGTTGGCGCCGATGAATCCAGCGCCGCCGGTGACCAATAACCGCATGCCCAAACCCTAACCGAGCGGATCGGTCAGTTTGCGGCAGTTAGCCCCAGGGGTGCCGCCAATTCGGTTAGCGCAGGTAGCAGCGTTGCTTGGTCACCATCGCCACCCAGCACCTGGATCGCCACGTGGTCGGCGCCGGCCTCCAGATGTTCGGCCAACCGATTCGCGATGTCCTGCGCGGTGCCATAGGCGACCACCGCGTCGATCAATTTGTCGCTGCCGGGCTTGCGCACGTCGGCTTCGGTGAACCCCAGCCGCAACCAGTTGTTCACGTAGTTGCTCAGGCCCAGATAGAACTCGACCGTCCGACGACCGACCGCGCGGGCCTTCTCGGCGTCGGTGGTCAGCACCACCTTGTGTTCGGGCGCCAAATACACTGCCCCGCCGACCAACTCACGCGTCTTGGCGGTGTGCTCCGGCGTGGTCAGATACGGGTGCGCACCGGCGCTGCGCCGCGCCGCGAGGCCCAGCATCCGCGGCCCGAGCGCCGCGACCACTCGCCGGCTGGTCGGCACCACAGCCGAGTCGAGTTCGTCGAGGTAGCAGACCAGCGCGTCGTAGGGCTTCACGTATTCCTGCGTGCGCTCCGGGTGGCCGACGCCGATCCCCAGCAAAAACCTTCCCGGATGGCCGGATTCGATCCTGTGAAACGATTCGGCGACGACCCTGGCCGGCGCCGACCAGATGTTGATGATTCCGGTGGCCAGCTGCAACGACGCCGTCTGCGCCAGGGCCGGCTCGGCCCAGGACAGGTCGGCGTCCGGTGATCCACCAATCCAGGCGGCGCCGTAGCCCAGCGATTCGATGCTCGCGGCCAGTTCGGGAGAAATCGATCGATTTGGCAGCCACACCCCGAACCGGCCGAGCTCGGGTTTGAGTGAAACGTCGGTCATCTAGCTCCCCCTACGGGACGTCAGGACGGCGTCAAACCCAGCGGCCCCGCCAGTTCGGCCAGCGCGGAGACCAGGTTTTCATCCTTCGTCAGGACCTGCACGGGAACGTGATCGGCGCCGGCGTCCAGGTGTTCAGAGAGCCGCGCCGCGATTTGGTCCACGGTGCCATACGCCACCACCGCGTCCACCAGGCGGTCGCTGCCCGGCCGGGTGACTTCGTCCTCGGTGAAACCGAGCCGCTTCCAATTGTTCCGGTAGTTGGCGAGATTGAAGTACACGTCGAGCGCCTTGCGGCCGACGGCCCGGGCCTTCTCGGGGTCGGTGGTCAGGATCGCCTTGTGCTCGGGAGCCAGGAAGGCCGACGGCCCGATGAGTTCGCGGGCACGCGCGGTGTGTTCCGGGGTGGTCAGGTAGGGGTGCGCCCCGGCCGAGCGTTCTGCGGACAGCTTGAGGACGCGCGGGCCCAGCGCCGCCACTACCCTGCGGTTGGCGGGTACGCCATAGTCATCGAGCTGGTTCAGGTAGTCGGTCAGCGCGTCGTACGGCTTGCGGTATTCGGTGTGAGCCTCGGGATGGCCGACGCCGATGCCCAGCAGGAACCGGCCGGGGTACGCCTTGTCGATGCGGTGAAACGATTCGGCCACCGGCTTGGCCGCCGCGGTCCAGATGTTGACGATGCCGGTGCCCACCTGCAACGTCGTGGTCGCCTCCAGGAGGGGCTCGACCCAGGCCAGCTCGGCGGGCGGTGAACCACCGACCCAGACGGCGCCGTAGCCCAGCGCTTCGATGTCCCTGGCCTGCTCGGGTGTGACGCCGCGTCCGAACGATCCGAACCGGCCGAGATTGGGTTTGCTCGCTGCATCGGTCATGGTGTTCTTAACCCGCGCCCCGTGAGAGCTATTCCGCGGCGGCTACATCCTCATCGGCTTCGTCCTCATCGACTTCGTCGAGGTCCGCGGCGGCGGCGTCGGCAGTGAGCGGCAGAAGCACGATGAACCGGGTGTCGCCGGGCACCGACTCCACCCGCAGGTCACCGCGATGCTTCTTCACGACGATGTTGAACGCCAGATCCAGCCCGAGCCCGGTGCCCTCGCCGAACGGTTTGGTGGTGAAGAACGGCTCGAAAATGTGCTCGCGGATATCCGCCGGGATTCCCGGCCCGGTGTCACAGATCTCGACCCGGGCCATGTTCTCGCCGAAACGGCAGGTCCGGACGGTCAGCGTGCCGCCCGTATCGCGCATCGCGGCGAGCGCGTTGTCTATGATGTTGGTCCACACTTGGTTGAGATCGCCCGGATAGCAAGGGATTTCGGGAAGAGTTTTGTCGAAATCCTTGACCACGGTGATCGCGGGGTTCTCCCCGGCCTCTTTGCCCGCGTCCTTGGTCAGCCGGTCGGCGAACATCGCCAGCGTGCTGTACAGCAGATCGTGCACATTGGCCACCTGGAACGGGGCCCGATCCATTTGCGAATACTGCTTGGCGTCGGCGACCAAGGCCGAAATTCGCTTGCTCGCTTCCACGATCTGATTCATCAGCAGCTCGCTTTCGATGGTGTAGTTGATCCATCGGATCGCCTGCTCCAGCGACGTCGACGCGAGCTCCTCGCTGACCGCCGAAATCCGCTCCAGCCAGTCGGTGTCGATGCCGCCCTCGACGAACGTCGGCGCGATGTCCCAGCCACCCTCGATGCCGTGCTCGTCCAGCCAGTCGCCGACGGCGTCCTCGCGGTCGGAGGTCTCGAGCGCGCTCAGGTGCTCGGACGCCGACTTGGCGACCTGCTCGGCGACCCGCTCCTGCAATTGCACCAGTGCGCTCAACGCCTCGGGGCTGATGGTGCCGTCGGCGAGCATCGCCAGCTTGTGCCGCATGTTGGCGACGCGTTCGCGCAGATCCGCGGCGGACCGCGAGATGGCCGCGGCGGGATTGTTCAGCTGGTGTGTCAGCCCGGCGGACAACCGGCCCAGCGCCAGTAGCTTCTCCCGGTTGTCGATGATCCGGCGGGTGCGGTCGGTGCCGACGGCGATGCCGTCGAGCAGATGCACCGCCATGGGGAACTGGGCCTTCATGAAATCGGCGAACACCGGCGCGTCCATCACGAAGAAGCGCGACGGCTTGGTCACGTGCACCGAGGCGTCGTAGGTCTTCTGCTTGCCGCCGGTGAAGGCCCGCCACGCCCCGCAGTACACGCCGCGCTGTGAGGTGCGGTTCGTTTCGATGTCCTGGCCGCCGGAGAGCTTCGACATCATCAGCTCGCCCTCGATCAGCACGTAGAAGCAGGTCGCCGGTTCGCCCTCGACGCAGATCGGACCCGGTTCGTAGTGCTGAATGTGCCCGTTACTGCACAGCACGGCGAGCTGCTCGTCGGTGAGCGCCTCGAACAGGAACAGGCTGCGCAGCTCGTCGGGCTCACACGGCATCGGCTTCGATTCGGTGGCGGTCATGATTCGGCCAGGTATCGGTGGACCAGCATGACCGCCATCGACCCTTCGCCGACGGCGGCGGCTACCCGCTTGGCCGACGTCGAGCGGACGTCGCCGGTGGCGAAAACCCCGGGCACGCTGGTCTCGAGGTGATGCGGCGGGCGTTCCAGCGTCCAGCCGCACACGTTGCGCAGGTCCGGACCGGTCAGGATGAACCCGTGGTCGTCGCGGGCCAGCACCCCGTCGAGCCAGTCGGTGCGCGGGGCGGCGCCGATGAAGATGAACATCCGGCCGCAGGTGACATCCTCGGTTTCCCCGGTCCGGTTGTTGACCAGCCGTAGCTGCTCCAGGTGGCCGTCGCCGGTGGCGCGCTGCACCTCGGTGCAGGTCAGGACGTTGATCTTGGGGTTCGCCTCGATCTGCTGGATGAGGTAGTAGGACATCGACGCCTCCAGCGACGGGGCGCGCACGACGATGTTGACCGACTTGGCGGTCCGCGACAGATACATGGCCGCCTGGCCGGCCGAGTTGGCTCCGCCGATCACGTAGACCTCTTCGCCTTCGCATTCAGAGGCGATCGAGACGGCCGCTCCGTAATAGATGCCGCAGCCGGTCAGCTCGCTGCAGCCCTCGGCCTGCAGCTTGCGGTAGGACACCCCGGTGGCCAGGATGACGGCGTGCGCGTCGACCGAGCCGCCGTCTTTGAACCGCACGGTGCGTTTGGCTCCGTTCACCTCGAGGGCGCTCGCCTTGCGTGCGGTGATCAGCTCGGCGCCGAACTTGTCCGCCTGCCGGCGGGCCCGGTCGGCCAGCTGGCCACCCGACACCCCGTCGGGGAAGCCCAGATAGTTCTCGATACGCGAGCTCTGACCGGCCTGACCGCCGGTGGCGGTGTGCTCGATGAGCACCGTGCGCAGCCCCTCCGAGGCGCCGTACACGGCCGCGGCCAGGCCCGCGGGCCCGCCGCCGACCACGATCAGGTCATAGAAGTCCTGTGACGGCGTGGTCGTCAGACCCAGGGTTTCGGCCAGCTGCGCATCGGTGGGGTCGACCAAAGGTTCGCCGCGCTGGGTGATCACCACCGGCAACCGCAGGCCGTCGGTGCCGGCCGCGCTGAGCAGCCGCTCACCGGCGGGTTCGTCGGCCATGAACCAGGTGTAATAGAGGCCGTTGCGGGCCAGGAAGTCGCGGACCTGCCAGGACCGCGCCGACCAGCGGTGACCGATCACCTTGGTGTGTGGGATCGGGTGCTCGGGTGCGGCCCGCCAGGCGTCCAGCAGCCCATCGATGACGGGATAGAACTTCTCCTCCGGCGGATCCCACGGCTTGAGCAGGTAGTGGTCCAGGTCGACGACGTTGATCGCGTCGATGGCGGCGTGCGTGTCGGCGTAGGCGGTCAGCAGCACCCGGCGCGCCGCCGGATACAGGTCCATCGCCTGTTCGAGGAACTCGATGCCGCTCATCTCCGGCATCCGGTAGTCGGCGATCAGCAGCGCGACCGTCTCGCCGCGCAGTTTGAGCTCCTTGAGCGTGCCCAGCGCGTCGGGCCCGGATTCCGCGCGCACGATCCGGTGCTCTTCTCCGTAGTGGCGGCGCAGGTCGCGCGCGACCGCTCGGGAGACCGAGGGATCGTCGTCGACGGTCAACATGACGGGCTTGCGCTGGCTTGAGGGGTTGGTCATCGGCGTTAAGTATGCGCTCGTCAGCGGCCAGGCGGGAGGTCGAGGACGCCGGCCGCGTTTTGCCGACAGCGATTTTGGTGCAGCGGATCAACCGGGTATCGTGGAACAACGGTGCGGCATCCGCGCCGACTTTTTGTGTGCCAAGTTCCTAGGAATTTCCTGTCGCCGGCTCACGTTCCAAGTCGGTGCAATGTCGCGTCGACTGGGCGCAGACGAGAACGAAACTATATGACGAGGATTCTTAACTAGTTATGGCCAAGAAGGACGGCGCCATCGAGGTGGAGGGCCGGGTGGTCGAGCCCCTGCCCAATGCGATGTTCCGCATTGAGCTGGAGAATGGTCACAAGGTGCTTGCCCACATCAGCGGCAAGATGCGGCAGCACTACATCCGTATCCTGCCCGAGGACCGGGTGGTGGTGGAGTTGTCTCCCTACGACCTGTCCCGTGGCCGCATCGTGTACCGGTACAAGTAACGCGCCTGATCTCCAACAACGACGAACGAAACAGAACAGGATCGAACAGCCGTGAAGGTGAACCCGAGCGTCAAGCCAATCTGTGACAAGTGCAGGGTGATCCGTCGGCATGGGCGGGTCATGGTGATCTGCTCGGATCCGCGCCACAAGCAGCGCCAGGGCTAGCGGCGATCGCATGCGCTTCGGCGCCCCGACACAACTGAATGCAGACCTCCCAGCACCAGTGAGCGGCTGGCATCTACAGAGATGGGCTAGCTCATCCACGCCCGGACGGAGGCCGGGCCCCGCGAGATATGACCATCCCTACCGGGGTTGCGGGAACGGGCTGGGAACAGACCTCCGCCTGAAAAAGAGGAAACGCCACCCATGGCTCGACTAGTCGGCGTCGACCTTCCGCGTGACAAGCGGATGGAGATCGCCCTGACCTACATTTTCGGCGTCGGCCGCACCCGGTCGAACGAGATTCTGGCAGCTACCGGCATCGACAAGGACCTGCGCACGAGGGATCTGACCGATGATCAGCTGACCCACCTGCGTGACTACATCGAGGCAAACCTCAAGGTCGAGGGTGACCTCCGCCGCGAGACGCAGGCTGACATCCGCCGCAAGATCGAAATCGGCTGCTACCAGGGCCTGCGGCACCGCCGCGGCCTGCCGGTGCGCGGCCAGCGGACAAAGACCAACGCGCGCACCCGCAAGGGCCCCAAGCGCACCATCGCCGGCAAGAAGAAGGCCAGGTAAACCCCGATGCCACCAGCAAAGAAGGCGGGCGCCGCGGCGCCCAAGAAGGGTCAGAAGACCCGCAGGCGGGAAAAGAAGAACATCCCGCACGGTGCCGCCCACATCAAGAGCACCTTCAACAACACGATCGTCACGATCACCGACCCCCAGGGCAACGTCATCGCCTGGGCATCGTCGGGTCACGTGGGCTTCAAAGGCTCGCGGAAGTCGACCCCGTTCGCGGCCCAGCTGGCCGCCGAGAACGCCGCGCGCAAGGCGCAGGAACACGGCGTCAAGAAGGTCGACGTGTTCGTGAAGGGCCCGGGTTCGGGCCGGGAGACCGCGATCCGGTCGCTGCAGGCCGCCGGCCTGGAGGTCGGCGCGATAGCCGACGTCACGCCGCAGCCGCACAACGGCTGCCGCCCGCCGAAGCGCAGAAGGGTCTAGGAGACAACCATGGCTCGATACACCGGACCCATCACTCGCAAGTCGCGCCGGCTGCGCACCGACCTCGTCGGTGGCGACCAGGCCTTCGAGAAGCGCCCCTACCCGCCCGGCCAGCACGGGCGCGCGCGGATCAAGGAAAGCGAATACCTGCTGCAGCTGCAGGAGAAGCAGAAGGCCCGCTTCACCTACGGTGTGATGGAAAAGCAGTTCCGTCGCTACTACGAAGAGGCCGTGCGGCAACCCGGCAAGACCGGTGAGGAGCTGCTGCGCATCCTGGAAAGCCGGCTGGACAACGTCGTATACCGCGCCGGCCTGGCGCGGACCCGCCGGATGGCCCGTCAGCTGGTCAGCCACGGACACTTCAGCGTCAACGGCGTACACGTCAACGTTCCCAGCTACCGGGTGTCGCAGCACGACATCATCGACGTGCGGGACAGCTCGCTGAACACCGTGCCGTTCCAGATCGCGCGGGAGACGGCGGGCGACCGCCCGATCCCGAGCTGGCTGCAGGTGGTGGGGGAGCGCCAGCGCATCCTCGTCCACCAGCTGCCCGAGCGGGCTCAGATCGACGTGCCCCTCGTCGAGCAGCTCATCGTCGAGTTCTACTCGAAGTAAAGACCCCTGTACCCAACCGGTGCAGGTCTCGCGGTGATCGCAAGCGCGGCGAAGCCGGGCGCGGCGGATCCCCGCGGGACAACCCAAGCGGCATCAAATAGCGGGTGCCGAGAAGGAGAAGAAGAAACACCATGCTGATCTCTCAGCGACCCACCCTGTCGGAGGAAGTTCTCACCGACAGCCGCTCCCAGTTCGTCATCGAGCCGCTGGAGCCGGGATTCGGCTACACCCTGGGCAATTCGTTGCGGCGGACCCTGCTGTCCTCGATTCCGGGTGCGGCCGTCACCAGCATCCGCATCGACGGCGTGCTGCATGAGTTCACCACTGTGCCGGGCGTCAAGGAAGACGTCACCGCGATCATCTTGAACCTCAAGAGCCTGGTCGTGTCCTCCGAGGAGGACGAGCCGGTCACGATGTACCTGCGCAAGCAAGGCCCGGGCGAGGTCACCGCGGGTGACATCGTGCCGCCGGCCGGTGTCACCGTGCACAACCCCGACTTGCACATCGCGACTTTGAACGACAAGGGCAAGCTCGAGGTCGAGTTGGTCGTCGAGCGCGGCCGTGGCTACGTGCCCGCCGTGCAGAACCGCGCGTCCGGTGCCGAAATCGGCCGTATCCCAGTCGATTCCATCTACTCGCCGGTGCTCAAGGTCACCTACAAGGTGGACGCCACCCGTGTCGAGCAGCGCACCGACTTCGACAAGCTGATCCTGGACGTCGAGACCAAGAGCTCGATCAACCCCCGCGACGCGCTGGCGTCGGCGGGCAAGACCCTGGTCGAATTGTTCGGTCTGGCACGCGAACTCAACGTCGAGGCCGAGGGCATCGAGATCGGGCCGTCGCCGGCCGAGGCCGACCACATCGCGTCGTTCGCCCTGCCGATCGACGACCTGGATCTGACCGTCCGGTCCTACAACTGCCTCAAGCGCGAGGGTGTGCACACCGTCGGCGAGCTGGTGAGCCGCACCGAGTCCGACCTGCTCGACATCCGCAACTTCGGACAGAAGTCGATCGACGAGGTGAAGGTCAAGCTGCACCAGCTGGGCCTGTCGCTCAAGGACAGCCCGCCGAGCTTCGACCCCTCGCAGGTCGCGGGTTACGACGTCGCCACCGGCACCTGGTCCAGCGAGGCGTCCTACGACGACCAGGACTACGCGGAAACCGAGCAGCTGTAAACGCCGTCCGGTGACGATGCGGCCGTGCAGCGGCCGCTGAGGAACCGGACACAACTGACGAAAGTCCGTCCCGGCCCTACCTGATACGGGGGCCGGCCCCAAATAGGAGATAGTCGCAATGCCCAAGCCCACCAAGGGACCTCGCCTCGGCGGGTCGTCATCGCACCAGAAGGCACTGCTGGCCAACCTGGCCACCTCGCTGTTCGAGCACGGCCGAATCAAGACGACCGAGCCCAAGGCGCGTGCGTTGCGGCCCTATGCGGAAAAGCTGATCACGCACGCGAAAAAGGGTGCGCTGCACAACCGTCGAGAGGTGCTGAAGAAGATCCGCGACAAGGACGTGGTGCACGCCCTGTTCGAGGAGATCGGTCCGTTCTATGCCGACCGCAACGGCGGCTACACCCGCATCATCAAGGTCGAGCCACGCAAGGGCGACAACGCACCCATGGCCGTGATCGAGCTGGTGCGGGAGAAGACGGTCACCTCGGAGGCCGATCGGGCTCGTCGGGTGAAGGCTTCGAAGAAGACCGACGCTCCTGTGGCGGCGGCCGCGGCACCCCAGGCTTCTGTCGAGCCGCAAGAGGCCGTCGGCCCGACGGCCGAGGTCGAGGAGACCACGACCGAGGCCGAGCCGACCAAGGTCCAGGCCGAAGCGGAAGAAAAGGCCGACAAGGCCGTCGCCGCGAGAGCCGAAGCCGAAGCGGCCGACGCCGATGACGAGGCTGACGAGAGTTAACGAGGACATCCGTCTGCGGCTTGACATCGCCTACGACGGAACAGGGTTCGCGGGCTGGGCCGCTCAGGCCGGCCAACGGACCGTGGCGGGAATTCTCGACGAGGCGCTGACGACCGTCTTTCGCGCGCCCGTGCGGCTGCGCGCGGCGGGACGTACCGATGCCGGAGTCCATGCCACCGGGCAGGTGGCCCACGTCGACGTGCCGTCAGAAGCGCTGCCGAACGCCTATCCGCGTACACCGCGTGTCGGTGAACCCGAGTTCGTGCCACTGCTGCGCCGGCTGGGCCGGTTTCTGCCCACTGATGTCCGGGTTGTCGATATCACCCGCGCCCCTGCGGGTTTCGACGCCCGGTTCTCGGCGCTGCGCCGCCACTACGTGTATCGCATCTCGACGGCGCCCTGGGGTGTGCAGCCGCTGCAGACCCGTTACGTCACGGCCTGGCCGCGCCCGCTGGACGTAGAGGCGATGAACGCGGCATCGCGAGACCTGCTCGGCCTGCACGATTTTGCCGCGTTCTGCCGGCATCGCGAGAACGCCACCACCATTCGCGACCTGCAGCGGCTGGATTGGATCCACGACGGCGACCTGATCACCGCGCACGTGAGCGCCGACGCGTTCTGCTGGTCGATGGTGCGCTCACTGGTCGGTGCGCTGCTGGCCGTCGGGGAACACCGCCGTCCCGTCTCCTACTGCCGCGAATTGCTTAGCGCAACACAGCGATCCAGCGATTTCGCCGCAGCTCCGGCGCATGGCTTGTCGCTGGTCGGTGTCGATTACCCGCCCGATGACCAGCTGGCGGCGCGCAACCTGATCACCCGGGATGTGCGCTCGCGCGATTGAGTGGTCACAGCCTGGCGGCGACGAAGTTGGCGGCCTGATCAACCAGTCCGGAGTCGATGTAAGAGGGCTGCAGATGCGAAGGCCAATTCAGGCCGGCCGCCGAGCAGATCGGGTCGCCCTTCGCGCACACATCGATGGTCTTGGCGGCGAACGCCGGACTGAAATCTGGGACCGGTCCAAGGACTTTGCGGGTGCCGTTACCGAACAGGGCGACCGCCGCCACCTGCTGGTCGAATGCCGGGGGCAGCGGGTTGGTGAATCCGAATGCCGGTTGACTAACCGCGACAACCAGATCGGCGGAAACGGCACCCAGCGAATATCCGCCGAGCACCTCGCGGGTGCCCGGGCAGCTTCGCGCCATCTGCTGGACGTGCGCGCTCATGTCGTTGGCGCCCTTGGCCGGGCTGACATCGGCGGGATAGTTGACCCCGTAGGCCCCCACCGGCATGCGCACCTTGGCGCGCAGTGAATTGAGGAACGCGGCGCCGACGTAGCCGACACCGGGTGGTTCCTCCCGGCCGCGGGCGAAAACCACCTCGGCACCCGGACAGTCCGCCGACGCCGGCGGCGCCGCGAGGGTGGTGACCGCTAGAGCGAGAAGCGTCGCCGCAGCGATGGACGCGGCGCACGCCGCGCAGTACCGGCGGTGATTCAAGATCAGATCCTGCCCGCGACGAAATTCGCTGCCCTGTTGGTCAATCCGGGCACGTAGCTCAGGTGCGAGCTCCACTGCGACCCCGCCGAACAGATGGGGTCGCCCGGGTTGCACAGGTCGATGGTCTTTCCCGCGAAATTCGGGGACAGGGCGTTCATCAGTTGACCCGCCCGGCCGGATGGATTGCCGAACAGCGCGACGGCGGCGACGTGATCGGCGGCCTGTGGCGGCAACGGCTGGCGGTAGCCGAGGCCGGATATCGGTGCGGCCGTGACGATGTCGACGACGGCGGCGCCCTGGGAGTAGCCTCCCAGCACTAGTTTGGTGTCGGGGCAGTTGACGGCCATCTGCTGAAGGTGGGTGCTGGCATCGTTGGCGCCGTTGGCAGCGGCCAGGAAGTCTTTGTTGGCCGGGTAGTTCACCCCGTATGCGCCAACGCTTTTGCGGGTCTGCTCGCGCAACGCGCTGACGAAGGCGGCTCCTACCTTGCCGACACCGGGTGGCTCGTCGGTGCCCCGGGCGAACACCACCTCAACGCCGGGGCACGACGCCGACGCATGCGGAACCAATTGGGGACCAATCAATAACGCCGTCGTTGCGCCAATTCCGATGCCCAGCCCTAACGGGATAAGCCTCACACAGCGATGTTAAGGGGGCGTTGATAACCCGACGGTAACGATTTAGACGAGAGGTGCTTGCGGTGAGTTGGTAGCCGGCGCCGGCAACGATGGCGCGGGAGCCGGACCGGTGCCGGGACCGCCGTGGATCGAGGGGCCCGACCCGGGCGGGTTCTGCCCGTAGACGGGCGGCTGAGGGCCGTAGCCCGGTTGCTGGGGGGCGTAGCCCGGTTGCTGAGGGCCGTAGCCGGGGGTCTGCGGGACGGGGCCCAGCGGTGGACCGAACGCGGGCGACTGCTGGCCGAGCCCGGCGGCCGCCAGCTTCTGCGCGACGAACGCCGCGGCCTGGGTGGTGTACACGGGGACGTAGCCCTCGGTGTGCCCACTCCACTCGTTGCCGGGCCCGGCGTGGCAGACCGGGTCGTTGGGGTTGCACAGGTCGATGGCCTTCGATCCCAGCATCGCGCTCTGGCTGGGCAGGGTGCCGCCGGCCCGGTCGGCCACGTCACCGAAGGTGGCGACGGCAGCGATGTTGTTGGCGTATTGTGCCGGCAGCGTGTTGCCCCAGGTGATGCCGCCGATCGGGACGCCGGCCACGATGTCCATCACCGAGGCGCCCTGCGAGTAGCCGCCCAGCACGATCTTGGTGTTGGGGCACTTCTCCACGCTCTTCTTGACGCGGTCGATGGTGTCGTTGGCGCCGTCGCCGCCGTGCAGCTGCAGCTTGCTGGCGGCGTAGTTCACGCCGTAGGGCAGGATGTTCAGGCCGTTGGTCTGCTGGCGCAGCGAGTCCACGAATGCGTCGCCGACCCGACCCAGGCCGGGGGGCTCGTTGGTGCCGCGGGCGAAGATGACCTCGACGTCCGGGCAGTCATCTGCGGTGGCTTTCGGCGCCGGGGCGGGGGTCGCGAGCAGGCCAGCGGCGAGAGCCAGGGCAGAAACACCCAGGCCGATCCGGCCGGCTGACCGCGCGGTGCCCGCCCGACGGGTACGTACACGGTGAGTTTTCACCGGCGCAATTTTACCCAAATTGTGATGCGCCGAAACCCCGCGCAACCTGTGGATAACCGTTCTGGCGTCCCGACATGGCCGCTTAACGTGGCCGTTGACGGAATTTGAGAGTCAGGGGATCAGGTGCCGCGTCAGCCGGCCACGTGGCTGCACGTCAGCGCTTACCGGTATTTGCTGCGGCGGATCGAAAGCGCGTTGCTGCGGCAGGATGCCCGGGCCGGGTTTCGCTCGGGCACGCGTCCGGTGGCGTTCGGGTGCGTAATCACCGCTGTTGGGGTGGCCGGCTGTGCGGTTCTCGCCCTGCTGCGGCCACATGTGGCCTTGGATCGCGCGCAGATCGTGGTGAGCCGGGAGTCGGGCGCCCTGTTCGTTCGAGTGCGCGACGTTTGGCATCCGGTGCTCAACCTGGCGTCTGCCCGACTCATCGCCGCGACGGCCGCCGCCCCGCAGCCGGTCAGCGAATCCGACTTGAGCACCACCAAACGCGGGCCGCTGCTGGGCATCCCGGGCGCGCCGCAGTTTCTCGGCAGGCCGTTGCCTCCAGACGATGTGGGTTGGTCGATATGTGCTAGCACTGGCGCTGGCACCACGACCGTCATCATCGGCCGCCGCTCCGAGGCGCCGACCGTGCACCGAGTGCCCGCCGGGCAAGCGATCCTGGTGCGTCCCGGGTCGGATTCGCCTGCCTACCTGCTTTACGACGGCCACCGGGCGATGGTGGACCTCGACGATGCTGTCGTCGTGCGCGCGCTGCGCCTCGAGGGCAAAACGCCGGTGATCGTCTCGCACGCATTGCTGAATGCGGTGCCGGAAGCGCCACCGATCGCACCGCCACGCCTCCGCGGTCGAGGCGTCGCGACGCCAGGGTTGCCCGGGTTCTCCGTCGGCAGCGTGCTTCGCATCACACGCGCCGACGGCGACGAGTACTACGCGGTTTTAGCCGCCGGCGTGCAGCGCATCGGCCACGTGGCCGCCGACTTACTCCGGTTCAGCAGCCGGCAGGGAACGGCCAATCCGGTCACTGTCGCGCCCGACGCGATCCGGGCCGCTCCCGTCGTCGCCGAGCTACCGGTTGGCCTCTTTCCTGACCGGGCGCCAACGCTGTCAGAGCCGGCCGCTACCGTGTGCGCCGGCTGGGGCGAGATGCGACCCGGCCGACCCGACGTCGTGATCCTGGCCGAGGACCGGCTGCCGATCCCGCCCGGCCGGGCGCCGGTGGGTTTGGCGCAGGACGACGGCCCCGGCCCTGCCGTGGACGCCGTCTACGTGCCGCCCGGCGCAAGCGCCTACGTGCGGGCGGGCGATGACGCCGGTACTCGTTACCTGATCAGCGACACCGGCGTTCGGTTCGCCGTTCACGACGACGACACCGCGCACGACCTTGGCTTTGACGGCGCGGGCCCGGCACCGTGGCCGCTTCTCTCGCTGTTGCCGGCCGGACCGGAGCTGAGCCGACAGAACGCATCAATCGCACGTGATGGGATTGCGGGCTCGCCATAGGCGACCTCTGATTGCTCCCGTGGCCAGCGCGAGAGCCAGCGCAACCACGCAGATCGCGACGCCACGGAGCGCCGTGTCCCGCGCACGGGAATCGCGGGGTTCCGGCGGCGGCGCGATGGTCGGCACCCGTGCGTGCGATGGGCCGGGTGTGTCGCCGGGGCCACCCGTGCCGGTGCTGACCGCGGCGAGCGGGTCAATGGTGCCGTTGCCAACGAGGGGATCCCATCCGGCGGGTGGATGATGCGCTGTCACCTCGATGCGCTGCATGACCTGGCGCGCGGTCAGTGCCGGGAAGCGGCTCCGGATCAGCGCGGCCAGGCCGCTGACCACCGGGGCGGCATAGCTCGTGCCCGCTACCGGCTCCGGCGCGAGTGACATCACCGCCTCGCCGGGCGCCGCGACGTCCACCCAGGGGCCGGCAAGGGTGAATGCCGACGGCGCTCCGCGAACATTCACCGAGCCGACGGTCAGCACGTAGTCGTCGTACCACGCCGGGCTGACGGCGACCGTAATGGTCTGCCAGGTGGCGTCCGCGCGCTGCGGTGGGCACTGTCCCGGGCCGCCGGTATTGCCCGCCGCGGCTACGATGACGGCATTCTTGACGTCGACGGCGTAGGCCAGCGCCGCGCCCAGTGCGCGGTCGTCGAGCGTCGAAGCCACCGGTGCGCACGCAACCGATGAAATGTTGATCACCGAGGCCCCCAGATCGGCCGCCGTCCGAACGGCTTTCGCCAGTGTTTCGACGTCACCGACGCCGGTGTGAGACCGATCGCTGGTGGGAGCGAACTTCGCGCTGGACTGACGAATGCTGATCAAGGTGGCCTCCGGTGCCATCCCGGTGAACCCGTCAGTTTTGGAATCGGCTGCGGCCGCGATGATTCCAGCCACCAGCGTGCCGTGCGCGTCGCAATCCTGCGTACCGTCGCCAGTGGACACGTAGTCGCCGCCAGGCACTACATCGGGCAGCCGAAGGTGTCGTGAGATCCCGGTGTCGATGACCGCGACCCGTTGTCCGGTGCCGCGGCTGAGTTGCCAGACGGCCGATAGGTCGCCGAGGCCCGTTGGGTGTCGACGGCCGGGTCCAGAGTCGGCCGTCATCGTCGCACAGATTTCGCGTTGTACGGTCGGCCACGGGGGTGCAGGCAAGGCAGGCTTGGGCAACCATCTCTCATCGATATCCGGCGGTGAAACCGCGCGCGCCGTAGGCGTTCCCAATGGCGCCGCCAACATCAGAGCCGACACCGCCAGCAGTCGTCCGGCGCACGGCCTCGTCATGTGAGGTTCAATCCCCGAACGGCACCGTAGATTCCGCATATCCAGCAGGTCAACGGAACCATCGTGGCCAGCATCGACAACTCCAGTAGCCCGACGCTGCGCCGTAGGACGGGCGAGGCGAGCCGTGCGGATCCGGCGAAGACCGAACACATCGACACGGCGACCGCCAGCGTCGTTGCGATCACGATCCAGGGGCCGGGCATCGGCACGCGTGAGAGGGAAACCGCGAAGGTTGTTGCGGCAACCAGGATTCCGCTGAACGCAAACACCAGCGTCCGTCTCGTGTCGGTCGATCGGGAACGCAGCAGCAGTAGCGCACCGGTGAGCGTGCCGAACGCGGTGCACGACAGGCGGGGTGCGCCGGCGAGTACGGTGCCGACCGCTCCCAGCGTGGCCGAGACCGACAGTCCGGCAAGCAGGCTGGTCAACCACCTGTCGGCGCGGATCGCTCGGAAATGCGTTCGCGCGTCGCCCGGTTCGGTCTCCCCTACGTCCGGGGTCCCCAACCGGGGCGACAACCCGGCCAGCGCGATCGATGCCCGCGCCGCCACTGGAAGCAGGCTGACGGACACCAGTGCTGTCGCCGAGGCGACGATGCGCAGTGGTGCTGCTGTGAACACGCCCACCAGTGCCGCCGCGGCGATGACCGCGGCGCAGTTCGACACGGCCGTCAGAGTCACCACACCACAACCCGATACCCGCATCGCGACCACCCCGGTGGCGCCGGCCGCCGCCGCGGCGAGCAATACGTTCGGCATGCCAGGCGCGCCGGGCACCGCCACAAAGCCCGCCACCGCCGCGAACGCCGTAGCGATGAGGCCCAACCCCAGCCCGGCGGTCCGGTCTCGATAGCCGCGGCGCGCAACGACCGCAAGTCCGAGGGCGAGGCCGCACGCTGCCACCGACGCGGTCACCGTCGTGGCGGCGCCCCGGTAGGCGTTGAGACACAATGTGTTACGCACGATAGCCAGCCCTCCGACCCCGACCCAGACAATCGCCGACGCCACCCCGATGAGACGGACGGCACGCGCATGTGCGGGGTAGCGGCGCGGCTCGGTCGCCGCGTCGAGTGTGGCCGACACGGCCTCCGCGACATCGAGGTGGCGGGGAGCAGGCAACGGCGCGGTGTTGCGGCTGAGCACCAAGGGTGCGCCGTCTCCGATGCCGTGCTGTGCCAGGGTCATCGATGGATCCAGCCCGGACGCGCCGGGGACCGACAAGCGGTATCGCCAGGCCTCGTTGTCGGAATGAACAATTTGGAGGATGTCGACGACCGATGGAATCAACACGGCGACAGGGATTCCTGCGGGCAGGGTGACGTCGACGACGGCAGTCTCCCAATGCACGGAGACACGTCGCAGTCCATTATCGGATGCAAGCACCTGCGCACCTTTCGGTTGGGTTGGAAGGAAACATAGCCAGCTCAGCACGACGCCGTATTCGGTTGTGCACAGCTGACTTGCCGCCGATGCCGGTGCTTCGTAGCGTCGCCGCTCGGGAAGGGGATGAGGTGACCCAGGCTGCCGGGCCGGCGGAATCGCGTATTCCGGCTGCGGACATCGTCGTTGCGGCGCCGCCGGACCTTCCGTCGCCGACGGTGCCGGGCGTGCTTGCGCGGCTTCTGCCGGTCGCAATTTCCGTGGTGGGCATGAGCATGATGGCCGCGGTGTTCACCGCTGGGACCGGCCTGCCCCGCAGCCCCTTGTTTCTGGTGTTCCCGGCGATGATGCTGGTTTCGACCGTGGTGACGGGGCTGACCGGCCGGGCTCGCGGACGAGGCCGTAGCGTCGATGCCGACCGCGATCAATATCTGGACTACCTCAGCGGGCTGCGCCGGTGCGTGTCCGAAATCGCCGCGGCACAATACCGGTCGGCGGTGCGCAGCCACCCCGATCCCGACACGCTGTGGACCCTGATCGGTGGTCCGCGGATGTGGAAGCGGCGGCGAACCGACGCCGACTTCGGCCTCATCCGGGTGGGCATGGGAACTCAGCCGCTCGCCCGCCGTCTGGTCGCCCCGCAGCTTGCTCCGGAGGGGCATGGTGATCCCGTCACCGTCACGGCACTCACGCGTTTCCTGCAGACGCATTCAACGGTCCACGCTCCGGTCACGATCGGCCTGCATGCGGGGGCACTCGTGACGATCGACGGCGATCTGGGCGCGGTGCGCGGGCTACTGCGTGCGATCCTTTGTCAACTTGCCGTGCTGCACGCACCCGACCAACTGCTGATCGCCGCCGCTGTCGACGATGAGGCGTGCGGTCACTGGGATTGGCTGAAATGGCTCCCGCACAATCAACATCCGCTAGACCTCGATGAGGCGGGGCCGGCGCGGATGATCTACCCGAGCACGGCGGAGGTTCAGCATGCGCTCGCTGCGGTCCAGGGACCCGAAGTGGTGGTGCTCACCGATTTGGCTCTGGGCGCCGACCCGATCGATGGCGCAACCACGATCGGGATCGGTACCAGCTGCGACGGCGCCCCGCCGGTGATCCGGTCGCCGGGTGATCAGGCACCGGGATGGTGCCCTGACCGGATGGCACCCATCGACGCGCTGATATGTGCGCGCCGGCTGGCCGGCTATCATGTGCGCGCGACGCGCCGGGTGGGAGCTGACCCGGATTGGCTTGAGTTGGCCGGCATTTCCGATCTGGACCACCTCGACCCGGCCGCGTTGTGGCGCCGCCGACGAGATCGCGACCGCCTTCGCGTTCCGATCGGAACCGCCGTTGGGGGCACCCCACTCGAGCTGGATATCAAAGAGCCGGCCGAAGACGGGATGGGCCCCCATGGGCTGTGCATCGGCGCGACCGGGTCGGGCAAGTCAGAGTTGTTACGCACCATCGCATTGGGCATGATGACGCACAACTCGCCGGAGACGCTCAACCTGCTGCTCATCGACTTCAAGGGCGGCGCAACCTTTCTCGATTATGCGCACGCTCCGCACGTGGCTGCGGTGATCACCAACCTGGCCGACGACGCGCCGCTGGTGGCGCGGATGCGCGCTGCCCTGGCCGGTGAGATGAACCGTCGCCAGCAGCTGTTGCGGATGGCGGGCTGTGCAAGCGTCGTAGCATATGACCGGGGACGCGGCGTTGGGACGCTGCCCCCACTGCCAACGCTGTTCGTCATTGTCGACGAGTTCTCCGAACTACTCAGCCAGCATCCCGATTTCGCCGACATGTTCGTCGCGATCGGCCGCCTCGGACGGTCGCTGGGCATCCACCTGCTGCTGGCCAGTCAGCGCCTCGATGAGGGTCGGTTACGCGGACTGGAAGCCCATCTGTCATATCGGCTGTGCCTGAAAACACTGTCGGCCAACGAATCCCAGACTATATTGGGTTCTTTGGACGCATACCGCCTGCCGAGCGCGCCCGGCGCCGGCTTCTTGCGCGTCAGCGGCGCCGAACCGATTCGCTTCCAGGCCGCGTCGGTTTCGGCGCCCGTGCCGACGAACGCCGGCGGGCACGCCGTGGCGGCGCGAACGGTGCAGGTGTTCGGTAGCTGGGTGACCGGGGCGGTCAGCCGCGCCGCACAGGCGAGCGCGGCAGCCGAATGGACCATTTCGAGCGCTGTCCTGGACCGGCTGGCTGGCCAGGGGCCACCCGCGCACCGCGTTTGGCTGCCGCCGCTCGGGCAGGCACCGGCGCTGGACGCCCTCTTGGCCGACGTTGAGTGCGCGCCGGGTGCCCTGGCCGTCCCCATCGGCATTGTCGACCGGCCCTTCGACCAATGCCGCACGCCACTGATGGTCGACATGTCCGGATCCACGGGCAATCTGGCGGTCATCGGTGCACCCCAATCCGGGAAATCGACGGCGCTGCGGACGCTAGTTACGGCGTTGGCGGTGACGCACCGTCCTGACCAGGTGCAGTTCTACTGTCTGGATTTCGGTGGCGGGGCGCTGTCGGCGGCGCACACGCTGCCGCATGTGGGCGCGGTCGCCGGCCGCGCCGAGCCGCGCCTGGTCGACCGGATAGTTGCCGAATGCGGGGCGATTTTCCGTCGCCGAGAGGCCTTGTTCCGCGAGCATGGCATCGCGTCGATCGCCGAATACCGAAAGCGGCGTGGGGACATTGGTGCATCCGCTGATCCATTCGGTGACGTATTCCTCGTCATCGACGGCTGGGCGAGCGTACGCCAAGAATTCGGCACAGTGGAGGAGTCGGTCACCGCGCTGGCGGCTCAGGGGCTTTCATACGGCGTGCACGTGGCGCTGTCGGCATCGCGGTGGTCCGAGGTGCGGCCCTCACTGAGGGATCAGATCGGTACGCGCATCGAGTTGCGTCTGGGTGATCCCGCCGATTCAGAAATCGACCGCAAGGCGGCGCAGCATGTTCCGCGTGACAGTCCGGGCCATGGCCTTTCTCGTGAGGGCCTGCACATGGTGGTGGCGCTGCCCATCGTAGAGGTGCCCGATGGTGAATCGGTTGCCCCGCCGATACCCCTGCTGCCGGAGCGTGTGGATCGCGAGGATGTGGTGCGCCGGTCGAGCCCCGAGTTGGGTACGCAGATGCTGCTCGGCCTACGGGAGCGCGAACTGCGGCCAGTCGCAGTCGATTTCGAACGATGCACGCACCTCCTTGTCGTCGGTGACAACGGATGCGGGAAGACCGCGACGCTGCGGACGTTGTGCCGGGAGATCGTCCGGACGAAGACGCCCGGCCAGGCTCAGCTGTTGATTGTCGACTTTCGGCGCACGCTACTTGGTGTCGTCGAGTCAAAACATCTCAGCGGTTACGCCATGTCGTCCGCCGCCCTGGCCGTGTTGCTGCCCGATCTGTTGGAGGTTTTGCAGGGGCGGATGCCGCCACCCGACGCCAGCCAGGATCAGTTGCGCAGCGGCTCTTGGTGGTCTGGACCGGACCTCTATGTCATCGTCGATGACTATGACCTGGTCGCCGGGCCGGCGGCCAATGGCCTGGCGCCGCTCGTCGAATTCGTGCCGTATGCGCGAGATCTGGGATTACATCTGGTCATCGCGCGCCGCAGCGGCGGACTCGAGCGGGCGATGTTCGAGCCGCTGTTGGCGAGTCTGCGCGACCTCGGTTGCGCGTCACTGATGATGAGCGGATGTCCGGCGCAGGGTACATCGCTGGCATCCACCGCACCGATGCGATTGCCGCGGGGCCGCGGCGTCCTGGTCACTCGGGCCGGTGGCGAGGAACTCGTCCAGGTTGCCTGGAGTGCACCGTGAGCCAGCATCCCGCTTACATCGAGGCCGGGCCCGGCACCATCCGGCGATTATGTTGTGCCACACGGGGCGTCGCCGACGGCGAGATACTCGACATCGTCCGGACGGCGCTCGATGCGATCGACGACCGGGTGGCGCTGGTAGGGGAGCGGCCGGCCGCCGTCGACGCACTGTGGGAAGCCGCGTTGCGATCGGCAACCCGGGGCCACGGCGACGGAACGGTCGTCATGCATCCGTCGTGGTGGTCCGCATCGCGCGTCGGTGTGGTGCGCGAGGCCGCCGCGGCGGTGGCGGGTCAGACACGAACGCGATCGTGGCTGTTGGGGCAGGCGTCCCAGTGCGCACCGGATGCGACGGTCGTGGTCGAAATAGCCGAGCGGCTGGTGGCGATCATCGCGTGCGAGGTCACGGCTGTACCGCGCACGGCCGAACCGCTGTCCGTCGCCCACGACGTCGCGGGCGTCGTTGCGGCGTTGGCGCCCGAAGCCGTGCTGATCGACGTTCCAAGCACCGTCGCCGGTGCGCCGGCGCTGGCTGCGCTGATCGCCGATGCGCTGCGCGAGGGCGGACGAAGCATCCCGGACATCGCTGAAATCAACGACATTCGGCTGGCTCGCCTGGCGCGATCTACCTACCCCACAACCGGCGAACCGCCGGAGCCGGCCGCACCCGCCGGTACCGGCCGGACGCGCAGCGGGCTCGTGGCGGCCGCGATCGTCGTCGCCGCGGCGGCGCCGACCGCGTTGACGATCGGCCGAACCGCGGTGGTGGCGCCGCAGCCGGTAAAAACCGCGCCGACAACATATCTGGTGGAAGGTCGGGTGGCGCTGTCGGTGCCGGCGACCTGGGCGGCGCAGCGCGTGGTCGACGGGCCCGGGTCGGCCAGAGTACAGGTCACGTCGCGGACCGATCCCGAAGTGGCCCTGCACATCACCCAATCACCGGTCGCCGGCGAGACGCTCAGCGGTGCCGCCGAGCGGTTGAAGCATGCGATCGATGCCGAGGATCCCGGGCTGTTCGTCGACTTCAACCCAGCCGGAACCAGCGCCGGGCGCCCAGCGGTGACTTACCGCGAGGTGCGCCCCGCGCATCACGTGCGGTGGATTGTGCTCCTGGACGGGCCGGTCCGGATCAGCATCGGCTGCCAGAGCCGGCCCGGCGACGAAGACGCCGTCCGCGACGCCTGCGACCAGGCGGTGCGATCCGCCCACGCGATCGAATGAAAATTGGTGGAACCGAAGTACCGCGCCGGGGGTCGTACTTGGTATGGCTGCACCGAACACGCTGAGCACCGATCTCGAGCTGATGCGGTCGGTCGCTGCGATCACCGACGCCCGCAACGAGGAAATCAGGGCACAGCTGCAGGCGTTCGTCGGTCGCATGAACGGGGTGCCGCCGTCGGCTTGGGGTGGGCTCGCGGCCGCGCGCTTCAAAGACGTCATGGATCGCTGGAACGCGGAGTCGGTGCGGCTTTATCACGCCCTGAACACCATCGCCGAGACCATTCGGCACAACGCCGCCACCCTGCAGGAAGCCGGCCAAAACCACGCACACCACATCGCCGCCGCCGGCGGGGACCTGTAACGAGAGAGGACTCCCATGGACCCGGTGCTTTCCTACAACTTCGGCGAGATCGAACACACGGTGCGGCAGGAAATTCACTCCACATCGGCGCGCTTGGTCGCCGCGCTGGATGAACTGAGATCGCAAATCGCACCGCTGCGGCAGCTCTGGACCAGCGAAGCGGCCGCGGCATACCAGGCTGAGCAGCTCAAATGGCACCAATCGGCAACGGCGCTCAATGAGATTCTGGCCGCCCTGGGAAACGCCGTGCGCGACGGTGCGCAAGAGGTCGCCAACGCCGACCGCCGGGCCGCCGGCGTCTGGGCGCGGTAGCGGCCGAAAAGACCACCGCGCGGAGGTAGCCGCGCCGTGAGGCTGTGTGGTCCTGGCGGAGGAGAGCCGCTGGGACCACACAGTCATTTTGACCTGCGGGGATGGCGATCGGTAAGCTGCTCCGTTGGCGTGCGGTACGACGGGGCCTCGGGTCAATGTCGGTCGCCGAGACCAAGCCCTGCCGTGAACGCCTGACCGGCCCCCCGGGTCACACCGGGATCCACCTCGAGAGAAGAAGGTAAGCGCTGTGCCTACGTACACGCCAAAGGCGGGTGACACCACGAGGTCGTGGCACGTCATCGATGCCACGGACGTGGTGCTTGGCCGCCTTGCCGTCGCGGCAGCCACCCTGCTGCGCGGCAAGCACAAGCCGACGTTCACCCCCAATGTCGACGGCGGTGACTTCGTCATCGTCATCAACGCCGACAAGGTCGCCTTCAGCGGCCAGAAGCTGGACAAGAAGCTGGCCTACCGCCACTCGGGGTATCCCGGCGGTCTGAGCAGCCGAACCATCCGCGAGCTGATGGACAAGCACCCCGACCGTGTCGTGGAGGACGCGATCGTCGGCATGCTGCCCAAAAACAAGCTGGCCCGGCAGATCGCGCGCAAGCTGCACGTTTACGCCGGTCCGACGCACCCGCACGCCGCACAACAGCCCGTTCCGTACGAGATCAAGCAGGTGGCCCAGTGAGCGAAACGACCGAGGGCTTAAAAAATCCCGAAAATCCCGAAAACCCCGAAACTCCAGAAGCCGCAGAGACCGTCGAGGCCGTCACCGAGGTGACCGAAGCCCCGGTCGAGGCCTCGGAGACGGCCGCAGCGGCCGCGCCCTTCGTGTTCGACCGGCCCATCCAGACCGTCGGTCGCCGCAAGGAGGCCGTGGTGCGGGTGCGCCTGGTGCCCGGCACCGGCAAGTTCAACCTGAACGGCCGCACCCTGGAGGGTTACTTTCCCAATAAGGTGCACCAGCAGCTCATCAAGGCCCCGCTGGTCACCGTCGACCGGGTGGAAAGCTTCGACATCTACGCGCGGCTGCACGGGGGCGGCCCATCGGGCCAGGCCGGTGCGCTCCGACTGGGCATCGCCCGGGCGCTGATCCTGGCCCAGCCGGAGGACCGGCCGTCGCTGAAGAAGGCCGGCTTCCTCACCCGCGACCCGCGCGCCACCGAGCGCAAGAAGTACGGCCTGAAGAAGGCCCGTAAGGCGCCTCAGTACAGCAAGCGCTGATCAGCAGTCGCTATCCGGCCACAACTTGGCATCGCGATGCACAAGTTGTGGCCGGTTGCGGCGTGTCTGCGCCCTGCCGCCGTCGGTTTCATCGACAAAGGAACGGGCACGTTAGGTGCTAGCCCGTCAACTGTGAGAGGTTTTATCGCATGGGTCGACTATTCGGCACCGACGGTGTCCGTGGGGTCGCCAATCGCGAGTTGACCGCCGAGCTGGCGCTCGCGCTGGGTTACGCGGCTGCGCGGCACCTGGCGAGCGAGCCGGCACCGGGCCGGCGGGTCGCGGTGATCGGTCGCGATCCGCGCGCCAGCGGCGAAATGCTGGAGGCCGCGGTGATCGCCGGGCTGACCAGTCAAGGTGTCGACGCGCTGCGCGTCGGAGTGCTGCCTACCCCCGCGGTGGCTTACCTGACCGGCGCGTATGACGCCGGCTTCGGTGTGATGATCTCGGCGTCGCACAACCCGATGCCCGACAACGGCATCAAGATCTTCGGCCCCGGTGGCCACAAGCTCGATGACGGCACCGAGGATCAGATCGAGGCGCTGCTCGAGCTCGATCCCGGTTCGCGTCCGGTCGGCGCGGGGATCGGCCGGGTCATCGACGCCGCGGACGCGGACGACCGCTACCTGCGCCATCTGAGCAAGGCCAGCACGCTGCGCCTCGACGGGTTGACCGTGGTGGTGGATTGTGCCCACGGCGCGGCCTCCGCGGTGGCTCCGCGCGCTTACCGCGCGGCCGGTGCGCGGGTGATCGCGATCAACGCCGAACCCAATGGGCTCAACATCAACGACGACTGCGGCTCCACGCACCTGGATTCGTTGCGCGCGGCCGTCGTCGCGCACCACGCCGACCTGGGCCTTGCCCACGACGGGGACGCCGACCGCTGCCTGGCCATCGACGCCGACGGCAACCTGGTCGACGGTGACCACATCATGGTGGTGCTCGCGCTCGCCATGCACGAGGCCGACGAACTGGCGTCCAAGACGCTGGTCACCACCGTGATGAGCAATCTGGGACTGCATCTGGCCATGCGCTCGGCCGGAATCACGGTGCGCACCACCGGTGTCGGGGACCGTTACGTCGTGGAGGAATTACGCGCCGGCGGCTACAGCCTGGGTGGCGAGCAGTCCGGGCACATCGTGATGCCCGCGCTCGGCTCGACCGGCGACGGCATCGTCACCGGGCTGCGGCTGATGACCCGCATGGTGCAGACCGGCTCGTCGCTGGCCGAGCTGGCCTCGGCGATGAAGACGTTGCCGCAGGTGCTGATCAACGTCACCGTCGCCGACAAGGACACCGCCGCCAGCGCGCCCGCGGTGCGGCGGGCCGTCGGACAGGCCGAGGCCGAATTGGGTGATACCGGCCGAATCCTATTGCGCCCCTCGGGAACCGAACCGATGATCCGTGTCATGGTGGAAGCGCCCGAGAAGGACGTCGCTGCGCGGGTCGCCACCCGAGTCGCCGAAGCGGTCAGCGACGCGCTCTGATCTCATCGGAACCCCGCCGCGGCCGCGGGCGTCGGATAAGGCATGAAATCCGTTGGGGGAGCATGTCCCGTAGCCATGGCCCGCACCCAGATCGACCTACCGGGGGCGCAGCGGATCGCTAACCAATTCGCGATGGCGGCCGAATTCATCGACCGCTCGGTAAGCGACCACTTGTCCAGGCTGGCTTTCACCGGGGCCAGCGCCGGGCGAACGCACACCGCGCGCGGAGACGCGCTGCGCGTCGAGTTGGATCGACTGGTGGCGCAGGTGTCAGGGTGGTCGCGCGCATCGGCGGAGATCGCCGCCGCGCTGCGGTCGAGCGCCGAGCGCTACGCCGATGCCGAACTGTATGCCGCGGCGCGGATCGCCTAGGTCGTGGCCGACCGACTGGATGTGGCAGCCCGCCTCGCCGAGGGCCTGGCCGCCGTCGAGCACACCCAGGCCTACGTGCAGGCCTGCCACGCATTGGGCTACCAAAACCCTGACCTGACAACGCATCCCGTACAGATCCGCGAGCGGTATGCGGGCGAGGACGGTCTCGACCTGCGCACGCTGGACCGCGACTGCGCGGAGTTGCGGGCGGCGGGTGTGGTGGCGGCCGAAGCGCTGCGGATGCAGCGCGCCCAGGTGGCCGAGCTGGCCGCCGCGTGGACCGGTCCGGGCGGGGACGCCGCTGTGCGGCTGTTGCAGCGGCATTGCGACACCGGGGATGCCGTTGTCACGGAGCTGCGCGCGGCGGCCCAGCGTTGCGAGTCGCTGCGCGACAACCTGTGGTACCTCATCGATTTGGAGGTGGTGAACACCGTGGCCGTCGACGACCGCGTGGGCACTCAGCGGCCGGCATGGCTGGCCGCGGCTGCCGCGGTGCTGGCCGGGGACCGTGACGGCGCGGCGGAGGTGGTGCGCCAACAGGTGTTGCCCTTCGTGGACAACGACATTCGCAACGACTGGGTTACCGCGATGCGGTCCGCCTCGGACGGGGTGGAGACGTCCTACGCCATGGTGATCGACAAGATGACCGCCGTCCCGACGGCGCGTTTCGAATCCCCCGGCGATCTCGGGACGGGTGTTGCACCGGTCCAGCTCGCCCCGCCGATGGACGCCGCGCCCGTCGCGACCGTAAAGACCGCTGCGACGCTGCCGGCCGCTGCGCCCGATTCGGAAAGCGCCGCACCGATTTCGCCGAGTCCGCCACCGCCGCCGGTCGCCGCCGTGCCGCCGGGGGACTGGGGAACTGGGCTCGGTGAAGCCCCCGGCATGCCGGTGGGCGATCTGGGTGGGTTCGGCGGTGGCGATCTCGGTGATGGACTCGGCGGTGGCGGACTCGGCGGCGGCGGTCTGCTCGGGCTGGCCGGCCGGATCGTCGACGCGGTAAGCGGGCTGATCGGATCGGCCGGTGACGGCCTGGACGGCGCGGATCCGTTGAACGAGGGCGAGGACCCTGTCGACGAAACACCCTTCCATGCAGACGATCGTGAGAACCTGGTCGCCGAGAAGACCCCCGATGATCCGGACGACCCCGTCGAAACCAACCGGCCCGTCGAAACCGACGAACCTCAGGCCGAGCCCGACGACACGATCCAACCGGACGAGGCCCCACCGCCGGCGACCACACCTGCACCGCCCGCGCCGACCGTAGGGCCCGCGCCGACCGCTGGTCCCGTCGCCGGACCGGCACCCGCGGCCGACCAGGGATCGACGCCGTGCGAGATTGCCGCCGACCAGCTTCCGCAGGCGGGGCAGTGACCGCTCAGGGCTGCAACTTCAGCGCTTCTTCGACAAAGCGCAGGGATTCGGCGCGGTCGGCGGCCAGCGGATTCACCAACAGCGTGGTCACTCCCGCCTCAGCGAAGGCTGCCATGCGTTCGGCGACATATCCGGGCGGGCCGATCAGCGACATGCCGCGCACCAGCTCGTCGGGCACCGCGTCGATGGCCTCCTGCTTTCGTCCGGACAGGTACAGCTCCTGGATCCGGTCGGCGACCTCCCCAAACCCATACCGCGTCGCCAGATTGTGGTAGAAATTGCGGCCTTTGGCGCCCATCCCGCCGATGTAGAGGCCCAGCTGTGGCTTGACCCACGCCAGGCGATCGTCCACGTTATCCCCGATGGCCAACGACGCGTGCACCATCACATCGAGGGGCCCCAATGCGGGATCACGCTTGGCGGCACCGGCCGCCAGCGACTCGCCCCAGATCGACGCGGCCTTGTCCGGCAGGTAGAAGACCGGCTGCCAGCCCTCCGCGATCTCGGCGGTGAGCTCGACATTCTTTGGGCCCAGCGCGGCGATGCTGACCGGAATGCGTTCGCGCACTGGGTGATTGATGAGCTGCAGAGACTTGCCCAGACCCGTCCCGCGATCCGGGGGCAGCGGCAGCTGGTAATGCTTGCCGTCGTATCGCACGCGTTCGCGGCGCCACACCTTGCGGCAGATCTCCACGATCTCGCGGGTGCGGCCGATCGGGGCGTCGAACGCGACGCCGTGGAATCCCTCGATCACCTGCGGTCCGGAGGTGCCTATGCCCAGGCGGAATCGCCCGTCGGACACGTAGTCCAGCCCCGCGGCGGTCATCGCCAGCAGCGACGGCGTGCGGATGTAGATGGGCAGCACCCCGGAAGCCAGCTCGACGGTGTTGGTCTTGGCGGCCAGATAGCCCAGTTGGCTGATGGCGTCGAAGGCATACGCCTCGGCCACCACCACGACTTCGATACCCGATTTTTCGAATTCGACCACGCGGTGCACGGCCTCGTGAAAGCCACCCGAATAATTCAGCGCGATCCCGATTCGCATGAATGACACTTACCACGCTGTCGCGCGGGCCGGGGCGCTCAGCCTGCCGAAGTGCCCGTCCAGTATTCGGCGAACCGTTGGCCGTCGGCGGCAAGGCGAAGGATGTCGTTGCCGGTGAACGAGACCGGTCCGTCCGGACCGAGACCGGTGCCCACCCAGCGCCCGGCAACCAGGTCGCCGTCGGACAGTGGACCAATCTCGACGGCAAAACTCAATTCCGAGAACATGTTTCGCGTTTGCTCAATGATCTGCGCAAGCTCCTGGGGTCCGCACACCTCGCGGCCGGGCCAGTGACCTACGAAGTCGTCGGTGACGATCTCTGCCGCGATGGGCTGGCCGTTCCACAGTTCGATGATCCAGCGGTCGTAGAGCGCTTGCACGGTCGACATAGAAGGCGATTACCCCCTCGGCCGTGCCGCCTCACTTCAGCAGCGCGACGATCTTGTCTTCCAGTGGAATCGCTGCGGCCTCGGGGTCGATCACATCGGTGCCGGGCAGGTGCATTTGCGGATCGGCGAAATCGCGATATTCTTCGTCGCCGCCCAGGGTGTAGAGCAGGTAGCCGGTCAACAACGCCCGGACCGACCGTTGGGTGCGCCGGTGCGCACCGGCCAGCCCCAGCACCTTGGTCAGCCGTCGGCCCTCGATCAGCCCACCGGGTTGGGCCTTGCTGACGATGCGCAGCGTCGCCCCGTCCCAGGCATTGGCCAGCGCAAACGCGTTGGAATACAACGTTTTCGGATCGCCGGGCGCGGTGAAGATCACCCCGGGAACATTCAGCGTCGCCGCCGGCTGCTGGGCCGGCGGGCTGGTGACGCTGGGGAAGATCGCCGCCGCTGCGGCGGGCTTGGTGGGCATCCCGGCCGCGGCGAACACCGCCGCCGAGCCGCCGAAGCCGTGACCGGCCACGCCGAGCTTGGCCGGGTGCACGCTGATCTTGCCGGGGCCCAGGCGCACGCCCGACACGATGTCCAGGGCGGTGCCGAGATCGAACGCGAAGTTCAGCACCGAGGGAGCCAGGCCGCGCTGGGTGTCGGGGGCGCCGGCCACGATGCCCCATGACGCCAGATGCTCGAGCAAGTTCGAATAGCGGGCCGCGCTGGTGAGCCAGTCGTGGCCGAACGCCACGCCGGGCAGATTCATCCCCTCCTCGGGGGTGTACACCACCCCCGGCAAACCCGCAAAGGCCAGGTCGCCACGCAAAACCCGATGGGGGCCACGGCGGCTGAGAGCTGCGACGAGCTTGCGGGTACGGGCCACGCGTCGACGTTAGCGCATCGCAATCAGGCGCCGGGGGAGAAGGAACGCCGCCCGGCTTGCGAACGCCGGTGCGCGGAGCCCCGGCTAACTCGTGACCTCGATGACGCCCATTCGCCACAGGGCCGCGTAAAGCTGGCGCAGCGGGACCGACAGCAGTTGGGCGGTCATATCCGTCAAGGGGTTGCCGGAGTTTGCCGACGCCCCAGGACGCGGCCTGGGTTTCTGCGGGGTTGCCGGCGCGATGGGGGCGGGCACCAGATCGTCGTAGCGAACTGCGGTCATTTCTGCCTCCTGATGGCGCCCGGTCGCGGTCGGAGAAAGTTACGCATCTCAATGCGACCCGGTGCACAACTCCCCGTCAACAATTACTGACAATTGAATTCATGGCTCAGCTAAAAGCGCGATCTCAGGTAGCTGATATGTCCGACCCGTAGCCGACAAAAGCCCTGATTGCAGACGGTCCTTCCGAGGTTTGAGGTTTTTACGGTATTTGCTGATATTTGGAAGATTAAAGTGATGCGCGCGGCAGATGTCGTGGCGAATAACAATGTTTCGAATACATCAGGTGAATTACTGTGACGAGGGAGTGAATGAACGTCAGCGTCCTGCTGCGGGATACGCCCCGCCAACCGGCCAGGAAGCTGTGGGTTTGGGCACCGCGATACGCGCGTTCGCATTGCTCGAGCGTTCCGGTGAAGGTGTAGGTGCGCTGCACAAACATGACCACAGCTCCGATGTGCTCGGCGAGCCGGAGGGAGAACTGGCGGTAGGGTCGGTCAAACAAGCCTTTCGTGCAGGTGGGCGGCCTAACCATGACCTCAGAGTGCGGGGCCGGTGCTGCACCTGCACTACCCTGTTCAGAATGTGCGGAATTGTCGGCTATGTCGGGCAGCGTCCCGCCTGTGAGGTCGTCATGTCCGCGCTGCGTCGGATGGAGTACCGGGGCTACGACTCGTCGGGCGTCGCCTTGGTCGATGGCAGTGGCCCCTCGGCAGGCACCCTGACGGTCAGCCGTCGTGCCGGCCGGCTGGCCAACCTGGAAGAGGCGATCGCCGAAATACCGGCGTCGTCGCTGACCGGAACCACCGGCCTGGGCCACACCCGATGGGCCACCCACGGACGCCCAACGGACCGCAACGCCCACCCGCATCGCGACGCCGCCGGCAGGATCGCGGTTGTCCACAACGGCATCATCGAGAACTACGCCAGCCTGCGTCATGAGCTGGAGACTCAGGGCGTGGAGTTCGCCAGCGACACCGACACCGAGGTGGCGGTGCATCTGGTGTCGCAGGCGTACCGGCATGGCCCCACCGCAGGCGATTTCGCCGCATCGGTGCTCGCCGTACTGCGCCGCCTGGACGGCCACTTCACGTTGGTGTTCGCCAACGCCGACGACCCCGGCACCATCGTCGCCGCCCGCCGCTCCACCCCGCTGGTGATCGGCATCGGCGACGGGGAGATGTTCGTCGGCTCCGACGTGGCGGCCTTCATCCCGCACACCCGCAACGCGATCGAACTCGGCCAGGACCAGGCCGTGGTGATCACCGCCGACGGCTACCGGATCACCGATTTCGACGGCAACGACGACCTGGGACCCGCGGCATACCGCGAGTTCCATATCGATTGGGATCTGGCCGCCGCCGAAAAGGGTGGCTACGAGTACTTCATGCTCAAGGAGATCGCCGAGCAGCCCGCGGCGGTGGCCGACACCCTGCTGGGACACTTCGTCGACGGCCGGATCGTCCTGGACGAACAGCGGCTGTCCGATCAGGAACTCCGCGAGATCGACAAGGTGTTCGTGGTGGCCTGCGGGACGGCGTATCACTCCGGCCTGCTGGCGAAGTACGCGATCGAGCACTGGACGAGGCTCCCGGTCGAGGTCGAGCTGGCGAGCGAATTCCGGTACCGGGACCCGGTTCTGGACCGCAGCACCCTGGTGGTCGCCATCTCGCAGTCCGGCGAGACCGCGGACACCCTCGAAGCGGTCCGGCACGCCAAGGAGCAGAAGGCCAAGGTCTTGGCGATCTGCAACACCAACGGCTCGCAGATCCCCCGTGAGTGTGACGCCGTGCTCTACACCCGTGCCGGCCCCGAGATCGGGGTGGCCTCGACCAAGACGTTCCTGGCTCAGATCGCCGCCAACTATCTGGTCGGGCTGGCCCTCGCGCAGGCCCGCGGGACCAAGTACCCCGACGAGGTACAGCGCGAATACCACGAGCTGGAGGCGATGCCGGATCTCGTCGCGCGGGTCATCGCGACGATCAAACCGGTGGCCGCCTTGGCCTATCAATTCGCCCAGTCCCCGACGGTGCTGTTCCTGGGCCGCCACGTCGGATACCCGGTGGCGCTGGAAGGCGCGCTGAAACTCAAGGAATTGGCGTACATGCACGCCGAGGGATTCGCCGCCGGAGAGCTCAAGCACGGCCCCATCGCGCTGATCGAAGACGATCTGCCGGTCATCGTCATCATGCCGTCCCCCAAAGGATCGGCCGTGCTGCACGCCAAGTTGTTGTCCAACATCCGCGAGATCCAGGCCCGCGGTGCGGTAACCATCGTCATCGCCGAAGAAGGCGATGACACCGTGCGCCCGTACGCCGACCACCTGATCGAGATTCCGTCCGTGTCAACGCTTCTGCAGCCGCTGCTGTCGACCATCCCGCTGCAGGTGTTCGCCGCGTCGGTGGCCCAGGCCCGCGGTTACGACGTCGACAAGCCGCGAAACCTGGCCAAGTCCGTCACCGTTGAATAGGCGCGCATAGCTCGCGCCCCTTCGCCCCTATCAGCGGCGGACACCCAGCCGATCCATTACATTGCCCTGGGGCAGGATTCGCGGCAGGTGGGATGGCGGGAGCAACTATGCGAGCGGCCGGCACGAAATACGGCGCCGTAGGCCTTGTCGTCCTGATCCTCGCGGCATACGTGGTGGCCGTCGCGATGTACGCGCAAAGCGGTACTGGCCGGCGTCTGGATGTTGCCGCCCCAACGGTCGAAGGCGACAAGCCGTCGGCGACAGTCAACGTCGAAGACATTCAATCCAACAACAGCGTGCTCGCGGTCAATCTGGCGTTCAATCCCGGATCGGCGTTGTTGGACCCCAAAACCCGCCACCTCAAGGAAGATCTGAGTCTGCGCGTCAGGTCCGCCGCGATGCCCTCCCGGCACACCTGGACCAAGGGCATGCTTCCCGGCCTGATGGCCGTCCCGCTGACCATCGCCGGCCAGATCGAGCGCTGGCCCTTCGATCAATACCGGTCGGGGCCGATCGAGGTCGAAATCTTCCATGGGCCTGACACCGACCGGGCGCCCGAGCGTGTGCCGGTCACTTTCGTCGATCACCTTTCGGGATGGCGGCTATCCGCCACCAGATCCCAGGCGGACGGCCCCTACCGACTGAACGTGCGGCGCTCGCTGAGCACCGCGGCGTTCGCCGTCGTGATCCTCGGCGTGCTCATCACGATCGCCAGCCTGGCTCTGGTCGTGGCGATTCAGACGGCGCGGAATCGGCGGCC
Organism: Mycobacterium sp. NGS56; assembly: GCF_059812425.1. Taxonomy (NCBI): domain Bacteria; kingdom Bacillati; phylum Actinomycetota; class Actinomycetes; order Mycobacteriales; family Mycobacteriaceae; genus Mycobacterium; species Mycobacterium sp. NGS56. The sequence continues at coordinate 164,337 of NZ_JCALCQ010000007.1, forward strand.
GTTTCAGCCACCGATGACGACGTGGTACGCGGCGATGTTGTTCGCGGTGGTGCCGCTGCGAAACGCGCTACCCGGCTCGCCGCCCTTCGGCAGCTGGGTCGATATCACCGTCGTCATCTGGGTCCTGCTCGCGCTGGCGATCTCGATGATCCTGTACATCGGCTGCTGGTGGCGGCATTTGCGCCCGGTGCCCGCCGCGGCGGGTCCGACCCCCGCACCGGCGGATCCGGTCGCCTCGCCGCCGGAGGAGTAGCCGATCGTCGGTGGCGTGTTTGCCGCCGAAGTCGTCCGGCGGACTGCCCAGCGTGCGAAGGTTGATGTCGTGGCGCATCCATCGGTTCGCAGTCGAGTGCGCAGCATGACGCTGGTGGTCTGGCATTTCGTCATCACCGCGCCGCTGACCTACGGCTGGCTGTTGGTGCTGATGATCACGACGTTCATCCAGAACCATCTCACCGGCCAGGAACTGCACTCGGTACTGCTGCACCGCTCCACCAACATTCACGAGCTCGGCAGTGACCCGCTCGCCGTCCTGTTCTCCAGCCTGCTGTGGATCGACGGCAAAAAATTCGAGCCCTACCTCCTGCTGTTCACCCTGTTCCTCGCGCCGGCCGAACACTGGCTCGGCCAGCTGCGCTGGCTCACTGTCGGATTGAGCTCGCACATCCTTGCCACCTACATCAGCGAAGGCATCCTCTACTTCGCGATCGAGGAACACGACGCCCCGCAACGGCTGGTGCATGCCCGCGACATCGGGGTCAGCTATTTCCTCGTCGGCGTGATGGCCGTGCTGAGCTACCACATCGCCCGGCCGTGGCGCTGGGGATATCTCGGGGTCCTGTGCATCATCTTCGGTTTCCCGCTGATCACGATGGGCAGCGAATTGAACTTCACCGCCATCGGGCACTTCACCTCGATCCTCATCGGCTTGTGCTTCTACCCGATGACGCGCACGCGCTCCAGGCGCAACAGCCCGTTGAGCCCCGCGCGCCTGCAGGCCATGGCGCGCCGCAACGTGCCGCCAAAGCCCTCGACCTGATGCCGGCACCGGAGGGCACCGAAACACCGTGGGCGCCAAGCCACTCCGCAGCGGTGCCGGTCGCCGTGGACGCAGGCCTGCCGAGCGCGGCTGTCCACCGCCACGTGGACACGTAATCTGACTCTGATGCGCCATTACTACTCCGTAGACGCGATCCGCCAGGCCGAGGCGCCTCTGCTGGCCAGCCTGCCCGACGGTGCGCTGATGCGCCGGGCGGCTTACGGGCTTGCCACCGAAATCCTCGGCGAGTTAGCCGCCCGTACCGGTGGGGTAGCGGGTCGACGCGTGTGCGCGGTCGTCGGCTCTGGAGACAACGGCGGTGACGCGCTGTGGGCGGCCACCTTCCTGCGCCGCCGCGGCGCGGCCGCGGACGCGATCTTGCTCAACCCCGAGCGCACCCATCGCAAAGGCATGGCGGCGTTTTTGCGGGCCGGCGGCCGCATCGTCGAAGGTGTCTCCCCGACAACAGATCTCGTCATCGACGGTGTGGTGGGGATCTCAGGCTCCGGAGCGCTGCGACCCGCCGCGTCCGAGGTGTTCGCCGCCGTCGACAACGCGAGAATCCCGGTGGTCGCCGTCGACATCCCCAGCGGCATCGACGCGGCGACCGGGGCGATCACCGGCCCCGCGGTGCACGCCGTGCTGACCGTCACCTTCGGCGGGCTCAAACCCGTGCACGCACTCGCCGACTGCGGGCGGGTCCGGCTGATCGACATCGGGCTCGCTCTTGCGAACACCGACGTGCGGGGCTTCGAGACCGCCGACGTGGCCGCCCGCTGGCCGGTGCCCGGGCCCCACGACGACAAGTACACCCAGGGCGTCACCGGCGTGATGGCCGGCTCGTCGACGTATCCGGGTGCCGCCGTGCTGTGCACCGGCGCCGCCGTCGCGGCCACCTCCGGCATGGTCCGCTACGCCGGCAGCGCGCACCGCGAGGTGCTCGCGCACTGGCCCGAGGTGATCGCCTCGCCCACCCCCGCATCGGCCGGACGGGTGCAGTCCTGGGTCGTCGGGCCCGGATTGGGCACCGACGACGTCGGGGCCGCGGCGCTGTGGTTCGCGCTGGAGACCGACCTGCCGGTGATCGTGGACGCCGACGGGCTGACGATCCTGGCGGCCCATCCCGAGCTGGTGGTCAACCGCACCGCCCCGACGGTGCTGACTCCCCACGCGGGTGAATTCGCCCGGCTGGCGGGTAACCCGCCCGGTGAGGACCGGGTGGGTGCGTGCCGCAAGCTGGCCGACATGTTCGGCGCCACGGTTCTCCTCAAGGGCAACGTCACCGTCATCGCCGATCCCGGCGGCCCGGTCTACCTCAATCCGGCCGGGCAGTCGTGGGCGTCCACGGCCGGCTCCGGTGACGTGTTGTCCGGCATGATCGGCGCGCTACTGGCGTCGGGTTTGCCGCCGGTCGAGGCGGCGGCCGCCGCCGCCTTCGTGCACGCGCGCGCGGCGGCGCTGTCGGCCGCCGACCCGGGTCCCGGAGAAGCGCCCACCTCGGCATCGCGCATGGTGCCGCACATCCGAGCCGCCCTGGCCGCCCTGTAGGAGTCGTTGAAAGGATTTCGTTGTGCCCCAACACCCGTCTATGCGCGCACACTCAATCGCCCCGGCTTACACCGGCCGCCTGTTCACCGCGCCGGTACCGGCGCTGCGGATGCCCGACGAGTCGATGGACCCGGAGGCCGCGTACCGCTTCATCCACGACGAGCTGATGCTCGACGGCAGCTCACGGCTCAACCTGGCCACTTTCGTCACCACCTGGATGGATCCCGAGGCGGGCCGGCTGATGGCCGAGACGTTCGACAAGAACATGATCGACAAGGACGAATATCCGGCGACGGCGGCCATCGAACAGCGCTGTGTGTCCATGGTGGCCGACCTGTTCCACGCCGAGGGCTTGCGTGACGACGACCCGTCCAGCGCGTGCGGGGTATCCACCATCGGGTCCAGCGAGGCGGTGATGTTGGGCGGTCTGGCGATGAAGTGGCGGTGGCGGGCAAAGGTCGGCTCCGGAAAAGACGGCTGGAAGACGCGCACCCCCAACCTGGTGATGGGGTCCAACGTCCAGGTGGTCTGGGAGAAGTTCTGTCGCTACTTCGACGTCGAACCGCGCTACCTGCCGATGGAGGAGGGGCGTTACGTCATCACGCCCGAGCAGGTCATCGACGCCGTCGACGAGGACACCATCGGGGTGGTGGCGATCCTGGGCACCACCTACACCGGCGAACTGGAGCCCATCGCCGAGATCTGCGCGGCGTTGGACAAGCTGGCCGCCGGTGGCGGGGTGGACGTTCCGGTCCACGTCGACGCCGCCAGCGGGGGATTCGTGGTGCCCTTCCTGCACCCCGAGCTGAAGTGGGACTTTAGGCTGCCCCGGGTGGTCTCGATCAACGTCAGTGGCCACAAGTACGGGCTGACTTATCCGGGCGTCGGGTTCGTGGTGTGGCGCGGCAAGGAGTACCTGCCCGACGATCTGGTGTTCCACGTGAATTATCTGGGCGGCGACATGCCGACGTTCACGCTGAACTTCTCCCGGCCCGGCAACCAGGTGGTGGGCCAGTACTACAACTTCCTGCGGCTGGGCCGCGAGGGCTACACGCAGGTCATGCAGACGCTGTCGTCGACGGCGCGCTGGCTGGGTGAGCAGCTGCGCAGCGGAGAACACGCCGAGTTGATTTCCGACGGTTCGGAGATCCCGGTGGTCAGCTTCCGGCTTTCGAGGGACTGCGGGTACACCGAGTTCGACGTCTCCCACGAATTGCGCGGCTACGGCTGGCAGGTGCCTGCCTACACCATGCCGGACAACGCCACCAACATTTCGGTGTTGCGCATCGTGGTGCGCGAGGGACTGTCCGCCGACTTGGCCCGGGCCCTGCACGACGATGCCCGTGCCGCGCTGGCGTCGTTGGACAAGCTCAAGCCGGGCGGCCACTACAGGGCCGAGCACTTCGCGCACTGAGCCCGTCCTACGGGGTTGTCACACCGGCTGTGTCACATCGGTGGTGCCGCACGGGATGTGTCACACGGATACGTCCCGCCGAATGAGTCACGGCGGCCACAGCGGTGGCGGCGGAAGTCATGTGCGCGATTGCCCGCCTCACAGCGACAACGAGCCCATGGGCCATTGACGTCGCGATTTGTCGCTGAAAGGCGGGCAATCGTCGGTCAGATTCCCGGCGGGGCGCGTGTGACGCCTGTGATTACTGCGACGAAGCCATCCTGGCCCGTTGCGGTCCGCCCGCCGTCGGCGAACGATGTGTCCGACCCGTTCTGGGACAATGGCTGCTGCGAACTGGCAGACAGCCAACCAACAGACAGACGAGAGCGGGAGCGCGACTTTTTTGGCCGTTACGCCGATATCCCTGACACCGGGCGTCCTCGCCGAGGCCCTGGTCGACCTGGGCGCGATTGAGCACAACGTGCGCCTGCTGGGCGAGCAGGCCGGCGGCGCGCAGGTGATGGCCGTGGTCAAGGCCGACGGCTACGGCCACGGAGCCGTCCAGACGGCGCGCGCCGCGCTGGCCGCGGGGGCCACCGAGTTGGGTGTCGCCACCGTCGCCGAGGGTCTGGCTCTGCGCGCGGCCGGAATCGGAGCGCCGGTGTTGGCCTGGCTGCACCCGCCCGGCATCGACTTCGGGCCCGCGCTGCTGGCCGACATTCAGATCGCCGTGTCGTCGGAGCGCCAGCTCGAGGAGGTGCTGGACGCGGCGCGCCGCACCGGCCGGACCGCGGTGGTGACCGTCAAGGTCGACACCGGGCTGAACCGCAATGGGGTATCGCCGGGGCAATACCCGTCGATGCTGACCGCGCTGCGCCGAGCCGTCGCCGAGGAGGCCATCACGCTGCGGGGGCTGATGTCGCACATGGTCTACGCCGACCAGCCCGCCAACCCAGTGAATGACCTTCAGGCCCAACGATTCGGCGACATGCTGGCGCAGGCGCGTGACCAGGGTGTGCGGTTCGACGTCGCACACCTGTCGAATTCGTCGGCCACGATGTCTCGTCCCGACTTGGCCTTCGACATGGTGCGCCCCGGCATCGCGATATACGGGTTGAGTCCGGTGCCCGAGCGCGGCGATATGGGTCTGGTGCCCGCGATGACGGTGAAATGCACTGTTGCCCTGGTGAAGTCGATTGGCGCAGGGGAGAGCGTATCCTACGGCCACACCTGGACCGCCCAGCGCGACACCAACCTCGCGCTGATCCCGGTCGGCTACGCCGACGGCGTCTTCCGGTCGTTGGGCGGTCGGCTGGAGGTCATGATCAACGGCAGGCGGCGACCGGGCGTCGGGCGGATATGCATGGACCAGTTCGTCGTCGACCTCGGCCCGGGACGCACCGACGTGGCCGAAGGCGACGAGGCGATCCTGTTCGGGCCGGGCGTCAGTGGTGAACCCACGGCGCAGGACTGGGCCGATCTGCTCGGCACCATCCACTACGAAGTGGTGACCAGCCCCCGCGGCCGGATCACCAGGACCTACCGCGAGGCGCGAACCGTTGAGTCCTGAGAAATCCCGCAGGCGCCGCAAGGGCAGGGCCTGGCTTGCGGGAGGTGCGGGGGTGACGGCCGTCGCCACCATTATCGGGGCGTCGGCGCGCCGGTCGATCACCCAGCGCTCCGCGGTCGAAGACCCGTATGCCCATGAGGATTTCAACAGGCTCGAAGACGACACCAGCGTGGTGGTGACCACTCCCGACGGGATTCCGCTGGCGGTCCGCGAAGCCGGTCCGGCCGACGCACCGCTGACCATCGTGTTCGTTCACGGATTCTGTTTGCAGATGGGCGCCTTTCATTTTCAGCGCACGCGGCTGCCCGATCAGTTGGGACCCGACGTGCGGATGGTCTTTTACGACCAGCGCGGACACGGCAGATCCGGCGAGGCGGACCCCGAAACCTACACGCTGACCCAACTCGGCAGGGACCTGCAGACCGTGCTGAACGTGGTGGCGCCGCGTGGAATGATCGTGTTGGTGGGCCACTCGATGGGCGGCATGACGGTGTTGTCGCATGCCCGCCAATTCCCCGAGCAGTACGGGCGCCGAATAGTGGGCGGCGCGCTGATTTCCTCCGCGGCCGAGGGTGTTGCGAGGTCACCACTTGGTGAGATACTCAAAAACCCTGCGCTGGAAGCAGTCCGGGTTGCGGCGCGGTCCGCGCCCAAGCTGATGCACCGCGGCCGCAACGTGTCCCGGTCGTTGATCGGCCCGGTGCTGCGGGCCGCCTCCTTCAGCGACCTGCAGGTCAGTCGGAGCCTGGACGCGTTCTCCCAGCGCATGATGAACAGCACCCCCATCCCCACCATGGTGGGTTTCCTGGACGCGTTGGAAAAGCATGACGAGACCGCCGGGCTGTGGACGCTGCTGCGCGTCCCGACCCTCATCGCATGCGGCGACCACGACTTGCTCACCCCGGACGAGTATTCGCGAAAGATGGCCGCCAGCCTGCCGCAGTCCGAGCTGGTCATCGTCGCGGGGGCCAGCCATCTGGCGCTGCTGGACAAGCCCGACGCCATCAACGGCGGGCTGGTCCGATTGGTCAGGCGAGCCACCCCGGGCAAGGTGGCGCTGCGGATGCGACGGCTGCGAGAATGGTTGCGGCGCCGTGGCTAAGTCCGGTGGCGGCGACCCGCCGCGCCCGGCGGTGCCGCGCTCGCGATCGCCGCAGGGCGAGGGCACCGCGACGCTGGAGCACGTCGAAGACACCATGGCGCTGGGGTCGCGACTGGGGCAACAGCTGCGGGCGGGCGACGTGGTGGTGCTCTCCGGTCCGCTCGGCGCGGGAAAGACCGTGCTGGCCAAGGGAATTGCCGTGGCAATGGATGTCGACGGGCCAGTCACCTCACCGTCCTACGTGCTGGCGCGGGTGCATCCGGCGCGGTGCCCGGGCGCCCCGACGCTGATTCACGTCGACATGTACCGGTTGCTCGACCACACCGGCCACCAGGGAGCAGACCTGCTCGGCGAGCTCGATTCGCTGGACTTGGACAGCGATCTCGACGACGCTGTCGTCGTGGTGGAATGGGGCGAGGGTCTGGTCGAGCGGCTGGCCGAGCATCATTTGGATATCCGGCTGGAGCGCGTCACCGGATCCGATGTGCGGATCGCCACCTGGAGGTGGGCATGAGCATCGTCCTCGCGCTCGACACCTCCACCCCTGCCGTGACGGCCGGACTCGTGCGCCGTGAAGACCTGTGCGTGCTCGCCGAACGGGTCACCGTCGACGCCCGCGCTCACGCCGAACGGCTCACCCCGAATGTCGGTGCGGCCCTGGCTCATGCGGAGTTGACGATGGCCGACCTCGATGCCGTCGTGGTGGGCTGTGGCCCGGGGCCGTTCACCGGCCTGCGAGCCGGGATGGCCACCGCCGCCGCCTACGGGCACGCGCTGGACATTCCGGTGTATGGCGTGTGCAGCCTCGACGCCATCGGCGTGCGAACCCCCGGGGACACGTTGGTGGTCACGGACGCCCGTCGGCGCGAGGTCTACTGGGCCCGCTACCGCGACGGCGTGCGCACCTACGGGCCCGCGGTCAACGCCGCGACCGACGTCGACCCGGATACCGCTGCGGCCGTTGCAGGATCACCCGAGCACGCCAGCCTGTTCGGTTTGCCGGTGTGCGGGCCGCGCTGCCCCACCCCGGCCGGATTGGTTGCAGCGGTAGCTGATTGGTCCGCCAATCCGCCGCCACTGGTGGCCCTGTATCTGCGTCGGCCCGACGCCAAACCGTTGGCGGCACGGCAATGACCGCCCACAGCGAGGCCGTGACGGTCGGCCCACTGACCCGCGCAGACGCGCGCCGCTGCGGCGAGCTCGAGGCGCAGCTCTTCGACGGAGACGATCCCTGGCCCGCCGCAGCTTTCCACCGCGAATTGGCCAGTGTGCACAACCATTACGTGGGCGCGCGGGTCGGCGAGACGCTGGTCGGCTACGCTGGGATCTCGCGGCTCGGCCGCACCCCGCCCTACGAGTACGAGGTGCACACCATCGGCGTGGATCCCGCATACCAGGGGCGGGGGATCGGCCGCCGGCTGCTCGACGAGCTCCTGACCTTTGCTGACGGCGGCGCGGTTTACCTGGAAGTCCGCACCGACAACGAGGCGGCCATCGGGCTGTACACCAGCGTCGGGTTCGCGCGGATCGGCCTGCGCCGCCGCTACTACCGCGTCAGCGGCGCCGACGCGTACACGATGCGCAGGGAGGCCTTGTGACACGCGTGGACGACGATGCCAAGCGAAGCGTGGAGCGCTCATGACAACTGTCCTCGCGATCGAAACCTCTTGCGACGAAACGGGAGTCGGCATCGCGCGGCTGGATGCCGATGGCACCGTGACGCTGCTGGCCGACGAGGTGGCTTCCAGTGTTGACGAACACGTGCGGTTCGGCGGCGTGGTCCCCGAGATCGCCTCACGCGCACACCTGGAGGCGCTGGGGCCCGCCATGCGCCGCGCGCTGTCGACCGCCGGCCTAAAGAGGCCCGACGTCGTCGCGGCCACCATCGGGCCAGGGTTGGCCGGCGCCCTGCTGGTGGGAGTCGCTGCGGCCAAAGCGTATTCGGCCGCCTGGGGGGTGCCCTTCTACGCGGTGAACCATCTGGGCGGACACCTGGCCGCCGATGTCTACGAGCATGGGCCGCTGCCCGAGTGTGTGGCGCTGCTGGTCTCCGGCGGCCACACTCACCTGTTGCATGTCCGTTCACTCGGCGAGCCGATCGTCGAGCTCGGCAGTACGGTCGACGACGCCGCCGGCGAGGCTTACGACAAGGTGGCGCGGCTGCTGGGCCTGGGTTACCCGGGCGGCAGGGTCCTCGATGAGCTTGCCCGTACCGGTGATCGCGACGCCATCGCGTTCCCGCGCGGTATGTCCGGGCCGCACGACGACCCGTACGCGTTCAGCTTCTCCGGGCTCAAGACGGCCGTCGCGAGATACCTGGAAAGCCACCCGGACGCGGTGAACGCCGATATCGCCGCTGGGTTCCAGGAGGCCGTCGCCGACGTGCTGACCCGAAAGGCGGTGCGCGCGGCGACCGACCTCGGGGTCTCGACGCTGCTGATCGCGGGTGGAGTGGCCGCGAATTCACGGTTGCGCGAGCTGGCGGAGCAGCGCAGCGCGTCGGCCGGGCTGACCCTGCGGATCCCCAAGCCCAGGCTGTGCACCGACAACGGGGCAATGATCGCGTCCTTCGCCGCTCACCTGGTGGCCGCCGGGGCGCCAGAGTCACCGTTGGACGTGCCCAGCGACCCCGGGCTGCCGGTGGTCCGCGGCCAGGTGGTGGCCTAGGCGACGATGAGCAGGTTGTCGCTCGTAGCCCAGGCCTGGGTGAAGGTGGCCAAGGGGATCTGCTCGTTGCGGCCGCTGGGGGTGCCGCTGTCGTTGAGATGAACGATGTTGTTGCGGGTGTCGACGCCGGTGACGACGACGGCGTGGTCGGCGTTGGTCCGCTGTCCTTTGCCTGGCGGGTAGTTCCAGATGGTCTCGGCGTTGATCGCCGCGATCACCTTGCGGCCGCTGGCCAGGTCCCGCTCCATTCCTTGCAACGTGTTGCCCGTCGTCAGCTGGGATTGCACGCCGTACCTGCTCAGGAGCAGCACCATGTCTTGCGGCGAGGTCCCGTCAAAAAGGTAGACGCCGCCGTGGTGCACTTCGCTTTTGGTGAACACGCCGCGTAGCTCGATGCCGACCTGGCTGGGTTCTTTACCGGAAACCTGTCCGACCACGTCGGCGACTGCCATCAGGCCGCAGTCTTCGCCGATCTGATAGCGCCAATAGGGCGCCGCGGCCTGAGGGTTCCCGTACATCTGGCCGTTCGGGTCGGCGTGAGCTGCCCCGGTCAACCCGGTGCAGCCCGCTAAGAGCGCCATGGAGGTTGCCAGAGCCGCGGCCGCGCCATTGGCCCGCCAGATGCCCAAGTGCACAGATTTATTATTCACTTCGGCCGATTTACGCAAAGTGACTCGCCGCGACGACCGCGGCTCACATAGGAAGCAGCAGGGCGCCCTTGAGTGCTAGCACTCTCATGTATAGAGTGCTAGGTGGCAATCGGCCAAGCCCTGTGCCGGCACCCGCGACGACGGCGCTCGGGCAAGGACGGATGCCGAACACCTGATAACTCGACCGGTTCGGGGCCAACCCGTATCGGCCGTCAACTCCGGTCCGGGCGCGTCCCGGACCCGACCCAAACAGTGGAGGGCTCCAATCGTGGCGAAGGTGAATATCAAGCCACTCGAGGACAAGATTCTCGTGCAGGCCAACGAGGCCGAGACCACGACCGCGTCCGGTCTGGTCATTCCTGACACCGCCAAGGAGAAGCCGCAGGAAGGTACCGTCGTCGCAGTCGGCCCCGGCCGGTGGGACGACGATGGCGAGAAGCGCATCCCGCTGGACGTCTCGGAAGGCGACACCGTCATCTACAGCAAGTACGGCGGCACCGAGATCAAGTACGGCGGCGAGGAGTACCTGATCCTGTCGGCACGCGACGTGCTGGCTGTCGTCTCCAAGTAAGAACCGTGTTCCGCCCCGGCGATCCCCGCGTCCTGCGCGGGCGATTTCCGGGGCGGCATGCGTTTGGGTGAAGGAGCCTGATGAGCAAGATCATTGAATATGACGAGACAGCGCGCCGTGCCATCGAGGCGGGCGTGAACACGCTCGCCGACGCGGTGCGGGTGACGCTCGGGCCGCGCGGCCGGCATGTGGTGCTGGCCAAGGCATTCGGCGGCCCGGCTGTCACCAACGATGGTGTGACCGTCGCGCGTGAGATCGAGCTGGAAGACCCGTTCGAGAATCTGGGCGCCCAGCTGGTGAAGTCGGTGGCGACCAAGACCAACGACGTCGCGGGCGACGGCACCACGACCGCGACCGTGCTGGCACAGGCGCTGGTCAAGGGCGGCCTGCGGCTGGTTGCCGCGGGCGCCAATCCCATCGAACTGGGCGCGGGGATCAGCAAGGCCGCCGACGCCGTGTCCGAGGCGCTGCTGGCGTCGGCCACCCCGGTCTCGGGCAAGGACGCGATCGCGCAGGTGGCGACCGTGTCCTCGCGCGACCAGCTGTTGGGTGAGCTGGTCGGCGAGGCGATGACCAAGGTCGGCACCGACGGTGTGGTGACCGTCGAAGAATCCTCGACGCTGAGCACCGAGCTCGAGTTCACCGAGGGCGTCGGTTTCGACAAGGGTTTCTTGTCGGCCTATTTCGTCACCGACTTCGACTCCCAGCAGGCCGTACTGGACGACCCGGTGATCCTGCTGCACCAGGAGAAGATCAGCTCACTGCCCGACCTGCTGCCCATGCTGGAGAAGGTCGCCGAATCGGGCAAGCCGCTGCTGATCATCGCCGAAGACATCGAGGGCGAGCCGCTGGCGACCCTGGTGGTGAACTCCATCCGCAAGACGCTCAAGGCCGTCGCGGTCAAGGCGCCGTTCTTCGGTGACCGCCGCAAGGCGTTCCTGGAGGATCTGGCGGTGGTGACCGGTGGCCAGGTGATCAACCCCGACGCGGGCCTACTGCTGCGGGAGGTCGGCACGGACGTGCTGGGCTCGGCCCGCCGTGTGGTGGTCAGCAAGGACGACACCGTCATCGTCGACGGCGGCGGCTCCAAGGAGGCGGTGGCCAACCGCGTCAAGCAGCTGCGCGCCGAGATCGAGGCAAGCGACTCTGACTGGGACCGCGAGAAGCTGCAGGAGCGCCTGGCCAAGCTGGCCGGCGGCGTGGCCGTGATCCAGGTGGGAGCGGCCACCGAGACCGCGCTCAAGGAACGCAAGGAAAGCGTCGAGGATGCCGTCGCAGCCGCGAAAGCGGCTGTTGAGGAAGGCATCGTCGCGGGCGGCGGCTCGGCACTGCTGCAGACGCGCAAGGCGCTGGACGAGCTCCGCAAGTCCCTGACTGCCGATCAGGCATTGGGCGTCGACGTCTTCTCCGAGGCGTTGGCGGCGCCGCTGTACTGGATCGCCACCAACGCCGGGCTCGACGGCGCGGTCGCGGTGCACAAGGTGACCGAGCTGCCCAACGGGCACGGGCTGAACGCGGACAAGCTGACATATGGCGACCTGATCGCCGACGGCGTCATCGACCCGGTCAAGGTCACCCGCTCGGCGGTGCTCAACGCGGCGTCGGTGGCCCGGATGGTTCTCACCACCGAAACCGCGGTGGTCGAGAAGCCGGCCGAGGCCGACGATGACCACGGCCATGGCCACGGGCACCACCACCACTGAGTAGTTCCAGCGAGATGCCCCCGGATCATGATTGGTCCGGGGGTGTTTCAACTCTGCTGCAAGGCAGCGTGGCGTGACCGACGCCTTAAGATTTTGCGGCAGCTGCGATCTGGTCGGTCGCCGATTTCAGATCGTAAGCTTCCCGCCACTGCTGAATTCGCCCGCTTTCACCCAACTCGAAGACTGCCATGACAACGCTGCTAATGAGGCTGCCGCGAACAATCGAGTTCGAGACCTGTTCGACCATGACGGTCCGCCCACGGCCGACGAGCGTCTTGATATCAACCTTCACGCCTCCCACTGCAGTGAGCTGGGCCGCCAATTCGACCTTGATGGCCTCCGCGCCGTCGCGGATTCCTTGCGGACCGTCGACCCATTGGGCATCTTCGTTGAAGAAGCTGCCCAATTCATCTGCTTTCGGGTCAGACCAGGCGGCAAAAAACCTTCGGACAACCGATTCTGGTGAGTCGCTCATTGGATCATCCCGGTGCACGTCGGAAACTCCGACGATGATTGGCAAGTGGTTTCAGCGAATTTATCAAGATGCTGCCGTTTGCGAAGCTGAAGTGAAACGGAAGCACCCCTGAGGAGGGCTGGGATGTTTCGTGCAGCGTGCTCCCAGTGGTCGTGATGGTGACCGTGGTTGTCGGGGCCTGTGGTATTTCCTGCACCACCGAGACGGCGGTCGTGGACAAGCCCGCCGAGCCGGGCGAACGACGGCCACGGCCACGGCCACGGTCATCACCACCATCACTAGCGGTAGGTAACGAGACACCCCCGGCTTATCGGCCGGGGGTTTTCGTTTTACCTCACTGCCATCAATGGCACCATTTAGGTCGTGGGTCGTGATCGTCCGCACTTGGCCGGACTGCATCACCTCGGGATTTCTGTGACGAACCTCGAGCGCAGCATGGGCTTCTATCGCGACGTGCTGGGAGCGGATCTCTTGGTTGGACCGCACGGCGGCACGAGCGCGTCGTTTATCGGTCGCATGGCCATCCTTTCCCTGGGCGGATGCATCTTTGATCTCTATGAACATTCAGGTAACGGGGGAGAGCGGTTCCACCCAACACGTACCGGCCTCGATCACTTCGCATTGACGGCGACGTCTTTGGATGAGTTGCACGCGTGGGCGACTTGGCTCGACGTCCGCGGCGTGGCGCGGTCAGCCGTTCGGGAAGCGGCGGACGGTCGCGCGCACATCTTTGACTTCGTCGATCCTGATGGAATTCAGATCGAGTTCATACACCTAGATCTCGCTTAGACGAAACACCGCTGCGCGTTGAACGGAAATGTTGGGCGGTGGTACATCTCGCACCACGGAGACGGCGGTTGTGGAGAAGCCTGCTGAGGAGGAGGACGAGCACGGCCACGGTCATGGCCATCTCACTAGAAGTTAGTTGCAGTCTCGAATCTGGGGCTATGCATGGGATTTCGTCGATTTCCGTGCATAGGCCCCACATTCGGCATCTAGCGCTCGGGTGAGGCTTCGCTTAAGTTAAGGACCATCGGCCCTATGAGAGCCCGACGTCGGAGCGCATCCTGACGGGGAGCCGTTTGGCTCGTTTCTGCACTCAATCCTTCAGGAGTGATCATGACGGAGGGGACCGAGAAGAATTCTCCGGTGGAACGTGCGTCCGACCTGGCGCGACGGGCAGCAGGCTTGTCTGACGAAGTGCTCAAATCGGTGGAATCCGGACAACGGAACGCGATCGATGCCGTACGCAAATTCGTTGGCGCCGTGGAAGAGTCGTTGCCGGGGCATGGCGACGATCACCCGTCTAGACGCGAGACCATCGTCGACGCCGCTCTCGACATGGCCGACAAACTCGTCAAGACCCAGTACGAGTTCATCCGAAGCGTCGTCAGCAGCGCGAGTGAGACGCTGAAAAAGCAGGGTGACGAAAAGGCGGGTGTTGATTAGCCGCACTGCGTGCTTGACGCCAGGCTCCAACGCGGTGTGTAGACGCACCGATCACCCCGTTTGCTGATGGACTACTTAAGCTCAACGCGTGGACATGCGCGGGAAGCGGGTGCTGATTACCGGGGCGTCGCGAGGCATCGGTGAGTCCCTTGCCCATGCCATCACCGAGGCGGCGGCCATCGTTGTGCTCGTTGCCCGCAGCAAGGACGCCATCCATGCACTCGCAGCCGAGCTTGGGGGCACTGCCTATCCCGCCGACCTCTCGGATCCGACGCAGGTCGACGGCCTCTTCAATCAGATTGACGAAGAAGCTGGTCCGATCGACGTCCTGGTGAACAATGCCGGCATCGGGCCTCCCGCCGCGTTCACTGACGGGCCCGACCACCTGCGCGAAATCACCCAGGTCAACTACCTCGCCCCCGGCCGAGCTGTGCCGTCAGGCCATACCTCGGATGCTCGGGAACGGCGGCGGCCACATCGTCAACATGTCTTCACTGGCGGGCGTCGGTGTGATGCCGGGCCTGGTCAGCTACTGCGTATCCAAAGCGGCGTTGTCCCACTTCACCGCGGGGTTGCGCGCCGAGCTCCGAGGCTTGCCGATCGGCACTACCCTTGTGGAGCTCGGCCCGATCCCCACTGAGCTGAGCGCGGGGTTCCACGACTACGAGCCAACATCGCAATCGTTCCGGCGTTTCTACCAGACGCGTCTCATGGTGGACGTCCCGCGCGAGAAGGTCGCCAAAAAGGTTGTCAAGGCCGTTCGCAAAGGCCGTAGGCACGTACGGATTCCTAAGCGAACCGCCATCTTCCCGATGGTGTCTGAAGTGCCGCGGCGCGTGACAGAAATGATGCTCACCGGCGTCCCGCATCAAGTCGGCTAGCTTTGAGCAGCGCGCGGCGTCCCCTGCACTTAGGGTGTGCGATCTTGGATACACGCGTCGGGCATTTCGTTCGCTGGTTTCCGTGCCGTTGCGGGCTGCAATCGAGAATTACCGAGACGGCCGTCGTCGACAAGCCAGCCGAAGAGGAAGTCCACTGCCACATTCACCACAAACAGTGTGAGCGGAATACATCCGGGTCATAGGCCCGGGGGTGTTTTGTCATCCTCGATACCGGTGAGGCCGCCGGCCATGAAGATGGCACACATGGATGAGCCGATTTTTTCCATTACTCCTGGCTACGGGCAACGCCCGCTGCGGGACTTTCACTACTCACAGGTCGTTCGGTACGGCGACCGGGTGGAGACCGCCGGTCAAGGAGGCTGGGATGACGAGTGGGGCTATCCGGAGTCAGTCCGCGACGAAGTCATTCAGGCCTTCGACAACGTGGAACGGACATTGGCAACAGCAGGAGCATCTTGGCGCCAAGTGATAACCGTGCACTCGTACCACGTGCCGGATGCGGACGGCCGGATCGGGCTTGAGCACCTCGACACCATGGTCGAACAGTTTCGCCTGCGCATGGGTGACCGCGCACCGCTGTGGACATGCATCGGCGTAGCCGCGCTGGCGGGTCCGAAGATGCGCATCGAGATTGAAGTCGCTGCGATCGTGACCACGGCCACCGCGATCACTGGGTAGTGCCGAAGAAACACCCCCGGTTCACCGCCGGTGGTGTTTCGCTATTGGGATGGGTCGCATCTGGCAATTGGCGTGGGAGCGGTACAAATCCAGGTATTCGTGGGCATGCTGGGCGCTTACGCTCCCGCTGGCGCTCCCGGTCTATCTCGCCTGGTCGTTTGGCATCGTCGCTTTCGAGAGATCTGACCGCTACACCGAGGCGGCCGCGGTGACCGTGGTCGCCGTGCTCGCGTACCTGTATGTGGTGGCAGTACCCGGCGGAAAGGATCCACGTCTCATCGAGCGGTGGGCCGCCGGCGACGATGTTGATCCAGAGAGCGCACTGCGCGCCACCTACAGCTATGGCCGAAAATTGATCACCAGAGGGCTGGTCGTCACCTTCTTTTGGATCGCGGCGCTGTTCGCCGGTGTCGCGATCATTGCCGGAGCAAGCGGGTCGCGGCTCGTCCAGTACGCGATTCTGGGCGCCGTCGCCGGGACTGCCGGCCAGCTGATCACCCTGCACAGCTACACCGAACAAGCCGTGCGGCCGGCCCGGGCCGCGATCGCCTCGAACACGGAGATCGGCGATTCCCTGCCTCGCTCTCGCCCGGCGTTCGCCACGTGGACCAACGTGGCCATGCTCGGGGTGGGGTTCGCGTTTGCCGTTGCGGGCGCGATTCTGGGAGCCGTGTTGGACGTGGCCAGGCACGGCCCGGCCCTACCCATGGTGATCGGTGGTGTACTCGTGCTCGTCATCGGGCCGTCGCTCTGGGCGGCGTACTCGCCGCTGCTGCAACCCATTCGCGATCTTGCCGAAGGCACCAAACGCGTTGCGGCCGGGGACTATTCGCGACGCCTGCAGGTTGTTCAGGATGACGATCTCGGCGCGCTGGCGGCATCGTTCAACCGCATGCAGGCGGGTTTGGCTGAGCGGCAACGGCTTCAGAGTGCGTTTGGCACCTACGTCGACCCGGCGTTGGCGGCGCGACTGCTGCAGCAGGGTAACGACGTCTTCACCGGCGAGCGCCGCGAGGTGACCGTGATGTTCGTCGACATCCGCGACTTCACCCCGTTCGCCGAGGCGAATACCGCCGAGGACACGGTTTCTCGGCTCAATGCCTTGTTAGAGATCGTCGTGCCGGCCGTAGTCGGGGGCGGCGGGCATGTGAACAAGTTTCTCGGCGACGGCGCACTGGCGGTGTTCGGCGCCCCGCACGATCTCGCCGATCATGCCGATGCCGCGGTGGCCGCGGCGGTGCGGATTCAGCGCCTCGTGGCCGAGCGATTCGGCGGTGAGCTTCGGATTGGGGTCGGCATCAACACCGGAGTGGTGATCGCCGGAACCATCGGGGGCGGAGGCAAGCTCGAGTTCACCCTGATCGGCGACACCGTCAACGTCGCGGCCCGCGTCGAGCAGCTCACCAAGACCACAGGTGACGCCATCCTTCTCACCCAGCAGACCGTTGACGCGCTGGCGTCTCGACCAGGTGGGCTCGTCGACCGGGGATCACATGAACTGAAAGGCAAGTCGACCGCCGTGAACATCTTCGGACTTGAGTCAGCGGTTCATTAACCGGGCTGAACTACTTGACCGAGATTCCGCCGTCGACCGGCAACGTGACTCCGGTGATATAGCGCCCGGAGCGCCCACAGAGGTAAATCATCGCCTCGCTCACATCGGCGGCTTCGATGAGCTCTACGGGCAACGGCGCCTGTAACGCGGACGCACCTTCGGGGTGCTCGGCCATCAATTCGGCAAATGGTTCGTTGACGATCATCGGCGTCGCGACCCCGGTCGGATGCACGGTGTTGACCCGGATGTTCTTCTCCGCCAGAGAGGTTGCGTAATACCTCATCAAGCCGACCACGCCGTGTTTCGCGGCCTGGTAGCCGGCCAGGCCGTGGCTTCGACCGCTGAACGTCGGGCACAGGCTGTTCAACCCCGCAGTCGAGCTCGTGATCACGATGGCCCCGCCCTCGCCGTGGTCGAGCATCGCGGGCAGGGCGGCCTCGATCGTGTAGTACACGCCGTTGAGCAACACGTTCACCGAATCGATGAAGGCGGCGATGTCATGGCGCTGTTCACCGACCGCCGGCAGGATCCCGGCGTTGGCGAGCACGAAGTCGACTCTGCCCAATTCGGCCACGCCATTCGCGACAGCAGCCTTCAGGCTCCGGAAGTCGCGGACGTCGCCTTGCGCCGCGACGATTCGGCGACCGGTCTTTTCAACGAGGTTGACGGTCTCGTCGAGATCCTCGCGCGTCGTCATCGGGTAGGCGACGCTGTCGATTTGACCGCAGAGGTCGAAGGCGATGATGTCCGCGCCCTCCTCGGCAAACCGAACCGCATGCGAGCGGCCTTGTCCACGCGCGGCGCCGGTGATGAAGGCGACTTTGCCATCGAATTGGTCCGACATGACGTTCTCCCTCCGGTTCTGAGGTGAGTATCCGCCGAGCGCCGTGGGTTTGACCGCGTAATCGACTACTCAAGTGCGCTGGACCAGCTCCGGGCGCTGGGTTGTTTTAGCAGCTCAACCTCGCTCACCTAGATCCGTCCGACCGAGGGCACCCGTTTCAACGGGAATAGTATCGACTGATACAGTATTGTACGATACAGATAACAAAAACCGGATGGTTAGGCAGGCGAGACCGTGGACGTATACGAGGCAGTGACAAGTCGACGGGCAGTGCGCGGATTCACGGATCAGCCCGTGCGCAAGGAGGTTCTGGAGCGGGTGCTGTCCGCCGCGGCGTGGTCACCATCAGGGTCGAACATCCAGCCGTGGAAAACGTATGTGGTGACCGGTGCCCTGCTGACCGAGCTCAAGACACGCGCCGTCGAGCGCGTTGCCCACGGTGACCCCTGGGACGAGCGGGAGTATCAGATGTACCCGCCCGCACTGAAGCCGCCGTACAGTGAGCGCCGATCCGCCTTCGGCAAGGAGCGCTACAGTGCCCTCGGCATTGCGCGCGAGGACTGGGAGGCGCGCCAGCGGGCGGCTATTGGGAATTGGAACTGTTTTGGTGCGCCTGCCGCACTGTTCTGCTACATCGATCACGACCTAGGCGTGGCCCAGTGGGCCGATGTCGGGATGTATTTGCAAACAGTGATGCTGCTACTCCGCGCCGAGGGGCTGCACAGCTGTCCCCAAATGGCCTGGTCGCAGGTTCGCGAAACGGTCGCGGAGCTCCTGTCACCGCCGGACGGGCTGATCCTCTTTTGCGGCATGTCGATTGGTTACGAGGATCCCGCTGTGAAATACGCCCGTACGGGCCGGGCACCGCTTGAGGAGACGGTCACATTCGTCGACGACGAGTCGCCAAGTCTCCGGAAGGCTCAGCACCCCACTCGGACCGAGGCCGGTGACGATCTGGATGAAGAAAGGCACGCCCGATGACCCGCGAGGCTGCCAAGCATCCCACCGCCCGTGCGACCGACCGCCCCGGAGACCTCTCGCCTTTCGCTCTCGGTTTGCTGCTGCGCCGGGCGCACCGGCGTGCAGCCACGGTGATGTCGGAAGCGATTCGGCCGCTGGGCATCGAAATGCGGCATTTCGCCGTGCTGCTCGTCCTCGTCAACCGCGGGCCTACCGAGCAGCGGGACTTGGTCGAGGCGACGGGTTCGGACAAGGCAGGAATCATGCGGGTAGTGGACGACCTGGAGCGTAAGGGGCTTGCCGTCCGCAAGTCCGTCCCCGGGGATCGCCGGGTGCGGGCGGTGGAGATCACCCGCAAGGGGCTTAAGCTCTTCGACTCCGCTCACGTAATCGCCGAACCACTAGCCGAACGCTTGGTTTCTGTAATGGGGCCCGGCGAGGCAAAACAGCTTGAGGATCTGCTCACCCGATTCATCTCTGAGGTCGATAGGTAAGTATCCCCGGCACCGCGCCCGACGTCGCGACGGCACGCACGAACGCCTCGGCGAAGACGTCGCAGGTGGTGTCGATGTCGGGAAGCGACCACGCGACGACATTCGGCAACGCCGGCCGGGTCAGCAAGTGAATCACGATGGGGCCGAGAAGTTGTTGGGCCAGCAGCGGCATCGGCAAACGTCGGATGCGTCCGGCACGGATCTCGGCGTCGAACCAGCGACTGAGCACACCAAGCATGCGCGGGGCGCCGTAGGCGGCGAGGGATCGCACGGCGGGGCTGCTCGGCCGTGCGAAGGCCTCGGCGAATATCGCTGGGGCAACGAGGGGTTCGGCGCCCAGCGCGTTCGCCACGGTTCGGTAGCAGCCCCGCACCGTTTCGAGCAGGTCGTCACCGGGATGCGCGAGGTATTCCTCGATAGCAGCGATCGGGCTGTGCTGCTCGAAGACCGCACGCATCAGCTCGTCGCGCCCGCCGAAGACCGCATAGAGGCTGTACACCGAACAACCCGCCCGGTCGGCGACGGCTTCCAGTGTTGTTGCGGCGAGGCCGGCTTCGCCGATCAACGATGCAGCAGCGGCCACCGCCCGGATGCGGACGGGGGGCAGCCCGCCGGGGTCGACTCCGGCGGCACGAACGGCGTCGTTCAAGGCGGTGCGTGAGCCACCGAAGCGTCGCAACAGGGTGCTGCGCGAGATCCCGGCCTCGGTGGCGATCGATGCGACGGAAACGTCGGCGACATCCTTGCCCAGTTTTTCCGCGGCGCGTAGCGCGGCCTGGACCACTTCGGGTGTCGACACCTGTCGAGCCATTCCACCTCCTCGCCCGCCATGATACATTAGTTGATATAGACTGTAGTTGTATTTCACAATACCCGGGAGTGCAGAGCCATGACACAACTGATGCAGACCCAGGTGTGCGTTGCCGGCGGCGGTCCCGCCGGCATGATTCATGCACTGCTGCTGGCGCGGGCCGGAATCCGGGTTGTCGTCCTGGAGAAGCACAACGATTTCCTGCGCGATTTCCGCGGCGACACCGTGCACCCGACCACCCTGCGGATCATGGACGAGCTGGGCTTCATCGACGAGTTCCTGCGGCTACCGCACACGAAGATCGACCGCGTCGCCTTCGACACCGATGGCTCGATTCGCACCTTCGGCAACTTCAAGGTGCTCAAGCGGCTCGGCTTCAAACAGCCGTATATCGCCATGATGCCGCAGTGGGATTTTCTTGATTTCATCGCTGAAAAGGCTTCCGCCTACCCCGAATTCACCCTGGTTCGCAACGCCGAGGTCACCGACCTGATCTTCGATGGTGGCCGGGTGGCCGGGGTGCGCACGCCGGATCTTCAGGTGCGGGCCGATCTCGTCATCGCCGCGGACG
The DNA here is from genome assembly GCF_059812425.1 of Mycobacterium sp. NGS56. Taxonomy (NCBI): domain Bacteria; kingdom Bacillati; phylum Actinomycetota; class Actinomycetes; order Mycobacteriales; family Mycobacteriaceae; genus Mycobacterium; species Mycobacterium sp. NGS56. The sequence continues at coordinate 185,319 of NZ_JCALCQ010000007.1, forward strand.
GGCGCAAGTCCGCGGTGCGCGCTGCCGCCGGGCTACAGACCGCTGCGGCGCACTCCCCGATGGATGTGCTGTGGTTCCGGCTGAAGTGGCGCCTCGGTGACCCTCAGGAACTGTTCGGCGTGGCCCGTAGAGGCCTGCTGATGGTCATGATCTATCGGGGCGACTATTGGCAAGTCGCCTATTTGATGCCTAAGGGTTCAAATCCCAGGGCCGGATCATTGGCGGAGTTCAAGGAGCGGTTGGTCACCGCCCAGCCGCGGCTGCGCGAGCATGTCGATGACCTGAGCTCCTGGGATGACACCAGCGAGCTCGACGTGCGGGTGGACCGGCTCGATAGGTGGTGGCGTACCGGTGTGCTGTGCATCGGCGATGCCGCGCACGCCATGTCGCCGGCCGGCGGTGTCGGCATCAACCTTGCCGTCGCCGACGCGGTGGCCGCGGCGAACATCCTGTGCGCCCCGCTGCGCCAAGGCCGGTTGGCCGACACCGATCTCGCAAAGGTGCAACGGCGACGCGAGCTGCCCACGCGGATCATCCAGGCTTTTCAGGTGCTCGTGCAGGACAACGTGGTCGCGCCCAACTTGGACGGTGACCTGTCGGCGATCCGCGTTCCGAAGATCGTGGGATTCGGCCCGCTGCAGGCGATTCCGCCACTTTTCGTCGGGCGTGGCTTCCGTCCCGAGCACGTCCGCACGCCGGACATACACGCGCATTAGCGCGTCGTCACCCGCCATGGGGTAGGTGGCGCGAACACCCCCGGTCCCTTGCGGATCCGGGGTGTTCCTTTCATGGTGAGCGTCAGCGCCCTGGCGGCGAGTACTGCGGGGTCGGCACGGTCGTGGTCGGTGTGGACGTCGTGGTCGGGGTGCCGGTGACCGTCACGGTGCTGGTGCTGGTGCTGGTAGTGGCCGGTGGCACGACGGTGGTGGTGGTGCTCGTCGTGACGCTGGTTGTCGACGACGTCGTCGTCGCGGACGGCGCCGCAATCACACCGCAGGCCAGCCGCTTGCCCGATTCACCCGCTGGGGCGGTGGTGCCCAGATTGTCCGCAGTCTGGTGGATGATGAGCGCGGTGCCCGAGGTGTTCCTCAGGTCGGCCGAGGTGAAGGCGTTACTGGTGGTCACCAGTTTCGCCGAGCCATCGGAGCGCACCTGCAGCGCGGTCAGGTCGCCGCTGGCTGGGTAACTCGTGTGATCGGCCGCCTGGTAGACACTCCCGGCGGAGTCGAAGTCGCCCGTCGAGCCGCCGTTCGGAGCAGCCGAACTGGCCTCGCACTTGCCGACCGCGTGAATTTGCAGCCCGTGGAATCCGGGGCTGAGCACCTGGTTGGGGCCCGCCTCCACGGTCACCGTCGCGTACCCGTTGGCGAATTCGAAGGTGGCATTGGCGACCGGGGTGCCGTCGGCGGTCTTCAACTGGGTGGTCAGCCTCTCCGCCCCGGAGGTCGGACTGGTCAGCGGCGAGGTGTTGGGCTGACTGCCTTGCTGATTCGCGCAGGCGGCTAGCGGAGCGACGGCCGCGGTGAGCGCCGCGACCGCAAAACATGCGGCCTTATTCATTTGCGGTAGCTACCCACATTGGCCCGTGCCGAAACGGCGAACCACCGGGCGGGCTTGCGCACCTCATCGGCCAGGTCGCGGTAGTCCAGACCAAATCCACCATTTCCCGCGCGGCGCGGCCCGCCGCGCCAGCGACCAGGCCCACGATGCGCCCGAGGTGCGTCGCCGTCGTGTTCACCGCCTCAAAGGCGTTGTTGATGGCGCGTTCTGACGCTTTTAGATAATCCTTCGGCGGGCGAGCCCGGCGGTGGGCGACGGAGCCTAGCCCCGCAGGGAGCTCAGCAGGGTTTTGCGGCTGCGGACGCGGAACTTGTTGATGGGGGATAGGTGTAACCGCGCGATGCGCTCGCTCATTCGGCATCCCAGCGCCTCGATCATGTCCTCACTCAAATCTACTGGGGGCGGGCATAAGTCGCGCTCCTCTTCGCTGGCGTGGGCGTCGAGAACCGTGACGAACGAATGCCATTCGTCGGCGTACTCGGGCGCCGTAGGCGGCGTGCGCAGCAGCACCGCCAGCTGATCCCACACCTGCCTATGCTCGGCATGGGCGATGGCGACCAGTGCGCTGGCCTCCGCTACCGCCGGGTAGAACAGGTCGTCCTCGATGCGCATGTGGATGTCCAGCTCGATCAACAGCTCATCGAGCGCCTCTTGCCGCTCGTCACTGTCCACCGGCGTACCGGTGATCTTGGTGCAGAGCTCGCGTAAGAGCGTGTGGTGTTCGAAAAGCACCTCGTAGGCGTTCATTTCGGCACACCGTGCACTTCGATTAGCCCGTCGCGAATCCGCACCGGGTAATTCGGCAGCGCCGCTGTCGCCGGTCCGCGCAGCACGTCACCCGATTCGCACGCGAATCGGGAACCATGCCACGGGCATACGATTCGGCCGCGGTCGATCCACCCGTCAGTCATCGGCGCGCCCAGGTGCGGGCAGCGCTCACCCACCGCGGTCACCTGGTCGTCGGTGCGATACAGAACCACGCCGACGCCGTCGACCGCCACCCGCTGCGGCCGGCCGTCCAGCGCGGCCGCGGGCAGCACCGGCATCCAGCGGTTGCCTCTGAGCAGGGCGCCGGACCGGTCCACCCCGGTGCCCGCACCGAACACCAAATCCCCGCCGAGGTAGCCGCCGGCGAGGGTGAGGCCATAGCCCAGTGCGCTGCTCGCCATCCCGCGCCGGTGGTGGCCGCGGCGCCGATCCCACCACGACGCCGCGTACAACCCCGTCGCGATCGCGTTCAGCGCGCCATGCACAAGGCCAATCCGACGCGACTGCTCGTGGGTGTGCTGCCAGTCCGTCACGCCGGTCGCGGCGGCGCCGACGCTTCCTGCGAGTGCGACGCCCAACGCGTACCTCGACCCGTCACACAGTCGGGTGGTGCTGCCGGGCAGCATGCTGGCCGCATCCATGACGAGCGTCGTCGCCACCGCGCCGGTCGGCACCGACGTCAAAGCCGGATGCAGCGGATGGCCGAGCCAGGTGCCGTGCAATGCGTCGCTGACCCGATCGCGGTTGCGGCCCAGGGTCGCGAACAAAAGGGTCAAGGCGTGCTCGAGCCGGTAGCTGGGACGATCCAGCCAAGCTTGTCGCCCCAGGATTGTCCGCACCGCAGGCCCGGTACTGCGGATCCGATTGAAATGCCCCCGATTCGCCATGGCCCCTCCGGTGTATGCGAGAGCCGGCGTGACGCAACGGGTTCGACGCCGCGTCGACTAGGACCGCGGCCTGGCCGGCCTAGTCCATGACTAAGACACGGATTGGCACCGAGGATCGTTCATCGGCGACCGGGGCGGACGGGTCGAATGAGGGGCTAGGCGGAGCGGCGGATGGCGCGCCCGATGTCGCCCTTGAGCAACAGGTCGCGCTCCGATTCCGACAGACCGCCCCAAACCCCATAGGGCTCACCGACTTCGAGGGCGTGCGAGCGGCATTCCTGGATCACCGGGCACTGCCGGCACATTTCCTTCGCGCGCTGCTCGCGTTGCATGCGGGCCCGCCCCCGCTCTCCGTCGGGGTGAAAGAACATCGATGAGTCAACGCCGCGGCACAAGCCCTGCAGTTGCCAATTCCAGATGTCGGCGTTGGGTCCAGGTAGCTGTTCCGGCTGTGGCATTGGCTTGCTCCCTCTCTGCACCGTCCGCTCGAGATCAGGTTCATGAAAGCGACTGGGTGCAACTTAAATTAAGTGGAGTGGGGTCACCGATGACTACCCGTCATGCGTAGACGTTAGGGGCGACGGCGAATTTCCGTCAATAGCCACTTAGCCCGGCAAAGTATGTGCCTGTTGGAGCAGAATTAACGTTGCGTTCATCTCGATTGAAAATGTGAATCCCGAACCGTGCTACCAGGCAGTTGGCCGAAACGCGATTTCCCAGCTCAGTGCCCACCAGAGCGTTAAGGCGAATTTATCCATGGGCTATAGTGATTAACGGCTCGGTAACATGAAGACCACAAACTGTTTACTACATCATTGTGATTGAAACTCGTCACACTTGCCTGATTGGGCGGCAGTTGGCCGACGCCGCCTTCGGGGACCGGCCCGGTAGCTGGCCGCTGCCCACGGCGACGACGCCGGCCGAACTGTGGCTGCGCGCCGTGGCGGCCGGGGCACAGGGGCGCTACGGCGCTGCCTTCCGCGACCTCGCGGTGCTGCGCCGCAGCGCGTCGGCCGGACGGCTGGTGTCGCTGGGCATGAGCACGCAGGGGTCGTTTTTGCGCCAACTCGGTTGGCACACTTTGGCTCGGGGCTGGGACGGGCGCGCCCTCGCGCTGGCCGCCGGCGATCCCGAGGCGCGCGCCGACGCCCTCATCGGGCTGGCGGCCGACGCGCTGGGTGTCGGCCGCTTCGCGGCGGCGGAGACGCTGCTGGCGCGCGCTGAGTCATTGCTGGCATCGCCCAACCCCCCAGTGCCCGACCGGCTCCCGGTGCGTCGACGGTGGGTGGCCGCCGAGCTGGCGATGGCCCGCGGCGAGGGCGACGCCGCCGTCCGTCTTGCCGGCGAAGGGGTGGAGCTGGCCGCAACCATGGCCGTCGCATCGCCGCGGCACCGGGCCAAAAGCGAAGTGGTGCTGGCCGCCGCGCTGTGCTGCGCCGGTGATCTCGAGCGCGCCCGCACTGTCGCGGACGCCACACTGCAGACCACCGGCCGGCTAGGGCTGCTGCCCCTTCGCTGGGCGCTGGCTTGCTTGCTGATCGATATCGAAAGTGTCACGTTTACAGCACATCAGCTGCACGAAATCCGAGATGTCTGCGCAGGCCAGGTGCGGCGCGCCGGTGGGACGTGGCGTTCCGCTTGAAACGGCCCTCTGCCCGTTATTGTCATTCCGTAAGTTAGCCCGGTTGGGCCGCGATGTGTCCGCTTCGTAACGTTGGAGATATCACAGTCGATGACAATTCCAGCAGGGGAACGTCTCGACGCTGTGGTCGCCAAGGCCGTCACCGGAGACCACGACGCATTGAGGGAGGTGCTGGAGACCATCCGTCCGATCGTCGTGCGATATTGCCGAGCGCGTGTCGGCACGGTCGATCGGGGTGGCCTGTCAGCGGATGACGTGGCACAGGAGGTGTGTTTGGCGACTATCACGGCACTGCCGCGTTATCGCGATCGCGGACGTCCATTCCTGGCCTTCCTGTATGGCATCGCGGCCCACAAGGTCGCCGATGCGCACCGGGCCGCCGGGCGCGATCTCGCCTATCCCACCGACACGATCCCCGAGCGGTGGTCCAACGACGCGGGACCGGAACAGGTTGCGATCGAAGCCGATTCGGTCAGCCGGATGAGCGAAATGCTCGAGATCCTGCCCGCCAAGCAGCGCGAGATCCTGATCCTGCGTGTCGTCGTCGGGCTGTCCGCCGAGGAGACGGCCGCCGCGGTCGGCAGTACCACCGGGGCGGTCCGAGTCGCCCAGCACCGCGCTTTGTCGCGGTTGAAGTCCGAAATGATCGCGGCAGGTGACTGTGCCTGAATCCCTAGATGAATTTGCCCGCACCGACCTGCTGCTCGATGCGCTCTCCCAGCGCAGGCCGGTGGACGTCGAGGATTCCGACGTCGACGTGCTGACCACCCTGCTCGAGGACTGGCGCGACAACCTGAGGTGGCCGCCGGCCAGCGCGCTGGTGACACCCGAAGAGGCGGTCAATGCGTTGCGCGCCGGACTGGCCGAGCGCCGGCGGGGCCATCGTGGCCTGGCTGTCGTCGGATCGGTCGCTGCGGCGCTGATAGCGCTCAGCGGCTTCGGCGCCATGGTGGTCGAGGCCCAGCCCGGCGGCACCCTGTACGGGTTGCACGCGATGTTCTTCGATGAGCCCCAGCTACACGGAAGTCAGGAGATGCTGGCCGCCAAGGCCGACCTGGCGAAGGTCCAGGAATCGATCGACCGCGGTCAGTGGGAGCAGGCCAAGCAACAGCTGACCGAGGTGAGCAGCCTGGTGCAGTCGATCAACGACCCGGCCAGCAAACAAGATCTGACGAACCAGCTGAGGCTGTTGAACGCCAAGGTCGACGCGCGCGATCCGAACGCCACGCTGCCGGTCGCTCCGCCCCCGGCGGCGCCACCCGCGCCGGCCACTGCGATTCCGGCGCCGCCGCCCGCCGCGTCGGTCGCACCGACCAAGGCGGCAACGCCTGCGCCGCTCAGCCCGCCGAGCGTGCCACCAAGTCCATCAGTGGGCAAGCATCACCATCACGGAAAGACGCCACCCCCGGTGGCGCCGTTGAGTCCGAATCAGTGAGCGATCAGTGCCGGCGGTTCAAACCGTCGGCGTCCGACGTCGCCTCGTTGAGCGACGCGTCGGCGTAGCCCCGGCAGTAATCCCACGTGACGTAGGCATCCGGTTCGGGGTCGTATGCGGGCTCGTGCGGACGCACGGTGCCGTCGATCAGCAGCTGCAGCAGATTGGCGCGCAGCATGTCCCAGTCGTGGTAGTGATCTTGCTGACATTCGTCGCAGCAGACCACAAGTCCGCGAATACCCCTGTGCGCCAGCAGCGCTTCGTACACGGCCAGATCGGCGAGGTCGGCCTCGACGGCCATCCGCTCTTGGGAGTCCAGGGGCTGGCCCGGCTCAACGGCTTCCAGCGCAGCCGACGGATCACAGGGGTCGTCGGCGAAAGGGTCGGGCGGCAAACCCGGTGGGAGGTGGTCGCGCACGCCCCTAGCCTACGCAGCCCGCCCGGGATAACGCCAGCAGGGAACCCACCCGGCATTCCCTGCCCTTTCGCGCGCGGCGCGCCCGAGCAAGCGAACTGCGGCGGGAACAAGCCGATAGGATGGATCTCTCACCACGCACCGTATGGAGGGCCCCACTGATGACCCGTGGCACGTCCCACCTGGAAGACAGTTCTGACCTCGTCGGCAGTGCGTATGTGCGGGTAGGTGGCCTGATCGATGACCCGGTGCCCACCGGAGGCGACGACCCGCACAAGATCGCCATGCTCGGCCTGACATTCGACGATGTGCTACTGCTGCCCGCGGCCTCTGACGTCGTGCCCGCGACCGCGGACACTTCCAGCCAGCTGACCAAGAAGATCAGGCTCAAAGTGCCGATGGTGAGTTCGGCGATGGACACGGTCACCGAGTCGCGGATGGCCATCGCGATGGCCCGTGCCGGCGGCATGGGTGTGCTGCACCGCAACCTGCCGGTCGCCGAACAGGCCGGCCAGGTGGAGATGGTCAAACGCTCGGAGGCCGGCATGGTCACCGATCCCGTCACCTGCCGTCCGGACAACACCTTGGCTCAGGTCGACGCAATGTGCGCGCGGTTCCGGATCTCGGGGCTGCCGGTGGTCGACGAGTCGGGCGCGCTGGTCGGCATCATCACCAACCGCGACATGCGCTTCGAGGTCGACCAGACCAAGAAGGTCGCCGAGGTGATGACGAAGGCCCCGCTGATCACCGCGCAGGAGGGCGTGTCCGCCGACGCGGCGCTGGGCCTGTTGCGGCGCCACAAGATCGAGAAGCTGCCCATCGTCGACGGCCACGGCCGACTGACCGGTCTTATCACCGTCAAGGATTTCGTCAAGACCGAACAACATCCGCTGGCCACCAAGGACAGTGACGGCAGGCTGCTGGTGGGCGCCGCCGTCGGCGTCGGCGGCGACGCGTGGGTGCGCGCGATGATGCTGGTCGACGCCGGGGTTGACGTGCTGATCGTGGACACTGCGCACGCGCACAACCGGCTGGTGCTCGACATGGTCGGCAAGCTCAAGGCCGAGGTGGGCGAGAAGGTCGAAGTGATCGGCGGCAACGTCGCCACCCGCTCGGCGGCCGCGGCCCTGGTCGCCGCCGGCGCCGACGCGGTGAAGGTGGGCGTGGGTCCGGGTTCGATCTGCACTACGCGGGTGGTGGCCGGGGTCGGCGCACCGCAGATCACGGCGATTCTGGAGGCCGTGGCGGCCTGCGGTCCGGCGGGTGTGCCGGTGATCGCCGACGGCGGACTGCAGTACTCCGGCGACATCGCCAAGGCGCTGGCCGCAGGCGCGTCGACGGCCATGCTGGGCTCGCTGCTGGCGGGCACCGCCGAAGCCCCTGGCGAGCTGATCTTCGTAAACGGCAAGCAATTCAAGAGCTACCGCGGGATGGGGTCGCTGGGCGCCATGGCCGGCCGCGGTTCGGGCAGCGGAAAGTCGTACTCCAAGGACCGCTACTTCGCCGACGACGCGCTCTCGGAAGACAAGTTGGTGCCGGAGGGCATCGAGGGACGGGTGCCGTTCCGCGGCCCGCTGTCGTCGGTGATCCACCAGCTGACCGGCGGCCTGCGCGCGGCGATGGGCTACACCGGCTCGCCCAGCATCGAGGCGCTGCAGCAGGCGCAGTTCGTCCGGATCACGGCGGCCGGCTTGAGGGAAAGCCACCCGCACGACGTCGCCATGACGGTCGAAGCCCCCAACTACTACGCACGCTGAGGCCGGAGATGGTCGAGATCGGGATGGGCCGCGTCGCCCGTCGCAGCTATGAACTGAGCGAAGTCAGCATCGTGGCCTCGCGGCGCACCCGCTCGTCGCAGGACGTGTCGACCGCGTGGCAGCTGGACGCCTACCGCTTCGAGATTCCGGTGCTGGCCCATCCGACCGATGCGCTGGTGTCGCCGGAGTTCGCGATCGAACTCGGCAGACTCGGCGGTCTGGGCGTGCTCAACGGCGAGGGACTGATCGGGCGGCACGCCGATGTCGAGGCCAAGATCGCGCAGCTGGTCGAGGCCGCCAGCAAGGAGCCGGAACCGTCGGCGGCGATCCGGCTGCTGCAGGAATTTCATGCGGCGCCGCTCAATCCGGACCTGCTGGGCTCCGCGGTTGCGCGAATCCGAGAGGCCGGGGTCACCACAGCGGTGCGGGTCAGCCCGCAGAACGCCCAGGCGCTGACGCCGGTGCTGGTGCAGGCCGGCATCGACCTGTTGGTCATCCAGGGCACCATAATCTCGGCGGAACGCGTCGCCAGCGACGGCGAACCGCTGAACCTCAAGACCTTCATCTCTGAACTCGACGTCCCGGTGGTAGCCGGCGGTGTGCAAGACCACCGCACCGCGCTGCACCTGATGCGCACCGGCGCCGCCGGCGTCATCGTCGGCTACGGCGCGACGAGGGGGGTGACCACCAGCGACGAGGTGCTGGGCATCAGCGTGCCGATGGCCACCGCGATCGCCGACGCCGCCGCCGCGCGGCGCGAGTACCTCGACGAGACCGGCGGCCGCTACGTGCACGTGCTGGCCGATGGCGACATCCACACCTCGGGCGAGCTCGCGAAAGCCATCGCCTGCGGGGCCGACGCGGTAGTGCTGGGCACGCCGCTGGCCGAGTCCGCCGAGGCGCTGGGTGAGGGATGGTTCTGGCCGGCCGCCGCGGCGCACCCGTCGCTGCCGCGCGGGGCGTTGCTGCAGATCGCCGTCGGCGAGCGCCCACCGCTGCACCAGGTGCTCAATGGACCGAGCGACGACCCGTTCGGCAGCCTCAATCTGGTCGGCGGGCTGCGCCGGTCGATGGCCAAGGCCGGCTATTGCGACCTCAAGGAGTTCCAGAAGGTCGGCCTGAGCGTCGGTAGCTAGCGCGACGAGGGCCGCTGGCTCCTTACCCGTCGGTAAGGCCATACTGGTGCGATGGAGCCGGATTACGACGTACTGATCATCGGTTCGGGTTTCGGGGGCAGCGTCAGCGCGTTGCGGCTGACCGAAAAGGGCTACCGCGTCGGCGTGTTGGAGGCCGGGCGCCGGTTCGCCGACGAGGATTTTGCCGAGACGTCCTGGGATCTGCGTAAGTTCTTGTGGGCGCCGAAGCTGGGTTGCTACGGGATTCAGCGCATCCACCCGCTGAAGAACGTGTTGATCCTGGCCGGGGCCGGGGTGGGCGGCGGGTCGCTGAACTACGCCAACACGCTGTACGTGCCGCCCGACCCGTTCTTCAACGACCCGCAGTGGAAGCACATCAGCGACTGGCGCGACGAGCTGATGCCGCACTACGAGCAGGCCAAGCGGATGCTCGGCGTGGTGGAGAATCCGACCTTCACCGACGCCGACCGGATCGTTAAAGAGGTCGCGGACGAGATGGGTTGTGGCGACACGTTCGTTCCGACACCGGTCGGCGTGTTCTTCGGCCCCGACGGCACCAAGGCCCCGGGCAAGACCGTGCCGGATCCGTACTTCGGTGGCGCGGGGCCGGAACGCACCGGATGTCTCGAGTGTGGTTGCTGCATGACCGGCTGCCGTTACGGCGCCAAGAACACCCTGCTGAAGAACTACCTCGCCCTCGCGGAATCTGCTGGCGCGCAGGTGATCCCGATGACCACGGTGAAGCGCTTCCAGCAGCGTCCCGATGGGCTGTGGGAGGTCCGCACCGTGCGCACCGGAAGTTGGCTGCGCCGCGACCGGCGCACCTACACCGCGAAGCACGTGGTCCTGGCCGCCGGAACTTGGGGCACCCAGCATCTGCTGTTCAACATGCGCGATCAGGGTCTGCTGCCCCGGCTCTCGAATCGGCTTGGCGTGCTGACCCGCACGAACAGCGAGTCCATCGTCGGCGCCGGGAAGCTCGAGGTCGACCCGAACCTGGACCTGACGCACGGGGTGGCGATCACGTCGTCGATCCACCCGACGTCGGACACCCACATCGAACCGGTCCGCTATGGCAAGGGCTCGAACGCGATGGGGTTGCTGCAGACGCTGATGACCGACGGCCATGGCCCCGAGGGCACCGACGTGCCGCGCTGGAAGCAGCTGTTCGACCAGGCTCGCGAGGACCCGAAGCGGATGCTCCGGCTGCTCAACACCCGCCGGTGGAGCGAACGCACGCTGATCGCCCTGGTGATGCAGCACCTCGACAACTCCATCACCACCTACACCAAGCGCGGCAGGCTGGGCATCCGCTGGTACACCAGCAAGCAGGGACACGGCGAGCCGAACCCGAGCTGGATCCCGGTCGGCAACCAGGTGACCCGGCGCATCGCCGACAAGATTGACGCCGTGGCCGGTGGCACCTGGGGAGAGTTGTTCAACATCCCGCTGACCGCGCATTTCCTCGGCGGCGCCGTGATCGGCGACAATCCCGACCATGGCGTGATCGACCCGTATCACCGGGTCTACGGCTACCCGACGCTGTTCGTGGTAGACGGCGCGGCCATTTCGGCGAACCTGGGCGTCAACCCCTCGTTGTCAATTACCGCCCAGGCCGAGCGTGCCGCGTCGTTGTGGCCGAACAACGGCGAGGCCGACCAGCGCCCAGCGCAGGGCGAGCCGTATCGCCGGCTGGAGCCGATCGCGCCCAAGGCGCCCGTCGTCCCGGCCGATGCGCCCGGCGCGCTGCGCTGGTTGCCGAGCAATCACATCAACTCCGCCGCCGACGCCAGTTAGCTCGTGACGATCGCGAGCGCGGCGAAGCCCGGCGCTGCGGGTCGTCACCATCAACTCGCGAGCACCTCGAGCGGTGCGCCGCTGATCACCCGGCTGCGCTCCCCGCGCACGTTCACCGGTACATCGCCCATCAGGGTGATGCGGTGCATCAGCCGGGGCTGGTCGTCATAGTCGTCGACCGCCCGGTGCTGGGTCGCGCGGTTGTCCCACATGGCGACATCGCCCGGCGCCCAGTTCCAGCGAACTGTATTCTCCGGCAAGGTGATTCGTCGCTGCAGCAGTTCCAGCAGCACGGTGGACTCGTGACTGTCCAGGCCGACGAACCCGCGCACGAAATCACCGGCCAGCAGGGTGCGCTCGCCGGTCTCCGGGTGCACCCGCACCACCGGATGCTCGGTGCGGAAGTCCGGCTTTTCGAACGCCTGCCGGAACGCCCGCTGGGTGTCGCTCATCGACAAGGCCGCCTCTGTGGTCACGTAGTCGTAGCGGTTGGTGTGTAGCGCCCAGAGATTTTCCACCAGACATTTGAGCGGCTCGGGCAGGTGTTGATAGGCGGCCGCGGTCGATGCCCACAGTGTGGAACCGCCGTACGTCGGCAGCTTGACCGCACGCAGGATCGACGCCGCCGGATAGTTGGCGGCGAACGTCACGTCGGTGTGCCAGCGGTTCGCCTTGCCGTACTCGGAGTCGATCGGGGTGATCACCGGGACGGTAGGCGCGGCCAGCGCCCCGGCGGCCGGGTGGCCGATGGGCGTACCCAGGAGCCCGGCGAACGCGAGCTGCTGCTCGTCGTCGAGGTGGTGCTGGTGACGGAAGAAGATCACCTTGTGGGCCAACAGCGCCCGGCGAATCTCCTCGACCGCGTCCCGGTCGAGCTCGCCGTCGAGACGGACCCCGTCCACCCGGGCGCCGATGCGGCTGCCCAGCTTGGTGACGGTTACCTGACCTGTCATTTTCGTCGTCCTTGGATCAAAAGTGCTGTAGTCAGGTGACTACATTTGGTAGTGTAGTCAGATGACTACAGCTTCCGCAACGGGTCGCGGGAAAACGCCCACCGGCCGCACGGAAGTCGCCGCGGCGATCCTGGAGGCCGCCACCGACCTGTTTGCCGAGCGCGGTCCCGCCGCGACGTCCATCCGCGACATCGCCGCGCGATCCAACGTCAACCACGGATTGGTGTTCCGCCACTTCGGCACCAAGGAGCAACTGGTCGGTGCCGTGCTCGATCATCTCGGCGCGAACCTGAGCGCCCTGCTGGGCACCGATACGCCCGCGGCCGTGCTGGAGAGTTCTCTGGACCGGCAGATGCGGGTGATGGCCCGGACCGTCCTGGACGGCTATCCGGCGGGCCAGCTACAGAAACGCTTTCCCAACATCGCGACGCTGCTCGACGGCGTGCGGCCACATTACGACGATGAGGTCAAGGCCCGGGTCGCGGTCGCCAATGCCCTTGCCCTGCAATTCGGTTGGCGGTTGTTCGCGCCAATCCTGCGCGCGGCCACCGGGATCGACAGCCTGACGGACGCCGAACTCCGCCAGGCTGTCGGCGCCGAGGTGCAACGGATTCTCGAGCCCTCCGACCCTTAGTGACGACGCGAGAGCGCCCGTCGGTGCATGGGCGCGCGGCCGGGCGGCTGGTGCGGCGGCGGCAGCAGTGGTTTGCGGGGATGTATTGCGACTGTCGTCGCGGAGTCGGTGCTCAGCTCGAGCTCTTCGCCGGCGTGCCGAATTGTCAGTTCGCCGCCTGGGCCGTCGCGCAGCGTGTAGGTGACCTCGGCGTGGTTGACGTCCACGGTGACCCGGAAGTCGCGCCACCGCAGCCGGAACCGTAGCCGCGAAATGCCGTCGGGCAGTTGGGGATCCAACGCCAGAATGCCCTCGTCGTCACGCAGGCCGCCGAAGCCGGCCACCAGCGCGGTCCAGGCACCCGCGAGCGAGGCCATGTGCAGGCCGTCACGGGTGTTGTGGTGCAGGTCCCGCAGATCGATCAGGGCGGCCTCATACGCATAGTCGTGCGCGAGGTCCAAGTGCCCGACCTCGGCGCACATCACCGCCTGCGTGCAGGCCGACAGTGACGAGTCACGCACCATGCGTGACTCGTAATAGTCCACGTTGCGGGCCTTCTGCTCGGGCGTGAACGCGTGGCTCTGCCAATGCATCGCCAGCACCAGGTCGGCCTGCTTGATCACCTGCGCGGGGTACAGCCGCACGTAGGCCTCGTGCAACAGCAGCGGGTAGGTCGTGTTGCGATCGAAGTCCCATTCGGCGTAGGTGGTGAATCCCTCGCACTGCTGATGCACCCCAAGCCCGGAGTCGTACGGAATGTTGGCGGCCTCGGCGGCATCGCGCCAGTACGCCGTCTCCTCGGTGGTGACTCCCAGCGCCTTGGCCACATCGGGGTGGCGGTTGCAGGCTTCGGCCGCGACGCGCAGATTGTGCGCGGCCATCAGGTTGGTGAACGCGTTGTCGCGCACTATCGCCGTGTACTCGTCGGGGCCGGTGACGCCGTCGAGGTGCCAGACGCCGTGCCGGTCGTGATGCCCAAGCGAGAGCCAGAGCCGGGCGGTCTCGACCAGCACCTGCAGCCCGCACTCGGCTTCCAGGTCCTGGTCCCCGGTGACGATGCGGTAGCGCTCGAAGGCCATCGCGATGTCGGCGTTGATGTGCCATGCCGCCGTGCCGGCCGGCCAGTAGGCCGAGCACTCCTGCCCGCGGATGGTCCGCCACGGAAAGGCGGCGCCTTCCAAGCCCAACTCGGCCGCCCGCTCCTGGGCCAAATCCAGGGTGGAGGCGCGCCAGCGCAGCGCATCGGCAACGGTGTGCGGTGCGGTGTAGGTGAGCACCGGCAGCACGTAACCCTCGGTGTCCCAGAAGGCGTGGCCGTCATACCCGGTTCCGGTGAGCCCCTTGGCGGCGATCGCGCGACGTTCGGCGCGGGCGCTGGCCTGCAGCAGGTGGAACAGCCCGAAACGTACGGCCTGCTGGGATTCGGAGTCGCCTTCGACCTCGACGTCGGCGCAATCCCAGAAATCGTCCAGATACCTGCGTTGGGAATCCAACAGCCCCTGCCAGCCGCTGTAACGACCGCTGTGCAGCGCGGCGGCGACCTGGTCACGCAGTGCCGGGCGCGAACGCATGCTCGACCAGCCGTAGGCGATGTATTTGACGATGCGCAGCCGCTGTCCCTCGCGCAGGCCGCAGATGACGGTGGTCCGCGCCAGATCGGCGCGCGCATCGGTGCCGACCTCGACGCGTCCGGGCACGTCGACCTCGTGATCCATACCGGCGGCCATCATCAGCGCACTGCTGCGCGTCCGGTGCATGAGAACCGCTCCGGTGTCCGTTTTTTCGTGAGCGACCTCTTCGAGGGGGTTTTCCAGGATGGCCGCCACCCGCGGGTCGCCGGAGGTCTGTGGCTGGTCCTCGTTGGTGACCAGCTCGGATTGCACCGTCACCCGAACGAATTCGTCGATCGCTTCCACGCAGTATTCGATGGCGGCCAGGCCGCGCTGGACCAGGGAGACCAGCCGGGTGGAGACCACCTTGACCTCTTTACCCGCGGGCGAGCGCCAGTGCGCCGTGCGGGTCAGCGTTCCGGCGCGCAGGTCCAGATTCCGCTCGTGGGAGAGCAATTCGCCGTAGCGGACGTCGAACGGCTCGTCCTCGACGAGCAGCCGGATGATCTTGCCGTTGGTGACGTCTACCAGCGTCTGCCCGGCTTCGGGGTAGCCATAACCGGCCTCGGCGTAGGGCAGCGGCCGGATCTCGTAGAAGGAGTTCAGGTAGGTGCCCGGCAGGCCGTACGGCTCGCCCTCGTCGAGGTTGCCGCGCAGCCCGATGTGCCCGTTGGACAGGGTGAACAGGGATTCGGACTGCGCCAGCAGGTTGAGGTCGAGCTGGGTTTCGCGCACGTGCCAGGGATCAACGGGGAACGCTTCGTCGGTGATCATGACTGCAGCAACTCGGCGAGGTCCTTGACGACCACGTCGGCGCCGTTGCGGCGTAAGTCCTCGGCTTGGCCCACCCGGTCGACACCTACCACGAACCCAAAGTTACCGGCCCGGCCGGCTTCCACCCCGGACAGGGCGTCCTCGAACACGGCCGCGGCGTCGGCGGGGACGTCGAGCAGCTGGGCCCCGCGCAGGTAGGAGTCGGGGGCCGGCTTGCCGGCGATGTGTTCGTCGCGCAAAGTGATGCCGTCCACCCGCTGCTGCACGAACCGGTCCAGACCGGTGATCTCGAGGACGTCGCGGGTGTTGGCGCTCGATGACACCACCGCGATCGCCAGCCCCGCGGCCGACACCGCCTCGAGGTAGCGCCGCGACCCGTCGAACACCTTGACCCCGTCCTCCTTCAAGACCTTCTGGAACATTTCGTTCTTGCGGTTGCCCAGGCCGTAGATCGTCTCGGCGTCGTCGGGATCGTCGGGGCTGCCGTCGGGCAGGTGGATGCCGCGACTTTCCAGGAACGAGCGGACGCCGTCCTCGCGTTTTTTGCCGTCGACGTATTCGCGGTAGTCGGCCGCCTCGTCGAAGGGAACGAACTCATCTCCGGTGCGCCTTGCCCGGTCCGACAAATAGGCGTCGAACATGGCCTTCCAGGCTTTGGTGTGCACGCTGGCGGTGTCGGTGAGCACACCGTCGAGATCGAACAGGCAGGCACGGACTTTCTCGGGCAGACCCAGCGCTGAGCTCACCGGCGGTCCTCGCTTCCTGGTCTCGGGGCTGGTTAACCGATACCCACTTCACCACGCCCGCTATGCGTGTCGCCAGGTTCACGCGCCGATTGCCGTCGCAACCCCCTGAATCGCGCGAAGTCTCCCATCGGCCAGCGCTCGGGTGAGGTTCTGGGCCTTGCGCCGAAAGTCGGAGACAAACGCGTGCAGGCCGAGTGGTTGGGGTGGCTGGCTCAGCAATGCCTGCATGAATGCGCTGGCCTGCTCGGTGAGGTCGTTCCACTCCTTGACCGCGAACCCGGCGGTGGTTACCAGGGCGCGCAGCTCGCCAGGGCTGACGAGGTGGCTGTTGGCGGGTGCGTCGGACCAGGGCAGCGGAAAATCGAGCCTGCGGTGATCGCCAATCGTCAGATCCCACAAGGCCAGCCGGCCTCCCCGCGCGAGCACGCGGCGGGCCTCGTTGTACAGGCGCGCCTTGTCGGCCACGTTCATCTGCACGTGCTGGCTGACAACGACGTCGAAGGAGCCGTCGGGGAAGGGCAAGGCGGTGACGTCGCCCTGCGCAACGGTGATCGAATCATCAAGCCCGACAAGTCGATTGAGCCAGCGTTGCGTGTTGCAATACTCGGTGGTGAGATCCACCGCGCTGACCGCGCAGCCGTAGGTGGAGGCGAGGTAGCGCGCGCTGCCGCCGATCCCGCTGCCCGCGTCGAGGACCCTGTCGTCATCGGTGACCCGGCAAACCTCCACCAACTGTGCGGTGGCGAAGCGGCCCATGGTGTGAAAGTCCTCCAGCGGCGCCAGGTCCGCGGGCGCAAGGCGCTCGAGATCCTTACCGGCGTCGATCAGGGCCCGCTCGATGTTGGGCCGCGAAAGCCCGGTCGAGTACTGGTTTTCGATGCTCCTCATTTCCGCACCTGCACCCATGCGGTGATTATCGGGGGCATCGCGATGAGGGCGTTGGCCTCGAGCGCTTCTCGACGGAATTGTCCGATGAAAGTGTCGATGTCGATTTCGATGCGAAACCGTGTTGTTCAGCGACCGGGGACACCAGTCGCCAGACTTCCGCGGCACAGGCCAACAGCTCGGTGTCGGCGGCGGTACCGATCGGCGTCCCCCGGGTGAGGCGCGGGGTGCCCAGGCCCGCGTCCACCGGGTGGTCCGGCACGATCTCGTCAACCGCGGCCTGCGTGAAACGAACAGTGGACAAACCCTTTTCGCGAGCACGAGCGCGGGCCAACTCGACCATTGCGGGCGCGGCGTCGACACCCAGAACGGTCCCCGTCGGACCGACCAGCCGCGCGGCGACGAACGACACGTCGCCGGGCCCTGACCCGATATCGAGCACCCGCATGCCCGGCCGCAGCCCGGCCAGTCGCAGCGCGTGCTCGGTGTAGTGGTCGTACAGCCGACCTTGCAGGAGGAGCCGCTGCACCTGCGCGTCGGCGTGGCCCAAGACGTAGGTGCTGCCTTGTGGTGCGTTGCTCATCGTGCTGCAACCTTTTCTCGTTGACGCGCCTGTTCCCTGGCTGGGAGCAGCCAGCCGACGACGACCGCCGCGCCCAGCGCGATGCCCGCGCACACCAGCGAACTGACCCGCAGGCCGTCCAGGAACGCGCGGTCGACGGCGGCGCGCACCTGGCCGGCTTGCTGGGTGGGCAGGCGCTGAATCACTGTGTGCGCGAACGCCATCGAGTGGCGCATCGCGTCGGCGGGCAATCCCGTCAGCGCGGCCGCACCGAGGTGCCCGGAGTACACCGAAGCGAAGATGCTGCCCGCGATGGCGACGCCGAGGGTGCCGCCCAACTCGCGTGTCGTGTCGTTGACGGCCGAACCCACGCCGGCCTTGTCGACCGGCAGCGATCCCATGATGGCCTCCGTGGCCGGCGAGAAGGTCAGCCCTAGGCCGCCGCCGAGCAGCAGCATCTGTGTGGCGATCTGGCTGTACGGCGTGGCTCCGTCGGCGGTGGACGCCCAGGCCAGGCCGGCCGCAAACACGGTAAGTCCGGCGGCGACGACCGCGGTGGTGCCAACCCGTTCGACCAGTCGGGGCCCCAGCACGCTCGCCATGGCGATCGAGGCGGCGACGGGTAGCAGGCGCACGCCGGCCTGAAACGCGGTGTAGTCCTTGATGAACTGGAAGTACTGGGTGATGACGAAGATGAAGCCGAACAGGGTGAGAAAACCGGCGGTCACCGCCAGGCTGCCGCCGGAGAACCGGCGGTTGAAGAACACAGAGACGTCGAGCATCGGATGGGTGCAGCGCCGTTCCCAGCGCGCAAAAGCGCCGAGAAAGATTGCGGCGAAGGCGAATCCGGCCGCGGTCCGGCCGTCGGTCCACCCCCACGTGGGCGCCTCGATGACCGTGTAGACCAGTGTGGTGATTCCGGTTGCGGACAGGACGAGGCCGGGGACGTCGACGCGGGGCGCCGCAGGGTCTCGCGAGGTGGGTACGAACAGCGCGGCGCCGATGATGGCGAGCGCCGCGATCGGAATGTTGACCATGAATATCGAGCCCCACCAGAAGTGTTCGAGCAGCCATCCGCCGCTGATCGGCCCGACGGCGACGCCGACGCCGACCATGGCCGCCCACAGCCCGATCGCCTTGGCTCGCGGTATCGGGTCGGTGAAGATGTTGGTAATGAGCCCCAGCGTGGTCGGGAAGATGACCGCGGCGCCCACGCCCATGGCCGCGCGCGCCGCGATCAATGCGTCCGCCGAATGCATCTGTGCGGCAACCGCAGATGTGCCGGCGAACAGTGCGAGCCCGGAGTTCAGCCAGCCTCGCCTGCCGTAGCGGTCGGAAAGGCTGCCCGCCGAGAGAAGCAGTCCCGACATCACCAGGGTGTAGGCGTCGACGATCCATTGCAGTTGTGCGGTGTCGGCGCCGAGTTCACGCGACAGGGTGGGCAGCGCGACGTTGACGATGGTGGCGTCGACGCTGATGACGAAGACGCCGAGGCAGATGACGCTCAGGGCAGCGATGGGGTGGGTCCGGAGGGTCGGGTCGGTGCGCATGGACAAAACAGTAAATTTGATAGACAAATAAATCAAGTACTAGGTTGAAAAATATGTCTGGCAGCGGTTAAAGTGACGGGGTGGCGTCCCGCAGGAACTACAACCAGAACTGCCCGATCGCGCGCGGCCTCGATGTCCTGGGCGAGCGCTGGACATTGCTGATCCTGCGCGAGCTCGTCGGCGGAGCCCGTCGCTACGGCGACCTGCGAGCCGAACTGCCCGGTATCGCAACAAATCTGCTCGCCGAGCGGCTCAAGGAGCTGCAGGATGCCAGGCTCGTCGAGCGGGCCGACCTACCGGCGCCGATCGGTCGCACCGTCTACACGCTCAGTGATCTGGGCTGGCAGCGGGTGCTGCCCATCCTGCAGGGTCTCGCGTGGTTCGGGGTGGACCACCTGGACCCGATCGGCGACGCGCCGGTTTCACCGCTCAACGGGTTTCTGGCCGGGATACTGCTCGGCTTCAACTCCGGTGCGGCGGCGGGGCTGGAGGCGACGTACCGCGTCGAGATCGACGGTCGCCGTTTCGAATTCGCCGTCACGCAGGGCCGCCTGGGTCCGGCTCGCGGTGAGCCCGCGGTCACCTGCACGGCCGTGGCCGCGGATCTCGTCACCGCCCGGCTCGGGGCCGAAGAAGGCGACCGCAACGCCGCCCTGCGGCGAATCAAGTTCGACGGCGACGCCGCGGCCGTCGGCGCGCTGCGCACCGCGTTTGGGCTATAGCCGTCCGGGGCGGAGACGACGCAGGTAGCCACTAGACTCGCGTGCGTGGCCGACCCCACCGAAACCCCTGAAATCGAGGTGTCCGATGCGTCCGGAGCGCCGGCCCGACCCGTGCTCGTCGTGGACTTCGGCGCGCAGTATGCGCAGCTGATCGCCCGCCGTGTCCGTGAGGCGCGGGTGTTCTCCGAGGTCATACCGCACACCACGACGGTCGAGGAGATCAAGGCCCGTGATCCGCTGGCGCTGGTGCTCTCCGGCGGGCCGTCCAGCGTCTACGCCGACGGCGCGCCCCAGATCGATCCGGCCCTGTTCGATCTCGGGGTTCCGGTATTCGGCATCTGTTACGGGTTTCAGGCCATGGCTCAGGCCCTGGGTGGGACCGTCGCGCACACCGGCACCAGCGAATACGGCCGTACCGAGCTGAAAGTTCTTGGTGGCGAGCTGCATTCGGGATTGCCGAGTTCGCAACCGGTGTGGATGAGCCATGGCGACGCGGTCACGGCCGCACCGGACGGGTTCGAGGTGGTGGCCCGCAGCTCCGGCGCTTCGGTGGCCGGCTTCGAGAACCGGCAGCGGCGCCTGGCGGGCGTGCAGTATCACCCCGAGGTCATGCACACCCCGCACGGGCAGCAGGTGCTCAGCCGCTTTCTGCACGACTTCGCCGGGCTGGGCGCGGACTGGACCGCCGCGAACATCGCCGGTGTGCTGATCGAGCAGGTGCGCGCCCAGATCGGCGATGGTCGGGCGATCTGCGGGCTGTCCGGCGGCGTGGATTCCGCGGTGGCCGCCGCGCTGGTGCAGCGGGCCATCGGTGACCGGTTGACCTGTGTCTTCGTCGACCACGGGCTGCTACGCGCCGGAGAGCGCGCACAGGTGCAACGCGACTTCGTGGCCGCCACCGGCGCCAACCTGGTCACCGTCGATGCCGCCGACACCTTCCTGGATGCGCTCGCGGGAGTGACCAATCCGGAAGGCAAGCGCAAAATCATCGGCCGCCAGTTCATCCGGGCCTTCGAGGGCGCGGTGCGAGACATCGTGGGCGACAGTGATTCTGACGTTGAGTTCCTGGTGCAGGGCACGCTGTATCCGGACGTGGTGGAGTCCGGTGGCGGCAGCGGCACCGCGAACATCAAGAGTCACCACAACGTTGGCGGCTTGCCCGGCGACCTGAAGTTCAAGCTCGTAGAGCCGTTGCGGCTGCTGTTCAAGGATGAAGTTCGCGCCGTCGGTCGCGAGCTGGGTCTGCCCGAGGAAATCGTTGCGCGCCAACCCTTCCCGGGCCCCGGCCTGGGAATTCGTATCGTCGGGGAGGTCACCGCGCCGCGGTTGGACACCCTGCGGCGTGCGGATTCGATCGCGCGCGAGGAACTCACCGCGGCGGGCCTGGACACCCTGATCTGGCAGTGCCCGGTGGTGCTGCTGGGCGAGGTCCGCTCGGTCGGTGTGCAGGGCGACAATCGCACCTATGGGCACCCGATCGTGCTGCGGCCGGTGACCAGTGAGGACGCTATGACCGCCGACTGGACCCGGGTTCCCTACGAGGTGCTCGAGCGCATCTCGACCCGCATCACCAACGAGGTGGCCGAGGTCAACCGCGTGGTGCTGGACATCACCAGCAAACCGCCCGGCACCATCGAGTGGGAGTAGCCGGCCGTCGCGAAAATGCGGCCACATTGCACCCATCTGCCACACCAGTACCGATCGCATAACACTGTCCCTCACGTCGCTTGACGGTTGTCAGAGGGCGGGTGTTTACTTCGAAATGTATCGAACATACATTCGAATACACTCGCTGAAAGCTGGTGATAGGAGGCTGGGTCATGACTGCGGCCTTTGCCTCCAGTCGCCGCCGGGAAACCCGTGCTGAGCAGCTGGAATCGCTTCGCCGGCGGATGGCGAGCATCTCCGGGAAGAAGGCCGCCCCGGCCGCCGCCGCGCCCGCCGAGGACCTGCTACCGAACTCCGAATCCCAGCTGGCCCTCCCGCCGTGGCTGGCCGAACTGCTGCCCGTGCCGGTACCGCGGGGATCGGTCGCGGTGCTCTCGGGTGCCCGGTCGCTGCTGTTGAGCATGGTCGCCGCCGTCACGGCGGCCGGCGGCAACGCCGCAATCGTCGGCCAGCCGGACATCGGGCTGCTGGCCGCCGCGGAGATGGGGGCGGATCTGAGCCGCCTCGCGGTGATACCAGATCCCGGCACCGATCCGGTGGAGGTGGCCGCGGTGCTCGTCGACGGCATGGATCTGGTGGTCCTGGGGCTGGGCGGGCGCCACGTGCCGCACACCCGGGCGCGGGCGGTGGTGGCCCGCGCCCGGAACAAGGGCTGCACCCTGTTGGTCACCGGCGGCGATTGGCAGGGGGCCCCGACGCGCCTTGCCGCCCGGGTCTGTGGTTATGAGATCACCGCAGACGGCCGTCCCGGATTCGGCCGGATCGGCGAGGTGCGGCTGCAGGTCAGCGGTACGTGCGCGGGACGACGGGTGATGACCCAATCGCGGGCCGGGTAGCACCGTGGTATCCCCTTCTGGCTCAAGGGTTCTGGCGATCTGGTGCATGGATTGGCCCGCGGTCGCGGCGGCCACGGCCGCGGGTCTGTCCGCGACCGCCCCGATCGCGGTCACCCTGGCCAACCGGGTGATCGCCTGCTCGTCGGCCGCCCGCGCGGCGGGGGTGCGGCGGGGGCTGCGACGCCGCGAGGCGGCCGCCCGATGCCCGCAGTTGCACGTCACCGCCGCCGACGCGGACCGCGATGCCCGCTTTTTCGAGGCGGTGATCGCCGCGGTGGACGACCTGGTGCCCCGCGCCGAAGTGCTGCGGCCCGGGCTCCTGGTGTTGCCGGTGCGCGGGGCGGCCCGCTATTTCGGCTCCGAGGCCACCGCCGCCGAGCGGCTGATCGACGCGGTGGCCGCCGCCGGCGCCGAGTGTCAGGCCGGGGTCGCCGACCGGCTGTCCACCGCGGTCTTCGCGGCGCGGGCGGGCCGTGTCGTCGAGCCAGGAGGTGACGCGAAGTTTTTGTCGGTGCTGTCCATCCGCCAACTTGCCACCGAGCCGAGCCTGTCCGGCGCCGGTCGCGAAGAGCTGACGGACCTGTTGTGGCGGATGGGGATTCGCACCATAGGGCAGTTCGCCGCGTTATCGCGCAGCGACGTGGCTTCCCGGTTCGGCGCCGACGGGGTGACCGCGCACCGGTTGGCCCGCGGCGAACCCGAACGGCCGCCGTCGGGCCGGGAGCCGCCGGCCGAACTCGAGGCCGTGCTGGACTGCGATCCGCCGATCGACCGGGTCGATGCCGCGGCGTTCGCCGGGCGTTCGCTGGCCGGCAGGTTGCATCAGACGCTGATGGCAGCCGGGGTGGGATGCACCCGGCTGGCCATCCACGCCGTCACCGCCAACGGCGAAGAACTGCACCGGGTGTGGCGGTGCGCCGAGCCGTTGACCGAGGACGCCACCGCCGACCGGGTGCGCTGGCAGCTCGACGGATGGTTGACCAGCCGCACCGCGCACAATCCCCGTCCCACCGCTGCGGTGACGCTGTTGCGGGTCAAGGCGGTGGAGGTGGTATCCGCCGAGGCGCTGCAGTTGCCGCTCTGGGGTGGCCTGGGCGAGGAGGACAGGCTGCGGGCCCGCAGGGCGCTGGTGCGGGTGCAGGGCCTGCTCGGCCCGGAGGCGGTGCGAGTGCCGGTGCTGTCCGGCGGGCGCGGCCCGGCCGAGCGGATCACGCTGATCCCGCTCGGCGACGAGCCGGTGCCGCGGGCCGATCCCGATCCGCCGTGGCCCGGGCGGCTGCCCGAGCCGTCACCGGCGGTCCTGCTTGACGACCCGGTGGAACTGCTTGACGCCCAAGGGAACCCGATACGGGTGACCATCCGGGGGCTGTTCTCCGCCGACCCCGCGCGCATGATCGCCCACGGCCGCGACGATCGGCTGTGCTGGTGGTCGGGGCCCTGGCCGGTCGACGAGCGATGGTGGGATCCCGAATTGAGCAAGGGGCGCACCGCCCGCGCCCAGGTCTTGCTAAAGGACGAGCGGGCCTTTCTGCTGTGCTACCGCCGGCGGCGCTGGTACCTCGAGGGAAGCTACGAGTAACTTTGCGCTTCAGCGTATTCGACGCGCTGCAACGCGTCGGGGGTCAGATCTTTGAGCGAGGGATATCCGTCGACGGCCATGATCAGATCCGCTTCGGCCAGCAGCGAGCGCAGCACATGCACGATGCCGTCCACGCCACCGACGGCCAGACCATAGGCGTAGGGCCGACCGATCCCCACGGCGGTCGCGCCCAGCGCCAGGGCTTTGATGATGTCGGCGCCGCCGCGCACGCCCGAGTCAAACAGCACCGGCATCCCGTCGGCGGCCTCGATCACCGCGGGCAAGCAATCCAAGCAGGGCAGTCCGCCGTTGGCTTGCCGACCGCCGTGGTTGGAGCAGTAAATGCCATCCACGCCAATATCTTTGGCGCGCCGAACGTCGTCGGGGTGGCAGATGCCCTTGACCATCAGCGGCAGGCTGGTCTCGGACCGTAGCCATTCCAGGTCCGACCACCGGAACGGCCCACCGAAGATCGGCAGCTTGCGCACCGCCGCCTCGGTGGCGTCTTCACCCGGTTTCAGATTGGCGCGGAAAACCGGATCGCTGGTGTAGTTGGCCAGGCAGCCACTGGGCACCTGCGGGTAGTTCCCGCCCTTCAGGTCGCGGGGGCGCCAGCCGGTGACCCACGTGTCCAGGGTGACGGCGATGCCTTTGAAGCCGGCCGCCTCGGCCCGGTGCACCAGGCTGGTGGCCATCTCGCGGTCCGGCGGCGTGTACAGCTGGAAAAACGCCGGGGTATCGCCGAGCTCGGCGGCGAGGTCTTCCATCGGGTCGGCCGACAGTGTCCCCACGAAGAACGGCACACCCGTGCGGACCGAGGCCCGCGCGCACAGCATGTCCCCGTGGCCGTTCGGGTCGCACACCCCGATGACGCCGATTGGCGCCATGAATATCGGAGAACCGAACTCGATGCCGAACAGCTCGACCGACATATCGCGCTGCTCGGGGGCGATCCCCATGCGCGGATACAACCCCCACCGCTTGAAAGCCTCGCAGTTGATGCGCTGAGTGTGCTCATCACCCGCGCCGCCGGCCACATATCCCAGCACTTTCGGCGTCATCGCCGCCGACGCCTTCTTCTCCAGCTCCTCGAACCTGATCGGGTACTGCGGCTGATTGCCATGCAGCGACTGGTCGTACAACTCGTTTTGATACTCGGCGAAAGCCATAGTCGCTGACTTCCCCGTGCTTGCATCACCAAACGAGCGCTCGAGGATCAGACCCCGCGGTCTATCAGTAACGCCCGAAGGCGATGGCCACGTTGTGTCCGCCGAACCCGAACGAGTTGTTGATCGCGTACTCGTAGGTGCCCGGCCGTGGTTTGCCCGCGACGACGTCGAGGTCGATTTCGGGGTC
>NZ_JCALCQ010000008.1:0-187211 GCF_059812425.1 Mycobacterium sp. NGS56
CATGACGCGACTCATCTGTCACCTATGACTCGACTCATCACACCGAGCGCGCCCGAAGGGATTCGAACCCCTAACCTTCTGATCCGTAGTCAGATGCTCTATCCGTTGAGCTACGGGCGCCTGCTATCTAGTTGTCGTTCCGTGTTCCGTGGCGGAGGCGAGAGGATTTGAACCTCCGGTCCCCTTTGAGGGGGACAACTCATTAGCAGTGAGCCCCATTCGGCCGCTCTGGCACGCCTCCCTTGGACTTTCTGAGGGTACCGGACCCCTTTCCGGTCAGGCGGAACCGGCCATACTGTACACGTTGGCCATAAGCTGTCGAAGTGACCGCCCGTCTGCGCACCGAACTGGTCGGACTGCCAGTCTATGTCCCCGGCAAGAACGTGCCCGGGTCGATCAAGCTGGCCAGCAACGAGACCGTCTACGGCCCGCTGCCCAGCGTGCGGGCGGCGATTGAGCGCGCGGTTGCCGTGGTCAACCGCTACCCGGACAGCGCGAGCGTCGACCTCAAGGCCGCGCTGGCCACGCACCTGGGTGCCGGTGTCGCTCCCGAGCACATCGCGGTCGGTAGCGGTTCGGTCACCTTGTGCCAGCAGCTCGTTCAGATCACCGCCGCCGCGGGCGACGAGGTGATGATCGGCTGGCGCAGCTTCGAGTGCTACCTGCCCATCATCCAGGTGTCCGGCGCGACCACCGTCAAGGTGCCGTTGACCGACCACACACACGACCTCGACGCGATGCTCGCCGCGATCACCGAGCGGACCCGGCTCATTTTCGTGTGCAACCCCAACAATCCGACGTCCACCGTCGTCGACCCGGACGCACTGACGCGATTCGTCGCGGCGGTGCCGGAGCGGGTCCTGATCGCCATCGACGAGGCCTACGTCGAATACATCCGCGACGGAATGCTGCCCAACAGCTTGGAGCTGGCGCAGACCCACGGCAATGTCGTTGTCCTGCGGACCTTTTCAAAAGCCTACGGGTTGGCAGGGCTACGCGTCGGATACGCGATCGGCCACCCGGACCTGATCACCGCGCTGGACAAAGTGGTCATGCCGTTCGCCGTGACAAACATCGGACAAGCGGCCGCCATCGCGTCGCTGGCGGCCTCCGACGAGCTGATGGCCCGCACCGACGCGCTGGTCGCCGAGCGCACCCGCGTCAGTGCCGCGCTGCGTGACGCCGGATTCAAACTGCCGCCGTCGCAGGCCAACTTCGTCTGGCTTCCGCTAGGCGATCGCACCATGGATTTCACCGAGCAGGCCGCCGATGCGCACCTTGTGGTGCGGCCATTCGCGGCGGAAGGCGTCCGTGTCACCATTGGGGCGCCGGACGAAAATGACGCCCTGCTGCATTTCGCCCGCGATTGGATAGCCCGCACAGAATCGTAAGGAGCCGCCGTGGACCTCGCACGCAAGAAGTTCACCGAGTTCAAACAGCGCAGCGGTGATATCCCCGATTCCGAGCTCGACGAATTCTGGGCCGAGCTTGCGCCCGCGACGATCGAGGAGATGCTCGGCGAGTGGAAGGGCGGCGAGTTCCAGACCGGTCACAAGATGAACGGCCAACTGGAAAAGGCAGGCTGGTACGGCAAGACCTTCAAGTCCGCGCGCGACGTGCAGCCACTAGTCTGCCTCGACGCCGACGGCAACAAGTTCTCCAACGTCGAGATGGGCAAGGGCGAGGCGAGTCTGTGGCTCGAGGATTTCCGCGGAGAGGTCACCGCCTCCATGGTCTACGACGGTCAGCCGGTGCACGATCACTTCAAGAAGATCGACGACGACGCCGTGATGGGCATCATGAACGGCAAGGGCGTCCGCGATAACGGCAAGTACTACTACTTCTACCTGGAGCGGGAGCAGTAGCTCCCAGGGCGTCGCGCGGTCGATCGTGCGCCTGGACGCACGCTCGGCTTCCGGTGTGCGGCTAACCGCACACTCGCCAACCAGCCTCGAACTACCCCGCCGGGTTGCGACCGGTGAACGCGACCAGTTGCTCGAGCGCACCGGCGTCCGGGGGGACGTCGACCGGGTCGTCAAATCCGGCTTGTCCGCGTAGCTCCGGCCTGATGATGTGACGCGCGAGCCCCAGCACGTATTCGGACAGCGGCTCGGGGGCGTCGATGTCGTGCCCCACCGCCACGGCGTAATCCCAAGCGTGGACCAGGAATTCGATCGACAGGATGCCGCACGCGCTGTTTGCGGGCATCTCGCCCTTGCCGAACGGCACTGACCCGTCCAGACCATGGCGGTGCCAGGCGTCCAGGGCCGGCCGAGCGGCGGCGACCACCTGTCGCTCCACCGAATCGCCTTCCTGACGCGCCGGAATCTGCGCGCCGACCATGCCGCCGAGGGCCGAGATCGAGTTCAGCAGGTGCCCGGTCAGATCCGACACGTCGAAGTCGGGGCACGGTGTCCGTCGTGACAGGTCGTCGGAGGCGATCGTGTGCAGCACCCGTTGCAGTACCCCTAAGGTGTCCTCGGCGCTGTGCAGCTCGTCGGTCGGCGGGGAATGCGGTCCGGGTCGCAAGTCAGGAGCCATATTCGCCACGCTACGGTCTCGATATGGCGCAAGCATACGAATCCGTCACCGTCGAGACGAAAGACCACGTCGCCCAGGTGACGCTGATCGGACCGGGCAAGGGCAACGCGATGGGGCCGGCCTTCTGGTCGGAGATGCCCGAGTTGTTCGCGGCGCTGGACGCCGACCCCGAGGTGCGGGCCATCGTGCTGACCGGCTCGGGCAAGAACTTCAGTTACGGCCTGGACGTGCCGGCGATGGGCGGTTCGTTCACCCCGCTGCTGTCCGGTGACGCGCTGGCCGGCCCGCGTGCGGTGTTCCACCGCGAGGTCAAGCGCATGCAGGGCGCGATCAGCGCGGTCGCCGACTGCCGGACCCCCACCATCGCCGCGGTGCATGGCTGGTGCATCGGCGGCGGCGTCGACCTGATCTCGGCGGTGGACATCCGCTACGCCAGCGCCGACGCCAAGTTCTCGGTGCGCGAGGTGAAGCTGGCCATCGTCGCCGACGTCGGCAGCCTGGCCCGCCTGCCGCTGATCCTTTCCGACGGACACCTGCGCGAGCTGGCGCTGACGGGCAGGGACATCGATGCGGCGCGCGCCGAGAAGATCGGTCTGGTCAACGACGTGTACGCCGACGCCGACGCCACTCTGGCCGCGGCACACGCCACCGCCGAGGAGATCGCCGCCAACCCGCCGCTGACCGTGCACGGCATCAAGGACGTTCTGGACCAGCAGCGCATCGCGGCGGTCTCGGAGAGCCTGCGCTACGTCGCGGCCTGGAACGCGGCCTTCCTGCCGTCGAAGGACCTGACCGAGGGCATCTCGGCGACGTTCGAGAAGCGCCCGCCGCAGTTCACCGGGGAATAACCGGACGCCACGTACCCTCGCTGGGGTGAACCAGCCGCGCACCGCGACTCCCGACGGCAGGATCCGCGTCCCGGCAGACCTGGACTCCGTGACGGCGATCGGCGCCGAAGACCACACCGACATCGACAGCGCCGCCGTCGACCGCATCTGGGCGGCCGCCCGGCACTGGTACCAGGGCGGCTTCCACCCCGCCATCCAACTGTGCATCCGCCGGCATGGCCGCGTCGTGCTCAACCGCGCGATCGGCCACGGCTGGGGCAACGGCCCGAGCGACCCGCCCGACGCCGAGAAGATCCCCGTCACTCCCGACACCCCGTTCTGCGTTTACTCGGCGGCCAAGGGGATGGCGGCGACCGTCATCCACATGCTGGTGGAGCGCGGCGTCTTCTCACTCGACGACCGGGTGTGCGACTACATCCCCACGTTCACCAGTCACGGCAAGCACCGCATCACCATCCGGCACGTCATGACGCACAGCGCGGGACTGCCCTTCCCCACCGGGCCCAAGCCGGACGTCAGGCGCGCGGACGACCACGAGTACGCGCAGCAGAAGCTCAGCGAGCTGCGACCCCTCTACCGGCCGGGTTTGGTGCACATCTACCACGCGCTCACCTGGGGCCCGCTCGTGCGTGAGATCGTCTACGCCGCCACCGGCAAGGAGATCCGCGAAATCCTGGCCTCCGAGATCCTCGACCCGCTCGGCTTCCGGTGGACGAACTTCGGCGTCGTCAAGGAGGACCTGCCCCTGGTCGCCCCGAGTCACGCGACGGGACGTCCGTTGCCGCCGGTGATAGCGCAGATCTTCCGCAAGGCGATCGGCGGAACCGTGCACGAGCAGATTCCGATCACCAACACCCCACTGTTCCTCACCACGATCATCCCGTCGTCCAACACGGTGTCGACCGCCAACGAGATGTCCCGGTTCGCCGAAATCTGGCGCCGCGGCGGTGAACTCGACGGCGTGCGGGTGATAAGTCCGGAGACCATGTACCGCGCCGTAACCGAATGCCGAAGGCTACGACCCGATTTCGCTGTCGGGTTGCAGCCGGCCCGCTGGGGAACCGGGTACATCCTCGGCACCAAGAGATGGGGACCGTTCGGGCGCAACGCGCCACACGCATTCGGCAACCTGGGCCTGGTCAACATCGCGATCTGGGCCGACCCCGCGCGCGGACTGTCGGCCGGCGTGGTGAGCAGCGGCAAACCCGGACGGGATCCCGAAGCCCGCCGGTACACGGCCATGCTGGACACCATCACCGCCGAAATCCCAACCGGTTGACGACGGCGGCGGTGGGAACACTGCCATGCATGGCTACCTATCGAGTGCTCGACCCCAAGGGCGACATCGTCGCGACCAAAGACATTGAAAGCGCCGGCGACGCGCACGCGTGGTTCGTCGACCAGAAGGCCGACAACAGCGAGCTCGGCTGGCGCATGGAAGTCCAGCACGACGGCGAGTGGCACTTCTTCGACGACAGCGAAGGCGATCGAAGCTAGGTGTTTGTCTCCCGGCTCGCGGGGCAACCAACACAGCATGGACTCGCAACGCTTCCGCAAGCTGCTGGATGCACCGGGGCCGTTCGCTTCGGTGTATTTCGACGACTCACACGACACCCACGACGCAGAGGCTCAACTCGAGCTGAAGTGGCGGGCGGTCAAGGAAGAGTTGGAACGCTCACGCGCCGAGGCGTCGGTGATCGCCCAGATCGAGGACGCCATCATGAACCTGCGTCCGCCGATCGGTCGCAGCGGACGCGCGGTGATCGCCGGCGCGGACGGTGTGGTGATCAACGAGCACTTGGCGCGCCCGGCCGCCACCGACATCGTCCGTGTCTCCGAATTGCCCTATCTGATACCGATTCTCGAGCAGAGCTTCGATCATCCGGACTATGTGCTCGTGATTGTCGACCACAGCGGTGCCGACATCACCACCCACATCGGTGGCACGCTGCGCAGCGAGACCGTCGACGGCGGTGGCCATCCCGTGCATAAATCCGCCGGCGCCGAGACCGCGGGTTACGGCGACCCGCAGTTGCGCACGGAAGAGGCCGCGCGCAAAAACGTGCGTGCCGTCGCTGACCGCGCCGCTGAGCTCGCCGACGACAAGGTGATCGAGGTGATCTTCGTGGTGGGTGAGGTGCGCTCGCGCTCCGATCTGCTCGCCGCGCTGCCGGAGCGACTGCAGGAGCGCACGGTGGCACTCGAGATCGGGGCACGCCACAGCGGCCATGACTTCGGTGAGATCGAACACGCCATCGAGGCCGAATTCGTCAAGCGCCGGCTGCGCACGATCGACGATGCGGCGCAGCGCTTTACCGCCGAGATCGGACGGCAGTCGGGGCTTGCGGCCGAAGGACTCGGCCCGGTCTGCTCGGCGCTGCGTCAGGGCGCGGTGGAGACTTTGATCATCGGCGACATCGGGGACGCGACCGTGGTCGCGGATGAGGGCTTGACGACGATCGCGCCTGACGAGAACGTGCTGTCCGAACAGGGCGCCGCTCCCGCCAAGACGCTTCGGGCCGACGAGGCGCTGCCGTTCTCGGCGATCTCCGTCGGCGCTGCCCTGGTGCGCACCGACGAGCGGATCTCCCCGGCCGACGGCGTGGGCGCGGTGCTGCGCTACGCGCCCACGCTGCATCAGAGTGTCGGCTGACCAGAGCGGTGGCGGAGGGATTTGAACCCCCGGACGGTGTTAGCCGTCTCTCGCTTTCAAGGCGAGTGCATTAGGCCGCTCTGCCACGCCACCGCTGATTAGGGTAGCCGGACTCGGTAGCGTGGCCACCATGCGCGCTATCGTCGCCGAATCCGCCGATCAGCTTTCCTGGCGGGAAGTACCCGATGTTTCCGCCGGCTCCGGCGAGGTACTGGTCAAGGTTGTGGCCGCCGGGGTGAACCGCGCGGATCTGTTGCAGGCCGCGGGGAAATACCCGCCGCCGCCGGGTGCCAGCGAGATCATCGGCATGGAGGTGTCCGGCGTCATCGCTGATGTCGGCTCCGATGTCACGAATTGGTCTGTCGGGCAAAAGGTTTGCGCGCTCCTTGCCGGTGGCGGCTACGCTGAATACGTTGCCGTTCCGGCGGGGCAGGTGATGCCGGTTCCCTCTGGCGTCGACCTCGTCGAGGCCGCCGGGCTGCCGGAGGTGGCCTGCACGGTGTGGTCGAATCTGGTGCTGACCGCGCATCTCGGCAAGGGGCAGCTGCTGCTGTTGCACGGCGGGGCGAGCGGCATCGGCAGCCATGCCGTCCAGATCGCCCGCGCGCTGGGCGTGCGCGTCGCCGTCACCGCCGGGTCGGCAAAGAAGCTGGAGTTCTGCCGCGAGCTCGGCGCCGAGATCACCATCAACTACCGCGAGGAGGACTTCGTCGCGCGCGTGCAGGAGGCCGGCGGCGCCGACGTGATCCTCGACATCATGGGCGCCTCGTACTTGGACCGCAACATCGACGCCCTGGCCACCGACGGGCAACTCGTCATCATCGGCATGCAAGGCGGGATCAAGGGCGAACTCAACATCGGCAAGCTGCTGGGCAAGCGGGCGCGAGTCATCGGCACCACGCTGCGAGCTCGCCCGGTGACCGGGCCCAACAGCAAGACGGAGATCGTGCAGGCGGTGATCGCGTCGGTGTGGCCGATGATCGCCGAGGGTCGCGTCCGCCCGATCATCGGCGCCCGTTTACCCATCCAGCAGGCCGGCGAGGCACATCAACAGCTGGCATCGAGCAAGGTGACCGGCAAGGTCGTCCTGACGGTGGACTGACCGGGGTCAGGCCGTCGCGTGAGAGTGCACGCCGATGACGGGGCCGGGCTAACCCAGGGACGCCAGCGCGCGCACCAACTGGTCGACTTCGGCCGTCGTCGAGTAGTGCGCCAGGCCGACCGTGACGGCGCCGCCAACGTCGTTGACGCCCAACACATCCAGCGCGCGCGAACTTTCGTTGGTGACGGCCAGAATCCCGTTGTCCGCCAACCGCTGGACAACTCGCTCGGCGGGCACACCGTTCAGCGCGAAACTGACCACCGGGATCCGCACCTCGGGACGACCGATCACCATCACCAATGGCAGCGAGCGCAACGACACCATCAGGTAGTCGTAGATCCGGTTCAGGTACGACGTGGCGGACTGCATCGATACCGCCAGGCGTTCGCGCCGACTACCGCGGGCGGACTCGTCGAGCGACGCCAAGTACTCGATGCTGGCCACCACCCCGGCGAGCAGACCGAATTGGTGCGCACCGATCTCGAGGCGGGCCGGACCCATGGCCTTGGGGTCCGGAGAGATGGAACTGAACGAGTTGAGCAACGCGGGCTCCCGGAACACGATCGCCCCGATCGGTGGACCGCCCCATGCCGCGGCGTTCACCGCCACCACGTCGGCGTCAGCTTCCTTGACATCGAGCAGCCGGTAGGGCGCGGCGGCGGAATGGTCTACCACCGCCAGACCACCGACGTCGTGCACCAGCTTGGTCATCGCCCGCAGGTCGGTGACCGTGCCCAGCGTCGCGGAGGCCGAGGCGACGGCGACCAGCCTGGTTGACTTCCCGATGAGGCCCTCCCACTGCCAGGTCGGCAGCTCACCGGTCTCGATGTCGATCTCGGCCCACTTGACCTTGGCGCCGTAGCGGTGCGCCGCGCGCAACCACGGGGCGATGTTGGCTTCGTCGTCCAGGCGGCTGACGATCACCTCGTAGCCCAGGCCGGCCCGCGACGACGATGCCTCGGCCAGTGCCGACAACAAGATCGCACGATCGGCGCCCAGCACGACACCCGCAGGGTCGACATTGAACAGATCGGCCACGGCCGCCCGCGCCGCCTCCAGAACGGCGGCACTGCGCTGCGCCGATGGGTGTGCCCCCACCGTGGTGGGTCCGGACCTGC
Source organism: Mycobacterium sp. NGS56 (assembly GCF_059812425.1). Classification (NCBI taxonomy): domain Bacteria; kingdom Bacillati; phylum Actinomycetota; class Actinomycetes; order Mycobacteriales; family Mycobacteriaceae; genus Mycobacterium; species Mycobacterium sp. NGS56. Next base: position 8,263 of record NZ_JCALCQ010000008.1, read on the forward strand.
GGAAAGCCGTCGACACCGTGGTCGCGACGGAATCGGGAATCAGCATGCCGCTCGGGGCGTCGAAGTGTACCCAGCCGTCACCCAGCGAAGGATGCAGTCCGCGCACCCGGGCGACGTCATATGCCATGTGGGCCACCTTAGGCTTCCGCTTTTTCGCGAAACTGTGACGGTAGCGGGTCCCACAGACGTTCCGGCCAGTTGGTGGCCTCCCGAGCCTGGGCACCCGGGCAGCCATACTAGTCGAGTGGGGCTCTGGTTCGGAACGCTCATTGCATTGTTCTTGCTGATAGCGCCCGGGGCGATAGTCGCACGTATCAGTCAGTTGTCATGGCCGATCGCTGTCGCGGTTGGCCCGGCGCTGACCTTCGGCGTAGTAGCGCTCGCCATTATTCCCTTTGGTGCCATCGGAATTCCGTGGAACGGCTGGACCGCGCTGGCGGCGCTGGTCGTGGTGTGCCTGCTGATGACAGTCCTGCAGCTGTTGCTGGCCCGCTTCCGCGACCACGACGCCGAAGCTCGCGGGGTCACCCGCTGGCCCGCCATCACGGTGGGGGCGGGTGTGGTGTTGGGATCGCTGCTCGTCATGTGGGCCGCCTATCGCGGCCTCGCCGCCCATTGGCAGACCATCCCGAGCACCTGGGACGCCGTCTGGCATGCCAACGAGGTGCGCTTCATCTTGGACACTGGACAGGCGTCGTCGACGCACATGGGCGAGCTGCGCAACGTCGAGACCCACAAGACGCTGTACTACCCTTCGGTGTTCCACGCCCTGGTCGCCGTGTTCTGCCAGCTGACCGGGGCAGCGCCCACCACCGGCTACACACTGACGTCGGTCGCCGCATCGGTCTGGCTGTTCCCCACCGGCGCGGCGATGCTGACCTGGCATCTGCTGCGGCGGCACACCACTCAGTGGCGTAGCGCCGGGGCGGCGGCCACCGCCGCGGCGCTGTCGGCGTCTTTCACGGCGGTCCCCTATGTCGAGTTCGGCGTCGCCGCGATGCCCAACCTCGCGGCCTATGGCGTCGCGATTCCGGCTTTCGTCTTGATCACCACCACGCTGCGACACCGCGACCGCATCCCGGCGGCCGTCCTGGCCTGGGTGGGCGTCATGTCCGTGCACATCACCGGTGGGGTGATCGTGTTGTTGTTCCTGGTGGCCTGGTGGCTCATGGATGCGGTGTGGCATCCGGTACGCGGCAGGCTGGCCGATTTACTCGCCCTCGCCTGCGTTGCGGTGGTCTCCGGACTGATCCTGTTGCCGCAGTTCATCAGCGTCCAGGGGCAGGAAGACATCATCGCCGGGCATTCCTTTCTCACCTACCTCAGCAAGAAACGGGGACTCTTCGACACCGTCTTCCAGCACTCCCGCCACCTCAACGATTTCCCGGTGCAGTACGGGCTGATCGTGGTGGCGGCCATCGGCGGGGTCATTTTCCTGGTCAAGAAGATCTGGTGGCCGCTCGCCTTGTGGCTGGTGCTGGTGGTGGTCGACGTCGACGCCGGGAACCCGCTGGGTGGGCCGATCGGTGCGGTGGCCGGAATGTTCGGCGAGTTCTTCTACAAAGATCCGCGCCGGATTTCGGCCGCCATCACCTTGCTGCTCGAGCCGATGGCCGGTGTCGCGGTGTTCGCGATCGTCGTGGGCATTGTGGCCGGCGCCAGGCGGGTGACCGGCCGTTTCAAACCACTCCCTGCCCCGGTTTGGGTCTCGGCCACCGCCGTGCTGCTGGTGGCGACCACCGTGCTCACCGGTCGCCACTACCTGTATCGGCACCTGGTGTTATTCGGCGACAAGTACGACTCGGTGATGATCGACCAGCGCGACCTGATGGCCATGGCCTACCTGGCCAAGCTGCCGGGCGCGCACGAGACGTTGATCGGCAACGCCAACACCGACGGCACCGCCTGGATGTACGCCGTCGCGGATCTACATCCGTTATGGACTCACTACGACTACCCGCAACAGATGGGGCCGGGGCCGAACCGATACATCTTCTGGACCTCGGCCCGCAAAGGCGAATCCGATCCACGGGTCCTCGAAGCGATTAAAGCGCTCAATATCCGGTACATCTACACCAGCACGCCGACTGTCCGGGGGTTCGCCGTACCCGAAGGACTAGTGTCACTGGATAAGTCGAAGTCGTGGGCGTTGATCTACGACAACGGCGGTGCGCGAATTTATGAATGGCGCGGAACCGGCACGACGCCACACCCATAGTCCACAAAGGATGGTGAAGGATTGAGTACCCGCAACGATGACGACGACGTCGAGATCATCGGAGGCGTCGACCCGCGAATGATGGCGATCACCGACGAGGACGCCGACGAGCGTTCCCTGACCGACCTGGTCGAGCAGCCGGCCAAGGTGATGCGAATCGGGACGATGATCAAGCAGCTGCTCGAGGAGGTGCGCGCCGCACCGCTGGACGAGGCCAGCCGTAACCGGCTGCGCGAGATCCACGCGACCAGCATCCGGGAACTGGAAGAGGGCTTGGCACCGGAGCTGCGTGAGGAGCTCGATCGCCTCACCCTGCCCTTCAACGAGGATGCCGCGCCGTCCGACGCCGAATTGCGCATCGCCCAAGCGCAGCTGGTCGGCTGGCTGGAAGGGCTGTTCCACGGCATCCAGACCGCGCTGTTCGCGCAACAGATGGCGGCTCGCGCGCAGCTGGAGAAGATGCGTCAGGGCGCGCTTCCCTCCGGCGTTGGTAAGCCGGGCGGCGCACCCGGGCACGGTCAGTACCTGTAAGCAGACGCAGCACCAATGGCGCCGGATCCTGGTCCTCACATCGAGACGCACAACGCGTGGGTGGAGTTTCCCATCTTCGACGCCAAGTCGCGCTCGTTGAAGAAGGCTTTCTTGGGCAAGGCCGGCGGCACGATCGGACGCAACAGCTCCAACGTGGTGGTGGTCGAAGCGTTGCGTGACATCACCATGTCCCTCGAATTGGGCGACCGGGTGGGCCTGGTGGGCCACAACGGCGCGGGCAAATCGACTCTGCTGCGCCTACTTTCGGGCATCTACGAACCCACTCGGGGTTGGGCCACGGTCACCGGCCGGGTCGCACCGGTCTTCGATCTGGGCGTCGGCATGGACCCCGAGATCTCCGGCTACGAGAACATCATCATTCGCGGCCTGTTCCTGGGGCAGACGCGAAAGCAGATGCTGGCCAAGGTCGACGAGATCGCCGAGTTCACCGAGCTGGGCGACTACCTGTCCATGCCGCTGCGCACCTATTCCACCGGCATGCGCGTCCGGCTGGCGATGGGCGTCGTCACCAGCATCGACCCCGAGATCCTGCTGCTCGATGAGGGCATCGGCGCGGTGGATGCCGACTTTTTGAAGAAGGCGCAGTCGCGGCTGCAGAGCCTGGTGGAGCGCTCCGGAATCCTGGTTTTCGCCAGCCACTCCAACGAATTCCTGGCCCGCCTGTGCAAGACGGCGATGTGGATCGACCATGGCGTCATCCGCATGGCCGGCGGCATCGAGGACGTGGTGCGCGCGTACGAAGGGGACGACGCGGCCCGGACCGTCCGCGAGGTGCTGGAGGAGACCCAACAGACGAACCGGCTCGAAACACCGCTTGCCCAAAGAGTATCCGGGGATGAGTGACACCGTCTTCGCGGTCGTCGTCACCCATCGGCGCCCTGACGAGCTGGCCAAATCGCTCGATGTGCTGAGCACGCAGACCCGGCTGCCCGATCACCTCATCGTGGTGGACAACGATTTCGCCGGCGACGGCCCGGGCTCCGGCCGGATCCGCGAACTGGTTGCCGGCCAACCGATCCCGACCACCTACCTGGCGTCACGCCGAAACCTGGGCGGCGCAGGGGGTTTCGCGCTGGGCATGCTGCACGCACTGGCACAGGGCGCCGATTGGGTGTGGCTGGCCGACGACGACGGGCGTCCGCAGGACTCGAGCGTTCTGGCCACCCTGCTGGCATGCGCCGAAAAGCACGGCCTCGCCGAGGTGTCTCCGATGGTATGCAACTCCGACGACCCGGAGCGGCTGGCGTTCCCGCTGCGGCGCGGCTTGGTATGGCGCAGGCGCGCAAGCGAATTGCGCACCGACGCGGGACAGGACCTGCTGCCCGGGATCGCCTCGTTGTTCAACGGCGCGCTGTTTCGGGCCGCCACCCTGGACGCGGTGGGCGTCCCGGACCTGCGGCTGTTCATCCGCGGCGACGAGGTGGAGATGCACCGCAGGCTGGTACGGTCCGGCCTGCCGTTCGGGACCTGCCTGGACACGATCTACTTGCATCCTTGCGGGTCGGATGAGTTTCGGCCCATTCTGGGTGGCCGCATGCACGCCCAGTATCCCGACAACCACACCAAGCGGTTCTACACCTACCGCAACCGCGGCTACCTGCTATCGCAGCCCGGCCTGCGCAAGCTGCTGATGCAGGAATGGCTGCGGTTCGGTTGGTTCTTCCTGGTGACCCGTCGCGACCCGCCCGGCCTGATGGAATGGATTCGGCTGCGGCGCTTGGGCAGTCGTGAACGGTTCGGCAGGCGCGAAGAGGCGGACCCGCCAAAGACACGCGCGAAGCGAAGCGACGGACAGGAGCGGCGCACATGACGTTCGTTGACGCGGCGGCACAGTCGCGCACCCTTACCCGCGCCCGAGGCGACCTCGTCGACGGCTTCCGCCGCCACGAACTCTGGCTGCACCTGGGTTGGCAGGACATCAAGCAGCGCTACCGTCGCTCGGTGCTGGGACCGTTCTGGATCACGATCGCGACCGGAACCACCGCCGTCGCGATGGGAGGGTTGTACTCCAAGCTTTTTCATCTCGAGCTGTCGCTGCATCTACCCTATGTGACGCTGGGGCTGATCATCTGGAACCTGATCAACGCCGCCATCCTGGAGGGCGCCGACGTCTTCGTCGCGAACGAGGGCCTGATCAAGCAACTGCCGACGCCGCTGAGCGTGCACGTCTACCGGCTGGTGTGGCGGCAGATGATCCTGTTCGCGCACAACATCGTCATCTACGTCGTCATCGCGATGATCTATCCCAAACCGTGGTCGTGGGCCGACCTTTCGGTGATCCCGGCGCTGGCACTGATCGTGCTCAACTGCATCTGGGTGTCGCTGTGTTTCGGCATCCTGGCGACCCGCTACCGCGACATCGGACCGTTGCTCTTTTCGGTGGTGCAATTGCTGTTCTTCATGACGCCGATCATCTGGAACGACGACACGCTGCGACAGCAAGGTGCGGGGCGCTGGTCGAAGATCGTCGAACTCAACCCGCTGCTGCACTATCTCGACATCGTGCGCGCGCCACTGCTGGGGTCGCACCAGGAGCTGCGGCACTGGGCCGTGGTGCTGGTGCTGACGGCGGTCGGCTGGCTGCTGGCCGCCTTCGCAATGCGCCAGTACCGCGCCCGGGTGCCTTACTGGGTCTAGGGACGTCCGTGCTTGCCGGGGGCTCGTTTTGGGTGGACAGTCGTGCTCAAACGTCGGATGGAGGGCGCCGATGGAAATCGTGCCGTTGGGCCCAGGCTTTGCCGCGGAATTGCGCGGGGTCACCATCGGAGACGTCGCGTCGTCCGACGCCACGTACATGACGGTGCGCGCGGCGTTCGAGGAGCACTCGGTTCTGGTCTTTCATGACCAGGACGTCACCGATGAGGCGCAGCTCGCCTTCTCGCGCCGCTTCGGGCCGCTCGAAGTCACCAAGGCGAAGTCGCAGGGCCAGGGCACCAACCTCGTGATCTTGGCGACCCTCGACGAGAAGGGCCACGTAGTGCCGGAAGATGACCGGCTCGCCCTGGAGAACAAGGCGAACCAGCTGTGGCACACCGACAGTTCGTTCAAGCGGGTGCCGGCGCTCGCTTCGGTGCTGTCGTCGCGCATCGTTCCATCGCGGGGCGGTGAGACCGAATACGTCTCCACCAGACTTGCGTTCGGGCGCCTCGATCCGGCATTGCAGCGGCGGCTGGAGGATTCGTTCGCCTGGCATGAATACGCCTTTTCGCGCGGCAAGATCGCGCCCGATCTGGTCGGCCCGGCGGAGCGCGCCGCACTTCCGCCGCAATGTTGGCGCCTGGTGTGGAAGAACCCCGTCAATGGTCGCAAGGCGTTGTACATGGCCTCGCACACCTACGCGATCGAGGGCATGGAGCGGGACGCGGCCCAAGAGTTGCTTGACGAGCTGACCCGAGCGGCAACCGCTCCCGGTGCAAGCTATCTGCACTCGTGGCGCGCCGGTGATGTGGTGATGTGGGACAACCGCGCGGTCATGCACCGCGGCCGGCCATGGCCGGCCACAGAGCCGCGCTACATGGTGCGAAGCACGATCGCCGCGACGACCGTGGACGGGCTCGACGCGATGCGTGCGCCGACACACCGCGCGGCGGACTGACGGCCGCGACGATGCGGAGCGTGCGGCGCGCTCGTTGACCTGGCGTGACCGAATCATCCGGCGGGCGATTCGTCCCAGCGAGGACCTGGGAGATACCGGTTCGGAAACGAGCGGAGGCGCTTGCCGAATATGGTGGCGGCTACCTCCTCGTGGTGCGACACTGATACGCCATCCGAGCAAACTGGGCGAAAGGTCCACCGACGTGAGCAAAAAGGCGCCAACGGCAGCGGACGCCGCGCGGAACAATCTCGAAGCGGAGCTGGACCGGCTACGGCAACGCCGTGAGCGCCTCGAGGCCGAGGTCAAGAACGACCGCGGCATGGTGGGCGACCACGGCGACGCGGCCGAGGCGATCCAGCGGGCGGAGGAACTGGTGGTGCTCACCGACCGGATCAGCGAATTGGACCGGCGCTTGCGGACCGGGCCCACGGACGCCGACGCGTCCGAAACGCTGCCCGGCGGCACCGAGGTGACCCTGCGATTCGCCGATGGTGAAGTCGTCACCATGCGGGTGATCTCCATCATCGAGGAGACCCCCGTCGGCCAAGAAGCCGAGACGCTGACCGCGCGCAGCCCCCTGGCCCAGGCCCTGGCCGGCCGGAAGCCCGGTGACAAGGTGACTTACTCGACGCCGCAGGGCGAGAACCAGGTCGAGCTGATCTCGGTCAAGCTGCCCCGCTGACGCTCGCCCGGGAGGCCCCAACGGCCCCGTTAGACTCCCCTCGATGGTTGCCCCGGTACCCGATGCCGCGCCTGAAGACGCGCGACTGGACTTGAGCCTGACGACGCAGGTCCTCCGATTCGTCGTCACCGGGGGCATGGCGGGAATCGTGGACTTCGGGCTGTACCTGCTGCTGTGGAAGGTGCTGGGCGTACAGGTCGACCTGTCCAAGGCCACCAGTTTCATCGTCGGCACCATCACGGCCTACCTGATCAACCGCCGCTGGACCTTCCAGGCGACCCCCGGCACCGCCCGGTTCGTCGCAGTCATGGTTCTCTACGCGATCACGTTCGCCCTCCAGGTCGGGCTCAATCACCTATGTCTGGCGTTACTGCACTACCGGGGCTGGGCGCCGCTCGTCGCATTCGTGATCGCGCAGGGCACTGCGACGGTGATCAACTTCGTGGTACAGCGAGCCGTAATCTTCCGCATCCGCTGAGCCGCCCGAGGCAAGCGGTACCCTCTTTGACGATGTCGAGCACCGATCCCCTGACCAAGCGCGCCCAGCTGATGGGCTTCGGGCGCACCGCACCGTCGGTGGCCCAGGTGCTCTCTACCCGCGATCCGGAGGTGATCGCGAAGGCGGTAGCCCGGGTGGCCGACTCGGGCGATCCCAAGAGCCGCGGCGTGATCGCCCGGGGGCTGGGCCGTTCCTACGGCGACAACGCGCAAAACGGCGGCGGCCTGGTCATCGACATGACCTGGCTGGACCGCATTCACTCGATCAACGCCGACACCCGGCTGGTCGACGTCGACGCCGGCGTCAGCCTGGACCAGTTGATGAAGGCGGCGCTGCCGTTCGGGCTCTGGGTTCCGGTGTTGCCCGGCACCCGCCAGGTCACCGTCGGCGGCGCGATCGCCTGCGACATCCACGGCAAGAACCACCACAGCGCGGGCAGCTTCGGCAACCACGTCAGGTCGATGGATCTCCTCATGGCCGACGGCACCGTGCGCACCATCACCCCCGACGGCGACGATGCCGAGCTGTTCTGGGCAACCGTCGGCGGCAATGGGCTGACCGGGATCGTGCTGCGCGCCAGCATCGCGATGACGCCCACGGAGACGGCCTACTTCATCGCCGACGGCGTTGCCACCAAGAACCTCGATGAAACGGTCGCCGTGCACCTCGACGGCAGCGAAGCCAACTACACATACTCCAGCGCCTGGTTCGACCTGATCAGCCCGCCGCCGAAGCTGGGCCGGGCCGCGGTCAGCCGCGGCAGTCTGGCCAAGCTCGATCAGCTGCCGAAGAAGCTGGCCAAAAACCCGCTGAAATTCGACGCGCCGCAGCTGTTGACGGTGCCGGACGTGTTCCCGGTCAGTGCGATGAACAAGCTGTCGTTCATGGCGATCGGCGAAGTGTATTACCGGCTGGGGGGGACCTACAGCGGCAAGATCCAGAATCTGTCGCAGTTCTATCACATGCTCGACTTGGTCAGCGGCTGGAATAATGCCTACGGCCCAAGGGGTTTCGCGCAACACCAGTTCCTCGTCCCGCCCGACGCGATGGACGAATTCAAGGCCATCATCCGCTGGATCCAGACCAGCGGTCACTACTCGGCGCTGAACGTCTTCAAGCTCTTCGGCCCGGGCAACCGCGCGCCGCTGAGTTTCCCGATGGCGGGCTGGAACGTTGCCATGGACTTCCCCAACAAGCCGGGGATCAACGAGTTCCTCAACGAACTCGACAGGCGGGTGCTTGAATTCGGTGGACGGGTATACACCGCCAAAGATTCTCGCGTGAGCGCCGAAACCTTCCACGCCATGTATCCACGCATCGACGAATGGATCGCGGTGCGCCGCAAGGCCGACCCCTTGCGGGTCTTCGCCTCCGACATGGCCCGACGTTTGGAGCTGCTTTAAATGGTTCTCGATGCCGTAGGGAATCCGCAGACCATCCTGCTGCTCGGCGGTACCTCCGAGATCGGCCTGGCAATCTGCGAGCGGTACCTGCAGAACTGCCACGCGCGGATTGTATTGGCCGCCATGCCCGGTGACCCCGGCCGCGATGCCGCGGTGGCGCAGATGCAGGCTGCCGGCGCGCGCTCGGTCGAGTTGATCGATTTCGAAGCCACCGATCACGACACCCACCCCAAGATGATCGAGGCGGCCTTCGCCGACGGTGACGTCGACGTCGCGATTGTCGCGTTCGGCATCCTAGGGGACGCCGAAGAGCTGTGGCAGAACCAGCACAAGGCGGTGCTGGCCGCTGAGATCAATTACACCGCAGCGGTTTCGGTGGGAGTTCTGCTGGGCGAGAAGATGCGCGCCCAGGGCTTCGGCCAGATCATCGCGATGAGCTCGGCCGCCGGCGAAAGGGTGCGGCGGTCCAACTTCGTTTACGGCTCCACCAAGGCCGGATTGGACGGATTCTACCTGGGACTGGGAGAAGCGTTGCGCGAGTATGGGGTTCGCGTCCTGGTCATCCGACCCGGTCAGGTTCGTACTCGGATGAGCGCGCATGTCAAGGAAGCGCCGCTGACCGTCGACAAAGAATACGTCGCCAACCTCGCGGTGACTGCGGCCGCCAAAGGTAAGGAATTGGTTTGGGCACCAGCAGCATTCCGCTATGTGATGATGGTGTTGCGACACATCCCGCGTCCCATCTTCCGCAAGCTTCCCATCTGATAATGCGTAACGCACTGGCCACCTTCGGCCAGATGGCTGGGGCGGTGCTGGTCGCGGTTGCGGTCGCGGTGGTATCGCTGATCGCCATCGCCGGGGTCCAATGGCCGGCGTTTCCGTCCTCTAATCAACTGCACGCACTCACCACCGTCGGGCAGGTCGGCTGCCTGGCCGGCCTGGTCGCCGTCGGCGTGGTGTGGCGGCGCTGCACCCGTGCCCGCACCCGGTTTGCGACCCGACTGGCCGGCCTGATCTTCGTGTCCGCGTTCACCGTCGTGACGCTGGGCATGCCGCTGGGGGCGACCAAGCTGTATCTGTTCGGCATCTCAGTCGATCAGCAGTTCCGCACCGAATACGTGACCCGCCTCGCGGATAGCCCCGCCCTGCGCGACATGACCTATCTCGGCCTCCCGCCGTATTACCCGCCGGGCTGGTTCTGGATCGGCGGCCGCGTCGCGGCGCTCGGCGGGACACCGGCGTGGGAAATCTTCAAGCCGTGGGCCATCACCTCGATCACGATCGCCGTGGCGATCGCGCTGGTGCTGTGGTGGCGCATGGTCCGGTTCGAATACGCGCTGATCGTCACGACCGCGACCGCGGCGGTGACGCTGGCCTACGGCTCGCCCGAGCCCTACTCGGCGATGATCACCGTGTTGTTGCCGCCGATGCTGGTGCTGACCTGGTCGGGTCTTCGCGCCGGCGACCGGCCCGACGCGCCCGGCCGTGCCGGCTGGGGCGCGGTGATCGCCGCCGGGCTATTTCTCGGCTGGACGGCCACCTGGTACACGCTGCTGTTCGGGTTCAGCGCGTTCACCGTCGGGTTGATGGCGTTGTGGCTGGCCGGCGCGCGCTGGCAGCGGAACCGCAAAAGCGGCGGCGGAGTCAAGGCCGCGCTCGATCCACTGCGGCGCGTGGCCGTCATCGCCGGCATCGCCGTCGCGATCGCGTGCACGACCTGGTTACCGTTCGTCGTGCGGGCCGTGCACAGCCCGATCAGCAACTCCGGCAGCGCCATGCACTACCTGCCGGCCGACGGCGCCGAGTTGACGTTCCCGATGCTGCAGTTCACGCTGCTGGGCGTCGTCTGCCTGATCGGCACCCTGTGGCTGGTGCTGCGGGCCCGTTCCTCGGTGCGGGCCGGCGCCCTGGCCATCGGCGTGCTGGCCATCTATCTATGGTCCCTGCTGTCGATGCTGACAACGCTGGCGCGCACCACCCTGTTGTCGTTTCGGCTGCAGCCGACATTGAGCGTGCTGCTGGTCGCCTCCGGCGCGTTCGGCTTCCTCGAACTCGCGCGGGCGCTCGCCGCCGCGGGCCGCGACCGCAGCTGGGGCCGGGCCGTCGCCCCCGTGGCCGGCGCCATCGGCCTGGCCGCCGCGATCGCGTTCAGCCAGGACATCCCCGACGTGCTGCGGCCCGACCTCACCATCGCCTACACCGACACCGACGGTAACGGGCAGCGCGGGGACCGCCGGCCGCCCAGCGCCGAAAAGTTCTACGCCACAATCGACCACGCGATCACGCAGGTGACCGGCAAGCCGCGCGATCAGACCGTCGTGATGACGGCCGACTACAGCTTCCTGTCCTTCTACCCCTACTGGGGTTTCCAGGGCCTGACCTCGCACTACGCCAACCCGCTCGCACAGTTCGACCTGCGCGCCGCGCAGATCAACAAGTGGTCCGGCCTCAGGACCGCCGACGATTTCATCCATGCCCTGGACACCTGCCCCTGGCCGCCGCCGACGGTTTTCGTGATGCGCCGCGGTGCGGGAGGCAACTACACGCTGCGACTGGCCGAGGACGTTTACCCCAACCAGCCCAACGTCCGGCGCTACACCGTCGATCTGCGCGGAGCCCTGTTCGACAACCCGCGTTTCGTCGTCCAAAGCATCGGCCCATTTGTGCTGGCCATCCGCAAGGCGGGGGCGTAACTGCAGATGAGCACCGACGCCTCGCCTCAAGCGGGAGCCACCACCGGCGAAGAACTAGCATCTAGCTCCGTGAGCGACAGGGAAGCGAATCACCGGATCGCCCGGTTGGTCGCTTCCGTCGCCGGGCTGCTCGGAGTGCTGCTGGCCATCGCCACCCCGCTGCTTCCGGTCGACCAGACCACCGCCCAACTGAATTGGCCGCAGAACGGCACCTTCGCCAGCGTCGACGCGCCGCTGATCGGTTACGTCGCCACCGACTTGACCGTCACCGTCCCGTGCGAGGCCGCCGCCGGACTGGCCGGCGGCGGCAACACCGGCAAGACGGTGTTGCTGTCGACGGTGCCCAAGCAGGCACCGAAGGCCGTCGACCGGGGACTGCTGATCGTGCGTGCCAACGACGACCTGGTGCTGGTGGTGCGCAACGTGCCGGTGGTGACCGCCCCGCTGAGCCAGGTGCTCAGTCCGGCCTGCCAGCGGTTGACCTTCACCGCGCATGCCGACCGGGTGACCGCCGAATTCGTCGGGCTCACCCAGGGACCCAACGCCGAGCATCCCGGCGCGCCGCTGCGCGGTGAGAAAAGCGGCTACGACTTTCGGCCCCAGATCGTCGGGGTCTTCACCGATCTGAGTGGACCGGCACCGTCCGGTCTGCACTTCTCGGCGACCATCGACACCCGCTACAGCAGCAGCCCCACCCTGCTGAAGATGGCCGCGATGATCCTCGGCCTGGTGCTCACGGCCGCTGCCCTGGTCGCCCTACACGTCCTTGACACCACCGACGGAACCCGGCACCGTCGCTTCCTGCCCGCCCGCTGGTGGTCGATCGGCGGGCTGGACGCCCTCGTCATCGCCGTGTTGGTGTGGTGGCATTTCGTCGGCGCCAACACCTCCGACGACGGCTACATCCTGACCATGGCCCGGGTGTCCGAGCACGCCGGCTACATGGCCAACTACTACCGGTGGTTCGGCACGCCCGAGGCACCGTTCGGCTGGTACTACGACCTGCTGGCGTTGTGGGCACACGTGAGCACCACCAGCGTCTGGATGCGGTTGCCTACCCTGGCGATGGCCCTGACGTGCTGGTGGGTGATCAGCCGTGAAGTCATGCCCCGGCTGGGCCACGCCGTCAAACAGAACCGGACCGCGGCGTGGACCGCGGCGGGCATGTTCCTGGCCGTCTGGCTGCCGCTGGACAACGGTCTGCGTCCGGAGCCCATCATCGCCCTGGGCATCCTGCTGACCTGGTGCTCGGTGGAACGCGCGGTGGCCACCAGCCGGCTGCTGCCGGTGGCGATCGCCTGCATCATCGGTGCGCTGACCCTGTTCTCCGGGCCGACGGGCATCGCCTCGATCGGCGCGCTGCTGGTCGCGATCGGGCCGCTGCGGACCATCCTGCACCGGCGATTCAAACGGTTCGGTGCGCTGCCGCTGATCGCTCCCCTGCTGGCCGCGGTCACCGTCACTGCCATCCTGATCTTCCGCGACCAAACGCTGACCGGTGAGATCCAGGCCAGCATGCTCAAGCGCGCCGTCGGACCGAGCCTCAGCTGGTTCGACGAACACATCCGTTACGAGCGGCTGTTCATGGCCAGCCCCGACGGATCGGTCGCCCGCCGATTCGCCGTGCTGGCGCTGATTCTCGCGCTCGGGATCACGGTCGCAATGTCGTTGCGTAAGGGCCGAATTCCGGGCACTGCCGTCGGGCCGAGCCGGCGCATCGTCGGGATCACCATCATCTCCTTTGTGGCGATGATGTTCACGCCCACCAAATGGACGCACCACTTCGGGGTTTTCGCCGGACTTGCCGGGCCGCTGGGCGCGCTGGCTGCGGTCGCGGTGACCTCCGTGGCGATGCGCTCCCGGCGCAACCGCACCGTGTACGCCGCCGTGGTGTTGTTCCTGGTGGCGTTGTCGTTCGCCAGTGTCAACGGCTGGTGGTACGTATCGAATTTCGGTGTGCCATGGTCGAATGCGTTCCCGGCCTGGCACTACGCCTTCGCCACCGCGCTGCTGGGCTTGACCGTAGTGGTGCTGCTGCTGGCGGCGTGGTTCCACTTCGTCGCCCCGGACTCGAGCCGGTTCCAAGGGCCGCCCAAGACCCGCCTGGGCGCGCGGGCGGCCGTAATTGTTCAGTCCCCCTTGGCAATTGCGACCTGGGTGCTGGTGGTGTTCGAGGTGGCATCGCTGACCCTGGCGATGACCGACCAATACCCGGCGTGGTCGGTTGGTCGCTCCAACCTGCAGGCTCTGACCGGGAAGTCGTGCGGGCTGGCCGACGACGTGCTGGTGGAGCAGGATCCCAACGCCGGGATGCTTACGCCGGTGAACGCGTCGGTGGCCGATGCGCTGGGCGCGGGCCTGTCGGAAGCCTTCACGCCCAACGGAATTCCCGCCGACGTGCGCGCCGACCCGGTGATGGAACGTCCCGGCGACCGCAGCTTCGTCAACGACGAGGAGAAGACCGGCAGCAACCAGGCCGGCACCGAGGGTGGCACCACCCCCGCGCCGGGGATCAACGGTTCGTCAGCCCAGCTGCCCTTCAACCTCGACCCGGCGCGCACACCGGTGCTGGGCAGCTGGCGCTCCGGCATCCAGGTGCCCGCGCACCTGCGGTCCAGCTGGTACCGGCTGCCCGCCCGCGACAAGGCGGGGCCGCTGCTGGTGGTGAGCGCCGCTGGGCGCTTCGACCCGCGCGAGGTCCAGGTGCAGTGGGCCACCGATGACCAGGCGGCCGGCGGACACGCCGGCGGTTCGCTCCAATTCGCGGACGTGGGCGCGTCGCCGGCCTGGCGCAATTTGCGGTTGGCGATGTCTGCGATTCCCAGTAGCGCCACCCAGGTTCGCCTGGTCGCCGACGACGAAGACCTGGCCCCGCAGCACTGGATCGCGCTGACCCCGCCGAGGATTCCGCAGCTGAGCACGTTGCAGCACGTGGTGGGCTCGACCGACCCGGTGTTTTTGGACTGGCTCGTCGGGCTGGCCTTCCCCTGCCAGCGACCATTCGGTCACCAGAACGGCCTCGACGAGACTCCGAGGTGGCGCATCCTGCCGGACCGATTCGGCGCCGAGGCGAACTCACCGGTGATGGACAACAATGGCGGCGGCCCGCTGGGCGTCACGGAGCTGCTGGTCAAGGCGACCACCATGGCCACCTATCTCAAGGACGACTGGTCTCGCGATTGGGGCTCGCTGCAACGGCTGACCCCGTATTACCCCGACGCCCAACCCGCCCACCTGTTGCTGGGGACGGCGACGCGCAGCGGCCTGTGGGGCCCGGCGCCGCTACGCAAGACCTAGCCGTCGCTTGACCGCGAAGCGCCGGCGGCTCAGTCAGCTTCCCGGCGGCTGCGGGCAGAAGAACAGGCCGCAATTTCCCGGCGGCTTACGGATCGGCGCGGGTGGATTGGGGCCGTCCCAAATGGTGTTCCAGCGGCCACCGACGTTTCCCTTCGGGCCGCCCACGAGTAGGTACCAGGTGTGGCAGGCTCCCATATCCCACTGAATGTCGGCCTGAGGCAGGGGCTGTCCCGGGCACCATTGATGCGGGCCCTCCGCCCAGGAGTCGGCGTGCGCGGTTCCGGTGGCCGTACCGAAACCCGCCACCGCCAGGCCGACCGACAACACCGCCCCGGCGATCATCGACTTCAGGCTGTTCATGGACGAAGTATGGCGCCGAGCGCTGCCGAATCTAGTGGAATCTTTCCGAAATTCTTGCAGCGGGCCACACTCGACTTCATGGCCCCTGACGACGCACCCCTGATGACCATGGCCCGCGACGAGCGGGCCGACCTCGCGGAATTTCTTGGCACCCTGACACCGCAAGACTGGGAGGCGCCCACCCTGTGCACCCGTTGGAACGTGAAAGACGTTGTCGCGCATGTGGTCAGCTACGAGGAGCTAGGTGTACCGGGGTTGCTGAAACGATTCGCCAAAGGCTGGATCGTGCGGGCGAATCAAGTGGGCGTAGACGAATTCGCTGCTGCGACCCCCCAACAACTGCTGGAATTCCTGCGTAGCCACCTCCAACCGCGGGGACTCACAGCAGGTTTCGGCGGGATGATCGCGCTCGTCGACGGCACCATCCATCACCAGGACATCCGGCGCGCACTTGGCCGGCCGCGCGACGTGCCAAAGGATCGGCTCGAGCGAATTCTTCCGCTGGTGCCCGGCAATCCCCGACTCGGCGCGGGACGCAGGATCCGGGGCCTGCACCTGCGCGCCACCGATGTCGAGTGGACGCACGGCGACGGGCCCGAGGTGACCGGCCCCGGCGAGGCGCTCCTGCTGGCCATGACCGGGCGTCCGGCCGCGCTGGCCGACCTAACCGGGCCGGGGGTTGGCACGCTGGCGGCCCGGGTCCGCGGATAGCGTTTCGGGGGCCGACGTCTTGTGTCCGCGGCCCCGCGTCCTCATCGGACAACGCTGACGGTCCGACTCGGTCCCGGGGCCCTGCGCGGCCCCGCGTCCTCATCGGACAAAGCCGCGTCGCTTACGATCGAGCCTCGTGCCCCACGACGGTAAAGAGCGATCGCAGCGGATCCCCAGATCGGTGGCCGCCATCGCGGGAATCGTGGGCCTGCTGCTGTGCCTGTCCGTCCCTCTGCTTCCGGTAAAACAGACCACCGCAACGATCCTTTGGCCCCAGGGCAGCACGGCCGGCCACGTCAGCCAGATCACCGCGCCCCTGGTATCGGGAGCGCCGCGCGCGCTGGACATCTCCATCCCCTGCCCGGACATCGCCACGCTGCCCGCCGGCGGCGGCTTGGTGGTCTCGACCCTGCCACCCGGCGGCATCGACGCCGGGAAGAACGGGCTCTTCGTGCGAGCCGGCACGGACGTGGTCGTCGTAGCATTCCGGGACACGGTGGCCGCGGTCGCACAACGCTCGGCGGTCGCCACCGGGGCCTGCAGCGTGCTGCACGTCTGGGCCGACGCCGGCGCGACGGGCGCCGATTTCGTCGGCATACCCGGCGCCTCCGGGGTGCTGCCCGCCGAAAAGAAACCCCAGGTTGGCGGCGTCTTCACCGACATGAAGGTGCGCGCGGGGCCGGGGCTGTCCGCCCGCATCGACATCGACACCCGATTCATCACCGCGCCCACCATCGTCAAGGAAATCGTGATGGTCCTGGGCGCGCTGGCGGTGCTGACGGCCATCGCCGCGCTCGCCGTGCTGGACCGCCGCAGCCGAGGCGGCAGCACCCTGCTCAACTGGCGCTCCCCCATCGCCTGGCTCTCCAGATACCGCCCCGGCACCCGCCTGGCCAACTGGCGGCGAGTGGGGATCGCGACCTGGATCGCCGACGCCGGCGTGATCGCCACCCTGCTGCTGTGGCACATCATCGGCGCCACCTCATCGGACGACGGCTACAACCTGACCATCGCGCGCGTCGCCCCGGGTGCCGGCTACATCGCCAACTACTACCGCTACTTCGGCACCACGGACGCACCCTTCGACTGGTACCTCGGGGTGCTGTCCAAGCTGGCCTCGGTGAGCACGGCCGGCGTCTGGATGCGCCTGCCCGCCACCGTGGCAGCAATCGGGTGCTGGCTGATCATCAGCCACTGGATGCTGCGCCGGCTCGGGCCTGGCCGTGGCGGCCTCGCGGCCAACCGGGTAGCGGTCTTCACCGCGGGCGCGGTGTTCGTGGCGGCGTGGCTGCCGTTCAACAACGGTCTGCGGCCCGAACCGCTGATCGCCCTCGGCGTGCTGGTCACCTGGATGCTGATGGAACGTGCGATAGCGCTGCGGCGGCTGGCGCCCGCTGCGGTGGCCATCATCGTGGCGCTGCTCAGCGCGACGCTCGCACCGCAGGGCCTGATCGCCGTCGCCGCGCTGCTGACCGGCGCGCGGGCCGTCGCCCAGACGATCCGGCGCCGCCGGGCGACCGACGGACTGCTGGCACCGCTGGCGGTGCTGGCGGCCTCGCTGTCGCTGATCCTCGTGGTGGTGTTCCGCAGCCAGACGTTGGCCACGGTCGGCGAGGCGGCCCGCATCAAATACAAGGTCGGCCCGACCATCGCCTGGTACCAGGATTGGCTGCGCTACTACTTCCTCACGGTGGAGTCCAACCCCGACGGATCGATGGCGCGGCGATTCGCCGTACTGGTGCTGCTGCTGTGCATGTTCGGGATGCTGGTCACCCTGCTGCGCCGGGGCCGGATCCCGGGCGTGGCCAGCGGCCCCGCGTGGCGATTGATCGGCACCACCGCATTCGGACTGCTGTTGTTGACGTTCACCCCGACCAAGTGGGCGGTCCAGTTCGGCGCGTTCGCCGGGCTGGCCGGGGCGTTGGGCGCTGTCACCGCGTTCGCCCTGGCCCGAATCGGCCTGCACAACCGCCGCAACCTGACCCTGTACGTCACGGCGCTGCTGTTCGTGCTGGCGGTGGCGACCTCGGGCATCAACGGCTGGTTCTACGTCGGCAACTACGGGGTGCCGTGGTACGACATCCAACCGGTCGTCGCAAGCCACCCGGTGACTTCGATGTTCCTGACGCTGTCGATCGCGACCGGCCTGCTGGCCGCCTGGCAGCACTTCCGGATGGACTACGCCGGGCACACCGAGGTCAAGGACAACCGGCGCAACCGGGTGCTCGCGTCGACCCCGCTGCTCGTGGTCGCGACCATCATGGTCGTCGGCGAAGTCGCCTCGCTGACCAAGGGCGCGGTGTTGCGCTACCCGCTCTACACCACCGCCAAGGCGAACCTCGCCGCAATCACTTCGGGGCTGTCCCCCGCCAGCTGCGCCATGGCCGACGACGTGCTGGCCGAGCCCGACCCCAATGCGGGCATGCTGCAGCCGGCGCCCGGGCAGACGTTCGGGCCGGACGGCCCGCTGGGCGGTGTCAACCCGGTCGGCTTCAAACCCGACGGCGTCGGCGACGACCTGCGGTCGTACCCGGTGGTCACCAAGCCGGGCGTGGTGAATTCCACCGGGTCACCCAACAAACCCAATGCCACCATGAGCGACTCTGCGGGGACGGCCGGCGGGAGAGGACCGGTCGGGGTAAACGGGTCGCATGCCGCGCTGCCGTTCGGACTCGACCCGGGCCGCACGCCGGTGATGGGCAGCTACGGCGAGAATTCGCTGGCCGCCAGCGCGACCTCGGCGTGGTACCAGCTGCCGCCGCGTAGCCCCGACCGGCCGATCGTGGTGGTGACGGCGGCCGGTGCCATCTGGTCGTACAAGGAGGATGGCACCTTCACCTATGGGCAGCAGCTGAAACTGCAGTGGGGCCACCGCGACTTGGCCCGTCCCGATAGCACCACCCAGCCGCTGGCAGAGGTGTATCCGATCGACATCGGGCCGGAGCCGGCGTGGCGCAACCTGCGGTTCCCGCTGACCTGGGCGCCGCCCGAGGCGAACGTGGCTCGCATCGTCGCGTACGACCCGAACCTGAGCTCGGATCAGTGGTTCGCGGTCACGCCGCCGCGGGTCCCGGAGCTGCAGACCCTGCAGCAGTTGATGGGGTCGCAGACCCCCGTGCTGATGGACATCGCCACCGCCGCGAACTTCCCGTGCCAGCGGCCGTTCTCCGAACACCTTGGCGTTGCGGAACTTCCGGCCTACCGCATCCTGCCCGATCACAAGCAGACGGCGGCGTCGTCGAACGGATGGCAGGCCAGTGAGGACGGGGGTCCGTTCCTGGTCACTCAGGCGATGCTTCGTACCTCGACGGTCGCGACGTACCTGCGTGGCGACTGGCATCGCGACTGGGGATCGGTGGAGCAGTACTTCCGGTTGGTGCCGGCCGATCAGGCGCCGGACGCCGCAATCGAACAGGGTGTGATGACAGTGCACGGCTGGAGCCGGCAGGGACCGATTCGGGCGCTGCCATGAGTGTCACGACCGTCGACAAGCGCGAGGACGAAGCGGCACCCCGTCAGGATGTGCGCGTGACTCGCTGGGTCGCAACGATCGCCGGGCTGCTCGGCTTCATCCTGTCGATCGCGACCCCGCTGCTGCCCGTCGTGCAGACCACCGCGCAGCTGAATTGGCCGCAGGGCGGCCAGTTGAACAGCGTTACGGCCCCGCTGATTTCGCTGACACCGGTCGACGTGCACGTGACCGTGCCGTGCTCGGTGGTGCGCGGCCTGCCACCGGAGGGCGGGGTCGTGCTCAGCACGGCGCCCAAGAAGGGCAAGGACGCCGCGCTCAACGCGTTGTTCGTGGTGGTCAACGGGAAGCGCGTCGACGTCACCGACCGCAACGTCGTGATCGCCAGCGCCGCCCGCGATCAGGTGGAGTCGGCACAGTGCCAGCGCATCGAGATCACCTCGACCAAGGCGGGCGCGTTCGCCACATTTGTCGGACTGACTGATGCGGCGGGCAAGCCGCTCGGCGGCGGCTTCCCCGACCCGAACCTGCGGCCGCAGATCGTCGGGGTGTTCACCGACCTCAGCGGGCCGGCACCGGCGGGTCTGCACCTCTCGGCGACGATCGACACCCGCTTCTCCACCACCCCAACGACTTTGAAGCTAGCAGCGATGGTGCTGGCCATCGTGTCCACCATTGTCGCGCTGATCGCCCTATGGCGGCTCGATCAGCTGGACGGCCACCGGATGCGCCGGCTCATTCCGGCGAACTGGCGCACGTTCACCCTGGCCGACGTCACGGTGATCTCCGGCTTCGTGCTGTGGCATGTGATCGGGGCGAACTCGTCGGACGACGGCTACATCCTGGGCATGGCCCGGGTCGCCGACCGTGCCGGCTACATGTCGAACTACTTCCGCTGGTTCGGTAGCCCCGAGGACCCCTTCGGCTGGTACTACAACCTGCTGGCGCTGATGACCCATGTCACCGACGCCAGCCTGTGGATGCGGTTGCCGGACTTGATCGCCGGGATCGTGTGCTGGCTGCTGCTCTCGCGCGAGGTGCTGCCCCGGCTGGGGCCCGCGGTGGCCGCCAGCAAGGCGGCGAACTGGGCGGCGGGCATGGTGCTGTTGACGGCCTGGATGCCGTTCGACAACGGCCTGCGCCCCGAGCCGATCATCGCCGTCGGGTCGCTGATCACCTACGTGCTGATCGAGCGCTCGATGCGCTACAGCCGGCTGACGCCGGCCGCGCTGGCCGTCATCACCGCGGCCTTCACCCTCGGCGTTCAGCCCACCGGGTTGATCGCGGTGGCCGCGCTGGTCGCCGGTGGCCGTCCGATCCTGCGGATTCTGGTGAAACGCCATCGCCTGGTCGGCACCTGGCCGCTGGTGGCGCCGATGCTGGCCGCCGGCACGGTCATCCTGACCGTGGTGTTCGCCGATCAGACGCTGTCAACGGTGTTGGAAGCCACCAGGATTCGCACCGCGATCGGCCCCAGCCAGGCGTGGTACACCGAGAACCTGCGCTACTACTACCTGATCCTGCCCACCGTCGACGGTTCGCTGTCGCGCCGCTTCGGCTTCCTGGTCACCGCGCTGTGCCTCTTCACCGCGGTCTTCATCATGTTGCGGCGCAAGCGAATTCCCGGCGTGGCGCGCGGGCCGGCCTGGCGGCTGATGGGCGTCATCTTCGGCACCATGTTCTTCCTGATGTTCACCCCCACCAAGTGGGTGCACCACTTCGGGCTGTTTGCCGCGGTGGGGGCGGCGATGGCCGCGCTGACGACCGTGCTGGTGTCGCACGAGAGCTTGCGCTGGTCGCGCAACCGCATGGCCTTCCTTGCGGCGCTGCTGTTCGTGCTGGCGCTGTGTTTCGCCACCACGAACGGCTGGTGGTACGTGTCGAGCTTCGGTGTCCCGTTCAACAACGTGATGCCGAGGATCCACGGAATCAGCATCAGCACTGTCTTTTTCGCGTTGTTCGTGATCGTCGCGCTGTACGCGGCGTACCTGCACTTCGCGCCCAGGGACCGCGGCGAAGGACGGCTGGCGCGGGCGCTGACCGCCGCGCCCATCCCCCTCGCGGCCGGCTTCATGGCGCTGGTGTTCGTCGCCTCGATGGTGGCCGGCATCGTGCGCCAGTACCCCACCTACTCCAATGCCTGGGACAATTTGCGGGAGTTCAGCGGCGGCTGCGGGCTGGCCGACGACGTGCTCGTCGAGCCGGACAGCAATGCCGGCTTCATGGTGCCTTTCAAAACAGGGGAGCCGGACAATTACGGCCCGCTGGGGCCGTTGGGTGGGGTCAGCCCAACGGGATTCACGCCCAACGGCGTGCCGGACCGCACCCTGGCCGAGTCGATCAAGGAGACGGAGGTGCCGCAGCCCGGCACCGACTACGACTGGGATGCGCCGACCAAACTGAAGGCCCCCGGCGCCAACGGCTCGACGGTCCCGCTGCCGTATGGCCTCGACCCCAGCCGGGTGCCGCTGGCCGGCAGCTACACCACCGGCGCGCAGCAGCAGAGCCGGCTCACCTCGGCGTGGTACCAGCTGCCGAAGCCCGACGACGGACACCCCCTGGTGGTGGTGACCGCCGCGGGCACTATCGCCGGCAACAGCATCCTGCACGGCCATACCAGCGGGCAGACGGTGGAGCTTGAATTCGGCAGGCCCGGTCCCGGCGGCGCGGTGCAGCCGGCCGGCCGACTGGTGCCCTACGACCTGTACGGCGAGCAGCCGAAGGTGTGGCGCAACCTGCGCTTCGCGCGTTCCCAGATGCCCGCCGACGCGGTCGCGGTGCGGGTGGTCGCCGAGGACCTGTCCCTGACGCCGGATGACTGGATCGCGCTGACCCCGCCGCGCGTGCCGGAGCTGCGTTCCCTGCAGGAGTACATCGGTTCGAAGCGGCCGGTGCTGATGGACTGGGCCGTCGGGCTGGCGTTCCCGTGCCAGCATCCGATGCTGCATTCCAACGGCGTCACCGAGATTCCGGAGTTCCGCATCACGCCGGACTACAACGCCAAGAAGCAGGACACCGACACCTGGCAGGACGGCGTCAACGGCGGCCTGCTGGGCATCACCGACCTGCTGCTGCGGGCCCACGTCATGTCGACGTACCTGTCCCATGACTGGGGCCGCGACTGGGGATCGCTGCGCAAATTCGACACCATCGCCGACGCGCACCCGGCGCAACTCGACCTGGGCACGGCGACCCGCACCGGATGGTGGTCGCCGGGACCGATCCGCATCAAGCCATAAAGCGCCGAATAAAACACGCCGTTGCAAAATCGCGGTGCGCCGTAATTATTCATCGGTCGAATAGTGCGACCGAATTAACGGCCGAGTAATTACTGGTCAAAGGTTTGATCTAGCCATTTTCCGGTCAATACTATTTCGCTGTGGTCCCTTTCACACGACGGAAAAGGATGGCCCGAATGCAAACGCTGACACGCTTGGGAACGTGCACGGCCGCAGCCGCGCTGCTGGTCGCCCCAGCTTCGAGTGTGGCCATCGGGGTGGCGGGCGCCGACGGCGGCGGCACGACCGTGGTTTTCGACAACTACTTGCGGCGTTGCGATTTCAGCAAGGTGGCCATCGCCCCCAAGGTGCCCAGCCCGATGCTCGGTACCGGTTCGGCCATCGTCCGCACCAGCGGGAACCGGGCCGTCGCCGAGGTGCATCTGGTGGACGGCCCCGAACCGGGCGCGCATTACGATGTCGGGCTCATCGAAGAACCCCGCCCGGCGTCGTCGACCTGTGGACCCGGAGACCCGGGAACCGCATTTACCGGCATGGATCTCGATGGCGCGGGAAACGGAACGGCCACCGTTGTCGACGCAATTCGACCGGGCACGACGGGCGTATGGGTGATGATCGAGCGCCCGAATGCGAACTCGCAGAACCCGGCGGAGTTCTATACGTCGGAGTTCCTGGTGCCGGTGCGGGCGTAGCCACCGCCGGCCACCCCCGTGCCACAATCGCCCCGGAGGAAACAGGGACTTCGGTCTCTATCTTGACACTCACGGCGATGCTGCGATGGCAAGATCGACGGGGGCTTGGAAAGGGTGCGGTGTCGGCGTCATACGAAAAGACCAGACAGCAACCGGTCGTGCCGGGTGAAGCCACCGACGGCATCGGTTCGGTGCTACCTGCCGACGTGCACGACGAAATCGACACCTCGTCGGCCGTCGCCGAAGCGGCCGCGACGCTGGCCCGCGGCTCGGCCATCCTCGTGGTGAAGCGCGGTCCCAATGTGGGAGCGAAGTTCGTGTTGAACCAGCCGGTCACGAACGCGGGGCGCCATCCCGCCAGCGACATCTTTCTCGACGACATCACGGTCAGCCGCAGGCACGCCGAGTTCCACGCCCAAAACGGGGAATTCCGCGTCGTCGACCTCGGTAGCCTCAACGGCACGTACCTCAACCGCGCCGCGGTCGAATCCGCGGTGCTGGCCAACGGCGATGTGCTCCAAATCGGCAATTTCCGGCTGATATTCCTCACCGCCGCGGGCGGCTGACACTCCGTGGCGGTGCTGTGCCGGCCGAAGCGCGCCCCCGGCAGACCATCGAATTCGATTCCGGCAAAACGGTTTTCGTCGCCACGCCGGCGGTGCCCGCTACGCGCTGCTGCCAGACGATCCGCTCGGCGCGTACCGTCTGACGGATGAGTGACTACGCCGTCGAGGCGGTGGACCGGCTGCCGTTTTCCACCGACGAGAAATCGCAGCGCTATGCGACCGAGAACTACCGCGGAGCCGTCGGGCTCAACTGGTACCTCACCGATCCCACGCTGCGGTTGACCATGGCCTACTACCTCGAGCCCGACGAATTGGAGCTGGCCGAACGCCACTTGACGCGCATCGGTGAACTGATGGGCGGCCCCGTGGCGCGCTGGGCTGAGGAGACGGATCGCAACCCGCCGCAGCTGCGGCGCTACGACCGGTGGGGCCACGACATCAGCGAGGTGGTGATGCCGGCATCCTTCACGCAGTCCAAACGGGCAGTCCTGGATGCCCAGCAGGCGCTGCGAACCGAGGCGCGTGAAGCGAAGGTGAGCTCGTCACTGCCGATGTTCGCGTCGAATTATCTGCTCAACCAAGCCGACATCGGCATGGGTTGCGCGTTGGGCACCGGCGGCGGGATGGTTCAGTCGTTGGTGGCCGCCTACGCGCCGCCCGATGTGGCCGAGCATGTGCTGGCCAAATTCGCCTCGGGCGAGTGGGCCGGCGAGACGGCGCAGTTGCTGACCGAACGCACCGGCGGCTCCGATTTGGGAGCGCTGGAGACCACCGCGACCCGGCAAGGGGACGCGTGGTTGTTGAACGGCTTCAAGTGGTTCGCATCCAACTGCGCCGGGCAGGCGTTCGTTGTCCTCGCGAAACCCGAAGGCGCACCGGACTCTTCGCGGGGCGTCGCCAACTTCCTGGTGCTGCGCACCCGCCGCGACGGCTCGCGTAACGGGGTCCGGGTCCGGCGGCTCAAGGACAAGCTCGGCACCCGCTCGGTGGCCTCGGGCGAGGTCGAATTCGTCGATGCCGAAGCGTTTTTGCTGTCCGGTGAGCCCTCCGACGCCACCGCGGGTCCATCGGACGGCAAGGGGTTGGGACGCATGATGGAGCTGACCAACGCCGCACGCCTGGGCATCGCGTTGTTCGCGCTCGGTAATGCGCGACGCGCCTTGGTCGAATCGCTGTGTTATGCCCGGCAACGCCGGGCGTTCGGCGGGGCCCTCATCGACAAGCCACTGATGCGACGCAAACTCGCCGAGATGATCGTCGACGTCGAGGCCGCGCAGGCGTTGGTGTTCGACGGCACCGGCGCCACCAACCATCGTCAGCCGCGCAGCATGCGGCAACGGATCGCCGTGCCGGTCACCAAGCTCAAGGTGTGCCGGCTGGGGATCACCGCGGCGTCGGATGCGATCGAAATCCACGGCGGCAACGGGTATATCGAGACCTGGCCGGTGGCGCGGCTGCTGCGCGATGCGCAGGTGAACACGATCTGGGAGGGCCCAGACAACATTCTGTGTCTGGATGTGCGACGCGGCATCGAGCAGGCCCGCGCGCACGAGACGCTGCTGGCTCGGCTGCGCGATGCGGTGTCGGTCGCCGACGACGGCGAAGCCACCCGGCTGGTCACCGGCCGGATCGAGGACCTCGACGCCGCGATCACCGCGTGGAGCAAACTCGACAGACAGGTGGCCGAGGCGCGGCTTTTTCCGCTGGCCCAATTCATGGGCGACGTCTATGCCGGTGCGTTGCTCATCGAGCAGGCAGCCTGGGAGCGTGCCACCCGCGGCGCTGAGCGCAAGGCGCTTGTCGCGCGGCTCTACGCGCAGCGCTATCTCGCGGATCGCGGGGCACTGCGCGGTATCGACGCCGACTCCGACGAGGCGCTGGAGCACTTCGACGAGCTGCTCGACGGCGCGCTGCGGGTATAGGTGCGACGGCCTCGGATCATGTGTGCCGGTTCGGAACGCGGTAGCGCATCCGCTAGCACGTTTGGCACTCACCTATTGACGGCCGACTCCAGCGCCGGCGACAGGATCAAATCGGGATGAGACCGTGCTTGCGTGCCGTGCGGAACCACAGCTGCTTCTCCCGCAGCAGCCTCATCGACTTGCGCAGCAACAGCCTGGTTTCGTGAGGGTCGATGACCGCGTCGATGAAGCCGCGCTCGGCCGCGGTCCACGGAATTGCCATGTTGAGGTTGTAGCCCTCGATAAAGTCCTTCTTGATCTGCTGCGCCTCGGGCGTGGTGGGGTCGGGGAATCGTTTCATCAGTAGCTGCGCCGCCCCCTCGGCGCCGATCACCGCGATGCGCGCGGTCGGCCAGGCGAAGTTGAAGTCGGCGGTCAGCTGCCGCGAGCCCATCACGGCGTAGGCGCCGCCGTAGGACTTGCGGACCGTGATCGTCACTTTCGGCACGTCGGCCTCGACGACCGAGTAAAGGAACCGGCCGCCGCGCTTGATGATGCCGTTCTTCTCCTGCTCGGCGCCCGGCAGGAAGCCCGGCGTGTCCACGACGAAGACCAGCGGGATGTTGAACGCGTCGCAGAACCGGATGAATCGCGCCGCCTTGTCGGAGGCCTCGTTGTCGATCGACCCCGACAGGTGCATGGGCTGGTTGGCGATCACGCCCACCGGGCGCCCGTCGACCCGGGCGTACCCGGTGATGATGGCCGGCCCGTGCTGCGCCGCGACCTCGAGGAAGTCTCCGTCGTCGAAGATCCGCAACAGGATCTCGTGCATGTCGTAGGCCATGTTGTCCGAGTCCGGAACGATCGTGTCGAGCTCCAGATCGGTCGGGGTCGTCTCGGGCTCCAGGCCCGGGTTGACGATCGGCGGCTCGCTGACCGCGCTCGACGGCAGAAACGACAGGAAGTCGCGCACGTACTGGAACGCCTCGGCCTCGGAATTCACCACCTGGTGGATGTTGCCGTAGCGGGCCTGGGCGTCCGAGCCGCCGAGCTCATCGAGGGTGACGTCCTCACCGGTGACCTCCCGGATCACGTCGGGGCCGGTGACGAAGAAATAGCCCTGGTCGCGCACCGAGACCAACAGGTCGTCCTGGATCGGCGAATAGACCGCTCCCCCAGCGCATTTGCCGAAGATGAGGGAGATCTGCGGCACCAGCCCGGACAGCGCCTCGTGCCGGCGACCCAGCTCGGCATACCACGCCAGCGAGGTGACCGCGTCCTGGATCCGGGCGCCACCGGAGTCCTGGATGCCGATGATCGGGCAGCCGACCATCGCGCACCACTCCATCAGGCGCGCGACCTTGCGGCCGAACATCTCGCCGACCGTCCCCTGGAACACGGTCTGGTCGTGGGAGAACACCCCGACCGGACGGCCGTCGATCATGGCATGGCCGGTGATGCAGCCGTCACCGTAGAGCGCATTCGGGTCGTTGGGCGTTTTGGCCAGCGCCCCGACTTCCAGGAAGGTGCCCGGATCGACCAGAGCGTGGACCCGCGCGCGGGCGCTCGGAATGCCCTTCTTGTCGCGCTTGGCGGCGGCCTTCTCGCCGCCGGGCTCCTTGGCCAACTCGAGGCGGGCTCGGAGCTCGGCCAGCTTTTCGGCGGTGGTGTGCTGGATGGGAGCTGCCCCCGAAGCCGGCACGGTCTCCGTCACTACTTGCCCACCTCACTCGTCTGACTGGTTTCGGCCTCCACCTTATTCAGCACGTCAGTGAGGTGAGCACCGACCTTGCCGATGATCGGTTCGTCGATGGCCTGGATGTGTTCGCCGCCGATCGGCACCACCTCGAGGTCGGCCACGTACTCCCCCCAGCCGCCGTCGGGCTTGCGGATCGCGTATCGCGGCTCGAACTGGATGACGTCATCGTGGTAGCGATCGGCCATGTACAGGGTCACGTGGCCGTCGTACGGCTCGATCTGAACGGTCTCGAGCGCGCGGTTGTCCAGGTAGGACGTCCGCTGATGCTCGACGATGCCGCCCGGGATCTGCACGCCGCTCTGCTGGACGATGTCCAGCACGAACTTGACCTGCCCCTCGTCGTCGAGCTCTTCGAGCTGCTCGTAGGGGATCGCGGGAATCTCGACGTTGAAGGTGCGCTCGGCGAACTTCGCGTACCGGTCCCAGCGCTTGCGGGTCTCCTCCTGCGTCTGCGGGATCTCCTCGCCGGCGCGCACGGTGTCGATCATCCCGACGAAGCGCACGTCGGCCCCGGCCCGCTTCAGACCGATCGCGCACGCATATGCCAGCGCGCCGCCGAGCGACCACCCGGCCAGGATGAACGGCTTGCCCTCGTTCATCTCCAGCAGCTTCGGCACGTACTGGGCGGCCCGTTCCTGGACGGTGCCCTCCACGCGCTCGAACCCATACACCGGCGTGTTCGCGGGCAAGCGCTTGAGCAGCGGCTCGTAGACCACGGTCGAGCCACCGGCCGGGTGGAACACGAACACGGGTACCTGCGACTCGTCCTGCGGAGCCCGCAGGGTTCGGACGAAGCCGTCGATCTGACCGGCCTCCAGGTATTGACGCACCTTTTCGGCCAGCGCCTCGATGGTCTCCGACGTCTGGACGTCCTCGGCGGTGATGGGGCCATCGGCGCGCTCCGAGAGCCGCTGCGCCATCTTGGCCGCGCTGTCCCCGTCGAGCTTGGGCAGCGGGTTGAAGATGCCGCCCGGCGACTTGCCCGTGACGATCGCCCAGGTGGCGAAGGTAACCCGCTCGGCGGCATCGCGTGGCGGCACATCGGAATTCAACGCTTTGGCCACCGCCTCCTGGCTGAGCGCTCCCGCCAGGTCCGGCTTTGCGCCGTTGGTCGCGGCGCCCTTCGGGCCGGACGGATCCGTCGGCGGCGGCGGGATCGTCGCGTCGTCCGCCGGTGGCGGTGCCGGCTGAGTCTCGGGCTCCGCCTGCGGGTCCGGTGCGCGCGCGGCGGCCGTGGTCGGCGTTGCGCCGCTGAGCAGCTGGGCCTGCTCCTTGGCGATCTCCTCGGGCGTAAGCGTCTTCTGGTGCTCGTGCAACTGCTCGACCTCGTCGCGGTGCTCGATCGCGTACTCGATCAGCTTCTCGACGGCGTAGAGATTGGCGTCGCGCACGGCCGTCAATTGGATTGGCGGCAAGTCGAAGTCGTATTCGACACGGTTCTTGATCCGCACCGCCATCAGTGAGTCCAGGCCGAGCTCGATCAGCGGCACCTCCCACGGCAGGTCCTCGGGCTCGTAACCCATGGCCGCCGAGACGATCATGCCCAGGCGCTCACCGATGGTCTCGCCGGAATCCGGCGTCCACCTGCCCACGTTGGACGGCAGGTAGCGGTTGGTCAGGCTGTCCGACAGCGTCTCGGCGTCGTCCTCCTGTTCGGCCGGCGGCTCGGATGCAGCACCTGCCGCGTCGACCGCGCCGCTCGAGGCCGGGGCGGCGATGGTCGCACCGGCGCCTACAGCGGTCGGCAACGCGGCCACGCTCTGACCGGCCCGCGACACCAGCGCGTCGTAGACCAGGGTGAAGGACTCGTCGATGCGGGCGTGCACCTGCACCGAGGCGCCACCGGGGTGCCGGGTCATCGTCGTCACCAGCCGGGCGCCCGCACCGGGCACCGCGCGCTGCTCGGACGCCACCAGCTGGGCTTCCGAAAGAACCTGTGTGGCAGCGGATTTCACCAACGCGGCCAGATCCGTCTCGCCGTTACGCGGTGCGTACTCCCAGACGTGGCGACCGTCTGGCAACGCCACGTGGGTGCCCGGCATGATCACCGAGCCGTCGCCGGAGAAGTGCACGTCCAGCCAGTGCTCTTTGCGCTTGAACCGGGTCGGCGGGATGTTCGCGTAGTCCTCCGGACCTTGCGCACGGGTGAACAAGGTGCGGATGTCGAGGTCGTGGCCGTGGACGTAGAGCTGGGCCATCGCCGAGATCATCGACTCGACGTCGTCCTGCTTGCGGGCCAGCGTCGGAATCAGTTGGGCGTCATGCAGACCCGCTGCGGCGGTGGTCAGGCCGATCTGCATCAGCGCCACCGGGTTGGGCGCGAGCTCAAGGAACGTGGTGTGGCCGCTGTCGACGGCGTTGCGCACGCCGTGGGTGAAGTAGACCGAATGCCGCATTCCCTTGACCCAGTACGCGACATCGTGGATCGGCTCGCCGCCGGGCTTGATGTAGGTGCCCTCGTGCACCGTCGAGAAGATCCCGACCGTCGGGCTCAGCGGATGAATTCCCTGCAGCTCGGCGGAGAACTCGCCGAGCAGCGGATCCATCTGCGACGTGTGGCCGGCACCCTTGGTCTGCAGCTTGCGGGCGAAGCGGCCCTCCGCCTCACAGCGGGCGACGATCGCGTCGATCTGCTCGGGCGGACCGCCGATCACGGTCTGACTGGGTGCGGCGTAGACGCACACCTCGAGGCCGGGGAAGTCGCCGAACACGGTCTTCAACTCGTCGGCGGAGTACTCGACGAGCGCCATCAACCGGATGTATTCGCCGAACAGCATCGCCTCGCCTTCGCCCATCAGGTGCGAGCGCGACGCGATCACGCGGGCCGCGTCCGCCAGCGACAGGCCGCCGGCGAAGTAAGCCGCCGCGGGCTCACCGAGCGACTGGCCGATCACCGCAGCGGGTTTGGCGCCGTGGTGCTTGAGCAACTCGCCCAGGGCGATCTGGATCGCGAAGATGACGACGTTGCTGGTTTCGATGCCGTAGTCGACCGAGTCGTCGAGGATCAACTCGAGCACCGAGTAGCCACGCTCGTCCTGGATCAGCGCGTCGACCTTCTCGATCCACTCGGCGAAGACCTCGTTGCGCAGGTACAGGTTCTTGCCCATCTTGCGGTGCTGCGCACCGAAACCGGCCATCGCCCATACCGGACCGCTGGTGACCGGCCCGTCGACGCTGAACACGTTGGGCCGCTGCTTGCCCTCGGCGATCGCGCGCAGGCCTTTGATGGCCTCTTCATGGTCGTGGGCCAGCACCACCGCGCGCGAACGGCCGTGGTTGCGCCGCGAGAGTGCCCGGCCAATGGATTCCAGCGACGACGCCTGCCCCTCCGGGCTTTCCATCCAGTCCGCGAGCTCGGCGGCCGCAACCTTCTTGCGCGAGGTCAAAAACGCCGACACCGCAAGCGGGATCAGTGGCTTGGTGGGCTCCGACTCCTCCTGTGCCGCAAGCTCTTCCAACGCGATCGCTTTGAGGCGCAGCGCCTCGTCGGTGACGCCGGGAAGCTCGTAGGCTTCCTCCTCCACCTCGGAGGGGTCAGGAATAATGTTGCCGAAGTCGTCGAACCGCAGCGAGTGGCTTTCCAGCGCGGGCACCTCGGCCGCGTCGGCGGTCGGGGCCGCCGCGACGGGCTGCGGCTCGGCTTCGCGCTCGACGACGTCGCGGGGCAGCACTTCGCGCACCACCAGGTGGGCGTTGGCCCCGCCGAAGCCGAAGCTGGACACCCCGGCCAGCGCGTAGCCACCGTAACGCGGCCAATCGCTAGCGCTGTCAACGACTTTCAGGCGCATGCCGTCGAAGTCGATGTAGGGGCTCGGGCCGGCGAAGTTGATGGACGGCGGCAGCTTGTCGTGCTGCAACGCCAGCACCACCTTGGCCAGGCTCGCCGCGCCGGCCGCCGACTCCAGGTGTCCCACATTGGTTTTCACCGCACCCAGCAACGCTGGACGGTCAGCCGGGCGGCCCCGCCCGACAATGCGACCCAGCGCCTCCGCCTCGATCGGGTCACCCAGGACGGTGCCGGTGCCATGCGCCTCGATGTAGTCGACAGTGCGCGGATCGATCCCCGCGTCCTTGTAGGCCCGGCGCAACACCTCGGCCTGGGCATCCTGATTGGGGGCGATCAGCCCGTTGGACCGGCCGTCGTGGTTGACCGCGCTGCCGGCGATGACGGCCAGGATCTGATCGCCGTCGCGGCGGGCATCGTCGACCCGCTTGAGCACGAACATGCCGCCACCCTCGGAACGGGTGTAGCCATCGGCGTCAGAGGAGAAGGACTTGATCCGGCCGTCGGGGGCCAGCACCGCGCCGATCTCGTCGAAGCCGAGCGTCACCAACGGCGTGAGCAGCGCGTTGACGCCACCTGCGATCGCCACGTCGCACTCGCCGTTGCGCAGCGCCTGCACCGCCTGATGCGTCGCCACCAGCGAACTCGAGCAGGCGGTGTCCAGCGCCACCGACGGCCCGCGGAAGTCGTAGAAGTAGGACACCCGGTTGGCGATGATCGAGCTGGCCGTACCGGTGATCGCGTAGGGGTGCGCAACCGTCGGGTCGGACACGGCCAGGAATTGGTAGTCGTTGTTGGAGAAGCCGACGTACACGCCGACGGCCTCGCCGCGCAGGCTCGACGCCGGGATCCGGGCGTGCTCGAGCGCCTCCCAGGTGAGCTCCAGCGCCATCCGCTGCTGCGGGTCGATGTTGTCGGCCTCGGTCTTGGCGACCGCGAAGAACTCGGAGTCGAAGCCCTTGATGTCCTTCAGGTAGCCGCCCCGGGTGCGGGCGGTGCCGACGCGCTGGGCGATGCGCGGCTCCTCGAGGAATTCCGACCACCGGCCCTCGGGCAGATCGGTGATGGCGTCGCGGCCCTCCATCAGTGCCGCCCAGGTCTCGTCCGGCGAGTTCATGTCGCCGGGCAGCCGGGTCGACAGGCCCACGATGGCGATGTCGACCCGCTCGGCCGGGCCGGTGCGCGTCCAGTCGGCGCCGTCGAGTTCGTCGTCGGCGACCTCGGGTTCGCCTTCGATGATGCGGGTGGCCAGCGATTCGATCGTGGGGTGCTGGAACGCAACCGCGACAGACAGGGTCACGCCGGTCAGGTCCTCGATGTCGGCGGCCATCGCCACGGCGTCGCGCGACGCCAAGCCCAACTCGACCATCGGCACCGACTCATCGATGTCGTCGGGTGATTTCCCGACGGCCCGGCCCACCCAGTTGCGCAGCCATTCGCGCATCTCGGGGACGGTCATATCGACTTTTTTGGCGGGCACCTCCCCGCCTGGGGTCGGGGTTTCGTTTTCGGGATGCTCAGTGTCAGCCATGGTCCTAAGGGATTCAGTCAGTGGAGCTGGCGAATGCCGTCGGGGAACCGACGCCGCTTCGCAGACTGCCGTCGAGGTAGGCCGCGCGGCAGGCGCGGTGCCCGATCTTGCCGCTGGAGGTGCGCGGGATCGTTCCCGACTGCACCAGCAGCAGGTCACGGACGGTGACGCCGTGACGCACGGCGATCGCGGCCCGGATGTCGTCGGCGATGGGCTGGTAATCCAGCTTGTGCGAGCCCGCGGCGCGCTCGGCGACGATCACCAGCTGCTCGGAGCTGTCGTCGGGGTCGTACTTGATGCCGGTGTGCGGGTTGTCGAACACTTCCTTCGGCAGCTGGTTGGCCGGCACGGAGAAGGCGGCCACGTAGCCGGTACGCAGCGCCTTGCTGGCTTCCTGCGCCGAGTACTCGAGGTCCTGCGGGTAGTGGTTGCGGCCGTCGATGATGACCAGGTCCTTGATGCGTCCCGCGATGTAGAGGTGACCCTTGTGGTACGTGCCGTAGTCACCGGTCCTGACCCAGGTGCCGTCGTCGGGGGCGCCCTCGGCGTGCGACTGGCTGATCCGCGACTTGAGGATGTTGCGGAAGATGTCGTTGGTCTCTTCTTCCCTGCCCCAGTAGCCGGTGCCCAGGTTGTTCCCGTGCAGCCAGATCTCGCCGATCTGACCGTCCGGCAGCTCGCTCGCGGTCTCCGGGTCGACGATCACGGCCCACTCGTCGACGCCGATGATGCCGGCGGAAACCTGGGGAACGGCCTTCGGCGAATCGGCCGCCACCTCGACGAAGCGCTGCTTGTTCAGCTCGTCGCGATCGACGTGGATGACCGTGGGCGCCTCGTCCATCGGCGTGGTGGAGACGAACAGCGTCGCCTCGGCCAGGCCGTAGGACGGCTTGATCGCAGTCTCCCGCAGACCGTAGGGCGCAAACGCCTCGTAGAACTTGCGCATGGACGCCGGGGACACCGGCTCGCTGCCGTTGAGGATCGCCTTGACGTTGCTCAGGTCCAGCGGCGGCTCGCCCTCCTTGGGAACCCCGCGGACCGCCGCATGCTCGAACGCGAAGTTCGGCGCAACGGTGAAGACCTCGCTGTCGGGATCGTCCTCGGGCTTGCGCGCCATTTCCCGAATCCACCGGCCCGGCCTACGCACGAAGGCGGCCGGCGTCATGAACGTGAAGTTGTGACCCAGCACCGGCGAGAGCAGCGCCGTGATCAGACCCATGTCGTGGAAGAACGGCAGCCAGCTCAGCCCGCGGTCGCCCTCCTTGCCTTCCAGGCCATTGAGCACCTGCAGCACGTTGGTGGGCAGGTTGAGGTGGGTGATCTGCACGCCGGTCGGGGTCCGGGTGGAGCCCGACGTGTACTGCAGGTAGGCGATGGTGTTCTCATCGGCCTCCGGCGGCTCCCAGGTCGATGCGACCTCGTTGGGGACCGCGTCGACGGCGATGACGCGGGGCCGCTCCTTGGCCGAACGGGCGCGGATGAACTTGCGGACGCCCTCGGCGGCATCGGTGGTGGTCAGGATCGTCGAGGGGGAGCAGTCGTCGAGGACCGCGTGCAGGCGGCCCACGTGACCGGGCTCGGCGGGGTCGAACAACGGCACCGCGATCCGGCCGGCGTACAACGCACCGAAGAATGCGATCAGGTAGTCGAGGTTCTGCGGGCACAGCACGGCGATACGGTCACCCGGCTGGGTGACCTGCTGCAGGCGGGCACCCACGGCCCGGTTGCGGGCGCTGAAGTCGCGCCACACGATGTCGCGGTACTCGCCGTCACGTTCGGTGGAGAAGTCGACGAACCGGTAAGCGAGCTTGTCGCCGCGAACCCTCGCCCACTTTTCAACGTGCTTGACCAGGTTCGTGTTGTCCGGGAACTTGATCTTTCCATTCACGATGAACGGGTTGTGGTACGCCATGCCGCTCTCCTGTCACACCTGTTTCGGTCGGCCCGGCCGACACTTTGTTCCTAGGTCGGCTCCGCCGACGGCTTCGTTCTGCGGTCGGCCATGCCGACGGTTTCATGTCTCAACGCACCCGCCAGACCTCGCACGGCACCCCTCGGGGAACGCCGGTGATGTGCCAGCCCAAGCCAGCATCCACCCGATCGGGTGCGCGACAAAGGTCCGATAGCTCTTAAATTCCTCTTAATGTTACGGGGCCGCCTACAGCAGACCAAATCACAAGGTACCGCTGATCGCCATCGGCAACCGCTACGTGACGCTTGTGTCCCGCCGCCCCGATCATCCGTGTTTTGGTTGTGGCGCATTTGCAATCAGACCGTGAGCCCAGTTGAGCGTCCAGTCGGTCGCCGGTGCCCCGTCGATGCTCCAGCACTGCGTCGTCGCGTACAGCGCGTGGACCGGCTGACCGGCCCCGCCGGCCAAGGTGTTCAGCGTGGTCGGCAGGTTCGCGATGCTGAAGGCCTCCTCCGGAGCGGCGCAGATCAGGTCGCCCGGTGCGCAGATCTCGTTGGTCTTGCCGTTGAGGTCGCCGAAACCGCCCGGCCGCTCACCGGTCATGGTCAGTCCCATTCCGGACAGGATGGGCACCTCGTGCAACGTGATCTCGGCGCCTTGCCCCGGCGGGTTGGGCCCGATGTCGTTGCCGACCCCGATCTGGCGACGACCATCAGCGATCAACGTCACACCCAACACCAGGTCGTCGTCCACGGGTCCGCGCCCGTTGCCGATGTCGCTGGCGATGTCGCCGGCGATCACCGCGCCCTGCGAAAAACCCACCAACACGTAACTGGTCAGCGGGCACTTGGCGTTCATGTCCGTCATCGCCTGCACCGTCGCGCGGGTGCCTTCGGCCCGGCTGGCGTTGTAGGACATCTGCGTGTCGCCACTCAGCGGGTTGTGGAACTGCGCGGTGTACGGAGTGGTGTACGCCTGCATCCGAGACGACGGGAACTGCTGGGTGAGGCTCGCGATCGCCTTGTGCAGCAGCGCATTGGGAAATTGCACGGGGTTGGCGGGATCGTCCTGTACGGCGGACTCCCACGTGCCGGGGACGTTGACCAGCAGCACGTCGGGGCAGGAAGCGTCCTGAGACGCGGGTCGCGGCTTGTGCGGGTGCGTGCTTGTCGACGGCGGGGGCAGCACCCCGGGCGGGACCGCGCTGGGCTCCGATCCGTGCCCGCGCAGCAAGGTCACCGCGGCCAAGATGCCTAACAGGACGACGGCGGCGACCGACAGTGCGGCGATCCAGGCGAGGGTGCGTTGCCGCTTACGCCGCGCGTTTGTAGCCATGTTCTCCTGCCAGCAGAGTCAGTGGATCGCAGCTACGCGGCCCTCCCGACCCCTGCTGCACCCTTTACACGGTACCGGCTCGGCTGCGTGATCCGGCCGGGCAGCGATGGCTGGATCAGTCGCGCAGCGACCCGCAGCGCCCGGCTTCGCCGCGCTTGCGATCGCCTTAACCCAACGGCGCCGACCCGCAGCGCCCGGCTTCGCCGCGCTTGCGATCGCCGCTAGCGAATTGCGCCGACGATTTCACCCGACATCGCCCCGAGCTGCCCCGACCATGAACCCCAGCCGTTGTCGCCGCCCGCGGGAAAGTCGAAGTGGCCGTTGTGACCGCCGTTGCTGCGGTACTGCTGGTAAAACTCGCGCGAACTGCCCATCGCCGCGCCGGCCTGGCCGATCATCGCGGCATCGTCGCCGCCCATGTTCGTCGGGCTGTAGACCCAGACGCGGGTGTTGTTCTGCGCCAGCAGCGAGGCGTGCACGTAGGGGTCGTGCCACTTCCACCGGCCCAGCTGCGGGGCTCCCCACATGCCGTTGCCGTCGACGCCGCCGAACTGCTGCAGGCCGGCCAGGATCGCGCCGTTGTAGTTTGTGCTCGACGGGTAGAGGAATCCGGACAGCGACCCGGCGAAGCCGAAGCGATCGGGGTGGAAGGTGGCAAGAGCCATCGCACCATAGCCACCCTGCGAGGCACCGACGGCGGCGTGGCCGCCGGGCGCCAGGCCCTTGTTGGCCGCCAGCCAATCGGGCAGCTCGCTGGACAGGAACGTGTCCCACTGCTTGCTGCCGTCCTGCTCCCAGTTGGTGTACATGCTCCACGCGCCGCCGGCCGGGGCCACCACCGAGATGCCCTTGCCGCCGAGGGTGTTCATCGCGTTGCCGGCGGTGACCCAGTTGCTCACGTCCGGGGCCGCGTTGAAGGCGTCCAGCAGGTAGACCGCGTGCGGGCCACCGGCCATGAAGGCCACCGGGATGTCGCGGCCCATCGCCGCCGACGGAACCATCAGGCTTTCGTAGCCTGCCGCTCTGGCCTTGCCGGCCGTCGCGGCGGTCTGCAGCGCGAAGGCCAACCCGACCGCCAGCACGGCTACGCAGAACACCCGCAAAAGCGCCGACATACCCCGCACGACCGTCATGTCCACCCTCCATCGTGTAGTCGCTGAAAGCACATTAGCCAGCGCCGTAGTTCCCCCGCGCGCCGGGTAGTGAAACAAGTCACACGCCCACACACAACAAGCGGCGGAAACCCCTGAGGGTTCCCGCCGCTCGTCGTTACTGCTCTGCGTGTTTAGGTGCCCTGGCCATTACCGGCGTTGGCGGCCGTGGCCGGACCCGCACCCGGGGTGGCGCCCAGAGTCGACTGCAGGTCGGGCAGCATGGCGTGCACCTGCGCGCCCCAGTAGGGCCAGTCGTGGGTGCCGTTGGCGTCGAAGTTCCACACCGCGTTGTGGCCACCGGCGGCGTTGTAGGCGTCCTGGAACTTCAGGTTGCTGGTCCGCACGAAGCCCTCGAGGAACTTCGCCGGCAGGTTGTCGCCGCCCAGGTCCGACGGCTTGCCGTTACCGCAGTACACCCAGATGCGGGTGTTGTTGGCGACCAGCTTGCCGACCTGAAGCGATGGGTCGTTGCGGGCCCACGCCGGGTCCTCCTTCGGACCCCACATGTCGGCGGTCTTGTAGCCACCGGCGTCACCCATGGCCAGGCCGATCAGCGACGGGCCCATCCCCTGCGACGGGTCCAGCAGCGCCGACAGCGAGCCGGCGTAAATGAACTGCTGCGGGTGGTAGGCGGCCAGGATCAGCGCCGACGAGCCAGCCATCGACAGACCGACCACAGCGCTGCCGGTCGGCTTCACCTGCTTCTGCGACGACAGGTACTGCGGCAGCTCGCTGGTTAGGAAGGTCTCCCACTTGTAGGTGGTGCAGCCGGCCTTGCCACAGGCGGGCTTGTACCAGTCGGAGTAGAAGCTGGACTGGCCACCGACCGGCAGGGCAACCGAAATGCCGGACTGGAGGTACCACTCGAACACCGGGGTGTTGATGTCCCAACCGTTGAAGTCGTCCTGCGCGCGCATACCGTCGAGCAGGTACAGCGCGGGTGAGTTGGCGCCACCGCTTTGGAACTGAACCTTGATGTCGCGGCCCATTGCGGCGGACGGAACCTGCAGGTACTCCACCGGCAGACCCGGGCGAGAGAAGGCCCCGGCGGTCGCCGAGCCTCCGACGGCGCCAATCAGGCCCGAGAGCAGCGCCGCACCCGCGGCCGCCACGACGAGCCGGCGCGGCATACCCGCCACGGCGCCGCGCAATCTGTCGACAAGCGTCATCCTTGCTTCCTCATCCTTCTTGCGGCCTTTCGGCGCATTTCACCGATCGGTCACTGTCTTGATTGGTCGAACTGCCTGCACAAACCCGAATGCACGGCTTCTTATCAGACCGTCGCGGTCCGCATCGTCGCCGCGCCAAGCGCAGGAGTGCTCGTGTAGTCAACCACACGTTGCGCCGTTCGGTCGCATCGAGGCACGGGGACGGGCCGTCGAGCGGCCCTCGTACCCAGCGGTTTTCAACCGCAACATGTGTCTAAAAAGCAATGATTCACATGTGCTTGACGGCCGTCGCCAGCTGGTGAGAGGCCAAATGTGATGTTGCTACCATTTTTTCGCGGGTGGCGCGCTGTGATTTGTTCGACGTATGCCGAAATTTCTTCTGCGCGACGCTTACTCGCGAGGTGGGGGCGGCACCTCTTCGGGTACCGGCAGCCCACACCGGGCCAGTTCGTAGCGCGGCACCCGGTCGATCCGGTACTTGGTGAACCGGTAGGAATTCACCAGGTTGGACAAGAACCGGTGCGGGGTCATCGGGGCGCGCACCGAGCTGAGCACCGCCTTCGTATCCGGGCATTGCAACGCCGAGACGGCCTGCGCGACCCACTGCGCGTCCAGGTAGCCCGGAATCCCCGGCGGCAACTTCACCCAGGGGCCGTCGGCGATCACCCAGTCGGGAAAGAGGTTCTTGTCGTGCCCGATGCGGCCGTGCTTGAGCCGTTCCGTGTGTTGCGCAAGCGGATTCGCCAAACCGATCTGATCGATCACCCTGACATCGAGCCCGACATTCATGCCAACCATGCCGAGGTTGGTGAAAAACACGGCATGCTGGGGTTTTTGCGGGGACTTGTCGCCCGGCGGTGGCTGGGCCATCGGCACCAGGTCCCACTGGATGTAATTGCCCGACGGAAGTAGTAGCGCCCCTTCGGGGGTGTTGTTGAGGGCGGTGAGGATCGCCGCCATGCGCGGATAGCCCAGATAGTCCGCGGCGGTCAGCGGATGTGCGCGACCAGTGGCCTGGGCATAGAAGCGGCGTTCGTCAACGATCCCGGAGTAGGTGACGTGGGTGGCATCGTCGCCCATCCCCGGTGAGTTCGCCGCCCAGAGCGCCCATCCGGCCAGTCCCAGCCACAACGCGCCCGCGGCGCCGGCCACCCAGTTGCCGGTCTCCCGCGAATAGTCCTGGCCGTCGGGGATGGCGATCGGGATGACCGCGACCGGAGCCAGCAGACAGAACAACGGAGCCAGCAGCACGCGTGCATGCATGAAGTCGCCGCCTTGCCGGATCCAGTACAGGGCCTGCAACAGACCGCTCACCACTACCCACGCCACCACCGCGGGCGGACTGTGCACGGCCCGGGCCAGCCGCCCGTAGTTGGGCGCCAGCGCCGGGCGCAAAAACGACGGCCGCCGACGGGCGGCGAACAGCAGCACCCCCAGCAGCACGAGGAGCACCACGGGTATCCACACCGCGTAGGGCGCATCGAAGTTGGAGAGGTAGATCATGCCCTGTGACCACTTGTCCCCGGCCGCGTCCTTGGCCAGGGCGGTACCGGGTACCAGCAGGCCGTAATAACCCATGCGAAAGACCTCGTAGGCGACCGGCACGAAACCCCCGGCCACCACGATCAGCACCCGGCGCTGCCAGGTCCGGGCGGCGATCAGCATCATGATCAGGGCCAGGCCGCCCATCAGCGCCAGCTCGGGCCGGACCAGCACACTGAACCCGGCGACGAAAGCCAGCAGGCCGGCGAACACTTTGTTGTCCGGGCGGTTGCGCACCGGCTGCGCCCAGCAGACCATCATCCACCACACCAGCCCGAGATAGGCCAGCGCCAAACCGCTCTCCAGGCCGGACGTGGCGAAGTCGCGCGCCGGGGGCAGAGCGATATACACCAGCGCGCCGGCGGGCAACATGACGGCCTTGCGGCCCCGCAGGCTCGGCGCGTACAGCCTTGCGGCGCCCAGCATCGCCCACGCCACACCCGCGACCGAAAGCACCAGCGCGAGCGCGAGCGCCACGTACTCCATGCGCAGTGGGCCGCCCACCCAGCTACCGACGTACATCAGGTAGGTCCAGGCGGTCGAGGTGTTGGCTTCGACCCGCTCGCCCTGGTTGAACACCGGTCCGTTGCCCGCGAGCAGATTGCGCACCGTGCGCAGCACGATGAGGCCGTCGTCGGCGATCCAGCGGCGCTGCCAACTCCCCCAGCCGAACAGCAGGGCGACCAACGCCACGCTGATCCACAGGCTGACCCGCACCATGGTGGTGTACGGAAACACCGGCCAGCCGGGCCGCCTGATCACCGGCCGGCTGCGCATCATCCGCGCTTTGAGAGCCTGCAGTTCGGGGCTAACCGAAGGCAACGGCGGCTCCGACTGTCGCGATCCACGCCAAAAACAGCAGCTGCAGCACCCGGTCGCGCAGCGCGATGTCTTCGGGTTCGCCGGCCAGCCCGCCGTCGACGTCGACCGCGTAGCGCAGGATGGCGATGGTGAACGGGACCATGGACACCGCGAACCAAGATCCTGAGTGGCGGTCACGCTCGAACGCCCACAGGCCGTAGCAGATCACCACCGCGGTGGCCGACAGCGTCCAGACGAATCGCAGGTAGGTGCTGGTGTAGCTCTCCAGCGACTTGCGAATTGCCGCGCCGGTGCGCTCGGCGAGTTGCAACTCCGCGTAGCGCTTGCCCGCCACCATGAACAGCGAAGCGAACGCTGCCGACAACAGAAACCACTGCGACAGCGGGATATCGGTGGCCACGCCGCCGGCGATCGCCCGCAGCAGATACGCCGACGACACTATGCAAATGTCAAGCACGGCTTGATGTTTGAGGCCGAAACAGTACGCCAGCTGCATCACGAGGTAGACGGCCATCACCAGTGTCAGGTTCGGCGTCACGATCCAAGCGATGCCCAGCGAAGCCACACCCAGCAGAACCGCCAGGAAGTAGGCCAGCCACTCGGGGACGATGCCGGCTGCGATCGGGCGAAACCGTTTGGTCGGGTGCTCGCGGTCGGCCTCGACGTCGCGCACATCGTTGACCAGATACACCGACGAGGCCCCCAGGCTGAACACCACGAACGCCAACCCCACCTGCGTGAGCATCTGTGGGTAGTCATACCGAATACCGCTGCCCAGCCCGGCCAACGGAGCGGCCAGCACCAATACGTTCTTCACCCATTGCCGGGGTCGTATCGCCTTGATCACCCCGGTGACCAGGTTGCCCGACGGTCGGGTCACGACGTCCTCACTCATTCGGCTTCACCTCTTGCGACCTCTCGTGCGCGGCGCGCGATCGCCGCAACGACGGCACCGAGGGCGATGCCGAAGGCCACGTCGCTGGGGTAGTGCACACCCAGCAGCATCCGCGACAACGCCATCGGCGGCACCAAGACAGCAGGCAGTGGTAGACCGGCGGTGCGGCCCAGCAGAATCGCCGCAGCGGTGGTCGACGTGGCATGTGCGGAGGGAAAACTCAGTTGGCTCGGCGTGCCGACGTTCACCACGACTGCGGGATGGGACGGCCGCTTACGACGCACGATCCGCTTGACGATGACGGCGGTGGTGTGTGCGGCGAACGCCCCTGCCCCGGCCACCAGCCAGTCCCACCGCCGCTTCGGGGACAGCACCGCCCCGAGGACGGCGACGGCCACCCACCCGATGCTGTGCTCACCGAAGTGGGACAGCGCACGCGCCACGGGGAGCGCCCCGGGACGATCGCTCAATGCGGCCTGGACGGCGACCAGCGCGGCCACCTCGCCGCGCGGTGCCTCTGCGGCAGCGGCCTCATGCATGTTCTGCGGCTGGCAGCAACGCCGTCTCCCACTTCTGCTTGCTGGACAACACGGGCAGCGCGTCGCGGTACACCCGCCGCATCTCGTCGAACCGGCTGAGCAGCTGACGCTGACGGCGCAGCGATGCGAACAACAGCGAGAACATCTTTCGCCGGTCCCGCTGGCGGTAGACCACTCCGCAGCCGTCGGCCGTGGTGACCGTCACGCCGTCGACCGTGCACAGCCGGAACCAGCGCGCATCCTGGGTCGGCACGTTGAACTCGGGCCGCGTGTGGGATTGCGTGTCAGCCTTGGTGATGTTGTGCAGGATTCCACGTGCCAGCCGGTAGCTGATGGACACCGGATTCACCGGCGGCTTCATCGCCTTGGTTTTGTGCTGGGGCGCCGCGAGTTCGCTTGCCGCCGGCAGCACGACGGCGTCCGGGTAATCCTTGCGCAGGCGATGCACCTCGGGCAGTGCGGATTCCAGTATCGAGAAGATGTGTTCAGGCCCGGCGAGGAAGTCGTCGATGGCCCTGTTCTGAATTGCGACCGTCGAATACTCAAGGCAGGCAAGGTGTTTGAGTGTCGCCTTGAGGTGGCTGCGGACCAGGCCGGTGATGTCGCGGTCCCAGTGCAAGGCGGCCACCACCAGCCGGTTGCGCAGATGGAAGTAGGCCTGCCAGTCAATGGCGTCGTCCTTGTCGCTCCAGGCCATGTGCCAGATCGCGGCGCCGGGCAGCGTGACGGTCGGATAGCCGTGCTCACCGGCACGCAGACCGTACTCGGCGTCGTCCCACTTGATGAACAGCGGCAGCGGCTGGCCCAGCTCCTCGGCGACCTGCCGCGGGATCATGCACGTCCACCAGCCGTTGAAGTCGACGTCGATGCGCCGGTGCAGCAGTGCGCTGCGAGAGTTCTTGCTGTTCAACGGGAATTCGGCGAAGTTGTGGTCGTACTCGGCGTGCGGAGCGGCGGTCCACATGAAGTTCGACTCGTCGACGACCTCGCCCATGATGTGCAGATGCGACGGCTCCTGCAGGTTGAGCATCTGCCCGCCGATCAGCATCGGCGTCTTGGCGAAGCGGTGCAACGCCAGCACCCGCAGGATCGAGTCGGGTTCGATGCGGATGTCATCGTCCATGAACAGGATCTGTTGGCAGTCCGTGTTTTTCAGCGCCTCATACATCACGCGGCTGTAGCCGCCGGACCCGCCGAGGTTGGGCTGGTCGTGAATGGTCAGCCGGCTGCCCAGACCGGCGGCCGCGGCCGGGAAGTCCGGGTGATCGCGCACCTTGCGGGCGCCCTGGTCGGGAACGATGACCGCACCGATTACCGCGTCCACCAACGGATCCGCCGTGAGATCGGCCAGCGCGTTGACGCAGTCCGCGGGGCGGTTGAACGTGGGGATGCCGACGGCGATGTTGGCCGTGCCCGGAGCGGGCTCGGTGGCATACCAGCCGCCGCTGATCAGGTTGACCGCGGTGTCGGTGGTGATGTCGAACCAGATCCAGCCGCCGTCCTCGAAAGGCTTGAGCGCCACCTCGATCTCGACGATGGCCGGCTGCTCGTCGGTGCCCACGAATTGGCGGCCTTCCACGGAGATTCGCACCCCGGTGGCCTTGGTCCGGTACACGTCGACGCGTCCGGTTCCGGTCAGCTCGACGCGCAGCACCACCGACTGACAGATGGACCAGCGCCGCCAGTAGCTGGCCGGAAACGCGTTGAAATAGGTGGCGAACGACACCTCGGACTCTTTGCCGATCTCCAGCGAGGTACGGCTGGTGGCGTGGGCGCGCCGGGCGTTGGTCGTCGACTCCTCGAGATACAGCTTGCGCACGTCGAGCGGCTCACCGGGACGCGGCAGGATGATCCGGGACAGCAGGCTCACGGCACTCATTGGGCGCCACTCCTTCTCATCGCATTGCTTCGCATCGTCATGGCGCGCATCAGCGCGCGCCTTCCTCTTTGTTCTGGGCTTCCGTCAGGGATGCGCCGTCCCGCAGGTGCGGCGCGAGGACGTTGTCGTACATGTTCAAGGCGCTGGCGATGGCCATGTGCATATCCAGGTATTGGTAGGTGCCCAGCCGGCCGCCGAACAGTACCTTCGACGACGCGGTCTCGGCCTTCGCCCTGGCCCGGTAGGCGGCCAACAGGGCGCGGTCGGCCTCGGTGTTGATCGGATAGTAGGGCTCGTCGTCGTCTTCGGCGAAGCGCGAATACTCCCGCATGATCACGGTTTTGTCGGCGGGATAGTCGCGCTCGGTGTGGAAGTGCCGGAACTCGTGGATGCGCGTGTATGGCACGTCCAGGTCGTTGTAGTTCATCACCGGCGTCCCCTGAAAATCACCGGTAGGCAACACTTCCACCTCGAAGTCCAGGGTGCGCCAACCGAGGCGGCCCTCGGCGTAGCCGAAGTAGCGGTCCAGCGGGCCCGTGTAGACGACCGGTGCGTCGGGGCTCTCCGCGCGCAGCTGGTCGCGCACGTCGAACCAATCGGTGTCCAGCCTGACCTCGATGCGGTCGTCGGCGGCCATGTTGCGCAGCCAGGCCGCGTAACCGTCGACGGGCAGGCCCTCGTAGGTGTCGCTGAAGTAGCGGTTG
This sequence comes from Mycobacterium sp. NGS56, assembly GCF_059812425.1. Lineage (NCBI taxonomy): Bacteria > Bacillati > Actinomycetota > Actinomycetes > Mycobacteriales > Mycobacteriaceae > Mycobacterium > Mycobacterium sp. NGS56. Next base: position 53,165 of record NZ_JCALCQ010000008.1, read on the forward strand.
TCGAAGGTGTAGCGCACCGGCAGCCGGGTGATGTTCGCGGCGGGCAGCTCCTTGGGGTCGGTCTGCCACTGCTTGGCGGTGTAGCCCTTGACGAACGCCTCGTAGAGGGGCCGGCCGATCAGCGAGATCGCCTTCTCTTCCAGGTTTTGCGCGTCGGCGGTGTCGATCTCGGCGGCCTGTTCGGCGATGAGCTTGCGGGCTTCGTCCGGGGTGAAGTACTTGCCGAAGAACTGCGACACCAGGCCCAGCCCCATCGGGAACTGGTAGGCCTGCCCGTTGTGCATCGCGAAGACGCGGTGACGGTAGTCGGTGAAGTCGGTGAACTGCCGCACGTAGTCCCACACCCTTTTGTTGGAGGTGTGGAACAAGTGGGCGCCGTACTTGTGCACCTCGATGCCGGTCTGGGGTTCGGCTTCCGAGTAGGCGTTGCCACCGATGTGTGGTCGGCGGTCCACGACGAGGACGCGCTTGCCGAGCTGGGTAGCCACGCGCTCGGCAATGGTCAGTCCGAAGAATCCAGAGCCGACGACGAAAAGATCGAAACGAGCTGTCATCGGTTGCTTAGGGTATCCGACCGCGTGGCCCTAACCCATTTGGCGAGGCCATGCGGCGGCGTTGGCTCCGTGACGACGGCCGTTGGGGCGCCCGGAATCCGCGATCACAGTCGGGGTCGCAATTGCCTCACGATTCAATATCACCACTCTAGTAACAGGTTCACCACTCGTACCATCGACTCTGTGTGATTCCGCCAGATAGGAGCGGTGGGACGCGCCGACACAACACACAGTCAGATTTGAGGAGACTTCCGTGCCGAACCGACGCCGACGCAAGCTCTCAACAGCCATGAGCGCGGTTGCCGCCCTGGCAGTGGCGAGTCCTTGCGCATACTTCCTTGTCTATGAATCGACCGCCGACAACAAGGCGCCCGAGCATCACGAGTTCAAGCAAGCCGCGGTGATGAGCGATCTGCCGGGTGAGCTGATGGGCGCACTGTCGCAGGGCTTGTCGCAATTCGGGATCAACCTGCCCCCGGTGCCCGCCTTGAGCGGGGGCGCCACCAGCACACCAGGTCTGGCCAGCCCCGGCCTGGGCACTCCAGGCCTCGGAAGCCCCAGTCTGGGGACCACGGGCCTGACCAATCCGGCCATGACCAGCCCCGGATTGACCAGCCCCGGATTGACGAGTCCCGGCTTGGCCAGCCCCGGTTTGACCAACCCCGGTGTGGCGCCCGTGACGCCCGGGCTCACCGCGCCCGGGGCGTTGCCGACCACCCCTGGTGCCGGCGTCGCGACCCCTGGCGCCGGGCTCAACCCTGCGCTTTCCAACCCCGGGCTGACCAGTCCGGCTGGGGTGACACCGGGCCTGGGTGGCCCGACGCTGTCGCCGAGCGAGGTGCCGATCGACTCTGGGGCCGGGTTGGACCCGGGCGTCGGTGGCACGTACCCGATCCTGGGCGACCCGTCCACCTTCGGTAACGCTTCGCCGATCGGCGGCGGCGGTACCGGCCTGGGCAGTGGCTCGGGCACTGGCGGCGGTGCCAGCGGCGGATTGGTCAACGACGTGATGCAGGCCGCCAACCAATTGGGCGCCGGCCAGGCGATCGACCTGCTCAAGGGCTTGGTCATGCCGGCCATCACCCAGGGCATGCATGGCGGCGCTGGCGCCGCGAGTGCCCTGCCTGGCGCCGCGGGTGCCCTGCCGGGTGCCGCGAGTGCCCTGCCGGGTGCGGCCGGTGCCCTGCCGGGTGCCGCGAGTGCCCTGCCGGGTGCCGCGGGTGCCCTGCCGGGTGCCGCTGCGGGCGCCTTGCCCGCCGCCGCGGGTGCGGCCGGTGCACTGCCGGCGGCCGCCGGCGCGGTACCGGCACTGCCCCCGGTCTAGTCCCTTTCAACTCTCCACAAGACGGCACCGCAGATCTTCTGCGGTGCCGTCGATTTTGTGGACATTGCGCAGCGCCCCGTTCGTGTCGTCTCATGGATAACATTAGAAACACACGTAACATCAGCTGGTGCCTCGCAGTCGTGCGCCGACGATGTTGCTCACCGCCATGGCGGCGACCGTCGTCCTCGTCTCGTGGGTGGCGGACACGACACGCGACCGTGGCACCGCCAGCCCGTCGCCGTCGCGCGGCACCCAACTCGTCGAGCAGCCGCTGATCGGGCTCGGCGCGGGCGTCACCGTTCGTGAAATCGGTCAGGCCACCCCGTTCTCCTTGGTCGCCCTGACCGGCGACCTGGCCGGCACGTCGACCCGCGTGCGCGCGAAGCGCCCCGACGGGTCGTGGGGGCGCTGGTATCAGACCGAGTACGAAACCGCGGCACCCGACCCGGATCAGCACAGCGGGGCGACAGAGGGACCCCGCGGAACCGATCCGGTGTTCGTCGGCACCACCACCACCGTCCAGATCGCGGTCACCCGTCCGCTCGGCGCGACAGTGACCCAGGCGCTCCCGCCGGTGGCGCCAAGCGCGAAGACCGACCTGGGCTACAAACCGGCATCCAGGGAGCAGCCCTTCGGGCAGAACATCTCGGCAGTGCTCATCTCCCCACCGCAGGCGCCGGTCGAAAAGCATTGGACACCACCGGCCGGAGTCTTGATGCCCGGCCAGGCTCCCCCCATCATCAGCCGAGCCGACTGGGGCGCCGACGAGTCGCTGCGATGCGGTACCCCGCAGTACGACAACGGGATTCGCGCCGCAGTGGTCCACCACACCGCGGGCAGCAATGACTATTCGCCGCTTGAATCAGCCGGGATCGTCAAAGCCATTTACACCTACCACAGCAAGACGCTGGGCTGGTGTGACATCGCCTACAACGCGCTGGTCGACAAGTACGGCCAGGTGTTCGAGGGCAGCGCGGGCGGCCTCACCAAGGCGGTCGAGGCCTTCCACACCGGCGGATTCAACCGCAACACCTGGGGTGTGGCAATGATCGGCAACTTCGACGACGCGCCCCCTAGCCCGATCCAGCTCAGAAACATAGGCCGGCTGCTCGGCTGGCGGCTGGGCCTGGACGGCGTCGACCCCAAGGGCACGGTGCAACTGGAGTCAGCCGGCAGCCACTACACGACTTTTCCAACCGGCTCCATCGCGACGCTGCCGACCATCTTCACCCACCGCGACGTCGGGAACACCGATTGCCCAGGCAATGGCGCCTATGCGCTGATGGACGAAATACGTGATATCGCTTCGCATGTCAACGATCCGCCCGAAGAATTGCTCCAGGCATTGCGGGGCGGTGCGATCTATGACCACTGGCAAGCGATCGGCGGAATGAACAGCGTGCTGGGAGCACCGACCTCGCCGGAAGACGACGCGGAAGGCGATGCCCGCTTCGTCACCTTTGCTCGCGGTGCGATGTACTGGTCGCCGGTGACGGGCGCCCAGCCGGTCACCGGCGCCATCTACGAAGCATGGGCCTCACAGAGTTACGAACGTGGCCCGCTCGGATTGCCGACCAGCGCGGAAATCCAACAGCCGCTGCAGATTACGCAGAACTTCCAGCACGGCACGCTGAACTATGAACGGCTGACCGGAAACGTCACCGAGGTGGTGGACGGAATCACGGCTCCGCTGACGACCGAATCGCCAAGCGGCCCAACGGTGCCGGCCGAGCACTTCTCGCCGCCGTCGCATCCGACGCCCACCTGACCGATGGCGACAATCTCCTCGCGTCGCGGCGCGGTGCGCGTCTTTCGCGCCGCTAGAGCCACCAGCGTTCCAGCACCCGGCCCACCCCGTCGTCGTTGTTGGCGGTGGTGATCTCGTCGGCGGCCGCCTGCACGTCGGGATGGGCGTTGCCCATCGCCACGCCATGTCCGGCCCACCGCAGCATCGGCAGGTCGTTCGGCATGTCGCCGAACGCCACCACCTCCTCGAGTGCGATCCTGCGCGGTCGTGCGATCTCGTCGACGCCGGTCGCCTTGCTGGTCCCGGGCGGCACGACCTCGATCAGGCCGTTGTTGGTGGAGTAGGTGATGTCGGCCTCGAACCCGACGTGCTTGGCCAGTTCGGCCGCCATGTCGGAGCTGCGGGCTCCGGCACGGCGAATGAGCAGCTTGATCGCCGGGGCGCTGAGCAGATCCCGGATCGACACCTCGGTGTTGTCCGGGTTCAGCCAGGCATGCTCGTAACCCGGCGAGCTGACGAACTGCGGCGTCGCCGTGTCATGGGCGCTTTCACCGATACGCTCGACGGCCAACCCGGCACCGGGGATGACACTGGTGGCCAGCTCGGCCAACTCGGCCAAGGTGTCGACGGGAAGGGTGCGGGTGGATATCACCCGATCCGTCGCGGCGTCGTAGATGACGGCGCCGTTGGCGCACACCGAGATCGGCGCGAAACCCAGCGCGTCGACGACGGGACGTATCCAGCGCGGCGGGCGGCCGGTCGCCACCACGAACTGCGCACCGCCGGCTACCGCGGCGCGGACGGCGTCGCGGGTGCGCGGCGAGATCTTCTCGTCGTCGTCGAACAGGGTGCCGTCGACGTCGCAGGCGATGAGCGCCGGCAGCGTCATCGAAACCGCCCGCGTTGGCAGCTGACCGGACCCCTCAATGTTTCCCGCTCTGGGTCTGCCCCGGTCGCGTCACACCGTCGGTTCCGTATTTCTGCATCCGCTCCCGCAACTCCGACAACCGGATGGCCCGGGAATCCTCTTGGGTGGGCGCGCTGCCGCCCAGCCGACGCGGCACCCAGAATTCGTCTTTCGGGTGCGGATATTCCTCCTGCACCCGATACAGCAGGTCATTCATCGCCGAGCGCAACAGCGCGTTGAGTTGCTCAGGCGTGCCCCGTGGTGCCAATGGCTGACCGGCCGCCACGGTGATCGGAACCTTGTTGCGAAACACCTTCTTGGGATGGTCCTTCGGCCAAATCCGATGAGCACCCCACACCACGATCGGAACGATCGGCACCTGGGCGTCCAGCGCCATGCGCGCCGCCCCGGTCTTGAACTCCCGCAGTTCGAAACTGCGACTGATGGTGGCCTCGGGATGCATCCCGATCAACTCCCCGGCGCGCATGCGTTGCACCGCCACATCAAGGGCGTCGTGTCCCGACCTCCGATCCACCGGGATCAGCCGGGCGTGGTTGATGACGTAGTTGACGGCCTTCACGTCGGCCATTTCCGCCTTGATCATGAAGTAGGCGCGCCGGTGACGTTCCCGGACGGCCATCAGCGTCGGCAGCCAGTCCAGGTAGCTGGTGTGGTTCTGGGCGAGCAAGGCGCCGCCGCGCGCGGGGATGTTCTGCAGGCCGTGATACGTGAACTTGGTGCCCTGCATCGCGACCATCGGCGGGACGATCCATTCCGCCAGCCGGTAGAACCCCTCGGGCATGTCTTCTCCTTCGCCTACTGCGGCGGATGCCCGGCCCGTTTGGCCGACCGAGCCGCCGCCTCGGTGGCCTCTATCCGAGCGGCCTCGGCCGGGGTCGGCGCTGCGCCGCCCAGTCGGCGCGGCATCCAATACGCTCCGGGTTCGCCCGGATAGTGCTCTTGCGCCCGGTGCAACAAGGTGGTCATCGCGTCGCGCAGGGCAGCGTCGGTCTGCGCGATGTTTTCGTGCGCGCGTAACGGCGCGCCCACCTGCACAGTAATGGGTATCTTCGCGCGGCCCACATTCCGTGGGTGATCCTTGGTCCAGATTCGCTGCGCGCCCCAGACGACCACGGGCACGATCGGGACGTCCGCTTCGACCGCCATCCGCGCGGCGCCGGACTTGAACTCCTTGAGTTCGAAGCTGCGGCTGATCGTGGCCTCCGGATAGACCCCCACCAGCTCACCTTCGCGTAATCGCTGCACCGCCACCGCGTACGCACCCGCTCCGGCGCCACGGTCCACCGGGATGGTGCGGGTGTGCCTGATCAGGAAATTGACCGGTTTGACCTGCTGCATCTCGGCTTTGATCATGAACCTCAGGCGGCGCCCCCTGCGGTGCACGGCGAGCGCGGCGGGCAGGAAGTCGACGTAGCTGGTGTGGTTGATCGCCACCACGGCGCCGCCCCGCTCCGGGATCTGCTCCACGCCGCTGTAGGTGATCTTGGTGCCGGTGGCCTTCACCACGAATTGAGCCAGGAGCTCCAAAGCGCGGAAGGTCGGCTCCACCATCGATTGCTACTCCGCGGCCCCTGCGGACCGGGCCCGCCGAGCCGCCCGGGCGGCCGCTTCCTCGGCCTCCAGCTGGGCCGCTTCCGCCAGGGACGGCGCGCCTCCGCCCAACCGGTGTGGCACCCAGAACTCGCCGGCCGGGTGCGGCCCGTACAGTTCCTGCGCGCGCTCCAGCAGATGCTGCATGCGGGAATGCAGCAACCCTTTGAGTTCCTCGATGCCCAACGTCGGCTCGATCGGCTCGCCGACCAACACCACGATCGGAACCTTCGGGCGCCACAGCTTCTTCGGGTGATCCTTGGTCCAGATCCGCTGGGCACCCCAGACGATGTGCGGAACGATGGGCACCCCGGCCTCGACGGCCATCCGGGCGGCCCCCGACTTGAATTCCTTGATCTCGAAACTGCGGCTGATCGTGGCTTCGGGGTAGACGCCCACCAGCTCGCCGTCCTTGAGGTTCCGGACCGCGGCCTCGAAGGAGGCCGCGCCATCTTGCCGATTCACCGAGATGTGCCGCAGGCTGCGCATGATGGGCCCGGTGATCTTGTGGTCGAACACCTCCTGCTTGGCCATGAACCGCACCTTGCGGCCCAGGCCCTGCTTGTAGGCCGGCAATCCCGCGAAGGTGAAGTCCAGGTAGCCGGTGTGGTTGATCGCGATCACCGCGCCCCCGCTTTTCGGCAGGTTCTCGGCACCCGCGATCGTGATTTTCAGACCCTGGAGGCGCCACACCAGGCGGGCAAGCTGAATGACAGTCCCGTAAACCGGTTCCACAGCACTTGAGCCTAATGCTCCCTGCCGTGCCCCGTCACCGGACGGCGGCGACCGGCCGAGGGTGCCGGCTCGCGCTAAGCTCGGGGGCTGAAAAAGCCGTCATCCCCGGCCGAGGCCGTCACCGGCCTTCTACCGGCCCCAGGAAGGTATCAGTGCACGTCACCAGCGTCGGCCACGCCGGATTTCTGATCCAGACCCAAGCGGGCAGCATCCTTTGCGACCCCTGGGTCAATCCCGCGTACTTCGCGTCCTGGTTCCCGTTTCCGGACAACAGCACCCTGGACTGGGACGACCTGGGTGACTGCGACTACCTATATGTGTCACACCTGCACAGGGACCACTTCGACGCGAAGAACCTGGCCGAACACGTCAACAAGGACGCGGTGGTGTTGCTGCCGGACTTCCCGGTGCCTGATCTGCGAAATGAGTTGGAGAAGCTCGGTTTTCACCGGTTCTTCGAGACCAGCGACTCGGTCAAGCACCGGCTCAGCGGTCCTGAGGGCGAGCTCGACGTCATGATCATCGCCCTGCGGGCACCGGCCGACGGCCCGATCGGTGACTCGGCGCTGCTGGTTTCCGACGGCGCGACAACGGTTTTCAACATGAATGACGCGCGGCCGGTGGACCTGGATGTGCTGAAGTCCCAGTTCGGGCACATCGATGTGCACCTGCTGCAGTACTCCGGGGCCATCTGGTACCCGATGGTCTACGACATGCCGGCCCGTGCCAAGGAGTCGTTCGGCGTCCAGAAGCGGCAACGGCAGATGGACCGCGCCCGCCAGTACCTGGCCCAGGTCGGGGCGACGTGGGTGGTCCCGTCCGCGGGACCGCCGTGCTTTCTGGATCCAGAGCTGCGCGGCCTCAACGACGACCACGGCGATCCGGCCAACATCTTCCCCGATCAGATGGTGTTTTTGGAGCAGATGCGCAGGCACGGCCACGACGGCGGGCTGCTGATGATCCCGGGATCGACCGCCGATTTCACCGGCTCCACCCTGCACTCGCTGACCCATCCGCTGCCCACCGACCAGGTCGAGGCCATCTTCACCACCGGCAAGGCCGACTACATCGCCGAGTACGCCGAGCGGATGGCGCCGGTCATCGCCGCCGAGCGGGCGAGCTGGGCGCCCGCGAGCGGGGAGCCGCTGCTGGAACCGCTGCGCGCCCTCTTCGAGCCGATCATGTCGCAAAGCGACGAGATCTGCGACGGCATCGGCTACCCCGTCGAGTTGGTACTCGGACCGGAGACCGTAATCCTGGACTTCCCGAAAAGAGCCGTGCGGGAGCGGATTCCGGACGAGAAGGTCCGTTACGGGTTCGCGATAGCACCGGAGCTGGTCCGCACTGTGCTGCGCGACGGCGAGCCGGACTGGGTCAACACCATCTTTTTGTCGACCCGTTTCCGGGCCTGGCGAGTCGGCGGCTACAACGAGTACCTCTACACGTTCTTCAAGTGCCTGACCGACGAACGGATCGCGTACGCCGACGGCTGGTTCGCCGAGACTCACGACGACTCGGCCTCGGTAACGCTGGACGGCTGGGAGATTCAGCGCCGCTGCCCACACCTCAAGGCCGACCTGTCGAAGTTCGGCGTGGTCGACGGAAACACGTTGACCTGCAACCTGCATGGGTGGCAGTGGCGGCTGGACGACGGGCGCTGCCTGACCGCAAAAGGCCACCAACTGCGGAGTTCGCGGGCGTGAACGACTCTTGCGGCACCTACGACGATGGCCTGGTCCAGCTGGACCGCGCGGCGATCACGTTGCGCCGCTATCATTTTCCTTCGGGCACATCAAAGGTGATCGCGCTCGAGGAGATTCGCGGATACAAAGCCGAAAACCTGGGGCTCTTCACCCAGCGGTTCCGGATATGGGGCAGCTCGGATTTTCGTCGCTGGCTGCCGCTGGACATCGGCAGGCCGTTGAAATCGAAGCTGATCACGCTGGACGTGCCGGGCACACGGCCCTCGCCCGCGTTCACTCCGGCGCGTCCCGACGAGTTCACCGCCCTGTTGGATGATCTGCTGGGACGGCGCCGGTAGGACGTCTGTCAGCTCCGGTCGGCGAGCGCTTGTTGCGCCGCGTTGTAGCCCGGGATGAAGGTGATGCCCGGGCCGCCGTGGCAGCCCGCGCTGCCCAGATAGAGCCCTTCGATCGGGATCGGCTGGCCGAGGAACCCCCGCGGGCCGGGCCGGTTGGGACCGATTTGGTTGGCATTCAACAGGCCGTGGCAGTAGTCGCCACCGGGGGCGCCGAACATCACGCCCATGTGCCTGGGCGTGAAGGTGGTGTGCCGGATGATGCTTCGTTCGAAATTCGGGGCGAGGCGGGTGATCTTTTCGATGACCCGCTGGCCCATTTCGACTTTGGCCTGCCCGTAGTCCACGTCGCCCTCGATCGGGAAGAACAGCGCGAACGCCGACGCGGCATGCTTACCCTCCGGCGCGAGGCCGGGGTCGTTCTGCGATGGGATCTGCAATACGACGGTCGGGTCGGCCGGGACGATCCCGCGCCGCGCGTCCTCCCATTGCTGCTGGACTTCCTCGGGTGTGCAGAACAGGCCGATCGAGGCCTGCATGGCCGGCTCGTTGAGAGCCTCGTAGGGCGCGGCGAAGGTAGGAGCCTCCTCGAGGGCGAAGTGCATCTGCAGGTAACTGCCGCGGTGGTCAATGCGCGCATAGCGTTCCCGGATGTCGGCGGGCAGCGCGGCGGGATCGACCATCTCGTTCAGCGTGACATCCGGTGCGATGCCGGAGATCACGATCGGGGCGTTCAACACGTCTCCCGCCTCGGTGCGCACCCCGGTCACCCGTCCGTCGGCGACCAGAATCTCGGTCACCTTGGTACGCAACCGAAGTTCGCCACCGTGGCCGGCCAGCACGTCGCACAGGTGTGAGGTGAGCGCGCCGATACCGCCCCGAAGCTTCTTCATCTGCATGGTGTTGCCGTCGGGAACACCGAGGCCGAAGGCGAGGGCGGCCGCGCTACCCGGCGTGGAGGGACCCCGGTAGAGCGTGTTCACGGCCAGCACGGTCATCGAGCCACGCAGTGCCCCATGCTTCTCGTGATCCGGCAGATATCGGTCCAACACGTCGGTCACCGATCCGAACAGCATGTCGTCGATGGCGGAGCGCTCGAATTCGTTTGTGGCACAGGCATACATCTCATCGATGCTCTTCGGTGGCGTTCCGGCTTCGAATCTGCCCAGCGCCCGGGTGGGCCCTTGGCTCCAGGCCATCAGCCCCGCCATACCGTTGACCGCGTCCGCCCCGTGTACCTCGTTGAGATGGGTGAACAGCTTGAGTGGATCGCTGTACTGCACCAGCGGATCGTCGCCGACACCACGCACCGCCACCGACATCACTTCCAGGTCGATCGTGGGTATGGTGTCCAGGCCCAGCTCGTCGACCACCACCTGAGACGTCGGAAATTGCACCGAGCCGGCGATCTCGAACTGGTACCCGTCGAAAAGTTCCACGGTCGATGCCATGCCGCCCGCGTACAGCTTGGAATCCAGACACACCGTCCGCAGTCCGGCCTTTTGCAGCAGCACGGCCGCGGTCAGTCCGTTATGGCCGGCACCGATAACTATCGCGTCGTAATCAGTCATGTCCTGCCCTCCGGAATGGAGGCTCGCACGACGGCAAAGTTTTGTCAATTATGACGAAACTTGTCCAGCGGCGGCCGTGACCCACGAGTCGGTGATCCCGGCGCGCAGCGATTCCAGCGCCGCATGGCACAGCCTCGCGAGTTCGCCCAGCGACCGCTCGTCACTGACCATCCAGACCTCCATGGCGCCGAACACCGCCGCCGCAATGCATCTGGCGGTCACCGCGGCACGCACGCGTTGGTCCACCGTCGGATCCGCGCTGCCATTGGCCCTGCGACTGCGCCGTTGCAACTGCGCTCCGATGGCGTCGGCGAAGTCGGCCTGGACGTCACGGATGTGCCGGACTATGCGGCCGGGGTCGAGCTCGTCTTGCCGCAATGCCGCGATTTTGGTGACGGCGTCGACGTCGTACGGGAACGAGAAGATGGCCGCCTGCACCGAATCGATGATGGGTTCCTCGGCCGGCCGGTCATCCAAAGCGGAGCGAAACCAATGCAGGCCGGTGTAATCGGCGAACAACAGATCGTGCTTGGAGCCGAAGTGGCGGTAGAACGTCCGCAGTGACACCCCGGCATCGGCGGCGATCTGCTCGGCCGACGTGTCTTCCACGCCCTGGGCCAGGAATCGCACCAGGGCGGCCTGCCGCAACGCCTCGCGAGTGCGCTCGCTGCGCGCAGTCTGAGCCGGCCTGACCATGGGAAGAAGGTACCAAGAAATCTTTTGACATTATTGACAAAACTTTCAACTGGGAGCGACACTTCGCCCATGGCCTCGATCATCATTCACTTTTTGCTAGGGCTCGCCTGCATCGCCGGGATCATCGCGTCGAACCCGAAGATCTACGCCAGACCTCAAGGTGGGCAGTGGCTTTCGCCATTGGAATGCGTGTATTACGTCGCCGGGATAGCCTCGATCGCGTTGGGATATTGGTTCAACATCCACTTCGTGATGGCGGCGCACGGGCAGGGCAACCTGATCTCCGGGCCGGCCAGCTATCCAGAATTCATCAAGGGGCAGTTCGCCAGCCCGGCGTGTGGCTCGGGCAATCAGGACTACATGATCGCGAATGTCATTCTGATGCCGGTTTTCACCATCGTCGACGGTCTCTGGCGCGGCATCCGGCGCCCGTGGCTCTTCTTCCTGTCCAGTTTCTTCACCAGCTTCGCGTTTCCGTTCGCCTTCTACTTCGCGACCATGGAACGCCAGCGCCGGCACGAGCGCGCCGCGGTCACGCCGGTCGCGGCCTGACCCGGCCCGCCGCTTCGACCGCGTTGCGCCGCGCGCTGTCCACGTCATCGGCGTGAGCCAGTGCGACACCCATGCGCCGTTTGACGAAGCTTTCCGGCTTTCCGAACAGGCGCAGGTCGGTGCGCGGCACCCGAAGCGCCTCGTCCACGCCGTCGAAGACCACGCCCTTGGCATCGACACCGCCGTAGATCACCGCGCTGGCGCCCGGCGTCTTGCACGTCGTGTCGACCGCAAGGCCCAGAATTGCGCGGGCATGTAACTCGAATTCGTTCTGCCACTGGGTGATCATCGTGACCATACCGGTATCGTGGGGCCGCGGGCTGACCTCGTTGAACCACACGCGGTCGCCCTTGACGAACAACTCGACCCCGAAAATCCCTTGCCCGCCGAGCCTTTCGGTGATTGCGCGGGCGATCGACTGCGCGTTCTTCAGCGCGGCGGCCGGCATCGGATGCGGTTGCCAGCTCTCCACGTAGTCGCCGCTGACCTGCTTGTGGCCGATCGGCGCGCAGAATTGAGTGCCCACCTGACCGTCGTCGCCGAGCGCCCGGACCGTCAATAGTGTTATCTCGTAATCGAAGTCGACGAATCCCTCGACGATGACGCGGCCGTGGCTGACTCGGCCGCCGGCCATCGCATGGTCCCATGCCGCCGCGACGTCATCGGGTCCGTCGAGCTTGCTCTGGCCCTTGCCGGAGCTGCTCATCACCGGTTTGACGACGCACGGGTAACCGATGTCCTCGGCGGCCGCCCGCAGTTCGGCCGGCGAATCGCAGAACCGGTACGGGCTGGTCGGCAGGCCGAGGGTCTCGGCCGCCAAGCGCCGGATTCCCGCACGGTCCATGGTCAGGCGCGCCGCGAGCGCGGTGGGGATCACCCGTACGACGCCGGTCGCTTCCAGTTCCTCGAGTACTCCGGTGGCGATGGCCTCGATCTCCGGAACGACCACGTCAGGCCTCTCCGCCTCGATCAGGGCCTTGAGCTGGTCGGGATCCGACATCGTGATGGTCCGCGCATGGTGGGCGACCTGCTGGCCGGGCGCGTTGTCGTAGGAATCGACCGCGATCGTCTCCACACCGAGGCGCTGCAGCGCGATCACCACCTCGCGGCCGAGTTCGCCGGAGCCGAGCAGCATGACCCTGGTCGCGTCCCGCGACAGTGGCGTTCCGATGGTGGTCATCGAGCGACGGGCTCCAGCACCTCGGCGCCGACGAACGGCACCAGCGCCTCGGGCACCCGCACGCTGCCGTCGGGCCGCTGGTGGTTCTCCAGGATCGCCACCAGCCAGCGCGTGGTGCCCAGCGTGCCGTTGAGCGTGGCCGCGGTCTGCGGTTTGCCCGCGGCGTCCCGATACCGGGTGGCCAGCCGGCGGGCCTGGAAGGTGGTGCAGTTGGACGTCGACGTCAGCTCGCGGTAGGCGCCCTGGCTGGGAACCCAAGCCTCACAATCGAATTTGCGGGCGGCCGACGAGCCGAGATCGCCCGCGGCGACGTCGATCACCCGATACGGCACCTCGATTCGGGCCAGCATTTCACGCTGCCAGCTCAGCAGGCGCTGGTGTTCGGCCTCGGCGTCGGCGGGTGTGCAGTAGACGAAGCCCTCGACCTTGTCGAACTGATGCACCCGGATGATGCCGCGGGTGTCCTTGCCGTAACTGCCGGCCTCACGGCGAAAGCACGACGACCATCCCGCATACCGCAGCGGGCCGCCGGACAGATCAAGGATTTCGCCGGAGTGGTAGCCGGCCAGCGGCACCTCCGAGGTGCCCACCAGGTAGAGGTCGTCGGCCTCGACCCGGTAGACCTCGTCGGCATGCGCGCCGAGAAACCCGGTGCCGGCCATCACCTCCGGGCGCACCAGTACCGGGGGAATCATCGGAATGAAACCGTTCTCGACGGCCAGCCGCAACGCGAGCTGCAGCAGGCCCAGCTGAAGCAGCGCGCCTTTGCCGGTCAGGAAGTAGAACCGCGACCCAGACACCTTGGCTCCGCGCTGCATGTCGATGAGCCCGAGCGATTCACCGAGCTCCAGGTGGTCCTTCGGGTCGTCGATCGCGGTGGGCTCGCCGACTGCGTCGAGGACGGCGTAGTCGTCCTCCCCGCCGGCGGGCACCCCGTCGATGATGACGTTGGAGATCGCCATGTGCGCCGCGGTGAACGCCGACTCCGCGTCGGCCTGGGCGGTTTCGGCTGCCTTTACCTGCTCGGCCAGCTCCTTCGCGCGCGCGAGCTTGGCGGGGCGCTCCTCGGGAGACGCGGCGCCCACGCTCTTGCTCGCCGACTTCTGCTCGGCCCGCAGGTCGTCGGCGGATGAGATCGCGGCCCGGCGGGCGGCGTCGGCCGACAACAGGGCGTCTACCAGCGACGGATCCTCCCCGCGGCTGAGTTGGGAGCGGCGCACGGCGTCGGGGTCTTCCCGGAGCAGCTTCAGGTCGATCACGGCCCTGAGACTACTTTCACCGCCGTCGGCCGCCTGCCAGAGCATCGCACGTAACGGTCGCAGGACTCACATCAGTAACTTTTGTCACGGGTCTCAGATGCTGCTGTCAGAATGGACCGGATGTCGCAAGCGCCCGAAAAAGAACTTTCCGAAGGCCGGGGGGCCGAGTTGTCCGCCGCCCCGATCGATGAGTCGTCCGATCAGCAGCCGTCCACCTCCCGGTGGCCGCGCAGCCTGCAGGCCCGGGCGACTCGACGCGCGCTACTGCTGACCGCGCTCGGCGGCCTGTTGATCGCAGGGCTGGTCACCGCGATTCCGATGGGGGGCCCCGGCTCGGGACGGTTCCTCGACAGCAGCCCCGTGCGCAGCACCGGCACCAAGAGCGAAGCCGCCTTCAACCGCGCGGCCGCCGGGGAGTGCCTGATGTGGCCGGACATCACACCGGAATCGGCGAAGATCGTCAACTGCGGCGACGACCACAAATTCGAGGTCGCCGAATCCATCGACCTGAGGACGTTCCCTGGCGCCGAGTACGGGCCCAGCGCCGCCCCGCCGACGCCGGCACGCATTCAGCAGATCACCCAGGAGCAGTGTGAGGCGGCCGTCCGCAATTACCTCGGCCCCAAGTTCGATCCGAACAGCAAGTTCACCGTCAGCCTGCTCTGGCCGGGCGACCGAGCCTGGCGCCAGTCCGGCGATCGCCGCATGTTGTGTGGCCTGCAACTGCCCGGGATGAGCAATCAGCAGCAAGTCTTCAAGGGCAAGGTCGCCGACGTCGACCAGTCCAAGGTGTGGCGGGCCGGCACGTGCCTGGGCATCGATTCGGCGACCAACCAGCCGACCGACGCGCCGGTTGACTGCGCGGCGCCGCACGCGATGGAAGTCACCGGCACGGTCAACCTGGGCGAGAAGTTCCCCGGTGGCCTGCCCACCGAGCCCGACCAGGACGCTTTCATCAAAGATTCGTGCACCAAGATGACGGACGCGTATCTGGCGCCGGTCAAGCTGCGCACCACCACCCTGACACTGATCTACCCGACGGTGCCGCTGGCCAGCTGGACGGCGGGCAGCCGCGAAGTGGCCTGCAGCATCGGCGCCACGCTGGGCAACGGCGGCTGGGCCACCCTGCTGAACAGCGCCAAGGGTCAGCTGCTGATCAACGGCCAACCACCGCTGCCGCCACCCGACATCCCCGAAGAGCGCCTCACCATGCCGCCGATTCCCCTTCAGGGCCCGGCGCAGCCGCCGTCCACGCAGTCGGGCCTCGGTCCCGGCCCGGCCCCGGAGATCCCGCCGAATAATCAGCACCTGCCCGGACAACAGCCCGTTCAGCAACCCCAGCAGGCCCCGGCCCAGCAGGCCCCGCCGCCCGCGGATAACGGTGGCCCGCCGGCCAATCCGGCACCCGAGGCGCCCGCGCCGGCCCCGCCGCCCGCGCCACCGCCGAATCCCGCACCGGAGGCGCCACCCGCCGAGCCACCGCCGGGGGGCTAGCCGAGTGTCCGTGCGGATGAATCCGCAGCGCTTCGACGAATTGGTCTCCGACGCCCTCGACCTGATCCCGCCCGAGCTGGCGGCCGCCATGGACAACGTCGTCGTACTCGTCGAAGACCGCCACCCCGAAGACACCGAACTGCTCGGGCTGTACGAGGGGGTGGCGCTGACCGAACGAGACTCCGACTACTTCGGCTCGTTGCCGGACGCCATCACCATCTACCGCGAGGCGCTGCTGGACGTGTGTGAATCCGAAGACGAGGTCGTTCAGGAGGTGGCAATCACGGTGATCCACGAGATCGCGCACCACTTCGGCATCGACGACGACCGGTTGCACGAGCTGGGCTGGGCCTGAGTACCTCGAACGCCCGCCGGATTTCCGGGCGCGGCATCCCGGATTCGTCCCCGCCGGATGCTATGAACTCACCTATGAGCATTGACTGCCGCGACTGCCGGGCAGGCTTAGATCACTGTCACGGCACCATCATTCGCCACGCGCTGCACCGGTCGGAATGCACGGAGCCGGACTGCTTCAGTCCGGAGCTGTTGCCGCACGCCTTCGTCATCGACTGCGACGCCGTCGGCTGCGCATGCACCGAAGTAGTTGCGCTGGCCGTCTGACCGAGAAGTCAGCCCATCGGGTCGGTGCTTGAGCGCACCGCGTCCGTGACGGGGGTCGCTTCTTCCTTCGGGTAGAACGGTGGCGTCAAGCTTCCCCAGCGCACGCAACTCCACCGCCCGTCGGTGATCGGGGTCAATGCCACCGATTCGGCGTTGTCCAGGTGGTTGTCCAGCGCGAACTCGGCAGCTACGCCGGCTAACACCGCGGCGGCCAGCCGGATCGCGGCGCCGTGGCTGACGAGGATGATGTCGCCGTGGAAGTCGCGGTTGTCGAGATAGCGCAGGCGCAGATCGGTGAGCACCGGCACGTAACGGTCCAGCACGTCGTTGCCGGTTTCGCCACCGGGCAGCGCGAGGCCGAGCTCGCCGTGGTGCCAACGCTCGTAGACCGCGTTGAACTCGGCGACCGCGTCGTCGTCGTTGCGGTTTTCCAGCCGCCCGACTTGGACCTCGTGGACGCCGGCCATTTCGGTGGCGGGCATGTCGAGCTGGCCGCCGATCACGGCGGCCGTCTGCAACGCCCGGGTGGCCGCGGAGTGTGCGAGCATCGCCGGCCGCGGCGAACGGCGGGCAAACGCGCGGGCCTGGTCGCGGCCCAGCGGGGTCAGCTCCGCACCGGGCGGGCGGGTGTCGAGGCGGCGGTCGACGTTTCCGAAGGACTGGCCGTGTCGCAACAGGATCAACCGGCCGCTCACCGCCGCGCCCCCCGCCCGTCCGGTCTTCCGTCTCGAAGCTGCGTCAGCCAGCGCGTGGCCTCGTCGGCCGACGGCGGCAGCCCTCCGGCTGGTGAGCCGGTGGGCCAGGACCCCAGGTATCGCACATCGGCACAACGTCGGTGCAGTGCTTTGAGTGCCTCGGCGACCGCATCGTCGTCGATATGGCCCACACAATCAACAAAAAATCGGTAGGTGCCGAGTCCGGTTCTGGTGGGCCGGGATTCGATGCGGGTCAGGTCGATGCCACGGACGCCGAATTCAGCGAGCGCGCCCAGCAACGCACCGGGTGCGTTGTCGATTTGGAGCACCACCGAGGTGCGGTCGGCTCCGGTGCGCGCCGGTGGTGGGGCCGGACGCCCGACCAGAAGGAAGCGGGTGCGGGCGTTGGGTTCGTCGACGACTCCCTCGGCCAGGGTGGCCAGCCCCCAACGGTCGGCGGCCAGCGGCGAGGTCACCGCGGCGTCGACGTGTCCCTCGGCCACTTGTTGGGCGGCGTCAGCGTTGGAGTACGCGGGCCGCAGCTTGGCATCGGCCAGATTGGCGGCCAACCACTGTCGCACCTGGGCCGCCGCCACACTGAAGGCCGCCAGCGTCCGCACGTCCGCGGCGCTACGGCCGGGCTTGACAACGATGCTGAACGCGACGGTCAGCGTGGTTTCGGCGAAAACCTGCAGGGGTGAGCCGATGGCCAGGCTGTCCAACGTTGGCGTCACGGAACCGTCGATCGAGTTCTCGATCGGAACGCAGGCATAGTCAGCCGCGCCGTCGCGCACGGCATCCAGTGCCGCGGAGTTGCTTTCGACGGGCGCGGGTTGAACTGCGGCCGAGTCCTGTTCGGGGACCAGGCCGGCGGCGGTGATCTGCCGCAGCGCCGCCTCGGTGAACGTCCCCTCGGGACCGAGGTATGCGATGCGGGCCACGTCCCAACCCTAGCGGCGTACAGGACAGAAAACCCTTGCGACGCCACTCCCAGGTAAGTTAACTTAGGCTTACCTAATCGAAGGACGAGAATTGTGTTACCGCTGAGCTGCCCCGCCCCGACCACCGCCGAACGGATCCGCAGCGCCTGTGTCCGCGCCGGCAGCGCGCTGCTGGCCATCGACCATGACGACCCGGTCGCCACCCCGGTACATCACCTGATGGACGACGGATCCGTCGCGCTGGTAGTACCCGCAGAACAGGAACGCGGGCTCACACGCCCCGCCTCGGGCTCCCAAGCGCTGCTGGAGCTGACCGACTACGCGCCGCTCCCGTTGCGCGAACCGGTCCGCTCGCTGGTCTGGGTGCGAGGCCACCTGCAGGAGGTGCACCCGACCGAGATCCTCGACACGCTCGACCTGATCGCCGCGGAGTGTCCGAATCCGGCCTTGCTGGGCGTCGACACGCCGCGATGCGCCCCCGCCGACAGCGAAGAGCTGCGGTACACATTGTTGCGCCTCGAGATCGCCTCGGTGGTCGTCACCGATGCCACCGGCGCGGAACCGGTCAGCGTGGCCGCCCTGCTGGCTGCCCGGCCGGACCCGTTCTGTGCCCTCGAGTCGAACCTGCTGTGGCACCTGGACACGGCCCACCGCGACGTCCTGGCCCGACTGGTGTCCAGGCTCCCGGCGCCGCTGCGGCGCGGCCACGTGCGACCCCTGGGCCTGGACCGTTACGGCGTCCGCTTCCGGGTCGAGGGCGACGACCGCGACCACGACGTCCGGCTGCCGTTCCACAAGCCGGTCGAGGACATGACCGGTCTGAGCCAGGCCATCCGGGTGCTGATGGGCTGCCCGTTCATCAACGGCCTTCGCGCGCGCGGCTAGCCGAAGTCGCGGCGTGCCAGCACCGGCGAGCCCGGGGCACGTACGTTAACCAGGTGAACGGCGAACGATCACCGCAGCGCCGGCGTCCTGAGGGCTCGAGCCCGCCCCTGCGCCCGCGCGCCGGGCAACCGGGCAACGAACCGCCGCAGGTAATCCGCCGCCAGAGCGCGCCTTCCCCGTCACCGACCGCGGAGACCCAGCCGCTGCGGCGACAAACGACACCTCCCCCGAGCGCCGTCGCTTCGTCGCCGTCCCAGGTACCGCCGCGACGACCGCAAGCGCCGAGCACCCGCAAGCGAGGCAGACTCCGCTGGGTCCGCACGGTGGTATCGGTCCTGCTGGTGACCGTTCTGCTGGTCGGCGTCGGCATCATCGGCGGTGCGGTTTGGTTCGACTACAAGCTGCACCGCGAGGAGGTGCTCACCGATTACCCCGGCCGCCCCACAGCCGGCCGGGGCACCAACTGGCTCATCGTCGGATCGGACAGCCGCCAGGGACTCACCGCCGCGCAGCAACAGGACTTGACCACCGGTGGCGACATCGGTAACGGCCGTACCGACACGATCCTGCTGGTACACGTGCCTGGTGTCGGATCCGACGCGACGCCGACGATGGTGTCGATACCGCGCGACTCCTACGTGGCCATCCCGGGTCATGGCAAGGACAAGATCAACGCCGCGTTCGCGATGGGTGGCGCGCAACTGCTGGTGCAGACGGTGGAGCGGGCCGCCGGCCTGCGCCTCGCTCATTACGCCGAGATCGGATTCGGCGGATTCGCCGCGCTGGTGGACGCCCTGGGCGGTGTGACCGTCTGCCCGAAGGCGCCGTTCAAAGACCCGTTGGCCGGCATCGATCTGCCGGCCGGCTGCCAGACCCTGACCGGCCGCAGCGCGCTCGGGTATGTCAGGTCACGCGATACGCCGCGAGCCGACCTGGACCGGATGGTCAAGCAACGGCAGTTCGTGACGGCGCTGCTGCGTCGGGCCGCCAGTCCCGCGGTATGGCTCAATCCATGGCGCTGGTACTCGGTGCCGCGCGCGGCCGCCGACGCGCTGACCGTCGACCGGGATGACCACGTCTGGGACCTGGCCCGGCTCGGCTGGGCACTGCACGGGACGACCACCACCATGACCGTCCCGATCGGCGAATTCACCAGCGGCGACGCCGGCTCGGCCGTGGTGTGGAATCACGAGGAGGCCGCCAAGTTGTTTCAGTCGTTGGCGTCCGACGCGCCGGTGCCGCCCGCGTCGGGCGAGCAGCAATAGCGGTCGGCTAACGGCTGCCCTCGCCCGCACGGTTGCCCTGCAACCACGCCTTGGTGCGACCCGGGTGGTGCGTGGCGAGCCAGGCCACCCCTACGTCGCGGCAGAAGTCGATGTCTTCGTAGTCGTCGACATTCCAGCAGTAGACCGCCCTGCCCTGGGCGATGGCGCGGTCGGCGAGCTGCGGATATTCCTTGAGTGTCGTCAGCGAAGGCCCGACGGCGGTGGCGCCGATGGCGGTGGGCGCACCGCTGGTCAGGTAGCGCGCGGTCTTACCGAGTAACACCGTGGGCAGCAGCGGCGCAGCTCGCCGGATCCGCCAGACCGCGGCGGCCGAGAATGACATCACCACCGCGCGGGACCGGTCCGCCGAGGCGGGCGCTGCGATGCCGAAGCGATGCAGCGCCGCGAGCAGCTTGGTTTCCACCAACGAGCCGTACCGGACCGGGTGTTTGGTTTCGATGAACAGCTTCACCGGCCGACGCCAGTCCAGCACCAGTGAAACCAGCGCGTCCAGCGTCAGCAAACTGGTGTCACCGTGCGTGCCGTCTTCTCGCCAGCTGTCGTGCCACGCCCCATACTCGAGCTCACGCAGCTCGGCAAGCGTCATGGTGCTGACCAGGCCCGCCCCGGTCGAGGTCCTGTCCAGCCGGCGGTCGTGTACACACACCAGATGGCCGTCGCGGGTCAATCGCACGTCGCATTCGACGCCGTCGGCGCCTTCTTTGAGCGCGAGGTCATAGGCGGCCAGTGTGTGTTCGGGCCGAGCGGCCGAGGCGCCCCGGTGGGCGACGACAAAGGGGTGCCCGGCGAGCACCTCGTCGGCCCACGTCATACCCCTATGCTGCCGGTTCCTGCCCCTTCAACTCAACTGGGTCGGCCGACGCCGGTGCGGCGGGCTGGTCATCGCCAACCGCGATCCAGCGACGCGCGGGCCGTGCGACCGGCTTGCGCTGGAATCCCTCGAAGACGCGCGTGGCTGCGGCCAGCGTGGCGGCCGCGAACAGGTAGGCGAAGACCGTCAGCACGGTGTTGTTGGCGATGCCCTGGGCGTCGGTGGCGAAGCTGGTCGCGATCGCCGCGATGGACACCGCGTAGCTGCACACCCATGCGCCCCACCATTGAAGGATGGTGCGTCGCAGGCGGGTGTAGTGCTCTTCAAGTATGGCCAGCTCGATCACGTACACCGGGGCCCACAGCAGGTTGGCCAACGGCACAATGCAGCCCGCCCACAGCGCCCGGGTCGAGCGCTGCTCAGGCAGGCCGTGATGGGCCAACACCGCGGCGCGGCGCGCGATCATCCAGCGGATCAGCAGCACACCGGAGGCGATCACCGCCGCGCCCGCGCCCACGCTGGCAAGCACACCGAGCCAGTCGGCTCCGATGGCCACCCATGAATTCAGCAGGGTGTTGCGGTTGATCACCAGCAGCACATACCGCACCACGTAGACCAGGGCGGCGATGCTGAGCACCAGCACACTGACGAAGGTCATGGTGCGGACGAGCTGCGCCAGCGGCCCCGCCTGCGCAGGTGCTGCGACAGCTGCGGGCGTCTGCTCGGCGCGGTCGGCCAAACCCCAGCGCGGTATGACGGTGTAGCGCGGCGTGGGCCCAAGCGGACGGCGGCCGCGTCGGGTCGGCGGCGCTGCGCCGGGCCGCACCGCTATCCAGCGGTAGCCGGGCGGCAACCGCGGCGGCGTGCGCGGCCACCTCGGGGTCGCCGACGGGCGAGTCTGCGTCGGTGCGCCGGGTGCGCTCCATCGCGGGTCTGCAGGGGGTCCATCGGGCGTGGGCGCCATCAGGGCCCCGCGGCAGCGGGGACACCATTCGCGTTGCCGGTCGCGCACGTTCCAGCGCGTGCCGCATTGGGAGCACACCTGGATCACCGGACCAGACTAACGCCGGCCCGACGCGGGCCGAGGGACACCGGCGACCGGATGCGTGGGAACGGTGATCGACTACCGTTCGGCGGGCTCGGCAACCGACCGCGCCGCGGACGGCTATCCACAGTTTCCACAGGTTTGTCCACACCCGTTCAGCGGGCGCGAAAAGCATCGCTACAGCCTCCGGGGGCAGACCGTGGTGTCTCTGTGGATAACGCTCGGCGGGTTATAAGCACGCCAAGGCGGGCCCAAACCGGGCGTCGAGCGAAACCGCTTGCCTTGCTAAGCATTGGTACGGTCGTCCCAGCCCTCGATCTACTTCCCCCGAATGCCCTGCGGTTATCGCCAACCCACAGTTCAGCGCATTATTTCGCATGCTCGCCCGGAGGCGCTATGATCGCGTTCGCGAAAGGTGTTTGTGACTCACCTCACTGACGCGAGGTGACCGTGGTGGAAAGGCGAGTGATGGCCACGCATTCGTTCGGTCCGGGTTCAGCGGGCCCGTCGAAGTCGTATTGCGGCTCGCCGGCGTGGAATCACAGCTATAGCGTCGCCGCACTGCGCGCGGGATTGATCGCTCTGCTGTTGCTCGCGGTGCTCGCGATCATCGTCTTGTCTTGATTCGTCTTGTCTTGAATCGTCGCTGAGCGGGTATCCGCGTTCCGGCTCACAAGGGTCGTTCTTGCGGAGCGCGCGGTCATGGAGCAGGGTTGATCTCGGCTGGCCTCCGTGAGGCGGCACCGCGCGACTGAGCGTCAAGACGACAACCGAAGAAAGGAATGCCGTGGCTGAATACACCCTGCCCGACTTGGACTGGGACTATGCAGCGTTGGAACCGCACATCTCGGGGCAGATCAACGAGATCCACCACACCAAGCACCACGCCACGTACGTCAAAGGCGTCAACGACGCTCTGTCCAAGCTCGAAGAGGCACGCGCCAACGAGGACCACGCTGCGATCTTCCTGAACGAAAAGAACCTCGCCTTCCACTTGGGTGGTCACGTCAACCACTCGATCTGGTGGAAGAACCTGTCGCCGGACGGCGGCGACAAGCCGACCGGTGACCTGGCCGCCGCAATCGACGACGCGTTCGGATCCTTCGACCGATTCCGCGCGCAGTTCAGCGCCGCCGCAAACGGACTGCAGGGGTCGGGTTGGGCGGTCTTGGGCTACGACACCCTCGGCGGCCGGCTGCTGACCTTCCAGCTGTACGACCAGCAGGCCAACGTTCCGCTCGGCATCATCCCGCTGCTGCAGGTCGACATGTGGGAGCACGCCTTCTACCTGCAGTACAAGAACGTCAAGGCGGATTACGTGAAGGCGTTCTGGAACGTCGTCAACTGGGCGGACGTGCAGAAGCGGTACGCGGCCGCGACCTCGAAAACCCAGGGTCTGATTTTCGGCTGACTTTCATTTCGATCGGCGGGGGCGTCGCGCGGTTTGCGCGGCGCCCCAGTCGTTTGTTCGACCCTCATCCGACCGCGCGAAGGCGTGCGCCCGCGCCGCTGACCGTGTCGTGTTGCACCGCGCCTAAACCGCAGGCATGCTTAATTATTCGGACTTACCAGTGTGGTTATTCCAAGCGGAAGCGTCGCGCGGAGGTCGAAATGGAGACTGGGTCGGACGGGCCTATCGGGGTTTCCCCGTTCCATTCTCGTGGTGCCCTGAAGGGGTTCGTGATCTCCGGGCGGTGGCCCGATTCGACCAAAGAATGGGCCCAGCTGCTCATGGTCGCGGTCAGGATCGCGTCGTTGCCCGGATTGCTCTCCACCACAACGGTCTTCGGCGCTCGCGAAGAATTGCCGGACGAGCCCGAGCCAGGCACGGTCGGCCTGGTGCTCGCCGAAGGCACGGTCTTCGGTGAATCCGCGATCCAGCCAGGCTATTTCGCAGACCATCAACCTCCGGCCCTCCTGATGTTGCACCCGCCCTCAGAGACCACGCCGTCACTGCCCGAATGCACCGGGGCGGCCTCGGGATGCGTATTGCTGCCTGGCTTGCCATATCTGGGACTCGAGCATCGGGCGGCGTGGGTGGAAGCGGAGGCCGACGGCACCATCACCTCGATGGTGAGTCGGGTCGGTGTCGACCCGATCAACCATCCCGATACGGCGATATTGGCGATGCTGCTCGCCGCGTAACCAAATGCCCGACGACAGTTCGGTGGTCGAACGCCAGAAATACGGCCGACCGAACTCCGCTGCGCCGGTGGCGGACGCCGAATGGGCCCACTAGCCTGGGACCGTTAGCGAAGGGGAGTAGCCCCCAATCGTCGGGTCGACATACTGGCGCACAGCCCGGCCGGCGAACCGGGTCTTCCGGTGGGCGAGACCTTCGACCGGAGTTCGACGACTTCCACGGTCGTCGACGACGTGTCGAAAGGTCGTCCGAGATGCTCGCCGCCACGCTGTTGACCCTGGGAGTGGTCTTCATCGCCGAACTCGGCGACAGGTCCCAGCTCATCACCATCACCTACGCCCTGCGCTACCGCTGGTGGGTGGTGCTGACCGGGGTGGCCGTCGCAGCGTTCTCAGTGCACGGGGTTTCGGTGGCGCTCGGCAATTTCTTGGGCGCTGCCCTGCCGGCGCGCCCGCTGGCCTTCGTATCGGCCCTCGCGTTCCTCGCGTTCGCGGTATGGGCCTGGCGTGAGGGCGCCGCGACCGACGAGGCGGCGTCGCAGCCGCGCGAACCGCGATTCGCCTTCCTGACGGTGGTGTCGTCGTTCGCGCTCGCGGAGATGACTGACAAAACCACCCTGGCGACGGTGACATTGGCCAGCGATCACGACTGGATCGGGGTGTGGATCGGCTCGACGGCGGGAATGGTGCTCGCCGATGGCTTGGCGATCGCCGCGGGACGGCTGCTGCATCGGCGCCTTCCGGAAAAACTGCTGCACGTCGCGGCCAGCCTGCTGTTCCTCGCTTTCGGGTTGTGGATGCTGTTCGACAGTGCCTTGGGCTGGCGTTGGGGGGCCGTCGCCGCGACCGTCGCGGTGGCGGTCTGCGCGGCCGTATTCGCGGTCGCGCAGGCGCTGCGGCGCCGCGAACCGTCGCGGAGATCGGCGGGGACGACTCGAACCGGTTAAGTTAACGACGCCTCGGCCACCGGCCTCGGGCTGAGGTGGCCGGGCGGCGCGTCAGTCAACGAGGCGGATTTCGTTCTCGGCAGCAAAGGGCGCGCTGAATCGTCCCAGCTTGCCGATCCGTTGCGGTGCGGTCGCTCAGCACGGCGTCGCACGCTATTTCCCCCGTCAGCAGGCCATCCGTCCGCCACTAAGCGGCGAATGCCGAATTCTGCGGATAACCTGTGAGTTTCAGTGTTTTAGTGGACACCCCAGCGAATCAGTTAGACGCTCGTCAAGTGAGAAGTTGGTAGGCGTCAGCTATGCCGGTCGGCGTACCCTCGGGGTTTGCACCTGGTTACGGTCACCAAGCCTCGCTACCATGATCAGCAAATACACCTAGGTAATAGTTCACTTCTACAGCCCAGTGGAGGTCATATCAATGAGCACGACATTCGCTGCTCGCCTGAACCGCCTGTTCGACACGGTGTATCCGCCCGGACGCGGGCCGCACACCTCCGCGGAAGTGATCGCGGCGCTCAAGGCCGAGGGCATCACGATGTCGGCTCCCTACCTCTCTCAGTTGCGTTCCGGCAATCGCACCAACCCGTCGACGGCGACCATGGCCGCTTTGGCCAACTTCTTCCGGATCAAGTCGGCCTACTTCACCGACGACGAGTACTACGAGAAACTCGACAGGGAATTGTCGTGGCTGGCCACGACGCGCGACGACAATGTGCGCCGCATCGCGGTGCGCACGGCCGAGCTTTCCCCCGAGGCGCAGCATGAGGTCATGGAGCGAGTCAACGAGTTGCGACGCGCCGAGCACTTAGACGCCTGACGCCCACGCCCGCCACCGGCTGTAGGGCCCGCCCTGGAGGGCTGCCGCCCGCCCATTCCGATTAGGGTTGGCAAAGCGGATCGCGCAACCGCGAGAGCTAATCCACGAGATGACCGGGAGGCGGCCGGGAATGGCCTTGTTCCGCAAGCGAAAAAGTCGCGCGACGCGTCGCGCTGAAGCCCGGGCGATCAAGGCCCGCGCGAAGCTCGAGGCCAAGCTGGCCGCAAAACACGAGGTTCGGCGCGCCAAGGCCGCTCAACGGGCGGAGGGCAAGGCGCTGCGCGCGCAGATCAAGGCGCAGCGAGACAGCGACCGCAACGCATTGAAAGTCGCTGAGGCCCAACTCAAAGCCGCGCGGGAGGGCAAGATCTTCTCACCGACACGAATCCGCCGGGTGCTGACCGTGTCTCGGCTGCTCGCACCGATCCTCACCCCCCTCATCTACCGTGGGGCCGTCGCGGTCCGCGCGCTGATCGACCAGCGCCGCGCAGATCAGCTCGGCATTCCGTTTGCTCAGATCGGCCAATTCTCCGGTCACGGCGCCCAACTGTCCGCCCGCATCGCCGGCGCGGAGAAATCGCTGCGAATGGTGCAGGACAAGAAGCCCAAGGATGCCGAGACCAAGCAGTTCGTGTCCGCGATAGCCGAGCGGCTGACCGATCTGTCCGCGGCGATCACCGCCGCCGAAAACATGCCTGCCGCACGGCGTCGCGCGGCCCACGCCGCCATCTCGTCGCAGCTCGACGGGATCGAGGCGGACCTGATGGCCCGCCTCGGACTGAACTGAACCCGCCCGAAACCCAGCACTTCGCCATGTCAGTTCGCAGCAGGTGGATCGCGCGTAGCCTGATCGCTGTCTCCGCGGCCGTCGCCCTGTATTTCGGGGCTGCGGCCCAAACTCCCGCCGCCTGGGCGCATGTGCACGCCAGTAGTGACAACGCGGTGCGGGGCGCCATGGCGGTCGTCACCTTCCAGGTGCCAAACGAATCGAACACCGGGGCGCTCACCACGGCGTTGACCATCACGCTCTCCGACGTCGCATCGGCACGCACCGAAAGCCTGCCCGGCTGGACGGCCAAGCTCGACCGGGACGTCGCGTCCGGCACCGTGCGCTCGGTGACGTGGACCGCCGCGCCCAACGGGGGGATCGGACCGGATCAATTCGGGCTGTTCCGGTTGTCGGTGAAACTGCCCGACACCGATACCGTCAGCTTCCCGGCCGCGCAGACCTACGCCGACGGGACCGTCGTGAACTGGGATCAGCAGCCGCTGCCCGACGGGAGCGAGCCGGAGCACCCGGCGCCCATGCTCACCCTCGCCACCGCCCAGCCGGGACCGCACCAACACCACGGGTCGCCCAGCCCCGCGCCTGCCGCAGCGCGGTCGACCGCGGCCGATAACACCGCCCGACTGCTTGCGGGCGCGGCTCTGGTGCTCGCGGCTGCGGGCGTCGCGATCGCACTGATCCGCCGCCGGGCATGAGGCGCCTGGCGGTTGGCGCGTGCGCCGGCGTCGCGTTTGTGATCGCCACACTGATGGCGCCGGCCGCGTCGGCACACGCCACCCGCATATCCACCGATCCCGCGGCCGATGCGGTGCTGGCGGCCGGTCCGCAGCGGGTGAGCGCCACGTTCAACGAGCAGCTGCAAACCACCTTCGCCGCGATGACGGTGGTGGGACCCGACGGCAACGTGTGGTCGGCCGGAGAGCCCGCCGTGCGGGGTGCGGTCGTCGGCATCGCGCTGCGTGCACTCGGACCGGCCGGGACGTACACGGTGAACTACCGCGTGACGTCCGCCGATGGCCACGTGGTGTCCGGGTCTTGGTCGTTCAGGCTCACCGTGCCCGGCACGGGCACGCCTGGTCCCCCCGCGGCGGGCCCGGACGGCGGCGCGCTCCCGGTCTGGCCGTTCGTGGCCATCGCGGTCGCACTCGTCGCCGGCGGTGCGTGGTGGGCGACGCGTGGCCGGCGGTGACGCCGGTGGCCGGTGACCGGCGGCCGAGGCGCCGCGAGGCGTCCTGGCATGATGGGACCTTGAACCCGGTGGGGGAACGACGACGAAGGAAGCTCGAGGAGCGGCCGCATGGCAGACCCGCAGGACCCGACCAACAGCGCACCCGACGGCGCCGGCACTCCGCCGGAGAAGAAACCACCCGCTAAGGCGGCGAAAAAGACCGCCAAGGCGCCCGCCAAAAAAGCACCGGCGAAAAAGGCGCCCGCCAAGAAGGCACCGGCGAAGAAGGCGCCCGCCAAGAAGGCACCGGCGAAGAACGCCGAGCCCGCGCCGCCGAAACCTCCCGAGCAGCCGGTCGATGTCCAGCGGCGCGCCGAAAGCAATGGTGACGTAACCGCGGCCGCCAAAGATGCTGCCGCACAGGCGAAGTCCACGGTGGAGGCCGCGAACAACCCCGTCTCTCCCGCGGCCGCGGGTCCGACGGCGGGCCAATCTCCGGTGCCGCTGATCGTTGCCCTGGCCGTGAGCCTGCTGGCCATCTTGCTCATCCGCCAGCTGCGTCGCCGCTGATTTACCGTGTCAAAGTGACGGTGTCTTTCCGGCCGACGGCCGACCTGGTAGACAGCATCGGTCCCGACGTACGCAGCTGCGACGTGCAATTCCGCCAGTTGGGCGGCCGGACCGAATTCGCCGGACCGATCAGCACCGTGCGATGTTTTCAGGACAACGCGCTGCTGAAGTCGGTCCTCTCGGAGCCGGGCGGCGGCGGCGTCTTGGTCATCGACGGCGACGGCTCCCTGCATACCGCGCTGGTCGGCGATGTGATCGCCGAGCTGGCCCGCTCAAATGGCTGGGCCGGGCTCATCGTCAACGGCGCGGTGCGCGACTCTGCCACGTTGCGCGGCATGGATATCGGTATCAAGGCGTTGGGCACCAATCCCCGCAAGAGCACCAAAACCGGCGCCGGCGAGCGCGATGTCGAGATCACCCTGGGCGGGGTGACGTTCGTGCCGGGCGAGATCGCCTACAGCGACGACGACGGCATAATCGTCGTCGCCCTAGAACAGTAATCCGCTAAACCGCCACCGGCACACGCTTTTTCGCGAACTTCAAGCCTTCGTCGTCGACCTTGCCACGCCGGATGGTGCGCATGTCGATGAAGTAGTTCTGCTTGAGCCGCCACGGTGCCCGCGACCCCGACTTGGGCAACAGGTCCATCGAACGCCGGAAGTAGCCGGGAGTGAAGTCCATGAACGGCAGCTCGTCAACGTCATTGCCCGGGTGCTGAGGCTCCACGAAGTCAAAGCCTTTGGCGTCCATGTAGTTCAGCAATCGGCAGACGAATTCGGAGACCAGGTCAGCCTTCAGCGTCCAGGACGCGTTCGTGTATCCGAAGGTGATGGCGAAGTTCGGCACACCGGAAAACATCAGGCCCTTGTAGGTCATCAGTGAGGTCAGATCGATGTCCGCACCGTTGCGGGTCGGCTTCACCCCGCCCAGCAACTGCATGTTCAACCCCGTTGCGGTGATGATGATGTCGGCCGCCAGCTCTTCACCCGAGGTGAGCCTGATACCGGTCTTGGTGAACCGCTCGATGGTGTCGGTGACGACGTCGGCCTTACCGTGGCGGATGGTCCGGAAGAAGTCGCCGTCGGGCGCCAGGCACAGCCGCTCATCCCAGACGTTGTAGCGCGGGCCGAAGTGCTTTTCGACGTCGTAGCCCTCCGGTAGGCGCCGCTGCGCCATGGTCATCAACGTCTTGCGCATATAGCCCGGCGCCTTGCGGGACAGCTGATACTGAAAGGTACTGAACGCGATAGCTTTCCACCGGTTGGCCATATGCGCGAGGCGGTCGGGCAGCAGTCGGTTCGCCTTGACTGCGAAGGGATCAACACCGGGCAGCGAGCCGATGTAGGTCGGCGAGCGCTGCAGCATCGTGACGTGCCCGGCGCCCGAGTTGACCAGGGCGGGAATCAGGGTGATCGCGGTGGCTCCGGAACCGATGACGACGATGCGCTTGCCCGCATAGTCGAGGTCCTCCGGCCAGTGTTGCGGATGGACAATGGTGCCCCCGAAGTCGTCCGCGCCGGGGAAGGTGGGCGAATATCCCCCGTCATAGTTGTAGTAGCCGGTGCAGGCGAACAAGAACGAGCACGTGATCTCGCTCTGGCCGCCATCGCTCTCGACGGTCAGGGTCCAGAGGTTGTCGGCATCGGACCAGTCGGCGGCCACCACCCGGTGGCGGTAGCGGATGTGCGGCTCGATCCGGTTCTCGACCGCGGCTTCTTTGATATAGGACTTGATCGACGCTCCGTCGGCGATGGACTTCGCCGATCGCCAGGGCTTGAACCGGAAGCCCAGGGTGAACATGTCGGAGTCCGACCGGATCCCCGGGTATTTGAACAGGTCCCACGTTCCGCCGAGGTCGGCGCGGCGTTCGAGAATGGCGTAGCTCTTTGTCGGGCAGCGTTCCTGCAGGTGCCAGGCCGCGCTCACGCCGGAGATGCCGGCGCCCACGATGAGGACGTCAAGGTGCTCAGTCATGAATCCAACGCTATCAACAGCGTGTTGAACTAGTCAACACCCTGTTGAAATTCTCGACACGGTGTAAAGTAGCGCCCGTGACTACTGTCGGTTCCGCGCGCACCCACCGAGGCAGGCGTTCGGCGCGCCCGTCCGGCGACGACCGTGAACTGGCCATTCTGTCCACCGCCGAGCGACTGCTGAAAGAGCGCCCCCTCGCCAACATCTCGGTCGACGACCTGGCCAAGGGGGCCGGACTGTCGCGCCCGACGTTCTACTTTTACTTTCCGTCGAAAGACGCGGTGTTGTTCACCTTGTTCGAGCGCGTGATCATGGAAGCCGACTCCGCGCTGGAGACCATGGTCGCCAATCCGCCCGCCGATCTGAAAGCGTTGTGGCGCATAGGGATCAATGTCTTCGTCGAGACGTTCGGTGCACATCGGGCGGTGTCGCTGGCCGCCGACGCCGCGCGCACCAACAAGGACGTCGGCGAGCTGTGGTCTCGCTTCATGCAGAAGTGGGTTGATCACACCACCACCGTGATCGAAGCCGAACGCGCTCGCGGTGCGGCGCCGGTGACGCTGCCGGCCCAGAATCTCTCCGCGGCGCTGAACCTGCTCAACGAGAAGGTCATGCTCAGCTCGTTCGCCGACGGGCGACCGTCGGTGCCCGACGAGCAACTGCTCGACACGCTGGTGCACATCTGGGTCAGCAGCGTCTACGGCAAAGCCTGCTGACCACGGGTGTCGGGGCCGTATGCGAACATATGTTCGTGCGGTGCGATGCTTCCATCCTGCACGCGGACCTCGACTCGTTCTACGCGTCCGTCGAACAACGCGACGACCCCACTTTGCGCGGCCGCCCGGTGATCGTCGGCGGCGGTGTGGTGCTGGCCGCGAGCTACGAGGCCAAGGCATATGGCGTGCGTACGGCCATGGGCGGCTCGCAGGCGCGAAGGCTGTGTCCACACGCCGTCGTGGTGCCCCCGCGGATGAGTGCCTATTCGCGCGCCAGCGACGCCGTCTTCGAGGTGTTTCGCGATTGCTCTCCGATCGTCGAGGCGCTATCGGTGGACGAAGCCTTCCTCGATGTCGGCGGACTGCGCCGGGTAAGCGGCAAGCCGGTCGCGATCGCCGAGCGGTTGCGGGCGGACGTGCGCGACCACGTCGGTCTGCCCATCACCGTCGGCGTCGCCCGCACGAAATTCCTCGCCAAGGTCGCCAGCCAGGAAGCCAAGCCCGACGGACTGCTGCTGGTGCCGCCCGATCAGGAGCTGACGTTCCTGCGGCCGCTGCCGGTGCGCCGGCTCTGGGGTGTGGGCGCGGTGACCGCCGAGAAGCTGCGCGCGCACGGCATCGTGACCGTCAGCGACGTCGCCGAGCTCAGCGAGTCCGCGCTGGGCTCGATGGTGGGTGGTGCGATGGGTCGCCAGCTGTACGCGTTGTCCCGCAATATCGACCGCCGCCGGGTGACCACCGGCGTGCGTCGCCGGTCCGTCGGCGCTCAGCGGGCGCTAGGACGCGCCGGAAATACCATGTCGCACAAGGAAATCGACGCCGTAGTGGTGAATCTTATCGACCGCATCACCGGCCGCATGCGGGCGGCGGCGCGTACCGGTCGCACGGTGGTGCTGCGGCTGCGCTTCGACGACTTCACCCGGGCGACCCGCTCGCATACGTTGCCGTGGGCCACCTCCTCCACGGCGCCAATTTTGGCCGCCGCACGCCGACTGGTCGCGGACGCTGCGCCGCTCATCGCGCAGCGCGGACTGACGTTGGTCGGGTTCGCGGTGTCGGGCATCGACCGCAGCGGGTCCCAGCAGTTGACGCTGCCGTTCGGCGAGCCCAAGCACCGCGTGCCCGGCGACGACATCGATGCGGCCATCGACCGGGTGCGCCGGCGCTACGGCAAGTCAGCGCTCACTCCCGCGGTGCTGCTTGGCCGCGATCCGGGCTTCGAGATGCCGCACCTGCCCGACTAATTCGTCCCGGTCCACTCCAGCAGCTTGTCCGCCGGCCAGGTGTTCACGATCCGCTCGACGGGAACACCCGCATCCAGCGCCCGCTGGGCGCCATAACCCAGGAAATCCAGCTGGCCGGGCGCGTGGGCGTCGGTGTCGATGGCGAACACGCAACCGATCTCCAGCGCCAGGTTCAGCAGCCGAGACGGCGGATCGCGGCGCTCGGGCCGGGAGTTGATCTCCACCGCCGTGCCGTGATCGCGGCATGCGGTGAACACCGCCTCGGCGTCGAACTTGGACTCCGGCCGGATGCCACGATTCCCGGATACCAGCCGGCCGGTGCAGTGACCGAGCACATCGGCGTGCGGGTTGGTCACCGCGCGCAGCATGCGCCGGGTCATCGCGGCGGCATCCATCGACAGCTTGGAATGCACGCTGGCCACCACTACGTCGAGGCGGTCGAGCAGCTCGGGTTCCTGGTCGAGGCTGCCGTCGTCGAGGATGTCCACCTCGATCCCGGTCAGGATGCGCATCGGTGCGAACTGCTCCTGCAGGCCCTCGATGACGTCGAGTTGCTTGCGTAACCGCTCCGGCGACAGGCCATTAGCGATGGTCAGCCGCGGTGAGTGGTCGGTCAACGCACAATATTCGTGGCCCAGCGCCGCGGCGGACGCCATCATCTCCTCGATCGGCGCCGAGCCGTCCGACCAGTTGGAGTGCAGATGCAGATCACCCCGCAGCGCGGACCGGATCTCGCCGCCACCGAGATCTTCGGCCGTGGAACGCAGTTCGACCAGCAGGTCGGGCTCGCGGCCAGACCACGCCTGGTCGATGACTTTGGCGGTCTTGGGGCCGATACCCGGCAGGGTCTGCCAGCTGTTGGCCTGCCCGTGACGCTCCCGGGTCGCGTCGTCGAGGGCCTCGATGATGTCAGCCGCGTTGCGATAGGCCATCACGCGTCTGGGATCGTGGCGGCTGCGGTCCTTGAAGTAGGCGATCTGCCGTAACGCCGCTACCGGATCCATGACTCCAGTGTGCCCACGCGGTGACTGCGAGCGCGGCGGAGCCGGGCGCCGCAGGTCGCCGCTAGACCACCGCGCATCAGATGAGCTGGCCGACGACGAATCCGGCGAGCAGCACACTGAACCCGCCGATCTCGCCGACGATCAGCAACGCCATCGCCACCGCGATGCTGCGGTCGGCGTTTTCGAACTGGTTGACGGTGTCACGCCGCGCTCCGTGGTAGATGTAGGCCAGGATCGCCGCCACGAAGAAGAAGACGACCACGCCCGTGGCGGTGAGGTTCACCCAAACCGGCCAGGCGCTCAGCTGAACGAAGGCAGCGAGCAGCAGCGTCGCGAACGAATACAGCAGCGCGGCGCGGTGCGCGATGTCGACGTAGGGGTGCGCGAGGTGGGTCTGCGACGTCATCATCTCGCGGTATTTCCATACGCCCAAAACCAGTGCAAGCAAGAAGATCAGGCCCGCCGCCAGCAGGGTGATCCTGGTGTCTATTCCGAGGGAGCCAGTCATCGCGCGGTTGAGTTTAGTTGCCCTTCATAAACACCGGCTAACGTCGTTGTCATGCGATTCGCTTTCAAGACTTCTCCGCAGAACACCACCTGGGCGCAGATGCTCTCCGTCTGGCAAGCGGCCGATGACATCGAGGTCTACGAGTCCGGCTGGACTTTCGACCACTTCTACCCGATCTTCTCCGACAGCGCCGGGCCCTGCCTGGAGGGATGGACGACGCTGACCGCGCTCGCGCAGGCTACCAAGCGGCTGCGGGTGGGGACCCTGGTGACCGGGATCCACTACCGCCACCCCGCGGTGCTGGCCAACATGGCGGCGGCGCTGGACATCATTTCGAACGGACGGCTCGAGCTGGGGATCGGCGCCGGCTGGAACGAAGAGGAGTCCGGCGCCTACGGCATCGAACTGGGCAGTATCAAGGAACGCTTCGACCGCTTCGAGGAGGCGTGCGAGGTGCTGACCAGCCTGCTCAGCCAGCAGACCACCGACTTCGACGGCAAGTTCTACCAGCTCAAGGGTGCTCGCAACGAGCCCAAGGGTCCGCAGCGGCCGCACCCGCCGATCTGCATCGGCGGCAGTGGGGAGAAGCGCACGCTGCGGATCACCGCTCGCTACGCCCAGCACTGGAATTTCGTGGGCGGTCCGCCCGACGTGTTCGCCCACAAGCGTGACGTTCTGGCCTCGCACTGTGCGGACATCGGCCGCGATCCCAAGGAGATCACGCTCTCGGCACACCTGCGCCTGGAGCCGGACCTGAACTACGGGAAAGTCATCGAGGACGCGGCCGGGCTGGCCGCCGAAGGGTTGGATCTGGGCATCGTCTACCTTCCCCCGCCACACGACCCGGCCGTGCTGGAACCGCTCGCCGAGGCGATCCGGGACTCGGGTTTATCCACGCGGTGATGCCGTTTTCCCGGCGCATTTTCGAACCGTCCGGCGAAAATTTTGCCAAGCACCCCAGAGCAAACCCGCCGCGTGCCAGTTGGGGCGCCCGGGCAGGCGATCACGCGCCGAAAAGCAGCCAGTCCTGTGCGGTCACCAGCCGCTCATGCTTGGCTGGAAATTCGCGACTTTTCACCGGGTGACGCAACCATGACCAGGCGATTCGCCCCATCCGTGTTCGAGGTAATGGGTGGATATGCACAAGAATCTCTCCTGCGATCAGTCCGTTCAACCGGGAAACCGGTGTGACCCCCATGTGAGCGGGCTCACAACGGGCCATTAGACACCTGACGTCT
This sequence comes from Mycobacterium sp. NGS56, assembly GCF_059812425.1. Taxonomy (NCBI): domain Bacteria; kingdom Bacillati; phylum Actinomycetota; class Actinomycetes; order Mycobacteriales; family Mycobacteriaceae; genus Mycobacterium; species Mycobacterium sp. NGS56. The sequence goes on from NZ_JCALCQ010000008.1 coordinate 88,232, forward strand.
GGCAAACAGTGGGAGACTCGCCGGACGAAGTCGACGGTGTTTCTGGAGTGACTGATGTTACTACTGAAGCGGCACCGCGGTGGGCTTGATCGGGGCCGGCAGCGCGGTAGCCCCCATCAGGAACCGGTCCGCTGCGGCCGCCGCGGCCCTGCCCTCAGCTATCGCCCAGACGATCAGCGACTGGCCACGACCCATGTCACCGGCAACGAAGACGCCCGGAACCGACGTGTCGAAATCGGCCCCGCGGGCGACGTTGCCGCGCTCGGTGAGTTTCACCTCGAGGTCGGTGAGCAAGCCCTCGGTCTCGGGGCCGACAAATCCCATCGCCAGCAACACCAGGTCGGCCTCGAGTTCGAACTCGGACCCCTCCACCTTGACGAATTTGCCGTCTTGCATGGTCACCTCGTGCGCCTTGAGCGCCGTCACGTGACCGTCTTCGCCGGCGAATTCCTCGGTGTTGACCGAGAACACCCGTTCGCCGCCCTCTTCGTGCGCCGAGGACACCCGGTACATCAGCGGGTAGGTCGGCCACGGGGTGGACGGCGCGCGTGTCTCCGGCGGGCGCGGCATGATCTCGAACTGGTGGATGACGGCCGCGCCCTGCCGGTGCGCGGTGCCCAGGCAGTCGGCGCCGGTGTCCCCGCCACCGATGATGACGACCTTCTTGTCTTTGGCGGTGATCGGCGGCTCCCCGTCGGGGCCCAGCACGTCGTCGCCTTCCTGCACGCGGTTACCCCACGGCAAATATTCCATCGCCTGGTGGATGCCCTGCAGTTCGCGGCCGGGGATCGGCAGATCGCGCGCTGCCGTGGCACCGCCGGCCAGCACCACGGCGTCGAACTCGGCACGCAGTTGCTCGGCGGTGATGTCGACACCGACATTGACCCCGACGCGGAATTCGGTTCCCTCGGCCCGCATTTGGTCCAGCCGGCGGTCCAGGACGCGCTTTTCCATCTTGAATTCCGGGATGCCGTAGCGCAGCAGTCCACCGATGCGATCGGCCCGCTCGAACACGGTGACCGTATGGCCGGCGCGGGTCAGCTGCTGGGCGGCGGCCAAACCCGCCGGACCGGAACCGACCACGGCGACCTTCTTCCCGGTCTTCGTGTCCGGCGGTAACGGCCGCACCCAGCCCTCGTCGAAGGCCTTGTCGATGATCTCCAGCTCGATCTGCTTGATCGTCACCGGATCCTGGTTGATGCCGAGCACGCAGGCAGGTTCGCAGGGAGCCGGGCACAGCCGCCCGGTGAAATCCGGAAAGTTGTTGGTGGCGTGTAACCGTTCGATGGCATCGCGCCACCGGTCCCTGCGCACCAGGTCGTTCCATTCCGGAATCAGGTTGCCTAGCGGGCAACCGTTGTGGCAGAACGGAATACCGCAGTCCATGCAGCGGGTCGCCTGTTCGCGCAGGGTCTCGTTGTCGAATTCTTCGTAGACCTCGTGCCAGTCGCGCAACCGCAGCGGGACAGGCCGGCGCTTCGGCAGTTCCCGATGCGGGTATTTCAGGAAGCCGCTCGGATCAGCCATGCGCGGCCGCCATGATCGCCTTGTCGACATCCACCCCGTCGCGTTCCGCTTCGGCGATGGCCTGCAGTACCCGCTTGTAGTCCCGCGGCATCACCTTGGTGAAGTGTCGCCGGTGTTGCGGCCAATCACCCAGAATGCGCTGGCCGATAGCGGAATCGGTGGCATCAACGTGTGCCTGGATCATGCCGTGCAACCACTCGTAGTCATCTTCGTCCAAGCTCTCGAGCTCGACCATCTCCGCGTTGAGATTGCCTGGGAATTCGCCCTGCGGATCGTAAATGTAGGCCGCGCCGCCGGACATCCCGGCCGCGAAGTTGCGGCCGGTGCGACCGAGGACGACCACCTTGCCGCCGGTCATGTATTCGCAACCGTGGTCGCCGACACCCTCGACGACGGCGTGCGCCCCGGAGTTACGGACGGCGAACCGCTCGCCGACGACGCCGCGCAGGTACACCTCGCCGCTGGTCGCGCCGAACAGGATCACGTTGCCGCCGATGATGTTGTCCTCGGCGACGTAGTCCGAAGGCGCGTCATCCGAGGGCCGAACGACGATCCTCCCACCGGACAGGCCCTTGCCCACATAGTCGTTGGCGTCGCCGTAGACGCGCAGGGTGATGCCCCGCGGCACAAACGCACCGAAGCTGTTGCCCGCCGAGCCATCGAAGGTGATGTCGATGGTTCCGTCCGGCAACCCTTGTCCGCCATAGGCTTTGGTAACCTCATGGCCAAGCATGGTGCCCACCGTGCGGTTGACGTTGCTGATCGTCGTGGAGAACCGGACCGGCGTTCCGGAGTCCAGCGCCTCGCGGCTCATCACGATCAACTGCTGGTCGAGCGCCTTATCCAGACCGTGGTCTTGGCGCGAGCTGCAGTAGAGGTCCTGGTTCATGAACGCCGATTCCGGCTCGTGCAGCACCGGAGTCAGATCCAGCCGGTGTGCCTTCCAGTGGGCCCGCGCCAGCGTCATGTCCAAGGAGTTCACCTGGCCGACCGCCTCGTTGAGCGTGCGGAATCCCAATTGCGCCATGTATTCGCGCACCTCTTCGGCGATGAACATGAAGAAGTTCTCGACGAATTCGGGCTTGCCGGTGAAGCGTTCGCGCAGCACCGGGTTTTGGGTGGCCACGCCGACGGGGCAGGTGTCCAGGTGGCAAACCCGCATCATGATGCAGCCGGAGACCACCAGCGGCGCGGTGGCGAAGCCGAATTCCTCGGCGCCGAGCAGCGCGGCGATCATCACGTCGCGGCCCGTCTTGAGCTGGCCGTCGACCTGAACCACGATCCGGTCGCGTAACCCGTTCAGCAGCAACGTCTGCTGCGTCTCGGCCAGTCCCAGCTCCCACGGAGCCCCCGCGTGCTTCATAGAGGTCAGCGGCGTCGCGCCGGTGCCGCCGTCGTGCCCGGAGATCAGCACCACGTCGGCATGGGCTTTGGACACACCCGCGGCGACCGTGCCGACACCGTTTTCGGAGACGAGCTTGACGTGCACCCGCGCGGACGGGTTGGCGTTCTTCAGGTCGTGGATCAGCTGCGCCAGGTCCTCGATGGAATAGATGTCGTGGTGCGGTGGCGGCGAAATCAGCCCCACGCCCGGGGTGGAGTGCCGTACTTCGGCAACCCACGGGTACACCTTGTGCCCCGGAAGCTGGCCGCCCTCACCGGGTTTCGCACCTTGGGCCATCTTGATCTGGATGTCGGTGCAGTTTGTCAGGTAGTGCGACGTGACGCCGAAGCGCCCGGAGGCGACCTGCTTGATCGAGCTGCGCCGCCAATCGCCATTGGGATCGCGGTCGAACCGCTTGACGTCTTCGCCGCCTTCACCGCTGTTGGACCGGCCGCCCAACCGGTTCATCGCGATGGCCAGCGTCTCATGCGCCTCGGCGGAGATCGAGCCGTAGCTCATCGCCCCGGTCGAGAAGCGCTTGACGATCTCACTGGCGGGCTCGACCTCCTCCACGGGAATCGGGGGATTGACCCCGGCCCGGAACTTGAGCAGGCCGCGCAGCGATGCCATCCGCTCGCTCTGGTCGTCGACCAGCCGGGTGTAGTCCTTGAACACCTTGTACTGGCCGGTGCGCGTCGCGTGCTGCAGCTTGAAGACGGTCTCCGGGTTGAACAGGTGGTATTCGCCTTCGCGGCGCCACTGGTATTCCCCACCCACCTCGAGCTCGCGGTGGGCCCGCTCGTCCGGGCGGTCCAGGTAGGCCAGCGCGTGCCGGGCGGCGACGTCGGCGGCGATGTCGTCCAGGGTGACGCCGCCGATCGGACAACTCAAGCCGGTGAAGTACTCGCTTAGCACGTCCTCGGAAATGCCGACCGCCTGGAACAACTGAGCACCGGTGTAGGACGCCACCGTCGAAATGCCCATCTTGGACATGACTTTCAGCACGCCCTTGCCGGCGGCCTTGATGTAGTTGCTCAGCGCCGTCTTGCGGTCGATTCCTTCGATCACGCCGCGATCGAGCATGTCCTCGATGGACTCGAACGCCATGTACGGGTTGATCGCCGCGGCACCGAAGCCGACCAGCGCGGCCATGTGGTGGACCTCTCGGGCGTCACCGGTTTCCACCACCAGACCGACGTGAGTGCGGGTCCGGTCGCGCACCAGGTGGTGGTGCACCCCCGCCACCGCGAGCAGCGACGGGATGGGCGCCATCCGTTCGTCGGATTCGCGGTCGGACAGGATGATCACTCGCGCGCCGTCAGCGATCGCCGCGGACGCCTGCGCGCGCACCTCCTCGAGCGCGGTCGCCAGCCCGGCGCCGCCCTCTGCGACGGGATACAGACACCGAATCACCTTGGAGCGCATGCCATGCGGGCGACCATTGACCTCGTCATCGGGGTTGAGGTTGATCAGCTTCGCCAGTTCCCGGTTGCGCAGAATCGGCTGTGACAGCGCGATCTGATGACACGAGCGCTCGGTCGGCGTGAGCAGGTCGCGCTCGCCGCCGGTGGTGCCTTGCAGACTGGTCACCACCTCCTCGCGGATCGCATCCAGCGGCGGGTTGGTCACCTGTGCGAAGAGCTGGTGGAAGTAGTCGTAGAGCATCCGGGGCCGCTGCGAGAGCACTGCCACCGGGGTGTCGGTGCCCATCGACCCGATCGGCTCGGCGCCGCTGCGGACCATCGGCGCGACCAAGAGGTTGAGTTCTTCGTAGGTGTAGCCGAATATCTGCTGGCGCTTGACGAGGCGGTCATGGGGCATCCGCTTGTAGTTGCCCTGCGGCAGGTCATCGAGCGGGACCAGGTTCCTGTCCAGCCACTCCTGGTACGGGTGCTCGGCGGACAGCTCCGCTTTGATCTCCTCGTCGGAGACGATGCGGCCCTGCGCGGTGTCCACCAGGAACATGCGCCCGGGCTGCAACCGCATCCGGCGGACCACCTTGGCCGGATCCAGGTCCAGCACACCGGCCTCGGACGCCATGACGACCAAGCCGTCTTCGGTGACCCAGATTCGCGAGGGGCGCAAACCATTACGGTCCAGCACGGCGCCGATGACGGTTCCGTCGGTGAACGTGATCGATGCGGGGCCGTCCCACGGCTCCATCAACGAGGCGTGGTACTGGTAGAACGCCCGTCGCGCGGGGTCCATCGACTCGTTGCGCTCCCAGGCCTCGGGGATCATCATCAACACCGCGTGGGCCAGGCTGCGTCCGCCTAAATGGAGAAGTTCGAGCACCTCATCGAAACGCGCGGTGTCGGACGCCCCCGGCGTACAGATCGGGTACAACTTCTCGACGTCGGCTTCGGCTCCGAAAATGTCGGTCTTGATCAGCGCCTCGCGGGCCCGCATCCAGTTCTCGTTACCGGTGACGGTGTTGATCTCACCGTTGTGCGCGACGCGGCGGAATGGATGTGCCAGCGGCCACGACGGGAAGGTGTTGGTGGAGAACCGGGAGTGCACGATACCCAGCGCGCTGGTCAACCGATCGTCTTGCAGGTCAAGATAAAAAGCCTTGAGCTGGGGCGTGGTCAGCATGCCCTTGTAGACGAGAGTCTGACCGGAAAGGCTTGGGAAATAGACGGTTTCGCGGCCGGGACCGTCTTGTCCGGGCCCCTTGGTGCCAAGTTCGTGTTCGGCGCGCTTACGCACTATGTAGGCGCGGCGCTCCAGCGTCATGCCGGATGCGCCTGCCATGAATACCTGCCGGAAGGTGGGCATCGCGTCGCGGGACAACGCGCCCAGTGACGAGTCGTCGATCGGCACGTTGCGCCAGCCCAGCACCGTCAGGCCCTCGGCTTCGGCGATCTTCTCCACCGCGGCACACGCCGTCGCGGCGTCCTTGGACGACTGCGGCAGGAACGCGATGCCGGTGGCGTAGCTGCCCTCCGCGGGCAACTCGAAGTCGACGACCCCGCGCAGAAAGGCGTCCGGGACCTGAAGCATGATGCCGGCGCCGTCACCACTGCGAGGTTCGGCGCCCTGGGCACCCCGGTGCTCGAGGTTCAGCAGCGCGGTGATTGCCTTCTCCACGATGTCGCGGCTACGACGGCCGTGCATATCGACGACCATGGCAACCCCGCACGAGTCGTGCTCGAACGCGGGGTTGTATAACCCGACGCGCTTGGGCGTCATATGCACCTGACCCTTCACCTGAACGTTCTGCGCGGCCGTTAGCAGCGGCCCCGACGAGGTCGCACCCCAAGGTTGCGGGCTAGAACCCCTTCGGTCTTGTCTCGATGGGCTGTACCCCAGGTGGAGGTGATCCTGCTAGGGAGGTCCGTGCAGCTTTGAACGGTGGCCTGGAACCGGTCTCGACAAGTCGTAAAACGATATGACAATACCCGCCTGACATGCCAACTTCCTAAAGTCTAGCCGCCAGCCGGCAGCGCCGTAAATTTCGCTGCTGGGGTGGGACTCCAATTATGCCCGCCGCCCGCCGGGGCGACGAATTCTTCCCACAGCTGCGCGTATTCCAGGCCGTCCTGGTCGGGGCAGGCTAGTCCGGTGAGTTTGCTGACGGCCACGTCGGGATGATTGACGATGTCGCCAAGCGCCGGTGTGCGCGTGCTCAGCGCCCCGCCCGGCGTGTCTCGGCAGTCCGAAGCCACGCGAGGCGGAGTTTGCACGTTCGCGCACCGAACACGGCAGGAGATACTGGACGGGATTGATCACACCCCGGCGTCACGGGTTGGACGGTGGCGCTTATCACGTAATACGTTCGTCGCCACCGGTCCATCGGCGCGACAATCGACCACCTGGCACGCGAGGAGCCCATGAACGAGCGCGACGAATTCCTGCGGGACCGTCTGCAGCCCGAACGGCCGAGCACCCCCGCACCACACCCGTCCGGGCCCTTCCCGCAGCAGCCCCACCCCGCACCCCAAGAGTCCCGGTCCGCCACTCCTCCGGTCGCCCAGCGGCCCGCTCCCCCGCGTCCGCCATCGGCTTCTTCTCCGGCGCCGCCGCACGGCTGGTCGCCACCTACTCAGCCGGCTCCGCCATCGTTCCGGCCGCCGACCCATCCCCCACCGCAGCAGCCGCTCCGCACGGCTTTCCAGCCGAATTTCAAGCGGGGCGGCGGGGAGTTGCCCGACCGCGGTTGGCGGCGTGCCCTGCGGCTGGCCGCCTTCGGCCTGATCACCCTCGGACCGTCGCCCGCCCAGCAGCAGGAGGCGGAGTTCGAAGCCGCCATCCGGACCCGCCTCCATGGCAACTACAAGGTCGGTGTGCTGGGCAAGGGCGGCGTGGGAAAGACATCGGTGGCCGCAAGCGTGGCATCACTGTTCGCCACACTCCGCCGGCACGATGACGTCGTGGCCATCGACGCCGACACCGCCTTCGGCCGGCTGAGCAGCCGGATCGATCCGGCGTCTACGGGCTCGTTCTGGGAGCTCACCGCCGACAAGAACCTCCGGTCCTTCCATGATGTGGCGGCGCGGCTGGGCCGTAATCCCGCGGGTCTGCACGTGCTCGGCGGCGAACCGGCGTCGGGCCCGCGCCGGGTGCTCGATCCAGCGATCTACCGGGAAGCCGCGCTGCGGCTGGACCGCCATTTCACAATCTCGGTCATCGACTGTGGTTCGACGATGGACTCGCCGCTCACCCAGGAAGTCCTGCGCGACCTCGATGCTCTGATCGTGGTGTCTTCGCCCTGGGCCGACGGCGCATCCGCCGCGGCGCGGACCATGGAGTGGCTGGCCGATCACGGCTTCACCACGCTGCTGCAGCACAGCATCGTGGTACTCAACGATTCCGACGGGCATGCCGACAAACGCACCCGGGCCCTGCTCGCCCGCGAGTTCGCCGATCACGGCCGCCCGGTCATCGAAGTGCCGTTCGACCCGCATCTGCGGCCCGGCGGCGTGATCGACGTCGGCCACGAGATGGCGCCGGCCACGCGCCGCAAGTTCCTCGAGGTCACCGCGGCCATCGCCGGCTACTTCGCGGCCCGTCCCGACGGCGCGAAAGAGCGTCCAGCTCAGAAGCAGGACTAAGCCCGCGCCGATGGGTCGGCGATCGCCTCGATCTTGCACACCCGGGATTCGCGGATGGTCAGCACGATGACGGCGAACAGGCGCCGTTCGCTGAAGGCCAGCAGCACCGGTCCCCCGGCGGGGCCGCTGACCAGGGTCACGTCCGGCCACAGGTAGCGCAACAGGTTGGTCGCCACGGCATCTGGCCCGTGGTTGATCTGTGGTGGGGGTGCCGGGTCCGCGAGGATCGTGCCCACGCCCCATACCGTCGGATCCAGGACCGCGGCCAACGCTTGGAGATCACCGTTGGCGCATGCGGTGATGAACTTTTCGGTGACCATCCGGTGCTCTGCCGGCGTGACGTCGGTCAGGTTCGGTTGCGCGGCATGAAATTTCGACCGTGCGCGCCGTGCCAGCTGACGGCAGGTACCGACCGGGCGGCCCACCGTTTGCGAGATCGAGTCGAAGGGGACGCCGAATACGTCGTGCAGCACGAAGGCGACTCGTTCACCGGGACTGAGCCTGCGCAATACTTCGAGCAGCGCGACGCGGATCTCGTCATCGAGGGTGACCCGGTCGGCCGGGTCGAAGCGCCGCGGTGCCGGTTGCTCGTCGACGTCGCCGGGGCGCTCGTACCGGGCCCGGGCCGAGCGCACCTGGTCGAGACAGAGGCGGCTCGCCACCACGGTCAGCCAGCCGCGCGCGTCTTCGATCTCGTTGACGTCGGCCCGCGAAAGCCGCAGAAAGGCCTCCTGCGCAATGTCTTCGGCCTCGCCGATATCACCCAGCATCTGGTAGGCGAGGTTGACCAGATACGGGCGGTGGCGACGCCAGGCCTCGCTGACCTGATCGCTGGCGGACGGCGACTGGTTCATGACTCTTCGACGATTTGTTGAGGCAAAAAGTTACGCCGTTCGCGATGTAACTTTCCCACCTTTTGCCCCGTCGTTTCAGCAGTGCGAGAAGTTCACGGAAGGAACCCACTCATGACTATCGTCGTCACCGGTGCGACCGGCAACGTCGGCCGTCCACTCGTCGCCGAACTGCTCGCCGCGGGAGCCCGAGTTCGGGCGGTCACCCGACAGCCGGCGCCGGCCGGCCTTCCCCCGAACGTGGCGGTGTTCGGTTCGGCCACCGCCGCGCTTTCGGGTGCCTCCGCGGTGTTTCTGAACTCGCGTGCGCTGGGCGGGGAGTTGGAAGAAGTGGTGGAGCACTGCGGACGGGCCGGAGTCACCAAGCTGGTCGCGTTGTCGGCGATCAATGCCGACGATGATGTCAGTCGGCAGCCGTCCCGGTTTCGCGGTGACCGCAACAGGGAGGTCGAACGTCTGGCGGTCGATTCCGGCCTGTCCTGGGTGAGCCTGCGGCCCACGGTGTTCGCGACGAATTTCGCCGGCATGTGGTCGGCGCAGATCCGCGCCGGCGACGTGGTCGCCGGGCCGTACGCCGCCGCATCGACCGCGCCGATCGTCGAGACCGACATCGCCGGCGTAGCGGCGCACGCGTTGCTCACCGATGAACTTGTCGGACAGCGGATCCCGTTGACCGGTCCCCGTGCGTTCACCAACGCGGAACTGGTCGAGGTAATCGGCGCTGTTCTGGGCCGGACGCTGCAGTATCGCGAAATCCCCGCTGAGGCGGTGCGGCAACGGTTTATCGGGTTGGGGTTCGGAGCCGGATTCGCCGACGCCTACATCGCGATGCTCGGCGCGACGCTCGACGAGCCCGCGCTGGTCACACCCGATGTCGAGAAGATCCTCGGCCGTCCGGCAGTTCCGTTCGCGCACTGGGTTTTCGAACACCGCGGAATGTTCGACAACGAGAAAGTCGGAATCTGAGATGACCGATCCGCGTCCTCCGCGCTACCTCAAGCCGATGAACAAGTTCATGATGGCGGTGCAACGGCTCGGGATTCCGACCGGGCCCGCAATGGTTCTCACCGTGCCCGGCCGCAAGTCGGGTCAGCCGCGCAGCACTCCGATGACCCCTTTCCATTTCCAGGGTGGCCTGTACGTGGTGGCCGGGTATCCCGGCGCAGACTGGGCGGCGAATGCCCGGGCCGCTGGCATTGGCACGCTCAGCCGGGGCCGGCGTTCACGTTCGGTCCGGATCGTCGAACTGTCCCCCGGCGAGGCCCGGCCGGTGCTGCGGGCCTTCCCCACCGAAGTCCCGGTGGGTGTGGCGTTTGCGAAACGGTCGGGGATGGTGCGCGACGGAACGGCCGACGAATTCGAAGCGCTGGCGGGCCGGCTCGCCGTTTTCCGCTTCGAGCCGGCGTAGCCGTCACCAGACGATGGCCGCCATGTCGCGGTTGTCCGAACACACGCTGCGCACCGCGGCCTGCAGGTCGGCCGCGGTAATGATTTGCAGGTCCTCCACGGTCACCGGTTGACCCGCGCGCTTCTGTGCGACCACTCGGGTGTCACGAAAGCCCTCGGCGCGTTCGACGACGTTGCGGGCGAACCTGCCGTTCTGCATGGCATCGATGCCGTGGCGCCCGCCCGGGGTGGTGTAGTTGCGGATGGTCGTGGCCGCGTCCAAGAACGATTCGCGTGCACCCGAGTCGAGCAAGCTGGCGCGCGGCGTGGCGTAGCGATGTGCGATCTCGACGATCTCCGCCGGCGAGTAGGACTCGAAGCGGAGCTTGCGGTTGAACCTGCCGGCCAATCCCGGGTTCACGGTAAGGAACGCATCCACTTGGTCTTCGTAGCCGGCACCGATGAAACAGAAGTCGAATCGGTGAACCTCCAACGCAACCAGGAGTTGGTTCACGGCCTCCATGCCGATCATGTCGGGTGTGCCGTCCTGATGGCGCTCGATCAGGGAATAGAACTCATCCATGAAAATAATTCGACCAAGCGACTTTTCGATCAGTTCATTGGTCTTGGGCCCGGATTCGCCGATGAAGTGGCCGCAGAAATCCGATCGGCGCACCTCACGGATCTCGGGGTGCCGCACGATTCCCATGCCGGCATAGATCTTGCCCAAGGCTTCCGCGGTGGTTGTTTTGCCGGTACCGGGCGGGCCGACCAGCAGCATGTGATTGGTCTGGCCCTCCACCGGCAGGCCGTGCTCGAGCCGCATTGTTCGCACTTCGAGTTGATCTTCCAGCGCAGCGACCGCTTCCTTCACCGCCGCCAGTCCCACCTGGTTGGCCAGCAGCTCGCGGCCCTCGGCCAACAGCTCGGCGCGTCGATCGTTGGCGGCGTCGTCATCGAGTTCGTCGCGGCTCTTGGCCGACGACGCGTCCCATCTGTCGGTGCGGCGGTCGATGGTTTGCTCGTCGGTCACGACCAGGTGCAGGTTCGGGTCGGCCAGCGCTTCTTTGGCCGCCTCGGTCAACACGCCGTTGATGGTGGCCTTGGAAAGCCAGATCTGGGCCTTGTCCTCCTCGCGCAGCTGCCGGTGCACCATCCCCCGCACGTAGGCCAGATCGGCGACGAGCAGCGGAATGTCGGCCGGGCCGATCGAGGCCGTCAACACATCGGAGTCGAAGCGTGACGACGACTGGGTGTGGCCGATCACGTCCACCCGGTCGAGCCAGTCCAGCGCGACCCGGCCCTGCCCGAGGTGGGCGGCAGCGTGGGCTGCCAGCGCGCAAATCGACGCCGTGACAGCCGACATCACGATGGCGTGGGCGGGCAGCTCCTCGGCGGCGGTCAGCAGCACGTCCGGCCAGCGTTGCGCGCGGTACATCAAAAACGTTCGGGCCAATTGGTGCCACTGGTAGTTGGTCCACGAGTCCAGCAGGTCTGGGTTGGCCAGCAGCTTGTCGGCCTCGGCGTATTCCCCGGCGATCGTCAACGCGGACGCCAACGCCAGCCCGACCTGTGATGCGTCGGTGACGGTGATGCCGATGTAGGGGCCCAGCTGGATCTCCGCGGCCAGTGTCTGCCCGATGCGGGTGGTCTCGCGGTGTAACCATTCGCTCGTGACGTAGAGCTGGCGCAACGACGCCAGGTCGTTGTCACCGCACGCGATGCGCCCCAGCCACGCATCGGCCATCGACTTGTCGGCGTCGGTGGCGGCAACGAACTCGGGTAGCGCCGCCGCGCGGCCCTGCTGACTCTTGATCGCCATGGCACGGTCGAAATGTCTTCGGGCCGTTTGTAAATCACCCACCGCATCCCCCATTCCGGATATGGTCTCCGAGGTTGCAGGCAGCCGTCCACAGCCCTTTCGGGTTAGCACCGCAACCGGTCCGTGCGCCTATCACACTGTGCCTCGAACTCGCCCAACCGACCTGCTATGTGCCGACCGACATGCTTACCGGCTCGAGGCTGACGTAGCGGTTCTCGGCGCGGAACATGTCCATCTCGACAAGCCAATCCTGTCCTGCTGCACTGACATTCACCGCCGCCTGGCCGATCTGCTCGATGATCACCTCAAACCCGTGCCGTTGCGCTTCGGAGAGCGTGACGCCCGCGGGTGCGACGGTGATCACGGTCGCCGGTCGCGGAGTGGGTGAGATCGCAGCCTCGACACCTCCGCCTTCGGCCGCGCCGAAACCGCTACCCCGTTTCGCCGCGTATTCCACCACGCTCACCGTGGTCCGTGGTGCGGGACGTGAGCTGCTGACGACGCTGATCTCCGGCATGCGCACGCTAACCCAGCGCGACATGTCACGGGTGTGCACGCAGACCCGTTCGCCGGCGCCGGCGGTGCGGATCACGAGTCGCTTGGCGACCGGGTCGTCCGCTGCAACGAACACACGCGACAGTTCACCGGCGTCGGTAACCGGCATAAGCAGCCGATCACCGTTGCTCAGTTTGCCGATCAGGACGCCCGACGGTCCGATCTCGGTGACCAGTTGTGCGGGCAACGGGCTGCGCCGAATGCCCCGCAGGTGGGGAAGGGGACCGCACATGTTCGTGGCCGCGGCAGCTGCCTGCTCGCCGTTGAGCCGGCGCAGAATCACGCTGGGCGGCGTCGGTGCGGGCGTCGGTGTGCGCACGGTGATCGTCGCGGTGCATTGGCCGTCGGAAAACACCGTGACGTTCTGGATGACCTCGTCGGCGCGCAACGTCCACGCCTGCGAGAGGTTGCGTGACGTGATCGCCTCGGCCGGGTATGCGTAGGTGGTCATCCAACCCGCTTCTCCGCGTATGGCTTTCCATCTCTGCACGTTTCCCGACACCGCGTCTCGTCCGAGCCGCCGATCGAGCTCGACAAGGTCTGTGGCGGTGGCCACCTTCGCCCGCAATCCTTGGCAGCGCAACCGCCCCGCGATGCGTTGTGCGGCTGAAATGGCCGCCGCGCCAACGGTCGTGCGCCAGAAGAGGGCCTGGGCGTTGTCGATCACCGCCAGCCGCATGATCAGCCATGTCTCGCGGCGGCCCGCGTAGGGGGGCGTCCCTATCTCCGAGTCGTACACTCGGGGGAAGTCTCCGGTGGTGCCGTGCCGAGAACCGATGGTGACGACGCTGATCGAATCGAGCTCCAGGCCCAACGCCTGGCGCAGCATCGGCACCAATTCGACGATGTCGAGCACGTTTTCGGTCTCGACCGTCACCGAGCCGGTCACCATGGTCGCTCGGTGACCCCTGCCGAGAAGCTGCACCGCGGCCACGGCGACACCGTCTTGCACGCGGACCCCGCCACCGGATCGGTTGTTGGCCACGGTGATCGGTGCAGTCCAGTCGATCGGGCGCCGGCCACGCCGCCACAAGACGGCCCACGACCACGCCGGCTGACCCCACCACCGCACAAAGACCAGCGCGATCCCCACCGCCACGGCGGCAGCCGAGCCGATGTACCCGGCCACAAGCCAACCGGCGAATGCGAGAACGAACACCACCCACACGCCGAACACCCGCCGGTTGCTGCCGCGGCTGAAGCCGGTCAGGTCGGGCCTCATCGAGCCCTCCGCAGTCGCGCCGCGATCGCGAACACCAATACACCGGCAGCCACGACCCCCAGGAATCCGATGGCGATGTTGCGTGCCCGGTGGTCGGGCGGCGGGGGCGGCTGGGCCGGGGTGATGACCCGGCTTTGGGCTCCGGGGGGCATCCGCTCGCCCGGCGGGATGTTGAAGGTCAACGCGGCCACCGGGTCCACCAAGCCGTACCCGACCTTATTGTCAACGCCTGCAGGCGGATTGTGCGCCGATTGCACGATCCGGTTTATCACCTGATGCGCGCTGAGGTCGGGGAATTTCGCCCGTACCAACGCCGCGACGCCGCTGACGTAGGCCGCCGAGAAACTGGTTCCCCAGAACGGCATGTTCTTCTCGCCCGGCCGCGACGGCGGGTAGGCATTGACCGGGCCGCCGCCTTGGGGCGAGAGGCCCATGATGTGGGTTCCGGGCGCGGCCACACCGACCCAGGGACCCGACATGCTCTTGTCGAGCGGGGCACCGCTGGCGTCAACCGCGCCCACCGATAGGACGTAATCGGAAAACCACGACGGCGCCGAGATGATCTTGACCTGATGCCAGTCCCGGGGATCCGATGGGTCAAGTGGGTCGTACATCGGATTGTTGTTACACCCGGCTTCCCCATCGTTGCCTGCGGCCGCGACGATCACCGCATCCTTCGTGGTCGACGCGTACCACAGCGCCGCACCCAACGCTCGCTGATCGGCCGGGGAGGCGGCGGGCAGGCAGGCGGTGACCGAAACGTTGATCACCTTGGCCCCCATGTTCGCGGCGTGAACCACCGCGCGCGCAACCGAATTCAGCGTTCCGGCCTTCACCTTCTCGTCGGAGTACGGGTCTGCCGGCGGCGGATTGACCGGTTCGAAGGCGCGTGACGATTGCCGGATCGAGATGATGGTCGCGTGCGGCGCCACCCCCACCACCCCGTCGGGTGCTCCCGGGGGAAGGGGCGGTACCGCGGGTTCGTCCTCGGTTTGTGGATCGGCGGGGCCGTTCGACGCGGCGGTGGCGCCGCCGCCCTCCGGCGGCGGGGGCGGCGGCGGTGGTGGCGGCGGCGGAAGGACCTGGGTGATCGTCACCGGCGGCGGCGGGGGCGGGGGCGCCACCGGGGGTGGTACCTCGACCGGTGGGGGCGGTGCGCCGGCGGCCGGCGGCGGACCGGCCGGCGGAGGAAATGCCGGCGTGGCGGGCATCGGCCGTGGCATCGGCAGAATCCCTTGTGGTGCAGCGCCGATGATCGAGCTGACGATCGTGCCGTGGGCGTCACAGTCCGACAGGCCGTCCTCGCCCATGATGTAATCGCCACCGGGTACCACCGGTAGCCGCGGGTTCGGCGACACTCCCGTGTCGATCACCGCCACGGGCACACCGTTACCGGTGCTGTATTGCCACGCCCTGCTGATGTTCAGCATGTTGATACCCGGGGCCATTTGCGCCACATCGGGGTTTCTCACGGTGATCGGGGTCGAGCAGCTGTTGGCGCGGCGCATCGGCTGGTCCGGCCTTGGCGGCCCATCCGGCGGAACCATCCCCGGATCCACCGAGGGTGGCGTAATGGCAAATGCGGCAGGGATATTGGCTGACATCGCGACCAGGGCGAAGGCGGCGGTCACCGCCGCGGCCCTTTTCAGTGGCGAATCCACGTGAAAAGCCCTCCCAAGGCCGCCGCGGCTGGTAGCAAGACGATGAACGCGAGCACCTCCACCCATTCCACCGTCAACCGGATGAATGGCCGAAACCTCATGGTCGGTACCAAAAGTGCTGCGGCCAAACCCGGTGCGGCGAACATCGTCACGGCCACCACCGGCCACATCAGCCCCGTCAGGGCGTCTTTCGGGGCGGCGACGGCGTATTTGACCACGCCCGCGCACACCGCGGCCGACGCCCCACACACGAGCGCGATCGCCTGATATTTGGCGGCGAATCCGCGCCCCTGGGTGAGGAAGATGCCCACGACGAGCCCGGCGACCACCAGCGCCAACCACGCCCACTGGCGGCCCGGTGTCAACACGCCCCATACCGCGGCGGGCAGCACTATCGACACCCCGACGCAAAGGCCCACCTGGACCGCATTGACCAGCCGTGCCGACGCGGCGATCGCGGCGCCGCGCGCCGTGATGTCGGTCAGTTCGTTGTCCTCGTCCTCGGATTCGTCCTCACTGACCGGAGCCACGGTATCGACGGGCATTCCCTCCCGCCGCGCGAACAGGTCCCGGCCGGTGATCGATCCGAAGTGCGGCGGTCTGACCCGCGCCACCCACAACGCGATCAGTGGGGCCATCCGGACCAGGACGAGCAGTCCGACCAGCACGCAGACCGCCAGCACCTGAGCCGAAGCCGGCCGGAACATGCGGACGGCGGCGACGACGGCCAGGATCCCGCACACGGTCACCACCGCGGTGACCACCGCTGTCTGCCAACGGTTTCGCGCGGTCACCCCGATGGCGATGGCGCCCAGGATCACCACGACGGCACCAATCAGTCCATGGGCGGCGCTCAGCATGCCCGGGGGCGCGCACGCGCCGGCGGTAGCCAACGACAACACCGCCAGCCATGCGAATCCACTGAACAGGTCCCGCCGGCCCCGCCAACCGCTTCGTACGACCAACGTGGCCATTAGCAGCAAGGCGCCCACGGCGCCCGCCACCGCAGCCGGCATCGGTCCGTCGGTGAAAGTCCGTGCCCGAAGCGCCAGGGCCACGGCCACACCGACGGCCATCGCGATCACGGCGACCGCGGTGTGCGCGGCGGTCAACGGGGTTACCGGCGCGAACATCCGATCCCCGCCGTCGCGACCCAGCCATTTACCCATGGCCGCCAACCCCGTTGACAGCGACTCGTATTGCGGTTCAAAGGATTCACCGTCGACGCGGGGCACCAGAACCAGGGTGTCGCCGTCCTGGACGCCCAGCTCGTCGAGGCTCTTATTGATGTCGAGCCGAACCCCGTTGATCTTGTGCAGTTCATAGCTGCCCGCGGGCAGTGCGATACCGTCGAAGCCTTTGCGCTTCAGGTCGGCATCGAACAGCTCCACCATTCCCTCGAAGAATCCCTCCATCGGGATCGCGGCCGGGAAAACCTGCGAACACAGATGCTTCTCGTAAGAAATATTGACCGCACAACGCGCCGGGAAGGCGACCTTATGCGGCGCTGTCACGGCATCGACCGCTCGGCGTCAGGAATATATTTGTCCGCCAGCCCCGCGGTGATTTCAAAGAGGCGCAGTCGCGACTTCTTTTTCAATTCGTGAACCGTATCGATGATGCCGCCTTTGGCGAGGTGGGGATCAAACGGCAGCACCTCGACGGTCGCCCCAACTTTGGTGAACCGCTCGGTCAAGTAGGCCAACGCGTCCTTATCGGTGATCTGGTCCGTGTGGTTCACAATCACGGTGCTGCGCGATACCAACTCGTGGTAACCCTGCGAACGCAGGTAGTCCACCGCGCGCAGCACCGGGCGTGACCGGTCCGCGGTGATACCGGAGACGAAAACGAGGGTGTCGGTGTTTTCCAATACCGGCTTCATCACCTCGTGTTCGAGGTCTGGAGAAGTGTCGACGATCATCACCGTGTGGGTGCGCCGCAGGCGCGACAGCACCCCGGAGAACATCGCAGGCACCAACGGCCTGGGTTGGTCGGAAGTCCGGTTGCCGGCCAGGACGTCAAGGCCGATGACGTTCTGTCCCAGATGTTCTCGAATATCCGCGTAACCCTGGACATCGGTGTCGTTGATGATTGCGGTGTAATCCCCGGGCGGGGACTCGTCGATGCGGTCGGCCAGTGTCCCGAAACCCGGGACGGCGTCGATCGCAATCACGTTCTGCGGCCGGCATTCCCGGAAGACACCCCCGAGGCAGGCGACAAGCGTCGTGACGCCCACCCCGCCCTTGCCGGAGACGACCGTAATGACGTATTGCCGTCGAATATGCCGCCGGATGCGATTTTGCAAATCCCGGTAGTGCCGCTCACGAGGAGATTCACCGGGATTTATTTTATGAAAGGATATGGAGTAGATGAATTTCCGCCAGCCGGACCCCGGTGGAATTTTTCGCGGCGCGGCCAGATCGGTAATACGCATAGTGTCGGATACCGAATCAGGGAAGTTGCTGGCCCTTGACGGTTCCCCCCGCCTGAGCGCGCCTTCGTCCGACATATTCGGGTCATTCCAGGGGCTCGTCACGACGCGATGCTAACACGGTCTTCGATACCGCGTTTACCCCGTTCAAATCCTTCCAAGTACGACAGACATTGCTATTCCAAGACTTTGGTTATCTAAGTGACTTTCGTCAGTTTGCTTGCGCTGCGCCCTTACGGTTGGCCGCCGATAGCAAAGCGCTGGATCACACGACTCGCCGATACGAGTGCCACTCCTCGCCGGCCGGCAATCGGCGGATGAGCCGTTGAATAGCGCCGCCGATGTCCGTGCGCGAGCCGGGCGAGAGTATCTGGTATTGGCGCTGCCCCGAGGTGACGCTTTCGATGCAGATCCGTCCCGCCGGGGTGTCGACGATGGATACCGTCGACTCGCCGACGGCTATTCGCGCCAGTTCGTCCGGCCCGACACCGGCCTGGAGCCCAACGATGTTCGCGTGCGCGGACCGTGCGGGGTCGGCGGCCGTCAGGACCAGCTGCAGCTGATCGGCGTCGAGGCGCTGTTCTAGCAGGAACGATCGCAGGCTGGCGGTGTCGCGGACTGAGTTCAGTAACTGCTCGGTATCCAATGTGACCGGCTTCAGCGGCGCCGCCTCGGCCACGCCGCACAGCCTCTCGATCTGTCCGACAAGCAGATCGCTGGCCGACGCTTCGTTGCCGGCCGTGCCGGCGGGATACAAGCGCACCACGTCACCGTGGCGCTCCAGCACCACCCACCACGTCGCGAAGCGGCAAATCGACGCACGCGTCGGCTCGCGACCCGGAACACCGATCATCACCAGCAGCGCGAGGTCTCGCCGCAACAGCACCGTCAGCCACTCACGAATCATCGGGTCGACGTGGCCAGCCTCATCGAGCGCCCCGGCGGCCACCAATTCGGCCGCCGCGGGGTGGTCCCTTGCGCGCTCCGGGGTGTCCAAACGCGGCAGCATCGGCCGCAGCCCCAATTCAGGACAGGTTTGCTCCACCCCGGTGACCGCTTGTAACACCCATAAGCCGTCGACCGTCGTGGTCAGCATGTGGCCTCGCCCTCGATGAGTGAGTCCGCCGACCGGTGGATGTCAGACGAAGGGTGGGGCACACACGCTCGGCGCATCTGCCCCACCTTCGCTCGTCCTCGTGTGGTCGAGCGGCTCAGAATAGACCGGCGATGTGCTGGTCGGTGCTCAGCGCGTTGTCCAGGACGTGGGATGTCGTCACCCCGTGCTGGCGGATGGTGTCGATGAGTCCCTGCAGCCCGGACAGCATCTGCGCCTGAGCCTCGAAGAAGCCCGATGCGCCGTGGCCGGCGAAAAATTCCTGCAGGGCATGCGTGCGGTTAGAGGTGTCGTCGAAAATCGACTGCAGCTGGCCCGCGCGGGAGGCGACGTCGGTGGCGAAGTCCGCGACGGCTCCCGGGTTATAGGTGATCGGGTCGGACATAGAGAATTTCCTTTCAGAAAACCATTAATGAAATTGCGAATGAGTAAGTGGTCAGGAGCCGTGGCCGCCGAATAGCGCGCTGAAAGCATGCGAAGAATCGGCCTCGTGGCCTTCCATCAAGGCCGCCGCCTTCGTCAGGCCCTCGGCCAGCCGCGTGCCGCCGGTCAAGACTTTGTTCAAGTCGTTTTGAATTTCGATGGCCGTCGCGTGCGACGCGGTCACCGCCGCACCGGACCAGGTGGACGGGTTCATCACGTTTTCCTGATTCGCAACGTATCCCTGGCCGATCCCGATCGCGTGCTCCATATTCGCGTGAATGGCGTTGGAAGCATCGCGAAGCATTTGCGGTGTTACTTTGATTGTCACGGAATTCTCCTTCTCCGGTAGGCCGCCCCCCGTGAGGGCATGACGCGAAGTGTATGGCGGCTAATTGGACCTGTCGATTCACCTTTCACCAGTCGGTTCACACTCGAGCGTCGACGACTCGTACGGTCGCCGGTTGGTCCGCCTTGTCGCGCGGGCCGCGGTCGCCGCCCGCCGCGTGCCCCACCGGCATGCCGCCCACCGGCGCCCCACCCGTCGTAGTGGTCTGCGGTCGCATGGCCTCGGCGCCTAATGCGCCGGCCGGCCGCAGCCCTACCGGCCGACCACTGGTGGCGGGCTCGAAGGCGCTGACCGGACGGGTGAAGGTGGTCGCGGGGACTCCCGCGCCACCCAGGGATGCGCCGCCACCGGCCCCGGCTTCCGCCGCGGAAAGTCCGGTGGCCGAGACCGCCGACACCGCCGGCGTCGCTCCTCCCATGCCCATGGCACCAGGATTGGCGAACATGCCCATCAGCGGCTGAATCATCTGCATCGGAGCCTGCATCGCTTGCATCGGAGCCTGCATCACCTGCGGGACCGCTCCCATTAGTTGCTGCGCCGGCTGCATCAACGTGCTGGCCTGATTCATGAAGTCCTGCCCACCCGAGGCTGCCTGGCCGGCACCCTGCGTCCCGGTCTGTGCGCCCTGCATGGCGGCGCGCATGCCGTCTCCCGCCCCTTGCTCCGCTGCCGATTCGCCAATTGCCGCTGCCGCTTGCGCGGGCGCGGCCGGTGACGCACCCATGGTTGCGATGGGCGGAGGGATGGTGAGACTTTGCGACAAGGCCGTCAGAATCGTTCCGTAGCTGGCCCCCACTGCGGAGTTGTTTGGCCACATCGACCCGAAGTATTCAAGCTCCAGCGACGTGATGCGTGGGGTTAGTGCGCCGAGAACCAGTGGATTGATGCCGTAATCGGTGGCGGTCTCGGTGCGGTTCTCGATGCATTCGGGAGCGGGACGCATAGAGCCGTACGCCATTTGATACGCCGAGACCGCGGTCGACACCACTGCCGGTTTGACGTCGACCCAGCCGGCCAGCCCATGCAGTGACGCGTTCAGCGCAGTTGCGTTCGCCGCGGAGGCCAACGAACCCGAGCCCGTCCAACTCGCCGACGTCGCGACGGTGTTGATCGTTGACGCGATGCTGGAGCCGTGATGGGTGGCAGCCAAGGCGGTCCAGGCGGCCTGGTTCGCCAGGTGAGTGATGACGCCGGCCCCCGCCTTGAGCAGCATGTCGTTTTCCTCAGGCGTACGCGCAGCCCATCCCGGATCGGCCATGCGTACTTTCCCCCTCTTTTACGTCGCCGGGCCTTAAGCCCCGATTGCCATCGTCAAGCTGCGCATGAGCTCCGTGACGACGTACGTGCTCGAGGCGATGCTTTGCGCGCCTGCGAACAAGCCGCGCTGGGCGGCGTGCTCAGACACTACGCCCAGGTAGCTGCCGCCGCAGGCGTTGAGTGCCGCTGCGAACATGGCCGAGTCGGGGTCGCCGCCCATCGGCAGCACTCCCAGCAGGACAGGCGCGGCAGCCGAAGCCGCTGCCTCGGTCTCGGCGCTGATCGCCGACTCGGCGCCCGCCGACGCCAGCACCGCCTCTGACTGCACCGACGTGACAGGACCCATCATTTCCCTCCGAACGCTCAACCCAGCCGTGCTGGGGGCTTAGTGTAATGGGATTTCGTTGATCTTGTATTCACTCCGTTTTGGCCGGGCTCAGGGCGCGGAAATTTTGTTTCCCGACTCCGGTCTCCAGCGTGAAAGCATTGGATTAACAAGAGAAGTCGTGTAGACCTCAGAGGCAACTCAAGACTCGGTAGTCACAAATACACCTCCGTCGCCCTTGCGCGATCGCGTTATACGCGTTTAGTGAGTCGTTGCGTGACGGCGTTTGGTCGCGCGTTTGCTACCGAAAGTCGATGGTAATTGGCGAAATGGCCGAAGCGATGACCGGGTCGCCGATTCGGCGACGTGATCATCGCGGTCATGCACTCGGCATCAGCGCCGCTCATTAATGCCCGGCTAGAAGAACGGGTCAGTGCCGGGCTTGTTTTCGCACGCCCACGAGAAACTCGCCTTTGGCGACGGAAGAGAACTAGCCCACTGCTACGCCGGACCACGCCCATCGCCGGCCAGCCGCAACAGCAACCGGGTGCCACCCAGCGGACTGCTCCGCAATGCCGCTGTGCCGCCATGCAATTCGGCCTGTTGGGCGACCAGCGCCAAGCCCAGCCCGGAGCCCGACCGTGAGGCCGTCGAGCCCCGGGCGAACCGTTCGAAGACGGTGGCGCGTTCGGATTCCGGGACCCCGGTGCCGTCGTCGTCGATCGTGATCTCTACACCCTCACCTGAACTGCCAACGGCCAGCAGGATTTTGCGGGCATTGCCGTGTTTGACGGCATTGGCGATCGCGTTGTCGATCACCAGCCGCAGCCCCGTGGGCAATCCGATCATCAGCACGGTCGGCGAGGGCACCAGCGACACGTCCACATCGGGATAGATGCGCAGCGCGTCATGCGCGGCACGGTCCAAGAGTTCGGTGATGTCGAACGGGACGAAATCGTCGACGGTCGTCAGCTCACCCTGGGCCAGCCGTTCGAGCGCGGTCAGCGTCGCCTCGATGCGGCTCTGGGTGCGAATGACGTCGCCGATGACCTCGTGGCGCTGCTCGAGCGGCAGATCCAGGGTGGACAGCACCTCCAGGTTGGTGCGCATCGCGGTCAACGGGGTGCGCAGCTCGTGGGAGGCGACCGCCGCAAAGTCGCGGGCCGACTCGAGCGCGGCCCTGGTGCGCTGCTGCTCCTTGCCTATGCGGGCCAGCATTCCCTCCACCGCTTCTGCGATCTCCACGGCCTCGCGCACGCCGCGAACCTGGACCTCGTCGGGGCTCGACTGGGCGTTGATGGCCCGGGCCTGCTGGGCCAGCAGCAGGAACGGATTGACCATGATCAACGAGATCACCCAGCCCACGACGACGGTGCCGCCGATCACGCTTGCACAGATCAGCAGCACCCGCAGGTGCAGTTCATTGATCCGATGCTGAGCTTCGGCCAACGGAGCGGCCAGCGCGATCGAGGCGGGCCCCGCGGTGAAGGTGCGGACGCGGTACTGCACGCCGTTGATGGTGGTGTTGGCGTAGCCATCGGGAAGCCGGGGCAACACGATGCTGGTGGGCACCGACACGGTCACCCCGCCGATGCGGGCCGTGCGCACCAGGTTGCCATCCGGAGCGGGGCGGTCCGGATTGGTGTGCTCCGCGTTGTTGAGCAGGCTGCTGATGTCGCCCAGGCTGCTGACCGAATCGAGACGCCGATCGAGCTGGCTGTACTGATCGTTGGTCACACCCACCCATACCCAGGTGCCCAGCAGTACAACGAGGGTCATCACCGATATGGCGGCGACGATGACGATGGTGCGCAGCGACAGCACCCGCATGGGCAGCTGTACGCGCGGTAGGACGCGGATGTCAGGCTCCTTCAGTGGGTGCTGATCCTATGTCAACCAACCTGAGTACAACCCTCACAGCAGTACCGGTCCGGCAGGCGCAGTGGCGTTTCGCAAGAATCTAACGCTAACGGCATCGCCGTCTCCTCCCTCACGTGCCAAAACCGACCGATTTTGCCCCAGCGTTGGTGAGTGAGTACTCTCTCACCATGCTCGTCTCAGGACGTGACCGGTTGCTCTCGACCGCTCTGCGGCTCTTTGCCGAGAAGGGCTACGCGGCGACGTCGGTGGCCGACATTCAGCGCGAATCGGGCCTGGCGCCCGGCTCGGGCGCGCTCTACAAGCACTTCGGCTCCAAGCGCGAGCTTCTCGAAGCGGCGGTTGCGCACCGGATCGACAGCATCGTGGCCGCGAGAGAGGAATACGACGCCGGGCAACCGGGCAGCGTTGAGCGGGCCGTGCGCACCGCCGGCCAGTTGATCTGGAACAACCTCAAACAGAGCGAGGATCTGCTCAAGGTCATGCTGCGTGAACCCGACGAGCTCGGTGATCTCGACGAAAAGACGTGGCAGGTGATCACCGACAACGCCTATCAACGCTTCGCGGACGAGCTGGCGGGATTGAATCGGTCCGGCCGCACCAGCATCCCCGATCCCGAAGCGGCCGCGGCCGTCGCGATCGGGTCGCTGTCGTATGCCGCGACGCTGCAAGCGCTGACCGGTCGCCTGCCCGGCAACACCGATGAAGGACGGTACTTCCAGGCGTGGGTCAACCAAACCGTCAGCGTCCTCAACCAATACAGAAACCGCTAACCGGCAATCTATTTCAGGAGCACAGCTGTGACATTTTCACTGCAACTCAGCGACGACGTGATCGAGGTGCGCGATTGGGTGCACAAGTTCGCCGCCGACATCATCCGTCCGGCCGCGGCCGAATGGGACGAGCGCGAGGAAACCCCGTGGCCGGTGATCCAAGAGGCCGCAAAGGTCGGCCTGTATTCCCCAGACTTCTTCGCGCAGCAGGCTGCCGAGCCCACCGGGCTGGGGATGCTGACCGCGTTCGAGGAGATGTTCTGGGGTGACGCCGGCATCGCGCTGTCCATCATGGGCACCGGCCTGGCCGCAGCGGCGTTGGCGGGCAACGGGACTCCCGACCAACTGGGGCGCTGGCTACCCGAGATGTTCGGTACGTCCGACGAGCCCAAGCTCGGTGCCTTCTGCTCGTCCGAGCCCGACGCGGGTTCTGACGTAGGCGGCATCCGCACTCGGGCGCGCTTCGACGAGGCGACCAATGAGTGGGTGCTCAACGGCACCAAGACCTGGGCCACCAACGGCGGCATCGCCAACGTGCACATCGTGGTCGCCTCAGTCCATCCTGAACTCGGCACCCGCGGCCAAGCCAGCTTCGTCATCGGGCCGGACACCAAAGGTCTGGCGCAGGGTCAGAAGTTCAAGAAGCACGGCATCCGTGCGTCGCACACCGCAGAGGTGGTGCTCGACAACGTCCGCCTGCCCGAGGACGCCATCCTCGGCGGCCGGGAGAAGTTCGAGGCGCGGATCGCCCGAGTCAAGTCCGGTGCCTCCTCGGGCGGTCAGGCGGCCATGAAGACCTTCGAGCGTACTCGGCCCACGGTCGGGGCGATGGCCGTCGGCGTGGCGCGGGCCGCCTACGAGTACGCTCTCGACTATGCCTGCCAGCGTGAGCAATTCGGCCGCAAGATCGGCGAATTCCAGGCGGTGGCGTTCAAGCTGGCGGACATGAAGAGCCGCATCGATGCGGCCCGCCTGCTGGTGTGGCGGGCCGGCTGGATGGCGCGCAACAACCAGAACTTCGACTCGGCGGAGGGCTCGATGGCCAAGCTGGTCGCGAGCGAGGCCGCGGTCTATGTCACAGACGAGGCCATCCAGATCTTGGGCGGCAACGGCTATACCCGCGACTACCCCGTGGAGCGCATGCACCGCGACGCAAAGATTTTCACGATCTTCGAGGGCACCAGCGAGATTCAGCGGTTGGTGATTTCGCGGGCGGTGACCGGCCTGCCCATCCGTTAGTACGCGCAATTCGACTGCGTCCGAGAGCTTCTGCGACGACTCGGAGTCGTCGTCGGTGGCTGCAGCGTGGCGTCGTGCCGGGCGATCGCGGTCGATCTTCGCCCCGTTGATCACACCGATCTAGTGACCCCAAGCGCCGGGCACGACATGATGGGCGGATGACCACCGAGATCCGGGCCCTGGACACCGACGACGATCTCGTCGGCGCAGCTCAATTGTTTCGCACCGCGATGGTGGGTCTGCCGCCCATGCAGAAGCTGCCGCCCGGCCAGATCACGAAGCTGTTCGAGCCCGGACGCACCCTCGGCGCGTTCATCGATGGACAACTTGTCGGCACCGCGGATGCCGTGACGAGCACCTTGACACTTCCCGGCGGAGCGACCGTCGGCCACGCCGCCGTGACCCACATCGCAGTGTTGCCATCGTTCACCCGACGTGGCTTCGCCACCGAATTGATCCAGCACCAGCTTCACGACATCGCGGAGCGTGGTGAGGTCGTCGCGTCGCTGCGCGCGTCGGAGGCCACCATCTATGGCCGGTACGGCTACGGGGTAGCGAGTTGCGCCCAAACCGTGGAGGTTACGAGCGCGCGGGCAACGTTTCGCCCGCAGGTCGGCCTGGGTGGTCCGGTGCGGTTGCTGGGCGCCGCCGAAGTATGGGAGATTTTGCCCCGGGTTTATGACGCCAATCGTCCGCCGCGTCCCGGAACGATCGACCGCCCCGGGGTGTGGTGGGAGAGCGCACGGCGCCGCGCCGAATCATATTCGGGGGCTTGGTATGTCGCTGTACACGGCCACCCGGGGGCCGAGTCGGGTTTCGCCCGCTACCACCCGATCGGCACCGAGGATTGGTTTGTCAGCGACCAGCGCACCATCGTGGTCGAGGATTTCTTCGCGCCGAGCGCGGACGCATATTTCGGATTGCTGCGTTTCCTGCTCGACCTGGATCTTGTTCACCGCGTGACGTTTTGGATGCGACCCATCGACGACCCGCTACCCTGGCTGTTCGTCGATCGCCGCGCGGCGAAGGTCACCGCGGTGTACGACGAAACGTGGCTGCGTGTCATCGACGCGGAACGTGCCCTGGCGGCGCGATCCTACCGCGGCGGCGGAGTGGTGACGATCGCGGTGAACGACCCACTGCTGCCACGGAATTCAACGAGCTTTACGATCACCGGGGCCGGCGCCGAACCGACAACCCACCGCGCCGACGTCCGTGTCGGGATCGAGGGTCTTGGCGCGGCGCTGCTGGGCGGCACGAGCTGGCGCAGTCTTGCCGCAGCCGGACTGGCCCGGGCTGACGATCCAGCGGTGCTGGCTGCGGCCGATGAACTGTTCGCGGTCCCCGAAGCACCACATGCCGGAACGTTCTTTTAACCGAAGCACGGTGCCCGGCGGATCAGCGGTTCGATTCCGACCTTTGCATCGCCAGACGCACACCCGCCGCGACCAAGTCGGGCTGGTGGACCTGAATGAAGTGGTCGCTGCCGGTCGCGATCATGTGCGGTGTCTGCGGCCGCAGCGCAATCAGATCCGCAGAGGCCTCTCGCCACGCCTGCTCGAGTCGCTCGCCCTGCTCGGGCGAGACGCTGCCAGGGATCGCAAACGGTTCGGTCCTGGTCAGCACGACGGTGGGGATGGGCGGAAAAGCGGGGGCCGCGCCAACCTGGGCGACGCTCGTGTCGATGTCGATTTTCTCAAACGACGGCGAATTCGCGAACTGGGGCAACGGCTGGTCCAACGCGAGGCGATAGGCCGGCCAGTCCGGTCCCATCAGGCCCGGTATCTCGACCGGAAAGGCATCGACGAACGCCAGTGCCCGCACCTGGTCGGGATAAGTCTGGGCATACAGCCGGATGAACAGTCCGCCCAGCGAGTGCCCGACCAATACGTACGGACCCGGCAGATGGGCGGCGGCGAGCAGCGCATGCAGATCCTGCACCACGTCTTGCGCGCTCCGCGGCATCTCGACCGGCGAACTGCGGTCGGTAATGCTGGGTGGATCGGGATAGCGCAAAGTGCCGGGCCGGTCGTACGCGCATACGCGGTGATCCGCCGCGAGAGACGGCAGTACGGCCGGGCCCGTTGCAGGCGCAGCGGCGTCGGACTGGCTCCACGGATCCGACGAGTTGTGATATCCCGACTCTAAAATGACTGTGGGACTGCCCCTTCCGTGGCACTCCAGATACAGGTGCCGGCCGTTGCCGATGTCGATCGGGCCGGCGAACTCGCCGCCCGCCGCCGGTGCGCCAGCATTGTGCGTCGGTCCGCCGCAGCCCACGAGCGCGACGAACAGTGCGGCACTCAACAGGCATCGGCGGGCACCCGCAGCGGCGCGCGACGGATACATCACGACTTCTAAGATCTCCCGCACTGCACGCATCGCGTTATTGTGCGGGTAAGCGGGCCCCACGTGAAAGCGTGGCGGCAAAGACGGGCACCGAGTGGTCCCTCGTCCGGCCCCGCCAGGGAGGAGCGGCCCGAGTTGGCCAGCACACGTGGAGCAGCCCTCTGGGTCGTGGCGGCCGTTGGTTACCTTGTCCTCGAGGCCGTCGCCGCCGCGGGCTTCGAGCCCACCTATAGCTATGCACGCGACTACATCAGCGATCTCGGCCTACCCAGCGGCAGGCCGGTTCGCGGACGGACGGTTTACCCAGCGCGGGCCTACTTGATGCATGCGGCGTTCTACCTGCAGGGCAGTCTGTTCCTGCTCGGAGCATCTCTGATCGTGGGTGTGCCCGACAACCGAAGGGCGCGGGTGTTTTTGGGTACCGTCGCCGCGAATGCGGTAGGCAACGCCGTGATCGGGACGGTGCACAGCGGCGCGGTGCACATCGAGGGCGCTGTGCTCGCGATCGTCGGCGGCAACGCCGCCATCGTGACCGGACCCAATGCCATCGGCGCACTCGCCGATCGGCGTTGGTATCGCTTGGCTTCCAAAGCGCTCGCGACGCTCGGCTTTTCTTCTCTTGCGATGCTGATGATGAATTCGGCGACGGCAAAAACGGCCCTGCTGCCTGACGGCGCATGGGAACGCGGAAGTGTGTACTCGATCACCACCTGGCAATTGCTCACCGCCGCTTGCCTGCTGACGCGAACTACTCGCGTCGCCTAGGACATTGCCGCAGGGGCTGAAGGCTCCAGGTGGTCGTGCCCGAATACCGCGTCCAATCCGCGTGAGCTCGGGCCGACTGCCGATCCGCGCACGGTCGCGCCGTCGCGGCCACGTCAACCCCGGTCGTCACGAATTTCCGCTGAACAGTTCGTGATTGCGTGTAGCCGGCTGCCGATCGGAAACCGCCGGCAGTCGTCAGCCGTGCGGTGCCTCGGAGATCTTGGTGTCGGGCTTGCCGAGCGTCTGGCAATACGTCATCGCCGAGAGCCGCGTTGCGGAGATCTCCACATTGCTCGGATCGGTTCCGTTCTTGTCTTTGAGCATCTTGCTGACTTCGTCGTTCTGCTTCTTCTCGTCCTGAGTGGTGAAATCTTTGCACTTCGTGTCGCCGCCGGTGTTGATGACCTGTGAGGCCGAACACGCGCTGGACAGCAAGACGGAGATCGCGATCGTGGCTGCCGCAATGTACTTCATCATTTGCCTTCCTGGGTGCGAGTAGTGGTATCAGTACACCAAATCGCCTGATTTCAAACCCCGCAGGGGACTCCGGACCGGTGATCGCCGCGTTTGCAGGCGGGCGCCGAACCGGCGACGTGGCGGCGCGATCGCCGCCAGCGGGAATAACTGCCCAGGTGACATCGCGTTCTATCATCGTCGGTCGGCCGGGTACGCACCGTGGATTTGGAGAGGGGAGGGCGTTTGTGACCTCGTCGAATGTGCGCACCGGCCACGATGGCAGGCTCCGGTCGAGGTGGGAGCCGGCGGGGACCAGGGCGCTGTTTGTCAGCGTGTTGACGCTGCTGCTGACCACGGGCTGGGTGGCCAATCACTTCGTCGGGTTGATGCCGGTCATCAGTGACAGTGAGCACCTCAGCACGGCCACCCTCGACGGGATCTTCGGCATTTATGCGGTCGGGCTGCTGCCCGGGTTGCTCGTCGGCGGACGCGCGTCCGACGCGCTCGGGCGCCGGTCTGTGGCCTTGACGGGGTCGGGGGCCGCACTGCTGGGGACGGCGGTGATGCTATTGTCCCAGCACACAAGTTCTCTGCTGCTGGGT
Source organism: Mycobacterium sp. NGS56 (assembly GCF_059812425.1). Classification (NCBI taxonomy): domain Bacteria; kingdom Bacillati; phylum Actinomycetota; class Actinomycetes; order Mycobacteriales; family Mycobacteriaceae; genus Mycobacterium; species Mycobacterium sp. NGS56. Next base: position 117,652 of record NZ_JCALCQ010000008.1, read on the forward strand.
CGGCTGACCGTCGGGATCGGTGTGGGCCTTGCCATCAGCTCGTGCACTGCGTGGGCATCGGATCTGAGAGGGCCCGCGGGTGCCGCGACCGCCGGAGCGGTACTGACGGCCGGCTTCGCCCTCGGTCCATTCGCCGGGGGGTTCATCGTATGGTCCGGCCGGTCCGGCATCCGGCTCTCCTTCGGTGTCGCCGCCGCCATCGTCGTGCTGGCTACGTTCGCCGTCGTCGGCGCGGCCCGACGCGCCGAAGTGACCGGGCCGGTTACGGCCCACGACACGGGGCAAGCGGCAGCGGCCGCACCGGCGGCGCGCGGAATCAGCCGGGCCTTGAGCTGGGCCATGCCACTCGCACCATGGGTATACGCCTCGGCGACATTGGGATTCGTCACCATCCCCACCCGGCTACACACCGCGCTCGCGGCTCCGATGGCGGCAGGCACGGCCACCCTGATCGTCAACGGTGTCAGCGGCGTCGTCCAGGTACTGGCCCGCGTGCTCCGGTGGGGGCCCCGGGCCGGCACCGCGGGAGCGGTGCTGGCCGCGCTCGGCTACGCGCTGGCCGCGATCGCGCCGCCCGCCCTGAGCCCGGCGCTGGGGTTACCGGTCTTGTTCGTCCTCGGCTGCGCCTCGGGCCTGTGCCTGCGGGAAGGACTGATCGACCTGGAGGCCGCCGCCCCGCCGCACCTGCGCGGCGCGCTGACCGGAGTGTTCTACGTCGTCACGTACGTCGGATTCGCGCTTCCGCTGGTCCTGGACACCGTCGGCTCCGCGGCCTCGGCGGTGATTCTTGCCGTGATGGCGGTGCTCGCCTCGACAGTGGCGGTCACCAGAGCGGTGCGGTTACGACGAGATAGTCACCGGCAAGACTGATCTGGTCTTGCCCCGGATCAAACGAGTTCGCGCAGCGTTTCGATCAGCTTGATCCGCTCACCCGTCGTGGAGGCGATAGGCGCCACATTGAGGGTGGTTACCCCTGCCTCGCGGAACGCCGCCAATCGTTCCTTGACGAACTCACGGGTGCCGATCAGGTTGACGTCTCGCACCAGATCGTCGGGCACGACCTGGGCGGCGCCGTCTTTGTCACCGGCAAGGTAGAGCTCTTGAATCCGGTCGGCCTGGGGGCCGTAGCCGTATCTGGTGGCCAGGGTGTGGTAGAAGTTCTTGCCCTTGGCGCCCATTCCGCCGATGTAGAGCGCCAGGTGCGGCTTGACGAATTCCCTTAGTGCCTCGACATTTTCGCCAATGGCCAGAACGGGGCCGGCATAGATGTCGAGCTCACCCAAGTCGGGGTCACGCTTGGCCCGGCCAGCAGCCAGCGCATCCCCCCACACGTCGCGCGCCTTCTCAGGCAGATAGAAGATCGGCTGCCAGCCCTCGGCAATCTCGGCCGCCAGTTCGACATTCTTGGGCCCCAGCGCGGCAATCAGTATCGGAATGCGCTCGCGGACAGGTTTATTGATCAGCTTGAGTGGCTTGCCGAGCCCGGTGCCCTGGCCGGCGGGCAGCGGGATCGTGTAGTGCTTGCCCTCATGCTGCACGGTCTCACGGCGCCACACCTGGCGGCAGATGTCGATGACCTCACGTGTCCGCCCGATCGGGGCATCGTAGGGAACACCGTGGAAGCCCTCGATAACCTGCGGGCCGGAGGCGCCCAGGCCGAGGGTGAACCGACCGTCGGAGACGTAGTCCAGGCCGGCCGCGGTCATCGCGGTCAGGGTGGGGGTACGGGTGTAGAGCTGCAGGATGCCCGAGGCCAACCCGACGCGTTCGGTGCTCGCCGCCAGGTAGCCCAGCGCGCTCACCGCGTCGAACGAATACGCCTCGGGGACAAAGACAATGTCCAATCCGGCGCGTTCCAGGTCGGCCACTTCGGCGGCAACGTCCTTGAAGCCGCCGGCATAGTTGATGCCCAGTCCAATCCGCATGGTCATTACTTTTACGCGGTACCGGATTGATTGGCCAATTCGAGCGCCTCCCGTTGGATGCGATCGAACTGGGCACCCATCGCCTCGGACAGCGCCGTCGCGCCCGAAAGCGGCCGCACCATCACCATGAAGTCGTCGATGAGGCCGTCGTCGTCGAAGTGCAGGAAGTCGCAACCGGTGATCTTCATGCCCGGGGCCCCCGCTATCCCGGTCTCGAACACGAAGGCGTGATTCCGACCGCCGGGGTCGTGGATCTCGCGGACGTAGCGGAAGTCTTCGAAGATCCGCAACACACCGCGCAGGATCGCGGCGGTGATCGGTTTGCCGACATAGGGCTTGAAGGCCACCGGGCTGGTGAAGACCACGCCGTCGGCCAACATCGCTTGGATGCCCTTCTCGTCGCGGTCTTCGACGGCTTTGCGGAACGGGTGCATCGCGACCTCACATGGTCAACTAGTTGAGTAGGTGGATCTGACGCTAGGGCGCCGGCAGGTAAATGTCCAGATGCGATTAATCACTTTATTGAATAATCGTGTTGTTGTAGCATCGATCGATGTCGCTGCGTGACGCGGTGTTGGCCGCCCTCCTCGAGGGTGAATCATCCGGGTACGACCTGGCCAAAGATTTCGACGCCTCGGTCGCCAACTTCTGGCCGGCCACCCCCCAGCAGCTGTATCGCGAACTCGACCGGCTGGCTGAGCAAGGCCTCATCCAGGCCCGAATCGTGCAGCAAGAACGCCGGCCCAACAAGCGCATGTTCTCGCTGACCGAGGCGGGCCGTGACGCGATCCGGCAGTTCACCACCATGGCGCCGAAGCCGTCGGTCATCCGCGATGAATTGCTGGTCAAGGTCCAGGCCTCCGACGCCGGAGACCTCGAGGCGGTCCGCGGATTCATTCGGGAACGACGGGATTGGGCGGTCGCCAAAGCACAACGCTACGAACGGCTGCGGGCGCGAATGCTGGACGGCCGCAGCGAAGAGGATTATCTCGCCCAGGTCGACCGAGTTGGCCCCTACCTGACACTCACGCGCGGAATCTCGTTCGAAGAGGAGAACATTCGATGGGCTGAGCGCGCGCTGAGCATCGTCGAACGTCGCCTGTCCGACGGCGTTGCGCGTACCGCACGATCACGGCGCCGCGCTGCTGCCCGCCGATGAGTCCGGGGAACGGGTCAGCGTTCGCGGAGGGCGCGCATGGGCCGATCGAAGGCCGGCGACGTTAGCCTGAGGAATGACCGAATATCGTTCGCCCTCGACCGGCCGGGTTGTACGTGCCGTTTTGTTCGATACCTTTGGAACGGTCGTCGACTGGCGTTCCGGGATCGCCGCCTCAGTACGCGATTTCGCGCAGCGCCACCACCTCAGCGTCGACTCCGGGGCTTTCGCGCTGGAATGGCGCGGACGGTACCTGCCATCGATGTCCGAGGTCCTTTCGGGCCGTCGCGAGTTCGTGTCGCTGGACATTTTGCATGAAGAAAACCTCCTCGCATCGTTTGAGAAGTTCGGTATCGCCGCCGAAGTGCTGCCGAGCGAGGAGGTGGAGGCACTCGCCCGGTCGTGGCGCTGGTTGCCACCGTGGCCGGATAGTGTCGACGGCATCGCGGCCATGAAGCGACACGTCATCGTCGGGCCGCTGTCCAACGGCAACACCGGACTGCTGGTCGATATGGCGAAGTACGCCGGTCTGCCATGGGATGTGGTGCTCGGGTCCGATGTCGGCAAAACCTACAAGCCCGATCCGCGTGCTTACCAGACGCCCGCGCATCTGCTCGGTCTGGAACCCGGTGAGGTGATGCTGGTGGCGGCGCACCCCACCGACCTCGAGGCGGCTCAGAACAGCGGCCTGGCCACCGGTTTCGTCGCGCGACCGCAGGAATACGGCCCCGGCCGGGAACCATACCTCGAAGCCACGGGCGTCGACCTCTCGGGCGCATCGCTGGTCGAATTGGCCACGTTGATGTTCGGTGCACCGGGTCGGAGTCGAGGAGATCGCTGAGCCGGCGCCGACTGGTTTACTTCCACGCGAAAACCGGCTGTTCCAACCCGTCGACCGGGTCGGCTCGCCCTTCCAGACACAGCCAGCGCAGCTGCAGCAGCACGGCGCCGGTCGGTGCGTGAATGAGGTCATTTCCCAACGGGATCTGCACGACCGGTCGCGGGCTCTCCGCAATTGTGATGAACCGGGGCGAGTCATCACGCTGGAGCTGGTGGAGCCCCACCCGGTAAACGGCCACCACCTCGTCGGGCGCGGGGCGAGGCTCCAGCCGTCCTCCTCCCCACACGACTACCGGTGTGATCACGTACCCGGACCGGGTGGGGTAGTCGTCGAGCAAACCCAGCACGGTCGAATCGGACAGCTCGACGCCGACCTCCTCACGCAGTTCTCGCAGCGCGGCGTCGACCGCCGTCTCGCCGGGATCGAGCCGACCACCCGGTAGTGCCCATTGGGCCGCATGTGAACTGAGACGAGACGCCCTGCGGCACAGCAAAAACGCGGCCCCGCCGGAGACATCGACCATGCGGCCGTCCAAATGGGTGGCGGGCATCGGACGTCCGCCATTCCACTCGTCTACCGACACTGGATCGACCCGATCCTCCCCCACCTCCGAATCGACCAGTACCACCGCGACGGCCGCGTGCCGCTTTGTCGGATCGGTCAGCACGCGACGATCGTGGCCGTCCAGATGGTTCCGTATCCGCACACGCAAAGCCTGGTCATAGGGGATGGTCACCACCCGAGCCTAAACTGAGGAGCTTTTCTACCGCAGGTCCGTGCTTGGTGGTGGGCTGCGCCAGTGGTTAACTGCGAACATGCGACGACAACCGCTGCTGGCCCGACGTTTTTTCGATCGCTACGAACCGGTGCACGCAGTCACGTACTTCGCACCGGAGGCACGGGCCGCGCTGGACGCACTGGGCTACCGGGGTTTCTGGATGGGCTATTTCGCGGCTCGCTCGGCACCGCTCGGCGCCCTACCCCGCGAGGTGGTCACCGCGGTGTTCTACAACTTCGCGCCCGAACGGGTCGCTAAGGCACTGCCCGCGGCATGGGAGATCGCGGGTCCAGAGGCCGCACTGCGTGCTCGGCAAGAGTCGGCGGTGGCCGCGCTACGCCGCTACGGCCTGGGCTTAAATGAAAATGTCCGCGTTGCAGCCGAACTGGCGAGCAGGGCGGCCCGGCACGCGCCCCTCGATGCGCGCCCGCTGTTCGCGGCCAATGTGGCGCTGCCCTGGCCGGACGATCCATTGTCCGCCCTGTGGCACGCCACCACGCTGCTGCGCGAACAGCGCGGCGACGCCCACGTGGCGGTGCTGGCCGCGGCCGGCGTCTCAGGCCGAGAATCCAACGTCCTACACGCCGCGGCGGGCAACGTCCCTCGCGACTACATCGCACGCACCCGTGACTACGACGAGACGTCCTGGCGTCAACACGAACAAGCGCTCGCCGAGCGGGGGTTACTCAGCAGCGATGGAACACTGACCGCGGCCGGACGGCAATTGAAGGATCACATCGAATCGACGACCGACACGCTGGCGCTGTCCGCACTCGACGCCCTCAACGATGACGAGGTGGAGACGCTGTTTCAGGCACTCACCCCGATCACCCGCACGGTGGTCGCGGGAGGCGACGTTCCGGCGCGCACGCCGATGACATTACGCCGCGACGAATTACATGATGACAGCGCGCATCTGGTGGGCCGATGAGCGGCCAGCGCGTGCCGGGCGGTGTCGTGCACAAGTTGCCGGCGGATCTGCGCGAGTCGCTGATCGGCAATGCCACCGCACTAGCCGCGTGGAAGGACATCACTCCGCTGGCGCGAAACGAGTTCATCTGTTGGGTCGAGGACGCCAAGCAACAGGTGACCCGAGAGCGCCGCATCCGCCGGACCCAGGAGGAGTTGGAAGAGGGCAAGCGCCGGCCGTGCTGCTGGCCGGGTTGCAAACACCGCGAGCGCACCGGAAAGTAAACGCGCACCGGAACTCTCGGGGAGGTGGGCCGCTATCGGTCCAACGGCTTATAGAACACCAAGCCGTTGCCCTTGTTGTCATAGACCACGGCGCGCCGTTCATGGGCGTCGTCGTAAGGGCCCTTCACGATGCCGCCGCCGCTGGCCTCGACAGCCTCCGCCGCGGCATCGACGTCGGTGGTCTTGATCCCGACCACGACCTGGCCCGGGATGGGATGGTCGATCGCGGTCGCCAACGCCAACGTGATCGGGCCCGCGTCCATGGCCGCGAAGTGCGCACCGTCGCGGAACTTCAGTGACATGCCCAAGGTCTCGCTGTAGAACCTGATCGACTCGTCCAGGTCGTCGGTCGACAAGATGATCATCTTCGCTTCGTGCTCACTCATGGCGCCTCCCGTGTCCCACTCGCTCCCAGATCAGGCCGGGTTACAAGTTTCTGCGAGGAAACGCGAATTCTAGGAGTCGAAGCTCAGGTGACGCCAAGATGGAATCGCTTGGCCGTCAGAATAATCCATTGGCAAAGCCTCGCCATGTCCTGCACCGCAGTAGGCGACCGCGGTAGCCAGCGCCGTTGCACCCTCGATCGTCCCAACCACAACGACGTTGTCATTGACCGCGAAATGCGGTGCGGTGGTGATGGGTTGGCGCGCACCATGAGGGACGACGGTGGTTTCCTGGGTGAATCGATAGGTCTGGATACGCCCGTCGGCGCTGCGCATGGTCACCGAGTTCGCCGACACGGCCACCACAGTCCCTTCCTGGCTCACCGGTTGCGAGGTCGCCGGCGGCTCCAGATCGGCGGCTACAGCGCGCTTCTCGGGCTGGCCTAGGTTGAGCATCAGCGCCGTCACGCAGGCGGCACACAAGAGTGACGCGGAGACGATGTCGCACACCGCGCCGGCGCCGGTCAGCCCGCGCCGACGACCCCGATGGGTGGAAGTCGGCCTGCGCTCCGGTGCATCCGGCATGCGGTGTTTGGCGCTCACGGTCTAATCCTTCCAGCGGCGTCACACCGAAGAACACCGGCGCCCACCGAATCAGGTTGTTGCCGTCCAATTACCCGCCGAATCGGACCGGTAAACCGCACTCCGGCCAAGCGGGCCGGTGGGAGATGCGCGTCAGCCCTTGGTCAGGGTGAACTGTGCGACGTCGGTATAGCCCTCACGGAACAGGTCGGCGCAGCCCGTCAGGTACTTCATGTACCGGTCGTACACCTCTTCGGACTGGATCGCGACGGCCTGGTCTCGGCGCGCCTCGAGCGCGGCCGACCAAGTGTCAAGGGTGCGGGCGTAGTGCAGGCGCAGCGGCTGGATCAGCTTGACACCGAAGCCCGCGCGCTCGGCGTGCTCCACGACGCCCTTGGCCTGTGGCAGGTCCCCGCCCGGGAAGATCTCGTCCATGATGAACTTCATGAAGCGCAGCTTGGTCATGGTGATGGGCAGCCCGCGCTCGGCGAACTCTTCGTCGCTGGGCTTGATGATGGTGTGCAGCATCATGACGCCGTCGGCCGGTAGCGCCTCATAGGTCTTTTTGAAGAAGTCGTCGTACCGGTCGCGTCCGAAGTGCTCGAAGGCGCCGATCGACACGATCCGGTCGACTTTCTCATCGAACTGCTCCCAGCCCTGCAGCAGCACGCGCTTGGACCGCTGCGACGGATGGCTGTCAAGACGCCGCTGCACGTGTGCCTGCTGATTGCGGCTGAGCGTGAGGCCCACGACGTTGACATCGTAATTTTCGAGACCGCGGACGATGGTGGTGCCCCACCCGCACCCGATGTCGAGCAACGTCATGCCAGGTTGCAGTCCAAGCTTGCCCAGCGAAAGGTCAACCTTGGCGTACTGCGCCTCCTCCAACGTCATGTCGTCGCGCTCGAAATAGGCGCAGCTATAGGTCCGCGTCGGGTCTAGGAAGAGCGCGAAGAACTCATCGGAGAGGTCATAGTGCGCTTGTACGTCCTCGAAATGCGGTTCCAAGCTGACGGCATCGCCGGATTTTTCGGACAAGGCACAACCTCTGACTGATCTTATTGGCGTACGGGTGCGATCGAAGCTGACCGCTGACTGACGCCCCAGTGTATCCGCCCGGATGCCTGCGCCCTGCCGCCGAGTTCCAGTTCAGGGCCATAGCGCCGATGACCGCGGCGCCGACGGCACACGCGGTTGACGAATCCCGCGCCGAGTTGTTACCTCAGCTGGTGAGCGGGGTAAGCCCGGCTGACCGACATTCAGAGAGGCGGGACACTGCGATGGACGACATCACTATGTTGATCCTCGCCGACCACGAGTGGTTTCGGGAACAGTTCGCGCGACTGGACGATCTGCAGGCCCAGCGCCCCGATGACCGGCCCGCGCTCAAACGAGTGTGGCGTGCGCTCGCCGACAAACTGGACGTGCACGCCTATATCGAAGAAAAGATCTTCTACCCCCAACTGCTGAAACGTGGGGGTGACGACGCCGAAGGCGAGACGCTCGACGCGATCGGCGATCACAATGACATCCGCGACGGTGTGCGCGACGCCGACGCCGCCCCACTCGGCAGCGAGCAGTGGTGGGCGGCCGTAGGCCGCACCCGGGTGGCCAACGACGATCACATGGGCGAGGAGGAACGAGAAGGCCTGTCGGACTTTCGCCGCAATGCGCCCATCGGGCTTCGGGAAGCGCTCGGCCGTCAATACAGCGAGTTCATGGCCGAGCACCCCACCACCAAGGGGTTGTCGATCACGGATCGTGACCCGCAGCGCTACGTCGAACAGTTCGACGAGCCGACACAGGGAAAGCCGGCCGATTTCTCGCTGCGCATCGGGAGCCTCAAAGGCCAATGAGCGGCGCCCGCGAACGAGCCGGCGTGACGCGGATAACCGATTTCGGCCTGCACGGCGGCGGGATTCCGACGTCGGTGACTCCGGCGACGCTCGCCTAACTGGCATCTCCCGTCGATGCGCGTGATTACCCCCACCCCGCTGGTTCGTCCGCGAAATGTTTCGGGTAAGCCATCACTCGATGGTTATTCGACGCCGCCGGAGGAAGTGGGCACGTAAAGACATCAGGGTCGCCGATCCGGCGATGCGCCAAACCATAATGGGCACCGCGATCGGCAACTTCATGGAATGGTACGACTTCGGGGTCTACGGCTACATCGCCACCACGATCGCCCAGGTGTTTTATCCCGGAAAGAACGTCAGCGGCGTTCACCTCATCGCGACCTTCGGCACGCTGGCGGCGGCATTCGTCGTGCGCCCGCTCGGCGGATTCATCTTCGGCCCGCTGGGCGATCGGATCGGTCGCCACCGAGTCCTGGTGGTCACCATCCTCATGATGACGGTGAGCACCACCATGACCGGCCTGCTGCCCACCTACAGCGCCATCGGCATCTGGGCGCCGATCCTGCTCGTCGTCGCACGAATTTTCCAGGGCCTATCGACCGGTGGCGAGTACGTCGGCGCGATGACCTATCTCGTCGAGCAGGCCCCCGACCACAAACGCGGCATGATGGTCGGGTTCTTGCCCATGGGCAACCTGGTCGGATTCGTCCTGGCCGGGTTGCTGGTGACGGGTTTGCAGACCTGGCTGCCGGATGACGCCATGCTGACCTACGGCTGGCGGATTCCGCTGTTGCTGGGGCTGCCCTTCGGTCTGGTCGCCTTGTACCTGCGGCTTCGGCTCAAGGAGTCCTCCGCCTACCAGAGCGCGCACGACGCTGCGTCCGCATCGGGTGGCCAAGGTCGGCAGCAAATTCTGCGCACGGTCGCGACCCAATGGCGCCCGATGCTGATCTGCGCGGCGCTGGTGCTGACCTCCCAGGTCGCCGACTTCATGCTCACCGGATATCTGCCGACGTACCTCAGGCTCTTCGTCCGCGTCGGGCGCACCGCAGGACTGGTCATGATCGTGTCGACCTTGGCGATACTGATGGTCACCGTGGTGCTCGTCGCCGGCTTGTCCGACCGCATCGGCGTCAAACCCATCATGTGGACGGGCTGCGGGCTGCTGATCGTGGCGTCCGTCCCGGCGTTCCTGCTCATCCGCTTCGGGGGCATATACCCGGTGATCTTCATCGGGGTGCTGACGATCGGCCTGATGGAATTGTGCTTTGACAGCACCGGGCCGGCCATGCTGCCGGCTCTGTTTCCGACCAACGTGCGCTATGGGGCGCTGGCGATTTCGTACAACATCTCGATATCGCTCGTCGGCGGTATCACACCCTTGATCGCCCAAGCGCTGGTATCGGGTACCGGCAACGTGATGGTGCCTGCCTACATGCTGATATTCGGCGGCGTAGTGGGCGCCATCACGCTGCTATTCACCCCGGAAGTAGCGCGAAAGCCGTTGCCCGGCTCCGGGCCTGCCGTCGAAACCGAGCGGGAGGCCCGCGCGCTCGCCGAGGAAATTAGCTAACGGCCGTTCTCGACGAAAACGTTTCTTTGGAGCTGACGGGCTGATCCCGTGAAGATGCGGACCGCTTTCCAGCAGCGCCTGGACGCGCTGACCGACCGCCGAGATCGTCCGCACCCGTCACCCCTATTCGGCCGTTCCCGACGACGTACGGCACCGGACTCACGAAGTCGCCGCCGCCGTGGAGGCCACCCTGTTGGGCCGCTCCTACGACACTTCGCCGCCCATGCGATCGAGATCGCGCGACGGGTCATCTTCTTGGCCACCGGTGCCAGCCGCCCTCGGAGTCGGTGACAACCGCCCGGGTACCGCACACTCCGCCGAGGACATGCCCGACACGACGTGTTGCCGCCGCATCATTCAGGCGTGACGTAGCACCAGCAACTCACCGGTCAAGGTTCCATCGCCCAACAGCCGTCCGATCCTGGAACTTTGACGTTCGGCGAGCTGCCAGGCTTCCGTGTGGCCGTGCCGCTCACCGAGAACACTCTCTACGGTATCGACGCGCTCGTTCCACGTGTCGTCGATCGGCGGCAGGGCCGCCGTGCCTAACCACTGCTCGACGTGAAGTGAGGCGCCGGTCAATAGCTCACGCAATTCGCTAGGCGTCGGAAAGTGATTGCCTTCCAAAATGTTTGACGGTATTTCCCGGTGCGCGACGAAAACCAGCAGCCCAATGCGCCCACCCGGCCGCACGACGCGGCCCAACTCTGTGAGCAGCGCCAATTGATCCCGCGTCGTACACAACACGCCCAGCGACCAGGCCGCGTCGAAACTGCCATCCCGCACCGGCAGGGCCGATCCGAGAGCGCACACCACCGGAAAACCGAAAAGCTTCTGCGCCGCGCGACAGGCGCCCGTTTCGGGTTCGACGAGCACGGGCCGCGCCGCGCCGGATCGGGCGGCGTAGGCGGCGGGGCCTCCGACGCCCGCGCCGGAATCCAACAGGGCGGCCCCGGGCGCCAACTCCATCCGCTCGATGAGCCAGTCGAGTGCGGCCGGACTCCCGCTTCCCCGGCACCCGGCAGGAAGGTGATAGTCCGGCCCGAGTTCCGCCGCGACCTGCGCGGTCCATTCGGCTACGGTGTCGAACTCGGCCTCCATTGCGTCCGTCATAGGCGCCGCTCCTCCTCATCGCTACGCTCTGCATCGTCGGCGACGCGCGTCATAGGCGCCGCTCCTCCTCATCGCTACGCTCTGCATCGTCGGCGACGCGCGTCATAGGCGCCTCCGCCCGGATCCGACGACCGACCTCGGCCTTGATCTCCGCGCCAACGCGAGGGCCCGAAGCGGATGCCAGCCCCGAAACGTTGACACCCTCGACGCCCTCGATCGCCAACAACGCTCGAGCCTCGCTCACCGCCGCCGCGATACCGGCGGCCACCGGATCCGCTGCACTCAAAACCCGTTGTGTCACAACGGGGTCGATCTCAAGTCCGGGCAAGTTCTCCAGGACCGCCGCCGAGATGCTGTCGGTGAACACCGCCACCGAGGTGATCACCGGGATTGTCAAGCCGGCCGATCGCGCGGCCGTCATGAAACCGGCGACCATGTCGGGAAAAGGCACATGGTTCAGGATCGCCAGGCTCGCTCCGGCTCGCTGCTTCTCGACCAAGCGAGCCGGTCGGCGGTGCACAGGTGGGGCGGTGGGCGTCTCGGGTACCGCCGCGGCCATGCCGACCGACGCGGCCAGCGACACCAGTCGGGGCCCGTCGAGGTCGAAGGTCTGCGTGACTTCTGGACGCACGTCGTAGCCGCGTCCGTCGCCCGTCACGCACAACACCGTGTCGACATTGATGCTGCGCAATCCCCTCAGTTCCTGCTCGAGGACCACCCGGTTGCGGTCCCGGCACGACAACGTGATCCACGGCGTCACGCCTGCATCGAGCAGCAGCGAGGCCATGAGCGTAGGCGGAAAGTCGGGCTTGTTCTGATGTTCGCCGACGAGGACGGCGTCGCACCCGGGCGCCAGGATGGCCGCGGTGGCCGCAATGTCGTCAGGATCGAACGGGGTGGCACTGAAGTCGGTGAGCACCCGCGGAGCACGCGCGGGACGGGTGGTGGGGCGATCGCCCGACCACGGTACGACGTCGTCGAACACACAAGGACTCGGGCGCATCTCGCATTGTCCGTCCGGGCGCACACCGCCGCACGGTCCGAACTCCATCCGCTTGGGACAACCCGAATCCGCCGGCATTATCACCCCCTGGAGCGTCAGTACCCAAACGAATGCCCGTGCAAGCGCTCTGACGGCCGCGAGTGAACAGACCGGCCATTCGGGATTAGCAATCGCCCCATGTGGCTAATACGAAGGGGGCATGCGCTGGACGAGCGGCACAGCGGAGGGAATGGGAACGACTATGGAACCGATATTACCGACGGACGCGTTGTTCCTCATCGGTGAGTCACGCGAGCATCCGATGCACGTGGGCTCGCTGCAGCTCTTCGAACCCCCGGAGGATGCCGGTCCCCATTTCGTGCGCGATGCGTATCAGGCGATGCTCGAGCGCACGGACCTACAGCCGACGTTCCGCAAGCACCCCGCCTTCTTCGGCGGCATCACGAATGTCGCGTGGTCCTTCGACAAGGACGTCGAACTCGATTACCACTTGCGCCGATCGGCTCTGCCCGAACCCGGACGGGTCCGAGACTTGCTCGAGTTGGCTTCCCGGCTGCACGGCGGGCTGCTCGACCGGCACCGTCCGATGTGGGAGGCACACCTCGTCGAGGGATTGCAGGACGGGCGGTACGCGGTCTACACGAAGTATCACCACTCCCTGATGGATGGCGTCTCGGCGTTACGCCTGATGCAGCGCGCCTTCACGTCCGACCCAAATGACGACGAGGTGCGCGTTCCGTGGAACCTCGGCCCGCGCAAGCGCAGCGGACGCCGGCACCAGCCATCCCTCTTTGACCGGTTCGGCCGCACCGCGGGGTCGGCGCTCGCCTTGGCGCCGTCCACGCTCAAGCTCGCACGTGCGGCGCTGCTCGAACAACAACTGACCCTGCCGTTTCGGGCGCCACGCTCCATGTTCAACGTGCGAATCGGCGGCGCCCGCCGGGTTGCGGCCCAGTCCTACTCGCTGGAGCGCATCAAGGCGATCAAGTCGGCAACCGGTGCGACCATCAACGACATCGTGCTCGCGATGTCCGCCGGAGCCCTGCGCGCCTATCTCATCGACCAGAACGCCCTGCCGGACACACCCCTGACCGCCATGGTGCCCGTCAATCTGCGCAAGGACGACGACGACCGCGGCGGGAACAACGTCGGAACCTTCCTATGCAATCTCGCGACCGACCTCGACGACCCGGCGAAGCGGCTCGAGACGATCAGCGCATCCATCCGCCAAACCAAAGAGGTGTTCTGGGAGCTTCCACCGGTTCAGCAGTTGGCGCTGTCAGCGCTCAACATCGGGGGGCTGTTTTTCGGTCTGATCCCCGGCTACCTGTCCGCGGCCGCACCGCCGTTCAACATCGTCATTTCGAACGTATCGACCGGTAACCGCGACCAATTATATTGGCGCGGAGCGCGATTGGACGGAAATTATCCGCTGTCGATCCCGCTCGACGGCCAGGCGGTCAACATCACCGTAACCAACAATGCAGACAACCTGGACTTCGGCCTCGTTGGTTGTCGCCGCAGCGTCCCGCACCTACAGCGGATGCTCGGTCACCTCGAGGCGGCTCTGAAGGACTTGGAACTCATCGCAGGCATCTGACGATCAGGCATCTGAGATGCGTTGCGTCGCTTGCCGTACCGCGTGCGCGTGTGAGGCCCGCCGACACGCCACCTCGCGGGCCTGAGCGGCCATCGCTTACCCGGCCTCAACGCTGTCTGTCACCAACCGGTTGAAGCTTGTGGGAAATACCACAGCTCATACTGTAAGGTTCACGGTAGTGAGCGCATGCTGGGAGGGTGAGCCGTGCCAAGCACTGTTGATACGCGCAGCCAGCTGCGGCCCGACATTGATCTGACGGACGGCGCCTTCTACGCGGGCGACTCGAGGCCGGTCTATCAGTGGATGCGCGAGAACGAACCGGTCTTTCGGGACCGCAACGGATTGGCGGCCGCGGCGACCTATCAGGCGGTCATCGACGCCGAACGTGCGCCCGAGCTGTTCTCCAACGCCGGCGGGATCCGGCCGGACCAGGACGCGCCGCCGATGATGATCGCGATGGATGACCCCGCGCACCTGCTGCGGCGCAAGCTCGTCAACGCGGGCTTTACCCGCAAGCGCGTCAAGGACCGGGCGCACTCGATCGGCACGCTGTGCGATGCGCTGATCGACAACGTCTGCGAGCGAGGGGAGTGCGACTTCGTTTGGGACCTCGCCGCTCCGCTTCCCATGGCGGTGATCGGCGACATGCTCGGGGTGCTCCCGGAGGAACGTCAAATGTTCCTTCGCTGGTCTGACGACATGGTGACCCTGCTCAGCAGCACGACCGCGCAGGAGGACTTCCAGGTCTCGGTGGACGCCTTCGCCGCATACACCGAGTACATGACGGGCATGATCGCCGCGCGCAAGGCGGATCCGACCGATGACCTGGTCAGCGTGCTGGTGCACGCGGAGGTCGACGGCGAGAAGCTGGCCGAGCACGAGATCGTCACCGAAGTTTTGTTGCTCCTGATCGGCGGCGATGAGACCACCCGGCACACGCTGTCCGGCGGAACCGCGCAGCTTCTGCGGCACCCACAGCAGCACCGGCAGCTGGTTAACGACCTGACGCTGCTACCCAACGCAATCGAGGAAATGCTGCGATGGACCGCCCCGGTCAAGAACATGGCCCGCACCATGACCGCCGAACTGGACTTTCACGGTGCGCAGCTCAAGCGGGGCGAGAAGATAATCCTGCTGTTCGAATCGGCGAACTTCGACGAGGCGGTCTTCGGCGATCCGGACAGCTTCCGCATCGACCGCTACCCCAACAATCACCTGGCGTTCGGTTTCGGAACCCACTTCTGTCTGGGCAACCAGCTGGCGCGCTTGGAGTTGTCGACGATGCTGGATCGGTTGCTGAGGCGCCTGCCCGATATGCAGCTGGCCTCCGAGGAACCGCTGCCGCTGCGTCCGGCCAACTTCGTCAGCGGTCTGGAAAGGATGCCGGTCAAGTTCACGCCATCGGCGCGGTCAGGCGTCTGATCCGGGCTGGGCCGGGCTCCAATCTTGTTGGCGAGCGCCAGCCTCCACGTCGGTCGCGTAATCCAGGTAGACGCTGGTGCCATTGGGACGGGCATGGATGGTGCAGTGATTGGCGACGCCGTGCATCAGCATGATGCCGCGCGACGCGTAAGGGTCGCTGGAGTGCCTGGATGACGGCTTCCGCCAGCTCCCGCGATCACTGACACAGACCCGAATCGACTCGGCTTCGGGATCGAAGCTGGCCTGAAGTCTCATGGCACCGACCTGGCTATGCGAGCGATAGGCGTGCTCAACACAGTTTGCCAGCGCCTCGTTGACGCCCAGAACCACGTCCTCACGGATTTCGTCCGGTGCGCGCACCTCTTGCTGCAACCACCGTTGCAGCACACGACGCCACTCCGCTGCCGTATCGGGGCGAGCTGTGCCGGCAAGCGTCAGCCGCATTGGCATGGCAATCTCCGGCGGTAGTGGACTCATGAAGGTCGCATACCCAGATGCGCTCGGAGCAATAACCTTCTGCCAGTATCGCTTCGGCCACAGACCGATACCCGTACAGAATCACCAGGTCATGGCCGCGGACCGCGTCGTTAGCAAGTTCTAATGGCGCGGCGGTAAGACAGGTGTGACCAATTCGCCGCTGTCGAGGTAGCTGTCGAGGTTGCGGATGGCCAGCAGTGCCATGGCCCGCCGGGTCCGCGCGGTGGCGCTGCCGACATGCGGGAGAAGCACCACATTGTCCAACTCGAGCAATTCCGCGGGCACCTGCGGCTCTTCGGCGAAGACGTCCAGCCCCGCACCGGCCAGTTGCCCGGCGACCAGCAACTCCACCAGCGCGTCCTCGTCGACGACGCTGCCCCGCGCGATGTTGATCAGGTAACCCTCGGGGCCCAAGGCTCGCAGCACAGCGCGGTCGACCAGCTTGCGGGTGTGGCGATCACCCGTCGTGGCGATGACCAGCACGTCTACCGATTCGGCGAGTTCCACGGGGGACTCGGCAAAGCGGAATGGCGATCCCTCGACGCGGCGGCGGTTGTGATAGGCGATGGCGCAGTCGAATCCGAGGAGCCTGGTCGCGATAGCCGAACCGATCCGGCCCATGCCCAGAATTCCGACCTGCAGCCCGCTGACATCTCTGGCATAGGGAAATGGGCCTTCACGGGCCCACCGGCTGGCGCGCACGTACCGATCGGCGGCACCGAAACGGCGCAGCGTCATCAAGATCAGACCCACTGCCGTGTCGGCGACTGTGTCCGACAACACATCGGGAGTGTTGCTCACGCCGATGCCGCGCCGCCTCGCCGCACCCAAATCGATCAGATCCACCCCGGCGCCGTTGTTGACGATCACCTCCAGATTGGGCAGTGCCGCAATAGTGGCGGCATCGACACCGGGTGATCCCGACGTCACCAGCACCCGCACCTCGGCGCCATGCTCGGAAAGGAACTGCGTTCGCGCTGTTCCGTCGGGGAGCTTCGGAATCGCGTAGCGCGCGGCCAACTCGTGTTCGAATGTCGGCTCCATCTCGCCGACCCGTAGCACCCCACTGACCTTCTTTACCGTCACGACTACATCATGCTTCACACCGATTACCGATTCGCTCAGCCCGCAATGGAAAATCCCGCTGACGACCGTGGTCGATCAGGGCGGAGCCGGCGCCAGCCACCTGTCGGTGAACACCATGAAGGCCGGCTTCGCGAGTGTCGATGAACACCTCGCCGCCTTGCAGGAGGTTGCCACCGACTTGACCTAGCGGCGCCGACACGATAGTCGGTCTTATTTGCCCCCGGACGCGGACAACTCCTCGACCAGGCTCAGGTGCACGTTGCGGCGGTTGGTTTTCGGCGACTTCCTCTTGGGGCCAACCGATTCCATAAGGCCACTGGTGGCCAGGGTGTCAGAGTCGCTCGTGTCGACCGTGTCACGAACGTGGACCTGACCGCCGGTAGCGCAGTGCCGTCGTTGCCAGTCGCTGATCGCCTGGTGTGCTGCATGATCGAGATAATTCGTGAGCAGGTGGATGGTGACCGAAGTACGTTCGGGGACGGAGGCCAAGACGCCGGTCAGCCGTGGCAGCGCCAGGAAGGTGCACGCACCTTCGACAACGACGTGCCATCCGTCACCAACGGGTTTGGCATCGATCCTGGCTCGCACCACCCGCCATCCGGTCATGGCGACGGCCAGGGCTAGTCCGATCATGACGCCATGCAGCAGATTAAGGAAGACGACACTGAGAACGGTCACCAGGTAAACAACGAGATCGCCATTCCGCAAAGCGGTTTCGACATGTGCGGGCTTCAGCAGTTCGATGCCGATCACGATGAGAAGGCCGGCGAGGGCCGCCGTGGGGATCTTTTCGACGAGTCCCGCAAACGGTACGGCGAACAGCAATATCCAAATGCCATGCAGGATCGTCGAGGCGCGGGTTTTTGCGCCGGCACTCACGTTGGCCGCGCTGCGCACAATTACGCCCGCGATGGGAAGCCCACCGACGGCGCCTGACGCGATATTCGCCGCGCCCTGGCCAATCAGCTCGCGATTGAAGTCTGTTCGTGGCCCGGTGTGCATCCGGTCGATCGATACCGCCGTCAGTAGGCTCTGCACGCTCGTGATCAGGGTGACGGTGATGACTGCGACGGCGACTGCTCCCCAGTTCCCGTGCGGCAGCGATGGCAGGCGCAGCGCCTCGAGGACAGAGCCGTCCAGGACTATTCGGGATACGTTGAACGGGAAGATTATCGAGATAGCGGTGACCACGACGATCGCAACCAACGGTCCGGGAATCTTGGAAACCCGGGCCGGAACCCAGCGCCAGGCAACGAGAATAGCGATCACCAATAGGCCCAGGACGAGTCCCGGCCGGTGAGCACCGAGAATCTGTGCGGGCAGACCGATGACGTTGCTCCAAGCCGAGCTCTTCGAGGCACCACCGAGCAATACGTGCACTTGCTGCAGGGCGATTGTAATCCCGATGCCGGCCAGCATGGCGTGCACCACCACCGGCGAGATCGCCAGAGCTGCCCGGGCAATCCGGCTGAGCCCCAACATGACTTGCAGGACACCGGCGATCACTGTGATGAAACACGTTATTGCCCAACCAAACTGGGCCACCAGATCGGCGACAATGACGGTAAGTCCTGCGGCCGGTCCGCTCACCTGCAGCGGTGAACCGCCGATCCATCCACCGACCACGCCCCCAACGATCGCCGCGATCAAACCGGCGAGAACCGGTGCATCCGAGGCAATCGCGATGCCCAGCGACAACGGAAGCGCCACCAGGAAGACCACCAACGAGGCCGGCAGGTCATACGGGAGCGTCTCGCGCATCCGGCCGATGCGGGACGGGACTGCGTCCTCCGCACCCTGGCCAACTGGCTGTTCGACGTGTTGCACCGGCCCCCCCTGAATTGGTCTTTAGCGGCGAGCTTTAGATATCCACCCGGTCACGGCAGGTAAAAATTGTGTAAAGCCGTGCAGCACAGGCGGTTAGAAATACCACGAACGTCATTGTTCGGCGGACATGCCTGGCCTATGCGTTCGAAGGTATGCGGGGCGCGTACCAGGGTCAACCTGACGGGCCGAGCGCATATTGAATGCAAATCTTTGTGATGTCCATCGCAGGCGACGGTGCATGAGATGGAAAGTGGTTACTCCAGAACGAAAACCGGAATCGCGCGCGTGGTCTTCGTCTTGTATTCCGCGTAAGGCGGAAAGGCTGCAACGGCCCGCTCCCACCAATCGTCCCGCTCGGCACCGTCGAGCTCGCGGGCGGTCAGTGTGACAACCTTGTCGCCATCTTGCAGCGTCACCATCGGATTCGCCTTGAGGTTGAAGTACCAGACCGGATGTTCCGGAGCGCCACCGTGCGACGCGACTACGGCGTAGCGGCCATCCTTCTCAACCCGCATCAACGGTACGTAGCGCTGTTTGCCGGACTTCGCCCCGGTGATCGTGAGCAGCACAATCGGCCGGTCGAACACCTCGACTCCGTCGGTCGTTCCTTGACTCAAGATCTGTTCGGTCTGGTCGCGCACCCAACCCCTGGGGCTCAGTTCGATTTCGTCAGCCATACCTACAGCGAACACCCGCGCACCGCTGCTGCATTCCCCGGGTCTCGCCTACACCGGCCGACACCGCTCGAGCCAATGACCGCTGCGAGCAGGAGCACCGCTGCAGGTTTTCGCACAGGTCGCGATCGGGTAGCCCGCGCGGTCGCGGGTTGTCAGCGCTCGCCTTGCAGGACCCAGCCTTCATGCGCAGCGCTGGCGGCCGCCCAGCATATCAGCCTTATTGACATATATCAGTGCAGTTGATATAAACGCATCATGACGCAACCAACTCAAGAGATGTTCGAAGCCGCCTACCGGGGTGAGGCCCCCGAGATGGGCGAGGGCAATCGACCGCCGTGGAGCATCGGTGAGCCGCAGCCAGAGATCGCGGCCCTCATCGACGAAGGCAAGTTCCATGGCGATGTGCTCGATGCGGGTTGCGGCGAGGCGGCGGTGTCGCTTTACCTCGCCGAGCGCGGTTTCACCACGGTGGGTCTCGACCAGTCGCCCACCGCCATCGCGCTGGCAACCGAGAAAGCCGCTCGACGAGGCCTGACCAGCGCCACCTTTGACGTCGCGGATATCAGCGCCTTCACCGGCTACGACGGCCGTTTCGGAACCGTCGTCGACAGCACCCTTTTCCACTCGATGCCCGTTGAATTGCGCGAGGGATATCAGCAGTCGATCGTGCGGGCAGCCGCTCCAGAAGCCTCGTACTTCGTGCTCGTCTTCGACCGCGCGGCGATGCCACCCGATGGCCCCATCAATGCGGTCACGGAAGATGAGCTGCGCGATGTGGTCTCGAAATACTGGGTGATTGACGAGATCCGGCCAGCCCGCATCCACGCCAACGTGCCCGAGGGCTTCCTGGCGGGCTTTGAGGCCTTCGCCGGCGCCGACATCCGCGACGAGGACAACGGTCGCAAGTCCGTGGGCGCCTGGCTACTGTCCGCGCACCTCGGCTGACGGCGCCGAAGCGCGCGGCCTACGACCCCTCCCAGCTCTCCGGCACCATTGGCATGCAGGTGCGGTCACCGGATTCCTTGCCGATCAGCGTGATCAGGCCTGCCACGCGCGCAACAGGCTTGGGTAACGTACCGGTGAAGCCCTGTATCGAGGCCCTGGAGTCCGAGGGCCGATATCGATCCGGCAATGCCGATGCAAGCGCGGCATCCTCGTCGGCCTCGATGAATTCGTAGCGGTAACCGGGGTCGACGATCGACCGCGGACGCTTACGTGAGCGTCCCTGCGCATGCTCCGCAGACGTCAGGCTCGCCGCCGATGCGGCGGTCTGCCCGGTGGGTACCGCGCTTCTGGCCCCTGTCTGCGCTTTCGATTCCATGTTGAGGCCGACGCCGCCAACCATGTAGCCGAAGCCCTCGGCCCCGGTCACCAGGGCCGGGGATGGGGGCGGGAACGCCGGGCCGTATTGCTGCTCGAGTCGCCAGACGATGGAAGCAGAGGGTGGCGGACGGTGCCGCGCGCGCTGGTCAAGCGGTATTGATTTCCGCGGCGCCGTGAGCAGCGCAATCGACATCGCGGGACCGGACCGCGTTTCGCCGCCCCTTATTCGGGAGATCCTGGAACAGGCAGTGCAGGCGTTCAGAGGAGATCTCGGTGGATCAACAGGTCAACTTCGACCCGCCCGCGGCACCTGAGGATGCACGCGAGGCGACCGAAGAACAGCGCAAGTTGCAGGAGCAACTCGAACACCAGGACGAGGACCCGGCCGGGCCGGGATTGCACCAGTCTCGGCACGACTTACCGGACGAGAGCACGCGGTAAGCGATTCCCTTTGCTGTTAGACGGTGGAAATTGCTCTCAATACGGTTTTCCGTCTTGCCGAGATGCCACTTGCCCACGTCGTGGTGGTTGCGCCCCACGCCCTGATGGCGTCGATCGCCGGTGGTCGTGGGCGACTGCCACCGCCGCCTGCCACGTGAGCGTCATGCCGCCCAGGACCGCCATCGGAATCGCCCACAACCGTCGGACCATCAACGCGCTATTGCATTGGTCGACGTATTTGTTGCTCGCCGTGCCGACCGCGCTTGAGGCTTGGATGAGTTCGGCCACAAAGCCGTTGCCGCACTTGACTTGCCAACCAAACTGATCAAAGGCGTCGATGAACACCGGGAAGCACAGTGCCAAGAGCCCGCCGGCGAGGAGTAATACGGCGGCGGAGACGATCAGCGGCCCACGGTTGGCCATGCGAGCCCCTAAGTCATGCACACGTTGGCGAAAAGCAGCACCGGCCACGACACGATCGAGCCGAGGAACGACACCACCAGATCGGCGCCGTGCACGTCGTGCAGGTGCTGGGTATGGGTGCTCGACCAGATCACGCCGACGATCACGTACGGCGTCCCCAGCAATATCGCCAGCCCCAGCAGTTCAGCGATGGTCAATTGATACTCCAGGAGGGTGCGAATCCTGCTGAGCATGGGCATGCCTTTCGCGCGGGCTGCCGAGTTTGAAGGCGGCTCACCAAGCAATCAGGACCCACCGCGTCTCGGCGTGCGGACTAGACGCCATATATGTTAATGATCGCTCGGATCATTCGGTAGTGCCGCGGCCCGATCAACCGCGTCACGAATTGCCTTTTATACCCCATAACATGGGGTCATATAAGCGGTTCGACATATATTACCAGCAGCCTTTGGAACGGTGTTGAGCGAAAAAGTGCAGCAGCGTTCGACGCAGTTGCACGCGCACTATTCAGCATCGGGTTCTTGTGGGTGGTGCCGCTGTCGTCTACTCGGTCTCGATTCGTCTTTCGGTGTCACGCGTGTCCGTTCGCCGGTCCCGGGTCGCTGCGCACTCATGAGCCGGCGACGGACGCAGGTAATTGAGTGCCAGGACGGTAATTTCATCGCGGCTGATCGACGGAATCGAGGAGCGCCCCAGACCTCCTGAGCGGCGTCAAGGATGCGCTCGACCGTCGCGCGCGATCGATCTAGTCGTGGGATCCGGCGCCGCTCCGGTGAGGACGAGTCCCCCATCAAAACGCGAATTGAATGTGAGTTATTACTCGTGTCACCATCAGATCATGGTGGCACAGATGGCCCGCGCCTTACAGCGCGCATCAGCTGCTACCGCCGCCGGCGTGAAATCCCCTGGGCAGGAACGGCCGTGATAGATGAATCATTAGAGCGGCCAAATATGCAGTGGGTGCGACATCGACTCCGGCACAGTAATCGACGTCGAGAGGAAAGTGGGCGCCATGACCGACGAATTAGCGCGGCCCACTGACGACCGCCTCGACCTAGGACCCGATTCACTGCTGTGGCGATGGGCCGGCGATATGCGCATAGCTTTCGAAGGTGGGACCGCAGGACTGCTACAGACCATGCATCCCGCCATCGGTCAGGGCCTGATCGACCACTCTGATTTCTTCAACGACCCCGTCGACCGCGTCTTCCGTTCCCTGCCCGGAATCCTGGGCACCGTCTACAACGGTCCGCAAGCTGGCGCGACGGGAATACAAGTTCGCGATTTTCATCGCGAGATAAAGGGGGCACTCTCGGACGGCCAGCGCTACCACGCATTGAATCCAGAAACGTTCTGGTGGGCGCACGCAACATTTCAGCGCATGGTCGATCGCATTGCTGAATATTGGCAACGCCGACCACTTAGTGCACGCGACAGTGAACGCCTCTACGCCGAAGGATGCGAGTGGTATCGCCGCTACGGGGTCGCCGAGAGCGTGCTGCCGCCTGATCGCGCTGCGTTCGAGCGCGAAGTTGATCGCTACTGTCGAGAAGTGCTGCGCCCCAACCCGGCATCGGATTACCTCATCGACTACATCAAGCGTTCAGCCATTCCCGATATGAGTGCCTCCCCCGACTACCCGGCTCATCCCCGACTGCGTCCTATAGCTGACATCCTGCTGCCGACATTGCCTGTGCGGGCTGCCTTGGCGCCGCCGATGCGCCTCGTTATCTTCGGCGGGCTGCCACCAGTCGTGCGCCGGCAATTCGCTATCAGGTGGACCAATCGGCATGAGCGTTCCTACCGCATGATCCGGACCACCATCGCACGGGCGTGGCCGTTGATGCCGGCACAACTGGCCTGGCACCCGACCGCACGCAAAGGATGGCTCGCCGCAACCGGTTCCGTACCTAACCCCTCCACCGTCAATGCGAATCCTTCTAACCGAAGTCACGTCGCGAAATGAAAAACTGCACTTCGCCGCCGTTGCAGGACGCGGGTGGCCAAGGCACATATCAACATCGGATTCCGCCGACTGCTCGATCGCACGCCCGGCGCCGCTAGACGAGAAAGTGACACCGCGTTGTGGGGCCGGATGCTGAAGATGAACCGGCCGCTAGCGACGGCCAGCCTCGGCGGCGGATGCCCTGTTCCGGCTGCCAAGCAGCGCAGCTGATGAGTTCCGGCGTGCCGTATCGCACGAGAACACTTGAACAGCAGATACTTTCGTGGGCCCCACCGCGAACCTCTATTGAGGGCGGCGTCGGCGCCCCCCGCCGCGCGCCGCATGGCGGGATGCTGCGGCCGGTCGTCCCAGCACCGTCACCTCCATCAGGCGCCGTACCGTGAGGCCGGCCGTCGCACCCGAGTCAGGGTAAACGAGGTGCCCGACATCCACCGCAAGCGCGAACGCGGCGTGGACGGCGTAGCGGGCCCGGCCCAGGGTGAGTTCCGGGCCGGCCGCAACTGCGAGGCTGGCCCAGGACTCGACAGTGGAGCGTTGAATGTTGTAGAGCAGCACCGCGTCCGTGTCGGGCAAATTGTGCCGTTCGGTGTAGTACACGCAGGCCAGTTCGGGATTGGCGAACGACCGGGTGACGTAGGCCTCGATGAGTTGCGCAAGGGCTTGCTCCGGGTCTGCGTTGGTGGCCAAAATGCTGGAGAGATCAGCAGAAAGTTGGTCCGCGGCGCGCCGGTAGTAGACCGCCAAAATCGCGGCCTTACTCGGGAAGTACTGGTAGATGCTGGCAACCGGTATACCCACGGCCGCCGCGATGTCTTCCATCCCGGTTTCGCGAAAGCCGCGCTCGTTGAACAGGCGCATCGATTCGTGGAGAAGAAGTTCATAACTTCCAGCGGCGCTGGTCAGCGTCACCGGACGCGGCTGGTCGGGTTCGCGGCCACGTTGGCCTGGCAGCTCGGCGTGCAACACGGAGGTTGCGATGTCGGTCAGCGCCGCGCGGATCTCGGCGTTACCCAACCGGGACCGATGATCGGTGATACTGCCAATGACGCTCAGCGTCGCAGCCGACAGAACCCAGCGTTGCCGCGACGTGAGTTTCGGTCGAAGCCTCATGAGCGGACGCTGTAGCCGCCGGTTGATCAGTTTGATTTGGTCAGCCAGAGCGCGCTGATCGTCGCCACGTAGGTAGCGGCCCTCCCAGCGATATAGCCCACCGGCTGTCCTGTTGACGATCGTGCTGTCGATCAGCGCGCTGGTCAGTGCGCTTAACGTCTTCTCGGGATCGGCATCGTCCGGCAAATCGTCGGCGAACGCCGTGGCGTCGACCAGTCGCTGGCCCAGGGCCAAGATGACGTCGCGGAACAGGTCGTATTTGCCCTGCGAGTGGCGGTACAACGCGGCCGCGGAGATGCCGACGCGGGCAGCGATGTTCTCCATGCTGACCGCGTGATAGCCCAACTCGCTGAATGCATCGGTCGCGGCGCGTGCGATCTGGATTTTGCGGTCCTTCGGGCGCCGCTTTACCTGATCTGCGGACGAGCTGCCAGCCGACGGCATACAGATCACCGTAGCCGCAGCGGCGGCCGCCCGGGCGATCGGTAGACGACCGGAATTGCCGAGCCGGGCGCCGCGAGACGGTCCCCTACCAATGCCCGGATACCGGTTGGTATTTCGACGATCAGATTGATGATTCGGTATTCGGTGGCCGCGCGATATCGTATTGGTTCGGGAGGGCGGATGGATCTGACCGAGTTGCGCCGGACCGGGTGCGCCCTAGCGTGCGCCGGCCCGGCATTGGTCGCCGCAATGATGTTCTCCGGACGGGCCTCCGCCGATCCGAGTCAGCCCCCTCCGCCGTTGCCAGTGTTCACGCCGGCGCCCAGCGATTGGTCGCCGAAGTTCGACATCTGGCCGTACAACATATTCGCGCCACGGGTGACGCCGGAGATGATCAGCGGCATGTCGGACTCCTGCCAATGGTTCAAGTCGCAGTTCGACCCGCTGATGGGCCAGATCAATGACTTCAACCGGTACCTCGGCGATCAGCATGACGACTACTCGGTCGGCAATGTGCAGGGGAACGCGCACACTGTGGTCGCCAATATCGACCAGTCGACGGCTTTCCTGGCACCGCGAGTGAAGCCGCTGATCATCACCAACCAGCCCGATAACCTCGGGCCGTATTCGCCGGTGGATGGCGGCGAATCGATGACACACTTGGCATTTCAACTGTCACGCATCAGCGACAGCATCAAGAGAATGGATCCGTCGGGAGTCACACACGCCAACATCGTCTCGGCCACCGGCTGGGCCAACGCGCTTCGCGACTCCGGCGCATGCAACTGACCAGCTATCGCCCAACGCTAGAAACTGTCGCCTACCCGGAACCTGGTCGGCGAGTCGCTTCCCGTTGCCGCGGAGAATCGGCAAAGGGGTCGGCGGCCGGCCGACAAGATCGCGCGCCCTCAAACCCCTTGCGCGGTAGCGTCTTCCAGGGCAGATACCGGTCGGCTACGCGATGTCGGGGCTGATCATCGGCGCGATCGCGCTGCGCGGCACCGATACTTGCGTAGCCTCCATCGCCGGCTGCAGCGCGTTTTGGTCGAAGAAGAACACGATCGCGTCATTGGTGATCGCGAAGCTTTGGTAGCTCGCCGGCTGTATGCCGGTAGCCGGCGGAATCGACACCGTCGCTCGATACCGGTCGGCCAAGGTCTTCTGCACGATCGGCAAGATGGCCTGCAGCGGCTGAGTTCCTGGTTGGAACAACGCATCGAAGGTGATCGGCTGCTGATTGGCCAGGTTGTAGTTGAAGGATTTGTACCAGACCAAGGGGTGAGCGGTGCCGAGGTTCCGGTAGATCTCGGTGACCACGGACTGGGTGCCCCGTGCCTGGCGACCGGAGCTGTATCGGGTGCCCGTAATGTTGAGCGCGCTCGGCGATTTCAACGTGTGCAGTGGTCCGCGCGCGTTGTGAAAATCGTCATCGGCCTTGGTCAAATAGCCGATCATCGTCTGCTCGTCGGGATAGTTGGCCGGAAACACCATGCTGACGTCCGACAGGGGTTCAGAGGCGTTGAAATGGCACATTTGATTCGCATCGACGCTCGCCGGATTGCACAATTGCGCGTCCGCGCCGGCCATGGCGGGGCCGGTGAATGCGGTCGCCGACGCAACGATTGCCGCCGTCGCGATTACCCGCCGTGATCCGATACGGTGCCCACTGTTGAAATTCACCACGCCTCCGTTGAATATTCCGCAGGGTGCATCGTCACAGACGCGAGGCCGCGGATGAGCGGATGGTGGACGAGCCTATTGGCCACGCCTTTCGCGTGCAGGACTGCAACGCTATCGGGCTTCACACACCGGCCGGTTAACCTCTTCAGCCTTGTCGATGCCGGAGCAGCTCGAACCAGTTATGTGGCACCCGCCCGCGGGGCCCGGGGACCGACTGGTCTTCGGGGCGGCACTCGGGCGGAGCGAGCTGAGGGCCTTCGCAGTAGTCGTTTGCCTCGTAGTTCCAGAACCAGTCCTCGCCGGGCTCGAACGACCGGATTATCGGATGACCGGTCTGTTGCCAGTGCTTGGTCGCATGACGAGAGAACGAGTCGTCGCAGCAGCCGATGTGCCCGCAGGCGGCGCAACGCCGCAAGTGCACCCACCAACCACCGGCCTCATCGCACTCGACGCAGCCCATACCGCTGGGCGGCACCGACGGGTCGACAGGAGCAGTCATCAGCGCCCTCTCCTCGTGGATGGCAAACGCTGGATTATCTGCGCGGGATGCTACCTCCGTGTCCAACGGCCGGCATCGCGTTGAGTGCCCGCGTCGACAGTCCGGCGGTATTTGCTGCGATACTTTGCACGTGGGTCCCAACAAACTCGGCCACCTCCTTGTGCGCGGCGCGCCTGTTTTCAATGCGCCGGTAGCCGCGCTGGCCAACTCCCGTCGGTTTGGCCGCCTGATCAAACGCAACATCACGATGCTGACCTATCAGGGTCGGCGCTCTGGACGCACGTACAGCATCCCGGTGGCCTATCGGCGTGCCGGTGGCGACATCGTCATCAGCGTCGGTATGCCCGAGGCGAAGACGTGGTGGCGCAACTTCCTCGACACCGGCGGGCCCCTGACGCTACGACTAGACGAGACCGAACGCGCTGGACACGCCGTCGCCGAGCAGGACGAAAAGGGGGCTGTCACCGTCACGGTGCGGCTCGCCGAACCGAATTCCTGAGTACCGCTACCGCAGCGCCACTGGCTCCAGCCGAGCGAAAGCTGGACCAAGATAAAGCGTTTGAACCACGGAGGTCGAAACTGTTTTCCCGTTCGCGCCGGCCGCCGGTCACACCGTCGTGGTTCAGCACGGCACTCGATCAAAAGCCAGAGCACCGCGACGTCGACGTCGACGGTTCGCGCATACACCTGCGGGTCTGGGGCGCTGCTGACCAAGCCCCCGTGGTGCTCGTCCACGGCGGCGGAGCGCATTCGGGTTGGTGGGATCACATCGCGCCGTTCCTGTCGCGCACCCATCGAGTGATTGCGCCGGATCTGTCCGGACATGGTGACAGCGAAGCGCGTGGCGGTTATGACCTGCGAACCTGGGCAAGCGAAGTGATGGCGGCCGCGGCAGCCGCCGGGCCCGCGGGACGGCCGACGATCGTCGGCCACAGCATGGGCGGTTGGGTGGTTTCCACGGCCGCGATGCACTACAGCCCACAGATCAACAGCATGCTGGTGATCGACTCGCCGTTGTGGGAGCGTGCACCCGAGGAAGCGCGACTGCGCAGGCGCCAACACACCCGGTATCAGACCAGGGAGGAAATCCTGGCCCGCTTTACGGCCGTGCCCTCGCAGGAGTTGATCCTGCCCTACGTCCGACAACACATAGCGAGCGAGTCGGTACGCAAAACCGACGAAGGATGGATCTGGAAGTTCGACCCGGCCGTCTTCGATGGTGAATTTCTCGAGCCGACGCCCGCCGACGAAGATTCGTTGGAGACGATGCTGTCTGCGATACGTTGCCGCGTTGGGTATTTGCGCTGCCAAGCCGGGTTGGTGCCGCCCGAGATGGCCGAACGGATCCGTTCCCTGCTTCAGCTGCGTGGCCCCTTCGTGGAGTTGGCCCTCGCCGGCCACCATCCCATGCTGGACCAACCGCTCCCGCTGGTCGCGACCCTACGGACGCTTTTGGAATTCTGGTCGATCACCTAAGGCATGAAAGGGTTTACCGAGACGTCAAGCCCGTGCGCGGCGGGCCAGTTTCGCGGGCTGGTCGACGATGAGTGCCTTGCCGTGCTGACGAATCCAGCCGCGTTGGGCGAAGTCGGATAGTGCCTTGTTGACCGTTTCACGCGAGGACCCCACGAGTTGAGCCAGTTCCTTCTGCGTGAGGTGGTGTTCGACCAGCACCGATCCTCCGTTGCTGGTGCCGAATCGCATTGCCAGGTCAAGGATTTGCTTTGCTACCCGGGCAGGCACATCGGTGAAGATCAGGTCGCACAGGGTGTTGTTGGTATGGCGGAGCCGGCGCGCCAACACGCGCAGCAGCTGCTCTGCGATTTCGGGTCGTTCGACGATCCACGTCCGTAACGCCTGACGGTCCATCCTGACGGCCTCCACTTCGGTCAGGGTGATTACCGTCGATGTTCTCGGGCCGGGATCGAACAGCGCCAGCTCACCGAACACGTCCCCCGGGCCCAGCACGGCGAAGACCGTTTCGCGGCCGTCCGCAGTTTGATGGCGTACCTTCACCGCGCCCGACAAGATGACGTACAGATCGTTACCCAGCTCGCCTTCGACGAAGACGGTGCGTCGGCGCGGAAACGCTACGTGTTGCAGGTGGCGAGCCAGCGCATCGACCGCATCGGGAGCGATCCCCTGGAAGATGCCGGCTCGCGCCAATACCTCGTTCACGCCGCCCCTTTCAACGCGTGTCGCACGGCGTTACGCGCGCTAAACGCTGCTCCGGTGTGGGGGCGTCTTGGCTCGCGGTTTTAGAATTTACACCCGGAAAAAGTTTCGTAACGCAGCAGGTCGCCGGGCGGGTTCACCGCACAGGGACAGCCGACGGTGCGCTAGGCAGCTGGCGAGGCCGCGGTCGATGCGATGGTCACCTCGGAGTACAGGTTTCCGCACGTATCGCAATTCACCTGATACTCGAGCGTGTCCCCAGCACCCTCGAGAAACCGGTATTGCGCCCACGCCATACACCGTGGGCACCGCGCAGGACCGTGCTCGATGGCCATTCGCCACCCCCTAAACTCGCCGCAGACTCAGTGGAAATACCCCGTGCCAAGCCGGCGCAACCATCGGATATCGGCTGGCCGCGGCGACCGCGCCGGGTGGCGTTCAGTAATTGAGCCCCGAATACATGACCCGGCCGGGATCGTACTTCTGCCGTACCGCGCTTAACCGGGAGATATTGGGGCCGAAGTACCGTGACGGCGACTGATTGGCTTCAATGTAATTCACGTAGCCGCCTACCGAATACTGCTGCACCGCTTGATGTGCCGTGTTCAGCCAGTTGGTTGCTGCCGCGGGATCGCCCGTCTCGACATACCACTGCACCAGCGCCGACTGCCGGCGCCATGGGAAGGCGGTCGCGTCCGTCGCCACTGTGGCGAGGGCGCCGTCCAGAGCGTGCATGATGGCCAGCATCCGGCCGGCTCCCCGAGGAAAGGCATTGACCGCCGAGGCGATCCCCTGTGCGACGCCCGCGTTGACAGTGGCGAAGACGTCGGATCCACCGACATACCCGAGCGGCGACGGGTTGAGGTTCCCGACGGCCAGATAATTCACCAGATCCAGGTAATTGAAAGTGTGGTTCTCGATACCCGATGGCTGCAATCCCACAGCTTGGGTGATTGCGGCCGCGGCGCTGTTACCCGATCCGGCCGGGCAGGTCGCCAGGATCCGGCAATGCATCCCCGTCGCGTCCACGGTGGCATCCGCCAACGCCCAGCTGTTGCGGTCGGCGGTATGCAGCCAGTTCTGCCAACCGACGAGAACCTGCGCGAACGACTGTGGCGGGAAGTTGAGGTTGACGACGTCGACGTCCTTGGTCGGGAAGGTGGCGAAGGTCAGCGAGGTCGTCACGCCGAAGTTGCCGCCGCCGCCACCACGCAGTGCCCAGAACAGGTCCGGGTTGCTGGCCGCGGACGCGGTCACCACCTGGCCGTTGGGCAGCACCACCGACGCCGAGGTCAGCTGGTCGCTGAGCAGACCGGCATGGCGCGATTGGGCCCCCATGCCACCGCCCAGCGCGTGCCCCGCGGCGCCGACCGACGGGCAGGTACCGGTTGGGACGCCGCGGCCGACCGCGGCCAATGTCCGGTGCATGGTGTACAGGCTCGTAGCCGGCGTCACCGTCACCTGGCCCGTGGCCGCATCATAATTCGCGTCCCCGGGCAGTTGGCGCAGGTCGAGCACCATCGCACCGTTGGCGGTCGACGCCCCGATATACGAGTGCCCGCCACTGCGCGGGGCGACCTTGAGGTTGTGGGCGGCCGCGAAAGCCATCGCCTTCTGCACGTCGGCCGCCGATGTCGGGATGACGACCGCAGCCGGGGTCAGCCCGTTGTAGTTAGTATTGAAAACTTGTTTCGCCCCGGGGAATTGGGGATTATCCGGAAGCAGCACCTTCCCGCCGAGGGTGGCGGATAGACCCTCCCATCCGGTTGGTCTCGGATCAGCGGCGACCCGGGGTGCGCCAAGGACAGCGCCGGTGGCCAACGCTCCGACGGCGCCCCGCAGAAACGCCTGCCGCGAGATTTCACGCGCCATCGTCGCACTCCCGCGGTTGCGTCATAGCCCGAATTGTCAACCACGAGAAGCGTGATGCCACACGACGTGTCGGTGGGTCATCTAAACGTGCCCGAACCGTTACCGCAGTCAGGTACGCCCGCCCGGTGTCCGGTCAGGTCATCCGCCCGCCCCCTCGAACTGTGGGCCGGTTGCTATCCGGCGCCCTTACCGTTGTCGACCCGATAGACGGCACCATGGACCGCGGCAGCGGCGTCGCTGGCGAGGAAGGCGATCACGTTGGCGACCTCGAGGGGTTGCATCATGCCGCGCGGCGAAGCCGTGCGCATGATCAGGTCGTAATTGGGGTCTTCCGGCGCGCTGAACTGCTCGATCTGTGGCGTGAGCATGCCGCCGGGGCATATCGCGTTGACACGCAACCGATCCGGGGTGTACTCCACGGCCAACGCACGGGTGAGCCCGATCAGGCCGTGCTTGGCGGCGCAGTAGCCAGCCGAGTACGCCTGGCCCTCGACTCCGGCGATGGAACTCACATTGACGATGTTGCCGCCGCGGTTCAGCAGATGAGGCAGCGCCGCTCTGCAGAGGTAGAACGGCCCGTTGAGGTTGACCGCAAGGTCTTGTTCCCAGTCCTCGTCGGTCATCGACTCCGTGCGGCGCATCTGGTGTCGCCCGGCGACGTTGACCAGGATGTCGAGCCCACCGAAATCACGAACGCACTGCTCGACCGCATCTCGGCAGGCCTGCACCGAACCGAC
Source organism: Mycobacterium sp. NGS56 (assembly GCF_059812425.1). Classification (NCBI taxonomy): domain Bacteria; kingdom Bacillati; phylum Actinomycetota; class Actinomycetes; order Mycobacteriales; family Mycobacteriaceae; genus Mycobacterium; species Mycobacterium sp. NGS56. Next base: position 149,815 of record NZ_JCALCQ010000008.1, read on the forward strand.
GTCCAGCGACGCGAATCCGCCGCCATCGATGCCGGTGAACACGTCGGCCAAGCGACCCGCATCACGCCCGATACCGAAAACCGTTGCGCCCTGGCGAAAAAACAGCTTGACCGTTTCAGCGCCCAGACCGGACGACGCACCCGTCACCAACGCCACTTTGCCCTGCAGTGCGGCCATGCCAACCCGTCCTTCTCCGTGACCGTCGATCCGGCAGACACTACTTGGTTCCGTCTAGTAGGACCGCAACCGCACCACGCCGCTGCGTCGAACGCGAAGCGGTGCAATGGCTCTCGACCCGCATCTGGCGGCCAGGTCGGAAAGGACACGCTCGGGATGGAACCGCTGCTGGATCCGGCGCGCCGTGATCATCGCGAGCAGGCTGCACACCTGCCTGCCCAGCGCGACCCGGCTCGTTCGCTTCTTCCAGCTTGGCGGCGCAGAAGCGGCACGCCGTCCGAAGTAGTAGCCGACGCATGTCGCTGTCGCCAGCCCGGCGATGGCGGCGATTATCGTCACGTGTAGAGCGTCCTTCGTCGCCGTCACGGGGAGGTCACGCGAGGGCTACACCTCGGCCAACAAACCGCTGGACCGGCGCACGGTCAGCGGCGAAAGACCAGCCACCTCATCGCGCTTTCGGCGCTTACCGTTGTTGATCAGTCGGCGAACAACGCTGAATCCAGCCCCTACGATCTGGGTTGTGGATGAGATGCCTCGCTACACGGGCCCGATAGACCCCTGCAACCGCAACATCTTTGGGGCATGTCTGTCGTTGGTCGGTTTGGCGACGATGGTGCTGGCGACCCTGCTGTTGCTGATTGCCTTGAGCAACCCTGCGTTGGCATTCAGACTGGAGGCCGGCTTCTTCCCTCCCTTGTCCGAATCGGCGGTGCAATCCGCACGCACCGAAGTCGTCGTCGCTGCCGTGTTGACTGTCCTGTCGAGCGCCTCGGCGGTGGCGGCGGTGATCTTTCGCTCGACCATCACGTGGCGGCTGATCGGCGGCGTCACCCTGCTGGCTTTGATTCTGGTAGGCCCGCTGCTGTGGGTCTGCTACGACATGGCCTTTTGATACCGGCCGTCACGCAGCGGCGAACGCCCCGCCGCGCATACCTTGACGGCGGGAGCGTCGCCGCCGCGGAACGGCATACTTCCTCAGTCGATGTCGAAGCACCCGCCGTCACCAGACACGGCGGTCACCACCAGCATGGGGATATTCGTCATCGGGCAGCGGAACCGGCTGTTGCTGCTCGGCCCAGTCGGCGGGATCGGCCTCGAGCGGGTGAAAGTTGCGCAGCGCGCCCGAGTGACCGCGTGCAGCGCCGAGGATGGCTTGATTGATCACGGGTACCCCTTCCTTGCCTACTGGCGAATAGCACCAACTAGCAACATCTTCGCGTTGATCACACCGTCATCGGTGGATGTGAGGGCGGGCCGTCCGCGCCGGAAACGAGTTGCCTGGTTGCGGCAGTGGCGTGCCTCGTCGGGATTCACGCAGCGCCCACGGTATTGCCCGGCCGACGGACTGGCCCGGTCATCCTCGTTGTGATGCCATCACCTGCCTTCCTTAGTTGTTGTCTCACCTTTTTTCGCAAATGCGCGCTCACGGAGGGCTGCGCTGCACGGCGCGCACGTCGGGCGCGGGCGCAGTCCAGGGCCGCCCAGATATCACCCGGAACCTCCCAGATGTTCGAGGCCCGGCAAGGGCACAACCGGCCACTGGGGGCGACGGTGGGGGGCAAAGCAGGCTCGCCGCCGCATCGCACAGGATGGCGTCGACCTCTGCGATCAGCACGGACAATGCCGAGCCCTCGTCAACCAGCGCCGCGGCCTGGACCATCGAGCCGTCGGGGACCGCGCCTGCCCCGGTGCCGTTGTGCGTCATCACCAACAAGCGTTCTGTCAGCATCGGAGCGGCCGATCATGCGCTGATGGCGGCGTTCTGCCTATCCCCGCGCTTGACTTCGATCTTGCGCGGTTTGGCCTCCTCAGAGACCGGAATGTGCAATCGCAAGACCCCCGCGTCATAGCGCGCATTGATACGGTCGGTGTCGAGATTGTCTCCGAGCACCAACTGCCGGCTGAACACCCCGCGCGGCCTTTCGGTCGCCAGCATTTCCCGGCTTGGATCGAGGTCGGGGCGTTCCGCTCGTACCGTCACCACGTTGCGCTCGATATCGAGGTCCAGCGACTGTTCGTCGACTCCCGGCAGATCGAATTCGACGATGAACTGCTCGCCGTCGCGCCAGGCATCCATCGGCATCACCGCCGGACGCGCCGCAGTACCGAAAACCTGCTGAGTGAAGCGATCGAGGTCACGAAACGGATCGCTACGCACCAACATGGTCGTCACCTCCAACACTCCCATCTATTTGTCACTGAGCATCGATTATCTATGCCTTGCGGCATATATTTTTATATAGCTCGGCCGGTCGGTCTTGGCAAGCGTGCGTCCAAAATTCCACCGCCACAAAGTGATCAACCGGCTGCGCGCTTATTTAGCGGACCGCGGCGGTGGAGCATCACCCATGCCGGCAACGACGGAACGTGCTAGGGAGCCGCTCTACCGGGGACCCCTACGGGCGCGCCGAGACCGGCAAAAACCCGCGCTCGGGAGCTCGCGGGCGCGCGATGGCAGTTGGACCTAGGTCACCGCGCCATGTTGGTGAACCGCGACAGGTGCAGTTGGTGCGCGACCGTCACCGTCTTGGTGGGGCCGTTGCGGTGTTTGGCGAGAATGAAATCCGCCTCTCCTCCGCGTGGATCGTCGCGGTCGAACGCGTCCGGCCGGTTCAACAGGATCACCATGTCCGCATCCTGCTCGAGCGATCCCGACTCACGAAGGTCCGACAACATTGGCTTCTTGTCGGTGCGCTGCTCGGGACCGCGGTTCAGCTGGCTGATCGCGACGACGGGCACCTCCAGCTCCTTGGCCAAAAGCTTGAGCTGGCGCGAGAACTCAGACACCTCGAGCTGGCGCGACTCAACCTTCTTTCCCGACGACATCAGCTGCAGATAATCGACCACCACCAGGCGCAGGTCGGATTTCTGCCGCAGCCGCCGCGCCTTGGCGCGGATCTCCATCATGGTCAGGTTGGGCGAGTCATCGATATACAGTGGCGCCTCGCTGATCTCGCTCATGCGCCGCGCCAGCCGCGTCCAGTCTTCGTCGCTCATGCGGCCGGAACGCATGTCGGAAAGTTTGATCTTCGCTTCCGCCGACAGCAGCCGCATGACGATCTCGGACTTGCTCATCTCCAGCGAGAAGATGACGCTGGCCATGCGGTGCTTGATCGAGCACGACCGCAAAAAATCCAGTCCTAGTGTCGATTTGCCCACTCCAGGCCTGGCCGCCACGATGATCATCTGCCCGGCATGCAGACCGTTGGTCACCTCGTCGAGTTCGGTGAAACCGGTCGGAACGCCCCGCGCGACACCACCATTGGAGGCGATGGCGTCGATCTCGTCCATCGTCGGCTGCAGCAGATCCTCAAGCGGAACGAAATCCTCTGACGTCCGGCGGTCGGCCACCTCGTAGATCTCGGCTTGCGCACGGTCGACCACCTCGGCCACGTCGGCGCCCTCGGCTCCCGCGTAACCGTATTGCACGACGCGGGTGCCGGCCTCCACGAGGCGGCGCAGGAGCGCCTTTTCGGCCACGATGGTCGCGTAATAGCTCGCGTTGGCCGCGGTCGGCACGGTAGAGATCAGCGTGTGCAGATACGGTGCCCCACCAATGCGACGGAGCAGGTTGCGGCGGTCCAGTTCCGCGGCAACCGTCACCGCATCGGCCGGCTCGCCGCGCCCGTAGAGGTCCAGGATCGCGTCGTAGACATTTTGGTGGGCGGGGCGGTAGAAGTCGCCGGGCCGCAGCCGTTCAAGCACATCCGCGATGGCGTCCTTGCTGAGCAGCATGCCCCCCAGCACCGCCTGCTCAGCCGCCAGGTCCTGCGGAGGCTGCCGCCCGAAGTCCTCGCTTGGCGGCGAGGAATCCATGCCCGACGCCAAGTCATCGACGACCGCCACGGATTCCCTCCTCCCCTGATTCACGCATCCGAACATACATTCGATCGCCGACATCGAGCGTAAGTCAAGGTGCTGACAAACCGCGCCGCATGGCGCCCGACTCGCGGCGCCGGGACGACGTTAAACGTTGCTGGCTAGCAGGCAAAGGGGGTGCTGTTTATGGAGCTGTGCATTGTGTGTGCATATCCGTCGACACCTGTGTTGACCGGGGTGTGGAGAACCTGTGGATTAATGCAAAGGGCAAGGACATCACTGCAGATACCGGCCATACAACGCCATGAAATTCGTGTGGACAAGAATCTCTACGGCGTGTCGGGCCAGGTTACTGCCCCGGGCGTGTTGGCTTTCCACCGTGTTTTCCCAGCGTTACGGGCCGGTAAATCGCCCGGGCGCCACACACCCCGGAAACAGTTCGCCAGGAAGCGCGCCCGCGACCCTCAGCACCGGAGTGCCACCGCATGCCCGCTGCACAACGAAGCCCGGCGGCGGCCGATCATGGCCACCACCGGGAACGGGCAAATGCCGGGTGCTTAGCTCTGCGCGACGACCTCGAGCGCGACCTCGACGTCGACCTCGGGGTGCAGGTGCACCGCCACTGGGTGAATCCCGACGGCTTTGATGTGCGACTTGGGCAGCCGCACGATCCGCTTGTCCAGGCTGGGCCCACCGGCCTTCTTGATCGCCGCGACGACATCGCCGGTGGTAACCGAGCCGAACAGCTTCCCTGAATCGGCTGCGGTCTTGACCGGCAGCGAGACTGGGCCGAGCGCCTCGATCGCCGTCTTGAGTTCGTTGGCGTGCCCGAGGTCGCGCACGGCCTTGGTCTCACGGGCCCGGCGGATATCGTCGGCCTGCCTCTGCGCACCGCGGGAGGCCACGATCGCCAAACCGCGCGGGAGCAGGAAATTGCGGCCGTAACCGTCCTTGACCTCGACAGTCTCGCCGACGGTACCAAGATGGTCGACGTCGGCCGTCAGAATCAGCTTCATCGTTTCGTACTTTCGGTAGGACTGGAGCGACTATCGCGCCGAAGAGGTAAAGGGCAGCAACGCCACCTCGCGGGCATTCTTCACCGCGATGGCGATGTCACGCTGGTGCTGCACACAGTTGCCGGTGACGCGACGCGCACGGATTTTGCCGCGCTCGCTGATGTACGTACGCAGCAATGCGGTGTCTTTGTAGTCGATCGCTTGATCCTTCTTGGCGCAGAAGACACATTTGCGCGCCTTGACCGGCTTTTCCGGAGCCGGCCGCCGCTTGTTGGACTTGGCCATGTCTGTCTTTCTTTCCGTTCTCTATTACTGAAGTTTTCTCAGATCAGAAGGGTGGTTCGTCGTCCCCGCCGCCGAACGAGCCCGATGCGGGCGCGCTGCCCCACGGGTCGTCCGCGGGCGCACTGCTCGCCGGTGCCGGCTGCTGGCGGGATCCACCGCCACCGCCGAAGCCGCCGCCGCCACCGCCGCTACGGCTGGCCTTGTTGACCTTGGCGGTGGCGTACCGCAGCGAGGGGCCGATCTCGTCAACCTCTACCTCGACCACGGTGCGCTTCTCACCTTCACGAGTCTCAAAAGAGCGCTGCTTGAGCCGGCCCGTGACGATCACCCGGGCACCGCGCGTGAGGCTTTCCGCGACATTCTCGGCGGCTTCTCGCCAGATGTTGCACCGCAGAAACAGCGCTTCACCGTCTTTCCATTCCCCGCTCTGGCGGTCATAGATTCGCGGTGTCGACGCCACTGTGAAGTTCGCGACGGCGGCACCCGACGGGGTGAACCGCAGTTCGGGGTCGGCGGTCAGGTTTCCGACAACGGTGATCGTGGTGTCACCAGCCACAGTTTCCTCCTCGTTCCACCCTGTTCCTCGCCGCTCCGGTGGTGGACGTCATGAGCGTGCTTTTCGCTGAGCTCTCCACAGCCTAGGCAGGTGCGCCGACGAGAAGCACGCGACGCAGCCAAGGCTGTTAGTGCTTGTCGGTCCGCATCACCTTGGTGCGCAGTACCGACTCGTTGAGGCTCAGCTGGCGGTCGAGCTCGGATACCGTCGCCGGCTCGGCTTTGAGGTCGACGACCACATAAATGCCTTCGGCGTGCTTGGCGATCTCGTAGGCCAGACGGCGCCGGCCCCAGATGTCGACTTTGTCGACGGAGCCACCATCCTTGCGAACGACGTTCAGGAACGTCTCCAAGGATGGGGCAACGGTGCGCTCGTCGAGCGTGGGGTCAAGAATGACCATGATTTCGTATGGACGCATGGAAACCTCACCACCTCCTCTGGACTGTGCGGCCACGGACGTTCCGTGGCAGGAGGGTCGCCTGCGTCGGCAACCGCATCAGGCTACCGGATACCGGGCTGACCAGAAAAATCCGGTCGGTTGGGCAATTCACTACCGCCGGGCGGCCAAGTATTCCTCGGCCCTCGCCAGCGTTGCGGGAGTGGCCTTGGCAAGCACTCCCGAATCGAATGGTGGCTGCGGGTCGTATTCGATGAGCAGCTGGGCCGCCTGTGCGGCCTCGCGATCGACGAGCAGTTCCACCAAACGCAGCGCCATGTCGATGCCGCTGGATACACCGGCGGCGGTGATGATCCGCTGCGGCAGGTGTTCGACGACTCGTTCCGGCACGTATCGGGCGCCCAGGCCATTGAGTGTGTCGGCGGCCCGCCAGTGGGTGGTGGCGGTGAGCCCGTCGAGCAGTCCGGCCGCTGCCAGCAGCAGGGCACCGGTGCACACCGAGGTGGTGAACCTGGTGTTGGGATGTACCGCCTGCAGCCACGCCCGGATGGCCTCGTCATGAACGAGCGGGCGGGTCCCGATCCCGCCGGGGAACACCACCACATCGGGAGCGTTCACCTCGTCGAAGGTGGCGTCACAGCTGATACCGAGCAGTCCGTTCTCGGTCCGCACCTCACCCCGCTGTTTCCCGACGAACACGACATCGATCGACGGGATGCGTTGCAGCACCTCATACGGACCCACCGCGTCGAGCGCGGTGAATCGCGGAAAGATCGGGATGACGACCTGCGTCACGGCGCCACGATCCCGCCGATTCCGGTTACGCGGCAACATTGTCATCGTCCCGGATCATGGCCTGGCGCCGCTCGCCACCGCTGCTTGCTCGTCGGCGTCGTCGGGTGCCGGCGCGGTCGAGCGGCGCGACCCGACCGGCCGCAGCCAGTCCGGCAACCAGGCAGGCGGGGCATCAGGTGCGCGATCGAACGGTCCGCCCGCCGGATCGTCCACCCGCGCGCCCCAGCGCACCAAATCCTCACCGGGCTGATATATCTGGCGAATCACCAACGCGCACAAAGCGATCACCGCTAGGTCCCGCAGCAGCACGGTCGTGGTGAAGAACTGTTCGGGCAGCGAGCGGTTGGGGTTGCCGTACAGGAAATACATCCGCGGCACCCATACCGAGGCGTCGACGGTCATCCATGCCAGCAGTATCCGCCGATGCGGCAGCGCGAGCACGGCCAGCGGCACCAACCACAGCGAAAACTGCGGGCTCCACACCTTGTTGGTCAGCAGAAAAGCCGCGACCACCAAGAACACCAGCTGGGTTACCCGCGGGCGCTGTGGCGCGGTCAGCGCGACGAATGCGATTGCGGCGCAACACGCCACAAACAGCACCGCGACGACGGTGTTGAGCACCGTCGGCGGCTGCCAGAACCCGAGCTTGGGGTCGAATCCCCGCCAACCGGTGAACGACTTGATGACGTTGTACAGCGAGTCCATATCGTCGCCGCGGCGCGTGTTCAGCCGGAAGAACTCCGACCAGCCACGCGGGAAAAACACCAGCACGGGCAGGTTCACCAACAACCAGGTCGCCCCGGCGGCCAACGCGGTACGAACCCATCCGCGCAGCTGCCCGGTTCGGATTCCCAGCAGCAGCATCGGGCCCAGAAACAGCAACGGATACAGCTTCGCCGCGGCACCCAAGCCAATCAGCACACCGGCCAGCACAGGTCTTCGTCGCGCCCACGCCAATAGTCCGGCCATCGCGAAAGCCGTTGCCAGCGCGTCGAAGTTGGTGAATATCTGAAAAATCAGGATCGGCGAGCCCGCCACCAATGCGGCGTCCCAGATTCGCCGCCCGGCCAGGCCCGCACTCGCCCAGACGGTGGCCAGCCAGGCCAGCGCCAGCCCGAACGCCGCAACATTGAAGAACACCACGACCTCGGCGACCACCGGAAGCGGGGCGACCTTGCTCAGCGCGGTGTACGTCTTGGCCAGCGCCATCGACACGTACTGATAGATACCTGTCAGCACCGGATATTCCATGTAGCGCACCGCGGGCTGGCCGTCGTAACGGATCTGCTGGGCGCCCGTCGAGTCGGTCTCGACCCAGCTCGACTTGTAGGGAAACTTGCCTTGGCTCAACAATTCTGCGCTGTAGAGCGGCACGGTATCGGAGTAGCACAACTCGTAGTAAGCGCGTTGGTTGTTCCAATTGGCCACCCGCTGATCGCCCGTGCCGGTGCCGGTGCTCTGCAGACAGGCCGCCTTCGTTGACCAGCCCAGCGCCAGGAAAACCAGCGCGATCAAAAACATCACCCGCAGCGGGGTCATCAGCCGGGAGCGGCCGATCAGCGCGTGCCGGCCCACCGGTCCCCCGACGACGTCGGCGAGTGCGGCGCCAAGGAAGTCGTTGCGGCTCGGGCAATCTCGGTTGTCGGCGCTGCGCAGATCCGCGGCCAGCCGCTGCGGTGAAGTGGCCGCGCCGTGCTCCGCGGCGTCGGTCACGGTGGCGGTGGCGGCGCTTGGGGTCCGCCCGGCGGGACGCCGATGCCCGGCTGGCCGAAACCGCCCGGCGGGACACCACCACCAGGCGGGCCGAAACCGCCTGGCGGGCCACCAGGCGGGCCGCCCGATTCCGGACCACCAGGTGGGCCGCCCGGCGCCGGCGGCGCCGCGGTGATCGTCGTGGGCGGACCGACCGGAATGGTGATGCCCGGCGCCACTTCGATGGTGGGCTGGATGACGGTCTCCGACGGCGGCGGGGGCGGCGGAGGCGCAACCGGCACACCCGCGTAACCGCCGATCTCCGTCGGCTTGGGGAACGATTCGTTGGACGTGCCCTTGAGCGCGCCGTCCATCGTGGACTTCCAGATATCCGATGGTAGACCCGACCCGTAAACCGGTCCGCCCGAAGCGGTTACCAATGGGCTATCGCCTTTGGCCGTGCCGACCCACACCGCCGTCGACAGCGACGGCGTGTAGCCCACCATCCAGGCATCCTTGTTCGAGGTGGTGTCACCGAGCTGGGTGGTACCGGTCTTGGCCGCCGACGGCCTGCCACCCGCCAGCGCGTGGCCGCGGGAATAGGCGGCGATCGGCACCATCGCCGCGGTGGTGTTGTCGGCAACGGCCTTGGGGATGCGCTGCTCGTTCTTGTTGTCGGAGTTGGCGGCGTCAAAAAGGACCTGGCCGTCGGAGTTGACGACCTTTTGCACGAAGTGCGGTTGGTGATACACGCCGGAAGCCGCCAGCGTGGCGTACGCCGAGGCCATATCGAACACCCGGGTTTGATACTGGCCCAGCACAATTCCGTTGTTCGGCGGGCCGCCCTTGCCATCCTCGGAGAGGGTGTGCTCCACACCGGGGAAGCTGGTCGCGACGCCGGCCTGGTGGGCTGCGTCCGCGACGGCCTGCGGTCCCCCCTTGAGCTTGAGCATCAGGCGGTAGTAGGAGGTGTTCAGCGATTGCTTGAGTGCCTCGGCAATGTTGCAGGTACCGCAGCTCTCACCGTCGACATTGGTGATTTTGATGCCATCGACCGTCAGCGGTGAGCTGTCCACCTGGTAGCCCAGGCCGATCCCCTGCTCGAGCGCGGCGATCAGACAGAACACCTTGAACGACGACCCGGTCTGCAGCCCCGCCTGGGCGAAGTCGAACCCGTTGGCGTCGGTGCCGCCGAAGTACGCACGTACCGCGCCGTCATGTGGATCGATCGAGACTGCGGCCGAACGCATATCGGGGTCTTGGCCGTCGAGATACTTCGACACCGCTTTCTCCGCCGCCTGCTGGGCCTTCGGGTCGATGGTGGTGGTGACCTGCAGGCCCTGGGTGTTCAGGGTGCGCTCGTCGATGTTGAACAGCTCCATCAACTCTCTGGTCACCTGACGCTCGATCAACCCGTTGGGCCCGGTCGTCTGGTTCTGTGCGCGCGCCTGATCCGGTGGCACGGTCGGCGGGAACTGTTGAGCGGAACGGTCAGTCGGAGACAACGCCTTGGTCTCCACCATGCCGTCGAGCACCCACGCCCAGCGCGCCCGAGCGCCCTGCGGATCGATCGCCGGGTCCAGTGAGGACGGCCGCCGGATGAGCGCCGCCAGCAGGGCGCCTTCGGAAACCGTGAGCTGCTCGACGGGTTTGTTGAAGTAGGCCTTGGCGGCGGCTGAAATCCCGTAGGCGCCCCGCCCGAAGTAAATGATGTTCAGATAGGCCTGCAGCACATCGTCTTTCGACCACTCCCCCGACATCTTGGTCGCGATCACCAATTCCTTGGCCTTACGCATCAAGCCGCTGACTCCGTGCTGCGCCGAACCCACCAGCGCGTTCTTCACGTACTGCTGCGTGATCGTCGAGCCACCCTGCAGGTCACCGCTGCCGAAGAGGTTGTTGTTCACCGCACGCACGAAACCGCTGAAATCGAACCCGGGGTTGGAGTAGAAATTGCGATCTTCGGCGGCGATCACCGCTTGGCGTACATGCACGGGAACCTGGTTGATGTTGACGTCGACCCGATTGCCTTCCGGCGGGATGATCTTGGCGATCTCCGAGCCATCACTGGCCAGGATGGTCGAAACCTGGTTGGTGCGAAGGTCGCCCGGCTTCGGAATGTCAACGATGAAGTACGCCATCGCGAACGTGACGATGGGCAGCAACACCAGCACGGCCGCGGAGAGGTACAGCCCGCGCCGGACCCACAACCAGTTGATCTGCTCGGTCCAGGTCCAGTCGCGCCACGGTGGGGCGGGTCGCCCGCCGGGACCGCCGGGTCCTCCCGGGCGTCCGGGGCGCCGCGGCGGAGGGGGTGGTCCCGCAGGCGGCCCACCGCCGAGGCTGGCCCGCTCTTGCCGCCCGGACGTCGGGCCCCGGCTGTCGAGTGCGGCCTTGACCTCGTCGAGCGCGTCTCGCCGTAAGGGCGTGGAAGGGGGGCCGGCCAGCGCGGCTTTGACTTCCTCGATGGGATCGGAGCGCCGGGGCGCCCGGTCGCCTTCTACCGGCGGCAGGATCGTCGTCATCCGATCATCGGGCGGGGCCTGACGGCGGCGTTTGATCGCCGGCGGCGCCTCGCGGCGTTCTGGCTCCCGCGGACCCGCGCCCGGCCGGTCGGGGCCCGGACGGTCATCAGAACTCTTATCGCCTACATGCTCAGTCGCTGGCCCACGCTGGTCACCGGTCGGCTGGTCGTGGCGCCCTTCGTTATTCAATGGCCGTGCGGGCGTTGTTGCGCGCCGTCCGCGTGCGTCCGGTGCCCCGGGGCGGAGGTGCCGTGCGAGCCGCACCGAGCACATATGACTTGACGAGATGATTCCAGCTGCAGGTCCTGCACACCTCCACCACGTGGACGGCGAACTCCTCGAAGCGGCTTGCCAGCATCACCAATTCCTCGGCCGTGCGCGCCGAGCCCGACACCGCACCGAGGTGTTCGCCGAACACCCATGACACCAGGGTCAACTGCTCCTTGCGGCAGATCGGACACATGACCTGGCTCGGTTTCCCGTGAAACTTGGCGGCGCGCAGCAGATACGGGTTCGCGTCACAAACCTCGGACACACCCGTGCGGCCCGAGTACACCTCGGCCAGCAGTGAGCGCCGCCGGAGCGCGTAGTCCACCACTTGTCGCTGCAATCGCACGCCCACCAGAGTACGTCGCCATCTCGAGCAGGGATACGCAACCGAACCGTGGCGCCCGGCGCGCAGTAGTCGACGGTGGTTTCTGCGCCAAACCGGGGACTGGACTTCTACGATCGTCTCCGTGGCGAAATGGCTCGGGACAACGCTGGCCGCCGGCGCGACGACGACTACCCGCGCCAAGGACACCGACCGTCAAGACACGTGCACGGTCCTCGACGACGCTCTGGCCGACGGCGAGCTCTCCGCCGAAGAGCACCGGGAGCGGGTCAGCGCGGCCACCAAGGCAGTGACGCTGGGCGACTTGTACGCCCTGGTGAACGATCTGCAGACCAATGCAGGGCGGCAACCGCCCGCCCTCGACTCGCAGCCGAAGGTACCGCGCGTCGGCGGCTGGCGAGTGCTGGCAGCCGCCTTCGTCGTGTCGGTGTTGCTGGGCATGGGCATCGGGTGGGGGCTCTACGGCAACACCCGCTCGCCGCTGGACTTCACCACCGATCCGGGAGCCAAGCCGGACGGAGTCGCCCCCGTGGTGCTCACGCCGCCCACACAGCTGCACTCGGTCGGCGGGCTCACCGGGCTCTTCGAGCAGATGCGCAAGCGTGTGGGGGACACGATCGGCTACCGGTTGGTGATCTACCCGACCTATGCGGCTCTAGACCGCCCGGATCCCTCCGACGACCGCCGGATACTGGCGTATACCTATCGCGGTGGCTGGGGCGATCCGACTAGTTCGGCCAAGAGTTCGGCCGACGGGCCCGTCCCGGTCGACCTGAGCAAATTCGATGTGACCAAGACCGTGGCGATCATGCGCGGCGCCCCCGAGACGCTGCACATGAAGCCGTCTGACGTCAAGAGCAGCTACCTGATCGTCGAGCCGGCAACCGACCCGACCACACCGGGCGCGCTTTTGCTGTCTTTGTATGTGTCCAGCGACTACGGAGGCGGATACGTCACCTTCTCGGGTGACGGCACCGTCAAGCAGACGAATCTGCCCACGTAAAGACCGAACCCACGGCGCATTTCACACCCACGCGCTGCGACGAACTCCACACCAACAGTTGGTGGTGTTGTGGCTAATATATCGAGACGATACGATTGCGCGAGGCGTCGAACCGTCGTAACCAGCCACGCAAATCCTTTCAGGGAGGTGATTCGATTGCTGGAGCTCGCCATCCTGGGTCTGCTGATCGAGTCGCCGATGCACGGCTACGAGTTGCGCAAGCGGCTGACCGGTCTACTCGGCGCGTTCCGGGCGTTTTCGTACGGATCGCTCTACCCGGCCTTGCGGCGCATGCAGGCCGAGGGCTTGATTGCCGAGAATGCCGCCCCGGCCGGGACGCCGGTCCGGCGGGCCCGCCGCGTCTACCAGCTGACCGACGAGGGCCGCCGACGCTTCGGGGAACTGGTGTCCGACACCGGTCCCCACAACTACACCGACGACGGCTTCGGGGTACACCTGGCGTTCTTCAACCGGACTCCGGCAGAGGCGCGGATGCGCATTCTGGAAGGCCGCCGCCGTCAGGTCGAGGAAAGGCGGGAAGGTCTGCGCGAAGCGGTTGCGCGGGCCAGTAGCTCGTTCGACCGCTACACCCGCCAGCTTCATCAATTGGGGCTCGAGTCCAGTGAGCGCGAAGTCAAGTGGCTCAACGAGCTCATCGCTGCGGAGCGGGCTATGCCCGGCCTCTCCGAGCAAACGTAAATCCCTGCACGAACCCAGCATCCCAGTCAGTGGCTAGAGGTTAGGAGAACGCCCATATGAGTGAGCAGAACGCGCCGCAGGCGTCGACGGAGGTACGAGTCGCCATTGTCGGCGTCGGTAACTGCGCGTCTTCGCTGGTTCAGGGCGTGCAGTACTACTACGACGCCGACGCGAACAGCACCGTGCCCGGCTTGATGCACGTGAAGTTCGGCCAGTATCACGTCCGCGACGTGAAGTTCGTCGCCGCGTTCGATGTGGACGCCAAGAAGGTTGGCTTCGACCTGTCCGAGGCGATCTTCGCTTCGGAGAACAACACCATCAAGATCGCCGACGTGCCGCCCACCAACGTAACGGTGCAATGCGGGCCGACGCTGGACGGCATCGGTAAGTACTACGCCGACACCATCGAGGTGTCCGACGTCGAGCCCGTCGACGTGGTCGAGGCGCTGCGCGAGGCCAACGTCGACGTGCTGGTGTCGTACCTGCCGGTGGGCTCCGAAGAGGCCGACAAGTTCTACGCCCAGTGCGCCATCGACGCCGGCGTGGCGTTCGTCAACGCGCTGCCGGTCTTCATCGCCTCGGACCCGGTGTGGGCCAAGAAGTTCGCCGACGCCGGCGTGCCGATCGTCGGTGACGACATCAAGAGCCAGGTCGGCGCGACCATCACCCACCGTGTGATGGCCAAGCTGTTCGAAGACCGCGGCGTGCAGCTGGACCGCACCATGCAGCTCAACGTCGGCGGCAACATGGACTTCCTCAACATGCTCGAGCGCGAGCGCCTCGAGTCCAAGAAGATCTCCAAGACGCAGGCCGTCACCTCGAACCTGCAGCGCGAGTTCAAAACCAAGGACGTGCACATCGGCCCGTCCGACCACGTCAGCTGGCTCGACGACCGCAAGTGGGCCTACGTGCGGCTCGAGGGCCGCGCCTTCGGTGATGTGCCGCTGAACCTGGAGTACAAGCTCGAGGTCTGGGATTCGCCGAACTCCGCAGGCGTCATCATCGACGCGGTGCGCGCCGCCAAGATCGCCAAGGACCGCGGCATCGGCGGTCCGGTGATCCCGGCGTCGGCCTACCTGATGAAGAGCCCGCCGCAGCAGCTGCCCGACGACATCGCGCGCAGCCAGCTCGAAGAGTTCATCATCTCGGGCTGAGACGTTCGAGATTGCGGCAACCCCGTTTCCGGAAGTCTTTCGGACGGGGCCGGTACTCCGTCGGTCATCGTCGTGTGCGCGGCGCTGCCGATCGGACCGTGGGCGGCACGTAACATCGTCGTCGTGTACCAAGCCGGCCAGATCTCCAGAAGTACGTTCGCGGAATCGCTCTGGTACGGCAAGGGGGTGGTGTCGGGGCCGCCCGGCTCCGTCGCTCACTGCGGATCTGGGTCGTCACTACCGGGACCAACATTTGCGCGTTCCGGCCGTCCGGGATTCTGCGCGCCGCGTGGGAGGGCCGCTTGGAGATGGCGTGGTTCGCGCTATCGTTCGTTTACACGGTTGCGGGCGTCCTCTTTCGGCTCAATGTCGCCGAGCCGCGCAACAACCAATCCGTCTATGCCTGTTTTTCGGTGATGGCGGCGTTCATGTTGCGTCATCTCTACGCCACCTCGAGGCGCCGGAGGCTGCGGGCATGAGTCCATCGCTTGCTCTCAAATTGCTCTTTAGACGCTTCTTCTGTTTAAAGCTGGCCAACCTATGCCCATTTACCTCTGGGCGAATCGTCCTTTATCGGCTCATGGGCATTCGAATCGGCTCGGACGTGTACATGGGTTTCAATGTCGAGCTCGAGACGAACTTCCCGGAACTCGTGAGCATCGGCAATCACGTCACGATCTCCCATCGCTGCATCATCACCGCCCACATGGACAGCCCTTCGGACACACCCGTGAAAGATTTCCTTCCAATGGGCGCGAAGCCGGTCATCATCGAAGACGGGGCATGGATCTGCATCGGCGCGACCATCCTGCCCGGGGTTACGGTCGGCGAAAACGCGGTGGTCGCGGCGGGAGCGGTAGTGTCTCGAGACGTCCCGGCCAATACCGTGGTCGCGGGCATTCCCGCGCGGCATGTCAAGCGCCTCGACGCTGCTTTTCCGGAGGCCGGACTATGACGGCGGTCGGCATCGTCGGTTCCGGGCACACTGCTATTGCCGTCGCGAAAGTGCTTGTGCGGCGCGGTGTTCGCCCCATCATCCTCGACGTAGGAGAAACGCTCGACGCCGATCGACAGGCCGTCGTGACGCGGATGGGCGCGCAGCAGAAGACGGAGTGGAGCGCCGAGGATCTGGCCGTGGTCACGCACAATCCCACCGTTTCGCAGAAGAAAGTGCTGCGACTTGCGTTCGGGTCGGACTACCCCTACGCGGGCACGAGGGCGAACGCGCCGCTCGACGTGGTCGAGGATGGCCCGAGCCCCTCCATGGCACGCGGCGGCTACAGCACGATTTGGGGTGCCGCGATGCTGCCCGCCGCACCGTGCGATCTGCAGGCGTGGCCCTTTGACGCGCGCGATCTCGATCCGTACTACGAGCTTGTCCTGCGGGACTTGCCGTTCTCCGCGACGAACGATGCGCTGGCCCGCGTGTTTCCTCTCTACCGAGACGACGCTCAGCCGCTCGCCCCGTCGCCGCTCGTCCAATCCTTTCTGCGGACGCTGGAACGCTCGCAGTTCTTTCGAAGCCGCAACGACGTGGCCTACGGGCAAGCGCGCATTGCGGTCCGCGCCATAGACGGTCCGGACGGTCCCGGGTGCGTCTACTGTGGGCGCTGCCTTTCGGGGTGTGTCTACGGATCGATTTACTCCGCCGAGCAAGACCTCCGGAAGATGATTCGAGCCGGCGAAGTCGACTACCGATCTGGCCGAACGGTGATCGAATTTTCGGAGCGCGGCAACGAGGTAGAAGTCCTCTGCGAGACCAGCGCAGGCCCCGAACAGGTCGTGGTTGATCGTCTGTTCGTTGCGGCCGGCGCGCTCAACTCGACGCGCCTCGTGCTCGAGTCGAAACGACTCTATGACCGTCCGGCGGTAATGAAGACGACGCAGGGCTTCGTTGTCCCGATGGTCAACGTTCGAGGCGCGCCATACGAGTGGCCAAACGCCAACACCCTCTCGGGAGCCTTCTTCGAGTTCAAACATCCCTCGATTTCGGACCATTGGATCCATACGCAGATCAGTCCAGCCAACGAGCTCATCCTGGCGAAGTTGGGTTACCAAGCGAATGACAGGCTCTTCGACAACGTCCGCAAACTCGCGCTCCGACGACTCCTTATCGCGCAGTGTAATTTTCACTCGGATCTAGCCGGTTCCTATCTGGTGCGCCTGAACCCCGGAGGCGCCAACAAACGCAGCGTCCTTTCGGTAAGAATTCAGCCTTCAACGCAATTTGCACATGTAATGAAAAAGGGTTCGCGACGACTCACCCGGCTCCTGTCCATGGTCGGCGTCGTACCCGTCACCCCGTTGATGTACGGCGACCCGCTGCATCCGATCGGCTGGCACTTCGGCGGTACGCTGCCCATGACTAAGGCTCCCAGCGACGAGATGCACACGGACTTGCTGGGACGCCCAAAGGGGTGGCGGCAAATCCACGTCGTCGACAGCAGCGTCTTTTCTTCCGTACCCGCAACGACGGTTGCCTTACTCGCGATGGCAAACGCGTCTCGAATCGCCCAAACCGCTCCGCTCGAAAACTGAGGAATCCGTGGCTATCCCGCGCACTATCATCTACCATCCCGTGAGGTTTGATGTCCGGAACTACATCGCTTCGTTCCGGGATCTGAACCGCATCTCGAAGGCGCAAGCGAACGAAAAGGTCGCGGAGTTCGAACGCGCCTTTGCGCGCTACATGGGCGTAAGCAGCGCGCACGCGTTTCCGTATGCACGAACAGCGCTCTACTTCGCGTTAAAAGCGCAGAACTTCGAACCGGGTTCGGAGATCATCATGCCGCCCATCACGATCAAGCCGATGATGGATATCGTCATCAGCCTCGGCCTAAAACCCGTATTCGCCGATATCGAGCTGGACACGCTGTGCTTCGACCTCGACGAACTGAAGAAGGCAATCACTCCCAAAACCCGCGCGGTCCTGCTCACCTATCTGTTCGGAATCGCTCCCAACGTGGACCGACTCATGGCCCTGTGCCGAGAGCACGCTTTGTTCGTAGTAGAGGATTTCTCGCACGCGCTGAACGCCTCGTGGAACGGCAAGAAGCTCGGCACGTTCGGAAACGTTGGCATCTACTCGTGTTCGAGGACCAAGACCTTGGACGCCTACGGCGGCGGACTCGCGGTCACGAACGACCCAGCACTCGCGAAGCATCTCCAAGAGGCGAAGGATTCGCTGAAGCCGACACCCCCTGCGCGCCTTCGCGCGAAAATTATAGAAACCCTCATCACGAACGTCGCTACGCGCCGTCCGGTCTTCACAGCCGCCGTGGCGCCGATGCTTTCGCTGGTCGGAAGGATCAATCCGGAGAAGCAAAAAGCGCTCACGGGCGCGCGCCAAAACCTGAAACCCGACACCGTGCTTCCAGAGGACTACTTCGAGCAATTTACTTGGGCGCAGGCCGAAGCCGGGTTGGCGATGCTGGCGAAGGTCGAGAAGGAAGACGAAAGACGAATCTCGAATGTTGCGGAGATCCGCCAGCCTCTAGTGGCATTCGGCGAACCCTGCGCGCGAACTGACCAGCCCGCGCGGAGCGTGTACTGGCAGTTCGTGGTGTTCGCCCCGGACCCGGAGCGTTTCCGAAAAGCACTCGCGAGCCGCGGAATCGACACGGGTACAACGAACCTCTCGATCGTCAGCGGCCTGGGAATCTATCCGGAATTCGAAGAGAAGTGTCCCAACGCCGAGCGCGTAAAGAACAACGCCATGTACATTCCCGTTTACCCGCGGCTCGGCGAGAGGTCTGTCAAGCACGTCATCGACGCGATTTCCTACGCGCTCGAGCAGTCGGGGTGATTCGAAACCTCTAGAGCGGGCGATCTGACCTCGCCGAAGCGCACACTGTCGCTCGCGCTTCTACAACGAGATCAGTGACCTACCGACGATTCAATCGCACCCTGCACCGAGTAGGGCCTCTGACTTCGACACCCAACGAGGTTGCGCCCGTGCCCGCTGGCTCGAGCTCTACAAACCCTCGGCGCTGCCACGGTGCACTCAACGGACCCCCGCCCCTCAGCCGACTGCCACCAACCTCATAACCGACCACAACCAGCGCCTTTGCGGATCACCCAATGATCGGTGCGCGGTACCGGTGCGGCCGGTGCGGCGGGCGCAATCGTCAAACCATCGACACACTGCTGTGCAGGTGCTTAGCATCATGTCTCGATGACCGTTCAGCCCGCAGCGTTTCTGCGTACCACGCTCCCCCTTGACTTGTCCGGACTCGCCGGACTCGACAGCGGTCGCTACCACTCCATCTGGCTGCCCGACCACATGGTCAGCTTCTGGCCGGACTCGATCTGGACACCCGAATTCACCGACCTGGCCACCGCTTCCCCCTCACCGCACCGCCACTTGGACGGCCTCGCCGTAGCGGCCGCGGCCGCCGTGCTCACCGAAAGGGTTCCTCTGGTCAGCGCCGTGGTCGATACCGTGCGCCGCCATCCCGCCATGCTCGCGCAGACCGCGTTGACCATCGATCACCTCGCCAAGGGTCGTTTCATCCTCGGACTGGGCAGCGGCGAGAGCGAGAACACGCTGCCTTACGGCTTCGACTTCTCGCGTTCGGTCAGCCGCTTCGAGGAAGCGCTGACGGTGATCCAGTTGCTGTGGCGCGGCGACGGCCCGGTCGACTTCGACGGCCGGTTCTTTTCGCTGCGCCATGCCCGGTTGGACACCGAACCCTACGACGGCCGGCCTCCGCCGATCTGGATCGGCGCCAGCGGTCCACGAATGCTCGACATCGCGGGTCGGTACGCCGACGGGTGGTGGCCGGCGGGCGCCTGGACTCCCGAGCACTACGCCCAGATGCTCTCGGCGGTGCGGTCGTCCGCCGAACGCGCCGGCCGCGATCCGATGGCGATCGTCCCCTGCTTCATCCAGGTGTGCCTGATCGGTGCGGACGACACCGCCCTCGCCGAGATCCTGCAGGCTCCCCTGGTCAAGGCCTTTCTATTGCAGGTCTCTGCAAAGACGCTGCGCGGCTTTGGGTTTGACCACCCGATGGGTGAGAATTGGGGTGGTTTCCAGGACATCGACCCGGCGGTACTCACTCGGGAACGGATCGTCCAGTTTCTGGAGAACGTGCGCCCCGAGATGGTTCTGGCCGTCGTACCCCACGGCACGCCGAAAGAGGTCGCCAAGATCGTCAAGACGTACGTAGACGCGGGCCTGCGTGTGCCCAAGATCCTCGACTACGGCGCCATGGCCGGACTCAACTTCGCACAGGCTTCGTCAGCGAACGTCCGCGCGGCTGAGGACGAGCTGGTACGACTCTGCGGAGACCGTTCGTGACAACGGGTTTGGACGCCGCAGAGATGCTCGCCGCCGCCGAGGCGGAAACCGGACTGCGCGACTACGGTGATCCCACCTTGCCAGAACGCTTCGCTATCGCCGTCGGGCATCTGAACGATCTGGGCATGGATGCGGACGGGCGCTTCGAAGCCACGCAGGTATGTCGTTGGCTGCTGACGTCGCGCCTCGAACTCATCGAGGACCGCAACCGCTACCCGATAGGCGCTGAAGTCATCGAGTCGCCGATGTTCGTCACCGGCGAACCCCGTTCGGGGACAACGCTTATGCACGCCCTGATGTCGGTCGACCCGCGATCCAGAGCGCTGCGATTCTGGGAGGTGATGTACCCATCCCCCCCGCCGGGGCTGGCCACGCCCAACGACCAGCGCCGCACGCGCGCCGATGCCGACTGGCGGGAGATCAACGCCAAGATGCCGAAATGGTTGCACAGCCACCCCTACAACGACATGCTGGGCGACGGCCTTCCCGAGGACGAACGCACCTGGGCGTTCGACTTCCGGGTGCTGACCCCCACCGCGTGGTGGCGGGTGCCGATGCAATCACTGGTCGGCGGTCTGCCAACCGATCCGGCCGCGCAATATCGGCTGCACAAGGCCATGCTGCAGCAGCTGCAATATCAGCGGCCGCGAAAGTACTGGGTGCTGAAGGGTTTTCATGGCTTTCGGCTCAAAGAAATGTTCGACGCCTATCCCGACGCCACGCTGGTGTGGCTGCACCGCGATCCTGTCCAGGTCGCGGCCTCACGCACGATGATGATGGCTGACATTGCCGAAGGTATGGTCGGTCCCGTTGACCTCCACGCCCACGCAAAGCTGCATCTGGAACTGACGCGCGCCAGCATTGCCAATACGATGAGCAATCCCATGGTGAACGATCCGCGCATTCTGCACGTCCGTTACACCGATTTCGTCGCCGATCAAGTCGGTACGGTGCAGCGCTACTACGCATTCGCCGGCCGCGAGGTGACGCCCGCCGCCGAATCGGCCATGCGCGACTACCTGGCCAACAATCGCGGCGACCGGTACGGCAAGTTCCGTTACTCCACCCAGCTGCTGGTCGACATCGGCGAAGACCTCGACGCCCTGCACGCCGAATTCCGGGCGTTTCGTGAACGATTCGGCGTCGAGATCGAAGCCCGTGATTGACGTGACGACGCCGCACAAACGTCTGTCCGTCCACGATGTCACCTTCTTCGGCGCTTCCTTGGCCGAGGTGGAACAGCATTGGGCGGCCCTCGGCGTGTCGCGGTTGAGCGTTCTGGACAGCGAGCTGCTCGATCCTGGATTCCCGAAGTTATTGCAGCGCAATACCTATACTGTGGAGGCGGCGTGCCACATCTTCGGCGGTCGCCGGCTGGACACCAGCGCGCAGGCAGCACGGGACGCGCTGCTGGAAGTGATCGACGCCGCGGCCGCGGTGGGTGCGCGCGTGGTCTATCTGCTCAGCGGCGGGCGGGGCGCGCTGACCTGGCCGCAGGCCGCCGACCGCTTCACCGCCATGATCGCCCCCTGTGTCGAGCGCGCCAAGCAGGCAGGTGTGTCGTTGGCGATCGAGAACGCCTCGAGCCTGTACGCCGATATTCATCTCGCCCACACCCTGCGCGATACCGTTGCGTTGGCCGAGATGAGCGGGCTCGGCATCTGCATCGATGTGTTCCACTGCTGGGCAGAGGGCGATGTCGAAGCGATGGTGCAGCAGGCGCTGCCACGAACCGAGCTCATTCAGCTCAGCGATTACGTGCTGGGCGACCGAGCGCTTCCGGGTCGCGCGGTGCCTGGGGACGGCGCGATCCCCCTCGAAGCCTTCATTGGCCAGGTTCTGGCCGGTGGCTACACACACGGATTCGACCTGGAATTGATCGGGCCCCGCATCGAATCGGAGGGCCGCTTGCAATCCGCGCGTCGCGCCTGCGGCGTTGTCGGCGCAATACTGGACAGATTGGGTGCCTGACAATGACTTTCGGCGACGGCCTCGACGACGAGGCGCTGCGCTCGGCATGGGCAGAATTCTGTGCCCAACTCCAACGCGCGGGCGAACAAGTCTTCAAAGACGCCAACCCGGGCGCCGCACTGCAGCGCGCCGACGCATACCGATTTCTGACCCAGAATCTCGGTCAGGCCTTCGATCTGGCGCTGGAAACCCGCGACACCGGCTATCCGGCGCTGCACACCTTCTGCGGCCCCACCCGCAAGCTCGGCGGTGACTGTGCCGACTTCACCTACCAACAAGCATGGATCGACGGACACTCGACCTACCGGATCACCGGCACTCGGGGCACCGCGCGCTTCTTCAACGTCACCGTGCAGGGACGACGTCCGCCCGGCCCGGGCGTCTTGCATGAACCCTTCGGTGACACACCGCAGGCCAACCTGCTGGGCCATCAACTCGACATCGGTGGGGACGGACGCTTCGAGCTCTACATCGGCGGGGCCGAGCGGTCGACCAACTGGCTGCCCACCACGCCGGAATCACGAAAACTGTTCATCCGCCAAGGGTTTGACCGTTGGGACGAATCGCCGGCGCAGATGTGCATCGAACGCGTCGACATGGCCTCCCCCAAGCCATTGCCCAGCCCTTCCGACATGGTCGACGCGATGCGCTGGGCCGGTGATTTCGTCACCGGTCTGATGTCCGATTGGCCCGAGTACCCCTTCATCCACGGCGGCGTGGACGCCGAACACCCGAACACCTTCCCGCGCGTCGGCGCCACCGACGCCGACAACAAGCGCGGCCGGACCGCTGCCAACATGTATTGGGAACTGGCGGCCGACGAGGCACTGATCATCGAATTCGACGCCCATGACGGACTGTGGATGTTCACCAACATGGGCGTCTTCTTCAACAGCATGGACTACCTGTATCGCCCGGTGAGCTACACACCGAGCCGCACCCAAATCGACCACGACGGCCGCATCCGGTTGGTCATGGCTCACCGCGATCCCGGCGTGCACAACTGGCTGGACACCCAGGGCTTCGAACGCGGCAATCTGACCTACCGGCACCTGCTCGAGGGCGAACCCGCCGTGCTGGACACCCGAGTGGTCAAGCACGATGAACTGCTCGGCGTCCTGCCCGAAGAAACCGCCATGGCGAGTGCGCCGGAGCGCGTCGCCGCGATGTGGGAACGCTTCCATGGCATCCGCCGCCGTTACGTCCTCTAGGCCGATGGTGGCGACCCGCTGCGCCCGGCCTACACCGCGCTTGCGATCACCACAAGCCGATGGTGGCGACCCGCTGCGCCCGGCCTACACCGCGCTTGCGATCACCACAAGCCGATGGTGGCGACCCGCTCGAACCGACGGCGCTAGTGTCAAAGATCGTGACCGAGATCTCCGAAGACGAACTGGCCGGGCTGTCCGAATTCTCGCTGCTGTCCGAAAACGCCGAGCAGGCCGGATTCTCCGGCCCCCTGCCCGAAGCCGAGCGCGTCGCGTCCGGCACGGGCGAAAGCAAAATCAGCGCCTTGCGGTGGGGCAGCGCTCCCCCGCGGATCGTGTTCGTGCATGGCGGCGGCCAGAACGCGCACACCTGGGACACCATCATCGTCGGCATCGGTGAACCCGCGCTTGCGGTCGATTTGCCCGGCCACGGCCACTCCGCCTGGCGCGAGGACGGCGACTATTCGCCGCAGCACAACGCCGACGCGTTACTGCCGATCCTGCGCGAACACGCCGCGTCGGCCGACCTCGTCGTCGGCATGTCGCTGGGCGGATTGACCGCGATCCGGCTGGGCGCGGTCGCGCCCGAGCTGGTCAAAGAGCTGGTGCTGGTCGACGTCACTCCGTCGGCACTACAACGGCATTCGGAGATGACCAAGGAGCAGCAGGGCACCGTAGCGCTGATGCACGGGGAACGCGAGTTCCCCAGCTTCCAGGCCATGCTCGACTTGACGGTCGCGGCGGCGCCGCACCGCGAGGTGAAGGCACTGCGCCGCGGGGTGTTCCACAACTCGCGCAAGCTGGACAACGGCAAGTGGACGTGGCGCTATGACGCCATCCGCACCTTCCCGGATTTCGCCAGTCTGTGGGACGACGTCGACGCCTTGTCCGCACCGGTGACGCTGGTGCGCGGCGGCTCATCGGCCTTCGTCAGCGACGAGGACGCGGCCGAGCTCGGCCGTCGCGCAAAGCATTTCCGTTCTGCGCACGTGGTAGAGAATTCGGGCCATTCCGTGCAAAGCGACCAGCCCCGCGCGCTGATCGACCTACTGCGAGGGGTGCTCGACGCACGCTGAGCCTACGGTGGGGAGATGACTTCTGACCGTCCCGTGCGTATCGGTGTCCAGCTGCAGCCGCAACACGCGCCGCAGTACAGCCAGATTCGAGATGCCGTGCGCCGCTGCGAGGACATCGGCGTAGACATCGCCTTCAACTGGGATCATTTCTTCCCGCTCTACGGCGACCCCGACGGTCCGCATTTCGAATGCTGGACGATGCTCGGGGCCTGGGCCGAGCAAACATCACGCATCCAGATCGGCGCGCTGGTGACGTGCAACTCCTACCGCAATCCGGAGCTGCTGGCCGATATGGCCCGCACCGTCGACCATATTTCCGACGGCCGGCTCATCCTGGGCATCGGTTCGGGGTGGAAACAAAAGGACTATGACGAGTACGGCTACGAATTCGGCACCGTCGGCAGCCGCCTGGACGACCTGGCGACCGCACTGCCTCGAATTCAAGCGCGGCTGGCCAAACTGAACCCGCCTCCCACCCGTGAGCTGCCGATCCTGATCGGCGGTAAGGGCCCCCGAAAGACGCTGCGACTGGTCGCCGAATACGGCGACATCTGGCACGGCTTCACCACCGTCGAAACCTATCCGGCCGCGTCGGCCGTGCTTGAAGAACACTGCGCCGCCGTGGGCCGCGACCCGTCCACCATCGAGAGATCTGCCGGCGTCGAGGACAACAGCGGTGTTCGCCGCGGCGAGCGCCTTGACGGGTTGATTGCCAACGCCGAAGGCCTCACCGCGCTAGGCGTGACCCTGCTGACCGTCGGCGTGAACGGTCCGGACTACGACCTGACCGCCGCCGAAGCGCTGTGCGAGTGGCGCGATCACCGTTAGACCGGCGGCTGCAATCGAACATGGGGCAAACACCTAAACGCACGCGCCAATTCGTGAGAAACTCTCACCGCTAGATGGCCGAACCGGTGTGAAAGAGACTCAACAAAAAGATGCCGAAGAAATACGGGGTCAAAGAAAAGGACCTGGTTGTTTCGCACATCCTCCACCTTTTGTTGACCGGTAAGCTGCGCACTGGGGACCGCGTCGACCGCAATGAAATTGCGATCTGCTTAGGAGTGAGCCGAGTCCCTATTCAAGAAGCACTGGTCCAGCTCGAACACGACGGCATCGTGTCCACGCGTTATCACCGCGGCGCGTTTGTCGAACGGTTCGATGAAGCCACCGTGCTCGAGCACCACGAGCTCGACGGGCTGCTCAATGCGATTGCGTCCGCCCGCGCGGCGACCAGCCCAACGCCGCGGATCCTGGGGCACCTCGATCGGCTGATGCGCTCGCTGCGCGGCGCCAAGGATGCGCGCGCCTTCACCGACATCGCCGCCGAATACCGGCGCACGGTCAACGACGAATACGCCGGTCCGCGGCTGCATGCCACGATCCGCGCCTCGCAGAACCTCATCCCCCGCCTGTTCTGGACGACGTATCAAAGCGGACGTGACGAGATGCTGCCGTTCTACGAAGACGAGACTGCGGCGATACAGCGGCGCGACCCCGACGCCGCGCGGGCAGCGTGCGTCAACCGTTCCTATCTGATGGCCCAGAGAATGCTGGCCGAACTGTTCCGGCGGCGGGTCTTCACCCCCACCGACGACTTCAGTCGGGTCGGTCCCGGCGCGCTGCCGGTCATCCCCGGCGCGAACACCATCCGCGCCGAACCATCGCTGTCGCTTTGAACCGACTCTGATCGGGCCGCGTTGCCGCTGTGTCGTTACCGTGACACTGATGAGTTCGCGCGTAGGCCGGTATGCCAAGCGTCGCGGACGGGCCTTTGGCCTGGCCGCGACCGTCCTCATGGTATGCGGCGTCGCATTGGGTGTCCCGGTCGCGCCGGCCGCCGCCGACTGGAACCAATGCGCGCCGGCCGGTGTGGAGGCCGCCCGGAGCCTGCCCAAAGACCTGACCAAAAACACGACCGCCGGCGAGGACGACCGCGACACAACGGCATCGGTCGAGCCGGTCAGCGCGGTCGACGTCGGTGCCTTGGATCTCGGGACGCCGGCTGTGCTGACGGTCGGCACGTTATCGGATGCCCCGCCCAACGTCTGCATCAATCCGACTGGCGAATTCAGCGGCTTCGACAACGAACTGCTGCGCGCCATCGCCGACAAACTAGGTCTGCCGGTCCGGTTCGTCAGTACCGACTTTTCCGCGCTGCTGGCCCAGGTCGCGTCCCGGCGCTTCGACGTCGGCTCGGCAGCGGTTAAGGCCACCGAAGCCCGTCGGCGCACCGTCTCGTTCACCAACGGCTATGACTTCGGGTTCTATTCGCTGGTCGTTCCGCCCGGTTCGGCGATCCACAAGTTCAGCGACCTCGCGGCCGCCCAGCGCATCGCCGTCGTGCAAGGCACCGTCGAGGAGTCGTACGTCGTCGATGTACTGCATATGCAACCCGTGAAGTATCCGAGCTTTGCCACCTTGTACGCCAGCCTCAAATCCCGCCAGATCGATGCGTGGGTGGCGCCGGGAAGCCTCGCGGCGACCGTCATTCGCCCGGGTGATCCCGCGGTGGTCACCGCGAACACTTACAGCCCAGGCAATTTCGTGGCTTTTGCGGTGGCCCAGAACAACAAGCCGTTGATCGACGCGCTCAATTCCGGGCTGGACGCCGTCATCGCCGACGGCACCTGGGCACGCCTGTACACCCAATGGGTGCCGCGGTCGTTGCCGCCCGGCTGGAAGCCCGGCTCCAAAGCCGCCCCCATCCCCAAACTGCCGGACTTCGCCGCGATCGCGCAACAACACCGCTCCCCCACAGGCCCTCCCGCCCCGAAATCACCACTGGCGCAATTGGGGGATTCGTTCTTCGACTGGGATATGTACCGGCGGGCCATTCCGATTCTATTCACCACGGGATTGCCCAATACCTTGATTCTGACCACCAGCGCCCTCGCGATCGGTCTGGCGTTGGGGATGGTGTTGGCGATGGCGGGAATCTCGCACCGGGGCTGGCTGCGTTGGCCGGCCCGGGTATACACCGACATTTTCCGAGGCTTGCCCGAAGTGGTGATCATCTTGCTGATCGGAATGGGCATCGGCCCGTTGGTCAGCGCGTTGACCAACAAGAATCCTTACCCCCTCGGCATCGCAGCACTGGGATTGATGGCAGCCGCCTACGTCGGCGAGATTCTGCGCTCCGGAATTCAAAGCGTCGACCCCGGGCAACTGGAAGCGTCTCGGGCGCTGGGCTTCAGCTATTCCACCGCGATGCGGCTGGTGGTGGTACCGCAGGGAGTCCGTCGCGTGCTCCCCGCCCTGGTCAATCAGGCCATCGGGTTGTTGAAGGCATCGGCGCTGGTGTACTTCCTCGGCCTGATCGCCGATCAGCGGGAGCTGTTTCAAGTCGGACGAGACCTCAACGCGCAGACCGGCAGCCTTTCGCCATTGGTGGCCGCCGGTCTTTTCTATCTGCTATTGACCATTCCGCTAACGCATTTGGTGAACTACATCGACACCCGCCTTCGCCGCGGCCGCAGTGCCGCGGCCCCAGAGGACGACGACGCCGACCTACTTGCGACGACATTCGGCCAGGAAATCACGTGACCTCCAGCATTCATGCCCGAGTGTCAGTCTCGCTGGCGGCCAAGAACCTTCACCAGACGCTGGGCGCAAGCAAGGTGCTGCGCGGCGTCGATATCGAGGCACCCGCGGGCAGCACCGTAGCGATCATCGGGCCGTCCGGCTCGGGAAAGTCAACACTGCTGCGTACCATGAACCGCCTGTATGAGCCCGACAGCGGCGACATTCTGCTGGATGGCAGATCGGTGCTGCACGATGATCCCGACGAGCTGCGCCAACGCATAGGCATGGTGTTCCAGCATTTCAATCTCTTCCCGCACCGCAGCGTTTTGGACAACGTGGCGATGGCCCCGCGAAAGCTGCGGCGTCTGCCGGCTGACAAGGCTCGCGACCTGGCGCTGGCACAGCTGGACCGAGTTGGCCTGAAGCACAAGGCCGGTGCCCGCCCCAGCACGCTGTCCGGCGGACAACAACAGCGGGTGGCGATCGCCCGTGCGCTGGCGATGGCGCCGCAGGTGATGTTTTTCGATGAGGCGACCTCGGCGTTGGATCCCGAAATGGTCAAGGGAATACTCCAACTCATTGCGGACCTCGGCGAGGATGGCATGACAATGATTGTGGTAACCCACGAAATGGGTTTCGCGCGGTCGGCATCCGATGTCGTTGCTTTTATGGATCACGGCAGGGTCGTGGAGTCGGGCCCTCCGGAGCAAATATTCGATGCCGCAGAGACCGAACGGCTGCAGCGGTTTTTGTCCCAAGTCCTTTGACCTGAACTATCTGGTGCGCGATAGCTCCCTTGTAAGCACCTCATATCGGGATAGACTCCCGATTTATGGCAGACAGCGAATCGCCTCCGGCCGAGGTAGCCGAGCTCGCCGAGGGTTTGCACCGAGCGCTGTCCAAACTGTTTGCCATTCTCCGCCGCGGCGACCCCAGCGGGGCGGCGGCCGGAGAGCTGACCCTGGCGCAATTGTCGATCCTGGTCACGCTGCTCGACCAGGGCCCGATCCGGATGACCGATCTCGCCGCACACGAACGGGTGCGAACTCCCACCACGACCGTGGCGATCCGCCGGCTGGAGAAGGTGGGGTTGGTCAAACGTTCCCGTGACCCGTCCGATCTGCGTGCGGTACTCGTGGACATCACCCCGCGGGGGCGAGCTGTCCACGGTGAATCGCTGGCTAATCGGCGCGCTTCGCTGGCCGCGATGCTGAGCCAGCTCCCGGCGTCCGACCTGGACACCCTGATGCAGGCGTTGGCGCCACTCGAACGGCTGGCCTCCGGTGACCCGACGTCGGGACCGGCCGGCGTGCCACCCGCACGCAAGGAAGCCTGAAAGGCTTTCGCCGTCACCGGTTTTCGGTTACCTCTGTGCCGTGGGTAGACTGCAGGGCATGCCCAATGCACTCATCACCGGCGCCGGCGGTGGTATCGGCTCGGCCATCGCCACTGCGCTGGCACCCACGCATACCCTGCTGTTGGCGGGCCGCCCGTCCGATCGGCTCGATGCGGTGTCGGAGCGACTAGGGGCCACCACGTTTCCGCTGGATCTCACCGACTCCGGCGATATCGAAGCCGCCTGCGAAATCGTGGACGAACTCGACGTACTGGTGCACAATGCGGGGGTGGCCATACCCGGCAGTGTTGCCGACTCGAACGTCGACGAATGGCGCGCCACCTTTGCCGTCAATGTCTTTGGCGCGGTGGAACTTACGCTGGCGCTGTTGCCGGCGCTGCGAAGGGCCCGCGGACAGGTGGTGTTCATCAACTCCGGCGCCGGCCGCACCGCTTCGCGGAGTATGGCCTCCTATTCGTCCAGTAAGTTCGCGCTGCGCGCCTTCGCGGATTCGCTGCGCAGCGGCGAACCGGAGTTGAGGGTGACGACCGTTTATCCGGGACGGACCGACAGCGACATGCAGCGAGAACTCGTCCGGTTCGAGGGCGGCACGTATGACCCCGCCAACTTTTTGAAGCCCGAGACGGTGGCGACTGCGGTGGCCAATGCGGTTGCCACCCCGCCGGACGGCCACATGCACGAGGTGGTGCTGCGGCCCGCCGAGCGCTAGGCGTCGCTACACGACCAGGTTGACCAGTCGGCCCGGGACCACGATCACTTTGCGCGGGTTGGCACCCGCCAAAAATGCCTGGACCTTCTCATCGGCGAGCGCGGCGGCCTTCAGCGTGTCCTGGTCGGCGTCGGCGGCCACCACCACTCGCCCGCGCACCTTGCCATTCACCTGCACGGGGTACTCGACGGTGTCGTCGACCAGATAGGCGGGATCGGCGACTGGGAAGGGACCGTGCGCCAGCGGGGTCTGATGGCCCAGGCGCAGCCACAATTCCTCGGCCATATGCGGGGCCAGCGGAGCCAACATCAACACCAGCGGCTCGACGGCCGCACGCGGCACCGCGTCGCGGTGCTCCTTGGTGAGATGGTTGGTGTACTCGATCAGCTTCGCAGCAGCGGTGTTATTGCGAAGTGCCGCATAGTCTTCCGCAACCCCGGCGATCGTCCGATTCAGTGCTCGCAGCGTATCGGTCGCCATGTCCTGTGCCAGTCCGTCGACCACCCGGGTGTCACCGGTCTGCTCGTCGATCACCAAACGCCACACGCGCTGCAGGAAGCGGTGGGCTCCTACGACATCCTTGGTCGCCCAGGGTCGGGAGGCCTCCAGCGGGCCCATCGACATTTCATAGACCCGCAGCGTGTCGGCGCCGTAGTCGTCGCAGATCTCGTCGGGCGAGATCGAATTTTTCAGGCTCTTACCGATTTTCCCGAATTCCTGGAAGACTTCGATCTCTCCCCCGGGCCCCGGATAAATGAAACGGCCATCCCGCTCGACCACTTCTTCCGCCGGGACGTACGAGCCGCGCGCGTCGGTGTAGGCGAAGGCCTGGATATAACCCTGGTTGACCAGCCGGCGATAGGGTTCGCGGGAGCTCACGTGGCCCAGGTCGTAGAGGACCTTGTGCCAGAACCTGCAATACAGCAGGTGCAGCACCGCGTGTTCGGCGCCGCCGACGTAAAGGTCGACGCCACCGGGATCGTCCGCGCCGTGCTCGGCCGGCCGCGGGCCCATCCAGTAGGCCTCGTTTTCCTTGTCGCAGAACCGTTCCGAGTTGTGCGGGTCGGTGTAGCGCAGTTCGTACCAAGAGCTGGCGGCCCACTGAGGCATCACGTTGGTGTCGCGGGTGTAGGGCTTGAGGCCGTCGCCGAGGTCCAATTCGACGTGCACCCACTCCGTCGCCTTGGCCAGCGGCGGCGAGGGCTCGCTGTCGGCGTCGTCGGGGTCGAACAGCACGGGCGCGTAGTCCGGCATGTCGGGCAACTCCACCGGCAGTGCGGCTTCGCTGAGGGCGTGCGCACGCCCGTCGGCGTCATAGACGATGGGAAACGGTTCGCCCCAATAGCGCTGACGGGCGAAAAGCCAATCCCGCAGCTTGTATTCGATGCGCGCGCGGCCGCGACCCTCGGCCTCCAGGCGCGCGGTGACCTTGTCCTTGGCCGCGGCCACATCCAATCCGTCGAGGTACCCGGAGTTGACCAGCACCCCGTCACCGGCATACGCGGACTCCGAAATGTCACCGCCGGCAATGACTTCCACAATCGGAAGCCCGAACTCGTGGGCGAAGTCCCAGTCGCGCTGATCGTGGCCGGGGACCGCCATGATCGCCCCGGTGCCGTATCCGGCCAGCACGTAGTCGGCAATGAAGATCGGCACCGGTTTACCGTTGGTCGGATTTGTGGCGTAACTGCCCAAGAAGACACCGGTCTTCGCCTTGCTCTCCTGGCGTTCGAGGTCGGATTTCGATCCGATCGCCCGCCGGTACGCGGTGACGGCCTCGCGCGGTGTGGCGGCACCGTACGTCCAGCGTGCGTCGGTGCCGTCCGGCCAGGCGGCCGCCACCAACTCATCGACCAGGTCGTGCTCGGGCGCCAGCACCAGGTATGTGGCGCCGAACAGCGTGTCGGGCCGGGTGGTGAACACCTCGATATCGAGCGTCTCGCCGTCGGTGCCGGTCGCCGCGAACAGCGCTGCAGCGCCTGTGGACCGGCCGATCCAGTTGCGCTGCATGGTCTTGACCGGTTCAGGCCAGTCCAGCAGGTCGAGGTCGTCAAGCAGCCGGTCGGAGTATGCGGTGATGCGCATCATCCACTGCCGCAATCGTTTCCGGAACACCGGGAAATTGCCGCGGTCGCTGCGCCCGTCGGCGGTCACCTCTTCGTTGGCCAGCACGGTGCCCAGACCGGGACACCAGTTCACCATCGAGTCGGCCCGGTAGACCAGTCGGTGGCCGTCGATGACGTCGGCGCGCTCCCCCGCCGACAACCCGGCCCAGTCCCGCCCGTCCTCCAGGCGACGTGCGCCGGAATCGAATTCGGCGACCAATTCGGTGATCGGGCGGGCCTTGTTGGCGGCGGTGTCGAACCAGGCGTTGTAGATCTGCAGGAAGATCCACTGGGTCCACTTGTAGAACTCGACATCGGTCGTCGAGAAGCTGCGTCGGCTGTCGTGGCCGAGGCCCAGGCGTCCCAGCTGGCGCCGGAAATTGATGACGTTGGCCTCGGTCCGGATGCGCGGATGGGTGCCGGTCTGCACCGCGTACTGCTCGGCCGGCAGCCCGAAGGCGTCAAACCCTAATGCGTGCAGCACATTGCGGCCGGTCATCCGGAAGTAGCGTGCGTATACGTCCGTTGCGATGTAGCCCAGTGGGTGACCGACGTGCAGCCCCTCCCCCGACGGGTAGGGAAACATGTCCTGCACGAACAACTTGTCGTCCGGGACCGGCGCTCCGTCTGAGGGAGCCAACGAACCGACCGGGTTTGGCACGTTGAACGTCCCCAGCTTCGCCCAGTTCTCCTGCCACGCGCCCTCGATACGGCCCGCCAGCGCCGCGGTGTAGCGATGCGGCGGCGCGTCAGAGTCGGGCGCGGCGGCGCCAGAGCTGCTCGCCGGCGAGGCGATCGGGGAGTCGGTCACCTGAACAGGGTATAAGGGCCGACACGAGGGGTCTGCCGGCCACAGGTTGGTCTCGGTTCCGTTGCGCGCCGATCAGAGGTTCATCCCAGGTGTGTTTCGGCCCTGTGCACGCCTTTGACCTCTAGTTACAGTCAGCCACTATCGACGGCTTCTGGTAGAAGAGCCTTTGGAAGGACCGACGCAGATGATTGAGATCGTCCCCGTCCGCCGGGCACTGCTCGGCGGACTGGTCGCAGGCCTGATGGGCCTGGCGGTTGTTGCGGGCGGCACGGCATCGGCAGACCCGTTGCCTCCGGTACCGGCGCCCGTCCCCACGGTTCCCGCGCAGGCACCGCCGAACCTCGGACCCGAGCTGGTGCCGCCGAGCAGATATCTCGCGGCTCCGCCGGCCGGCAACCAGACCGCCCCGCAGGCGACCGCCACAGCCCCCGGAACCACGGCACCGGCTACTGCCGGCCCAGCGGTTCCGGTTCCGGCGTCCTCTGGAACGATCCACGAATTCCTGCAGTCGAAGGGCGTGAAGCTCGAGGCGCAAAAGCCGCAGGGCTTCACTGCTCTCGACATCACCTTGCCGATGCCCCCGCGCTGGACCCAGGTACCCGATCCCAACGTGCCCGATGCGTTCGCGGTCATCGCCGACCGGCATGGCAGCAGTATCTACTCATCGAATGCGCAAGTCGTGGTCTACAAACTGGTCGGCGCCTTCGATCCGAAAGAGGCCATCACCCACGGCTACATCGACAGCCAGAAGCTGTTTGCCTGGCAGCCCACCAACGCCTCGATGGCCGATTTCAACGGCTTCCCGTCGTCGATCATTGAGGGCACCTACCGCGACGGCGACTTGACGCTCAACACCTCGCGGCGCCATGTCATCGCCACGTCGGGACACGACAAGTACCTCGTGTCGCTGGCGGTGACCACCGATCGCGCGGTGAGCGTCGCCGACGCACCGGCCACCGACGCCATCATCAACGGATTCCGCGTGAGCGTCCCCGGCGCGGCTGCCCCGGCACCGGCCCAGGTTCCCGCCACCTCTCCGGTTGGGCTGCCCAATCAGGCTCCCGCCGCCGCACCGGGCGCACCGGTACCGGCCGTGGCTCCAGTCGCGCCTGCCGCCCCGGCACCCGGCACGGCTCCACTGGTGCCGCTCGCCCAGACGTCACCCCCGGCGCCCGTCGGGCTCCCCGCGCAGCCGCCGATGACAAATCCGCAGCGCACACCCAGCCTGCTGGCCATGGTGCCGGGACTGCCCCCGCTACCGAATTTCTCGTTCCTCCAGCACTAGCGGACGGCGGCACCGGCACCCGCCGAGCCGGGTGTGCGGGCCGGCGACCCGGCTCGTATTGTGAGCCCATGCTGATTGCGGGCGTGCTGTGCATGTGTGCTGCGGTGGCCTCGGCGGGGTTCGGCACCTGGACGCTCGCGCATAACCGGAGTTTCGGCGCCACCGCATTGGCGCTTCGCGCGATGGCGCCGACACAGTTGGCCGCCGCCGTGATGCTGGCAGCCGGTGGCGCGGTGGCCGTGGCCGCGGCTCCAGACACCGCGCTGGTCGTGCTCGTCGTCTGTGTGGTAGGGGCGCTGGGTACGTTGGCCGCGGGCTCGTGGCAGAGTG
Source organism: Mycobacterium sp. NGS56 (assembly GCF_059812425.1). Lineage (NCBI taxonomy): Bacteria > Bacillati > Actinomycetota > Actinomycetes > Mycobacteriales > Mycobacteriaceae > Mycobacterium > Mycobacterium sp. NGS56. The sequence goes on from NZ_JCALCQ010000008.1 coordinate 184,225, forward strand.
CGCGTTTCGTGCTGCGCCAGGAAGCGGCGGCACCCACCTGCGTCGGCAGCTGCGCCGGCTGCATACAGTCGTGCCACTGATTGAATTGGGGGAGTGGCCCTAGTTTCGGCTGATGTCGATGGGGTGGGTGGCCAGCAGCGAAAGCGGCAGCGGCTGACGCCGCAAAACCTGGCCCCACAGGTCGGACCTCGGTCCCACCAGCACGTCGGATGGTAAGGCGGACAACACGATCCAATCGTCGCGTTCGATCTCGCCCTCCAGCTGACCGATAGTCCAGCCTGAGTACCCCGCGAAGATCCGGACCCCTTCGACCAGAGGCGCGATGCCGTCGGGGTCGGCGTCCAGATCGACCATGACCACCCGGCCGTCCACGTGCCGCAGGCCCGGCGCGTCCTGGGGATCGGCGCCCACCCGCAGCGTGGCCAGGCACAGCGCCGCGTCACGCTTCACCGGTCCGCCGATGAACATGGTCTTCGGCTTGGCCGACAACTTGGTCCACTGGGGCAACACGTTGTACACCGCGGTGTCGCTGGCGCGGTTCAGGACGACGCCCAGCGTGCCGCCGTCGTTGTGCTCGACGATGTAGATCACGCTGCGGCGAAACGTGGGCTCGAGAAGGTCGGTATTGGCGAGCAGCAAAGTGCCCGCGCGCACCCGTTGCGCGGCGGGTGCGACGTAGTCCTCTGGATCCTCCGGCGGCGGCACCACACCATCATCGCATCCGGCGCATCGTGGCCCGGGGCAATCCGAACCGTGGGCCCTGGAGATTTGTACTGTTGTTGGACGGCTCTGATCGCGCGAGCCTTATCAGCCCCAATCGTGGAAGTCGGTTTCGGTGATCCCAACTCGGATGCAGTCCAGCGCACCCGTCGAAGTCTGGCGGTCGGTGCGCGTTTTGCCAGACTTCTGGCGGCTGCTGCAGGTGCGCATCGCGAGCCAATTCGGTGACGGTTTGTTCCAGGCGGCGCTTGCCGGGGCTTTGCTGTTCAGCCCCGATCGGGCCGCCGACCCTCTTTCCATAGCGCGCGCCTTCACGGTTCTGTTCTTGCCGTACTCGCTTTTGGGCCCGTTCGCCGGCGCCCTGATGGACCGTTGGGATCGGCGGCTGGTGCTCGTCGGCGCCAACGTGGGCCGGCTGGTCCTCTTCGCCGCGATCGGCACCATCCTGGCGGTCCGGGCCGGCGATGTGCCGCTACTGCTGGGCGCCCTGTTGGCCAACGGTTTGGCGCGGTTCGTCGGGTCCGGGCTGTCGGCGTCGCTGCCGCATGTGGTGCCGCGCGAGCAGGTGGTGACGATGAACTCGGTCGCCACGGCATCCGGGGCCATCGCGGCGTTCTTCGGCGCAAATTTCATGCTGGTGCCACGATTCATCTTGGGCGCCAGCGACAAGGGCGCCTCGGCAATCGTGTTCATCACAACGATCCCCGTGTCCATCGCGTTGCTGTTGTCCTGGCGCTTCGGTTCGCGGGTGCTGGGCCCCGACGACACCCGGCGTGCGATCCACGGACCCGTCGTCTACGCGGTGATCACCGGCTGGCTGCACGGAGCACGCACGGTGGCGCAGCGGCCCACGGTCGCCGCCACCCTGTCCGGCTTGGCCGCGCACCGCATGGTCGTCGGCATCAACTCGCTGTTGGTCTTGTTGCTGGTCCATCACATGCCCAACCTCAAGGGTGGGGGGTTCGGCACCGCCCTCCTGTTCTTCGGCGCCGCGGGCCTCGGCGCCTTTTTGGCCAACGTTCTCACCCCGCCCGCGGTCCGCCGCTGGGGGCGGTACGCGACGGCGAACGGCGCGTTGGCGACGTCGGCGATCATCGAGGTCGCCGGCGCCGAACTGCTCGTCCCGGTCATGGTCGCGTGCGGCTTCCTGCTCGGGATCACCGGGCAGGTGGTCAAGCTCTGCGCCGACACCGCAATTCAGATGGATGTCGATGACGCACTTCGCGGGCACGTGTTCGCCGTACAGGACGCGCTGTTCTGGGTCGCGTTCATCGTCTCGATCACGGTGGCCGGCATCTTGATTCCCGACGACGGGCACGCGCCCACCTTCGCGCTGTTCGGATCCGTGCTTTACCTGATGGGCCTGGTCGTGCACAGCATCATCGGTCGCGGCGGCGACGCAACGAGCGATCGTTAAGGTACAGACGTGAGTTGTGCGATGGCCGCAGCCGACAGCCGGGAGTGCCGATGACCGGTCCCGCGCCCATGGTCGACAATCTGCGCGCCGAGAGCGACACCCTCGACGCACTGGTCTCACCGTTGTCACCGGACCGCTGGGCCGACCCGACGCCCGCGCCCGGCTGGACCATCGCCCACCAGATCGGCCACCTGCTGTGGACCGATCGGGTCGCTCTGATCGCCATTACCGACGAGGCCGGGTTCGCCGAGGTGTTGGAACGCGCGGCCGCTGACCCGGCGGGTTTCGTGGACAAAGGCGCCGAGGAGGTGGCGGCGCTGGCGCCGGCCGATCTACTGGCCGACTGGCGGCTCACCCGGGGACGATTACACGATGCACTGCTCACGGTGCAGTCCGGTCGCAAACTCCCATGGTTCGGCCCGCCGATGAGCGCGGCCTCGATGGCCACCGCGCGCCTGATGGAGACGTGGGCGCACGGCGTCGATGTCGCCGACGCTCTGGGCGTCACGCGACCCGCGACCGAACGGCTGCGGTCGATCGCTCACCTCGGGGTACGGACCCGCGATTTCGCCTTCGCCATCAACAATTTGGTGCCGCCGGCAGAGCCCTTCTTCGTCGAACTGCGTGGTCCCGGCGGCGACACGTGGACCTGGGGGCCGCCCGATGCCGAGCAGCGGGTCAGTGGGTCCGCGCAGGATTTCTGTTTCCTTGTCACCCAACGGCGACCGCTGAGCGCCCTCGACATCACCGCCCATGGCGCCGACGCCCAGCGCTGGTTGCAGATCGCTCAAGCCTTCGCCGGGCCTCCCGGCGCCGGTCGATGAGCACGCGAAGCGCGCGAAGAGAGCCG
>NZ_JCALCQ010000009.1:0-183794 GCF_059812425.1 Mycobacterium sp. NGS56
GGTGTCTGAGTTCACGACATAGGTGACAGATGAGTCGGGTCATGGGTGACATCTGTGTCGATGCCTGATGAGTCGCGTCATAGGTGACAGTCATGGATGTCCAAAGCTCGCGTGGTCGTCCTGGAAGTCACTAGTGGTCGTCTCACGGTCACGAAGGCGGGTCAGGTCTATGGGCTGTCTCGCCAACACATCTACCGGCTGCTTGCCCGCTACCGCCAAGGCGGTCTTGAAGCCGTTGATCCCCGCTCACGACGGCCTGCCAGCAACCCTCGCGCCGTCAGCGATGAGGTGATCGTCGCGGTCGTGCTGACGCGTAAACAACTCGTGGACGACGGTCTCGATGCCGGCCCGGTGACCTTGCAATGGCATTTGGCTCACCAGGGGCTGCCGGTGCCATCGACCTCGACGATCCGGCGCATCCTGGACCATCACGGCCTGGTCACCGCCCAACCACGCAAACGGCCCAAAAGCTCATTTATCCGTTTCGAGGCGTCCCAACCTAACGAATGCTGGCAATCAGACTTCACCCACTGGACTTTGGCCGATGGCAGCGATTTCGAGATCCTCAACTGGCTCGATGACCACTCCCGATACCTGCTTTACTGCACCGCCCTGCCCCGCGTGACCGGCCCCGACGTGGTAGCCAGCTTCACCGCCATCACCGCCGAATTCGGCCTGCCCGCCTCCACGCTGACCGACAACGGCGCCGTCTACACCTCACGATTCACCCACGGCCACAACGACTTCGAACGCCTCTTGGCCAGCCTGGGCATCACCCAAAAAAACGGCCACCCCGGCCACCCGCAAACCCAAGGAAAAATCGAACGCTTTCACCAAACCCTCAAACACTGGCTGACCCCACGCCCGCGACCCACCACCCTCACCGACGCCCAAACCCTGCTCGATAACTTCCGCGAGCTCTACAACACCGCCCGGCCCCACCGCGCCCTAACCCAACACCGCACACCCGCTCAGGCTTACACCGCACTACCCAAAGCCACACCCCACACCACAGCTCTCGAGCACTTCCGCATCCGCCACGACATCGTCGACCAATTCGGCAAACTCACCCTGCGCCACGGCAGCCGCCCACACCACCTCGGCATCGGAATCACCCACGCCCACACCCCCGTGCTGATCCTGGTAACCACCCACACGGTCACCGTGATCAGCAAAACCGGCTACCACGTCCTCAGCAGCCACATCATCGACGGGGAGAAAAACTACTGGCGCAACCAAAACAAAAACCCCGGCCGATGGCCGGGGAATCTGTAACCCATGACGCGACTCATCTGTCACCTATGACTCGACTCATCACAGTGGAGCCGCCTGGGGGAATCGAACCCCCGACCTATTCATTACGAGTGAATCGCTCTACCGACTGAGCTAAGGCGGCATACCCGCACGCCGGGCGGCACGAGTCTACGGCAGGCGGGCGGGCACCACGAAATTAGGATTGCCCGCTCTCCCCCTCGCCGCTTTGCGGCTGGGGAGACCCCACCTCACATGGCTACGCCCGTCTGCATCGCCGCCGGGCGATTAGTCGCGCAGTTCTTGGCCGATGGTGGCGACCATGGCATCGACGGCGAACTTGGGCTTGACATTGATCGCCAGTGCCTCGCGGCAGTCGAGCACCGCTTCGATGCAGCGCAGCAGCCGCGCGGGCGTGGCGTGGGCAGCCAGGGCCGCGACCCGCTCGGCCATGTCGGGGTGGTTGGCCCGCACCGCGGCGGCGTTGGCGGAGGTCATCAGCGCGTCCCGGAAATAGGTGGCCAGGTCGATCAGCGCGCGGTCCAGGGCATCGCGCGAGGCGCGGGTCTGACGCGACTTCTGCCGTCGCTCAAGGTCCTTCATCGCGCCGGCCGCGCCGCGCATCGCGCCCGCGGTGCCCTTGCCGGTGCCGCCGGCGCCCAAAGCCGTGCGCAGCTCCTCGGTCTCGGCCTCCGCGCGGTCCGCGGTCAGCACGATGGCCTCGGCTTCGGCGGCGGCCACCAGCTCTTCGGCGGCGGCATAGGCCCGCGACGGGGTGGCGGCGTCGCGCACCAGCGTCAGCGACCGCTCCCGGCGCGCCCGGGCCTCGGGGTCGGTGGCCAGCCGTCGCGCCCGGCCCACATGCCCACCGCTGACAGAGGCCGCCCAGCTCGCCGTGTCGGGCGTCAGGCCGTCGCTGTCGACCAGCACGTGCGCAATCGCCACGGTCGACGGCGTCACCAGCGCCACATGCCGGCACCGGGAACGCAACGTGATGGCGATGTCCTCGGGATCCACCGACGGCGCGCACAGCAGGAACACCGTCGACGGCGGCGGTTCCTCGACCACCTTCAGCAAGGCGTTGGCGGCGCCTTCGGTCAACCGATCGGCATCCTCGATCACCACGATCTGCCAGTGCCCGGTGGCCGGCCGCCGCGAAGCGATCTGCACGATCGAACGCATCTCGTCGACACCGATGGACAGGCCTTCTGGGACCACCCGCCGCACGTCGGCGTGGGTGCCGGCCATCGTCGTCGTGCACGCGTGGCAACGCCCGCAGCCCGGCTCGCCGTCCGACGTGCACTGCAGCGCCGCCGCGAAGCACAACGCCGCCACCGAGCGCCCGGAGCCCGGCGGCCCGGTGATCAGCCACGCATGTGTCATAGTCCCGACGGCCGCCCCGCTGTGGGCTGAGTCACCACGGGCGGAGTGAGCGGCGGCCAGCAACTGCGCCGTCACCGCATCCTGGCCTACCAGCCGCGTAAACACCCCGGACATCACAGGTAACACTAACGGCGCCGCCGACAGATACCGAACGGCCGCCGTACCGCGATCATTCCGTTATCTCCGGCATCGTCGTGACACCAGGGCGACCTGCCGACATCGGAATTAAGTTTCCGAAGGGTCGCCGGTGACCGATACGGTGGGTTCGTGACAACGGTGGCGGCACTACCGGGGCGGATCAGCGCATTCGTCCGCTGGGTGCTGCGCACGCCGTGGCCGCTGTTCTCACTGAGCATGCTGCAGGCCGACATCATCGGCGCCCTGTTCGTGCTCGGCTTCCTTCGCTACGCGCTACCGCCGGAAGATCGCATCCAGTTACAGGATCTGCCGGTCTTGAATGTCGCGATTTTCGCCACCGCACTGGTCGTCGTCTTCCTGACCGGTTTGGCCGTGACCTTGCGGTTGCTGATGCCGGTGTTCCGGTGGCAGCGCCGCGACAACATGCTGGCCGAGGCCGACCCGGCCGCCACCGAGCTGGCCCGCAGCCGGGCGCTGCGAATGCCGTTCTATCGCACCCTGATCAGCATCGTCGCGTGGGCCATCGGCAGCGTGGTGTTCATCATCGCCAGCTGGTCGGTGGCCCGATTTGCCGCGCCCGTGGTGGCGGTGGCCACCGGGCTCGGCGCCGCGGCCACCTCGATCATCGGCTACCTGCAGTCCGAACGGGTGCTGCGGCCGGTGGCGGTGGCCGCCCTGCGCAGCGGGGTGCCGGAGAACGTCAAGGCGCCCGGCGTCATCCTGCGGCAGATCCTGACCTGGATGCTGTCCACCGCCGTGCCGGTGCTGGCGATCGTGCTGGCGGTGGTGGCCGACAAGGTCTCGCTGCTGCATGCCACGCCGGAGAAGTTGTTCACGCCGATCTTGTTGCTGGCGCTGGCGGCGCTGGGCATCGGTTTGGTCAGCACGCTGCTGGTGGCCATGTCGATCGCCGACCCGCTGCGCCAGCTGCGCTGGGCGCTGTCGGAGGTGCAGCGCGGAAATTACAACGCGCACATGCAGATCTACGACGCCAGCGAGTTGGGCCTGCTGCAGGCGGGTTTCAACGACATGGTGCGCGACCTGTCCGAACGGCAACGACTGCGCGACCTCTTCGGCCGCTACGTCGGTGAAGACGTGGCCCGACGAGCGCTGGAGCGTGGCACCGAGCTCGGCGGCCAGGAGCGCGATGTCGCGGTGCTGTTCGTGGACCTGGTCGGTTCCACCCAGCTGGCCGCGACCCGCCCGCCCGCCGAGGTCGTCCACCTGCTCAACGAGTTTTTCCGGGTGGTCGTGGACACCGTTGGTAAGCACGGGGGTTTCGTCAACAAGTTCCAGGGTGACGCCGCGCTGGCCATCTTCGGCGCCCCGATCGAACACCCCGACTCACCAGGTGGAGCGCTCGCCGCGGCCCGGGAATTGCACGACGCGCTGCTGCCGGTGATCGGTTCGGCCGAGTTCGGTATCGGGGTGTCGTCCGGGCGGGCCATCGCCGGTCACATCGGCGCGCAGGCCCGCTTCGAGTACACCGTGATCGGCGACCCGGTCAACGAGGCCGCCCGGCTGACCGAGCTGGCCAAGTTGGAGCCCGGGCACGTTCTCGCATCGGCGATCGCGGTCAGCGGGGCGCTGGACGCAGAAGCCCTGTGCTGGGATGTCGGCGAAGTCGTCGAGCTGCGCGGCCGCCGGGCACCCACCCAGCTGGCGCGCCCCGTGCACTTGGCCGAAACGGACTCCGCGTCAACTCAGGCACGAGCCCAGGAGATGTCCGGCGAGACCATCGGCCCGGGCTACTGAGCCGGATTAACTGCGCTTGGCGGCCTTCTTGGCCGCGGCCTTCTTCGCCGGGGCCTTGCGGGTCGTCCGCTTGGCGGGACGCTTCGCCGGGCCACGCGCCCGGCGGTCGGCCAGCAGTTCGGCGGCGCGCTCGCCGGTGATCGAGGCGACGTCGTCGCCCTTGCGCAGGCTGGCGTTTGTCTCGCCATCGGTGACGTACGGTCCGAACCGGCCGTCCTTGATCACCATCGGCTTGCCCGTCGCCGGATCGGCGCCCAGCTCACGCAGCGGCGGCGCGGCGGCTCCTTGCCTACCACGACGTTTGGGCTCGGCATAGATCTTCAGCGCTTCCTCGAGGGTGATGTCGAACATCTGCTCCTCGGTCGCCAGCGAGCGAGAATCCGTGCCGCGCTTAAGGTATGGACCGTAACGACCGTTCTGTGCGGTGATCTCCTCGCCGGAGGCGGGGTCGACGCCGACCACCCGTGGCAGCGAAAGAAGCCGCAACGCGTCCTCGAGCGTGACCGTCTGCAAGTCCATGGTGCGCAGCAGCGAACCGGTGCGAGGCTTGGGACCGGTGGGCTTCTTGCCCTTCTTCGCGGGCGCGGCGCTCCCGTCGTCGTCGGGCGGTGGCTCGGGCAGGACCTCGGCAACGTATGGCCCGTATCGCCCGTCCTTGGCGACGATCTCGTGGCCGGTCGCCGGGTCGATCCCGAGCACGCGACCCTCTTGCGGCATGGCGAAAAGCTGCTCGGCCACTTCCAGCGTCAGCTCATCGGGGGTCAGCGAGTCGTTGAGGTTGGCCCGTTGCGGCTTGGGCTCGCCGTCCTCACCGGTCACCATGCGTTCCAGATACGGCCCGTTCTTGCCGACGCGCACATACACCGGTCGGCCCTGCTCGTCGTCAAAGAGCTTGATGGAGTTGACTTCTCGAGCGTCGATGCCTTCCAGGTTCACGCCGACAAGCTTCTTCAGGCCACCGGAGCGGGCCACCGAATCGGCCACCCCGTGCTCGCCGCCGAAGTAGAAGTTGTTGAGCCAGTCGGTGCGTCTTTCCTGTCCCGAAGCGATTGCGTCGAGCTCGTCTTCCATCGCGGCGGTGAAGTCGTAGTCGACCAGGCGGCCGAAATGCTGTTCCAGCAAACCGGTTACAGCGAACGCCACCCATGAGGGGACCAGCGCGCTGCCCTTCTTGTGCACGTAGCCGCGGTCCTGGATGGTCTTGATGATCGACGAGTACGTCGACGGACGGCCGATGCCCAGCTCTTCAAGGGCCTTGACCAACGACGCCTCGGTATAGCGCGCCGGAGGGTTGGTGGCGTGGCCATCGGGGGTGAGCTCGATGGCATCCAGCCGCTGGCCCTGGGTCAACTGCGGCAACCGGCTCTCGGCGTCGTCGGCCTCGCCGCCGGCCAATTCGTCCACCGTCTCCACGTAGGCCTTCAAAAAGCCTGCGAAGGTGATGGTGCGACCGCTGGCCGAGAACACCACTTGCCGTTCTCCGGCGGGACCACTCGCCGTGCCGTTGATCCGCAGGCTCAGCGTGGTGCCGCGCGCGTCGGCCATCTGCGAAGCCACCGTACGCTGCCAGATCAGCTCGTAAAGGCGGAATTCGTCGCCGTCGAGTTCGCGGCGCACCGCGTCGGGAGTCGCGAACGTCTCGCCCGCGGGCCGGATCGCCTCGTGTGCCTCCTGGGCGTTCTTGACCTTGCGCGTGTACTGGCGCGGCGACGGGGCCACGTATTCGGCGCCGTAGAGCTGGCGGGCCTGGGTGCGCGCGGCGTTGATCGCCGACTCCGACAGCGTCGTGGAGTCGGTACGCATGTAGGTGATGTAGCCGTTCTCGTAGAGCCGCTGGGCGATGCTCATCGTGCGCTCGGAGGAGAACCGCAGCTTGCGGCCGGCCTCCTGCTGCAGCGTCGAGGTCATGAAGGGCGCGTAGGGGCGCCTTGTGTACGGCTTCTCCTCCACCGACGCGACGTTGAGCTGGGTGCCGCGCAGACCCGCGGCCAGCTGCGTCGCGCTCGCCTCGTCGAGAATCGTCACTTCGTCGGCCCTGCGCAGCTGACCCAGCGAGTCGAAGTCCCGTCCGGCGGCCACGCGCAGGCCGTCGACGCTGGTCAAGCGGGCGGTGAAGGTGGGCGGCGACGCCAGCGGGTCGGACACGCTCGCATCGAGCTGGGCCACGATGTCCCAGTAGGACGCGCTGCGAAACGCCATGCGGTCGCGTTCGCGCTGCACGATGATCCGGGTGGCCACCGATTGGACCCGGCCCGCCGACAGCTTGGGCGCGACCTTCTTCCACAGCACGGGGCTGACCTCGTAGCCGTACAGGCGGTCCAGGATGCGCCGGGTTTCCTGCGCGTCGACCAGATCGATGTCCAGGTCTCGGGGATTTTCGGCGGCCTCCAAGATCGCCGGCTCGGTGATCTCGTGGAACACCATCCGCTTGACCGGAACGTTCGGCTTGAGGGTTTCCAGCAGATGCCAGGCGATGGCTTCGCCCTCGCGGTCACCATCCGTGGCCAGATAGAGCTCGTCGACATCCTTGAGCAGGCCCTTCAGCTCGGTGACCGTGCTCTTCTTCTCGGGACTGATGATGTAGAGCGGTTCGAAGTCCGCGTCGACGTTGACCCCGAGGCGGGCCCACGGCTCCGACTTGAATTTCGCCGGGACGTCGGCGGCGGCCCGGGGGAGGTCGCGGATGTGGCCGCGCGACGATTCGACGATGTACCTGGAGCCCAGGTAGCTGGCAAGTTTGCGCGCCTTAGTGGGCGACTCGACGATCACGAGCCGCCGACGGCCGCCATTCTGGCCGCTGCCGGTGTTCTTCAGTTTCGGGTCAGCCAACTGCCCTTACGCTCCATCCCTGATTGGTCCCCCCGCGAGACCGCCTGCAGGAAGAATGACAGGTCGGCATCGAAAATTCCGGTGAAATTCAGGTACGCGACCGTTCCTCCGCCCTGCGGCACCTGACAATTTCGCACCCTTGGGCGCGCCCGCGCAAACTGACATTCGCGACAACAACGCAAAGCCGACGCGATTTTGGCCGTTGTCTCCTGGCTAAACGCGCGGCCAGCGCGATACGGCCTCGGCGCCGGCTGGCGGCTCCCCCACGTTCTCTACCAGGCGCGACAGCCTGCGGCGCCCGCTGATCCGCAGCGCCGGGCGACCGCCGCGGGTGCCGATCAGGGTGGGCGCGATCCCGACGCGCATCAAAGCCGACGCCAGCGGCGAGTGCGTGTCCGGCGCGTGGGGATCCAATGCCAGCAGGTAATGCTCGCCCTCCGGGTTGCCGGCGGCCAGCGTCCACGCCCGCAGTTCGCGCGGCCCCGGCAGCCAGCGCGGCGGCACGGTCTTGACCGCACCGCGCGTCCATTCGGTCGCCAGCGTGCTCAGTGAGGGGTCCACCGCCGTCCGCACCAGCGGGCTGTCCTCGTCGGTCCGGCTGATTTCGGCAACCAGGCCCGCCTCCCGGATCATCTCGGCCAGCGCCGACGCCCGCCAGGGCTGATCCACGACCACCGACAGCCGCGCACCCGAGACGGGATTCTCACCGGTGGCACCCACGGTGACGATCTGCCCGGACGCCGCCAGCACCCCGGAAAGATCGGCGACCGCGGGCGGCACCGACTCCGCAGTAAAGAAGGAAAGCTGGCTCACGCCACCGACAGTAGGCCAGCGCGCCCGTTCGCGTCTCGAGGCAACCGGCGCGGCGCCCGGTGTCAACGGTGATGCGCCCCTGGTCCGCTGCAGTAAAGCCGTAGTAAAGAGGAAAACCCCCCGGCTGGACCCGCGGGGCGGGTCTGCACGGGGGGCATCCGTTCAGGTCTGCTCTGTCTTTAGACGGAGCGGACTCCGGTGGCCTGGGGGCCCTTAGGGCTATGGCCGATCTCGAACTCGACCTTCTGGTTTTCTTCGAGGGTGCGGAAGCCCGAACCCTGGATCTCCGTGTAGTGGACAAACACATCGGCGGAACCGTCTTCTGGGGCAATGAACCCGAAGCCCTTCTCCGCGTTGAACCACTTCACAGTTCCCTGTGGCATCTCTCGATCTTTCCTTTTCTTCTGGGTGCGGGGCATCGCCTTTCGATGCCCCGGGCCTGGTACGACCGCCATACCTCGCTGAGTCGCCGGAACTTCACCCGACCGATTAACCTCGCAGGAACCGCGGCCGCAACGTCGATCCTGCGAAAGTTTGACACGAACACAGAAGCTGCGACCGCAAATAGTCAACCATGTTCATCGCGTCGGCGACAGACTTGTGTCTCCCGCCGATTCGAAGGCCGGCTGCAGGGCCGAATTCACAGCGAGCCACAGAAGGAGTGAGATGGCGAGTTTCGGCAGTGAGCTGCTTGCCGCCGCACTCGCCGCAACCTCGTCAGACGAGCATCCGCTGCGCCATGTCGCCGAACTGCCACCCCGCAGCGGCCGGCCGCGTGACTGGCCGACCTGGGCCGAGTCCGACGTGGTCGGCGCGTTCACCGAGCTGGGGATCAAATCACCCTGGTCGCATCAGTTCGCGGCCGCGGACCTGGCGTACGCGGGCCGCCACGTGGTGCTCAGCACCGGTACCGCATCGGGTAAGTCCCTCGCTTATCAGCTTCCGGTGCTCAACGCGTTAGCGACCGATCCGCGGGCCCGGGTGCTCTACCTGTCGCCGACCAAGGCGTTGGGCCATGACCAGTTGCGGGCCGCGCACGCGCTCACCGCGGCCGTTCCGCGGCTGCGTGACGTCGCGCCCACCGCCTATGACGGCGACAGCCCCACCGACGTCCGACGCTTCGCCCGGGAACGCTCGCGCTGGTTGTTCTCCAACCCCGACATGATCCATTTATCGATCTTGCGCAATCACGCCCGCTGGGCCGTCCTGCTGCGTGGTCTGCGATTCGTGGTCGTCGACGAATGTCATTATTACCGTGGAGTTTTCGGATCCAACGTGGCGATGGTGCTGCGCCGTCTGTTGCGGTTGTGCGCCCGCTATTCGTCCTCGCCGACCGTGATCTTCGCCAGTGCGACAACGGATTCGCCGGGCGCGACCGCCGCCGAGCTGATCGGGCTGCCGGTCGAGGAGGTCACCGAGGACGGTTCACCCCAGGGGGCCCGAACGGTGGCGTTGTGGGAGCCCGCGCTGCGCGGCGACCTCACCGGCGAGAACGGCGCGCCGGTGCGCCGCTCGGCAGGTGCCGAGGCGGGGCGAGTGATGGCCGACCTGATCGCCGAGGGCGCCCAGACACTCACATTCGTGCGGTCGCGCCGCGCAGCGGAATTGACCGCGCTGGGTGCCCAGGCGAGGCTGGACGACATCGCTCCGGAGCTGTCCCGAACGGTGGCGTCGTACCGGGCCGGCTACCTCGCCGAGGACCGCACCGCGCTGGAGCGCGCGCTGGCTGAGGGTCGGTTGCGGGGCCTGGCCACCACCAACGCGCTGGAGTTGGGCGTTGACATCGCCGGGCTCGACGCGGTGGTGCTCGCCGGATTCCCTGGCACGGTCGCCTCGTTCTGGCAGCAGGCCGGCCGGTCCGGGCGGCGCGGGCAAGGCGCGTTGGTGGTGCTGATCGCCCGGGACGATCCGCTGGATACCTATCTGGTGCACAATCCGGCCGCGCTGCTCGACAAGCCGGTCGAGCGGGTCGTGATCGACCCAGCGAACCCCTACATCCTGGGTCCGCAGCTGCTGTGCGCGGCAACCGAACTGCCGCTGGACGAGGCGGAGGTCCGCACTTTCGGCGCCACCGAGGTGGCCGACGGCCTGGTCGACGACGGGCTGCTACGGCGGCGCAGCGGCAAGTACTTTCCGGTACCCGGCCTGGAACCGCATGCCGCCGTGGACATCCGAGGCTCGGCGGGCGGTCAGGTCGTCATCGTCGAGGCCGATACCGGACGGCTGCTGGGCAGCGCCGGCGCCGGACAGGCGCCCGCCACCGTCCACCCCGGCGCGGTGTATCTGCATCAAGGTGACAGCTACGTGGTCGACTCACTAGACACCGAGGAAGGCATGGCCTTCGTGCACGCCGAGGACCCCGGCTACGCGACGTTCGCGCGCGAGATCACCGATATCGCCGTCACCGGCACGGGCGAGCGGTTGACGTTCGGGCCGGTCACCCTGGGTCTGGTGCCGGTCAGGGTCACCCATCAAGTGGTGGGTTATCTGCGTCGCAGGCTCTCCGGGGAGGTGATCGACTTCATCGAACTGGACATGCCGGAACACACCCTGGTCACCACGGCGGTGATGTACACCATCCCCGCAGATGCGCTGCAGCGCAAAGGGATTGACGACACACGGATCCCCGGAGCGTTGCACGCCGCCGAGCATGCGGCGATCGGCCTGCTGCCGTTGGTGGCCAGTTGCGATCGCGGGGACATTGGTGGTCTGTCGACCGCCGTCGGGCCCGATCCCCTTGGTCTGCCCAGCGTCTTCGTCTACGACGGCTATCCGGGCGGCGCAGGGTTCGCCGAACGGGGCTTTCGCCAGGCGCGCACCTGGTTGGGTGCGACAGCAGCCGCCATCGAAGCATGCGAGTGCTCCCGGGGGTGCCCGTCGTGCGTGCAATCCCCCAAGTGCGGCAACGGCAACGACCCGCTTGACAAGACGGGCGCGGTGCTGGTGCTGAAGCTGGTCCTCGCAGAATTAGCGCGGGGCCCACGGGAGAGTAAACCCGCGGATGACGACCGACCCCTCGACGGTCGACCCACTGGGTTTGCCTTGTGACGCCCACGCCTGGAACGCATTTCCTGCTGCTCAAGAAATGGCGGCGTGCTGTCGCACTGATCGGATTCGATTCGGTGTGCGCCGCACAATCCCGACGATGCGGGCGCAGCAGGAAAAGCTACCAAGGCCGCGACGGCATCGCAAGCACCGCTGATACCGGCCGACGTCGGTCGGTGTCTGGGCCTTCGGCGCCGGCGCACCCCCAGCGCCCCCTAGACCGGTCCGCCCACCGCTAAAATCGGCCGCATGGCCCACGACTGGTTGCTCGTGGAGACACTCGGGGGTGATCCCACCGTCGTGGCGCAGGGTCGCCAACTGAAAAATCTCGTCCCCATCACCACTTTCCTGCGCCGCAGCCCCTACCTTGCCGCGGTTCGCACGGCGATCGCCGAATCGGTGCAGACCGGCCAGGCCCTGACCAGCATCACGCCCAAGCGGGACCGCATCATTCGCACGGAGCCGGTCGTGATGTCCGACGGCTTCATCCACGGCGTGCATGTCTGGACCGGCCCCGCCGACGTCGAGCCGCCCGACCGGCCGATCCCGGGGCCGCTCAAGTGGGACCTCACCCTCGGCGTGGCCACCGACACCCGCGAATCGCTGCTCAACAGCGGCAAGAATCCCGAGGTCGAAGTCACGTTCGGCAGGGCATTCGCCGAGGACCTTCCGACGCGGGAACTCAACCCTAACGAAACCAAGGTGCTGGCCATGGCGGTCAAGGCCAAGCCCGACCAAACGCTGTGCAGCACTTGGGATCTGACGGACTGGCGAGGCGAGCCGATCCGGATAGGTTTCGTGGCCCGCACGATCCTGGAGCCGGGACCCGACGGTAGGGAGCACTTGGTGGCGCGGGCGATGAACTGGCGATCCGAACTGAAGGGCCCGGAGGTTTCGACCGACGTTCTCGCGCAACGAATCCTGAGTAGCCTGGCCCAGGCCGGGGTGCATCGCGCACTGATCGATCTCAACACCTGGGTCCTGCTGAAATGGCTCGACGAGCCCTGCCCCTTCTACGACTGGCACAGCAGTGAGACGGGCAAGCCCAGGGTCCACCCCGACGACCATGCCCTGATGACCAGCATGACAAGGGAATTCAGCGGGGGCGCCACGAGCGGGGTGTTACGGATGCCCGGGTATGACGGCGATTGGGTCCCGGTGCACGTCACCGTCAACCGGGTCGAATTGGAACCGGATGCATATGCCGGACTGGTGTCCCTGCGGCTGCCCACCGACGACGAGCTTGCCACCGCGGGATTGTTGCCCTCCCCCGACGCCGCGCCCTAGTCGGCTCCCCCGGTCGCAGGCCCGGCCCGCGCGGCGGCCGTCGCCACGCCGCCGAAAGCGACGGCCACCCGCGCCGTGACAACGACGTCGAGACCGTCCACCGCACAGCGGATGCCGTCGGTGCGCATCTGGCGAGCCACGCCCGCAGCGCGGGCGCAGGCCGCATCGGCTCCAGAACTCAACCGCGCAGCGGCCGCCAAGGCGGCCAGATCGGCCACCGCCTGGGCGCGATGCCGTGCCACGACCGCCGAGCCCAGATACGCGCCGGCGCCGGTCACCGTCAGCAGCACGACGATCATCCACACCGCGACCAAGGTGGCCGAGCCCCGCTCACCGCGACGGCTCGGCGGCCGAGACCGCCCTGGCGGCGATGTCGATGGTGGGCAACAACTTTGAATGGGCGACGACACTGGCCACCAGGAAGTCACCGTCGCGCCGCAGGTCGACTCGGGCACCACCCGGCGCGAGCCGGCGCGCGGCGGCCACGGCTGAGCGTTGGTCGCCGCGAGCCGCCAACCGGGCGGCTTCGCGGGCGGCGTCGATGCAACGCACCTGCATCGAAACCGCGGTGACACCGGCCAAACACAGCACCAGCACGACCACGAGCGCGGCGATGCCCAGTGCCGCCTCCACGGTGCTGGCACCCGTACTGCCGGCTACACCTTGGTGTTGAGCGCACGACCGATGATGTTGGTCAGCGCCGAGACGATCGAGTCCCCGGTGACGACGGTGTAGAGCACCGCGCCGAAGGCGGCCGCGGCGATGGTGCCGATGGCGTACTCGACCGTCGACATGCCCGACTCGTCGGCCATCAGCACCGCAGCACCTGCGAAGAATTCGCGAATCTTGTTGACCATCAACGTCTTCCTTTCGTTTCACAGCAGGCCCGACTGCAGGACATCACCGGCCAAGCCGGCCACCACCGGGACGATCCCCAAGCAGACGAACGCCGGCAGGAAGCACAGGCCCAAAGGTCCGGCGATCAGTACGCCGGCCCGCTCGGCGGCGGCGCTCGCCGCGTGTGCGGCGTCGTGGCGGGACTCCTCGGCCAACTCGCTGACGCCACCGGCCAGCGCCGCCCCCGAGGACGCCGAGCGCCTGGCCAACCGCAGCAGGGCAGCGATCGGGGGTTCGACCGAGTTGTGCGGGCCGGACGGAATGGACCATGCGACAGCGGGATCGGCTCCGAGCGCAAGCAGGTCGGCGGCCCGGCGCAGCACCCTGGCCAAGTTGGGCGGTGCGGATGGGACTGCGGCGGCCGCGGCCGTCGACACGGCCATGCCCGCCGCCAGGCACACGGCCAGCACGTCCAGGCAGGAGGCGACCGCCAGCGGATCCGGGCCGCGCGCCGGTGCCGGGCCCCGCAACGGTCGAGCGCCACGCATCGGCATCCCGGCGCGGCTGCGGACCAGCGAGGGACTCGGATCGATCCACAGTGCCGCGGCCAGCAGCACACCCGCGAGATTCATGGCGCCACTCCTCCTCATCGCTGCGCTCTGCATCGTCGCCGGCGAGATTCATGGCGCCACTCCTCCTCATCGCTGCGCTCTGCATCGTCGCCGGCGCGATTCATGACGCGACCCGATCGGCGATGCGATCCGCCCACAGCAGGCCGACGCAGGCCAGCGCCGAGCCGACGAGCAACAGCCATCCGCCCGCATGCCCGCCCAACAAGAAACGCAGTGGCCGAGCGCCGATCAGTTGGCCCAGCATCACGCCGAGCACCGGCAGCGCGGCGAGTATCGCCGCGGTTGCTCGTGCGCCGGCCATGCTCGAGGACACGCGGGCCGAAAACCGTTGACGCTCGGCGATATCGCGCTGCGCGGCGCGCATCAGGGTGGCTATCCCCAGCCCGTTGTCGCTGGCCAGGCGCCAACACAACGCGAGCCGTTCCCAATGCGTGGGCAGCGCCGAGTGTCGGGCCGCCGCGGCCAACCCGGACGCGACGTCGGCGCCCAACCTGGCACGGGCCGCCACCGAACGCAGCGATATCGCAACCGCACCGGTGGTGTCGTCGGCCGCGACACAGAACGCGCGCACGGGATGCGAGCCGGCCCGCAACTCGCCGACCAATACCTCGAGCACGGATTGCAGCGCATGACCCTCAGCGGTGGCACGCCGGATGCGCCATCGTCGCCGATACCGCAGTCCCGCGGTCGCGCCTACGACCGCGATGGACAGGACGGTCGTCAGCGGCAGCGCGATAACGGCGGTGCAGCCGATCCCAGCGGCGACGCAGGTGATCCCGCGAAGCCCGGCCGTCGGGAGCCGCCGGTGCCGCGAGGCCGACAGTCGTCGTCGCACGGAGGGCCGAACGACGATCAGCGCGATCGACAACAGCAACGCCCCGGCCAGCGGGCCGTTCACGCCGGCAACCGGCTGCGCAGCAGGCGCTGCAGCTGTGGCGCAGCATCCGCCATGCCCCGATCCGCATGCCACACGGTGGCCGCGCGTACCTGCCCTTGATCATGTTGCAGCGCAGCGATTTCGCTAAGCCGCCGCCGCCCGGCACGATCGCGCTCGACATGCAGCAAAACCTGCACGGCGGCGGCGAGTTGGCTGTGCAGTGCGGCGCGGTCGAGGCCGCCTAGCGCACCCAATGCCTCGAGGCGCGCGGGAACCTCCGCGGGGCTGTTGGCGTGCACGGTACCCGCGCCGCCGTCGTGGCCGGTGTTCAGCGCGGCCAGCAGATCCACCACCTCGGCGCCCCTGACCTCGCCGACGACGAGGCGGTCAGGACGCATCCGCAGCGCCTGCCGAACCAGCTGGCGCACCGGAACCTCGCCAACGCCTTCGATGTTGGCGCACCGGGCAACGAGCTTCACCAAATGTGGGTGGCGGGGCGCCAGCTCCGCGGCATCCTCGACACAGACGATCCGCTCCGTGGGCGGCACTGCGCCCAGCATCGCGGCGAGCAGCGTCGTCTTCCCGGCCCCGGTGCCGCCACTGATCAAGAACGCAAGCCTTGCGTCGATGATGTCGGTGACCAGCGCGGCGGCCGCGGGCGCGATCGCACCGGCGGCGATCAGGGCCGCCAACTCCTGACTGGCGGGCCGCAGGATGCGCAGTGAGATGCAGGTGCCCGCGGCGGCCACCGGCGGCAACACCGCGTGCAGACGCACCGCGAACCCGCCGGCACCGATGCCGGTCAGCTCGCCGTCCACCCAGGGTTGCGCGTCGTCCAATCGGCGGCCGGCGGACAGCGCCAGGCGCTGCGCCAGCCGTCGCACCGCCGCTTCGTCCGTGAAACGGATGTCGGTGCGCCGCAGGCCGATGCCGTCGTCTACCCACACGGCATCCGGCGCGGTGACCAGGACATCCGTCGTCCCATCCGCGCTCAGCAGCGGATCGAGGATGCCGGCACCGGTGAGCTCGGTCTGCAGCACCCGAAGGTTGGCCAGCACCTCGGTGTCACCGAGCATCCCACCGGACTCGGCCCGGATCGCGGCGGCCACCACCGCCGGCCCGAGCGGACCTGCCTCACCGGCCAGTCGCTCGCGGACGCGTTCGATCAGCGAACCGCTCACGCCGCCTTGCCATTCTGGCCCGTCCGCCGCCGCGCACCAACAGGCGGGAGGACGCCGAGGACTTGGCGCGCCGCCACCGCGAGCGCAGAGCGTCGCCCCAGCCGCAGGCCGCCGCGGTCGACCTGCTCGCCCAGTCGCGGCTGCGCTTTGATCGCCGCCAGCAACGGCAGACCGACGATGTCGGCGATTTCCGCCGACCGCAATCCCGCCGGCGACGGACCCCGCACTACCAGACCGACGTTGGGATTGATGGACGCCAAAACCGGAACCAGCGCACCCGTAGCCGCGCATGCCCGCACGTCGCAGCGGCTGACGACGACCACGAGGTCGGCGGCGTTCAGCGCGGCTTGGGTCGCGTCGGTGAGACGACGGGGCAGATCGCAGATCACGGTCACCGCGCCGCGCCGGCCCGCGTCGACGACGGCGTGCACCGGCCCGCCGTCCAACTCGTAACCGCGCCGCGTGCCGGACAGCACGCTGACTCCGCGGTGAAGCGGCAGCGCATCGCGGACCGCCGACCAGTTGAGCCGACCACCCTGCAACGCCAAATCCGGCCAGCGCAGCCCCGGCATCGTTTCGCCGCCCAGCAACAAGTCCAGGCCGCCACCCCACGGGTCGAGGTCCACCAACAAGGCGTCCGGGGCGGCGTGCGCCAAGGCGACCGCAAGCAGGGATGCGCCCGCTCCGCCGCAGCCCCCCATGACGGCGACCGCGTGTCCGCGCGACCCGTCGTCGCGAGACGACTCGGCGGCGTCGGCGAGGGCGCCGACCAGGTCGGCTTCTTGCCCGGGCAGTCGCAACACGCGCTCGGCGCCAACCCCGACGGCGGCCGCCCAGGTCGTCGTCTCCGGTTCGGCCGCCGTCAGCACGGTGACGTGATCGCGCCGTGGCAACGCCGATCGCCCGCAACTCGCCGCCGCCCGCGCGTCCAGCACAACGGCCGCAGCCGCCGACCAACTCTTGCGGCTGACCGGAGACACGTCGCTGGCATACACCACCCGGACGCCGGCGGCCGCCGCCACCCGGTCCAACTCGGCGCGCATGTCGGGATCCGCTAGGACCGCCAACACACCCACGGAACCCGTCGCATCGACTCCGGAACTGCCTGCCACCCGACCACTGTGCGGGATCGTGACCTTGGCACAACAGTCCCAAATGCGGATTTGTGGATAGAGACGCGAGTGTGCACAAACATGTCGCGAGGCAGGCCGCCAGCGACGACGGTCCC
This sequence comes from Mycobacterium sp. NGS56, assembly GCF_059812425.1. NCBI lineage: Bacteria > Bacillati > Actinomycetota > Actinomycetes > Mycobacteriales > Mycobacteriaceae > Mycobacterium > Mycobacterium sp. NGS56. The sequence goes on from NZ_JCALCQ010000009.1 coordinate 17,257, forward strand.
ACCTTCCCGCAACGCATCGAGAGCCGAGCCTGGCGGCGTGCACCGACAATGCTGACCGTAGAAATGGGACGACCCCCGCCAGGGGGGGAGGAGGCGAGGGTCGTCGTGCATCAGCCCCGGGGGGTCGGGCTGATACACCCTCGGCTCAAGCCGAGTACTGCTTACTATACACATGACAAGCCGTAATAACGCAAGAGTTCATTTGCTGAAAAGAACGGCTTGAGCCGCGTAAACACCGCTACGCCGGCACCTCCAATCGCTGAGCGGCCTTTTCCCGGTGCGGGGTCGCCCCCTGGCGGGACCACCGACCTATGCTGGGTCGGTGACCGTCTTCGACCCCACCGCGGAGCAGTCGGCCTCGGAGCAATCAACGCCAACCCTCGCCCCCCACGCCCGGACGGCGGCCTTCTTCGACCTGGACAAGACCATCATCGCCAAGTCCAGCACCCTGGCGTTCAGCAAACCATTTTTCAATCAGGGCCTGCTCAATCGCCGCGCCGTACTCAAGTCCAGCTACGCCCAGTTCATCTATCTGCTCTCCGGTGCCGATCATGACCAGATGGATCGGATGCGCGCTCACATGACCAATATGTGCACCGGCTGGGACGTCGAACAGGTCAAGTCGATCGTCAACGAGACCCTGCACGACATCGTGACTCCGCTGGTGTTCGCCGAGGCCGCCGACCTGATCGCGGCACACAAGTTGTGCGGCCGCGACGTCGTGGTGGTGTCGGCCTCCGGCGAAGAAATCGTCGCCCCGATCGCCCGGGCCCTGGGGGCAACCCATGCGATGGCAACCCGGATGGTCGTCGAAGACGGTCGGTACACCGGGGAGATCGCCTTCTACTGCTACGGCGAGGGCAAGGTGCAAGCGATCCGCGAACTGGCCGCGCGCGAGGGCTATCCGCTGGAATACTGCTACGCCTACTCGGACTCGATCACCGATCTTCCGATGCTCGAGGCCGTCGGCCACCCCAGCGTCGTCAATCCCGACCGCGGCCTGCGCAGGGAAGCCCTGGAACGAGGGTGGCCGGTGATGTCGTTCTCCAAGCCGGTGTCGTTGCGCGACCGCATCCCGGCGCCATCCGGCGCCGCGATCGCGACGACCGCCGCGGTGAGCATCAGTGCGCTGGCCGCCGGGGCGGTCACGTATTCGTTGTTGCGCCGTTACGCTTTCTGAGCCCGGCGGTACGCGACGGCAAACTCGTTAAGCGCGCAATCCGAAACGGATTCGGCGCTATTCGCAATTGGGCCTTGCTGTGCTAGTGGTCTAGTAGTACAAAGGAACCACGGAAGCCCGGTGAGGCCTAGATCGAGCCGGAAGAGAAGGTTCGTTCTCCCGACCCGGGCGCCCAGCACGGTGCTCGGCACCCACGCGGAGTCATAGCCGCGAAAATGGCAGAAGTGTTGCGGGCCTGCGAAATTGCGAAATGTGGAAGGTGTCGACGGCCCTTTGGGTGGGGTCGCAACCGGAAGCGTCGTGAGATCGCCGAGGCCAACCCACGCAACCCCGAGATGCACGCTTGGTAACCGAGTCCCGTGCTAGCGGGCGGCGGACCGAACATTCGGAACGTCGCCCGCTCTGCACGTTTGTGGCCTTTTTCCGGTGACGTCTTCCCGGGTATCGCCACCGCTTCAGCTATCGGTTCGACATCGAGTCGGCGATCGATACGGCCTCTTGCGCACCGGCTTTCATGGCACGGCAACACAGCACCAGCCAGGCACCAACACCCTCCGGCGTGCCTTCGCCGAATTTCTGCGCGGCGTCACGATACGCGGCCGGTTGGCGCATCCAACTGACCTCCGGCACACCCAGCCCGTGTGGGTCCAGGCCGGTGGCGATGGTCACCAGTCTCGCCACCGCGCGAGCCACCACCCCGTCAGAGCTGCCGAATGGCTTCAGCGTCAGTAACTCGCCGTGCGCGACGGCGGCAAGCACCGGCGCCGGCACCTGGGTGCGGCCACCCACGATGTCCGCCAGCAATGCCAGACGCGCCTGCACCTCGGCGTCGGCGCGTGGTCGGCCCAGTCGATCTTCGTCGGCCAAGTCCGCAGCCGCCAGCATGTGCAAGCGCGCCAGTGCTTGCAGGGGTGCCCGCTCCCAGGTCCGCACCAACGGGCCCTCGCCGCCCTCCAGCTCCTGAGCCACCCGAAGCGCTCCCCCGAACACCGGATCGTTGATCTGTCCGGCATCGGCGAGGTCCTCCAGCCGGACGGGGCCACCATCGAGAACCGACGACGCCCGCGCCGCCCGCAGCGCCGCCTCGGCCGCGGTCACCGGCCATCCTCGCAGGTTGGCACGGTGTCGGTGGGCACGCCCCAGCGCTTCGCGGGCGCGGTCGCTGGCCTCGGCGACGCCGGGCAATTCCATCAGGGGGGCCAGCGGGTCAGCTGTCACAACCTCACAACCTATCCCCGTCGGATTGCGGCGCGCGCGGGATGGCGTCCAGCAACTGCCGGCTGTATTCGTGCCCGGGATCGCGGAACAGGCGCTCGGCGGGGGCGTGCTCCACCACGCGGCCCGCCCGCATCACTAGGACGTCATCGGCGATCTGCCGGATCACCGCCAGGTCGTGGCTGATGAACAAATAGGCCAGGCCGAGTTCGGCCTGCAGGTCGGCCAGCAGGTCGAGTATTTGCGCCTGCACCAAGACGTCGAGCGCGGACACCGCCTCGTCGCAGACCAGCACCTCGGGCCGCAATGCCAACGCCCGCGCGATCGCCACTCGCTGGCGTTGCCCGCCCGACAGCTCGCGTGGCAAGCTGCTCAGCACCGACGACGGCAGCGCCACCTGATCGACGAGTACGCGCACGGCTTTCTCCCGATCCCTGCGATCTCCGACGCGGTGGATCCGCAGCGGTTCCTCGATGGCTCGAAACACCGAGTACATGGGGTCCAGGCTGCTGTAGGGGTTTTGAAACACCGGCTGTACGCGACGGCGAAAGGCCATCATCGTGTCCCGGCCCGCGGTGGCGGAGATCCTCGCGCCGTCGAAAACGACTTCGCCCGAGGTGGGTTGAAGCAGACCCAGCGCCATGCGGGCCACCGTCGACTTTCCCGAGCCCGATTCGCCGACGATCGCCAGAGTGCGGGCCCGTTGCAGCCGGAAGGACACCCCGTCGACGGCGCGAAACTCGCCACGCCGCCACGGTGCGCCGTGCGAATCCCGGTAGACCTTGGTGAGATCCGAGGCGACGAGGATGTCATCGGTCCGGGTGACCGTCGGGCGGTTCCTGCGCGACAGTGCTGGCGCCGCAGCCACCAATCGCTGGGTGTACTCGTGCTGTGGTTCGCGCAGAATAGCCTGTGCGGCACCGGTTTCCACCACGACGCCGCGGTGGACGACGACTACGTGCTCCGCCCGTTCGGCGGCCAGCGCCAAATCGTGCGTGATCAGCAATAGCGCGGTGCCCAGTTCGTCGGTGAGGTGCGCGAGGTGGTCGAGCACCTGTCGCTGCACCGTGACGTCCAGGGCCGACGTCGGTTCGTCGGCGATCAGCAACTGTGGGCGGCCCGCCAGCCCGATGGCGATGAGCGCTCGCTGGCACATGCCGCCAGATAGTTGGTGCGGATACTTGGCCGCCTGCTTCGCGGGATCTGGCATGCCCGCCTGGGCGAGCAGCTCCACCGCGCGCCGCCTGTCCTGACGGCCATCGGTGTTGGCCCGCAACGCTTCCCGGATTTGGAAACCGACTTTCCAGACCGGGTTGAGGTTGGTCATCGGGTCTTGAGGCACGTAGCCGATGCGACGGCCTCGGATAGAGCGCAGCAGCTTTCGATCCGCGCGGGTGATGTCGAGCCCGTCAAACGTGATGCGGCCGGCGGTGATTCGCCCACCGGGCGGCAGCAGCCCCAGAATCGCGGCGGCCGTGGTGGACTTCCCGGATCCCGACTCGCCGACCACGGCAACGGTCTGGCCGCGCTGGACGCTCAAATCTACCCTGGCGACCGCGGGGGGACGCTCGTCGAATCTGACCTCCAGGCCTTCGACGGTCAGCAGCGGCGACTGCGCGGTGCCCGGACGGCTCATGCCCGTCTCGCTCGCGACGCGGGATCCAGGGCGTCGCGCAGGGCGTCGCCCATCATCATGAACGCCAGCACCGTCGTCGCCAGTGCGCCCGCGGGATAGAACAGGATCGGCGAGCCGGCCCGCAGCCGCGTCTGGGCGAGGTTGATGTCACCACCCCACGACACCACCGAGGTGGGCAACCCGACCCCGAGGTAGGACAGCGTGGCCTCCGTGACGATGAAGGCTCCCAACGCAATCGTGGACATCGCGATCACCGGTCCCACCGCGTTGGGCAATGCGTGACGGAGCAACGTTTGAAACCGGCTCAGTCCCAACGCTTTGGCTGCGAGTACATAATCACTGCCGCGCACCTCTAGCACCGCACCACGAGCGATCCTGGCGATTTGCGGCCAACCGAACAAGGCCAGGATGGCGATCACCGTCCACACCGTGCGATGGTGCATAACCTGCATGAGGACGATCGCGGCCAGCAACAGCGGCAGGCCGAAGAAGATGTCGGTGACGCGGGAGACGACGGCGTCGAGCCAGCCTCCGTAGAAGCCGGCCAACGCGCCCAGGGCCCCGCCGATGAAAAAGACCAGCAGGGTCGCGCCCAAGCCGACCGTCACCGACGCTCGTGCGCCATAGATGGTGCGCGTGTAGATGTCGTGGCCCTGCAGGTCGGTGCCGAACCAGTGCGCCGCCGAAGGGCTGCGCAGGCTCTGGCTCGGATCGGCATAGCTGGGATCGGCATGGGTGAACAAGGAGGGATACAGCGCGACAAGGAGAATGAGGAGGATCAGCACGGCGGCGGCGGCGAACTTCGGGCGGCGGTGCAGCTTGCGCCACGTCTCGCCCCAAAAGCCAGAATGCTCAGCCATAGCGGATCCTCGGGTCCAGGGCCGCATAGAGCAGGTCTACCAACAGATTGGTGAACAGATAGATCAGGACCAGCACCGTCACGATCGACACCACGGTCGGCGCTTCCTGCCGGGTGACCGCCTGGTAGAGAACCCCGCCGACACCATGAATGTTGAAGATGCCCTCGGTCACAATGGCACCGCCCATCAGCGCCCCCAGGTCGGCGCCCAAAAACGTCACGACCGGGATCAGCGAGTTGCGCAGGATGTGCACCGTCACCACCCGTGGCCGTGACAACCCCTTGGCGGTCGCCGTGCGGACATAGTCGGTATGCGCGTTGGCGGCCACGGCGGATCGGGTCAACCGCACGACGTAGGCGAATGATACTGAGCCCAAGATGATTCCGGGAAGCAGCAAGCGTGCGAATGTCGCCCGCTCGCCAACGGTGACCGGTGCGATGCCCAGCTTGACCCCGAACAGGAACTGCGCCAAAAAGCCAAGCACGAAGATCGGGATCGCGATGATGATCAGCCCGGCGATCAGCACCGTGGCGTCGAAGAGTCCCCCTTGGCGCAGCCCGGATACGACTCCGAACCCGATGCCCAGCACCGCTTCCACGACCAGGGCGATCAGTGTGAGCCGGATCGTTACCGGAAACGCATGTGCCAGAACGGCGCTGACTGGCAGCCCGGAATAGGCGTGACCCAGGTCGCCGCGCAGAACGCCGCCCAGGTAGCGCAGATACTGCAGGATGAACGGATCGTCAAGGTGGTAGCGTGCCCGAAGCGCAGCGGCCACGGCCGGGGTCAGCGGCCGGTCTCCGGCGATGGCGGCCAGGGGATCGCCGGGCAGCAGGAAGACCATTCCGTAGATCAGTAGGGTGGCGCCCAGAAAGACGGGCACCATGACGGCGATCCTGCGTGCGACATACCAGCCCATGTCTTAAACCTTGACGAGATTCTCGTAGTCGGGCAGCCCGTTCCAGGTGACGTTGACGGCACTGACCTGCGGCGACCACCCGATGACGGCGATGTAGTACCACAGCGGCACGGCGGGCATGTCGTGCAACAGGATTCGTTGAGCCGCGTTGACGAGCACGTCGGCCTGCCGTAGGTCGGGAGCCGCCTCGGCGGCGGCCAGGCCGGCGTCGAAGTCGCGGCTGGAATATCCGACGTCATTGGATCCCGCGCCGGTCGCGTACAACGGCGCGAGGAACTCGATCATCGACGGGTAGTCGCCGATCCAGCCGGCCCGAAACGCGGTGTCGATCGTGCGGTTGGTGATCTGGGTGCGAAACCCTGCGAAGGTGGGCTGCGGCGCACCCACGGCGTCGATGCCCAGCACATTCTTGATGCTGTTGGCCACCGCGTCCACCCACTCCTGATGGCCGCTATCGGCGTTGTAGGCGATGGCGTACCGCCCGCTCCACGGCGAGATCGCGTTGGCTTGGGCCCAGAGTTGGCGCGCCCGAACGGGATTGAAGTCCAATGCGTCACTACCCGGGATGTTCGGGTCGTATCCCGGCAACGAACTGGCGGTGAAGTCACGGGCCGGGCTTCGAGTGTTGTTGAAGATCTGCCGGCATATCTGGGGGCGGTTGATGGACGCCGACAACGCAAGCCGGCGCAGTCGGCCTTCCTCGCCGCCGAAATGAGGCAGCCGCAGCGGCGTGTCGAGCGACTGGCTGACGGCGACGGGTCCGCTGGCGGCGTTGCCGCCCAGGTCGCGCTGGTAGATCGTCAACGCGCTGGACGGAATCGTATCCAGGACATCGAGATTGCCCGAGAGTAGGTCGGCGTACGCGGTGTCCAGGTTGGAGTAGAACTCGAACCTCAACCCGTTGTTGCGGGGCTTGCGGTTGCCGTGGTAATCGTGGTTGGGCCGCAGATCAATTCGGACGTTGTGCTCCCACGCGGGCCCGTCGGGGCCGTCAACGAGTTGGTAGGGGCCATTACCGATCGGGTGCTGCCCGAAAGCGCTCATGTCCCGAAAGGCCGCCTGCGGCAGGGGATAGAACGCGCTGTGCCCGAGTCGCAATTTGAAGTCGATGGTGGGTGCCTTCAGCCGGACGGTGAACTCCTGGTCGTTGATCACCTGCAGGCCGGACATGGTGGTGGCGTTCGCCTTGCCGCCGTCGGCCGTCACCCCGGCGACGGCGTCGAAACCGACGATGGGGCTGAAAAAGCTTTGCTGCAGTTGGGCATTGGCGCCCAACGCCCCGTAGTTCCAGGCGTCGACGAAGGAATGGGCCGTCACCGGCGACCCGTCAGTGAACTTCCAGCCGGGTTTGAGGACGATCCGGTAGTTGACGTTGTCGGTGGTATCGACCGACTGGGCGACCTCCGGCGACGGATTGCCCGCGGCGTCGTAGGACATCAGGCCGGCGAATAACCGATCGAGGATCCGGCCGCCCAGGCTGTCGTTCGTGCCGGTCGGAATCAGCGGGTTGGGCGGTTCCCCGCCGTTGACCACCACCAGATCCGGGCTCAGGGCGCCGCCGCCGCATCCGGCCAGCGGGGCGACCGCCAGCATGACGACGGCGGCGACAGCCGGCCAGCCCCGCATCCACCGCATGACACCCGACCCTAGGGCCTGAAGTCGCACCGGCTGGGAACCTACCCGGTCAAAGCGATTGACGCCGCTCAGACGGCGGTGATCGGGTGCACCTGCAATGCACAGGCGTCGATGGTGGCCGACACGATCACCACGTTGGTGGTGCCGGGCGGATTGATCGCCAGGTCCGTATAGGTGGGGCACGGGTTGCCCGCGCTGTCGACGGCGATGCCCTCAACGATGGCCTGCCCCTGAGTCGATATCGACAGGATGACGGTGGGTGGCACATCGACGTCAGCCGGCAGGCCGCCCATGTATCCCCGCAGCGTGGGCTTGGCGTGAATCAATGGTCCGCCCGCACCCGAGTCGACCCCGGCGAATCCGGTGAGCGTGCACGGCTCGGCGCCGCCGGCGAGGCTGAACATCAGGATCAGCCCGCGGTGGCCCGCGGCGCCCTCGGTGGGCGATGCGGTTACCGCTATCTGATCCGACCAGCATGGCGTCGGCGCGTCCACGTCGTCAGTGGGCATCGAACTTGCCGGGGACCCCAGCATGGTGGCCGCTGCGTAAGTCGTTGCGACCGCGGCAAAGCTGGGGACCAGCCGACCGAGGCACCGCCCATGACCCCGCACAGGGGTGATTATCCGGCATCAGGCACGCTTTGACCCTGGATTGGCGCCCGCGGCTACCACTCGCACCGCTACGCCTCACCCGGCTAGGCTCGCAGTCGGCCGAAGCGCGAGGCCACTCCAACGGCGCAGTCTCGACACAGGAGAGAACCCAGTGACCGCCAGCAATACCGCGGGCCCGTCGTCATATCCGCCGTCGGCCGAATTCGCCGAGCAGGCCAATGCGGGCGAGGAGCTGTACCGCGAGGCCGAGGCGGACCGGCCGGCGTTTTGGGCCAAGCAGGCCAACCGGCTTTCCTGGGCGAAGCCGTTCACTGAAGTGCTCGACTGGTCCGAAGCGCCGTTCGCCAAGTGGTTCGCGGACGGCAAACTCAACGTGGCCTACAACTGCGTCGACCGCCACGTGAAGGCCGGGCACGGGGATCGGGTTGCCATCCACTGGGAGGGTGAACCGGTCGGCGATCAACGCAGCCTGACCTACTCCGATCTGCAAGCGCAGGTATGCAAGGCCGCCAACGCGTTGACAGATCTCGGTCTGGTAGCCGGCGATCGGGTCGCGATCTACCTGCCACTGATCCCCGAAGCGGTGGTCGCGATGCTGGCCTGTGCGCGCCTGGGCCTCATGCACACTGTGGTGTTCGCCGGCTTCACCGCCAAGGCTCTGCGGGCCCGCATCGCCGACGCCGAGGCCAAGCTGTTGATCACCAGCGACGGCCAGATCCGCCGCGGCAAGCCGGCACCGTTGAAGGACGCGGCCGACGAGGCCGTCGAGGACGGCGACAGCTTTGTGCAGCACGTACTTGTGGTGCGGCGCACCGGAATCGACGTGTCCTGGAACGACGATCGTGACCTGTGGTGGCACGACGTGGTCGACGCCGCATCGGCCGAACACACCCCGGAACCGTTCGACGCCGAGCAGCCGCTGTTCCTGCTTTACACCTCGGGGACCACCGGCAAGCCCAAGGGCATCGTGCACACCAGCGGCGGCTATCTGACCCACGCCGCCTACACGCACTACTACGTCTTCGACATCAAGGCCGAAACCGACGTCTTCTGGTGCACCGCCGACATCGGCTGGGTCACCGGACACACCTACGGCGTGTACGGTCCCCTGGCCAACGGCGTCACCGAGGTGCTGTACGAGGGCACACCGGACTCACCCAGCCAGCACCGCCATTTCGAGATCATCGAAAAGTACGGTGTGACAATCTATTACACCGCCCCAACGCTGATTCGCACGTTCATGAAGTGGGGGCGCGAAATTCCCGACGCGCATGACCTGTCCAGCCTGAGACTGTTGGGTTCGGTCGGAGAGCCGATCAATCCCGAAGCGTGGCGCTGGTACCGCAGGGTGATCGGCGCTGACAGCCTGCCGATCGTGGACACCTGGTGGCAGACCGAAACGGGCGCCACCATGATCTCCCCGCTGCCCGGAGTCGCTGCGGCCAAACCGGGTTCTGCGATGAGGCCGCTGCCGGGCATCTCCGCGAAGATCGTCGACGACCACGGCGATCAACTCGTGCCGGGCATCCACAAGGGCGAGCACGTCACCGGCTACCTGGTGTTGGATCAGCCGTGGCCGTCCATGCTGCGCGGCATCTGGGGCGATCCGGAGCGATACGTCGAGACCTACTGGTCCAGGTTCGCCGAGCAGGGCTGGTACTTCGCCGGCGACAGCGCCTATTACGACCGCGACGGCGCCATCTGGGTCGTGGGCCGCATCGACGACGTCATGAACGTATCTGGGCACCGGCTGTCCACCGCCGAGGTGGAATCGGCGCTGGTCGGCCACGCCTCGGTGGCCGAGGCGGCTGTGGTCGGGGCGACCGATGCGACCACCGGCCAGGCCATCTGCGCGTTCGTCGTCCTGTGCGCCGAGCACCAAGTGCACGACGGGATCGTCGACGAATTGCGCGTCGAGGTGGCCCGCGAGATCTCACCCATCGCCCGCCCGCGCGAGGTTCACGTGGTGCCCGAACTACCCAAGACCCGCAGCGGCAAGATCATGCGCAGGCTCTTGCGGGACATCGCCGAAAACCGCGAATTGGGCGACACCTCTACGCTGCTGGATCCCGGTGTGTTCGACGCGATCCGGGCGGCGAAGTAGACGCCGTCTGCTCAGCCCGGGAGCGGGCTGAACCCCGCACCAGGCCGATGTTTGGCATTGATGTCGCCCAGGACCGCGTTGAATGACACCACCACCGCCGGCGTGTGCAGCGGGATGTACTTGATGATGCAGGTCGGCAAGTTGTCGCTGAACGCCCCATGGATCATCCCGACCAACTGATTGTTGACGGTGACCGGCGCGCCGGAGTCGCCCGGTTGACCACAGACCTGCATGACGATGGTGCCCGGTGATTGACCCATGCCCCAGGTGACGCCGCACGAATTGCCGGTCGTGCGGCCCTGTTTGCAAGCGATCTCGCCGAATGCGGGGTCCGGACCGACGCCACTGATCAAAAAGCCGTTGAAGTTGGCCACCGGCGCCACCTTGGCCGGGTCGAACTTGATCACCGCGTAGTCGAGGTTGTCGTTGCCCGCCACCATGGTGCCCAATACGCCGGCGTTCTCCGCGCCCTCGGCGGAGACCTGAGCCCCCGGGCCGCCGCAGTGCGCGGACGTGAAGCCGATCAGCTCACCGGCGGCATCGCCGCCGATGGTGGTCAGGGTGCACATGGTGTCGCCGTTGACGACGATGCCCGCACCACCGCCCAGCGGGATGCGGACGTCGGCGGCGGCGCGGGCAAAAGAACCGCCGGCGGCCACGAGCAAGGCAGTCATCGCCACTAAGAAGCATCGGTGCGCGCTCCGCACAGCCCCACTCCCATCGGTAGGCCAGACAACACGACCGGCTTGGCCGAGTGTAATCGGCCGGGTTGTGCGTTCGCTTTGCATAAGGCGCGTTGCCCCGCGACGTCGCCGACCGGCTTCAGGGCGAAGCAAACTGGCCGCCGGGCGCTCAAACCTGCGACGTAGTGCGAGGCTGACCTCGTCTGGCTTCTCCTGCCCAGGCGCCACATGGCAACATAAACCGCGATGACTGCGAGCCGGGCGACGACGAAAGAGGACGGTCTGTGAGCAAAGCCGATGGCAAGAATGGTGTGCCGAGCACCCTGACCACTATTCCGTTGACCGACCCGCATGCCAAACCCGCCGAGCCGTCCATCGGTGATCTGATCAAGGACGCCACCACCCAGGTCTCCACGCTGGTGCGCGCCGAGGTCGAACTGGCGCGCGCCGAGATCACCCGGGACGTCAAAAAGGGACTGACGGGAAGCGTCTTCTTCATCGCGGCGCTGGTAGTGCTGTTCTACTCCACGTTCTTCTTCTTCTTTTTCCTCGCCGAGCTGCTCGACAACTGGCTGTGGCGCTGGGTGTCGTATCTGATCGTGTTCGGGATCATGGTGGTGGTCGGCGCCGTGCTGGCCCTGCTGGGATTCTTGAAGGTGCGCCGTATCCGCGGACCGCGTCAGACCATCGAGTCGGTCAAGGAGACGCGGACCGCGCTCACGCCGGGCCACGACAAAGCCCCCGGCGGCGCCAAGGAGCTCCCCGAGTCCCACGGCAGGCACGCGAAGTCCGGAAACGGTGCTGGCGGCGATCCGTCGGGTTGGTAAATGGCGCCGCCGGATCCGTCGGTAGCGCGCATCGAGGGGCCGTGGCGCCATCTTGACGTGCACGCCAACGGCATCCGCTTCCACGTCGTCGAGGCTGAAAGCGACGCCGACGGCCCGCCCGCAACGGCACGCCCGCTGGTAATCCTGCTGCACGGTTTCGGATCGTTCTGGTGGTCCTGGCGTCATCAGCTGCGCGGACTGCGTGGCGCGCGAGTGGTCGCCGTCGACCTGCGCGGCTATGGCGGCAGCGACAAGCCTCCCCGCGGCTACGACGGCTGGACCATGGCCGGCGACACCGCCGGACTCATTCGGGCGCTGGGGCACTCCTCGGCGACCCTGGTGGGCCACGCCGACGGCGGGCTGGGCTGCTGGGCCACCGCTTTGTTGCATCCGCGGCTGGTGTCGGCGATCGCACTGATCAGTTCTCCGCATCCGGCGGCGTTGCGGCGATCCACGCTGACCCGCCGCGACCAGGGTTATGCGCTTTTGCCGACATTGCTCCAATACCAGATACCGTTGTGGCCCGAGCGGCTGTTGACCCGCGACAACGGCGCCGAGATCGAGCGACTGGTCCGCAGTCGCAGCTGCGGCAAATGGCTTGCTTCCGAAGACTTCTCCGAGACGATCGGTCATTTGCGGACGGCCATCCAAATCCCGGCTGCCGCGCATAGTGCCCTGGAATACCAGCGCTGGGCGGCGCGCAGCCAGCTGCGCGATGAAGGTCGGCGTTTCATGAAGTCGATGAGCCAGCGGCTCAGCGTGCCGCTGTTACATCTACGCGGCGAGGCGGACCCCTACGTGCTCGCCGACCCGGTCGACCGCACGCAGCGCTACGCGCCGCAGGGGCGCTACGTATCCATCGCGGGCGCAGGGCATTTCAGCCATGAGGAGGCGCCCGAGGAAATCAACAGGCACCTCACGAAATTCTTGGAGCAGGTACACGTGACCCGGGCGCGGTAGGCGCGGCGGCTCAGCCGACGCAGGAACCCGTGCCCACCAGCTGGGTGTCACCGATCCTGGAGAGCTGGCTGGCCACCTCGTCGGCGGTCAACACGAAGCCGGTGTCGGGGTCGTCGACCGCCGCACCGAACACCACACCGAGCACGTGGCCGTCGAGATCGATCAACGGTCCACCCGAATTGCCCTGCTCCACACTGGCTCTGATCGTGTAAACGTCACGGGTGACCGGTGCCGGATCCCGGTAGATGTCGGGTCCGCTCAACTTGATCAGCTCGCGGATCCTGGCTGGGGTCGCGGTGAAGTTCCCACCGCCGGGATAACCCAGGACCACAACGCTGGCACCGGTTTTCGCGTCGCCCTGGGCGAAGGCCAGCGGGGGCGGTGGCAAATTGGGGACGGCCAGGATCGCGATGTCGACCCCCGGATCATAGGACACCACGGTGGCGTCGAATGGATTGCCACCGGCGTAAATCTGTACGCTGTTCGAGCCGGCCACCACGTGCGCGTTGGTCATCACCCGGTCGGGTGCGATCACGAATCCGCTGCCCTCCAACACTTTCTGGCAGCTGGGGGCCAGGCTGCGAATCTTGACCACACTGGGCGCCGTGGCCTGCACCACCGGGTTGCCGGCCAGCTCGGGATCGGGGGATGCGACGGGAATGACAGGGGTGCGGCTGAACGGCTCCAGCACGGCGGGCAGGCCGGAGGTATTCAGCAGCGCGGACAGCCGTTTGGGTACCGTCTTGAGCCAGGGCGGCGCTATGTCGTTGACGTGAGCCAACACTCGCGAACCGCGGACCGCGGCGGCCAGTTCCGGCTGGTCCTTGGACTGGGTCAGCGGCGTCGCCAGCAACCACGCCGCGGTCAGGACCACGACCAGCTGGACCGCCACTCCGATGACCGAGTCGACCGTTCGGATGGAACGGCTGCGGATTGCGCCGCGGACAGCGCGTCCGAGCACCACACCGGCGACCTCGCCGATGACAACAAGCGCGAGGATCAGGAACAGTGCGGCAAACAATTTCGCGCGGGGCGCGGCGATGTGGCTGACCAGGTGGGGTGCCAACAGCACGCCGGCGATCGCGCCGAGCAGGACGCCGACGAACGACAGCAACGAACCCAGCGCGCCCGACCGCCAGCCGGAGATCGCCGCGATGAAAGCGACCGCGAGGACGGCGACATCCAACCACTGCGACGGGGTCATCGAATTCATCGAGACTTACCCCCGTCGCCAACCAGCGCCATCGCCGCGTCCAGCTCCCGCTCGTCGGTGGTGTCCCACGGTTGCGCCCATCCGGCGACGTCGAGCAGCGCGGAAATCACCTGGCCGGTGAACCCCCAGACCAGCATCTCGTTGAGCAGGAACGCCGGGCCGGCCCACCGGCGGCCGAGATCGCCGCGGTACACCATGAGCCGGTTGTCCGGATTGACGAAGGCGCGCAGCGGAACTCGCGCCACGATCGCCGTTTCGGCCTCGTTGACGACGGCGACGCGGCCCGGATCCGGCGAGTACGCCAGCACCGGAACGACGTGAAACTGCGACGGTGCGATGAACATCTTTTCCATCGTCGCCAGCGGATACAGCCTGCTCACGTCGATGCCGGTTTCCTCGCGGGCCTCGCGTAGGGCGGTATCCACGGGACCGTTGTCGGTCGGATCGGCGGCACCACCGGGGAAAGCCGCCTGCCCGGCGTGGTGGCGCAGGGTCGAGGCCCGCACGGTGACCAGCAGGTCGGCGTCTTCGGGATAACGGCCATCGGGCGGACCGGATTCCGAACCGGAGAACAACACCAGGACGGCGGCTTCACGGCTGGCGCCCCGCAGGGTCGTCACCGCCGACGCGGCCTTGCTGATGATCATCGCCAGCACGTCGGCCGGCAGGCGGTGGCGGGCCGCATCGGGAACGTCATCGACGTTGTCGACCAGCGGACGCAGCCAAGACGGACAGGCGTCAGGCCTCAGCGGAACGGTCCCGCGCGCGGGAGCGGGGTCCCCATTCCGCAGGGGCGAACCCCCAGCACTCACGGCCCCTCCAGTCGGTTCAATTTTCCGCTTATCCGCGGTCGTTGCCGATCGCAGCGGCGATTTCATCGGCAGTGGTGAAAGCGCGTGGCAGCGTTTGGGCAACGCTACCGTCCGCCCGGAGGACCACCGTCGCGGGCATCACATTTACCACCCGCAGCGCCGCCGCCACCCGACGACGACCGTCCTGCAGCGTCGGCAGATGGACACCGAGCTCGGCCAGCCGTAGCAGCGCCGCCGTCTCGTTCTCGTCTTGATGCACCGTCACCACCATCACGTCCGGACCAGCCCGACGTTGATACTCGGCCATCGCGGGCAGTTCGGCGGCGCACGGCGCGCACCAATATGCCCACAGGTTGAGGACCACCCGGCGCCCGGCCAGCGCGCGGGCGACGTCGACCACTGATCCGTCGCCAGCGCAATCGACCGTCACACCGCGCAGCGCCTCGGGACCGTCGCCGGTTCCAGCGCCGGGGCACGGCAACAGGTTGGCGCGCTGCCGCGGGCCCGACAACGCCGCGGGGGTATCGGCGTCGCGATGTTCCCGGTCGGGCATCGTCTCATTATTCGCGGGCATCGACGTCGAGGCGGAATCATCGCGCAGCTGAGCGAACAGAGCCGCGATCAGCGCCGCAACCACCGCCAGAATCGCAATGTGCCAGCGAACCTTCCGGGTCAGCCTGAGCATCGCGGTTCTTGCACGCGTCGTTCCCGGCCCGGCTTACAGGCCGACCAGGGCGAGCAGGTGCTCGGTTTCCGGCCCCTTCACCAACGGCGCGGCCAATGCCGCCTCGGTCGGGCCCAGACCGAAAGAGGGGCAGTCTTTGGCGATCAGGCAGACGCCGCACGCGGGTTTGCGTGCGTGGCACACCCGGCGGCCGTGGAAGATCACCCGGTGGCTCAACACGGTCCACTCACTGCGTTCGATGAGGTCACCGACGGAATGCTCGATTTTGACCGGGTCCTTCTCGTCGGTCCAGCGCCACCGGTGCACCAGCCGCGCGAAATGCGTGTCGACCGTGATGCCCGGGATTCCGAAGGCATTTCCCAGGATGACGTTGGCCGTCTTGCGGCCGACCCCGGGCAGGGTGACCAGGTCGGTCATGGTCGACGGCACCTCGCCGTCGAACCGTTCGACCAGGGCCTGCCCCAGACCAATCAACGAAGACGCCTTGTTGCGGAAGAAACCCGTCGGGCGGATCAGGTTTTCCAGCTCGGCGCGGTCTGCTTGCGCGTAGTCCAGCGCCGACCGATAACGCTTGAACAACGCCGGCGTCGTCAAATTGACGCGTTTGTCGGTGCTCTGCGCCGAAAGGATCGTAGCGACCGTCAATTCCAGCGGCGTAGTGAAATCCAACTCGCAGTGAGCGTCCGGAAACGCTTGTGCCAGCGCGCGATTCATGCGCCTCGCCCGTCGCACCAAGCCGGCTCGGGTTTCCTCAGACCAGCGCCGGGCCTCGACGCCACCCGGCGGAGCCGGAGTCGATTTCGAACGCCCGGACGACTTTGCCACTGTCACCTACGACAGCGTACTGATTTCGTGATCTGGCCGAGACCTCGTGTTGATTCATGGCGATGTTTACTTCTCGATGTGTCGTGGTTGCTGGTGGCCGGCGTTCCGGCGCTGCTGATGCTGGCGGCGCTGGGTCTCGGACGACTCGAGTCCGAGCTCGCCCCCGGCGCCCGCGCGGTCGAAGATGCCGACGAGTTCCCCGAGTGTGCCGACGGTGTGGACATGCACACGATGGCCTCCGAAGGCCTGCCGGAGGCACTGGAATACCTGCATCGGCGCGAGCTTGCGCAGCTACCTGAGCTCTCGACGAGCGGGCGCAGCGGCGGACCGCGCCACGCCGCACCGTCGTTTGCCGTCAGCTTCGTCGACCGCGACGAAATGACGCTGCCGACACGAATACACGGCCATTCGCACGTCAATCCGCAGTTTAGGGCACCTAAACACGCCAATCCTGTGTAGCGTTGGCACGTTGGACACAATGGCGTTCCTCTAGACTCGTCACGCGAGCAAGGGGTTAGCCTGCCCGTAGACATTAATTTCCTGAAAAAGTTGAAGAGGCAACGTGGACGAGATCCTGGCAAGGGCAGGAATCTTCCAAGGGGTTGAACCCGGCGCAGTCACAGCGCTGACCAAGCAGCTGCAGCCCGTCGACTTCCCCCGTGGACACACGGTCTTCGCCGAGGGGGAACCCGGCGACCGGCTGTACATCATCGTCTCGGGGAAGGTGAAGATCGGTCGACGTTCGCCCGATGGACGAGAGAACCTGCTGACCATCATGGGCCCGTCGGACATGTTCGGCGAATTGTCGATCTTCGACCCGGGTCCGCGGACGTCCAGTGCCACCACCATCACCGAGGTACGGGCGGTGTCGATGGATCGCGACGCGTTGCGGGCGTGGATCGCCGATCGTCCCGAGATCGCCGAGCAGTTGTTGCGGGTGTTGGCCCGCCGCCTGCGCCGCACCAACAACAACTTGGCCGACCTCATCTTCACCGACGTGCCCGGCCGGGTGGCCAAGCAACTGTTGCAGCTCGCGCAGCGGTTCGGTACCCAAGAGGGCGGCGCCATGCGGGTGACCCACGACCTGACCCAGGAAGAGATCGCGCAGCTGGTCGGGGCGTCGCGGGAGACGGTGAACAAGGCGCTGGCCGACTTCGCCCACCGCGGCTGGATCCGGCTGGAGGGTAAGAGCGTGCTGATCTCGGACTCCGAGCGACTGGCCCGCCGAGCGAGGTAATCGCGCGCGAAGCGCGGGCGCAACCGAGCGAGAAATCAACCACGAGCGAGGTAAGCGCGCGCGAAGCGCGGGCGGGGTCGCCATCCTCCGCCACACCAGTCACATGGGTACCGCGGTGGCACCCATAAGGTGACCTCCAAACGTGCTAGCGCCGGCGCTATCGCTTTGCGAAAAGACCGCGTGCTTCCGGAGCCGGGGCCCCCAGGTAGACGCGCGACCTCGGTTACGCCGACGGCCCCGAGCGCAGGTGATTCAGCTGCACCTGCACCGACCACTCGGCGGCATCCCACAGTTTCTCGTCGACATCGACATAGACGTGTTCGACGATCCGGCGGGTGCTGGCGTCCTCCCCCAGCTCGCGCAACGCCGTACGCACCTGATCCAGCCGCTCCCGCCGGTGCGCCAGATAGCCCTGGGCGACGCTTTCCAGGTCGGTCAGCTCCGGTCCGTGGCCCGGCAGCACGGCCCGCCGACCCAGGCCGCGCAATCGCTGCAGCGACTCCAGGTAGTCCGTCAGGCTGCCGTCCTCCGTGTCCAGGACTGCCGTGCCGCGGCCCAGGACGGTGTCGGCGGTCAACACGGCATCGTCGAGTAGGAAGGACAGCGAGTCGGCGGTGTGGCCAGGGGTCGCCATCACCTTGATTTTGAGGCCGGCGGCATCGATCACCTCGCCGTCGGTCAGCTCCCCGCCGAGCCCGCGCAGAAAACCACTGCCTGCCGAGCGCACGGTCGCGCCGGTCAGCTCGACCAGCTTGTCGATCCCGTCGGTGTGATCGCCGTGCCGGTGGCTGATCAGAACCAGGGCTATACGGCCCAAAGCGGCAACCCGTGCGATGTGGTCGTCATCGTCGGGTCCGGGATCCACAATGACCAGCTCGTCGCTGCGAGGGCCGCGCAGCACCCAGGTGTTGGTGCCCTCGAGCGTCAGCAGCCCGGGGTTATCGGCCAACAGGACCGACGCGGTCTTTGTGACCGCACGCAACTGGGCGTACGCGGGATGCGCCAGAGGCTGGGTCATGGACGTCAGCCGACCTCGACGATCAGCTCCACTTCCACCGGCGCATCCAGCGGCAGCTCAAAGACACCGACCGCCGAACGCGCATGCGCGCCCCGTTCGCCGAACACCTCGCCGAGGAACTCGGACGCCCCGTTGATGACGCTCGGCTGGCCGTTGAATCCCGGCGTCGAGGCGACGAAGCCGACAACCTTCACCACCCGGGTCACCTCGTCGATACCCACCAGCGAGTTGACGGCCGCCAGCGCGTTGAGCGCACAGACCCGGGCCATCGCCCTGCCTTCCTCGGGGCTGACATCGGCGCCCACCTTGCCGGTGGCCAACAGCTTTCCCTCCTGCATGGGAAGTTGGCCTGCGGTGTATATCAGGTTGCCGGTACGCACCGCCGGCACATAGGAGGCCAGCGGCGCAACCACTTCAGGGAGCTCGATGCCGAGCTGCCCGAGCCGGGCCGAAGCACTCATGACACCCGACCGAGTTACTTGGGGCGCTTCAGGTAAGCGACGTGCTGCTCGCCGGTCGGCCCTTGCAGCACCGACACCAGCTCCCAGCCGTCGGCGCCCCACTGATCGAGGATCTGTTTGGTGGCATGCGTCAGCAACGGAACCGTGACGTACTCCCACGCTGTCGGTTGGCTCATGCCGCGAGCTTATCGGGTCGGGCTAGCATGCGAAGGTGGCAACCACATCGAGCGGCGGAGCTGCCGTCGGCTGGCCCTCGCGCTTGACGAAGGCCCGTTTACATTTCGTGACCGGTAAAGGCGGAACGGGTAAGTCGACCATCGCGGCCGCGCTGGCACTGACCCTGGCCGCCGGAGGCCGCAAGGTCCTGCTCGTGGAAGTCGAGGGCCGGCAAGGCATTGCACAACTCTTCGATGTGCCGCCCCTGCCCTACCAGGAGGTGAAGATCGCGACCGCCGAACGCGGCGGTCAGGTCAATGCCCTGGCGATCGACATCGAGGCCGCCTTTTTGGAATACCTCGAGATGTTCTACAACCTGGGCATTGCGGGCCGCGCGATGCGCCGCATCGGTGCGATCGAGTTCGCGACGACGATCGCGCCGGGTCTGCGTGACGTGCTGCTGACCGGCAAGATCAAGGAGACGGTGATACGCGTCGACAAGAATCGGCTGCCGGTTTATGACGCGATCGTCGTCGACGCCCCGCCGACCGGACGCATCGCGCGGTTCCTGGATGTCACCAAGGCCGTGTCTGATTTGGCGAAGGGTGGCCCGGTGCATTCGCAGGCCGACGGCGTTGTAAAGCTACTGCACTCCGAGCAGACGGCCATTCACTTAGTCACCCTGCTGGAGGCGCTGCCGGTGCAAGAGACGCTGGAAGCCATCGAGGAGCTCGCCGAGATGCAGCTGCCGATCGGCAGCGTGATCGTTAACCGCACTATCCCCGCTTACCTGCAGGCGACCGATCTGGCGAAGGCCGCCGAGGGAGATGTCGACGCGGACTCCGTGCGGGCGGGATTGGAAAAGTGCGGAATCACCATGACCGACAAGGATTTTGCCGGCCTGCTGACAGAGACCATCGAGCACGCGACGGTCGTCGCCACGCGCGCCGAGATCGCACAACAGCTCGATGCTTTGAAGGTGGCGCGGCTGGAACTGCCGGCCATTTCCGACGGGGTCGACCTCGGTAGCCTCTATGAGCTGTCGGAATCACTTGCACAGCAGGGGGTTCGATGAGCACCACGCCTACCCAGCTTGATATGGCCGCCATCCTGGCAGACACGACCAACCGCGTGGTGGTGTGCTGCGGCGCGGGTGGGGTGGGCAAGACCACCACCGCCGCCGCCATCGCGCTGCGCGCCGCCGAATACGGCCGCAATGTCTGCGTTTTGACGATCGATCCGGCCAAGCGGTTGGCGCAGGCGCTCGGCGTCAGCGACCTCGGTAACACACCGCAACGAGTCCCGCTGGCAACGGAGGTGCCCGGCGAGCTGCACGCGATGATGCTCGACATGCGTCGCACTTTCGACGAGATGGTGATCCAATACTCGGGACCCGGTCGCGCCCAAGCGATTCTGGATAACCAGTTCTATCAGACGGTCGCCAGTTCGCTCGCCGGCACGCAGGAGTACATGGCGATGGAGAAGCTGGGTCAGCTGCTGGCCGAGGATCGCTGGGACCTGGTAGTCGTCGATACACCGCCATCTCGCAACGCGCTGGACTTCCTGGACGCGCCGAAACGGCTGGGCAGCTTCATGGACAGCCGGCTGTGGCGGCTGCTGCTCGCGCCGGGCCGGGGCATCGGGCGTTTGGTAACCGGCGCAATGGGTTTGGCGATGAAGGCGATGTCGACAATCCTGGGTTCGCAGATGCTCGGCGACGCCGCGGCGTTCGTGCAATCGCTGGACGCCACCTTCGGCGGGTTTCGCGAGAAAGCCGATCGCACCTACGCGCTGCTGAAAAGGCGTGGGACGCAGTTCGTTGTGGTGTCGGCGGCCGAGCCGGACGCTCTGCGGGAGGCGGCCTTCTTCGTCGACCGGCTGTCGCAGGAAGGTATGCCGCTCGCGGGGCTGGTCTTGAACCGCACCCATCCGCCGTTGTGCTCCCTGCCGGCGGAGCGGGCGATCGACGGTAGCGAAATGCTGGAACACGATGGCGACTCCGAAGCCACGTCGCTGGCCTCGGCCGTGTTGAAGATTCACGCCGAACGTGCGCAGACCGCCAAACGGGAGATCAGATTGCTTTCCCGGTTCACCGGAGCCAATCCGCACGTGCCGGTCATCGGTGTTCCGTCGCTGCCCTTTGACGTTTCGGATCTGGAGGCGCTGCGCGCGCTCGCCGATCAGATCACCTCGGTGGGTGATGGTGCGGGCCGGGCAACGGCCCGCTGAAAACCTGCCGCCAGCGGCCGCACGAAAGGCTCAGCTGACGCTGCGGGCCCGCCTCTTGTCGAAGAAGTCCGCCCAGGAAACCACCTCGGGGTGCTGCTTGAGCAGGGCCCGACGTTGCCGCTCGGTCATGCCGCCCCACACCCCGAACTCCACCTTGTTGTCCAGGGCGTCCGCCCCGCATTCCTGCATCACCGGGCAGTGTCGGCAGATCACTGCCGCCTTACGCTGGGCCGCTCCGCGGACAAACAGTTCGTCGGGATCTGTGGTCCGGCAAAGCGCCTTCGAGACCCACGCGATCCGTTCCTCGGCATCGACACTGCGAAGTACCCCTTGTGCGGCTGCAATGTTTGTCCTACGCGCCGCCGGCCGTATTGGTGACACGAACTGTTCCCTTCCCTACCGGCCGCCCGTCAACGGCCGCCCTCCTCGGGTGCAGATCCCGACGTTGCGATCTACGCCACACCATGTACTTCGGTGTTACCTGAATCTCACCGTGTGTCTAAGTTAGGTGGTCAGGTGCCAATTGCGCAACAGTCCGATAACGCTTTTTTTGGGACGGGCGTGCCGTCTCGCACCAGAAGATGGACACGGAAGTGATCTTGGACGCGCGGTGCGCGTCGCGTGACGGAACTGCAAATTTCGCGCCAGCCGCCGCCACGGCGCTGAAATAGGCCCCTTTTATGGGTGAACGCGCAGCGTGGCGGGGTGACTGGCGGCCGCTAATGTAGTAGCCATGTCAGACCGCCCCCCGGCCGCGCTCACGATCCTCAAGCTCGCGGGGCTTTGCTTGTTGGCCAGTGTCGTCGCCACGGCGCTGCTGTTCCCCTTCGCCGGCGGCATAGGGCTTGTGTCCAATCGGGCCTCGGAAGTGGTTGCCAACGGGTCGGCTCAGCTTCTGGAGGGCGAGGTGCCGGCCGTGTCGACGATGGTCGACGCCAAGGGCAACACCATCGCCTGGCTGTACTCGCAGCGCCGGTTCGAGGTGCCCACCGACAAAATCGCCAACACGATGAAGCTGGCGATCGTGTCCATCGAGGACAAGCGTTTCGCCGAGCACAACGGGGTGGACTGGAAGGGCACCCTGACGGGGCTGGCGGGCTATGCGCGCGGCGACGTCGACACGCGCGGCGGTTCGACCATCGAGCAGCAGTACATCAAGAATTACCAGCTGCTGGTCACGGCGAAGACCGATGCCGAGAAGCGTGCGGCCATCGAAACCACCCCGGCGCGCAAGCTGCGCGAGATCCGCATGGCGTTGACGCTGGACAAGACTTTCACCAAGCCGGAGATCCTGACCCGTTATCTGAACCTGGTGTCGTTCGGCAACGGCTCGTTCGGCGTGCAGGACGCCGCCCAGACCTACTTCGGCATCAACGCCTCCGACCTGAACTGGCAGCAGGCGGCGCTGCTGGCGGGCATGGTGCAGTCGACCAGCGCACTGAACCCGTACATCAACCCCGACGGGGCGCTGGCGCGGCGAAACCTGGTGCTGGACACCATGATCGAGAACATTCCGCAGGAGGAGGAGGCCCTGCGTGCCGCCAAGGCCGCCCCGCTGGGGATCCTCCCGCAGCCCAACGAGTTACCCCGCGGCTGCATCGCGGCGGGCGATCGCGCGTTCTTCTGCGACTACGTCCAGGAGTACCTCTCCCGGGCCGGGATCAGTAAGGAACAGGTGGCGCGAGGCGGCTACACCATCAAAACCACGCTGGACCCGGACGTGCAGATTCCGGTCAAGGCGGCCATCGACAAGTTCGCCAGCCCGACGCTCCCGGGGATCTCGAGTGTGATGAGCGTGCTGCAGCCGGGAAAGACGTCGCACAAGGTGATGGCGATGGCCAGCAACCGCACCTACGGGCTCGACGTCGATGCCGGTCAAACCATGCGCCCGCAGCCCTTCTCGCTGGTTGGTGACGGCGCGGGATCCGTTTTCAAGATCTTCACCACCGCGGCGGCGCTGGACATGGGGATGGGCACCAACGCCACGCTCGAGGTGCCGGGCCGGTTCCAGGCGAAGGGCATGGGCAGCGGCGGAGCCAAGGGCTGCCCGAAGGACAACTGGTGCGTGGTCAACGCCGGTAACTACCGCGGGTCGATGAATGTCACGGACGCGTTGGCCACCTCGCCCAACACCGCGTTCGCCAAGCTGATCCAACAGGTCGGGGTGACGCGCACGGTGGACATGGCGATCAAGCTCGGGCTGCGGTCCTACGCCGACCCGGGCACGGCCCGCGACTACAACCCTGACAGCAACGAGAGCCTGGCCGACTTCGTCAAACGGCAGAACATCGGCTCGTTCACGCTGGGCCCGATTGAGGTGAACGCGCTGGAGCTTTCCAACGTCGCGGCCACCCTCGCCTCGGGCGGCACCTGGTGCCCGCCCAATCCGATCGACAAGCTGGTCGACCGCAAGGGCAACGAGGTCGCCGTGACCACCGAGACGTGCGATCAGGTGGTGCCCGAGGGCCTGGCGAACACGTTGGCCAACGCGATGAGCAAAGACGCCCTGGGTGGCGGCACGGCGGCCGGTTCGGCCAGTGCGGCGGGCTGGGACCTGCCGATGTCCGGCAAGACGGGGACCACCGAGGCGCACCGCTCGTCGGGCTTCGTGGGGTTTACCAACCACTATGCGGCGGCCAACTACATCTACGACGATTCCCCCAACCCCACCGATCTGTGCTCGGCCCCGCTGCGGCACTGCGGGGAGGGCGACCTGTACGGCGGTAATGAACCGGCGCGCACGTGGTTTACCGCGATGAAGCCGATCGCCACCAACTTCGGGCCTGTGCAGTTGCCGCCCACCGACCCTCGCTATGTCGACGGCGCGCCCGGTTCGCGGGTGCCCAGCGTCGCCGGCCTGGATATCGATGCCGCACGCCAGCGCATCAAGGAGGCCGGCTTCCAGGTCGCCGACCAAAACAATTTCGTCAACAGCAGCGCAAAGCAGGGCGAGGTGGTGGGAACCACACCGAGCGGGGCAACGATTCCGGGCTCGATCATCACCATCCAAGTGAGCAACGGCATACCGCCGGCCCCACCGCCGCCGCCGGAAGGGGCCCCGCCACCTGTCGGCTCGCAGGTGGTCGAAATTCCGGGTCTGCCGCCGATCACCATTCCTTTGCTGGCGCCACCGCCGCCGCCGGCGCCCGGTCAGCCGCCCGGTCAGCCGCCCCCATAGGCGTCGCGTAATCCAGAGATACGGTGCGAGCCCGCGACCGGCAGTAGGCTGCCAGCATGGCTGATGTTTTGCCCGTCCTGATACGTGCCGGCGCCGCCGTGCTCGGTTCGAGCGTCGCCGGCCTTGGTTATGCCGCAGTGATCGAGCGCAACGCGTTCGTACTGCGCGAGATCACCATGCCCGTGCTGACGCCGGGTTCGACTCCGCTGCGGGTGCTACATATCAGCGACCTGCACATGACGCCCGGCCAGCGCCGCAAGCAGGCGTGGCTGCGGGAGCTGGCGGGCTGGGAGCCGGACCTGGTGGTCAACACCGGCGACAACCTGGCCCACCCCAAGGCGGTGCCGTCGGTCATCCAGGCCCTCGGCGATCTGCTGTCGCGACCGGGCGTCTTCGTATTCGGCAGCAACGACTACTTCGGCCCGCGGCTGAAGAACCCGTTGAACTACGTGACCAACCCGTCACACCGGGTTCGTGGTGAACCCCTTCCTTGGCAGGACCTGCGGGCGGCGTTTACCGAGCGTGGCTGGATCGACCTCACCCATACCCGGCGCGAGTTCGAGGTGGCGGGGTTGCACATCGCCGCCGCGGGCGTTGACGACCCGCACATCGACCGCGATCGCTACGAAACCATCGCCGGCCCGGCCAGCCCGGCCGCGAATCTGCGCCTGGGTCTGACGCATTCGCCCGAGCCGCGGGTGCTGGACCGCTTCGTCGCTGACGGCTATCAGCTGGTGATGGCCGGACACACGCACGGCGGTCAGGTCTGCCTGCCGTTCTACGGCGCACTGGTGACCAACTGCGGTCTGGACCGCTCACGGGTAAAGGGGCCGAGCCGCTGGGGCGCGAACACGCAGTTGCATGTCTCCGCCGGTATTGGCACCTCGCCATTCGCGCCGGTGCGGTTCTGCTGTCGGCCGGAGGCCACCCTGCTGACGTTGATCGCCACCCCGATGGGCGACCACGATGCGGCCAGCGATCTGAGCCGTTCGCAGCCAACAGCATCGGTGCGTTGACGGACCGGACCCGGATCGCGGACCGCAGCCGCTCACGTTGCTGGACGGACGGCGCGATCCGTTTCCCGCCTACGCCGAAGACCGCTGCGACGTCGTGATGCCCAAATCGTCTCGCATCGAGGGCATCGGCCGACCGCGGGTGGAGCCATCGTTTCTGCCCAGCGTGGTCGACCGCATGGTGGCCGTCCCGGACGCGGCGTCGATCGCGGCCGCGCGGCACGCGAGCGCGGTCTCGGGGCGCCGGGTGGGACCGTCGACGGGCACCGACATGTGGGGGCGTTCGGCCTGGTCGCCGAGATGGTCGCCGATGGCCGCAGCGGTTCGGTGGTGACGCTCCTCGCCGACAGCGGCGACCGCAACCGCGACACCTATTTCCGCGACGAATGGGTCGCGGCGCAGGGACTGCATCCGACGACCGCAGCCGAATCGCTGGTCGCGTTCGAACGATCTTGCTTATGGGAGTGACGTGGCGCACCGCGGTTTGGCCAGCCGACGGCCAGGTGCGATAGGCTGTCGAAGCTTCAAGCGGGGTGTGGCGCAGCTTGGTAGCGCGCTTCGTTCGGGACGAAGAGGCCGTGGGTTCAAATCCCGCCACCCCGACTCAAGGTAACGCGACGCCGTATCTATACGGCGTGATCGGCACTGGGTCCGTCAGTGCGTCTAGCCCCCCGACTTCTTGCCGCCTTTGCGTCCTGCGGCCTTCTTCTGGGACTGGTTGCCGCCGCTGCCGCTGCTGGGGCTACTTTGGCTGCTGCCGGTGCTCTTGCCGCCCCTGCTCGAGGCGCCAGGCGAGTTCGATATCGCCGCCGCTCTCGAGTTGCTCATGCCCTTCTTGCGCAAGCCCTCGTACTGTTTGTCGTTCTTGACGCTGGACCATGATCTTTCGCCACTTTGTACTCCTTTACATCTTGCCGCCCGGATACCCGTTGCCAACGCAACAGATTTCCGGGCGTTCCCAAAGTGTCGAGAAGGAAATGATTCCCGCGGTCGATGCAGGGTGCGTTCGCCGGACTCTTCCGGTCCATCTTCAGCCATGTAAGCGGCGCACCATTCGGTGTAGCGTCATTGCTGTTCGACAAGACGTTGGGGTCCGGAGCCTGGCGATCTCGGCGATTCGGTTCCCGAAAGCGGGGTGCCCATCACGAAGGAGGGCTTCCTCCATGGCCGCCAATGATGCGTCGCGGCCGGTGAGTCCGGCACCGCATGACGATCTGCGCGTCACCCTGGCCGTAAGGCGTGACAAGCTCGTTCGCCAGCGCGTGGACGTACTTGCGGAGATTCGCACGCTTTCCAACCAATTAGAGGCCATCGACCGCCAGCTTGAACACATCGCGCACATCGAGGCCGCGCACGTGCCGCACTGATCAAATTTCGCACAGCGTGAACAACCCGCTGCGCGATATCCGCGCCGGGTGATCGAGGCCGCAAGAAGAGCGGTGGCGTCGGAGGGCGAACGTCTGGCCGAACCGAATGCGCTGTGGCTCGGAGCATCTCGCTAGCTTTCCTACTCCGGTTCCAGCCGTCGTTGTCCGGCGTGAGGTGCGAAACTGTGTGTGCGCCGCGGGCCCCGCGCTACGACCGGCTGAATTCGCGTCCAGCTCTGTAGCTGGGAGCGGCCCACGAGGCGGCAATGGTGGGTGCCGGCTAATCGGCGGGCCGCCTTGGTGAAGGTCTGGTTGGTAACGACGACCGTCCGGTTACAGCCATGGTGTAAAGCCCCGGCCACGACCTGCTGAACCGCGGCCACACCGACGGCCTTCGCGAGCCTCTTGCACTGGACGGCCACGCGGGCGCCGTCTTTCTTGGCGATCAGATCCACGCCGTAGTCGCCGGTGCTGGCGGTGGGGGTGACGCTGTAGCCCGCGACGCGAAGCTGCGCTGCGACGAATTCCTCGAACTCGGTGCCGGACATCCGGTCGATCGCCCGCAACCCTCGTTTCGTCAACTTGACGTCGCGTCGTCGGTGCGCGTCGCGCTGGTAGCGGTCTCGTTGCAGCGAGAGCCACCACAGTATGGCCAACGCGAAGGCGAGCCCGCCCAGACCGGCCAAGCATCCCAGCGGCAGACTCCCGGTGGCCTTCTGCGTGAAATACCAAGGGAGCGCTAATCCCAGTACCAGGAGCGACCCGAGTACCTTCTCCATTTGTCGCTGAACCTAGCGGATGCCACCGACAATTCGGTGCAACCCGGCGCGGATTCACGGTGCGCCTTGGTGGTCGGGACGCACCCGTCTGAGGGCTTTCCTTTGTCAGGCGCAGTCGGCGCACACCGGGAGGCCCGAGCCAGAAGCGCGCATCCGGCTACGGTGCTGCACCAAAAAGCAACTCGAGCAAGTGAACTCGTCGGCGCGCTGGGGAATCACGGTCACCGACAGCTCCTCGCCTGACAGATCGGCCCCGGGTAGTTCGAAGAAGTGCACGTCGTTGGGGTCCTCGTCGACCACGGTGGTGACAGGCCTCGGCAGGGTCGGCGCCAGTTCGCGAATCGAGGAGTTGTCCTGGGTGTCGGCGTCGGATACACGGCGTGCGTCGTAGTCAGTGGTGGTCGCCATTGGGGTTCCTTCCTGCTAGTGGAACGGGTTGACGCACTTTCCTGTACTCACCCGTGGCGCAGGCTGTACCCGGTTCGGAGGCTAGCTACACCAAGCGACCCTGAAAAGTTGCGCCGACCGAGAAATGGGCGGCGGCGATGTCTCGCCCCTGGCCTTACTCGGGCACGGCTCATTTACGCCGCCGTCGACTATGGCGTTTGCTGGCAGGGTTAGCCCCAAGCGGTCCAACTGGACCGGATTCGCCCGTTGGCGTGGGAAGCAGACATCAGACCCCAATCTGCGTGGCGCTGATGATCGTTAGCTCAGCTGCTGGGCGGGGGCACGGGGCGGTCGGAATGCGCGGCGTGCCAGCGCAGTTCGGCATCGCGGACCTTGCGGTGGGCACGCAGCAGCCACGCCGCGCTCAGCGTGCCGAGTATGACGGCCACGACGAGGGCGATGGCGCCACCCACCAGATGTCCGGCCGCAACGGTGAACAATCCCACGGTCAGCGCAATCACGGCGAACGCCGAAGCGGCGAGGCCGGGGGCGTTGGCGCCGTTCTTGAGGGATTCGCCGGCGTGCTGACGAGTGGTACGGGCATGGTCGACTGCGGCGTTCTTGCGGTGATCCAACGTCATTCCTCGTCGAGAGTTATTGTGTGTCAGCATTATTCGTGCGGAACTCGATCGCGGTTCCCCCGGCGAACAGGCACGGCGAAGCCGCCCCGAAGTCGCGGACCACCCACGCAGCTGTACCCGTCGCCCCGGTGGCCAAACTAACCCGCGACGGTGTCGGCAACGCTCGGCGTGGGTATGCCGGGAAACATGACATCACCAGCGCACGCGGGCACGGGTCCCCAAACCGACGCGGGGAGCCCGCACTGATGGCGCGCGGCGCGGCACCCGCCGTACTGTTCGACGTCGACGGCACCCTGGTGGATTCGAACTATCTGCATGTCCATGCCTGGCAGCGGGCGTTCGACGCCGAGGGCATGGCGGTGGCGTCGTGGCAAATTCATCGCTGCATAGGCATGGACGGGTCCCGGCTGGTCCGGACGCTCTCCGATGACGCCCCCGACGACGTGCAGGAGCGGCTCAGCGACAAGCACAGCAAGTACTACCGGGAGATCACCCCGTTGCTGCAACCTCTGCCCGGTGCCCGTAGCCTGCTGCACCGGGTCGCCGACCTAGGTTTACAGGTCGTCCTGGCCAGCTCGGCGCCCGAAGACGAACTGGAGATCTTGCGCAAGGTTCTCGATTGCGACGATGTCATCTCCGAGACGACGTCGTCCCGCGACGTCGATACCGCCAAGCCCGAACCCGGCATTGTGCAGGTAGCGCTGGATCGCGCCGGCGTCGATGCCGACCATGCCGTGTTCGTCGGAGACGCGGTGTGGGACGCACACGCCGCGGCCGGCGCGCGATTGCCGTGCATCGGGTTGCTGAGCGGCGGCATCTCGGGCGCGGAACTGCTGGAGGCGGGCGCCGAGCCCGTCTTCGAGGATCCACGCGACCTGCTCGAGCACCTGGAGTCGACCCGAATCGCGGCACTTGCGCCAGACCGCTGACCGACGAACCCGCTCAGTCGCCGTGCGTGCGCAGTGACAGCGGCAGCACCCACCAGAAGAAGATGAACAACGGCAGCGCACACGCTCCGGCTATGAGGCCCACTGTTAGCCCGGCCACCGCGGCGAAAATGATGGTGGTCAGACCGATCACCGCCAGACCGAGTAACCCCAGCCCGGCGAAGGCACACCGGTGTGCGGCCGAAACGAGGACCTGAAGGCGGTGCCGCCGAAAAAGGATCCGGTGCATGGCGACCGGGGCGATCAGCAGAAGGGTCGCGCACACCGCACAGACCACGGTCGTCAGATAGACGATGCGCATCGGCGGCCCCAACACGTCGAAGCGTTGCTGGAACGGCAGTGTCAATAGGAATCCGGTCAGCAGCTGTACCCCAGTCTGGAAGACCCGCAACTCCTGCAACAGGCTATTCCAATTGCGGTCCAGCCGTTGAACTTCGGTTTCGCCTCGCTCACGGCGATCCCACCGTTGGTCTTCTTGCGGGTCGTCGACGTCCATACCCTGATGATCGCACTTGAGCCGAGTGTGGACACCGCAACGGATAGGCCGACCATGACGCGTCATTCGCGACAAAAATGTTTGAGCGAATTACGGAGGCCCCGATGAGGGATAGACGCAATTAGCACTGGATTTGATGCAGAGCGGAATAAAACTCGCCGTACGTGCGCCAAAGACGTTGTCAGGCAAGCGATGGGCACCGCGGATTCACAGCGCGAAGCGGCCCGCGCTCGCGGAACAAATCGCTAGCCGTTGAGGTTGCCGTCCCGGATCCCGGTCAACGCGTCGTCGAGCGTCGGGTACAGCGGGAAGGTCTTGTCCAGACCGGTCAGGTGAATCGGCCTGCGAGTGGCCGGGCCCCGCGCGACCACACCGAACCCGGTCTGCTTGCCCAGCTTCTCATAGGTCGCCGCCAGGATCTTCAGCCCGACCGAACCGAGAAACTCGACCGCGGAGAGATCAATGATCAGCGCTGTCGGGCTATCCGCGACGACCGCGCTAATGGCTTGTTCCAGGGCAGGAGCCGTGACCAAATCGATTTCGCCGCTGACACTGACCACGGAGACCCCGTCGTGGTCCTCAAC
Organism: Mycobacterium sp. NGS56; assembly: GCF_059812425.1. Taxonomy (NCBI): domain Bacteria; kingdom Bacillati; phylum Actinomycetota; class Actinomycetes; order Mycobacteriales; family Mycobacteriaceae; genus Mycobacterium; species Mycobacterium sp. NGS56. The sequence continues at coordinate 47,915 of NZ_JCALCQ010000009.1, forward strand.
CAACGTGGTAATCGAATCAGGAGCTGACAATGGCAATCCTTTGTCCTGGGCGGTGGCGTGGTTCAACCCTAGCCTGCGTTATGAACTGCGAGAAGAATATGCCCTCTACATGTGCCCCGCGGCAACCCAGGCTAGTCTCGCAAAGGAACTGCAGACCGCAGGGGCGCGACGTGGCACTCGGGAGGCCAGATGTCAGATTCGCCGTCGGATCTCAACAGTACCGGCACTGCGGCGCAGACCGTGGGCGTTTCCAGCGAGGGGCTACTACCGCAGCTTGTCCAGCACTTGCGGCAGAATCGAACGATCCTGCGCGAGGAGTGGGCCCGCCGGATCACCGCGGCCGAACTGCTCACCGCGATGTCGCCCGAGGAGATCTTCTCCGAGGCGACCACGGTGTATGACAGCTATGTCGAGGTACTCGAGACCGGTAGCGTCGAGGCGCTGCAGGACTACGCACGCGACCTGTCCGAGCGCATCATCCCGCGTGGCGTTGAGACGAACGAGGTCGTCGGCATCGTGCTCCTGCTGCGCGACGTGCTGGCCCGCTCGCTGTTCGAGAAGTACCAGACGGACTTCGACCTACTCAATCGGGTGCTCGACGCCTACGAACCCGCGGCCAACCGCATCGCCAACACCGTCGCTGTCGGCTTCGTGCAGGAACGCGAGCGCATCATCCGCCAGCAGCAGGAGGCCATCCGCGAACTGTCGACGCCGGTGCTGCAGGTGCGTGAGCAGCTGCTGATCCTGCCCATCATCGGTGTGCTGGACAGCCAGCGTGCCCGCCAGGTCACCGAACAGCTCCTGCGGGCAATCCGCGCCAACCGCGCCAAAGTGGTGGTCATCGACATCACCGGTGTTCCCACCATCGATTCGACGGTGGCCAATCACCTGGTGCAAACGGTCGACGCCTCGGGATTGATGGGTGCCAGTGTGATCATCACCGGCCTGTCCTCCGAGATCGCACTGACGCTGGTGACCATCGGGCTGGACCTGTCGAAGATGAACGCCGTCGGCGACCTACAGGGCGGTATCGAGGAAGCCGAACGCCTGCTGGGCTACGAGGTCACCCGCACGGGCGAGCAAACCGGATAAGCACCACTAGGCGAGCACCCCCATGCCGGTACCGATCCTGAAGCAGGGCGCGATCCTGATCGCCTCGGTGCAGTCGGCGCTCACCGACTCCGACGCCGAACGCCTGCGCTATGACCTGATGGAGCGGGTCAGTAGGTTCCGCGCTCAGGGCATCATCGTCGACGTCACCGCAATCGATGTGATGGATTCCTTCGCCGCCCGGTCGCTGCGGACGATTGCGCACATGACCCGACTGCGCGGCGCCGAGACGGTGATCGTCGGGTTGCAGCCGGAGGTGGCATTCGCGATGGTCCAGCTTGGTCTGGCGTTCGACGACATGAACACCGCGCTGGATCTTGAAGAAGGACTTGCCCTGTTGAATCGCGAACGGGGACAGGGTAAATCGATGATCGGGCGCGACGGTGGTGGGTGACATCGTCGTCGACATCCATAACTCCGACGACATCGTCGCCGCACGCAAGGCCGGACACGAGCTCGCACTCGATCTCGGATTCTCGTTGACCGACGTCACCATGATCGCCACGGCGATCTCCGAAGTAGCGCGAAATATCACGAGCTACGCGGGTCGCGGAATCATCCGGGTGACCGTGGACGACCGGGACGGCCGTCAGGCTCTGGTGGTGCGCGCCGAAGACGAGGGCCCCGGCATCGCCGACATCGAACGGGCGATGGAAGACGGTTACACCACCGGGCGCGGGCTGGGACTGGGCCTGCCCGGCGCGCGCCGCCTGATGGACCGACTGGTGGTCGAGTCCACTCTCGGTCGGGGAACCGTCATTGAAATGTGGAAATGGGTTCCTCCTCGTGCATGAACACGGACGCTTCGGACCTATCGAGTGGGCAAGGGCGGGAAGGCCTCTGCCCAGCGAGTACACGTCCGGTGACCGGAGTATCGCAATCGAAATCGACGGTGGTGCAGCGCTGTTCGGAGTTGTTGATGGGCTCGGCCACGGGCCGGCCGCCGCAGAAGCCGCGCTGCGCGCGGTCGATGTGCTCACGCGCGCCAGTTCCGAGCATGTCGAGGTATTGCTCCAGCTCTGCCACCGGGTGCTGGCCGGCACCCGTGGGGTGGCAATGACATTGGCGCGAATGGACTTTGCCGCAAACACCCTCACCTGGTCCGGCGTAGGCAATGTCACCGCCGACCTGGTTGCCAAGGCGCCGACCGGTCTAGAGCTTCGGTCCAGTGCACGGCTTACCGGAGGTATCGTGGGCGACCGTATGCCGGAAATACCTCCGGCGCAAGTGGTTTCCATCCGCCCTGGCGATTTACTCCTGATGAGCACCGACGGCATCGCCCAGGATTACCTGGACCACATCGACTTCTCAGCCACCGCTGTCGCCATCGCTGAGGGGCTCCTGGGCAAGGATGCGAAGGAGACCGACGATGCGATGGTGCTGGCGGCACGTCACAGGGGAGTAACGAGTTGAGCGGCGACAACGACTTTCACGATCAGTACGAGGCCGCGCTACGCGCCTACCTGGTCTCACACGACGAGGCCACCCTGTCGGTCGCCAATGAGCTCGGCCGCAGGGCCCTACAAGAACAGATAAGCCTGCTCGACCTGGTCGAACAACATGTCCGGCTGGTCTTCGAGATCTCGCAGGACGTGCGCATAGATGCGCCGATCGCGCTGGAGTTCCTCCTGCAGCTGCTGGTGCCACTCGACGTCGCTACGCGCGGCTTCATCGACGGCAACAGACGCTATGCCGAACAACGTGCCCGCGCCGAGGGGCTGGCCGACCGCGACAAATTCCGCACCGCGCTGGTCAATTCGCTGCAGGAAGGCTTCTTCGTCGCCGATCACGAGGGCTCCGTGGTCGAGATGAACAGTGCCTTCATCGAGATCCTTGGCTATCCCAACGAGGGCTTGCCGTACAAGTGGCCCCACCCCTGGCTGGTAGACACGACGACTGCGGCCGAACAGGTAACGCTGGTCCTGGCCCAGGGTAGGGCCGACTACGAGACACCCATTCGCCATGCCGACGGCCACCTGGCTTGGGTCAAGGTGAGCATCAACGCGGTCAAGGAAACGGGCAGCGATCGAGTCTATGTCGGAACGATCCGCGACGTCACCGCCGAGCGTGCCTTCGCGGCCCGCGAGACCGCCGTGCTGCGATTGGCCACCGCCGTGGCGGTGGCCAAGACTGTGGACGAACTGCTGACGATCACCCTCAAGGAGTGCAGCGCGGCAATCGACGTGCAACGGGTGATCGCGGTCTCGTGGCCCAACGGTGACGGGGACCCGACGGTCCAGGTGGCCGGCGAGCCCGCGGCCTCGTCGTGGCGCAAGCTGGATCCGTGGTTGCGTCATACCTTCCAGGATGCGCGTCATCAACTGCCGCTGACCGCGAAAACGGTTGAGGCGCCGAGCAATCCCGGCAAGGTCCAGGGATTGGTGGCGGTGCTCTCCGGTACCGGCGACCTGGCGTTGTGGCTGGAGCTGCGGACGCCCCGCTGGGTCAGCGGGGAGGATCGGCTGCTGGTCACCGTGCTGATCGGGCACCTGAGTCTGGCCATGCAGCACGTGCGTCAGTTCGAGAGCGCGCGTGAGACTTCGCTGACGTTGCAGCGGGCCATGCTGCCACCGGTCCAGCCCCCGCCGGGGTTCGCAGTTCGGTACGAACCCGCGGTGCCGCCGTTGGAGATTGGCGGTGACTGGTATGACGTGCTAGCGCTGGACGAGCACCACATCGGCATCGTCGTCGGAGACTGCGTCGGTCGCGGCCTACCGGCGGCCGCGATCATGGGGCAGCTCCGAAGTTCCGCGCGGGCACTGCTGATCAACGGTGCCGAGCCCGCGGTGCTGCTCGAACAGCTCGACTCGGCGGCATCGCTCATCCCCAACGCGTACTGCACAACGGTCTTCCTGGCGATTCTGGACACCGAAACCGGGCTGCTGCAGTACAGCAACGCCGGCCACATGCCGGCCGTGCTGGCCGGGCCGGAGCCCGGCATGACGGCGGTGCTGACCGACGCCGCGTCGCTGCCGCTGGCGGTCCGCCGAAACCAACCTCGCCCGCAGGCCACCCAGGTGCTGCCGCCCGGCTCGACACTGATGCTGTTCACCGACGGGCTCGTCGAACGCAAGCATGAGTCAATCGACGAAGGAATCGCCCGTGCCGCAGACGTTCTGGCGCAGACCATGACATCGCCGCTGGATACGGTGGCCGATGTGGTGCTTCGCGAACTAGCACCGGCCGCGGGGTACGACGATGACGTCGCGATGGTGATCTACCGACACCAGCAGACACCGCTGCGCATCGAAAGTGTTGCCGCCGCAGACCAATTGGCTATCATCCGGCATCGGTTGGCGGACTGGCTGCGCGCCCGCGGCGTAACGGAAGACCAGGCAGCCGACATCGTGCTGGTCGTCAACGAGGCGTGTACCAACTGTGTAGAACACGCTTACCGTGGATTCGCCGCCGGAGCCATGTTGCTCGAGGCCAGTCTTACCGACGGCGAAGTACGCACCCGGATCACCGATTACGGATCGTGGAAGACGCCGCCGGCCACCCGGAGCAACGGCGGACGCGGCTTGCCGCTGATGCGGGCCCTCAGTGACTCAATGGAGCTCGATACCACCGCCACCGGCACCACCGCGGACATCACCTTCCGACTGCGGGGAGGGGCCGTCTGAGGCGGATGAAAGACCCAGTAGCTGGCGTCGAGCCGTTTGCCGGGCCCGTACAGCGGGTAGACACCGGCGTGACTTACGCATCGACCATGACCGAACCCGCCCTGCCTGCCGCGCACGGGCCGCTGTCAACGGCCGTGCGCAGCGCGCTGGCGGGTCCACCATCGGTTGACCACCTGGCGCGCATCGGCCCCTCCGTGCAAGATTCCGATCCTTGGGGACTGGATCTGCAACTGGCGCTGTCCATGTGCTACGAGCTGCACTACCGGGGGCTTGCCGGCGTCGACGCCGCATGGGAGTGGAACCCCGCGCTGCTGGGTCTGCGCTTTGAACTGGAGCGGGTTTTTCTGGCGGGCGTGCGCCGCGACGTCGGTCAAATCGATCCAGACCAGACCGCGGCGGCCGAAATGGAAGCGCTCACGATCGAGCCAGTCGACGGCACCGGCCCGTCGTACTACCTGCGTGACACCGGAACGTGGCAGCAGATGTGCGAGTACTTCGTGCACCGCTCCCTGTACCACCTCAAAGAGGGTGATCCGCACGCCTTTGCCATTCCGCGCCTGACGGGTGTGGCCAAAGCGGCGTTTGTGGCAATCGAATTCGATGAGTACGGTGCCGGACGGGGCTCGCGGGTACACCAGCGGCTGTTCGCCGATCTGCTCGCCGCGGCCGGTCTGGATGCGACGTATTGGGGCTACGTCGACGCGGTGCCGGCCGAGGCTTTGGCGGTGGTCAACCTCATGTCGCTGTTCGGCCTGCACCGCTCGTTGCGCGGCGCTGCGATCGGGCACTTCGCCGCCACGGAGATCACCTCGCCACCGGGATCGCAACGCATGGTGAAGGCCTTGCGCCGCTTGCAGGCACCGGCGGCGTGCATCGAGTTCTACAGCGAGCACGTCGAGGCCGATGCGGTACACGAACACGTCGTGCGCAACGATGTGGTGGGTAATCTCGTCGCCCAGGACCCGCGACTCGAACACGATGTCATCTTCGGCATCCGGGCCCACGCGGCGGTCGAAGACCGCCTGGCCGAACGGATTATGGCGTCGTGGGGCCAGGATCAGACTTCGTTGCGGAGGCCGCTGGAGCGGATGAGCGTGCCGAGGTCTTGAGGCGCCGGCACCGGCGGTGACTGGTGTCGCAAAGCGGGTAGCGGTCGCTTCGGCGGCAAGTGCAGATCGCCACCATGAATCGATCGGATTCCACGACCTCACCGTCGGGCATCTCAATGCGCACCGGACCCGACACCAGCACGGGCCCGTTGGGCACCACCTGCACCCGGGTTGTAGTCATCGCTTTTCGGCTCGGATCACGATAAGCTCCTCTTCCCGGCGTCCGCGCGGTATCAGGCCTACCTCCTCCAGCCACGCCGCCCGAGACGACATCACCGGCCCGAACGGTATCCACTTGGAGGCAATCACTTTCGCGTCCATGCCGGCCCACTTGAGCGAATCCAGCGACTGCTGGACACCGGCAAGCGCCGAATGCACCAGCAACAGGGATCCACCGTCGCGCAAGAGCTTTGGAGCCGACTCGCACAACGGGTCCAGGATCATCCGTCCGTCCACGCCGGCGTTCCACGCCCACGACGGTCCGGCCACCGGGCAGATCTCGCCCATTTCGGCGCCGGGCGGGGTCGGAACATACGGTGGGTTCGAGACAACGACGTCGAACGGCGCGCAATCCACAGCGGCGACCCACGATCCTTCGCGGACGTCCACCTCAACACCGGCTGCCGCCGCGTTTTTCCGAGCGCAGCGCACGGCCTGCGGGCAGATGTCGAAGGCCGTTGCGCCGGCGCACCCCATGGCGGCAGCCGCGATCGCGACGAAACCGCTGCCCGTGCACAGATCGAGCACCCGCCGCCCCGGGATCAGACCGGTGTCATGCATCACGTCCACCAGCAATCGAGAGTCCTCTTGTGGCTGATACACGTTAGGAACGGACGAGACGGCGGGCTCGGGATACGTGGTTGTCACTGTTGGCCTTTCGAGAACCCAATAAATCTGCCGCTGATCACGGCTTGGCGGGATAATGCCCGCAAACCGCTTCATTCAAACGAACGAGCCGGAAAGTCCTGCTGCTAACCTGCCGTCACACCGGCTAACTGCTTGAGAACGGCCGCACAGAATGCCGGGAGGTCCGACGGTGAGCGACTGGTGATCAGATTGCCGTCCACGACGACCTCCTCGTCAATGACGTGGGCGCCCGCATTGCGCAGATCGGTGCGAATACTCGGATACGACGTCAGCGTCCGGCCCACTGCCACACCGGCTTCGGCCAGCGTCCAGGGACCATGACAGATGGCGGCCACCGGCTTGCCCGACCCGACGAAATCTCGGACGAAGGACACGGCGGAGCTGTCCATGCGCAGCTTGTCCGGGTTCACGGTGCCACCCGGCAGCACCAGGCCGTCGTAATCGTCCACCGAGGCCTCGGATACCTTTCGGTCGACGGCGAAGGTTCCGGCCGGTTCGAGATCGTGGTTACGCGCCTGGATTTCGCCGTCCTTCAGCGACAGCACCTGCACTTGCGCACCGGCTTCCTGCAGCGCCGCACGTGGCTGTTCGAGCTCCACTTTCTCCACACCGTCAGCCGCGAGAATCGCTATTCTCTTGCCCTGCAAATCATTTGACATCGTCGCTTCCCCTTCCTGCGATCGTCGATTTCCTTCTGATCAAAGAGCTCGTAACTGCGCAGCGCCTCGTCGCGCACCATTGCCGGTCGTTCGCAACGCCGTGTAAAGGTCGAGTCCGGCGATTCCGGAAAGCAGTACCGCCGAAACCGTGCCCTGCTGCCGTCGGCCGGGCCCACGGGCAACGACGCTCGCGATCAACAGCGCCATGTCCAGGACGTCGCCGGCCACCCGCGTCCACACCAGCTTGGGGGGACCGCCCAGCAGCGCCGCGCCATGGCCGCATTCGCGCGCGCCGAGTCCGCGGATGACCCGCCGCGACCGGCTGGTGTCGTCCACGCCCGCAATAGCGGCGACCTTGCCCGGGGCAACCAGTTCCCCCACGCCCAGGCCGAAACTGGCGGCGGTGAGCGCCCTTACCAGAGTGGTTGTGGTGTCACCGTAGCCATCGCTCATGGTTCGCTCCCCCTGCTTAGCCGAAATGCGCATACCTGCGAGTCGGCTGGGCGGCAGCAGTTCGAATGGACCAACGCGCGCCGGAACGCCTGTTCACGTCCCAGCTCCACCGACGTCCGGCCGCGCGTTGGTTGGCTGCCCACGACTGCGACCCGGATACCCGGGCGCAACACGGTCAAACCTGCGATCAGTTCGCTGCGTCACGCAGCGCCGCCAGCAACGGCTCGGCGGCTTCGGAGAGGAACCTCTCCTGGGTGTCTCCCCCGATCTGGACGAGCGCGATGTCGGTGAAGCCGGCTTCCCAGTAGGGCCGGACGCCTTCGACAATGGCGTCCAGGTCAGGACCGCACGGGATCGTCTCGGCGACGTCTTCGGGCCGCACGTACTGGGTCGCGCCGGCGAAGCCGGCCGGCGTCGGTAGGTCGGCGTTGACCTTCCAGCCGCCGGCAAACCAGCGGAACTGGTCGTGCGCACGTTTGACCGCGGTGTCACGATCCGGATCCCAGGACACCGGTATCTGGCCGACCACCCGACCGCCGCCGGCGAGATTGGCCGCTTGGCGGGCGCCGTGCCAGGCGTCGACGAGTTCCTTCTTGGGTTCCACTGCGATGAGGTGGTCGGCCAGCTTGGCGAATTTATCGACCGCCTTGGTGCCCCCGATCGCCACCCCGATGCCCACCGGAATGTCCGGCACGTCCCACAAGCGCGCCGAGTCGACCCGGAAATAGTCGCCGGTGAAGTCGACCAATTGCCCGCCGAACAGCTCCCGGATGATTTTGATGGCTTCCCGCAGCATGTCCTGCCGGCGGGCGACGGCCGGCCAGCCTTTGCCGACGACGTGTTCGTTGAGGTTCTCCCCGCTGCCCAGGCCCAGGGTGAATCGGCCATCGGACAGAATCTGCACGGTAGCCGCCTGCTGGGCGACGATCGCCGGGTGATACCGCATCGTCGGACACGTCACATACGTGTAGAGGTCGACCCGCTCGGTGGCCTGAGCCACCGCACCCAGGACCGCCCAGGCGTTCGGGGCGTGTCCTTGCGAGATGAGCCACGGCGAGAAGTGGTCGCTGCACACGTGGAAATCGAAGCCCCGCTCTTCCGCCGAAACCGCGTACTGCACAAGGTCTTTGGGTCCACTCTGCTCGGTCATCAAAGTGTAGCCAAAATTCGTCATGCGTGACTGGGTACCCGACTGATCCGAGCGCAAACGACGCACCGGGCCCTGCACGCCCGCGGTGGTGATGGGTCCCGTGGCGACGGTGCCAAGCGCCATCGCGATCACGGCGGACAGTCTGATGTTGCGGCCCAACGTGTTTCGCCAGGTGACCTTGATGCCGACGCGTTCCGTGCGCCCCAGCCAGATGACCCGGGCTGAAGCTGGACCGGCGGCGAGCTGGCGGGGGGTGTCGCCGGGTCGCGGACCGACCCGCGCGGCTACAACCGCTCTTTGACGGCGGCCGCGAGCCGGGCGCCGTCGGCCTTGCCGGCGGCGATCGCCGTGGCGGCCTTCATCACCATGCCCATCTGTTTCGTCCCCGGTCGCTCACCGATTTCCTCGGCGACCTGCGCGATCGCGGTGTCGGCGACATCGGCCACCTCGGCCTCGGTGAGCGGGGTGGGCAGGTACTCGTCGATGATGCGCCCCTCGGCGTGCTCGTTGGCCGCGAGCTCCCCGCGCCCGTTCTGGGTGTAGATCTCCGCGGCTTCGCTCCGCTTGCGGGACTCCCTGGCCAGCACCTTGATGACATCCTCGTCAGTGAGGTCTTTTGCCTCCTTACCGGAGACTTCCTCGGTCTGGATAGCTGCCAACAGCATGCGCAGGGTGGCCGTTCGCAACTTGTCCTGGGCCTTCATCGCCGCCGTCAGGTCCGTCCGGATCCGGGATTTGAGTTCCGCCATGAGGAAGACGCTACGCGCCGGGGGTCGGGTCAACGTTGTGAAATGGGCCGACCGCCGACAGGATGGAGCCCATGACGATCGACGCGCCCGGCTGCAGGGCTGGTTTGACGGGCCGCTGCACTCGGTGAGCGCGCCGCCGCCTGGTTTTCCGGCTGGTCCGCCACCGGCATACGGCCCACAACCTCAATACGGTCCACCCGCCGCGTATGGCCCACCCTCGGCTTACGGCCAACCACCGCCATATGGCCCGCCACCCGGCTACCAGCCCCCGGCCGGCTACGGACCACCACCGGGATACGGGCCGCCTCCCGGGTATGGGCCGCCTCCCGGGTATGGGCCGCCACCCGGGTACGGGCCCGCGGCCGGCTACGGATCGGCGCCGCACTTCGGCGCGCCACGCTACGGAGCCGTCAAGCCGGGGATCATCCCGCTGCGGCCGCTGACCTTGGGCGACATCTTCAACGGCGCGGTCGGCTACGTCCGGGCTAACCCGAAGGCGACGCTGGGACTCACCGCCATCGTGGTGGTGATCATGCAGATCGTCACCAAGGTCGCGTTCTTCGGACCGCTGGCCGCGGCCGACAGGTTCACCAGCGATCGACCCGACGAACTGACTTCGAGCGTCATCGGCGCCTGGTCCGCGTCGCTGGTGGGCGGCATCCTGGTCAGCTGGCTGGGCGGCATGCTGCTGTCCGGCATGCTCACCGTCATCATCGGGCGGGCCGTGTTCGGGTCACCCATCACCATCGGCGAAACCTGGATCAAGATCCGCGGGCGACTGCTGGCACTGCTCGGCCTGGCTCTACTGGAAGCCGTCGTGGTGGCGGCTCTCGGCGGGTTGGTCGCGGTGATCATCGGCGTGCTGGCGGCGATAGGTAACGCCGCGGCGGCCGTGGTGTTGGGCATCCCGCTGGTGCTGATCGTCCTCGCGTTGCTGGTCTACCTGTACACGGTGGTGCTGTTCGCCCCCGTGCTGATCGTGCTGGAACGGCTGCCGGTCATGGACGCGATCACCCGATCGTTCAAACTGGTTCGCAACGGTTTCTGGCGGGTGCTGGGAATCAGGGTGCTCGCATTGCTGGTGACGTCGGTCGTCGCCAACGCCGTGGCGGTCCCGTTCAGCATCATCGGCCAATTTTTCCAGATCAGCTCGTCCCCCACAGCCTTCGTCGTCAGCGCGGCGGTTCTCTCGGTGGGGGCGGCGATCGGCGAAATCATTACCGCGCCGTTCACTGCGGGTGTCGTCGTCCTGCTCTACACCGACCGCCGGATGCGCGCCGAGGCATTCGACCTGGTGCTGCAAAGCGGCGCCGCCCAGGGGCCCTACGCGGCCGCGTCCACCGACAACCTCTGGCTGACACGGCCCCTGTAAGGGCCGGACGAGGACTAGCTGCGGATGCCTTCCATCGACATCGACCGCGATGCCGCGCATCGCGCCGCGCAGGACGAGCTCAACAAAGCGATCTATTCGAAGGGCTCGCCCGCGGATCGCCTCATCGACTGGATTCACGATCTGATTTACCGGCTGTTGCAGAAGATTTCTCTGGTTCCAGGTGGATGGCTCACGGCGACAGTACTTTTCACCCTGCTCGCGATCGCAGTGATTGTCGGCATCTACATTCTGCGGCGCACGATGCGCACCCGCCGCGGCGGTGACCACTCGCTGTTCGAAGCCGCCCAACTGACCGCCGCCCAGCATCGCGCGACCGCCGAAGGCTTCGCAGCCGAGGGCGATTGGGCTGCGGCGATTCGTCACCGGTTGCGCACCGTCGCCCGTCAGCTGGAGGAGACCGGGGTGCTGACACCGACCCCGGGCCGGACGGCCAACGAGCTGGCCCGCGATGCGGGTGCCACGTTGCCCCACCTGGTCAGTGAATTGGCGCAAGCGGCAACGGCTTTCAACGACGTCACCTACGGTGAACAACCCGGAACCCAGGACGCCTACCAATTGATCACCGACCTGGACGACCACCTGCGGTCGCGCTGGCAGGGCGGTCCGCTGGAGCCCAGCCGGCCCGCAGCAACCGAGTCATGGGCGCAGGTGCGGTGATGGCGACGATCACCGGTGCCCGTCCCGAAGCCGCGCCACGGCGTTGGCGCTTCTGGCGTTGGGTGCTCGTCACGCTGCTGGTGCTCGCCGTCATCGCCGGCGTCGATGCATATCTGAACGCACCGCGACCCGGCGCCCGCATGGACCCCGCGTCGACCAGCTCCGACGGAGCGCACGCGCTGGTCGAGTTGCTGCGCGGCGCCGGAGTCGACGTGGTCGTGGCCAAAAACATCGCCGACGTCGAACATGCGGCACGTCCGGACGCGCTTATCCTGGTGGCTCAGAGTCAATACCTCACCGACACGCTTCTAGACCGGCTGGACAACGTCCATTCGGACCTGCTGTTGGTGGAACCCACGGCACGGACCCGAGACGCGCTGCTGCCCGGCGTGCGGGTGTCCAGGGTCACCGGTTTTGACCTCGACCCCAATTGCACACTGCGCGAGGCTGTTCGGTCCGGCCCGGTCCGGTTCGGGGTGAGCAACACCTACGAGTCCGAAGACGGTCGCACGATGACGAGCTGCTATGACGGCGCGTTGATCCGCTTCCGCAACGACGGTCGCACCATCACAGCCGTCGGCAGCACCGACTTCATGACCAACGCAAGCCTGCTGCAAGCGGGAAACGCCGCGCTGGCGATGAACCTCGCGGGTGCCCGGCCCAGGCTAATCTGGTACGCACCCCACGAGGTGGAGGGTGAATCCTCGCCCAAGGCAACGCTCTTCCAGCTTCTTCCGCCCAAGTTGTTCTGGCTCGTCGGACAACTGGCGCTGGTGGTGCTGCTGGTCGCCATGTGGAAGGGCCGCCGGCCCGGACCCCTGGTGGCCGAGGAGCTGCCGGTGGTGGTGCGCGCGTCGGAGACCGTGGAGGGCCGCGGCCGGCTGTACCGGTCCCGACGGGCACGCGATCGCGCGGCCGCCGCACTGCGCACCGCCACCCTGGCGCGGCTGCTGCCGCGGCTCGGCCTGGGTGCGGGCGCTTCGCCTGCGGCCGTGGTGGCCACCGCGGCCGGGCGCATCGGAGCCGATCCGGCGTTCGTCTCCTACCATCTGTTCGGTCCGCCGCCGACGACCGACAACGACCTGTTACAACTTGCCCGTGCGCTCGACGAAATCGAAAGGCAGGTCGCACACCCGTGACACAACCCACTACCGCCCAGTCCCCCACCGCCGAATCGGCGCGCGAGGCGCTGCTGGCGTTGCGCGGCGAACTCGCCAAGGCTGTCGTCGGACAGGAAGGCGTGGTCAGCGGCCTGGTGATCGCGCTGCTGTGCCGCGGCCACGTGCTGTTGGAAGGCGTTCCGGGAGTGGCGAAGACGCTACTGGTCCGCGCGCTGTCCGCGGCGCTGCAGTTGGAGTTCAAGCGCGTGCAGTTCACGCCCGACCTGATGCCCGGCGACGTGACCGGTTCGCTGGTGTACGACGCACGCACCGCCGCGTTCGTCTTCCGGCCCGGTCCGGTGTTCACCAACCTGCTGCTGGCCGACGAGATCAACCGCACCCCGCCCAAGACGCAGGCCGCTCTGCTCGAGGCGATGGAAGAACGTCAGGTCAGCGTCGAGGGCGAACCGCAGCCGCTGCCCGACCCCTTCATCGTGGCCGCGACCCAGAACCCGGTCGAATACGAGGGCACCTACCAGTTGCCCGAGGCCCAGTTGGACCGCTTTTTGCTCAAGCTGAATGTGGCGCTCCCGCCCCGAGACGCCGAAATCGCCATCCTGCACCGGCACGCGCACGGCTTCGACCCGCGCGACCTATCGGCGATCAAGCCGGTGGCCGGACCCGCCGACCTCGCGGCCGGTCGCGACGCCGTGCGAAACGTGCTGGTTGCCGACGAGGTGCTGGGCTACATCGTGGACATCGTCGGAGCCACCCGCTCCTCCCCCGCGCTGCAGCTCGGTGTGTCGCCCCGCGGGGCAACCGCCCTGCTGGCCACGGCCCGCTCCTGGTCCTGGCTGTCCGGGCGCAACTATGTCACTCCCGACGACGTGAAGGCCATGGCCCGCCCGACGCTGCGCCACCGGGTGATGTTGCGGCCCGAGGCCGAGCTCGAAGGGGCCACACCAGACGGTGTGCTCGACGGGATTCTGGCGTCGGTTCCGGTGCCCCGCTAGTGGTCCTGACCGGACGAACCGGGCTGGTCGCACTTATCTGCGTCCTGCCTATCGCGCTGTCGCCTTGGCCGGCAACGACTTTCGTTGTCCTGCTGGTAGCGCTGGCGGCCATGGTGATCCTCGACGTGCTACTGGCGGCCGGCACCGCCAAATTGCGGTACGCGCGTTCGCCGGACCGCTCGGCCCGGCTGGGACAGCAGGTCAAGTGCGGGCTGTCGATCCACAACGAGGGCCCGCGCCGGTTCCGCGGCCAGATCCGCGACGCCTGGCCGCCCAGCGCCCAGGCGCGCCCGCGCATCCATCCCATCGACATCCCCGCCGGGCACGACCAGCACGTCCAGACGCAGCTTCGACCGGTTCGCCGCGGCGACCAGCGAGCGACGGTGGTGACCGCCCGATCGATCGGCCCGCTGGGGCTGGCGGGGCGGCAGGGCTCACGACCGGTGCCGGGGCAGCTGCGGGTGCTGCCGCCGTTCCTGGCCCGCAAACACCTGCCGTCGCGGCTCGCCAAGCTGCGAGAGATCGACGGCATGCTGCCCACGCTGGTGCGCGGTCAGGGAACCGAATTCGACTCGCTGCGAGAGTATGTCGTCGGCGACGACGTGCGCTCGATCGACTGGCGCGCCACCGCGCGACGCGCCGATGTGGTGGTGCGCACCTGGCGGCCCGAACGCGACCGGCGGGTGGTGATCGTGCTGGACACGGGCCGCACGGCCGCGGGGCGGGTCGGCGTCGATCCGACCGCGTCCGATCCCGCGGGCTGGCCGCGGCTGGATTGGTCGATGGACGCCGCGCTGTTGTTGGCGGCGCTGGCGTCGCGGGCCGGGGACCATGTCGACTTCCTCGCCCACGACCGGGTGAGTCGTGCCGGCGTGTTCGGCGCCTCGCGCACCGAACTGCTCGCCCAGCTGGTCAACGCGATGGCTCCACTGCAGCCGACGTTAGTCGAATCGGATTGGCGCGCAATGGTTTCCACGATCGCACTGCGCGCTCGCCGGCGGTCCCTGGTGGTGCTGCTGACCGATCTCAATGCGGCCGCCCTCGACGAGGGGCTGTTACCCGTGTTGCCGCAGCTGTCGGCCAAGCATCACCTGCTGCTGGCCGCCGTCGCCGACCCGCGCGTCGATCAGATGGCGGCGGGACGTTCGGATGCCGCGGCGGTGTACGACGCGGCGGCCGCCGAACGCTCCCGTAATGACCGCGTTGCGATCGCCACGCGGCTGCGCCGCAGCGGCGTGGAAGTCGTCGACGCGGCGCCCGCCGAACTGGCACCCGCGCTCGCCGATCACTATCTGGCGATGAAGGCGACCGGGCGTCTGTAGAACGCCGGGCCGCGTCAGCCGTCGGCGACGGCCGCTCAGCGAGTCGGCACGAAGTCCGGCGCCTCTTCCATATCACCGCTTTCGCCGGCCTTCACCCCGCGGCGGCCGAAGTAGACGATGTAGGACAAGAACGCCACCTCGGCGATGACACCGATGCCGACCCGTACGAAGGTCGGTAGCGGGGACGGCGTCACCAGCGCTTCGATCAACCCCGAGACCAGGAGCACCGCAACCAGACCCACGGCGACCGAGACGACGGCGCGACCCTGTTCGGCCAGCACCTGGCCGCGGGGCCGGTCTCCAGGCGAGATCACTGACCAACCCAGACGCATTCCCGTTGCGCCCGAAAGGAATACCGCCGTGAGTTCCAGCAGCCCATGCGGGGCAAGCAGGCCCAGCAACAGGGCACCCTTCCCGGCCGAAAACATCAGGCCCGCAGTGACCCCCAGGTTGGCGGCATTTTCCAGCAGCACCAGGGGGATCGGCAGGCCCAGCACCACCGACAGTGCGATGCATTTAGCCGAAACCAACGAGTTGTTCACCCAGATCTGCAGCGCGAACGCCGCGGCGGGATGTTCGCTGTAGTACGCCTCGACGTCGTGGTTCACCAATTGCTCTATGTCAGTGGGTGTTCCGATCAGCGACTGCACGTCCGGGTTTTTGGCCACCCACAGCGCGATGATCACGACTACCGAAAAGAACGCCGCAGCCGTGGCCAGCCACCACCGCCAGGTGCGGTAGGCAACCACCGGGAAAGACAATGTCCAGAACCTCCTGAACGCTCTGCTCAGTGGTGCATGGGCACCGGTCACCGCGGAACGGGCCCGCGCGACCAGGCTCGAGAGCCGACCGATCAACACCGAATCCGACGACGCCGAGCGCAGCATGGACAGATGGGTGGAGACCCGCTGGTAGAGGTCGACGAGTTCGTCGATCTCAGCGCCGGACAGCGACCGGCGCCGCCCGATCAATCGGTCTAGGCGGTCCCAGGTAGGGCGATGGGCCAGCACGAATGCATCGACATCCACCCTCGGCAGCCTAATCGCACCGCGGGCACGGCAAAGCGTGCCTGGGCCACCTGTACCGTTCGAAGTTATGTCGGAGGTGGTGACCGGGGACGCTGTGGTGCTCGATGTGCAGATAGCCCAGCTGCCGGTGCGGACATTGAGCGCGCTGATCGATATCGCGATCATGTTCATCGGCTACCTGCTCGGGCTGATGTTGTGGGCAGCCACCCTGACTCAATTCGATAAGGCACTGTCGAGCGCGATCCTGCTGATCTTTTTGGTACTGGTGATCGTGGGCTATCCCTTGATACTCGAAACAGCAACGCGGGGACGCTCGGTGGGCAAGATCGCGATGGGCCTGCGGGTCGTGTCCGACGACGGTGGCCCGGAACGCTTCCGTCAGGCGTTGTTTCGCGCCCTGGCGTCGTTGGTGGAGATCTGGATGCTGTTCGGGAGCCCCGCCGTCATCTGCAGCATCTTGTCCCCCAAGGCCAAACGGATTGGCGATATTTTCGCCGGCACGGTGGTGGTCAACGAACGCGGACCGCGACTGGGCCCCCCGCCGATGATGCCGCCCTCATTGGCGTGGTGGGCATCGTCGCTGCAGCTGTCGGGGCTGTCCGCAGGTCAGGTCGAGGTTGCCCGCCAATTCCTGTCCAGGGCACCGCAGCTCGACCGTCAGCTGCGCCTGCAGATGGGGTACCGGATCGCCGGCGACGTGGTGGCCCGCATCGCGCCGCCGCCACCGCCCGGCGCTCCGCCGGAACTCGTGCTGGCCGCGGTCCTCGCCGAGCGGCATCGCCGCGAACTGGCCCGGCTGCGGCCGGTCATGCCCACGGCCGGGCAACCGCCGATGGAACCGGCGCCGTGGCCACCGCCCGCCACCACGTACCACGGCCCGTCGGCCTGGCCCAGTCCACCGCCGGGCGTACCGCAACCGCCACCGCCAGCCATGGGATGGCCGGAACCGCAACCCGGTCGGTCCCGCGCGGGAGAAGAGGCCGATCCGCCCGACGGCTTCTCGCTGCCGAGCTAGACGGTATGGGGGCTGACTCGGGGCCGAAGGACTACATATCAGCTGTACTGCTAGCCGGCCACACTTGCCGCCATGAGTAGGACGTCGACGACCAGCAGCGCCCATCCGCACAGCGGAACCGCGATACCGCCGCGGCGTTTGGCGGTGAAAAACGAGATGATGATGACAACGACGGCGACTGCGGGCGCGCCGTAGAACGCGACGCCGAAGTTGATCCCGCCGTGGCCCAGGTTGGGACAGTTGCGATCGCTGCAGCCGTCGGTGCTCATTACGGCACCGAGCGCGAACAGCATCACCAGTGCGGCGGCGGGCAGTGTCGCCAGCGCCAGCCCCCAGTTGATCCACAGCCAGGTGTTGCGAGTCCGGGCACCATCGGGTCGCCAAGACGCGCCCGCGCCGCCGCCATCCACCTTCAGGTTGTTGTCGGGATCCATCCCGGTAGTTTCTACCCGCCGTTTGGCCCACGCAAACCGCCCTACCCGACGGATCGCGGGCCCCATCGGCTCGGGTTACCGCAGGTCAGACAGCCCCGCGCAATCTACTCGATGCCTTTCGTTGCATCACGTTAGTTTGCGATATATCGTGATGTTTCGTAACGCGCTACCGATGCGCGACTCACCGACGTAAGGACGGAAAAATGAGCAACCCATTCATTCCGGCCGGCGCACCTTTCGGCGGCCGGCCCGGCTTCGGATTCGGTTTCGGCTCGGGCCCGATTGACCGGCGCGCTTTGCACGAGGCACGGCGCCAAGCCCGGCGGGACTTCCGCGAGCATCTGCGCGATCATGCCGGCGGCCACGACGGGCCGCTCGGCTTTGGACCGCCGTTCGGCCCCGGCTTCGGGCCCGGCTTCGGCTTCGGGCCCGGTGGCCGGCGCGGCGGATGGCGCCGCGGTGGGCCGGGGCGCGGCAAACGCGGCGACGTGCGAGCGGCCATCCTGAAGCTGCTCGTCGAGCAGCCGATGCACGGCTACGAAATGATCCAGCAGATCGCCGAGCGCAGTAACGGGCTGTGGAAGCCGAGCCCCGGTTCGGTGTATCCGACGCTGCAGTTGCTCGACGACGAGGGCCTGATCACCGCCAGCGAAACCGAAGGCAGCAAGAAGCTTTTCGAGCTGACCGAGCAGGGCCGCGCCGCGGCCGACAAGATCGAGACCCCGCCGTGGGACGAGATCACCGAAGGCGCCGACCCCGGTCACATGAATCTGCGGGCCGCCGTGGGGCAATTGTTCGGCGCGGTCGCGCAGTCCGCCCACACCGCTTCCGCCGAGCAGCAGCAGCGCATCGTCGACATCCTCAACAATGCGCGGCGCGAAATCTACGGCATCCTCGGCGAAGACTGAGCGCCCGCAGCGGGCCCTGGGTCAGGTGATGTCACGTGACGTCGACCCAATTTAGGGTCCGCTGTACGGCTTTTCGCCAGCCCGCGTATCCCGTGGCGCGTTGGTCGCCGTTCCACTCCGGCGTCCAACGCTTGCCCTCTTGCCAGTTGGCACGCAGGTCTGCCGGATCGGCCCAGAACCCCACCGCCAGACCGGCCGCGTAGGCGGCGCCGAGTGCGGTCGTCTCGGCGACAACCGGCCTGACCACGTCCACCCCCAGCACGTCGGCCTGAATCTGCATGCACAGGTCATTACCGGTGATGCCGCCGTCGACCTTCAAGACCTCAAGGCGCACACCGGAATCCGCCGCCATGGCGTCCACCACGTCGCGGCTCTGGTAGCAGATCGCCTCCAGCGTCGCGCGCGCCAGATGCGCGTTCGTATTGAACCGCGAGAGCCCGACGATGGCGCCGCGCGCATCGGATCTCCAGTAGGGCGCAAACAATCCGGAAAACGCGGGGACGAAATAGACTCCACCGTTGTCGTCGACCTGGCGTGCCAACGATTCGCTTTGCGCGGCACCGCTGATGATGCCCAGCTGATCGCGCAGCCACTGCACGGCCGCACCGGTCACCGCGATCGAACCCTCGAGCGCGTACACGGGTTTGGCGTCAGCGAACTGGTAGCACACGGTGGTAAGCAACCCGTTGTCCGACCGCACGATCGTCTCGCCGGTGTTGAGCAGCAGGAAATTCCCGGTGCCGTAGGTGTTTTTGGCTTCCCCCTGCGACAGACACACCTGGCCCACCATCGCCGCGTGCTGATCGCCAAGCATCCCGGTGATCGATACCTCGCCGCCGGCCGGCCCCGTTTCCGAGGTCACGCCGTAGGGCTGCGGCGACGACGACGGCCCGATCGTCGGCAGCATCGCACGGGGAATGGAGAAGAGTGACAGCAGCTCGTCATCCCAATCCAGGGTCTCCAGGTTCATCAACATGGTCCGGCTGGCGTTGGTCACGTCAGTGGTGTGTACGCCGCCCCGCGGCCCCCCGGTCAGGTTCCACAAAACCCACGTGTCGGGAGTACCGAACAACGCGTCGCCGCTTTCGGCGGCCGCACGCACCCCGTCGACGTTCTCCAGGATCCATTGCAGCTTGGCCCCGGAGAAGTAGGTGGCCGGAGGCAGGCCGGCCTTGCCGCGGATGACGTCACCGCGACCGTCGCGGTCCAGCGCCGACGCGATCCGGTCGGTGCGGGTGTCCTGCCAGACGATCGCGTTGTAGTAGGGGCGCCCCGTCTTACGGTTCCACACCAGCGTCGTCTCGCGTTGATTCGTAATGCCCAGCGCGGCGATGTTTTTCGAACTCAGATTGGCCCGGTTCATTACCGATGTCAGCACCGAGGAGGTGCGCTCCCAGACCTCGACCGGGTCGTGCTCCACCCAGCCGGCCCGGGGCAGGATCTGTTCGTGCTCGAGTTGATGGCGGGCCACTTCGGCACCATCGTGATCGAAGATCATGCAGCGGGTGCTGGTGGTCCCCTGGTCGATGGCTGCGACGAATTCGGCGAACTCGGCCAACTGGTCTCCTCCACCCGTAAGTCGGAACACTTAACGTCAAAGTCCATCATGGTCTACCCGCGGCGACGGCCGGGACCGGGACTGCGACTCGCGGGAGCTTGCGTTACGGGCGGTAACCCTGTTGCATCTGCGTTGTGGGCGAAGAGGTCAAGCGCACCACGTACGACAGCGCGCAACGGCGGGAATACCGGCGCAAGGTACAGCTGTGCCTGGACGCGTTGGAGACGATGCTCGCCCGGTCATGCTTTGATTCCGAGCAGCCGCTGACCGGCATGGAGATCGAATGCAACCTCGTCGATGCCGACTACCAGCCGGCCATGTCTAATCGCCACGTGCTCGACGCCATCGGCGATCCGGCGTATCAAACCGAATTGGGGGCCTACAACATCGAATTCAACGTTCCGCCGCACGCGCTGCCCGGACACACCGCGCTGGATCTCGAGGCCGAGGTGCGGGCCAGCCTGAACGACGCCGAGAAGAAGGCCAGCGCCGCGGGCGGCGCCCACATCGTCATGATCGGCATCCTGCCCACGCTGATGTCCGAACACCTCGACCACGGGTGGATGAGCGAGTCGACGCGATACGCCGCACTCAACGACTCGATCTTCACCGCCCGCGGCGAAGACATTCCCATCGACATTTCCGGCCCCGAACCGCTGAGTTGGCACACCGCCACGATCGCGCCCGAATCCGCCTGTACCAGCATGCAATTGCATCTGCAATTAGCGCCGGAGATTTTCGCGGCCAACTGGAATGCGGCCCAGATCGTGGCCGGCCCGCAATTGGCGCTGGGCGCCAACTCGCCGTTCTTCTTCGGCCACCTGCTGTGGGCCGAGACGCGTATCGAGCTGTTCACCCAGTCCACCGACACCAGGCCCGAGGAACTGAAAACCCAAGGCGTGCGCCCGCGGGTATGGTTCGGCGAGCAGTGGATCAACTCGGTCCTCGATCTCTACCAGGAGAACATCCGCTACTTCCCGTCCCTGCTGCCGGAGGTGTCCGACGAGGACCCGGTCGCCGAGCTCGCCGCCGGGCGCATCCCGCAGCTTTCCGAACTGCGCCTGCACAGCGGGACCGTCTACCGGTGGAACCGTCCGGTGTACGACGTGGTCGACGATCGCCCCCATCTGCGCCTGGAGAACCGGGTGCTGCCGGCCGGGCCGACCGTCGTCGACATGCTGGCGAATTCGGCCTTCTTCTACGGCGCGCTGCGCGGTCTGTCCGAATCGGAGCACCCGCTGTGGGAGAACATGGAATTCGGTGCGGCAGAAGCCAATTTCTTGGCGGCGGCCCGCCACGGCATCGATGCACGGCAGCGCTGGCCCGGGATGGGCGAGGTGAGCGCACGCGAATTGGTGCTCGACACGCTGCTGCCGATCGCCGACGAAGGCTTGCAGCGCTGGGGCGTCGACGCCGAGGTGCGCAACCGGTTCCTCGGGGTCATCGAGGGCCGGGCCCGGGCCGGACGCAACGGCGCCAGCTGGCAGATGTCCACCGTGCGGGCACTGCAGGACGGCGGCCTGAGCAGGCCCGCGGCGCTGGCAGAGATGCTGCACCGATACTGCGACCACATGCACGCCAACGAACCGGTCCACACCTGGGAGTAGCTTGAAAACCATGTCTGATGAAGTGATGGACTGGGACAGTGCGTATCGCGAGCAGGCCCACTTCGAGGGTCCACCGCCGTGGAATATCGGAGAGCCGCAACCCGAACTGGCGGCGCTGGTCGCGGCCGGCAAATTCCGCAGCGACGTGCTGGACGCCGGATGCGGCTTCGCCGAGCTGTCGCTGACACTGGCCGACCAGGGCTACACCGTCGTCGGTGTCGACCTGACACCGACGGCCATCGCGGCGGCGACCAAGTCCGCCCGGGAGCGCGGCCTGACCACGGCCAGTTTCGTCCAGGCAGACATCACGTCGTTCTCCGGCCACGACGGACGGTTCTCCACCGTCGTGGACAGCACCTTGTTCCACTCGCTTCCTGTCGAGGGCCGCGATGGCTATCTGAAGTCGGTACACCGTGCGGCCGCTCCGGGCGCCAGCTTCTTCGTCCTGGTGTTCGCCAAGGGCGCTTTTCCGGCCGAGATGCAACCCAAACCCAACGAGGTCGACGAGGACGAGTTGCGCGCCGCGGTGGGCAAGTACTGGGAGATCGATGAGATTCGCCCTTCGTACATCCTGTCGAACGTCGTCAAAATCCCCGATGCGCCTTTCGAATTCCCACCGCACGACCTCGACGAGAAGGGCCGGATGAAGATGCCGGCCTACTTGTTGACCGCGCACAAAACCGGTTAGCCGGCCGCGGTCGCCGCGGTGGCGGCGATGAGCGCCTCGGCGAACGTCTCCAAATCGTCGGCCGTGGTATCCACGTGAGGCGAGATCCGCAGCACCGGTTCCGTCATCTCCAGGGGCGCCCTCTGCACCCCCGCGAATGTGGTCAGGATCCGCCGCTCGGCCAGCAGCCAGGCCCGCACCGCCCGCGGGTCGGCGCCGTCGGCCGGGGCCAAAGTGGTGATGGCACTGGGCTCGTCGACCTCTTCGATCACCGTCCAGCCCGCCACATCGGCCAGAACCGTGCGGCTCAGGCTGCCCAGCTCAGCCAGTCGTGCGCACACCGTCTGTGGGCCGTAGGCCAGATGCTCGCCCAGTGCCAGCGAAAACCCAACGCGCGCAGCGACATTGGCCTCGCCGAATTCCAGCTGTTCGGCGACTGTTGGCGAACCGTCTTTCCTGGCCCAGTCCGGCACCGCCAGCCTTGGGTGCAGCGATTTCAACAGCTCGCGGCGTATGCCGAGCATCCCGACACCGCGCGGCCCGGCGATCCACTTGCGCGACGAGGAATAGGTCGCGTCGGCGCCCACCGCGCAGTCCACCTGGCCAAGCGCCTGCGCCGCGTCGACGACAAGCGGCAGCCCCAATTCCCGGCAGAGCCGGGCGATCATTGAAACCGGCTGCACCACACCGCAATGGCTACCCACCGCGGTCAGGTGCACCAGGTCCGGCGGATCGGTCTGTAACGCCAGCGCCGCGTCGTCGAGCGCGACCCGGCCGTCTTCCATAGTCGGCAGCAGCCGTCGTTCAAATCCGTGCGCTGCCAGCAGTGCCAAGTTGGGCCCGTACTCGCCGGGCAGGCAAGCTACCGTTCGGCGCTCCGCGGGCCAGCCACCCAACAACAGATCCAGAGCGTTCAGCGAGCCCGTGGTGAAAACCATTTCGGCATCCGACATTCCGGTCAGCGCGGCGAACGCGACACGCCCGGCATCGAGCACCGGTGTGGCCGCTTCCGCCGCGACATAGCCGCCGACCTCGGACTCGTTGCGGGCGTGCTGCGCGGCCGCCTCGATCACTGCCAGGCTCTGGCGCGAACAGGCCGCGTTGTCCAGGTGTAGCCCGGCCATCGGCGGGCGGACTGACCGCCATCGGCGGGCCAGCGCGTTGCCGTCGGTCACTTCACGGCCAACGACAACCCGAAGTCGCCCGCCTCGTCGGTCCACCACCGGATACGGCGCAGCCCCGCGGCAGCCAATTCGTCAGTCACCTTGTCGGGATGGAACTTGCACGACACCTCGGTGAGCATTTCCTCGCCGGCATCGAAGTCGACGGTCAGTTCGAGCGCGCCGACCCGCACTTGCTGGCGACGGTCGGACCGCAGCCACATCTCGATGCGATCTTCCGCCGCGTTCCACCGGGCCACGTGCCGGTAGGCTGCGACGTCGAAGTCGGCGTCGAGTTCCCGGTTCACCACCGCGAGCACATTGCGATTGAACGCAGCCGTCACCCCCGCGGCGTCGTCGTAGGCACGCACGAGTCGCTCGGTGTCCTTGACCAGGTCCGTGCCCAGCAACAAACTGTCGCCGGGCCGCATCTGAGCGGACAGTGCGGCAAGGAAATCCGCACGCGGTCCAGGTGTGAGATTGCCAATGGTCGACCCCAAGAACACGAAGAGCCGTCGCCCGCCTTCGGGGATCTCGGTCAGATGCTCTTCGAAATCGCCGCAGACGGCCCTGATCTCGACCCCCTGGTAGTCCCGTTGGATGGCCGCGGCCGAGGTCGACAGGATGCTGGCGTCGACGTCGAACGGAACAAACCTGCGCAGCGAATCCCGCGCGCGCAGCGCGTCGAGCAACAGCCGCGTCTTCTCCGACGTGCCGCTGCCCAATTCCACCAGGGTGTCGGCCTCGCTGGCCGATGCGACTTCGGTCGCGCGGGCGCGCAAGATCTCAGCTTCGGCCCGCGTCGGATAGTACTCAGGCAACCGGGTGATCTGGTCGAACAGATCACTACCCACCGAATCGTAGAACCATTTGGGCGGCAATGTCTTTGGTGTCTTCTGCAGGCCATCCAGCACGTCGCGGCGCAACGCGTGGTACGCCGAGTCGGCGGCCAGGTGGTTCGACAGCGACAGTGTCATCAGGATCCTCTCGACTGGTCCAGCGGCGTCAGCGTGACACCTTGCGCGGTGACTTCGACGAGGTGGCGGTCCGGCACGTCTTCCCAGTCCGAGTCGTTGTCATACGGTTCGCTGGCCAGCACCACGCCGTCCGGACGGCGCAGGACGGACAGCGTGTCGCCCCAGGCCGTCGCCAGCATGCGAGAGCCGTTGGCCGCCAATATGTTCAGCCGAGCACCC
The DNA here is from genome assembly GCF_059812425.1 of Mycobacterium sp. NGS56. NCBI lineage: Bacteria > Bacillati > Actinomycetota > Actinomycetes > Mycobacteriales > Mycobacteriaceae > Mycobacterium > Mycobacterium sp. NGS56. The sequence continues at coordinate 72,693 of NZ_JCALCQ010000009.1, forward strand.
GGGTCGGCCGAAGCTATCTCGACGATGGTGTCCCCCAGCGCGTCGAGGCCGCGGTCGAAGATGACGGCCGCCAGTATCGCACTGTCACAGACGGATTCGGCCTGCGACGTCATCGGCAGCACGGCTCGATCGACGATGCCGTTGTGCGACAACAACCAACGCCCATCGGTGAACGGCGCGGTCGCGCTGACCTCGATCGGCATGCCGACGGTGGCCGAGCGGACGGCGGCCACCACGCAGTGGCTGCGCAAGGCGGGCGCGATGGAATCGAACGACACATCGCCCCACAGCGGCGCCTGACTGCGCCAGCGCCGTGGCACCCCGGCCTCCGGGGAGCCCTGCGATGGGGTGTCGAAAAACCCGACGCCCCAACCGTCGGCGTTGAGCAGGCAGTGCTTTTGGCGGCGGGGTGCGTAGGACTGCACGCGCAGCCCGAACGGCGGGTCGAGTACCAGAGAGGAAACCGTGACGCCGGTGCCCAGCCAGCCCAGGTGCCGGCACATCAGGCCGGATCCCCGGCGTCGGAGACGTCCCATGCCAACCGGACGCCGGAGAAGATCTGGCGACGGTAGGGGTGATCCCAGTTGCGGAAACTCGGCCGCATGATGCTTTCCGCCACGGCCCACGAGCCGCCGCGCAACACCCGGTAATCACCGTCGAAGAACGGCTGCGAATACCGCTCGTACAGCATTGGGACGAACCCGGGCCAGGGCCGCAGCGGCGAGGCGGTCCACTCCCAGACATCGCCCAGCATCTGCTCGGCCCCGTACGCCGAAGCGCCACCGGGGTAGGCGCCCACCGGCGCCGGCCGCAGCGCCGTGCCGCCCAGGTTGGCCAGCGTGTTGTCCGGTTTGCGGTCTCCCCATGGGTAGCGGCGCCGGGCGTTGGTGACCGGATCCCAGGCGCAGGCCTTCTCCCATTCCATCTCGGTGGGCAACCGGGCACCGGCCCAGGCCGCGTACGCCTGGGCCTCGAAATAGCTGACGTGCTGGACGGGTTCGTCGGCCGCGATGACCCCGACGTGGCCGAACCGGGTGCGGGTGGTGCCATCGGAGCTCCAGAACTGCGGCGCGGTCACGCCCGCGGCCTGGCGGTGCTGCCAGCCACGCTTCGACCACCAGCGCGGCTGGTCGTAGCCGCCGTCGTCGACGAACTGGCGCCATTCGCCGTTGGTGACCGGAACCCGTCCGATGCGGAACGCGGGCAGGTCGACGACGTGGGCCGGACGCTCGTTGTCCAGCGAGGACGGTTCGTCAGCGGCGTCCACACCGAGCACGAACTCGCCGCCGGGCACCAGCACCGACGTGCCGGTCAACCCTGCCCGACCGCGCGGCAGCCCCGGGGCGTCGCGCAAGAGCGGTGCGCCGGTGCGCAAGTTCAAAGCCTGCAGCATCGTCTCGTCGTGCTGGTTTTCGTGGCTGACCACCATCGCGTACACGAAGGCGGCCTCGTCGCCGGCGGGATTGACGGGCAGCACGTCAAGCGCGTCGAGCACCGCGGACCGCACAGTCTGGCAATATGCGCGCGCTCTGTCCGGCGACAGCAGCGGCAGGTCGACCCGGCTGGCGCGGGAATGCACGAAGGCGTCATAGAGCCCGTCGACCGCCGGGGGCAACATCCCGGGCCGCGAACAGTCACCACCCCGCAACAGCCACAACTCCTCCTGCTGACCGATGTGCGCCAGGTCCCACACCAAGGGACTCATCAGCGGGTCGTACTGCCGGCAGAGTTCCGCGTCGTCGAACTCGACCAGGCGCAACGTCCGCGCCCGCGCCCGCGCTAACTCGTTGGCGAGGCCCTCCCGGCATGACGACGGCAAGCGCGGCGCGGCCGGGCGCAGCGGGTCGGAATCGCCAGGAGACGTCACAGCTCCCCCTGCGCCAGTCGCGCCACTGTGGGCGCGAGGCCGTGCTCGATCACCTGGTCGGAGAACTCGTCGCCGGGACAGCGGCCTTGTTCGACGAGGCGGACCAACCGCTGCATCGAATCACCGATTTCGGCCGGGGCTTTGGCGGCGGCGACGGCCAGGCACGCGTTGGCAGCCAAGTACAGTCGCCGATCCCGCAGCCCCACCCGGGCCGCGGTGTCCCAGGCGGTGGCAACCGGTTCGACCGCCTCGGCCGCGGTGTCGGCGGCGGCCGGATCATCGAGCAGGACCGCCATGGTGAACGCCACCGCGGGCCACAGCCCATTGGGCACGCTGTCGAGGTAACGGATCTCCAGCCACTGCCTGGGTCGCACCGGCGGGAACAACGTGGTCAGGTGGTACTCCAGGTCAGCGACGCTGGGTCGGCGATCCCCGAGCAACACGCGGCCGTCGACCCAGTCGGCAAACGGCACCCAGTGCGTGACCGCCTCGGCGTCGGGGTTGTGCACCAGCATCACCGGGGCCTTGAGCGCATACCGGGCCCAGTCGGTGCCAGGGTCGTCTCCGCTGGCGCCCAGGATGGGTCCGCAGCGTGCCGAGTCCATCTGACCCCACACTCGCTGCCGGCTCGACACCCAGCCCGTGAATTCACCGCACAGCATCGGCGAGTTCGCCGTTATCGCGATCATGGTGGGCCCCAGCGCATGTGCGAGGCGCACCCGCGCCGCCCAGCCGTCCCGCGGCCCGGCGTCCACGTTGACTTGAATCGATGCGGTGGACGTCATCATCGCCGCTCCCGCTTCCCCCGATTGGCTGGTGGCGAAGAACCGCTCCATGGCGCGATACCGGGCACCGGGATTGATGCGCCTGGGCGGGCGCAGCGGGTCGGCGCCAAGAAATACCAGGCCCAGCCCGGCCTCAGCAAACGCGGGCTGCAGCGCGGCCTGGTCCCGGCGCATGGCGTCGATAGCGGGCACTACGCCGTCGGCCGGCGGCCCGGACAGTTCGACGGCACCCCCCGGCTCGACGGTGATCCTGCTGCCCCCGGGCAACGCGGGCAGCGCGTCGAGCACGTCGGCGATCTCGCCCCAGCTCGGCCTGCGATACGGGTCGGCCCGGTCGTGGCAATGGGCCTCCAACTCCAGACCGATACGGCCCAGCGGGGCGTCCACCAGACACCCCTCGGCGATGTACTGCGCCACGGCCGCGGAATCGGCCAGCTCGGCGATGTCCAGCTCCGGGGCAGGGTCAGCGCCGGCCACCCGCGACTCGGACTGCGAAGCCGCGGGGGTGATCGGCGCGAACGTCATATCACGATCCCTTCGGGTCCGGGCGAGCCTGCACATAGCCCTGCGGACCGCTTCCCTGCGGCAGCTAATCGAACGATAATCGGACTACTTCGTCTAGTGCTTCATCTATCAGATGCCCCCGACATATTCCCTTCCCCGCGGTCTGCGTGCACGGGGAAAACGGGTACCCCATCGCCCGATTATTGACCCAGGGCGTTCTGCATCGCCCCGGCGAGCACGTTCACCGCGGGCCCGGCGTTGCCGGATTGGCACACTTTCGCCTGCAGCAACACGTTTTCGCGCAGCCTGGTTTGATTGAAGCACCGGCGATCGGTGCCCGCCTCCTGCTTGGTCCAGTTCTCGTCGGCGGGACCGGCCGGCCCGCCGTCGAACGACCAGACCTGGGTGCTGCCGTTGTCCAGATGCAGCGCGGTGGTCTGTCCCGAACACCCCACCGTGCGATCCACCACCCGATGAAAAGCCCGGCCTGCGGCGTCATTGGTGGCGAACACGCCGACGGCCTGTTTGACCAGATGTGTCTGGTCGGTGGCCGACGTCTGGGTCAGGGCTGCGTTGAACGACGCCAGATCCGGATCGTTGTAGACCTCGGGCAAACCAATGTCGGCCCAGTTGTTGCACTCCGGGAGGTCCACCCAGTCGCCTTGCCCGGGCTGGGTGAACACCGCCTCCCACCCCATCGGTCCGCCAACGATGTTGCCGACCGAGCCTTTGCCCAGGACCGCGTAGTTCACCACGCCCGGCTCCGACGGGTGCGCGGCGGCCGAGGGCGCCACGACGGTTCCGGCCAGGGCCAAGCCGATGGCCATCACAGCGCCCCGCATCTGGGCAGCCTGCGTAACCCGCATGGTCATGCAGCGATCATGCCAGGCGCACGGACGTGCGGTCAGCCCCCGTTGCCCCGGACGCCTTCCTCGACCTTCTTTCCCAGGTCGGGATCGACGTTGCGCCAGTACTCGAACACCCGCGACAGCACCGGCTCCTTGACGCCTTGGGACACGTGGCCAATGATGTTGTGCGCCAAGCGTTCCCTGGCCGCATCGTCGAGCACTTGGCGGACCATGGTGCCGGCCTGCCCCCAGTCGTTGTCCTCGGCGTGCAACGTGTACGCCGACCGGACCATGTCGCCGTCGGCATGCCAGCGGATCTCTGCGGCGCGTGCCGGGTCGGCGTGTGGCCCACCGTAGGAGTTGGGCGCATACACGGGGTCGGAGACGTTGTTGATGCGCATGGCCCCGTCTTTGGAGTAGCTGTTCACCTCGACTCTGGGGGTGTTGACCGGGATCTGCCGGTAGTTGGTCCCCAGCCGGGCACGATGCGCGTCCGAATACGAAAAGCCCCGCGCCTGCAGCATTTTGTCCGGGCTCAAGCCGGTGCCGGGCACGGTGTTGTTCGGCTCGAACGCCGCCTGCTCGATCTCCGCGTGATAGTCGGTGACGTTGCGGTTCAGCGTCATCCTGCCGACGTCGATCAGCGGGTAGTCGCCGTGCGGCCACACCTTGGTCAGATCGAACGGGTTGAACCGGTAATCCTTGGCTTCCTCGTACGGCATGATCTGCATCTTCAGCGTCCAGCTCGGGTGATCCCCGCGTTCGATCGACTCGAACAGGTCGCGCTGGTGATAGTCGCCGTCTTCGCCGGCCAGCCGGTCGGCGTCCTCCTGGGTCAGGAACTCGATGCCCTGATCGGTGATGAAGTGGTACTTCACCCAGAAGATCTCGCCGGCGGCGTTGATCCAGCTGTAGGTGTGGCTGCTGTAGCCGTTCATGTTCCGCCAGGTTTTGGGAATTCCCCGGTCGCCCATCAACCAGGTCACTTGATGCGCCGACTCCGGGGAGAGACTCCAAAAGTCCCACTGCATGTTGTGGTCACGCACATTGCTTGCCTGCAAGCGCTTCTGGGACCGGATGAAGTGCTGGAACTTCAACGGATCACGCATGAAGAAGACCGGGGTGTTGTTGCCGACGAGGTCGAAATTGCCTTCGCTGGTGTAAAACTTCAGCGCGAAGCCACGCGGGTCGCGCCACGTGTCTGGGCTGCCCCGCTCTCCGGCGACGGTGGAAAACCTGGCCAGCATGTCGGTTTTGGTGCCGGGCTGGAAGACCGCGGCCCTGGTGTACTGGCTGACATCGTTGGTCACTTCGAAATGACCAAACGCGCCACCACCTTTGGCGTGCGGCTGACGTTCCGGGATGCGCTCGCGATTGAACATCGCCATCTGTTCAATCAGGTAATGGTCCTGCAACAGGATCGGGCCGTCTGGGCCGATCGTCAGCGACTGATCGTCGCTCGGCGCAGCGATACCGGCGTCATTGGTCGTGAAACGCTCCGTCATTACGCTCTACTCCTCGTCACGGGGGCCGCAGCATCCGAGGTCGCATGCCCGGGTACCGAATCCGCTTTCCTTCAGGCAATTTCAGCACGGCGGTGAGCCCCCCGGATCCTCCGGCCGCAACCGAGTGTTCTCCTCATCTTGATCTGGTCCAACAAATGCGGGCGACTCGCGATCGGTTGCCCACTACGGGTTAGTACCCATTTCGGGCGCTGCTTAAGTGAGCGCTATCAGGGACGTGGCGCGGGCGCGCCGGGGGGCGGGCTCGCAGGCGGCTGACCGGGGCCGCTGACGCCCGGGCCGGCATGCGGTCCGCCGGGGCCGCCCGGACCGCTCGGGGGCATGGGAACGATCAGCCCGGGTCCGCCGGGCCCGTATCCCCACGGTCCGTTGTCTGGCCCCGGACCACCAGGCCCGCCGTACCACGGGCCGTAGCCGCCGCCGGGGCCGCCGTACTGCCCCGGCCCATTGCCGGGTCCCGGGCCACCGGGGCCCCATGGCCCGTTGCCCGGTCCGGGCCCGCCGGGATGAAACATGCCGTGGTGGTGGTGGTTGCAGTAGTAGTTGTGCTTCCAAATGAAGGCGCCGACAAAGAACAGCGACGTGAGGATGAAGACGACGCCGGCGACGATCACCACCCAGGCAGCCGCGGTGTAGAGGCGCGGCGGTTGCACCCGGTGCGGGGTGGGTGGCGGTGGCTCGGCGACTGAGGGGGCCGGCGTCGGCTCGGCGGTCGGCTCAACTGGTGGTTCGGGTGTCTCGCTCATGCCTTGCCATATTGCCCCGCATGCCTGGTGCCCAACAGGGGCTGGCGTCAAAAATGTCGCCAATCGAGATGCTGCGGTTAGGCGCCGGTGACCGCCAACGACAAGGGGCCCGGCGCTCGCATCGAACGCCGGGCCGCTGGTTGATGGGGGTTTTTCAGTTGGCCAGGACGATGACGCTCGGCGCCTGTCCCGGCGCGCCATGAGCGGTGGCAGCCGAGTGGAACACCGACGCCGGGAGCTGACCCGGGGCCATGCCACTGGGACGCACGCCCGACGACGGGGCCGGAGCAGTGGTGGTGGCTCCGGGGCCGTTTTGTCCGCCCTGTCCACCCTGGCCGCCGGGTGCGCCCGGGCCACCGAAGTTGCCGGGGCCGCCAGGGCCGCGGTGGTGCATCATCGCGTGGTGGTGGTGCTTGTGGTGGTGGCCGTGATGGCCGCCGCGGTGGCCGAGGATGAAGCCGGTGAAGAAGATGACCGCGAGGATGAACACGATCCCGGCGACGATGGCGACCCACGCGGCGATTTGGAAGACCCGCGGGGCTCGGTAGGCCGCAACCGCTTCCGCGGCGGCCGGTGCAGTTGCGGTGGAGTGCCGCACAGTGGGGGTTTCAGGTGTTTCACTCATGAGACAAATGATGAAGCCGTTAACAGTAGTGGCCGCTATGCGCTACTTATGTAGAAGCTGTGAAGTAAAGGCCCCGCTCAGCGGGTGAAAACGCCTCCGCGCGCCCGGTGTATCGCGGCCCTTGGCTGGATGGCATACGAGAGTCTGGAAACGTCCGTCGCAGTTTGCTGGATGGTCGGGCGCCCGGTGTGACATTCTGTGCGGGTGTCCGCAGCGGGACCGCCTTCTGATGTGGTGACGTTCCTGTTCACCGACGTCGAGGGTTCGACCCGTCGGTGGGAAGCCGACGCCGAGGGGATGCGCTCGGCGCTGGTTGCCCACGACGAGGTATTGCGTAACGCTGTGGCCGCGCACGCCGGGTTCCTTTTCAAGCACACCGGTGACGGTGTGTGTGCGGCATTCAGCTCCCCGAAGGCAGCGGTGGACGCCGCGGTGACCGCGCAGCGGGTGCTGGAATTGCCGGTGCGGATGGGGATTGCGACCGGCGAGGCCGAGTTGAGGGAGGGCGATTATTTCGGCGCGGTGCTCAACCGCGCCGCGCGGGTGATGGCGGCCGGGCACGGCGGTCAGATCCTGTTGGCCGAGTCGACTGCCGGTCTGCTCAGCGACGCTGATCTCATCGATCTGGGAGCGCGACGGCTCCGGGACCTGCCAACCCCGGTCGGGGTGTTTCAGGTCCGCGCACCCGGCCTGCGGACCGACTTTCCGCCCTTGCGGGTGCTGGACGCGAGTCCGGGGAATCTGCGTTTGGCGACCAGCAGCTTCATCGGACGCGAAGCCGAACTCGACGAGGTGCAAGCGGCGGTGAAAGCGCATCGGCTTGTCACGTTGACCGGCGTGGGCGGGGTCGGCAAGACACGGTTGGCACTGGAGGTTGCGAGACATCTGGTCGACGAATTCCCGGACGGGATATGGGTTTTCGAGTTGGCCGCCGTCACCGATCCGGCGGCGGTGCCCGACGCCGTCGCGGGCGTGCTGGGCATTGCCCAGCAGCCGGGAAAAAGCATGAGCGACTCGCTGGCCGCCGCTATGGACGGCACGATCCGATTGTTGGTGATCGACAACTGCGAGCATCTGCGTGAGGCTGCGGCCGATCTCGTCGAGACGATCTTGGCGCAATCGGCGACGGTGAAAGTTTTGGCGACCAGCCGCGAAGGGCTACGCGTTGCCGATGAGCGGGCGTGGTTGGTGCCCTCGTTGGATGTCGGTGCCGGCACCGACTCTGCCGCGGTGGCGCTGTTCGTCGACCGAGCGCAAGGCGAGGCCTGGCAGTTCTCGGTGACTACACGTGACGACGCGGCGGCGGTGGTGGAGATCTGCCGCCGCCTGGACGGGATCCCGTTGGCCATCGAGCTCGCGGCTTCGCGGATGGCCTCGATGACTGCCGGCGAGGTGCGGGATCGCCTCGACCAGCGGTTTCGTCTGCTGGTGGGCTCGCGGCGCGCGCTGGAACGTCACCACACCCTGCGCCACGCCGTCGCATGGTCGTTCGAGCTCCTCGACGATGCCGAAAAGGGGCTACTCGAGCGGTGTTCGGTGTTCACCGGCGGATTCGATCTGCAAAGCGCTTGCGCGGTAGGGGGATACGACGACAGAGACGACCTTGCCGTCCTCGACCTGCTTGAAGCGTTGGTGCGCAAGTCGTTGCTGATCGTCGACCAGTCAGTGGGACGGACCCGGTATTCGATGCTGGAGACCATCCGCCAGTTCGCCGAGGAACAACTCGTGGCCCGCGGTGAAGCATTCGAGGCCCGAGCCGCCCATTCGCGGTACTACGCCGGCCGGGAACCCGACATCATGGCGCTATGGGACAGCCCCCGACAACGCGAGGCCTACGACTGGTTCACCACCGAGTTACCCAACCTGCGCACCGCATTTCGCTGGGCCGCCGACCAAGGCGACGTCGACAGCGCGGCGTCGCTCGCCGTCTGCGCGACACTGCTCGGCCTGATGACCGAACAGTACGAGCCCGTCGGATGGGCCGAGGAGATGATCGAACCTGCACGAAGGGCGAACCATCGGCGGCTCGCGCACCTGTACGTGGTCGCCGCGCAGTGCCACGCGGCGGGGCGGTCAGACGACGCCGTCCGTTATCTCGACGCCAGCCGCCCGTTAACGGACAACGGTGGTTTCGACGAGACTTTCTACGAAGTGCAAATCTCGACCGGAATTGTGTACACCCACGCCGGGCAGAGCGAGCGTTGGGTTGAGATGTGCCGCAGTGCGATTGGTCGATACGGAGGCCCGCAAACCGTGGCCCGCGCATCTCTGGTGATGGCGTACTACTTCTTAGGCCGAGGCGATGAAGCGAGGGTCGCAGCGCGGGGATTGCTCGCCGCCGCAGACGCGGCGCGCAGCCCGAGTACGGCCTGCTTCGCGCTGTTGTCCCACGGCCTTGCCTATCACGATGCCGACCCCGCGGGGGCTTACGACGCGCTACGCCGATCGCTGACCATCGCGCAGGAGAGCCGCAACCGACAGATGGAATCGGCGTCGGCGTCGACGGTATTACTCGTTGCGGCTCAACGTGATCCCAGTGGAACGTTCGAGACTCTGATGGTATTGATCGGCCGCTATTACGAGATCGGCAACGCCGCCCTGATAAAGAACCCGCTGGCAATACTCGTCTCGCTACTGGACCGACTCGGACACCACGAACAGGCCGCGATCATCAGCGGGTTCGCGGCAAGTCTCTTTTCGCGTGCAAGTTATCCCCAACTGAACACGGCGATTACCCACCTCCGCGATGTCCTCGGCGACCAGGGCTACGAACCGCTTGCCCGCAAGGGCCAGACGATGACCACGGCCGAGATGGTGACGTATGCATGCGACCAGATCGACCAGGCCCGGGCAAACCTGAACGCCGCCCCGAAATAGGCGACGTATGGGTGTCTTAAAACTTCGTATCCGACTCCGTCGAAGTTCGCAGGCGCGTGTTAAGCGGCGAAACGGATCGATCAACCATGAGGCACGACGCCAGGGTGCGCTGGTGAACTTGCGGAGGAGACGTGGGCACGACCTCGCCCCGCCTCGTCCGTCTTCCGGCAGATGATGAGGGCCTCGACGTAGTCCCAGCGGTAGCGGTCGGGGGCGTCCGTGACGCGCTCCTCGAGCTCTGCGAGGAAGTCGGCGAGAAGACCGGCAGCGCACGCCTCGCCCTCGTGCACGAACGCACGGAGGAGGAGCGGCCCTCCCCATGCGGCCACGCTCTGCACGTATTCCCGCGCGAACACCGCGGGATCGTCGTGCCAGTAGGGATTGTCGAGACGAAACAGCTCGGCACTCTCGAGCTCGAGGCCGGCGAAGCGCCCGCCGCCCGCCTTGAAGGGCGCCCCGAACTCGTCGAGCGTGCGAGACCAGACCGGGACAACGGCCGCCTCGACGGTGGCGCTGCCGATGCGCCCCGCGCGGCGCCAATCGGCGAGCAGCCGGTTCATGTCTCCGATGATCTCGACGTAGAGCCCCGTCCTGTCCGGGCACGGCTTGGGGGAGGCCGGGATGGCGGCGATGAAATACCCTCCGGGGGTCAACTCCGCCGCGCGCATCTCGAGCAGTCGCTCCCAGTGCCGCTCCGCGGCCACGCGCCAGGCACGTCGCTCGTCCTCGTCCACGTGGTCCGGGTAGCCGGGGAAGACCGAGCCGCTCGAGGGCAAGCCGGCGGCGTCGGCGACCCAGTGCATGCACGTCCCGGTCACCGCGAGGTGAACTGTGCCCGGTGGAAAGGAGGGCGCCTGGTGCAGCGGGATTCCGGCCATCGAGACGACCGTAGCGGGGGCCGGGTCGCGATCGAGCGCTCGCCGGCAGGCCTCGCTGTTGGCCTCCGGCAGTGCGTAGTGGGCGCCCGTGCCCGTGTCGGCGACCCCGGGGCCGGCCTCGCCTGACGCAGGTATCACGACGATCGGGCTTTCGTCCGCCGCAGTGGCGAAGGCATCCCGCAAATGGGCGGCGGCGACCCGCCAAGCGTTTGTCGGGAGATCAACGAGCGCGTAGATCAGCGCCCGGCCGGCGCGCTGCGCCACGAGAGCGCGGATGAGGCCGTGAGAGTTGACGCCGTCGGCGGCGCCCAGGTCCGACACGCGGAGCACCGGCTCGTTCGCAAGCCGCTCCGCTGCGGCCAGCACGGCCGGGTGGGTCGCCTCGAAGCATGCGCACTGCGAGAGGGCGTGCCGCGAGTAGTCGTCCGCCATGCTCGAGAGCTCGTGGCGACGTGGCGGCGTGGTGCTTGCCTCCCGCACAGTTCCTCCGTGGTCCGGACGCCATAACAGGGCTTATCGTCCCACCGGGCACCGGGTCCGCCAAGCGCGACAAGAGCAGGGCCACTGTTTGGAAATAGACCAAGTCTCGAACGCCTAGACGTCGGGCCGCAGCGGGTTGACCGCGAACTGGATCACCCGGTACGGCGCGGCAACGCGTGCCCGAGTGTCCCACTGGCTCACGAAGATTCGCAGCTCGTCAAGCGTCGAACCGGGCGAGATGTAACCGCCATACGGTTGCGCGAGCCGGTTGTCGTAGGGCGCCGGCAGGCTCTCGGCCGGCTCCGGCCACTCGTCGTGCTGCACCACCGTGGTGACCGGCGCGTCGCCCAGCGACGTCGGGTCGTTGGCCACCCGGACCTCCATGTTGCCGGTGACGGCATTGAAGTAGGACAGCACCGCCTTGCCGTCGATCTGCCGGATGCACAATTCGCCCACCGCGTCCGGCCACAGCGGCGTCGGCGGCTTGCCCCAGCCCCCGCCCGGGCCCGCCGCCCAACCCTGCCACTTCGACCGGTCGGTGAACGCCTGCGGCGTCGCCCGATACAGCAGCACCGGGTCCCTGCGGGTGAAACTGTCGGCGACCATGTACACCCACCCGCCCGGTGAGTCCGGGGTCGGGATCGGGTCGTAGTAGCCGCTGATCTGGGTCTGCGAGCCGCCCTGGTACGACGCGGGTCGCTTGGATCCCGGGATGGTCTGCCAGCCCGAGCGCGCCGGTTCGGCGGTCACCAGCCGGGAGGTTTGCGGCTCGAGGTTCTTGGTCGTCGTCACCATCAGGTAGTTGCGCCGGTTGATCTGCACGACCCCGGCGGGCAGCTGCGAGGTTCCGGGCGGGGTGGGATCGGCCAGCAGCGGTTTGCTGACGCCGGTGACCCCGGTGTAGCGGACTCCGCCGGGGTCGTCGACGGAGGAGGTGTCGACGCGCAACGCGACCGGTGCGTACCAACCGCCGAATCCGACCCCCTCACCGGCGAAGCTGTCACCGCACACTTGGAGCAACTCGGCGGGAAACTCGATGAACTCGCACAGGTCCGTCGCGCCGATGCCGTAGTCCACGGTCGGCGTGCCGGTTCCGGCGCTGGGACCGATGCGCAGCACCTGACCGGGCGCCAGCGGCTGCAGCACGGGCTCGGGGGCCGGTGCCGCCGGGTCGGCGCACGCGACGCTCATCCACTGCGGCAGAACCAAACAGACGGCCGACGCGGCGAACAGTGAGCACCGCGCGACCAAGCGAGTGTGGGTGATGCTCACCCGCTTGTCACAGCTGGGCGGCCAGCAGCTCGGCGATCTGGATGGTGTTCAGCGCCGCCCCCTTGCGCAAGTTGTCACCGGAGATGAACAGTGCCAGGCCGCGGCCGTCGGGTACCCCGGGGTCGTGCCGGATCCGGCCGACCAAGGATTCGTCCACGCCGGCGGCCGCCAGCGGGGTCGGCACGTCGACCACCTTGACGCCCGGCGCAGCCTCGAGCAGCTCGCGAGCCCGCTGTGGTGAGAGCGCCCGGGCGAATTCGGCGTTGATCGACAGCGAGTGCCCGGTGAACACCGGGACCCGCACACAGGTGCCGCTGACGGCCAGGTCGGGAATGCCGAGGATCTTGCGGCTTTCGTGGCGCAGCTTCTGGTCCTCGTCGGTCTCACCCGAGTCGTCGTCCACCAGCGATCCGGCCAGCGGCACCACGTTGAAGGCGATCGGCGCCACATAGGTCTGGGGCGCCGGGAACTGCACCGCGCTGCCGTCGTGCACCAGCTGCTCGGCACCGTCGATGACCGCGCGCGCCTGGGAGGCCAGCTCCTCGACCCCGGCGACCCCGCTGCCGGATACCGCCTGATAGCTGGACACCACCAGGCGTTGTAGCCCGGCTTCCTCGTGCAGCACCTTCAACGCGGGCATCGCGGCCATCGTGGTGCAGTTCGGGTTGGCGATGATGCCCTTGGCCAGCGAGCGCGCATCCCCAACGTCCCGGTCGAAGTTCACCTCGGATACCACCAACGGCACTTCCGGGTCCTTGCGCCAGGCCGACGAGTTGTCGATCACCGTCACCCCGGCCGCGGCGAATCGCGGCGCCTGCACCAGCGACATCGTCTTGCCGGCGGAGAACAGCGCGATGTCCAGGCCGCTTGGGTCGGCCGCCGCCGCGTCTTCGACCTCGATCTCCTGGCCGCGAAATCCCAGCTTGCGGCCTAGGGAGCGCGATGACGCAAAAAACCGAACCGACGTCGCGGGGAAGTCCCGCTCGTCGAGCAACCGGCGCATCACCTGGCCGACCTGACCGGTGGCGCCCACAACTCCAATGGCAACCATCTATCTACCCGTCCCCGCATACACCGTCGCCGACTCCTCGCCGCCGAGCCCGAACGCCTCGTGCAACGCCACGACGGCCTTATCTAGTTCGGTGTCGCGGCACAGCACCGAGATGCGGATCTCGGACGTCGATATCAGCTCGATGTTGACGCCCACCTCGGCCAGGGACTCACAGAAGGTGGCGGTGACCCCGGGGTGGCTGCGCATGCCCGCGCCGATCAGCGACACCTTGCCGACGTGGTCGTCGTAGAGCAGCTGGCTGAAGCCGATCTCTTCCCGGAGGGCGTCCAGCCTGGCAACCGCGGTGGGGCCGCTGTCGCGCGAGCAGGTGAAGGTGATGTCGGTCTTGCCGTCCTCGACCTTGGAGACGTTCTGCAACACCATGTCGATGTTCACGTCGGCATCGGCGAGCGCCCGGAAAACCCGAGCGGCATATCCGGGGATGTCGGGAATGCCGACGACGGTCACCTTGGCCTCGCTGCGGTCGTGCGCGACTCCGGTCAGAATGGGGTCTTCCATGGGTATGTCCTTGATCGATCCGACGACGATGGTGCCCGGGTTTTCCGAATAGGAGGACCGGACGTGCACCGGAATGTTGTAGCGGCGTGCATATTCCACGCAGCGCAGCATGAGAACTTTGGCGCCGCAAGCCGCCATCTCGAGCATTTCCTCGAAGGTGACCGTGTCCAGCTTGCGGGCGTTGTGCACGATCCTCGGGTCGGCGCTGAAGATGCCGTCGACGTCGGTGTAGATCTCGCAGACGTCGGCGGATAGCGCCGCGGCCAGGGCCACCGCCGTGGTGTCCGAACCTCCGCGGCCCAGCGTGGTCACGTCCCGGGTGTCCTGGCTGACGCCCTGGAATCCGGCCACCAACACGATGCGCCCCTCGTCGAGCGCGGTCTGCAGCCGTCCCGGAGTGACCTCGATGATCTTGGCGTTGCCATGCGTTCCGGTGGTGATCACCCCGGCCTGCGAGCCGGTGAACGAGCGGGCCTCCGCACCCATCGATTCGATCGCCATTGCGACCAATGCGTTGGAGATCCGCTCGCCGGACGTCAGCAGCATGTCAAGCTCCCGCGGTGGCGGCGCCGGACACACCTGGTGGGCCAGGTCCATCAAATCGTCGGTGGTGTCGCCCATCGCGGAGACGACGACTACTACGTCGTTGCCCTGCTTCTTGGTAGCGACGATGCGCTCGGCCACCCGCCGGATCCGGTCGGCGTTCGCCACTGAGGATCCGCCGTACTTTTGCACGACGAGCGCCACGTTATTCCTGCCTCTCCGGCCTGAGCATTTGGTTTCGGCTATAAGTCCACAACAGAATACGTGTCGGTGCATGGTGATTTACGTCGCGATACCGCCCACCCGCGCCCCTGCATTCGCTGCGGTCTAGGCGCAATTTTTGCCTAAGCGCCAAAAGCGGTAAAGTTTTCAACGTGCAGCGGGTGCTCCTCCTCGGACGCCGCGACGGGGTCTGATCCAGACCGGCTTCCCGTCGCGGGTGTTCGCGATGCGCCGGTCTGAAGTTTCCCTTCTGAAATCCCCGGAGCAATCACCGTGACTTCCAATCCCGACGCATTCCGCTCGACACGAACCATCGTTCGCCCGGCCGGCCCACCGGCCGCCGGGCAGCCCGCCTGGAATCCGCAGCGGGGCTCGTCGATGCCGGTCAACCGGTACCGGCCGTTCGCCGACGAGGTCGAGCCCGTCCGACTGCCCGACCGCACTTGGCCCGACCGCGTCATCACTCATGCACCGCTGTGGTGTGCGGTGGATCTGCGCGACGGCAACCAGGCGTTGATCGACCCCATGAGCCCGGCGCGTAAGCGCCGCATGTTCGATTTGCTGGTCCGCATGGGCTACAAGGAAATCGAGGTGGGATTCCCGTCGGCCAGCCAGACCGACTTCGACTTCGTCCGCGAAATCATCACCGACGGCGCCATCCCCGACGACGTCACCATCCAGGTGCTGACCCAGTGCCGGCCAGAGCTGATCGAGCGCACCTTCGAGGCGTGCGCCGGTGCGCCGCAGGCCATCGTGCACTTCTACAACTCGACGTCAATCCTGCAGCGCCGCGTTGTTTTTCGTGCCGACCGGGCCGCCGTACAGGCCATCGCGACCGATGGCGCGCGCAAGTGCGTCGAGGAGGCCGCCAAGCGTCCGGGCACGCGGTGGCGGTTCGAGTATTCGCCGGAGTCCTACACCGGCACGGAACTGGAGTACGCCAAGCAGGTGTGTGACGCCGTCGGCGAGATCATCGCACCGACGCCGGACAACCCGATCATCTTCAACCTGCCCGCCACCGTCGAGATGGCCACGCCCAACATCTACGCCGACTCGATCGAGTGGATGAGCCGCAACCTGGCCAACCGGGAATCGGTCATCCTGAGCCTGCATCCGCACAACGACCGCGGAACCGCCGTTGCCGCAGCGGAGTTGGGCTTTTCTGCCGGTGCCGACCGCATCGAGGGCTGCCTGTTCGGCAACGGCGAGCGCACCGGCAACGTCTGCCTGGTGACACTGGGGCTCAACCTGTTCTCCCGCGGCGTGGACCCGCAGATCGACTTCTCCAACATCGACGAGATCCGCCGCACGGTCGAATACTGCAACCAGCTGCCCGTGCCCGAGCGTCACCCCTACGGCGGCGACCTGGTCTATACCGCGTTCTCCGGCAGCCATCAGGATGCCATCAACAAGGGCCTGGACCAGATGAAGGTCGACGCGGACGCCGCGGACACCGACGTCGAAGACATGCTGTGGCAGGTGCCGTATCTGCCGATTGACCCCAAGGACGTCGGACGCACCTACGAGGCCGTGATCCGGGTCAACTCGCAGTCCGGCAAGGGCGGGGTGGCCTACATCATGAAGGCCGATTACGGCCTGTCGCTGCCGCGGCGACTGCAGATCGAGTTCTCCCAGGTGATCCAAAAGATCGCAGAGGGCACAGCAGGGGAAGGCGGCGAGGTCAGTCCCAAGGAGATGTGGGACGCGTTCTTTGAGGAGTACCTGGCCCCGGTGTTACCACTGGAGCGGATCAAACAGCGCGTCGACGCTTCCGAGGAGGACAGCGGCGTCACCCGCATCACCGCGACCGTCAAGATCAACGGCGCGGAGACCGAGATCAGCGGGGAGGGCAACGGCCCCCTTGCCGCGTTCGTCCACGCGCTGGGCCGTGTCGGTTTCGACGTGGCCGTCCTGGACTATTCCGAGCACGCGATGAGCGCCGGTGACGACGCGCAGGCCGCTGCCTATGTGGAGGCGTCGGTGGACGTGCCGATCGCGAGCGCGGAGCAGCCGGGCGAAGCGGGTGGGCACGCGTCCAGCGAGCGCCGCACGGTGTGGGGAGTCGGCATCGCGCCGTCGATCACCGCCGCGTCGCTGCGTGCGGTCGTGTCGGCGGTCAACCGCGCCGCTCGCGGCTGATCAAAACAGCGCCAGCTGCTGGTCCAGCGTGCTGGCGTCGGTGAATTCGTCCATGCTGGTGCCCCCGATGACGGCGCCGACGTAGTCCATGAACTCCGCATCGCAGATCACCGGCACCCCCAGTTGCCGGGCGAGGTAGCCCTTGCCCTGCTCGGCAGCGGGATCGTTGCAGACGACTAGCGAGGTCTCCCGGTCGACGGCCTCGGTGTAGGCCAGCCCGGCATGCAGGATGCGTTCCACGAGTTCCTCGTGGGTGCGGCCAACCTCGGCCGCGAGCGCCACGCGCATGCCCTGCACAAGCGGTCGGCCGCCCACGTAGGGGCCGGGGTTGAGATACGGACACGGCATCCGGGACGCCAGCACCTTGAGTGGTCGCAGCTCGTCATGGGTGACCCGGCCGTTCGGCCAGCGACGCCGGGTCACCGGATGTATCGGCAACCAGATGTCGCTTTCGCGGGCCAGCTTGAGTGCCGAGGCCAGCACGCCGGTCAGCACCATCGCATCGTCGAAGGCGTCGTGCGGCCGCTCCTGGGTGACGCCCCAGTGCGCGGCGAGCGTCTCCAGCCGCAGGTTGTCGATGCCGAGGTCCAGCCGTCTGGCCAGCTCGACGGTGCACATCACACTGTCGACCGGCAGCTCGGTCTCGGCCAGTTCTGCTTCGGCGGCAAGAAACGCGTAGTCGAACGCCACGTTGTGGGCGACCAATGTGCGACCGCGCAGCACCTCGGCCACGTCGCCGACGATGTCGGCGAACTGGGGCTGGTCTTCCAGCATGGCGGAGGTCAAGCCGTGCACGTGGGTGGGACCCGGGTCCACGCCGGGGTTGAGCAGGCTCACCACCGAATGTTCGACGTTGCCGTCGGCGTCCAGGCCGAGCGCCGCGACGCTGATGATCCGTGCCTGACCCGGCCGAAAGCCCGAGGTCTCGACATCGACGACGGCCCAGCCCCCGTCCGGCTCGCTGGCCGGCCGTCCCCAGGACACCCCGCTCATGCACTGAGGATGGCACGGGCGACCGACATCGCCTGTTCGTTGCGCGCCGTGTCGGGCGATGGAATTACGCCGGGCGACCCGCCGCGCCCGGCGACAACCGCCGCGCTTGCGATCGCCCTGGAATTCGAAACCGGTGGGGGCGCGCATTTAAACTTCCCGGGTGGTTACCACCCGTGCCCGTCTGGCCCTCGCCGCAGGAGCGAGTGCGCGCTGGGCGTCGCGGGTGACCGGGCGCGGGGCCGGGGCGATGATCGGCGGCCTCATCGCGCTGGCGCTGGACCGCTCGGTGCTCCGGCAACTCGCCGTCGGACGGCGCACCATCATCGTCACCGGCACCAACGGCAAATCCACCACCACGAGGATGACGTCGGCCGCCCTGGCGACGCTGGGTGCGGTCGCCACCAACGCCGAGGGCGCCAACATGGACGCCGGCCTGGTCGCGGCGCTGGCCGGCAGCCGCGATGCATCCCTGGCGGCCCTCGAAGTCGACGAAATGCACGTCCCGCACGTATCCGACGCCGTCGAACCCAGCGTCGTCGTACTGCTCAACCTTTCACGCGACCAGCTGGACCGGGTCGGCGAGATCAACGTCATCGAGCGGACCCTGCGCGCCGGGCTGGCCCGGCACCCCACGGCGGTGGTCGTCGCCAACTGCGACGACGTGCTGATGACGTCGGCGGCGTACGACAGTGCCAACGTGATTTGGGTGGCCGCGGGCGGTTCGTGGTCGAACGACTCGGTCAGCTGCCCGCGCAGCGGCGAGATCATCGTTCGCGACCGGGGTCACTGGTATTCCACCGGCGCGGACTTCAAACGGCCCAGCCCGCAATGGTGGTTCGACGACGACACCCTCTACGGGCCCGACGGCCTGGCCCTGCCGATGCGGCTGGCGCTGCCCGGCGCGGTCAATCGGGGCAACGCCGCCCAGGCCGTCGCGGCCGCGGTCGCATTGGGCGCCGATCCCGCATCGGCGGTGGCGGCCGTGTCGGCTGTCGACGAGGTCTCGGGCCGTTATCGGACCGTCCGCGTCGGCGCGCACGAGGTGCGCGTCCTGCTGGCCAAAAACCCGGCGGGCTGGCAGGAGGCGCTGTCGATGGTGGACAAGCATGTTGCCGGGGTGGTCATCTCGGTCAACGGCCAGGTGCCCGACGGAGAAGATTTGTCGTGGCTCTGGGATGTGCGATTCGAGCACTTCGATGAAACCGAAGTCGTAGCCGCCGGCGAGCGCGGCACCGACTTGGCGGTGCGTCTGGCATACGCGGGCGTCGAGCACACCCTGGTGCACGACACGGTCGCCGCGATCGCGTCGTGCCCGCCCGGGCGGGTGGAGGTCGTCGCCAACTACACCGCGTTCCTGCAGCTGCAACGAGCATTGGCGCACCATGGCTGACTCGACGGTGCGGATCGGGTTGGTGCTGCCCGACGTCATGGGCACCTATGGCGACGGCGGCAACGCGCTGGTCTTGCGGCAACGACTTCGGCTGCGCGGGATCGCCGCCGAGATCGTCGAGATCACGCTGGCCGACGCGGTGCCCGAGTCGTTGGATCTCTACACGCTGGGCGGAGCCGAGGACTACGCGCAACGCCTGGCCACCCGGCACCTGGTCAAGCACCCGGGCCTGCAGCGCGCTGCCGAAAGGGGTGCTCCGGTGCTGGCGATCTGTGCGGCCGTGCAGGTGCTCGGGCACTGGTATGAAACGTCGGCCGGGGAACGCGTCGACGGCGTGGGCATGCTGGACGCGACGACGTCACCGCAAGAGGCGCGCACCATCGGCGAGCTGGCGACCAAACCGCTGCTGGCGGGCCTGACCGAGCGTCTCACCGGTTTCGAAAACCACCGAGGGGGCACCGTGCTGGGTCCGGCGGCGTCGCCGCTGGGCGCGGTTGTCAAGGGCGTGGGCAACCGGGCAGGCGACGGCTTCGACGGCGCGGTGCAGGGCAGCGTCGTTGCGACATACATGCACGGGCCCTGCCTGGCCCGCAACCCGGAGCTGGCCGATCTGCTGCTCAGCAAGGTGGTCGGCGGGCTGGCTCCGCTAAAACTTCCCGAGGTGGACTTGCTGCGCCGCGAGCGGTTAGCCGCGCGCTGAGGCACGACCGGTTCCGTGCAGCAACGTTGTGGGTACGCGACGTGTCAATGAGCATCCGACGCGTCCGGCACGGCACAGGCACTGACTCCCGGGGCACCGGTTCGACGATGCGCCGGGACACACTGGCGACTGCCATCGGCAATTTCATGGAGTGGTACGACTTCGGCGTCTACGGCTACATCGCGACCACCATTGCGCAGGTCTTCTATCCCGGCAATAGCGTCAGCGCGGTCCATCTCATCGCGACCTTCAGCACGCTGGCGGCGGCGTATGTGGTGCGCCCGCTCGGCGGGTTCGTCCTCGGCCCGCTCGGGGATCGCGTCGGGCGCAAGCGGGTTCTGGTGATCACAATCCTGCTGATGGCGGTGGGTACCACCATGACCGGCTTGCTGCCCGGCTACAGCACCATCGGCATCTGGGCGCCGATCCTCCTGCTGGTCGCGCGGATCTTTCAAGGCCTGTCTACCGGCGGCGAGTTTGTCGGCGCCATGACCTATCTGGTCGAGCGGGCCCCCGACCGCAAGCGGGGCATGATGGTCGGGTTCCTTCCGCTGGGCAACCTGGTCGGCTTCGTGCTCGCCGGCCTGCTGGTGACCGCATTGCAGGCCTCGCTGCCAAGCCACTCGATGCTGGTGTGGGGCTGGCGGATTCCGCTGTTGCTGGGAGCGCCCTTGGGGGTCCTCGCTCTCTACTTGCGGCTGCGGATCGAGGAGTCACCCGCCTACAAACTGGTGAGCGACAACACCGATACGCCAGTTGAGCGCGGCTGGCAGCAGATTCGCAGCACAGTGGTGGAGCAGTGGAGGCCGATGGTGGTCTGCGCGGCAATTGTGGTGGCCTCACAGGTGCCCGACTTCATGCTCACCGGCTACTTACCGACATACCTCAAAGTGGTTGTGCACGTGGGTAATACGCCCAGCCTGGTGATAATCGTCGCAACGTTGGCGATCCTGATGGCCGCAGTGGTGTTCGTCGCCATGTTGTCCGACCGTATCGGCGTCAAACCGATCATGTGGACTGGCTGCGGATTGCTCGTTTTGGCGTCGGTCCCGGCATTCTTGCTGATGCGCTTCGGCGGTGTCTTTCCGTTGATCTTCATCGGCGTGCTGCTCGTCGGGCTGATGGAGCTATGTTTCGACAGCACCACCCCCGCGGCGCTGCCCGCGCTGTTCCCGACCAGGGTGCGCAATGGAGCCCTGGCAATTTCGTACAACATCGCACTGTCAACCGTGGGCGGAACCACCCCGGTGATCGCTCAAGCGCTGATATCCCGCACCGGCAGCGCCATGGTGCCGGCCTACATGCTGATCTTGGCGGGCCTGGTGGGGACGGTCGCCGTTCGATTCATGCCGGAAGTCGCCGGCAAACCGCTGCCGGGATCGGGGCCCGCAGTCGAAAGCGACGCCGGCGAGTTGGCCGGCGCGTGAGAGCTTGCGAGCCGGTGTTCTAAACCATGGCCCGGCGGCCGGCGAGCGCACGGCCTAGCGTCAGTTCGTCAGCGAACTCCAAGTCACCGCCCATCGGCAGCCCCGATGCGATCCGAGTCACGGTCAGGCCGGGGATGTCGCGCAGCATCCGCACCAGGTAGGTGGCCGTCGCTTCGCCTTCGGTGTTCGGGTCGGTGGCAATGATCACCTCGGTGATGTCGACGTCGTCGACCCGCTCCCCGATCCGGCTCAGCAGCTCGCGGATCCGCAGCTGATCGGGTCCCACGCCGGATAACGGATCGAGCGCACCGCCCAGCACGTGGTAGCGGCCACGGAATTCGCGGGTGCGCTCGACGGCCTGAACGTCTTTGGGCTCCTCGACGACGCACACCTGCGAGCCGTCCCGGCGGGGATCCGCGCAGATCCGGCAGCGCTCGTTGTCCGAGACGTTGCCGCACACCACACAGAACCGCACCCCGTCACGGACCTTCGCCAGCACCGCGGTCAGCCGGTCGATATCCGGCGGTTCAACCGACAACAGGTGAAAGGCGATGCGCTGGGCGCTCTTGGGCCCGATGCCCGGCAGCCTGCCGAGCTCGTCGATCAAATCCTGAACGGGTCCTTCGAACATGTTGGTCGCGCGGCCTAGAGTCCCTGCGTCGGGGCGGGCGGTTGTCCTGTCGGCGGGCCGAAGCCGCCCGCCAGCGACCCCAGCCGTTCCTGGGCCATCCGGGTGACCTGTTTGGACGCATCACCCATGGCGCCGACGATCAGGTCCTGCAAGGTCTCGACGTCAGACGGGTCGACGACGGAGGGATCGATCTTCACCGCGACCACTTCGCCGCTGCCCTTGACGACGACCTCGACCAAGCCTCCACCGGCCTGACCATGCACCTCGGCGTTCGCCAGTTGTTGCTGCGCCTCCATGAGCTTTTGCTGCATCTGCTGCGCCTGGGCCAGCAGCGCCGACATATCGCCTCCGGGTTGCATGACAATCCCCTCGCATCTTGGTCTCGAGTTGGTTTCGCTCGTGAGTCTCCGGCGATTCGAAACTCCCAGCGTAGACCGCGCGGCGTTAGCTTTGCGCCGTGGACCTACGACTGAGCAGACGTGTCGGGATCAAATTGGCGGCCGGTGTGCTCGCCGCTGCTTCGACGGCGATCATGCCGACCGCGACGGCGGTCCCATCCAACATCGCCGGCATGGTGGTCTTCATCGATCCGGGACACAACGGCTCCAACGATGGCTCCATCAACCGCCAGGTGCCCACCGGTCGCGGTGGCACCAAAGACTGCCAGACCAGCGGGACGGCCACCAACAGCGGCTTTATGGAGCACACCTTCACCTGGGACACCGCGCTGCGCGTGCGCGCCGCGTTGAACGCCCTGGGCGTGCGTACCGCTCTGTCCCGCGCCAACGACAACGGCCTGGGACCATGTGTCGACGAACGCGCTAATGCGGCCAACGCGCTGCATCCCAACGCGGTCCTGTCCATCCACGCCGACGGTGGGCCGCCATCCGGCCGGGGATTCCACGTCAACTACTCGGCGCCGCCGCTCAATCAGGTGCAGGCGGGCCCATCGGTGCAGTACGCGCGGATCATGCGCGACCAGATGCAGGCCTCGGGGATCCCGCCGGCCAACTACATCGGCCAGAACGGTCTTTACGGCCGCTCGGACCTGACCGGCCTGAATCTGGCGCAGTACCCGTCGATCCTGGTCGAGTGCGGCAACATGAAGAATCCCGCGGACTCGACGCTGATGGAGTCCGCGGAGGGCCGGCAGAAGTACGCCGACGCGCTGGTCCGCGGTGTCGCGGGCTTCCTCGCCTCACAGGGCCAGGCTCGCTGACTGCGCGGCGCTAACTCAGCCTTCCAGTTCCTTCTTCAAATTGGCCAGCACCTCGCCCTGAATCCTCTTGAGCCCCAACGGTGCAAAGGTCTTCTCGAAGAAGCCCTTCACACCGCCGGCACCGGTCCACGTGGTCTTCACAGTGACGCTGGAGCCGGGTCCGGCCGGAGCGACCGTCCAGTTGATCACCATCGACGAGTTCGCATCCTTTTCGATCACGGTATGTCCAGCCACATCGACGTTGACCTGCACGTCGCGCACCCGCGATTTGGTGGCCTGCAGCTTCCACTTGGCGACGGTGCCGGACCCCTGCCCACCCTGCAGTACCTGGTAGTCGCTGTACTGCGGGGAGAGGATCTTGGGACGGACAGTCTGATAGTCCGCGACGGCGGCCAGGGTTGCCGCAGGCTCCGCGTTGATCAAGATGGTGCTGTCTGCGCTCACCTGTGCCAAGGCGACCCCTCCTCATGATGTTTTCCCCGGCGCTCCCCTTTCGGCGGGTGCACGGGCTGTTGTCGAAGACTAGGGTATATCTGGTGCCTGTCCTTGGATCTGCACTCTCGGCCCACAAGTCCGGCGTTGACCGGCTGCTGGCAAGCTATCGATCCATCCCCCCGACATCCGCCGTCCGGCTGGCCAAGCCGACCTCAAATCTGTTCCGCGCCCGCACCAAACGCGACGCGCCCGGCCTGGACACGTCCGGGCTGACCGGCGTGCTGAGCGTGGATCCCGAATCCCGCACCGCCGACGTGGCCGGCATGTGTACATACGAGGACCTGGTTGCCGCGACACTGCCGTACGGGCTTTCACCGCTGGTCGTGCCGCAGCTGAAGACCATCACCCTCGGCGGTGCGGTCAGCGGCCTGGGCATCGAGTCGTCGTCGTTCCGCAACGGTCTGCCGCATGAATCGGTGCTCGAGATGGACATCCTCACCGGCGCTGGCGATTTGCTCACCACCTCACGCACCCAACACCCCGACCTCTTCCGCTCCTTCCCGAATTCGTATGGAACGCTTGGGTATTCAACTCGGCTTCGGATCGAGCTGGAATCCGTCACCCCGTTCGTGGCGCTGCGGCACATCCGATTCCGCTCGCTGCGCGATCTGGTGGCGGCCATGGAACGCATCATCGACACCGGTGGCCACGGTGGGACGCCGGTCGACTACCTCGACGGCGTCGTCTTCAGCGCCGACGAAAGCTACTTGTGCGTCGGTCGGCGGACCACCACGCCCGGCCCGGTCAGCGACTACACCGGCCAAAACATTTACTACCAGTCCATCCGGCACGACACTTCCGGGGTCGAAGCCACCAAGGATGACCGGCTGACCATGCACGACTACTTTTGGCGCTGGGACACCGATTGGTTCTGGTGCTCACGCGCGTTCGGCGCGCAGAACCCGCGGCTGCGACGCTGGTGGCCGCGCCGCTATCGGCGCAGCAGCGTCTACTCGAAGCTGATCTCCCTGGATCGGCGCTTCGGGGTGTCCGACCGTATCGAGGCGCGCAGCGGCCGGCCGGCCCGCGAACGGGTGGTGCAAGACATCGAGGTACCGGTCGAACGGACCTGCGACTTCCTCCAGTGGTTCTTAGACAGCGTGCCGATCACGCCAATCTGGTTGTGCCCGTTGCGTTTACGCGATAACCACGGCTGGCCCTTGTACCCGATTCGGCCGGATCACACCTACGTCAACGTCGGCTTCTGGTCGTCGGTGCCGGCCGGCGCCACCGAAGGTGCCACCAACCGGATGATCGAAGCCAAGGTAGCCGAGCTCGGCGGCCACAAGTCGCTGTATTCCGAATCCTTCTACTCCCGTGAGGACTTCGACGAGTTGTACGGCGGCGAGGCCTACAACACCGTCAAGAAAACCTATGACCCCGATTCTCGTTTACTCGACCTCTACGCGAAGGCGGTGCAACGACGATGACGACGACAAAAGAACCCCACCGCTCGCCGACCGGCAAACTGAGCATGGCCGAGATCCTGGAGGTCTTCGCCGCAACCGGGCGACATCCGCTGAAGTTCACCGCCTATGACGGCAGCACGGCCGGAAGCGAAGACGCCGAACTGGGTCTGGACCTTCGGACGCCCCGCGGCGCCACCTACCTGGCGACCGCGCCCGGCGAACTCGGTCTGGCCCGCGCCTACGTGTCGGGCGACCTGCAGGCGTACGGCGTGCATCCGGGTGATCCGTACCAACTGCTCAAGACGCTGACCGACCGGGTCGAATTCAAGCGGCCACCCGCGCGCGTACTGGCCAACGTCGTCCGTTCGATGGGCTTCGAGCGGTTGTTGCCGGTGCCACCGCCACCCCAGGAAACCCGGCCCCGGTGGCGCCGGATCACCGAAGGGCTGATGCACACCAAGACCCGCGACGCGGAGGCCATCCATCACCACTACGACGTCTCCAACACCTTCTACGAATTGGTGTTGGGTCCCTCGATGACGTACACCTGTGCGGTGTATCCCGACCCCCAGTCAACGCTGGAGGATGCGCAGCAAAACAAGTACCGGCTGATCTTCGAAAAGTTGCGGTTGCAGCCGGGCGACCGGTTGCTCGACGTCGGCTGCGGTTGGGGTGGCATGGTGCGTTACGCCGCGCGGCGCGGCGTCCGTGCGATCGGTGCCACCCTGTCGGCCGAGCAGGCGAAGTGGGCGCAGCGAGCGATCGCCGACGAGGGGCTGTCGGAGATGGCCGAGGTGCGGCACTCCGACTACCGCGACGTGAGCGAGACGAAGTTCGACGCCGTCTCCTCGATCGGGCTGACCGAGCACATCGGCGTCAAGAACTACCCGACCTACTTCGGGTTTTTAAAGTCGAAGCTGCGCACCGGCGGTCTGCTGCTCAACCACTGCATCACCCGCCGCGACAACACCGCGACCTCGTTCGCCGGCGGATTCACCGATCGCTACGTCTTCCCCGACGGAGAGCTCACCGGCTCGGGCCGCATCACCAGTGCGGTCCAGGACGTGGGCTTAGAGGTGTTGCACGCGGAGAACTTCCGCCATCACTACGCGATGACATTGCGCGACTGGTGCCACAACCTGGTCGAGCACTGGGACGTGGCCGTGGCCGAGGTCGGCTTGCCGACCGCCAAGGTGTGGGGCTTGTATATGGCGGCTTCTCGGGTGGCGTTCGAGCAGAACAACCTTCAGCTCCATCACGTGCTGGCGGCCAATACCGACTCGCGGGGCGACGACGACCTGCCGCTGCGGCCGTGGTGGACGGCCTGACGCCCTAGCCGTTGGTGGCGACCCGTTACGCCCGGCTACGCCGCGCTTACGGTCGCCACTAGCCGTTGTCGATGCGACGGGCGCCCAGCTCGTTCTGCAGCAGTTCGAGCGCGACCTCTTCGGGGTCGCGGCGCGGCGCCGACGGCTCGTCGCGGACCGCCTCGGCGAGCATGTGTTCCTCTTCGTCGCGGCGCGCGGAATCCACGTCGGCTGCGGGCTCGGCCGCGTCGGGAACCGCTGGACGGGCTTCCCCGGCGGCGGGTGTGGGTGGCGCGGCCGGCGCCGGTGCGCCGGCCTCGCAGCGCACCCGCCAATCGACACCCAGCGCGTCTTTGAGCGCCTCGGCGATGACATCGGCGTTGCGTTGCTCGCAGAGCCTCTTGGCCAGCGGCGCCGATTCATGGCTGAGCACCAATGTGTTGCCCTCGATGGCCCGGACGGTCGCCCCGGCCAACATCACCTCGGTGGTACGGCTGCGCTGACGCACTTTCTCGCGCACCGTGGGCCACATGCTGCGCACCGCCGCGGTGTTGAGTTCACCTGGCGCAGAAGCCGATTCGGTTACAGGCGCCGGAGCCGGTTCGGGGGGCGCCGCCGCTGCCGGTTCGGCGACCGGAGCCGGCTTGGGCTCAGGCTTCGGCTCGCGCTTGGGTTCGGGGTCGGCGGCGGGGGCCGCGGACGCCCGGGTGAACCGGACGGATTGCTCGGGTTGCGGCCGCGCCGGTGCGCTGCGCGGCGCCGCGGCGGCTTCGGAGCCGGGAATGGACATGTCGAGCCGGGTCTCGATTCTCTCGACGCGTTGCAGCAGCGCCGATTCGGTGTCGCTGGCCGAGGGCAGCAGCAACCGCGCACACACGACTTCGAGCAGCAGACGCGTCGCCGTCGCTCCGCGCATCTCGCCCAGCCCCGCCTGCACCACCTCGGCGTAGCGGGTCAGGGTCGCCGGCCCGATCCGGGTCGCTTGCTCACGCATCCGCTCCAGCACGTCCTCCGGCGCATCCACCACGCCACGGCTGGCGGCATCCGGTACGGCCTGCAGCAGGATCAGGTCGCGAAACCGCTCGAGCAGATCGGTGGCGAAACGCCGTGGGTCGTGGCCGGCATCGATCACCGATTCCACCGCCCCGAACAGCGCCGCGGCATCGGCAGCGGCAAGTGAGTCCACGGCGTCGTCGATCAGCGCGATATCGGTGGCCCCCAAAAGACCCAGCGCCCGCTGATATGTCACATGGGCGCCCTCGGCGCCGGCAACCAGCTGGTCCAGCACCGACAGGGTGTCGCGAGGCGAGCCGCCGCCGGCGCGGATCACCAGCGGGTAGACGGCGTCGTCAACCACGACGCCCTCCTGCTCGCAGATCCGCGCGATCAACGCCCGCATGGTCTTCGGCGGCAACAGCCGGAACGGATAGTGATGCGTGCGCGATCGAATGGTCGGCAGCACCTTCTCGGGCTCGGTGGTGGCGAAGATGAAGATGAGGTGCTCGGGGGGCTCCTCGACGATCTTGAGCAGCGCGTTGAACCCCGCCGTGGTGACCATGTGCGCCTCGTCGACGATGAACACCCGGTAGCGCGACTGGGCGGGCGCATAGAACGCGCGGTCGCGCAGCTCGCGGGTGTCATCCACGCCGCCGTGGCTGGCGGCGTCGAGTTCGACCACGTCGATGCTGCCGGGCGCGTTGGGCGCCAGCGCCTGGCACGAGTCGCAGACTCCGCACGGGGTGGCCGTCGGGCCCTGAACGCAGTTCAGCGAGCGGGCCAGGATGCGCGCCGACGACGTCTTCCCGCAGCCCCGCGGGCCCGAGAACAGATACGCGTGGTTGATCCGGCCCGCTTCCAGGGCGATCGACAGGGGTTCGGTGACGTGCTCCTGCCCCACCACTTCGGCGAAGGTTGCCGGTCGGTACTTGCGGTAGAGGGCCACGGTCAGCAGGCTACCGGCGCCCGCTGACGAGGGCCCGCGGGGCGGCGAATGTGAACGTAGGGCGGGATTTCGGCGATTTTTCCGCCGTCAGTTCACGCTGGACGCGGACGACGCCAGCAGCGACTCGGATGCCGCCAGCAGCGCGCAGGTGGCCAGGCCGTCTACGGCGTCGCGCAGATCCGGCAGCGACGGAAAGGTGGGCGCGATGCGGATGTTCTTGTCCTCGGGGTCCCGGCGGTACGGGAACGACGCACCCGCCTCGGTGACCGCGATGCCGGCGTCCTTGGCCAGCGCGACGGTCCGCTTCGCCGTGCCGGGCAGGACGTCCAGGCTGATGAAGTAGCCGCCCTTGGGGTCGGTCCACGACGCGATCTTGGAGTCGCTGAGCCGCTGATCCAGGATCTCGGCGGCCAACGCGAACTTCGGCGCCAGGATCTGCTGGTGCCGCAGCATGTGCAGCCGCACGCCGTCGGCGTCGCGGAAGAAGCGCAGGTGCCGCAGCTGGTTGAGCTTGTCGGGTCCGATCGACTTCTTACCCGCGTACTGCAGGTACCAGGCGATGTTGCCCAACGATCCGCCCAGGAAGCTCACGCCGGCACCGGCGAAGGTGATCTTCGAGGTGGACGCGAATACGTAGGGCCGGTGGGGGTTCCCGGCCGCGGCCGCCAGCCCGAGCACGTCGACCTGCCGGACGAAGTCATGCGTCAGCGTGTGCACCGCGTATGCGTTGTCCCAGAACAGCCGGAAGTCAGGCGCCGCGGTCCGCATCTGGACGAGCCGCAGAACCGTGTCCCAGGAATAGGTGACCCCGGTGGGATTGCCGAACACCGGGACCGTCCACATGCCCCTGATGGCCGGGTCGGCGGCGACCAGCTCTTCGATCAGGTCGACATCCGGCCCGTCGGACAGCATCGGGACGGGGATCATCTCGATCCCCATCGTCTCGGTGATGGCGAAGTGCCGGTCGTAGCCGGGGGCCGGGCATAAGAACTTGATGCTCGGTTCGTCCTTCCACGGCCGCTGCGAGTCCACGCCGCCGTACAGCATCGAGAAGGCGACGATGTCGTGCATCAGCTCCAGGCTGGAGTTGTTGCCCGCGATCAGGTTCTGCACCGGGATGCCCAGCAGCTCCCCGAAGATGGCCCGTAGCTCTGGCAGGCCGTGCAGGCCACCGTAGTTGCGGGTGTCGGTGCCCTCGCTGTCGCGGAAGTCGTCCCCTGGCAGGCTCAGCAGTGGGTTGGACAGGTCTAGCTGCGCGGGAGCCGGTTTGCCTCTTGTCAGGTCCAGGGCGAGCTTCTTGGCTTGCAGGTCGGTGTAAGCCTGCTGATGACGATTGTTCGCGGCCGCGAGCTCGGCGTGGGTGAGGGACTCCAGCGACACCATGGATCCTTTCGCTTTCGAAGGCGGGAAACCCCTAGTGGCGATCGCAAGCGCGCCGAAGCCGGGCGAAGCGGATCGCGACTCACGGAGATAGGGGACCCCGCGCACCCGACAGAGCCCATTGACCCTTGCTGCCTTCCGGCCCTGGGGGAGTTCACAGGATAGACGCCGCGCGGGGTCCAGCGACGAGTCTAATACCTGGCCCGAAGTCGACGGCGAGCAACTGGCGGGGGCCGCCGGGCCCTCGGTTACCATGGCCACGGAGGATTCGCCTAGTGGCCTATGGCGCTCGCCTGGAACGCGGGTTGGGTTAACAGCCCTCGCGGGTTCAAATCCCGCATCCTCCGCCATCGTCCGCAAAGCGGACACGTACGAATTGATATGGATTCGGGTCGGCCGCCTTTAGGCTGGCCTGAATTCACCAGCACGAGGAGGGGTATGGGGCGCAAGGTCGCCATCCCGTGGCACGCGCTATTTTCGATCGCTGCCGGCTTCCTCTACTTCTTCTTCGTGTTGCCCCGCTGGCCTGAGCTGATGGGCGAGACCGCGCATACGTTGGGGACGGCGCTGCGCATCGCGACGGGTGCGCTCATCGCGCTCGCGGCGCTGCCCGTGGTGTTCACCCTGCTGCGCACCCGCAAGCCCGAGTTGGGGACGCCGCAGCTGGCCCTGTCCATCAGGGTCTGGTCGATAGCGGCCCACGTGCTGGCCGGTGTGCTGATCATCGGGACGGCGATGAGCGAGATCTGGCTGAGCCTGGACGCCGCCGGACGGTGGTTGTTCGGAATCTACGGGGCGGCCGCCGCGATCGCGTTGCTCGGCATTTTCGCGTTCTACCTCTCCTTCGTCGCCGAGCTTCCCCCACCGCCGCCTAAACCGATCAAGGCGAAGAAACCCAAGGAGCGTCGCGTGCGGCGCAAGAAAGGCGCCGACGCCGCGGAAGCTGAAGAAGCCGACGCCGAAGAACCCGAGGAAGCCGAAGACACCCAACAGGCCGAGGCCGCTGAAACTGACGCGGACGCGACGGGCGAGGCGGAAACCGCCCCGGCGGAAGCCGAAGAGACCACGGAAGTTGAGGCTGCGGAGCCGGCGGCGGCCCCCAGCGAAATCACCGCAGAAACCGCGGAAACCGTCGACTCTGAGGCGGCAGCGGAGTCGGCGACCGACGCGTCACCCGTCGCAGACACCACCCAGACGTCCGAGGCGACCGGTGATGCGGGCGACGAGTCGAAGGCCAAATTGCGCAACCGACGCCCGACCGGCAAGGGGTCGCACCGGATGCGACGCAGGCGCACGCGTGCAGGCGTGGCGCTGGACGAAAGCGCCGACGAGAACTAATCAGCGGCGCCGCAGCCGCTCCACGTAGGCCGCTATGCGTTGCAGCGTCTCGTCGGTGCCCCACATCCGCCGAACCTCGCCATCAACGCCGCGGGCCTCGCGGATCCGCGCCATGGTCGGGGCGTGCAACTGGTTCTTCGTCTGCCGGTAGGCGTCGGCCGGGATGCTGCCCAGGTCCGACGCCTCCGCCACGGCCGCCGCGACGAGCTCGTCGGCGACGACGCGGTGGGCCAGTCCCCGCGCCACGGCCTCCGCGCCCCGATAGTTGCCGCCGCCCAGCAGCACCTCATCGGCGTGCCTCCCGCAGGCGTAACGCATGACCTCCAACGCCGGGACCGGAAACGGCACCCCAACGCGCACCTCGGCCGCGCCGATCTGCGCCTCGGGGCTGATCAAGCGGCGGTCGCAGGCGCATGCAAGGACGCAGCCGCCCGCGATGGCAGCGCCGTTGATCGCGGCGACGGTCGGTCCCGGATAGCTGAACATCGCCTCGAACGCCACGGACAGCGCGGGTACCAGCCGATCGGTGTAGCCCGTGCCGCCCTGCACCACGCGATTGAGGTCGACGCCGGCGCTGAAGGCACGCCCGGCACCCGTGACAACCAGCGCGCCGGCGCCCGAACGTGCCAGCTCGCGCACCGCCGAAACCAGCTCCTCGAGAAGCTCGACATCCTGCGCGTTGACTGGGCCCGACGAAAGGGTCAGCACCCGTACGGTTCCCACGGTGCTGATGTCGATCATGATCATTTCTCCGATCAGCGGCTGACGGCCGCGAGGACCACGGGAATGGGTGTGTTCTCGTCGGTGTGATAGCTCGCGCAGACGCGGTGGTAACCGTCGGCGATCTGCAACGCAACCCCGCTCGTGAAGTCGCCGCGCACCAGCAGGATGGGCGACAGCGGCAAGCCTTTTTCGACCTTGGTCAGGTCCGCGGCGACATGGGGATTGTCCGCCGGCAGCAGGCTCAGCTGCGCCGCCCGCAGAATGTCCTTGGCCTTCCTGTGTGTCACGGTGCCCGATTTCAGCTTCTTGATCACCTTCTTCACGGTCTGTCCGTGCGCAACCATGGTGAGGTAGTCCGCCGCCGCCGGAAAGTCATGAGACTCAGGCTTTTCCAACCATTTCACGCTCAGCATCGCGATACTCCCTTCGGCGGCTCCGACATCGACGCAGCCTACCGGCTCGTCCCCGACCGAATTTGGGATCTTTTCGCCGAAGTATTGGCCTCGGAATCTGCCTATTAGGCCTACTAAGAACCCGGGCCATTCCCTATGCTGAGCGAGTGCCAAACACCTTTCGCGTCGTTCAGTGGAATACCGGAAACGTCGGCAAGAGCTCACTGAAATCGATCGTCACCAACCCCACCCTGGAATTGGTCGGCTGCTACGCCTGGTCGCCGGAGAAGGCCGGGCGCGACGCCGGCGAACTCGTCGGGATCCCGCCGCTTGGGATCACGGCCACCAACGACATCGACGAGTTGCTGGCCCTCAAGCCGGACTGCGTGGTCTACAACCCGATGTGGATCAACGTCGACGAACTGGTCCGCATCCTGTCCGCGGGCGTCAACGTGGTGACCACGGCCTCGTTCATCACCGGGCACAACCTCGGCGACGGCCGCGACCGCATCTTGGCGGCCTGCGAGAAGGGCGGGTCCACGATCTTCGGGTCGGGTGTCAGCCCGGGTTTCGCCGAACTGTTGGCCATCGTGTCGGCCATGGTTTGCAACCGGATCGACAAGGTCACCGTCAACGAGGCCGCCGACACCACCTTCTACGACTCGCCGGAGACCGAGAAGCCCGTCGGCTTCGGCCAGCCGATCGACCACCCCGACCTGCCGGCGATGGCCGCGAAGGGCACGGCCATCTTCGGCGAGGCCGTCCGGCTGGTGGGCGACGCGCTCGGCGTCGAGCTGGACGAAGTGAAGTGTGTCGCCGAGTTCGCCCAGACCACCGAGGATCTCGTCATGGCTTCCTGGACCATCCCCGCGGGACACGTCGCGGGGACCTACATCAGCTGGCAGGGCATCGTCAACGGCAAGACGCTGATCGACCTCAACGTCCGCTGGAAGAAGGGCCAGACCCTGGAGCCCGACTGGAAGATCGAGCAGGACGGCTGGGTCATCCAGGTCGACGGGCAACCGACGGTCACCACCAAGGTCGGCTTCCTGCCACCGCCGTACTTCGAGGCCACCACGCTCGAGGAATTCATGGACCTCGGCCACATCATGACGGCCGTGCCGGCCATCAACGGGATCGCCGCCGTGGTCGCCGCGGCGCCGGGAATTGCCACCTACGCCGATCTTCCGCTGACGCTGCCGCGCGGCAACGCGTATCTCGGGTAGCCGGATCAGCCCTCGCCCGCCGCCACGGCCTCGCGGACATTAGCCCGTCGCCGAGCGGGTTTGGCGTAGCGGGCACCCAGCGGCGGCACCGCGAGCGGGCCCTGGTCACGGACCGCCTCGATGGCGTTGCGCAGCGGACGGGCAAGGCCCGCAAAGGATCCCATGTCGAACAGCAGCGGTGTCAGCAGTCGGTTGTGAATGAAACCGAAGGCGCTGCCGGTCTCGGGGTCGGCCCAGCCGAGCGTTCCGCCCAGACCGACGTGACCGAAACCGCGGAGTAAACCGGGAACCGGCGACTCATGGTAGCCCAAGTGAAAAGGCATGGGCACCACCATGTTCGCATCGGGCCACTTGCGGCGCGCCTGCCCGGCCAGTCCGTGCGCCAGATCTTCGGACAGGAACTTTTTTCCATCGATGCGGCCGTCGTTGGCCAGCGCGCCGAACATTTTGGCGAGCGCGCGGCCGGTGACCACGCCGTTGGCCGCGGGGACCTCGCCGTCCAAAAACGCGGTGTCGCCCTTGATCAGGGAGATGACGCCGGGGAAGTACATCGCGCCCAGCGCACCGGAGAATGGCAGACCGGCCACCCTCGGTGCGATGAAGTTGAACACCGGTGCGCGCAGCCTGCCCTGCGGTATCAGGATTTGCGCCGGTGTGGTCGGTGAGCCCTGCGGTGGGCGGCCCAGATGCAACCCGTCGGTGTTGAGCGGGCGGGCCACCTCCTGGCGGATCAGTTCCCGCATGCCCTTGCCGGTCACCGCCCGGGCCAGACCGGACAGCAGCCAGCCGAAGGTGAGCGCGTGGTAGGCCTGCACGCCGCGCAGGTGGTCGACCGGCGCCGCGGCCAGCCGCTCCTCCATGAGCAGGTGATCCATCAACTCCGTCTTGGTGACTCCGCGCAGGTGTGACAACCCGGAACGGTGCCGCAGGACGTCGCGGACCGTGATCTCGCCCTTTCCATTGGCGCCGAACTCGGGCCAATATTCGGCGACCGGCGCGTCGTAGGACAGCAGGCCGCGGTCGGCGAGCCGGTGAATCACCGTCGCCGCGACCCCCTTGGTCGCCGAGAACACCATGGCGCCGGTGTCCGCGGTCCAGCGCTGCGTGCCGGCCCGGTCCGACCACCCGGTCCACACGTCCACGACGGGAATCCCCCCGACATACACACTCAGCGCCCCGCCACCGAAGCGACGACCGGGAAACAGCTGGGAGAACATCCTGATGGCGCTCGCGAAGCGCGGGTCTGCAGCGCCGGACACACCGCGTGGCAAGCCAGCGTCGGTGACCAGCAGAGTCGACGGCGTCACCGCGTCGCGACGCCTCGATCGTTCACGAACTTGAAGCTATCAGCCCTCCGGTGGCTCAGGTTTCGAACCGGGGGCTTGCTCGGGGGGCAAGTCTCCCAAATAGCGCTTGAGCCGCACCAGTTGGTTGACCACCATGCCGATGCCGAGCAGCATCAGCACCACCACTACCGCCACCACAATTGCGGTACTCACCGGTCCATGATGACAGGGTGGGCGTTTTGATAACTCTCATTGCTGGGTAGCCACAGCGGCATGAGCAACGAAGACAAGCTGAAGAACAAGGTCGAGGACCTGGGCGGCCGGGCCAAAGAGGCCATCGGCAAGGCCACCGGAGACGCCGACACCCGGGACGAGGGCAAGGCGGACCAAGCGAAATCCAGCCTGAAGGACGCCGGCGAAAAGGTGAAGGACGCCTTCAAAAAGTAAATGAACAACCGCATGGAGTTGGCCGTGATGTCGGTGCGCCGGTTGGTCGTGTCCGCGCTGTCGGTGGCGGCGGCGGCCGGTTCAGTGGTGTGGAGCGCATCCGTTCCGTCCGCGGCGGCCGAGCCGTGTCCCGACGTCGAAGTCGTTTTCGCCCGAGGATCCGGCGAAGCACCAGGTGTCGGCGGAATAGGTCAGACATTCATCGATTCGTTGCGCTCACAGGTCGGTGACAAATCGCTGACCGTGTATCCAGTCAATTACCCTGCCAGCACTGATTTTTCGAGCCCCGACTTCCCGTTGACCGTCATCGACGGCATCCGGGACGCCAGTTCGCACATCGAGTCGATGGCCGCGAATTGCCCCAACACCAAAGAGGTGCTCGGCGGCTACTCGCAGGGCGCGGCGGTGGCCGGCTACACCACCTCGGCCGCCGTGCCCCCGGGCGTGCCCGCGTCGGCGGTGCCCCCACCGATGCCGCCTGACGTCGCAAAGCACGTCGCCGCCGTGACGTTGTTCGGTACGCCGTCGGGCCAGTTCCTGCGGAAGTACAACGCACCGCCGCTGATTATCGGCCCGTCGTATCAGGCCAAGACGCTCGAGTTGTGCGCGCAGGGCGACCCGATCTGCGGCAACGCCGACGGCAACGACCTCGCCGCGCACACGTCGTATCCGCTTAACGGGATGACCAGTCAAGCTGCCAACTTCGCTTCCAGCCACCTCTGATATTGCGGTCTTGCAGAATGAGCCAATGCGGGTTCTGATCACGGGCGGCACCGGATTCGTCGGCGGATGGACCGCCAAGGCGATCTCCGATGCGGGGCACGCGGTCAGGTTCCTGGTCCGAAACCCCGACAAGCTGCACACCACCGTCGCCAAGCTGAGTGTCGACGTCTCGGACTTCGCCGTCGCCGATATCACCGACCGCGTAGCGGTGCGAGCGGCGTTGCAGGGATGCGACGCCGTTGTGCACAGCGCCGCGCTGGTCGCGACCGATCCGCGCCAGACGCCCGAGATGCTCGCCACCAACATGCAGGGGGCCCAGAACGTGCTGGGCCAGTCGGTCGAACTCGGCCTGGATCCCATCGTCCACGTCTCCAGCTTCACCGCGCTGTTTCATCCGGACCTGGAGACGCTGACGGCGGACCTGCCGGTGGTCGGCGGGGCAGACGGATACGGAACGTCCAAGGCGCAGGTCGAGATCTATGCCCGGGGGCTGCAGGACGCAGGTGCGCCGGTCAACATCACGTACCCCGGCATGGTGCTCGGTCCGCCGGTCGGCGACCAATTCGGTGAGGCCGGCGAGGGTGTGCGGGCGGCCGTGCAGATGCACGCGATCCCCGGTCGCAGCGCCGCGTGGCTGATAGTCGACGCCCGCGATCTGGCCGCGCTGCACGCGGCGTTGCTTGAGCCCGGGCGCGGGCCACGCCGCTACACCGCCGGTGGTCATCGCGTGCCCGCGGCCGACCTCGCGGATCTGCTCGGCGAAGTCGCCGGGACGCCGATGGTCGCCGTCCCGATCCCGGACACCGCGCTGCGCGTTGCGGGCGCGGTGCTGGATCGGGCGAACCGTTTCCTGCCCTTCGATACGCCGTTCACCTGGGCCGGAATGCAGTACTACACGCAGATGCCGGCGTCCGACGATTCCCCGAGCGAACGCGACCTCGGCATCACGTATCGCGACCCCAAACAGACTGTGGCGGACACCTTCGAGGCCATGCGTGCCGGCGGCGGTTAGCCGCCGCGCGATTCAGCTGGCGGGCTTGATTTCCAGGCCGACGTGCACCTTGTCGATGCCGCCCCGGACGATTGAGTGCACGTAGAACCACGGCGCGTGATACCAGTACCGCTTGAGGACGGCGTTGTAGACACGTCGGGTCTCGGACTTCGGCAGCACGCGGGCCTTCGCTTCGACCTCTTCGCTCTTGGGCTTGCCCAGCACCCCACTCCTGGCGATCGTCACCCTGGGAGTGTTGTTGATCCGCTTGGTTTTCCACGAACCGTCGTCGGTGATCACCAACAGCGTGTCGTCGCCGTCGGGCACGCCCCAGATCGGTGTCGGCTTAGGACGCCCGTCCTTGGTGAATGTCGTCAGCAGCAAATACTTGGATTCGATAACGTCTTTGAAGCTGGGGGCCACGCGTGTTCCCTATCTGTGAGTGGATTTGCCCCATCATTCCCCAATCGTGACGTTCCCAATCATCGAGACCGGCGTCGAAACTTCCGCCGAGGCGTCAATTGGTTGCCGCGGCCGAAATGGATTGGCTCACCGTATAACTGTCGATGCCTTCGGTACCGAGGTCCCGGCCGTACCCACTGTCCTTGACCCCGCCGAAAGGTGCCGCCGGATCCATGATGTAGCCCTCGTTGACGGCCGAAGGTGCCCGACCGCACCCTGGCCGCCACGCCGTAACCGCGCTCGACGTCGGCGGTGAACACCGATCCCGCCAGCCCGTACTCGGAGTCGTTGGCGATTCGAACCGCCTCGTCCTCGTCCCGGTAGGAGATGACGGTCAGCACCGGGCCAAAGATCTCCTCGCGGGCGACCCGCATGCCATTGGTGGCGTC
The DNA here is from genome assembly GCF_059812425.1 of Mycobacterium sp. NGS56. NCBI lineage: Bacteria > Bacillati > Actinomycetota > Actinomycetes > Mycobacteriales > Mycobacteriaceae > Mycobacterium > Mycobacterium sp. NGS56. The sequence continues at coordinate 110,442 of NZ_JCALCQ010000009.1, forward strand.
GCTGAACAGCGTCGGCCTTACGTACCAACCGGTTTCGAGGCCATCAGGCATCTCGCTGCCGCCGGTCACCAGGCGCGCCCCTTCGCTGCTGCCCTCTTCGATGTAGCCGCGAACCCGCTCCTGCTGCCGTTGGTAATTCGCTGCCATGCCGCAGAACGCCGCGATCATGATCAGCGGCAGGCGGACCTGCGCCATCTTGGCGAACGTGATGCGAGCGCCGATCTCGGCCGAGATCAAGGCGGCCATATCGGCTGGGCGCTCCTTGTAGACGCCGGCCAGGCGGGTGAGCGCCTCGATCCGTTCCGCCGGTTGCATGCGCGGCCACGGCCCGGTGTGAAAGCCGTGCGCGCCGCGCCGACGGCGCGGTTCACATCCTGGGGTCCCGCGGCAACCGCGTGACCGATCACCGCCTCGCTGTGCGGCGATATCACCGAAATGACGGTGTCGTGTCCAGAGGCTGGCGCCCTGCACTCCCCACGATGAAGAGCCGGTCCCTTTCGTACATCGATCTCCTTGCGGCTCTGCGTGTTCAGCGATCAGGTGTTGCGCCCGCCATTGACCCCGAGTATCTGGCCGGTGATGTAGCCGGCTTCCTCGGAGACAAAGAACGCGCATGCTGCGGCGATGTCCTCCGGCTTGCCGACGCGGCGTACCGGGGTGCGCTGTATGTGGTCCTCCACCGTGCCACCGAGCAGGTGCCGCCGCTCGGCGCTGCGCAGCATGGGTGTATCGATGAACCCCGGCGGCACCGCGTTGACGGTGATCCCGGCTGGTCCGTATTCGAGGGCCAGCGACTTGGTCAGGCCGTTCACCGCGGACTTCGCGGCCACGTAGTGGGCCATGTACGGCTGGCCGGAGTGGGTGCTCGACGACGAGATGTTGACGATCCGCCCCCATCCCGCCTCGACCATGTCGGGCAGCACCGCCTGGATGGTGTGAAAGACCCCGTGCAGGTTCACGTCGATCACCTTCGACCAGTCCTCGAAAGACATGTCGGAGAACTTTCCGAACCCCTCCACGCCCGCCGCGTTGACCAACACCAGAATCGGCCCGAACTTCTCGCGGATCTTCGCTATCGCGGTCTCGACCTGGGCGCGGTCCGTGACATCGGCGCGGTAACCGAAGCCGTCGTCGGTGGGAGACAGATCGAGGACGGCGACTTGAAATCCGTCTCTACGCAATCGCTGGGCGACGGCTCGGCCGATCCCCGAAGCACCGCCGGTAACGACCGCCGTCTTCACGCGAGCACCACCCGACTTTTGCTGAGCGACCGCCCAAATGCTGGGCTTCACATGCCTATCACCCGGCCTCGGCGACGGTCAAGCGCGCGTTGCCGATTTCGCCTTGATTCCGCTCAGTCGCCCCTCTTAGGGTCCGTCGATGGACGGAGTCACGGTGCAGCAGTCGCAGATCGAACTGTTTGCGCCCGTGGTGGCGCGCCTGCACGGACGGTGAGCCTTGACCACTGCCACCGGAGGTGCAAACATGTCAGCTACCCGGTTTGGGCGATCGCTCAAACGAGCGGGCCGACAGTTTGTCGCAGAATGAACGGCTCAATGGCTAAGCGCACCAGATACAGCGAAATACCACGATCAGTACGCGAATTACCGGCTCGAGCTCGGTATGGCATTGCATGAACAGGATGCCGTCTTGGTCGATCGAGGCCACCCATTCCGCCCTGAAGACGCGCGCGCAGAACACCTTTCATCTCAGCGATCAGGAATTGCCCATCCGCCAGTTCCACACCGTCATTCGCGACACGGTGGACGCCTACCGGTCCGTAGAGTCGTCATGACGCTGGCCCAAGAATTCTCCGACCTTGAACCGTTTGTCGACGACTGGGCTTTGCCAACCCGGGCCGAACGCTACGAGGCGCGGCTGTCCAAGCCCCACGACGACCTCGTCAGGTTTTACGACGCCATCGCACCGCGGGCCGAGGAGGCGATCGCGTACCTGAATGAGCGTGACATCAACGCATTACCGGACGATGCGCGACCAGGCTGCTGCACCTGCTCTATTCGATGATCCTCGTCTCCTATGCTGTCAACGTGTTCAAGCGGAATCGCATCCCGGACTCCGGCGCCGCGTTCTTCGACATGGCTGTCGAACCGGCCGTGTGATGTGAGCTGCCCGTGACCGCATCCGAGCGACCGAAAGCGCGCGACTCCACGACGCGCGACATGCTGGTGGAGGCGACGAGTCAGATCATGCTCGAGGAGGGTTACGCCGCGGCCACGTCGCGGCGCGTCGCGGCCAAGGCAGGTGTCAAACCGGCGTTAGTGCATTACTACTTCCCCACGATGGACGATTTGTATCTGGCCGTATTTCGCCGCGGTGCCGCGATCTATCTTGAGCGCCAGCAGAAGGCGTTGGCCTCCGACCAACCGTTGCACGCCTTCTGGGCAACTCTCACAGAGCCCAAGGACACCCGGTTGCTGCTCGAGTTCATGGGGCTTGCCAACCACCGCAAGGAGATTCGGGCCGAAATCTCGGCGTGGTCGGAACGCTGGCGTGAACAGCAGATCACCGCGCTGAACTTCATCATCCGCGAACACGACATCGACACCGACGAATTCCCGCCAGCGGCACTCGCGGTTGTCATCACATCCATCGGGCGCACCCTGATCCTCGAGCAGGGGCTCGGCACCCACGGTGGACACGACGAGGCCGTCGCGTTGGTCAACCGCTTCCTGGACCGGTTTGAGATGCCCGAACCCAGAGCGCGCCGGGAACGCGGCGCGAAGTAGCTCGAATCCCATGCGCCGCCGCATCACTGCGAGCTTTACGATGCGATCCTGCGCCGTAGCTACGGCGCTCAAGGAGGCCCGCCATGGCACTGCCCGCTTTGGTTCTTGTGCACGGAGGCGGACTCGCCGCCGATTCGTGGGATCTGACCATCGATGAGATCCATCGGTTGGCACCGGAGTTGACCGTGCTTGCCCTGGACATGCCTGGACGAAGGAACAAACCGGGAGACCTGAGAGAGATGACTATCGCCGACTATGTCGACTCGTTGGTCGGTGACATCGAAAGCGCCGGCTTGAAAGAGATCGTCATCGCTGGTCACTCAATGGGGGCCATACCGCTGCCAGGAGTCGTCGCCAGGTTTGGACCGGCTCTGGTCCGCGAAATAATTTTTGCCGCCGCGTTTCTGCCGCCGGAAGGCACATCGATCGTGGACGACTCACCGTGGCAGATCGCGATGATCGCACGCCGCAGGGCAAAGAAAAACATGCCGACGCCAACGCCGAAGTTGTATGCACGGTTCTTATTCATGAACGGGGTTCCTGCGCGTGGCCGCCGATTCATGACCGGCAAACTCTATCCAGAGTCACTGCGCATTCTCACCGAGAAGGTGTCTCGACGGGGAATGCCCGATGACATTCCGCGCACCTGGATCCTGACCCGGCGGGATCGTGCTCTCGCTCCTAAGCTGCAGCGCAAATACATTGACGCGCTCGGCGGTGTGCAGACACTCATCGAGATCGACACCTGCCACATGGTTATGGTCAGCGAGCCCGAACGGCTGGCGAAGATCCTCGTCGGGCGCTGCCTGCTCTATGCGTAGCCGCTCTCAGGGCAGCACCACCCGCAGCCGTTCCCAGCCGCGCACCGTGGACGTCGACGCCAATTGTGCGGTGTCGTAGTCGATGTCCCACTCCGGCCACCGGTTGAGGATCTCGTCGAGCGCGACGCGCCCCTCGAGGCGAGCCAGGTTGGCGCCCAGGCAGTAGTGCACGCCCTTGCCGAACGTGATGTGTGAGATGTTGTCGCGACGGATGTTGTAGTTGTCCGGATCGGTGTAGCGGCGGGGATCGCGATTGGCGGCGCCGAACAGCAGTAGCATCGCGCTGCCCGCCGGGACAGTCGTGCCGTAGCAGTCGAAATCCTTTGCCATCCAACGTGCGACGTGTGGACCGGTCGGTTCGAATCGCAGTGTCTCGTCGACGGTACGGGTCAACAGGGACCGGTCTTCGTAGACTTCGCGTCGCTGGTCGGGGTGCTCGGCGAGCACCTTGGCCAGCCAACCGATGAGCCGGCCGGTGGTCTCGTTGCCCGCACCGGCGACCACCTGCGTGTAGTGCAGCACCTCTTTGCGCGTCAGCTTGCGGTGCACCCCGTTCTCGTCATCGAATTCGACGTTTAGCAGCGTCGTCATCAGGTCGTCCGAGGGGTTCTTCGATCGCCAGTCGACGTAGTCGGCGTAGATGCGGCCGTCAGCGATGGAGTCGGCGTCGGCGACCTTCAACGGCGCGCCGGGCTTGGTGCGCAGGTTAGCGTCGTTGGCGTCGCGCACCGAGATCTGCTCGGACTCTGGTATTCCCAACAGCATGCCAATCACCCGCATCGGCATCATCGAGGCGAGTTCGGCGATGATGTCGAATCCCCCGGAGCCCAGCAGCGGGTCCAGACAACGCACGCAGTACTGCCGGATCTGATCCTCGAGGGCGGCCATCCGGCGCGGCGTGAACACGCGGGACATCAGCCCGCGGAGCCTGGCGTGCTCCGGCGGGTCCTGGAACATCATGACCCCGCCGGGCATGTCGAATTTCGACTGGACGAGCTCGAGGATATCGCTACGCCTGTTCGAGAAGGTCTCCCAGTCAGACAGCCCGTGCTCGACATCGGAATGCCTTGACAGAGCCCAGAAGTTGTAGCGCTCGTTGTAGTAGATCGGTGCCTCTTCGCGCAGCCGCGCGTAGACCGGGTACGGGTTGGCATTGATGTTGACGTCGTAGGGGTCGTAGTAGACGTCGGTGTCGTTGGTGACGGTCATCGATGCTTCCTAACTTCAGACGGCTGCCGGCATCGACCGGGAGCGCAACGCCGGTGATGTATCGCGCTTCGACGCGGGCCGGAACCACGCGGCATTGACCATGCCCGCGACGATGTCGGCACCTTCCGGTGCGAGCCGGGCGGCGTCACGTCTTCGCTGCGCCCGTGCCGCGCCTGTCACGAATGCGACCTTGCCGTTCATCCGACCCATGACATCCTCCACCCATCAACTTTGGGCGATCGCCCAAACATGTGGCGCAGGCCATGTCTAGCAGCATCGCGACGAGTCCGTCAAGCCCGCGCCGCGGCCTCGATCGGCGTTGCCGCGGCGGCGCGGGCGTGGACGACGAGCGCGGTCGCGTTCCAATCGGCGAGCCCGCCCCGGCGCTGTTGATGGTCCGCCACGCGCCCGACGGTGTGCCGTTCAATATCGGGGCGGCCAAGAGATGATGGTCGGGTGGCGAATGAAAAGGCGGCGACCGGGCTTCTGCTGATCGATCCCTACAACGATTTCATTTCTCCGGGCGCAAAGGTCTGGGACCGGTTACAGCGCGTCATCGAGAGCAATGACTGCGTCACTCATATGCAGCAGGTACTCGACGCCGCCCGCGGCGCGAACCTGCGCGTTTTTTATGCGCTGCATCGCCGCTACCGGCCGGGCGACTACGAAACCTGGAAATACGTCGCGCCGGTGCAACGAGCGGCCTGGTCGCGCAAGACCTTCGAATACGGCAGCTGGGGCGGCGAGATCCGGCCCGGGTTCGAGCCGCAAGCGGGCGACATCGTCGCCCATGAGCATTGGTGCTCGAGCGGTTTCGCCAACACCGACTTGGACCTGCAACTCAAGCGTCATGGCATCGAACGGGTCATCGTGATGGGTTTGATCGCCCATACCTGCGTCGAGGCGACGGTTCGCTTCGCCGCCGAGCTTGGTTATGACGTCACGGTGGTCCGGGACGCCACGGCCGACTACTCGGACGCCGAAATGCGCGCCGCCCTCGAGGTGAACATGCCCAACTACGCCTCGGCCATCGTGACCGCCGATGAGGCCGTTGCTGTGATCACCTCCCTGTAACGAGACGTCAGAAGCCAGATCAATTCCGTGAAGATTGGCGCGACACCGCGACAGTGACGTGGGATCAGTTACGGCGCGATGTGCGTGCCCGGCGCGTTCACGGCGGCGGTCCGGCGCGCCGGCGCCGGCCGGCGAGCTGGCAGGTGCGTTCATCGGGCTGGCCGGCAATGACTCCCTAGTCAGACGGGCCCGTCAGTGCGTCGATGTGGTAGCGGCTGGCTGTCCAGGGCGGCGAGTCCACGGTAGGCGTCAGGGTGACCGTCAGCTGCGCCTTGCCCGCCGTGACCGACCGCGGCACCAGGTAGGTGTCGTCCAACCATCGGTGAAAGGTGTTGCTGCGCGGCTGCAGCCAGTTCCCGGTCGGCACGCCGTCGACCGCAACGTCAACCGATTGGAAGCCGGTCGCCTGATCCGATGTGCGGCGCAGCAGGATGCCGTGGTTGTCCGGATCGATCTGAACGTGAAACGTGATCGCGCCCTGGGCCCTACGCACCGAGCCCACTACGGGCAGGGTGTCCTGGGTGCCCTCGTACTCACTGACCAGTAACTGATCGGTTGCTTCGGAATCGTTGTAGCCGTGCAGGACTCGATTGACCGGATCGGTGGGGCTCACGTCGTCTGCGCCGGTGACACCGACGTCCGGCTGCGTGTAGAGGAATGCGGTTGAGCTGTAGTCGGGTTGGACCATGTTCCGCTTGCCGTGCTCGATACCGAACCGGATCGCGGAGTGATAACCGATAGCGTCGGCGAGCATGATCCGGTACACGCAGACGCAGTAGTCGGCGCACCCGCCCGTGGCCGTACGTTGGTCGGGTTGGCCGTTGAGTGGGTCGCTGAAGTGGGTGCCGTTCTTGAAGTACCAGCCGCCCTCGTAGAGGTCCTCGGTGCCGGTCCCGTACCACTGCGGTGATGCGGCGCCGTCGGTGTAGACCCGTTCGGCGCCTTCGAGAAAGTACGGGGCGTCGTCACTGAATGCCGTTTTGGTTCGATAGCCGTGAATGGTTTGACTGACGCCGACGAATTTGCCGTGTCCCTGTTCTTCGGCGAACACCCAATCCTGGCCGGGGATCGTGGGTCCGGCGTGTGAGCGCGCGGTGAAGTAGCCGGCGCGGCCGCTGGTCAGCGCGGGCGCCCACTGGGCGTCGGGTGTGGTGGCGACGTCGCTGTCTATCCCCGTCACCGGTTCGGTGCCTGCATTGACGAGCATCACGCGGACTGACTCAGCGAAAGGCATTGGCCACCAATCGGATAACACCAACGCCCCGTCGGGCTCCACGCTGGTCGCGAACATCAGGGACCGCACGGGGTTCGCGCCCAGCCCGGCGCCGAAGAATTCCCCAAGCGGTGAGTCGACCGTGGTTGCGCCGTCGAACTCGATCTGCAGCCGCAATCCGGTTAACTGTTCTGCCGCCGGCTCGGGCAGGTGCAGCCTCAGCGCCGAGATGCTGGCCGGTCCACCCGATTCGGCAATAGTCAGCTCGGCGCCTGCTGGGAGGTCGGTGACCCGATTGGTGTGTACGGCACTGGCTGCCGCCGGTTTGGGGTCTACCGCGCCGGCGGACCGGAGAGTGCTCAGCACATCGAGCGCGGGGTCGGATGGTGAGAACGTGTTTATCCCGTCGGCGTCGGGAAATTGCCGATAATCGACGTGGTAGTACTCCAAATGGGATGTGACGCTGACCCGCATGGACCGCCGATAAGGCATCGGCACCTTGACGTAGTCGCCTCCGGGCGATTGAGCGGCGTTGGCCACTAGAGGCCACACGAACGGGGCCCCCAAATTGCCGTCGACCAACGATTGCAGTGAAGTGTCTACCACGGACTGCCCGTCCAGCTCGATGCGGATGTTTCCGAGGGCGCGAACATTGCCGCCATCGCGGGTCAGCCAGATCGAATCGATCTCTCCCGCACCGTGATCCTCCGCGATGACGCAGCCGGCACCCCCTGGCGCCAGGCATCCGCCGCTGCCGTTGCGATTGCCGGTGGAGATGTCGAAGTCACCGCCGCTGCGATCAAAGCTCGACACCTGCAGGCTCTGCGAACCCGGGTTCAAATAGGGCAACCGGTCCAACCGGCGGTAGGTGTCCCAGCCGACCATCCTTTCACCGGCTGTGTCGGGGCCGGCCGGCTCCGCACCCGCCGCCCCCGTCCCGGAAATCGCCAGCAGCAGCACCGCGGATACCGCGCAACACGCCCGCGCCGCCACCAACATCCCGCTAGCCCTTGAGATCTCGATCCCGGCTGGGCTGAACACGTTTGGGTTCGCCCGGCATCTTCGGGTAGTTCGGCGGGTACGGCATGTCCCCGAGCCCGCGCTCTTCGTCGGCCTCGGCCATGTCCAACAATGTAGCGATCGATTGGACCGCGTCATCCATTGCGGCCCAAGGGTCTATTCGAGCCTTGACGACGTCGGGCACGGTGGCCATGGTGTAGTCGTCTGGTTCGGCGTCGGCCAGCTCCTCCCACGTCAGCGGCATCGACACCGTCGCGATCGGGGTGCGCCGCACCGAATATGCCGAGGCCATAGTGCGGTCCCGCGCGTTCTGGTTGAAGTCGATGAAGATGCGCTCGCCACGCTCTTCCTTCCACCATGACGTGGTGACGGCGTCGGGTGCGCGGCGCTCGACTTCGCGGGCCAGGGCGATGCCTGCGCGGCGCACCTCGATGAAGTCCCAGTCGCGGGCGATCCGCAGAAAGACGTGGATTCCGCGACCACCCGAGGTCTTCGGGTATCCCACCAGACCGAGTTCATCAAGCAACGGCCGCAGCACGTCGACCGCGACGGTGCGCGCCTGCTCGAACGCGACCCCGGGCTGCGGGTCCAGGTCGATGCGTAGTTCGTCGGGATGCTCGGTATCCGGGCAGCGCACCTGCCACGGGTGCAAGGTGACCGTGCCCATCTGCGCCGCCCACACGACCGCCGCCGGATGGGTCACCTTCAGCGCGTCGGCCGTCCGTCCCGACGGAAAAGTCACCTGGCAGGTCCGCAGGTAGTCGGGGTGGTGCTGCGGGATCCGCTTCTGGTAGATCTCCTCGCCGTCGATGCCGTCCGGGAAGCGTTGCAGGTGGGTGGGCCGGTCGCGCAGCGTGTCGAGCATCGGACCGCCCGCCACGGCACGGTAGTAGTCCACCAGGTGTCGTTTGCTCCCGTTGGATCCCAGTTTGGGGAAATACACCTTGTCCGGATTCGTCAGGCGCACCGCAATGCCATCGACGTCGAGCTCTTCTGCAGCAGCCATGCCTCCGATTCCAGCACAATCGGGCTATGGACCTCCCCGTCATGCCGCCGGTGTCGCCGATGCTCGCGAAGTCGGTTCGCTCGATACCCCCTGACTCGTCCTATGAGCCCAAGTGGGACGGCTTCAGGTCGATCTGTTTCCGCGACCACGACCAGGTCGAGCTGAGCAGCCGCAATGAACGGCCGATGACCCGCTATTTCCCTGAGCTGGTCGAAGCAGTCAGAGCTGAGCTGCCGGACCGCTGCGTGATCGACGGTGAGATCGTCATCGCCACCGACCACGGGTTGGATTTCGAGGCGCTACAACAACGCATCCACCCGGCGGACTCGCGCGTGCAGATGCTCGCCAAGACCACGCCGGCATCCTTCATCGCATTCGATTTGCTCGCCCTCGGCGACGACGACTACACGCGGCGCCCCTTCAGTGAACGACGTGCCACCCTCGTCGACGCTTTGGCCGCCTCGGGGCCCTCGATCCACGTCACGCCGGCGACCACCGATCTGGACACCGCGCAGCGCTGGTTCGACGAATTCGAGGGCGCCGGCCTCGATGGCGTGATCGCCAAGCCACTGAACATCGCGTATCAACCGGACAAGCGGGTCATGTTCAAGGTCAAGCACGAGCGGACGGCCGACTGTGTGGTCGCCGGCTATCGGGTGCACAAGTCCGGTGCCGGCGCGATCGGTTCGTTGTTGCTAGGTCTCTACCAGGACGATGGACAGCTCGCGTCGGTGGGAGTGATCGGCGCGTTTCCGATGGCCGAGCGGCGGCGGTTGTTCGACGAACTACAGCCGCTCGTCACCGATTTCGAGGATCACCCGTGGAATTGGGCGGCCCATGAGGCCGGCGAGCGGACTCCTCGTAAGAACGAATTCTCGCGCTGGAACGCGGGTAAGGACCTGTCGTTCGTGCCGCTGAAGCCCGAGCGAGTGGTCGAGGTCCGCTACGACCATATGGAAGGCCGGCGGTTTCGCCACACCGCACAGTTCAATCGGTGGCGTCCGGACCGTGACCCGCGCTCGTGCACCTACGAACAGCTCGAACAGCCGGTGACCTTCAGTCTCGGCGAGATCCTGCCGGGACTCGGTTCGGGCTAAGACGGCGGTCAATCGCCGGCCGGACGGCATCTGAGCCGGGATGTCGGCTTCTATTGTCACGATGCCGCTGTCGTGCGTATCACCAACGAATTTCTTGATACCTCAACACGTTTGAGGTTTTCCAATGCCGGTGAGCTATCTAGTTGGTTGTCGGTGGTGGTTGCGGCTGGAAGGGGTCGTACCACCACCAGTCGGCGCGCTCGCCGGTGGGCCCGGGACACGGCGGGACGGTGGGCGGGGGTTGAGTTGGTGGGCGCGCGACCGATCCCGGGCGCAGTGGTCGCCCGGAGCTGTCGGTGACGCCGAGATCGTCGGCGCGTCCGACGATGGCGATGACGCCCCGGTGGTGCAACCGATGGTGATAAGGACATACCAACACCAGGTTGGCCAAGTCGGTCAGACCCCCGTCCTCCCAGTGCCGGATGTGGTGTGCGTGCAGACCGCGGGTGGCCCCACAACCCGGAACCACGCACGCGGGATGACGGTGCTCGAGCGCGCGGCGCAGCCGTCGGTTGATCACCCGCGTCGCACGGCCCGCACCGATGACCTCGCCGTCACGTTCGAACCACACTTCGCAGGTGGCATCACAGGTCAGGTATCGACGTTCGGCGTCGCTGAGCAGCGGACCGAGATGCAGCGCCGCGACGGGCTGCTGAGCATCGACGTGCACCACCACCGTGGTCTGATGGCCGTGTGGCCGGCGGGCCGCCTCAGCGTCCCATCCGGCCTCGACCAGGCGCATAAACGCTTCACCGTTGCTCGGCAACGGCGGCGCCTGATCGCTGGCGCCCTCGGCATTGCTCCGATCGTGCTTCCATTCGGCGATTAGCGCATCACGATGCGACGCCAGCGCCGTGTCGAACTTCGCCGCATCCAGGTGTGGAAGTGTGATCCGCCAACAGGTAAACCCCTCGCCGGAGGTCACGGTGATCGAGCGCTGCGGTTCAGGCCGAGAATCGGGTTCGGGTCGGGGTTCCAGCTTGACCGCCGTACGCAGCTGGTTAACCGTCGCGACGGCGGCCAGCTGCGCATAGTGCTCATCAGACCCCTCCCCGGCCCGCGCGGCGATGACGCCAACCTGGTCGAGCGACAGTCGGCCCTCCCGCAGGCCTTGGGCGCAACGAGGAAACGCCTCGAGCCGGCGCGCGACGGTGGTGATCGTATGGGCGTTCGCCGATGACGAGCCCATCTTCCAGGCCACCAACGCCGGAACCGACCGTGCGCCCGTGACGCCGCCGAGCTCGTCGCGATCAATCTCGGCCACGATCTCCACGATGCGCCCATCAATCGCGTTGCGCTGACCTGTCAACTCCGCCAGCTCGTCGAACAGCACCTCCAGCCGCTCGGCAGGGCTCACCGCGACCGGAGGCGTTGCAGTCGAAGACATGGCCTCATCATCGCAACCGGGTACGACAAATCCGGGCCACCCAATACGGCGACGGCAAGTGACCGCATTACCAAGCCGCGTGACGACCGCGGACCCCGAATCATGAGCCGAAGCGGCGGCTCAGCCGTCGATGTGCGTCGGCGGGTCGGCGAAGGTGAAATCCGAGGGCTGCTGGCCGGGACCCATCAGACCGCAGTGATTGTCGGGCACGAGGTACGAACTCATGCCATTGGGAACCAAGCGGGTGACGGCCACACAACGTTGCCAGGTGCCGTCGGGCTGGACGGGTCCGTCGCACTTGCTGAGTACGGGTCCCCCGTACTGACAGCCGGCGCGGGCGGGTGGCGATGCGGCGATCCAGTGTGCGGCCAGCAGCAAGGCAGCGAATCCTCCGACGATGCACCGCTTCATGGTTGCCTCCCGTCAACGACGCTACCGTCTGTGCGACTGCAAACACACGGTTTAGCCGCGTTTGATCCCGATCGGAGCGGGCACGCGGCAACCATGTCAGTCACAGCCTTTCAAGACCTGCCGTTGGCCGATCGTGACCGCAAATGGGATGGGGACGCGACCGAAACGCGGGTGCGTAAGTGGGCCGACGCACAGGACGGTCCGAACCAGAAGTACCGCGACGCGCACGTCTGGTACGACGCGGATAAAAAGGACAATTTCACGGCCTACAAGCTGCTGATCGCCGATGTCATCGACGGCAACCTGAAGGCCGTACCCCGCGGCGTGATGGCGGCGGGCGCGATCATGGACGGGGCGCGGGGCGGCATCGACGTGCCCGAGTCCGATGTCGATCGGATCAAGAGCCACTTGGCGAAGTACTACAAGAAGATGGACGAAAGCCCGCCGTGGGAACGGGACTAGACCCTGACCGTGAGCTGCGATAGCCCGCGCAGCGTCACATTGGGCTTGTACTGGGGCTCACTGTCCAATCGGGCGTTCGGAAATCGCGCCGTCACCGCCGACAGGGCCACCCCGGCTTCCAGCCTGGCCAGCGGCGCACCCAGGCAGTAATGCGCGCCGCGACCGAATCCTAAGTGCCGCATCGCTTTCCGATCCGGATCGAAGACATCGGGGCGGTCATACTCGGCGGGATCGCGCTGGGCGGCGGCGGTCAGCAGCATCATGATGTCGCCCTCGGGCACCTCAATGCCCCCAATTGCCATGTCGTCGCCGGCGGTTCGGGCGATCATCTGCACCGGCGGGTCATAGCGCAACGTCTCCTCGATGACCGCGGGAGCACGGCTGGCGTCGGCGCCGAGCGCGGTCCATTGCGACGGTTGGCGCAGCATCGCCAGCACCGCGTTGCCGATCAGGTTCACCGTGGTCTCGTGACCGGCGACCAGCAACAGGACGCAGGTGGAGACGATCTCCTCGGCGGTCAGCTGGTCGCCTGACTCTTCCACGGCGATCAGTCCGGACATCAGGTCGTCGCCGGGCCGCGAGCGTCGCCGGTCGATCAGGCCGTGCAGGTAGGCGCGCAACCACATTCCGGCGGCCATCCGCTCTGTGAAGTTGTCTGATGGCGCTCCGGTGAAGGCGACGAACGGGTCCAGTGATTGCGCCAGCAGCGCGGACACGCGGCTGAACTGTGGCTCGTCCTCGAGCGGCACGCCGAGCAGTCGGCAAATCACCGCTACCGGCAATGGGTAGGCGAGGTCTTCGACGACTTCGAACCGCTCCTTCTCGGCGATCCGGTCGAGCAACCCGGTTATGAGCGCGGTGATGTCGGGCTGCAGCGCGTTCACCACTTTCGGTGCGAACGCCTTGCTGACCAGTTTCCGCAGCCGGGTGTGGTCCGGCGGGTCCTGAAACAAGAAGCCCGGCGGGCTCGGCGGCGGCGCCTTGGCACCCGTCTCGATGAGCTGGCGGGTCTGCGCTTCGACCTGCGCGCGGGCGGCCTTCGACTTGCTCCTGTCGTTACTCGACGACGGGTGGCGCAAGGCGTCGTCGCAGTCACGGTAGGTCGAGAACACCGCGAGGTTGCCTTCCGGCAAGGCGATCGACCCGCGTTCACGAAACTGCGCGAACAGCGGGTAGGGGTCCGCACGGACGGCCGGGTCCAACAGCTGTACCAACAATTGACCGGGCTTGGTGGACTCGGCAGGCGCGGTCGTCATCCTGACATTGTGCCCGGCGCCCGGCGCCCCCCTTACTCAGCGGCGCAAGAACTCCACGATGTGGCCGGCCAGCTCCGCTCCGGCATCCTCCTGCACGAAATGGCCGGCGCCACGGATTACCGGGTGGTCGATCCCCTGGGCGCCACGCATCTGGCGCTGGAAGATGGCGGCCATCGGTCCGGTGATCGGGTCGCTGTCGCTGAAGGCGACCAGCATGGGTGTCGGGCTGGCCGAAAGCATGGTCCAGGCGGTCTTGTTAGCCACCGCGGCGGGGTCGTCCGGTGAGGTGGGCACCAGGCCGGGCATGGCGCGCGGCCCGGCGCAGTAGTCGTCGGTGGGGAAGGGCGCGTCATAGCCGGCGCGCACCTCCTCGCTCATCTTTTGGCGGCAGCCGCCCTGGACGAACGCGCCGATGTTCAACGTCGGCGCCGAGGTGATCGCTTCGCGGAACTTCCACCAGACATCGGCCATGGGCTGCTCGCCATTCGGTAGCCCGGTGTTGGCGACCACCAGTCGAGCGAACCGTTCGGGATGTTCTGCGGCAAGGCGCAATCCGATCAGTCCACCCCAGTCCTGACCTACCAGTGTGACGTCGTGCAGGTCGAGGACATCGAAGGCCACCGCTCGCATCCACTCGACATGGCGGGCGTAGCTGTGGTCTTCGCGGCGGGTCGGCTTGTCCGAGCGCCCGAACCCGACTAGGTCGGGGCAGATGACGCGATGACCGGCGGCGGCGAGGATCGGCATCATCTTGCGGTACAGAAATGACCACGACGGTTCGCCGTGCAGCATGAGAATGGGGTCGGCGCTTTCCGGGCCGTCCTGGACCCAGGCCACGCGCAGCGCGCCGCCTTCGGCGTCGGGCAATTCGCAATACCTTGGGGTGTAAGGGAAATCGGGAAGACCGGCGAAGCGGTCCTCGGGTGTCCGCAGCGTTTGCATGTCACGACCCTTCGGATAGTCCGGCCAGGCCCGGATCCGCCATCAAGCGATCGAGAAAACCGTGCTGGCCTTTCAGCAATTTGACACGCGCGGTCGCCACCGCGAACCAGCCCACGCGATCGACCTCCGGAAACTCCCGGAGCGTGCCCGATCCTTTCGGCCACTCCAATTCGAAAGTGTTGCTGCGCGCGTCGGCGATGTCGAGGTCGCTATGGACGGCGAAGGCGGTCACGACCTTACCGCCGGATTGTTTCAGCTGACCTAGGTCGATGCGGGGCCCGGCCGGCACCGGTAGCCCCAGCTCCTCTGCGAACTCCCGCTGCGCGGCCGCCCAGGGATCTTCCCCATCGGTGTACTCGCCTTTCGGGATCGACCACGCGCCGTCGTCTTTGCGGGCCCAGAATGGCCCACCCGGATGCGCGAGCAAGACCTCGACGACGCGGTCGCGGGTCCGGTACAACATCACACCCGCGCTCAGTTTGGCCATCGAGGCCTATTCTCCCACAGCGCGTTCCAGATCCTTGAGCGAGGACTCCAGGTGCGCGAGCAGGCGTTGCAGGTGCGGCACGCTGCGCCGGCAACCCACTAGGCCGAAGTCCAGATTGCCGGCGTTGCTGGCCAGGGTGATGTTCAGAGCTTGGCCGTCCAGCGCGATGGACAGCGGGTAGTTGCCGTCGAGCCGGGCGCCCCCGTAGTAGATCGGCTGTGTCGGGCCCGGCACATTCGAAATGATGATGTTGAACGGTGGTGACGTCGAGGACACCCAGCCCGGGACCGCCGCCAACGCCAGCGCTGACGTGTTGACGGCCGAGAGCGCCAGCGCCTGGAAACGCGGTAACTGCGAGAACACTTTCTTGTTGCTGCGCATCGAGTCGCTGATGGTCAGCAGACGCTGGGCGGGGTCATCGGCGTCGGTGGCGAGGTTGCACAGAATGGCGCCGACCAGGTTGCCGCCGGCATCAGCCTCTTCCTCCGTGCGCAGGCTCACCGGGACCATCGCGATCAGCGGTGTGTCCGGCAGCGCGTCTTGCTCGAGCAGGTAATAGCGCAGGGCGCCTGAGCACATAGCCAAGACGACGTCGTTCACCGTCACCCCCGCCGCCTTCTTCACGTTCTTGATCCGGTCCAGTGACCAGGACTGCGCGGCACACCGGCGGGCACCGCCGATCTTGACGTTCAACATCGTCTTCGGCGCCCCGAAGGGCAACGTCAGTTGCTGCTCGAACAGCGCCGCGCGCGCCAACCCGATCGTCGAGGGAGCCAGTGCCGCAAGGGATCCCGCTGTGCGGGCCAATGAGCTCAATGGAGACGACGGACTGGACTTGCGCTTGGGCTTAGGCAGAGTCCACGGGGCGCGAATCTCGGGGTCCTCGGGGTCGGTGGTCAATGCGCGCTGCATCAGCTTCTGCGCGGAGACACCGTCGATCAGCGCGTGGTGCACTTTCGTGTAGATGGCGAACCGGCCATCTTTGAGACCTTCGACGATGTGTGTCTCCCACAGCGGGCGGTGACGATCCAGCAGGCTGCTGTGCCACCGCGAGGTGAGCTCCAGCAACTCGCGGACGCGTTTGGGGGACGGCAGCGCCGAGCGTCGGACGTGGTAGTCGATGTCGACGGCGTCGTCGTACGACCAGCCAAGGTTCGCGACTCCGCCGACAAAGCTCGCGGGACGCTTGCGAAATGTGGGCTGGAAATCCCGCTGAGCGGCCAGGCTCTTGTACAGCTCACTAACGAAGCCGCGGCCGGCGCCCGGCGGGGGCTCGAACAACTGCAAGCCTCCGACGTGCATGGGATGTTCGCGAGATTCCCCCAGAAGAAAGATCGCGTCGGTGGGCATCATCAGTTCCATCCACCTATTAGACCCATTTCGGCCTGATCCGGGAAGCTAACGCGGGATTGGACCCGCGTCAGATCATCAGGTCACGACCGACCATGTCGAGGTCGCGATCAAATCCCCGCGTTCCAGCCCGGCGGAGCGGTGCTCGTGCACCTTGGCGTACTCCCGGGTCGTCACCATGTCGACGAAGGCCTGCGGGGTTGGGTACTCGACGATGAGAATCGCGTCCCACCAAGGTCGTTCGCCATCGCCGATCACCACCGATGGCGCACCCCCCGCATACCGCAGGGTGGCGCCCACGCGTTCCAGGTGTGGAGCCACTTCTCGACCGTATTGCACGTAGCTCTGCAGGCCGCCCTCCGGCTTGAACTTCAACAGGTTGACCATCACCACCGGCGCATCAACCGGTCGCGCCGCGAGCGCGGCGAACTGCTCGGGCGTCGGCTGCAAGCTGCTCATGTGAATCTCCCTGCGCTGGTTACCTTCTGAATACATGCGGGGGCGTGGTTACAGCAGATCCGTGATCGTCTTCAGGCCCGCGTCATAGAGCACACCGGGCAGCATCCCACCGTCGCACTCGATGGTGGTGCCGTTGACGAAGTCGGCCTGTCCACCGGCGAGGAAAACGCAGACCCGCCCGACTTCGGCGGGCTCGCCGGCGCGACGCAACGGGACGGCGGCGAAATACTCTGCGCCATCGGGGTCGTCCTTGGGTAGCACGAACGATCGGAAGTTCTCCGTCATCGTCGGGCCCAGGGCGATGCAGTTGACCCGCACCGTGGGCCCCCACTCTTCGGCCAGGGAGCGGGTGAGGTGGTTGAGACCGCTTTTGGCCGCGCCGTAGGAGACCAGGGTCGGAGACCCGGCCGGATGTCCGGCGCCGCTGGAGATGTTGATGATGCACCCGACGCCGTCCTGGGTTTGCATCTGCCGATAAGCGCGGATCGCGAACCACAATGGGCTGATGAGGTTCATCTGCACGGCGAAGGCGTGAAACAGGGCCGTGCGCGCGTAATCGTCGTCGGCGGCGGGCGCGCCCTGAATGCGTTGCACCAGTTCGGGAATGCTTTCGGCATGCGGCGCGGGAACGGTTCCTCCGGCATTGTTCACCAGGATGTCGACCCGACCGTGGGTAGCCACGACCCCGGCGACGAACGTGTCGATCGAGCCATGGTCACCCTGATCGCACACCTGTTGGGAAGCGCGGTCCGCCCACTCCGGTTCGATGCCGGGAATGGTGGGCAGCGGTGACCGCGAGCAGCCGATCACGGTCGCACCGGCGCGCAGCAGTTCATGGGCGATGCCCACGCCCACGCCGCGGCTGGTGCCGGTGACGATCGCGACCTTGCCGTCGAGGACGCCCATTAACAGACCCTCTCACGAAACCACCGATTGTTGACAGTCACTGTCATCCAGTCATAGCCTGCCATTTCATTCGCCGATGTGTAAAGAGCGCACCGTCCGGGAGGTCAATGATGAGCAGGCCAGCCAAATTCCGCGTCATCCAGTGGGCCACTGGGGGCGTGGGCAAAGCGGCGATCGGGTGCGTCATCAATCACCCACAGCTGGAGCTGGTGGGGTGCTGGGTGCACAGCGCGGACAAAAACGGTGTCGATGTCGGCCGGATCGTCGGCACACAGGAGCTTGGCGTCACCGCCACCACCAGCATCGACGAAATACTGGCG
Organism: Mycobacterium sp. NGS56; assembly: GCF_059812425.1. Taxonomy (NCBI): domain Bacteria; kingdom Bacillati; phylum Actinomycetota; class Actinomycetes; order Mycobacteriales; family Mycobacteriaceae; genus Mycobacterium; species Mycobacterium sp. NGS56. The sequence goes on from NZ_JCALCQ010000009.1 coordinate 128,609, forward strand.
TTGGATGCCGACTGCGTCATGTACAGCCCGCTGATACCCAACGACGACGAAGTGATCGCCATTCTGCGGTCCGGCAAGAACGTGGTCACACCCGTTGGCTGGGTCTACCCCGACCCGGACAACAAGCGTCACCGGGCCGTCGCCGACGCCGCGACGGAAGGCGGTGTGACGCTGCATGGTTCGGGCATTCACCCCGGCGGCATCACAGAACGGTTCCCGCTCATGGTGTCCTCCCTGTCGTCGGCGATCACGCACGTGCGTGCCGAAGAGTTCTCCGACATCCGCACCTACAACGCGCCGGACGTGGTGCGCCACATCATGGGATTCGGGGGTACCCCGGAGGAAGCCACACAGGGGCCGATGGCCGGTCTGCTAGCAGGGGGTTTCAAGCAGTCGGTGCGGATGATCGCCGACCACATGGGCTTTCGCATCGATCCCGACATCAGGACGGTTCAGGACGTCGCCGTGGCGACCGCCGACATCGACTACGATCCCTTCCCGATCACGACCGGCACGGTGGCCGCACGCCGGTTCCGCTGGCAGGCCCTCGTCGATGGCGAGCCGGTCATCACCGCGGCGGTCAACTGGCTGATGGGTGAGGAAGATCTGGCCCCGGCCTGGAATTTCGGCGGGCGGGGTGAGCGCTTCGAGGTCGAGATCACCGGTGACCCCGACGTGAGTCTGACCTTCAAGGGTCTGCAACCGGAGACGATCGCGGAGGGCCTGGTGAAGAATCCGGGCGTCGTGGTCACCGCCAACCACTGCGTCAACGCCATTCCTGGCGTCTGCGCCGCCGAGCCGGGCATCAAGACCTATCTCGACTTGCCGCTGTTCGCCGGACGTCCGGCTCCCGGCCTCGCCGCGGGAAAGCCATGACCGAGTTCCTCGAAATGCAGCGGGGTGTAGGGCTGCAGATGGGACCCGCCAGATGAGCTACAGCCACCACGATTCGATGCGTGGGCACGTCGCGATCGTCACCGGTGCCGCCCAAGGCGTCGGAAAGGGCGTCGCCGCAGCGCTCCTCGAACGCGGTGCGGCGGTGCTACTGGTTGACATCCAGGAGGAGGTGCTGAACAGGACCGCCATCGAACTCGAGTCGATCGGGCGGATGGAACGGCTCGTCGCGGATTTGCGCGACCCGGACAGCGCGCAGCGTATCGTGGCCGCAGCGGTTGACGCTTTCGGCACGGTTCACGGCCTGGTCAACAACGCCATCGCCACCAACGAGCCGAAGGCGTTCGTCGACATCACCACCGAAGACCTGGCCCTCGGCTATGACGTGGGCCCCCGCGCGACGTTCCTGCTGATGCAGGCCGTGCACCCGTTGATGGTGGAGGCCGGCGGCGGATCGATCGTCAACCTCGGTTCGGGGACGGGCACGGGCGGCGAACCCAAGTGGGGCGGCTATGCCGCGGCCAAGGAAGGCATCCGCGGGCTGTCGAAGGTGGCCGCGCTGGAATGGGGGCGCGACAACATCCGTGTCAATGTCATCTGCCCCTTCGCCGAATCGGACGGCGTCAAGTTCTGGAAGTCGTTCGCGCCCAAGGAGTACGACAAGGCCGTGGGGCGGGTCCCGATGAAGCGTATCGGCGACGTCCGCACTGACGTGGGTGCGCTGGTGGCGTTCCTACTCGGCGATGACGCCACCTTCATCACCGGACAGACCATTCACGTCGACGGTGGGATCGGCTGCTTCCGATGACCGGCGAGTCGCTTCGCGACCGGCAGCGCGCGCAGATCCGGGCCGATATTCGGCGTGCGGCGTTTCGCCTATTCGTCGAGCGCGGGTACGACGCGGTGACTACAGAGGAGATCGCCACGGCCGCAGGCGTTTCGCCACGCACGTTCTTCCGGCATGTGCCGGCGAAAGAAGAACTTCTGCTCGCCCCGGTGCGATACGGTGGCGCCGCGATCGTCAATCTCCTCGAGGGGCGGCCCGCCGCCGAGCCACCCGATGTCGCCTTGATCAACGCCATCGTCACGCGGACCCGCTCATTCCAGCAGGCCGACACCGAGGAATGGCGCGAAGCCCTGCTGGTGGCGCCCGACCTGCTCGCCAAGGTCACGGTGCACCGGCCGGCCGATAAGGAGCGAGCCACCAAGCTGATCGCCGAACGGATGGGCGCCGACCCCGAGGCCGACATTCGTCCGGGCCTGCTGGTTCAACTCGCGTTCGCGGCCGCCGACTTCGCCTTTCAGCAGTGGGTGCGACGGTCGGGGACACCGTGGCCACTGGACCGCTACGTCACCGATGCGCTGGAGGCGGTCAAATCTGGGCACTGGAAACGGAAATGAGTTGTTCAGTGCCGCTGCAGCACTTCGGGATTGGCGAGCCGAATGGGCGTCCCGTCCAGCCACGCCAGCACCGATTCCACCGTTTCGGAGTAGAAGACGCCCAGCATTTCACGCGTGACATATCCCAGGTGGGGAGACAGCGTCACGTTTGAAAGCTGCCGCAGCCGATGGTCTTTCGGCAGCGGCTCGGTGTCATAGACGTCGAGGCCCGCCCCGGCGATGCGCCCGGTTTCCAGCGCGGCCAGCAGGGACGCCTCGTCGACGATCGGCCCCCTGGAGGTGTTGATCAGGTAGGCGTGTGGCTTCATCAGCGCCAGTTCCGCTTCGCCGACCAGTCCCCGGGTGCGTTCCGAGAGCACCAGGTGAATGGAGACCACGTCCGAGGATGCGAACAGCGTGGCCTTATCGACTCGGCGTGCGCCCGCACTCGCGGCGGCGTCCTCGGTGAGATTGCGACTCCACGCGATGACATCCATGTCAAAGGCCCTGGCGTACTCGGCCATGCGTCTGCCGACCCTGCCCAGCCCGAGCAGGCCGAGGGTCTTACCGGACAAGGTCATACCCGCGCTGGTCTGCCACCCGCCATCACGCATGCTGCGATGCTCTTCGGCGAGATTGCGCACCGTCGCAATCATCAGACCCCAGGCGAGTTCCGGCGTGGCGTCGCGCATGGACCTGAATCGGGGATGGGAAAAATCCGAGTGCGCCACCAGAATAGCGTGCTCGCCGGCCGCGGCCATGTCCATGTTCGGCAGGCTCCTGCCGACAATAGTGAGCAGCTTCAGGTTCGGTAGCCGCTCGATCAAGGTCCGCGGAAACGCCATTCGCTCTCGCAGGGTGCACACCACATCAAACGGCCGCAAGGCCTCGGCGGCCTCGTCTTCACCAAGGTGGCGGCCGAAAACGGTTACCTCGGCCCGCTTTTGCACCGGTGACCAGTCGCTAACCTGTAACGCCACGCCGGCGTAGTCGTCCAGAATCGCTACCTTGGGCATGCGGTCTCCCCACTCACCTGCATGACTCACTGGAACATCACGTCGCGGGCGCCGTCAAGGTCGCGACGGTGGTCTGCATGTGGGCCGACCCGTGGACATTGCCGAACACCCACCGCATATTCATCGAGTGGGCCTCGGCTCGCTGTATTTCTGCTCGGTCGGCATGGATGATCAGCGGCGCGCTCATGGCGCTCAACCCACCGCCGCACGATGTTCGCAGAGCGGCGGCGCTGCCGTTCATCGGCTGGATCACGCTGGCTTTCGGGGTCTACATAGCCATCAAAGCGTGTACACGACCGACATGGCGGGCTCAAGCGAACCGCCCCGCCATGAGCCGGATCACCGGTGGACGGCACACATCATGGAGCAGACCGCGTCCAACGAGCTGATCCGTCCACTGAGCGGGTATGTCGGCCCCCGCAGCGCGCTCTATCGTAAAGACCGTGTTTGCGAAGGTACTGGTCGCCAATCGCGGGGAGATAGCGATCCGCGCGTTCCGCGCGGCCTATGAGCTGGAAATAGGCACGGTCGCGATCTACCCCTATGAGGACCGCAATTCCGTGCATCGGCTCAAGGCCGACGAGTCCTATCAGATCGGCGAGGAGGGCCACCCGGTTCGCGCATACCTATCGGTCGACGACATCGTCGCGACGGCACAGGCTTGCGGAGCGGACGCGATTTATCCCGGCTACGGCTTCTTGTCGGAGAATCCGGACCTGGCGGCGGCGTGCGCGGCGGCGGGCATCACCTTCGTCGGCCCGAGCGCAGAGGTGCTCGAGCTCACGGGCAACAAGTCGCGGGCGGTCGCGGCGGCGCGCGAAGCCGGCCTTCCGGTGCTGGCTTCTTCGGCACCCTCGACGTCGGTCGACGAGCTGCTGGCGGCCGCCGAGTCGATGACCTTCCCGCTATTCGTCAAGGCGGTCGCCGGTGGCGGCGGACGGGGGATGCGCCGGGTGGTCGACACCGCCTCGCTGCCCGAGGCGATCGAGGCCGCCAGCCGCGAGGCCGAATCAGCGTTCGGGGATGCCTCGGTGTTCCTCGAGCAGGCGGTGATCGACCCGCGGCACATCGAGGTGCAAATCCTGGCCGACAGCCAGGGCAATGTCATGCACCTCTACGAGCGCGACTGCAGTGTGCAGCGCCGCCACCAGAAGGTCGTCGAGATTGCGCCGGCACCGAATCTGGACCCAGAGCTGCGCCAACAGATCTGCGCAGACGCGGTGACATTCGCGCGGAGCATCGGGTATACGTGTGCCGGCACGGTCGAATTCCTACTCGATGAACGCGGCAATCACGTGTTCATCGAGATGAATCCCCGAATCCAGGTGGAGCATACGGTCACCGAGGAGATCACCGATGTCGACCTGGTGTCGGCGCAGCTGCGCATCGCCGGGGGACAGAGCCTAAAAGACATTGGTTTGACCCAGGATTCGATCGTCCCCCACGGCGCGGCGTTGCAGTGCCGGATCACCACTGAGGATCCGGCGAACGGTTTCCGCCCGGACACCGGCCGAATCACCGCCTATCGCACGCCCGGCGGCGCGGGAATCCGGTTGGATGGCGGCACGACGCTGGGCGCCGATATCAGCGCCCACTTCGACTCGATGTTGATCAAATTGACATGCCGGGGCCGCGATTTCGCGACGGCCGTGCGCCGGGCACGACGCGCGGTCGCGGAGTTTCGGATCCGGGGTGTGTCGACGAATATTCCGTTCCTGCAAGCGGTCCTGGACGACCGTGATTTTCAGGCCGGCCGCATCACGACATCGTTCATCGAACAGCGCCCGCAGCTACTCACCGCGCGCGGCTCCGCTGACCGCGGCACCAAGATCCTCAACTATCTGGCCGACGTGACCGTCAACAAGCCGCACGGTGAGCGTCCGTCGACGGTGTACCCGCACGACAAGCTGCCAGACATCGATTTGTCTGTTGAGCCCCCGGACGGTTCCAAACAGCGGTTGACCGAACTCGGGCCGGAGCGATTTGCGGCCTGGTTGCGCCAGTCGGCCGGCGTCGGCGTCACCGATACCACGTTCCGCGACGCGCACCAATCCCTACTCGCCACCCGGGTCCGCACCAGCGGCCTGATCAAGGTGGCGCCCTATATCGCGCGGACCACACCGCAACTGCTGTCGATCGAATGCTGGGGCGGGGCGACTTACGATGTGGCGCTGCGGTTCCTGAAAGAAGACCCGTGGGAACGATTGGCGACGCTGCGCGAGGCGTTGCCCAACATCTGTCTGCAGATGCTGCTGCGCGGGCGCAACACCGTCGGCTACACCCCCTATCCGGAGACGGTGACGACGGCGTTCGTCGAGGAAGCGACGGCCACGGGCATCGATATCTTCCGGATCTTCGACGCGTTGAACAACGTCGACTCCATGCGGCCGGCGGTGGACGCCGTGCGCGAAACCGGCGCGGCGGTGGCCGAGGTGGCGATGTCCTACACCGGGGATCTGAGCGATCCGGCCGAAAAGCTTTACACGCTCGACTATTACCTGAAGCTGGCCGAACAGATCGTCGACGCGGGCGCCCACGTGCTGGCGATCAAGGACATGGCTGGGTTGCTGCGTGCGCCGGCGGCAGCGACGCTGGTCTCGGCGCTCAAGTCGCGATTCGACCTACCGGTACACGTGCATACCCACGACACCCCGGGCGGTCAGCTGGCCAGCTACGTGGCGGCGTGGCACGCCGGGGCCGACGCCGTCGACGGCGCCGCGGCCCCCCTAGCGGGAACCACCAGCCAGCCCGCACTGTCGTCCATCGTGGCCGCCGCGGCCAACACGACCTTCGACACCGGCTTATCGCTTTCAGCCGTCTGCGACCTGGAGCCGTATTGGGAAGCGCTCCGAAAGGTCTATGCGCCCTTTGAATCCGGGCTTCCCGCCCCAACGGGACGCGTCTACCACCACGAGATTCCGGGCGGCCAGCTGTCCAACCTGCGCCAGCAGGCGATCGCGCTGGGACTCGGCGATAGATTTGAGGATATCGAAAACGCCTACGCCGGAGCCGATGCCATCCTTGGACACCTCGTCAAGGTCACCCCCTCCAGCAAGGTGGTCGGTGACCTGGCGCTGGCACTGGTGGGAGCGGGCGTCAGCGCGCAAGAATTCGCCGACGATCCCGCACGGTACGACATCCCGGAGTCGGTGATCGGGTTTTTGCGCGGAGAACTCGGTGACCCACCGGGCGGCTGGCCCGAGCCGTTACGCACCAAGGCATTAGAGGGGCGCGGCCCGGCGAAACCCGAACAGGCGCTGTCGGCCGACGACGAAAAGGCGTTGGCCACCCCGGGCGTCGAGCGGCAGGCGGCGCTGAACCGGCTGCTGTTCCCCGGGCCGACCAAGGAGCTCGAGGACCATCGCGAACAGTACGGGGACACCTCGCGCCTGAGCGCCAACCAGTTCTTCTACGGACTGCGTCAGGGCGATGAACACCGCGTCGAGCTGGAGCGCGGTGTGGAGCTGTTGATCGGCCTGGAGGCCGTCTCAGACGCGGACGAACGCGGCATGCGCACCGTGATGTGCATACTCAACGGTCAATTACGACCCGTCCTGGTACGTGATCGCAGCGTCGCCTCGGACGTGCCCGCCGCCGAGAAGGCCGACCGTGCCAACCCGGATCACATCGCGGCGCCTTTTGCCGGCGTCGTGACTGTGACCACCGACGTCGGCCAGGAAGTCGAAGCCGGTCAGACGATCGCCACGATCGAGGCGATGAAGATGGAGGCGGCCGTCACCACCCCGAAGTCCGGAAAGGTCGCACGAATCGCGGTCTCGCAGACGGCACAGGTCGAAGGCGGTGACCTGTTGGTGGTGATCGACTAGCGGCGATCGCCGCCGTCAAGCGCGCCTGCCGTTGATCAGCGCCGAGCGCGCCAGCGTCCGCTCCGCCTGCTTCACGTGGGCAGCGTCGACCAGGACACCGTTCACGCCGGTCGCGCCGCGTCCGTTGGCCTCGGATTCCCGGTACGCAGCGACATTGGCTTCGGCCCTGGCGATTTCGTCGGCGGTCGGCGCGTAGACCTCGTTGGCGAAACTCGCCGGGGCTGTTGAATCAGATCAAGCAGGCCGCCCGGGTGGTGCCGAGCAATTTCCTCATCTTGTTCCCCGAGCATGAGAAGCACTCGCTTGACGGACATCAGGAGTCGCTCGACGCGCTCGGTGCCAAAGACGCCGAACGGGCCCGCACCATCGCCGAAAGACACGTGCTGGACGCCGGACGCTCGCTCGCCGACCGGCTGGAGCAGCGTGCGGTCACGCCCGGCGCGCCGCCTCCTGAGCCAGTTGAACGCGCGACGTGAGCCCGAGTTTCGTGTACACGTGGGTGAGGTGTGTTTGCACGGTCTTGGGTGAGACGAACAGCCGCTTGGCAATGTCCTTGTTGCTCAACCCTTCACAGACGAGGCGCACGACATCGTGCTCGGCAGGTGTCAACGACGCCCAGCCGCTGGACGGGCGCTTGCGCTCGCCGCGGCCACGCTGCGCGTAGGCGATCGCCTCCTCGGTCGACAACGCCGCCCCTTCGGCCCACGCCGCGTCGAAGTCCGCCTCATCCATCGCGTCGCGCAACGCCGCAACCGACGAATCGTAGCTGTCTTGATGGACCTTGAACCGCACGTTCTGGGTGCGCTGGCGGAAGGCGTCGGCGGCTCCGAAGAGGCGCGCGGCTTGCTGAGTGTCGATATCTCTGGCCAGTTCGGCGAGGCATTCAAGGATGCCGGCAAGCGGTTGATAAACCCCAGAGCTGGCGGCACAGGCAAGCGCATCATGGGCGTCACGTTCTGCGTTCCCTCGACTGCGCTCTGCGATAGCAACCCGAGCGCGGGCCAGTAGCGCCGCCACCAGGTGCCACCCCGTCGCCACCGAAGCCGCTTCGTCGGCCAAACTGCGCGCCAACACGAGGTCGCCCTCCGCCAGCGCCACTTCAATGGTGTTGAAGGCACGTTGCACCACTGCCATCTGGGGTTGGGACACACCGATGTGGTGCGAGGCCCGCTCGCTCGCGTCATGAGCGGCGCGGACGTCGCCCGCGGCCAGCGCCGCCACCGACGACGCCGCGTGGCCCATTCCCTTGAAAATTTCATCCATGTCCGACGCGGTCTCGAGTGCCTTATCTACCACAGCGCGCGCCGTATCGACGTCACCCTGGTGTGCCAGTGCCATAGCCAGACCCATCCCTGCGATTGGTTTGAGAAACTCGTCGTGATCGGCTTCGCACTCGGCGATTACCCTCTGGAATCGGGCAACGGCGGAGGCAACGTCGCCGTCCATCAACTGCACCCACGCGAGGTACAGGCGACACATCCGCGAGTTGGGCCGGTCGCCAATCGCATCCGCGATATCGCGACCTTCTTCACCGGCGGTGCGGGCCGCGATCGGGTCGCCCACGCTCACCCAGGTGTTCGCCTGCCAGGCGAGGATCCGGCTCAGGCTCCATCGATCGTCCAAACTGCGGGCATACACCATTGCCTCTGCGTAGTACTTTGCGGCCGCCTCCGCGTTGTAATGGACGGCGCCCGCGATCCAGCCACAGGCGGTCAACGTCCTTGCCAGCAGGGCCGGGTCACCGACTTCGCGAGCGATCGCCAGCCCGCGCTCGGCCCGATCGAAGCTGCCGCCGACAAACATGTTCAACACCGCCGCGTCGGCGAGCGCCCGGGCACGCACCGAGGCGGACACCTCGAGAGTGTTCAAATCGCGCTCTCCGAGAACGGTGTCGAACCATGCCCGGCCTTCCAGCACGCGTAAACGCGTGAGCCAAAGTGGTTGGAGCGAGGATGCCAGCGATAGCGCGCGCTCGGTATCGGATGTCTCCAGGTTCCATCCCAACGCGTTGCGCAGGTTGTCCATCTCGGCTTCCGCCTGATCTAGGCGCTGCGCGTAGTCAGTGCGGGCCGGCGCGTCGAGCAGCGCCGCCATCGCCGTGTAGTAGTCACAATGCCGCGACCGGACCACGTCGGCCTCGCCCGACTCCCCCAATTTCTCCAGCGCATATTGGCGCACGGTTTCGAGCAGCCGGTATCGCGTTCTTCCGCCGCTGTTTTCGGCAACCACCAGCGATTTGTCCACCAGCAACGTGAGCTGGTCCAGCACCTGGTAACGCTCGACACCATCGACTCCGGCGACCGCCTGCGCTGCGTCCAGGTCGAAACCACCCAGGAACACTGCCAACCTGCGGAACAAGATCCGCTCCGTATCGGTGAGCAGGGCGTGCGACCAATCCACCGACGCGCGCAACGTCTGCTGTCGACGCACCGACGTTCGCGCGCCTCCGGTGAGCAGACGGAAGCGGTCGTGCAGGCTGCCAAGGATCTCATCAACCGACAACGCGCGCATGCGCGCCGCGGCCAGTTCGATCGCCAATGGCATCCCATCCAGGCGCCGGCAGATCTCGGTGACCGCGCGGGCGTTGTCGTCGTTCACGGTGAAGCCACTTCTAACCAACCGCGCACGGTCGGCGAACAACTCGATGGCGTCGTCGGACAGTGACAGCGAGGGCACCTGCCAACCGGCTTCGCCCGTCACACCGAGCGGCTCACGGCTGGTGGCGAGCACGGTCAGCCGCGGTGCGGACCCGAGGAGGCCAGCGACCATCGCGGCGGACGAGTCGAGCAGATGTTCGCAGTTGTCCACCAGCAGCAGCATGTGGCGGTCGCGAAGATGCTGCTGCAGCGTGTCGATGGTGGATCGACCGGGCTGGTCGGGCAGCCCCAGCGCGCGTGCCGCGGCGACCGGCACGACATTGGGATGGGTGATGGGCGCCAGATCGACGTAACAGATTCCGTCGCCGTACTGCTCGGCGAGGGCCGACGCGACCTGCACGGCTAGGCGCGTCTTGCCCGCTCCGCCGGCTCCGGTGAGGGTGACCAGACGGTTGGTCGCCAGTGTTTCGCATAGGCCATGGATTTCCCACTGGCGCCCAACAAAATTCGTGAGTTGGGTTGGAAGATTATGAGAGACATGAGCTTTTGGTGTACGCAGTGGCGGGAAGTCATTGCGCAGGTCTGGGTGGCACAGCTGCACAACCCTTTCGGGACGGGGCAGGTCCCGAAGCGGATGGCTGCCCATGTCGGCCAGCGACACGTCCGGCGGAAGCTGATCGATGACCAACAGTTCCGTTGCACCCGACAACACCGTCTGTCCGCCGTGCGCGAGATCGCGCAGTCGGGCGGTGCGGTTGATCGTGGGACCGATGTAGTTGCCCTCATCGCGCAGGCGCACTTCCCCGGTGTTGATGCCGATGCGCAGCCGAATCGGCGCCAACGGGGCCCGCTGCAGGTCCAGGGCGCAGGCCACCGCGTCGGACGCGCGAGCAAAGGCGATCACGAAGCTGTCGCCCTCGCCCTGCTCGACCGGGCGGACTCCGTCGTGGGCCGCCACCACGTCCGTCAGCGTCTGGTCCAGCCGCGCGACAGCAACCGCCATTTCGTCCGGCTGGGTCTGCCACAGGCGCGTGGAGCCCTCGACGTCTGCCAGCAGCAACGTCACGGTTCCGGTCGGCAGCTCGCTCACGGCCAGGTCGCTCCACTCAGTCTCGCTCATGCTAGCCAGCATGCGGTGCTGCGGATCGCAGAACATCAGCAAAATTGCTGATGTTCCCTGGCGGCCATGTTCAGGTGGGTGTCTAACCCCGAGAGTAATTAGGTATTTCGCCCGATGGACTGGCGGCGGCGCCGACCAATAGTCGACGTCATGACAACCACCACTCCCGCACCGAGCATCTTTGACAGCACGTGGCCGACCTTCGCGTATCACGACGCGACAGACCCGGACGAGGCGCACCGCATCATCCGGCAAGCCCACCGGCAGGCGCCGATCGCGCTCGGTAAGTTCGGTCCCGAAATTCTCGACTATCGGATGGCCCGCACCGTGCTGCGCGATTCGCGGTTCGCCATACCGCGCGGCATCAGCCTGGTAGTGCAGGGCATCAACTCCGGACCGGTCTGGGACAAGGTCTGCCAGACGCTCATGTCGGTAGAGCCAAACCAACATCACCGGTTGCGCTGTTTGGTGGCAAGGGCTTTCACTCCCCGGGCGGCCGAGCGGATGCGCAGGGCGTGCATCGAGGTGATCAGCAAGCTGGTCGACCGGCACCGCGCCGCCGGCCACTGCGACATGGTCCGCGACATCGCCAGGCAGTACCCGGTTCCGATCATCTGCGCGTTGGTGGGCGCACCGGCTGAAGATTGGCAACTCTTCGCACGCTGGGCCGACGACCTCAGCAAAGCGTTCGGCGGCAACGTTGCGGCCGAGGAGTATGCCATTCTGCGGGCCTGGCGGGAGCTCGACGCTTACCTCGAAGAACTGATCTCACGCCGTCGCCGGTCGCTTGGCGACGATCTGATCTCCGACCTGGTCCGCGTCGAAGAGTACGGTGACCGACTCACCCACGACGAACTGGTCAATCTTGTTGCGATCCTTCTCAACGCAGGCACCGACACCACGCGAAACCAATTGGCGGCGGCGGTGCAGGCGCTGTGTGACCATCCGGACCAATGGACGTTGCTGGCCGACCATCCCGAGCTAGCACCGAAGGCGGTTGACGAACTCATTCGCTACTCACCGGTCGTCTTCGCCGCGCTGCGTGTCGCCACCAGCGATGTCGACCTGGATGGTGTTCAGGTGCCCCAAGGGGCATATGTCATGGTCAACACTGCCGCCGCCAATCGCGATCCGGCGATCTACGACGACCCTGATCGCCTCGACATCACACGCGAAGGCGCCGCGCCGGTCCTTACCTTCGGCGGTGGCGTCCACTACTGCCTCGGCGTCCATCTGGCTCGAATCGAGCTCGTCGAGGCGCTGCAGGTGATCACGCAACGGATAGCCAAACCTCGACGGGTCGGACCTGCACTGTGGAAGCCCCCCGCGGGGATCAGTGGTCCGACGTCACTCCCGCTCGCGTTCGACCCCTGACAGGCGAATCCCAACACACTTGATTCCAACGTCTTTCGACGCGTCAGGTCAGTGCGGGCAAGACCTTGTCCGTGAGCAACTGGACCGACTTCCACGCTTCGTCGACCGGCATGCCGCCGACCAACGGGTGCATGACGAGCGGCCCGAAATCATCGGCCTCACGCACCTCCGTGATCAGCTGGCCGGGAGTGAGAAAGCGGTATCGTCCCGATGCCCTGACCTGGTCAAGAGTCTGGACACCCGGCAAGTGCATGAGCGAACGCTGGTCGGTCGACCATTGACCGTAAGTGACTGCTTCCCAGAGGATGTGTTCACCCAGCTCGGCCCATGCCCTGTCCGGATCCTCGTGCAGGTAGATCATTCCGCGGTTGACCGGTCCCGGCATGAGGATGAACGGTGACGTGCCGGCCTCGGCGCACAGCTCGCGGTAGTAATCGGCGATGTCGGGCAAGTGGTCCGCCAAACTGAGCGGCAGCCGGAACCGGGCCGCGCGACGCGCCGTGGCACGAGTGCCGCCACCTACGTACAGCGGTGGATGCGGTCGCGTCCAGGTGCCGGTGCAGATTCCAGTTTCCGCATCAGCGCCGGACCAGACCGCCAGCATGCGTTCGAGCAGGCCATCCATCAGCACGCCACGCCGCCCGAAATCGATTCCTAGGGAGTCGTATTCGACGGGGCGATATCCGAGTCCCACGGTGGTGTGCAGACGGCCGCGGCTCATGTTGTCGACGAGTGCGATGTCTTCGGCGAGCCGCACGGGATTCCACAGCGGTCCCAGTGCGCAATCGACGCTGGCGATCAGTTTCGACGTCCGGGCCAAGAACATCGCCGCGGCCATGATCGGATTGCAGCTCCACCCGTGCCCGGTCGCGTGGTGCTCGTCGACGCTGATCGAGGTGATGCCGCGGGATTCCCCCCACTCCCCGAGCTCAAGGGCGGCGGACAAGAGCGTGGCCTCAGTGCGTGGATCGCCGTGCGGGGACGCGAAGTTGAAGCGCAGCACCGTCAACAAGATGTCCGGCTCCGCTACGCTTCCGGCCCGGCCGCCGCCTGCAGGAAGGCAGGAAAGTCCGGGAACAGTGCTCGATCGACGATCTCGATGCGGGTGCCCGCCGCGTCCACGTAGTAGGCGAATAGCGCTAAATCCGGCGGTGTGGTGTCGGCAGTTGCTTCGAAGGTGAAGCCGTTGTCCGCCAGTACCTTTGCACTCTCGGCCAGGTTGTCCGTCCAGTAGCCGAGGTGATGAATCGCGTTGCCGGGTGCCGCAGTCCACGCCGTCCCTGGTACCTCTTTGATCAGCTCGACGTGTGGAGGCTGCAGCGAGTAGACGAAAGTCGAAGTCACCTCTTGTGTTCCGCTCACCGTGCGAAACGGCAATGTGTAGCTCACGGGGCTGATCCAGCGGTAGCCGGCCAGCGCGCTCAGCCGGGCCATCGCCGCGTCGAGGTCGGGCACGATGATGCCGGTGTGGTAGAAGTCCTCGGGCCGTAGTGCGAATGCCGTCATGCGTTCCTCGCTATCTGATTGCGAAGCCAGGCACTTTCCCAGAAGTTGGTGCTGCTGGCGAGAAGTTTTTCATGGGCGTCCCGCAACACCTCGCGCGCCCCCGGATGGTCCGCGGGGAGAAGCGCGGCAAGGTGGATGGCATGCAACGCGCGATCGGCGGCCAGGTGCGCGCGGGCTCGATCCAGCAGCGCGTCGGCGCCGGCAAGCTCGACCACGTCGGCGGCGACGGCATCGAATCCGACGGGGTATAGCTCGGTGGTCGATTCGTGGTGGAACCAGCCCGAGTAGTTCTCCCAGATGGCCCGCACATCCCAGGCCACTTTGCCGTACCCTTGACCCACTTCGCATTCGGCGGGCAGGACGATTTCCCGCATCAAGGTGCGGACGTCCTTGCCGGCGTTCATTCCGGCGACGGTCTGATCGTGGATGCACTGAATCACGTCGCGCAGCCGAGTCAGTTCCGCGTCGATACGTTGGGCACCGGTGATCGGCTCGAAGTGACCGGTCACCAGCACCTCGGCCTGCAGGCTGCGGACCCTCTCCACCGAGGCGATAGCCGCCAACGCGTCCCGATAGCGATCGCCGCGCATGGTGACGAGATTCGGAATGTGGCCAAAGAGCGGCCCAAACGTGTTTCCACACAGACAGACTCGCTCGTCCGGCAGCCAGATCACCAGCGAGTCGGTGGTCTCGCCGCCGGGCACGGAGATCAACTCCATGCGCCGCCCGCCGACCTCCAACCAGAGGGTGTCGTGGAAGTCGATGTCGACGACGGGCACGCTCTGACCGGGCAACCGCGTAGTGCCCAAGCGCCGTTGGATGGCGTGGATACCGCTGGCCAGGGTGTCCTTGAAGGCGAAAGCGCTGCGGCTGGCCCGGTACGGGATCAGCCGATCGTTGTCGTCTCGCCAGGCCTTCCAATTCGCCTGCGCGACAACGGTCGTGTCGGGATCGCGCACGCTGTCCAGGCCACCGACATGATCCACATGGCCCTGCGTGAAGATGATGTAACGCACCGGTGAGGAGTCCACGGCGTCGAAGTTGGCGCGATGCACCGGTCCCTCGAAGCCCATGCCGGTGTTGACGATTACCCGGCCCTCGGTGGTCGTGAGCAGATACGAGTTGGACAAGCCCGGTGAGCACCATAAGCCCGGTGCGATCTGTTCGGCCTGCTCGGCCGACGCCGGGCGCATCGCCTCAGCGCCCGGTCTGTTCCGATAGACAGGCTCTGACATCGCTGGTGGCTCCTCTATTCGGGACGGACGTCGAACTTGTCGAAGTAGAAGTCGAAGCGACTGCGGAGCTCGTCCGCGGAGATGCCGAAATGCCGCTGCAGCTCATAACGGATTCGGCCGTGTTTGCCGCGCGGATTACCGTCCAGGTAGCGCTGAAAACGTTGTTGCACCTTGGGCGGTAAGTCGACAGCCGCGCACTGGTAAAGCCGCTCGAGCACCGCCATTTCGTTGCCGCCCAACTGGTGGAAGTTGATGTCGATGCTGCGGTCGGACGCCACCAGCTGGCGGTCACGTACGCAGGCGCTGAGCAGCCGGTACACGCGGTCACTCCAATAGTCCAGCAGCCACTGCGGGTCAATGCTGGTGCGGCGCAGCCGATCCGAGTAGGCCATCATGGTGATCGCCGACTGGATCACCGCGCCGGGGTCGCGGTGGGTGAAAGCCACTGTCGCGTCGGGAAAAGTCGCCATCAGCGGACCGAGCTGCTCGCAGTGCTGCGGACTCTTGAGCACCCAGGTGTGCGGCCCGCGCAGGAAGGTCAGCGCCTGCAACACCTTCCTCATGTAGGCATAGTGCCGGGTTTGGTCGAGGCCCAGATAGTAATCTCGCCAGTCAGGCACTCGGGCATGCCATTCCAGCACGTATGAGGCCAGATCGAGGTCAAGAAGCTCGACCTCCTCCTCGATCGCCTCGGGGTACCGGTCATGCATGGCGGCTACCACCGGCGCGCTCGCCATCAACGCATCGTGTTCTGACTTGGCACGCGCATAGCGGGGATCGACGCCGCAGATAGCCGGGCCCTGCCCGGGGGCGGGGATGGGATCCTGGCTCTCCCAATACGGCAGGGCACGCCGGCGGGGATCGGCGGCAATGAGATTCACCAGATGCGTGGTGCCCGAACGCGGCATCCCAACGACGATGAACGGTTTTTCGATCGGGATGGATTCGATCTCGGGGTACCGCTGGATGAGCTCGGTAAGTGACAACCGGTTGCGCAGCAGGCGCACGATTCGTTGGCGCAGCGAGCCCCGGGTGAGCTGGCGCAGGCCTTCGTCGGCTTCGATCGAGGCGACGTGCATCCGCAGGCGGTCAATGAAGCCATCGGCGTCGTCGAGGTCGGCGGTTGCGGGTGTCAAGCCGGCCTGCTCGATCGCCTCCGCGACCATCCTGTCGATGTCGAGGTCGACGGGCTCGGCTTCGGTGAATTCCAGGATCCGGCGCTGCACGTCGGTCAGCTGGGGCGCGGTCAAGTCGTCGAATTCGATGTCGTCCGCCACAGAACCCACCGGGACCCCTCTTTGACGCGTCAGGTGAGAGATATGACAGAGACGCTAGACGCGGCGCAGATGCGTCGCTCATCCGCCTCGCTCGCGGTCGCGCTACAGGTTGGCCAGGTCGTCGGGAACGTCGACCTTGTGTTCTTGCAGCGCCTCCAGCGGTACCACCTCAAGGGTGCTCTCGTGAGTTGCCGCCAACACCACCGGCGCGGCACAACCGTCGTCGTGGGCGCGTAGCCAGTTCAGCGCGGTCACGCACCAGCGGTCGCCCGGCAGCAGGCCGGGGAACCGATACTCGGGAACCGGCGTCAACAAGTCGTTGCCGATGGAGCGCTGGTGCTCCAAAAATTCGGCGGTCATCACCGCGCAGATTGTGTGGCGCCCGAGGTCCTGAGGGCCGGTCGAGCAACAGCCATCGCGGTAGAAGCCGGTCAGCGGGTCTGTGCTGCACGGTTCCAGCGGACCGCCTAACACATTTCGATCAGGCACCCGTTCAGTATTGCGCTCCCGGGGGTGAAGTTTGAGGCGATTCCGCCGACTGCCTTGATCGGGTTTTCCCGACGTGGCTAGCGGCGCCCGCCGGTGTGGACGCCTGCGCATCGGGCGTGTTAACTCGAAGCGATGTCGACACCGCCTAACCAACCCCTAAATGGGCCCGGTGAGCCGCCCTGGGGATGGCGGCCGCATGGTTACGGATCGCAGCCGGATCCGCACACCCCATCGCCGCCGCCGGGGTATCCGCCCCCTCAGGCCTACCCCGGATACTCCGGCTATCCGGGCCATCCCGGTTACCCAAGCCATGTTGACCCGCAGGCGCCCTTTGGGCGCGACCACGCTACCGGGCTGCCGCTTTCGGATAAGTCCGCCACCACCGCCGGCTTGCTTCAGCTTTTCCTTGGCATGTTCGGAATCGGTCGCTTCTACATCGACTCGACTCAGATTGCGGTGGCGCAGCTATGCCTTGGGCTGTTCGGAGTTCTCTTCAGCGTGTTCTGTTTAATCGGTCTGCCGGTTCTGCTCGGCAGCATCGTTTGGGCCATCGTCGACGCGATCATGATCTTCACCGGCAACGTCAAAGACAATCACGGTCGCAAGCTGCGGTAGGCATCCGAGAGCCCGCCGTCCTAGGGGCTTCTCATGATCGATTGCCCGACAACGTATTTGGTACACAGTCGGGGCGCATTTTAACCTCACCGGCAGGCATGACGCTGTGGGCTCGCCGATGGCCGATGGTCACGGATTGGTCACGATGACGAGCGAAGGTCACCGCTCGAGGATGCCCATGACGGCACCATAACGATCGTCATCTGAAGTCGTCGCGACGCGCTGAGCAAATCCCAGGGAAATGGCCCCGAAAACTTATCGTCACATCGTGGAACGACGTACGGCCTTGAAAATCCCTCTGTTATTGGCCGCGGGCGCCGCAGTTGCCCGGATGCCGCGGGCCGCCGCGGAGGAAGCGGGCCGATGGTCACCCGAGCGCGCCAATCGTTGGTATCAAGCGCAGGGCTGGCTCGTTGGATCGAACTACATTCCGGCGAGCGCCATCAACCAGCTCGAGATGTTCCAGCCTGACACCTTCGACCTGCGGCGCATCGATACCGAGCTTGGCTGGGCCCAGTTCTACGGCCACAACACCGCACGTGTGTTCCTTCACGATCAGCTTTGGGCGGCCGACCAGCGCGGCTTTCAAACTCGCCTCGGGCAATTCGTCGACATCGCGGCGCGTCACCGCATCAAACCGCTGTTGGTTTTCTTCGACTCCTGCTGGGATCCGCAACCCCGCGCAGGGCGCCAGCGGGCGCCGAGGCCCGGCGTGCACAACTCGGGCTGGGCGCAGAGCCCGGGCGCCGAACGCCTCGGTGATCCAAAGTACGTCCCGGTCATGCGTGACTACGTCACGGCGGTGATGACCCAATTCCGCAACGACGACCGAATTTTGGGCTGGGACCTGTGGAACGAACCCGACAACCCCGCGCGCCAGTACCGCAATGCCGAACGAAGCGACAAGGAGCAACTGGTCGCAAACCTGCTCCCCCAGGTCTTTCGCTGGGCCCGGGCCGTGGATCCCAGCCAGCCGCTGACAAGTGGTGTGTGGCGGGGTGATTGGGGACAGCCGCAGGGACGCAGCGCAATCAGTGACATACAGCTCGCCAACGCCGACGTGATCACCTTCCACTCCTACGCGGGACCAGCTGGGTTCGAGAACCGGATCAACGAACTCACCCCGTTGGGCCGGCCGATCCTGTGCACGGAATACATGGCGCGACCCCAGGGCAGCACCGTCCAATCAATTCTGCCGGTGGCAAAGCGCCACAACGTCGGCGCGATCAACTGGGGTTTGGTGGCCGGCAAGACGCAGACCTACTTCCCCTGGGATTCATGGGATCACCCTTACACCTCGGTCCCTAAAGTGTGGTTCCACGATCTGATCCGGCCCGAGGGGCGACCGTTCCAAGACATCGAAGCGCTGACGGTTCGAAAGCTGGCCGGCAGCCAGACCTGAATCAGGTGAGTTCGCCGCCGCCGTTCCGGTATTAGGGTTCTACCAGCACAGAAGCGGGCTGCGATGCGCGTCGGTGTTTGTCGGCGGCGGGCGGCACCATGCAGCTGATAAACCTGAGCGAGGCCGAGCTCATCGCGTCGGGCGGGGCGATCCGTGGGCGATCAACCAGAGCCTGCAGGCCGGCAGCCCCCTTCAGATTTCACTGCTGGCGGAGACCGTTCATGGCGCGGGGCGGCACACCGCCGAGGCCGACCGCGCCTTCGAGGAGGCCCAGAGACGCTTCACCGAATCTTGGAACCACATGCTGGTGGCCATCCCATCAAGGCCGCCGATGAAGTACAGCGGGGTGACCAAATCCCTTGGCGCACAAACCGAGCAATCCGCAACGCCTACTCAGACACTTTGCGGAAGTCGATGGACGTTCTGGATACCGCCGGCTGCGACCCCCGGACAACGGTCGACACCCGGATGCAAAGCCCGTTGAAGCCGGGTGAGGCAAGAAACCTGGGCCCGATCGCCGGGACCGGCGGTATCCCAGGCATCCCAGGGATCGGGGCGGCGGACCTGGGAGAAGTGGTGGAGGTAGCTTCAGAAGCTGCGTCGTAAAGAAGACAAACGCACGTGGGCGTCACCACCTTCGCAACCGCCGTCAGCGGCAGCAAAACGTCCCACGAGGCACCGGCAGCTAGACGGCGACGTGGTCGGCGCAGTCGACTCGCAGGTCCGAGATAGACATTGGTGTGTCATAGAACTTACAGCGGTAGCTGCGCGCACCGGTCTGGGATGTTTCGAGTTGGACGCAGGTGCTGCAGGCACGCACGACGGGAAGCATCTGTGCGTCATGGAGTTTGGCCATCACAACGAGGAGCGTGTCGAGCAACCGTTCGGCTTCGGAGCGGTCGAGTTTGGATGTGGCGATCTCGGCAGGTGCGGTCCAGCGTGCCAGCTCGGTCGCGGTTTTGCGGCCGGCCGGGGTGAGTACCAGGCCGTGGCGGCGGCGGTCGTCGGGGTCTGGGGTGCGCACCACCAAGCCTTTGCGGACCAGTGCGGCGATTGCGTCGCTGACGGTGGGATCGGCCACGTTGAGTTCGCGGGCCAGCGCTGTGCTACGTGCCGCAGGCGGCGGTCCGACGTAAAGCCAACTGAGCACCCGCATTTGGGTGCTCGACAGATCATGTATTTCGGCGGCCCGCCTGGCCAGGACGTGCAGAGCGCCGCCGACTCGGTCGAGCGCGGCGACGATCTTGGAGTCCAGGCTTCGGTGGCGTGCGCCGTCGGATTTCAGAACACAACCTCGCTCAGCTTGTCCGTGGCGACGTCAAAGACGAAGCCACATACGGATTCGTGCTTGGTGACGAACGGGCCGGCCTCGATACGGCGCAGCGACTGGCGGACGTCATCCTTGGGGTCGAACGTGCCCGCATATGTGGCGTTGTCGGCCAGGTATTCGCCGGTGACCATCACTGTGACCTCTTCCTCGGTGCTTGCCGTCGAGTTGGCGTCCGCCATCGCAGCGTATTTGGGGCGCGCCTAGCACCCGACGTTGCGAATCACCGTGATCGTAACGCTTAGGACTCCTTGGGGTTTATTGCATCATGGTCTCATTCGCGTCATCAACGCAGTTCAACGCGGCTCAAGCCCGACCGAGGACGACATATGCCCAAACTTTCCCGCAGCGATTGGTACGACCTGGCTCGCGACACCGACTGGACGCTTCGCTACGTCACCGAGGACGAAGTGTTTCCCGAAGAGCTTTCGGGCACGCACCGGGTCTCCTCGGAGGCCTGGCTCAAGTGGGACGAGCCATACAAAGTCGGTTACCGCGAGTACGTGCACAATCAGGTCACCAAGGACACCACGACGTACTCGCTGAAGAACGCCATCGGACGATCGAAGCTGTTCGAGCAACTCGACCCGGGATGGAAGTCGGTCATCGTGGCGCATTACGGCGCCATCACCATGCCCGAATACCTGGCGTCCATCGGTGAAGCGCGGATGGGAAGGTTCGGCCGCTCGGCGGCCTGGCGTAACACCGCGACCTTCGGCACCCTCGACGAGGTCCGCCATGGCCAGATCCAGGCGTTCTTCCCCTACGGCCTACTCGCCAAAGAGCCGCGAGGCGATTGGGCACTCAAGGCGTTTCACACCAACAACTGGATCGTGCTCGCGGTGCGCTACTTGTTCGACGACATGTTCGTGGCCAACGACGCGTTGTCGATCGCGCTGCAGTTGACCTTCACCCTGGAGACCGGGTTCACCAACCTGCAGTTCCTCGGCATGGCCGCCGACGCCATCGACGTCGGCGATCTGGAATTCGGCGCGCTGATCAGCTCCATCCAGACCGACGAGGCCCGCCACGCCCAGCAGGGCGAGCCCACGATCAAGGTGCTCACCGACAACGGTGAGGCCGAGTGGGGCCAGTTCCTCATCGACCACATGTTCTGGCGGTCGTGGCGCATCTTCGCTCTGCTGACGGGTCTGTCGATGGATTACTACACGCCGCTAAAGAGCCGGCGGATGAGTTTCAAAGAATTCATCGAGGACTGGGTGGTCAAGCAGTTCGCCGACCAGTTCCGCGACTACGGGCTCGAATTCCCCTGGTACTGGCAGGAATTCATCGACGAGCTGACCTGGTATCACCATGCCATCCATTTGGGTGTGTGGTACTACCGGCCCACCGTGTGGTGGAACCCCGACGCGGGCGTCTCCGAGGCGGAGCGGCTGTGGCTGGAGGAGAAGTACCCGGGCTGGAACCGCGATTTCGGCAAGCAGTGGGATGTCATCACCGACAACATCCGCGACGGCGACATCGACGCCACCCTGCCTGAGACGCTGCCGATCACCTGCAACCTGTGCCAGTTGCCGATCGTGCGAGCCGCCGGGGTGATCGTCGGCGCGCACACCGATGCCGCTCCACTGACGCACGTGCACAACGACCGCAAGTACCTGTTCTGCTCGGAGCCGTGCCGGTGGATCTTCACCCAACGGCCCGACCGGTTCGCCGGCCACCAGTCGCTGATCGATCGGGTCCTGTCCGGCGAGATCAGCCCACCCGACCTCGGCACCGTCTTGCAGTACTTCGGGCTGTCGGCCGACGAACAGGGCCAAGACGCCGACAACTACGGGTGGGCACGCAACGGTGCACGCCACGGATCGAAGGGCTGACAATCGTGGCGCTGCTTCCCCTGACTGCTCTGTTCGAGGGCGACGTGCTCGAACTGCTCATCCCCGTCGATGACGCCGACAGCGTCGAAGCTGTCAGCGCAGCGATCGCCCATCACGTGGTCGGTCACCGCGTCGCCGAACGCGATGCCCCAATCCGGCTGCGGCACAACGGCAACGTGCTGGACCCCAAAGCGGGAATCGGGGCGTCCGGAGTCGGGCCACTGGACCACGTCGAGGTGTTCTATGACCAGCGCTAGCACCTGGACCCCGGTGGCCACCCTCGATGATCTCTGGGAGGGCGAGGTGGCGGAATTCCAGGTGGGGGGTCGATCGATCCTGCTCGCCCACCTGCGCAGCGGAGAAATCCGCGCCTATGACGGTTTGTGCCCGCACGCCGGGTTCCCGCTGGCTGACGGCGACGTCGACGGCGACATCTTGACGTGCAGCGCCCACAGCTGGGAATTCGACCTCGCCAGCGGCGCCGGGGTGAACCCGGCCGACTGCCGGCTGCACACCCACCCGGTTCGCCTCGACGGCGACCAGATCGCCGTGTCGCTCACCGAAGGAGACCACCGATGACCGCCGCTGCAGAACAGGACAAACTCGTCGGTCCGGTCGTGCGCGGTTTCGACCCCGACATCGTCGCCGCCCTGGCCGACGCCGTCGTCTCCG
Source organism: Mycobacterium sp. NGS56 (assembly GCF_059812425.1). Taxonomy (NCBI): domain Bacteria; kingdom Bacillati; phylum Actinomycetota; class Actinomycetes; order Mycobacteriales; family Mycobacteriaceae; genus Mycobacterium; species Mycobacterium sp. NGS56. The sequence continues at coordinate 151,178 of NZ_JCALCQ010000009.1, forward strand.
ACAATCCCAACGCCGCCATCACCATTGAGGACCACGGCGGCTATGTCCGCATCCACGCACCGCGATTCCTGCGCGTCACCCGCGCGAGCCTGGAATCAGCTGCAGGCCAACCGTTCCCGCTGGCCACCCTGGAGCCGGCACTGGTGGCATTCGCCGGCCGTATCCGCTACATCGGCGACGACGAACTGCACTGGTACCTGGATCGAGAGGACTGACACATGACCGCCGCGAAAACCCGACCACTCAAGACCTGGAGCATCGCCGGCGACACCCGGCGCAAACCCACCGAGTACGAAGCCGTCACCGGCAGATTCCACTATCACTTCAACCGCCGGCCGGCTCCCTTCGACCTCGATCCCGGCAGCGCCATCAACCGCTGGTATCTAAAACATCGCGAAGGCTCACCACTGCAGGCCGAAAGCTGGGAAGGCTTCCGAGATCCGGCTGCGCTGAACTACCGCCGCTACATCGCGCTGCAACACGACCGCGAGGTCTACGCCGAGGGCGTGGTCGACCACTACGAGGCACTCGACGGCGACGGCAAGCTCGATCCCGCCTGGATCGAGACCCTCGCCCGCATCTACGTGCCCGCCCGCTACTTGTTTCATGTCCTGCAGATCACCAGCCTTTACGTCGGACAGCTCGCGCCGAGCGCGTACATCACCAACGCGGCGTTCTTCCAAGCCGCCGACGAACTACGGGCATTGCAGTGGATCGCCTACCGTGCCAAGTCGCTGTCGCTCACCCACGGCACGCATTTGGCCAATACCGAAGCGACTCGGCGAACCTGGGAGACCGACCAGGCTTGGCAGCCCGCCCGCGAGACGCTGGAACGCCTGCTGCTGGCCTACGACTGGGGCGAGGCCTTCACCGCGCTGAACTTGGTGGTCAAACCAGCGCTCGACGCGTTGTTCAAAGAGGCGTTCGTCGCGCTGGCGACCGACCGTGGCGACGGCCTGACGGCGGCGCTGCTGCAGGAATCCGGCGTCGATACCACCCGCAACCAAGCCTGGAGCGCCGCACTCGCCCGCTACGCGCTGACCGCCAATTCCACCAACGGTGCGGTCATCGACGGCTGGATCGAAAAATGGCGCCCCCGCGCCGACCGGGCCGTCGCCGGCCTCGCCGACGCCCTGCCGGATCCCGGCGCTACCCGGGAGCGGGTCGCGCGCTCCGTCGCCGCATTCACCGACGAGTGGGCGGGCTAGTCACACCGACCACTCCGTAGACACCGTTACTGCCCCGGATGATGCGAAACGAAACGGCTTGGTGCAGCGTATTTTACGACGCCGCGAAGTCACCGACGGCGGTCATCTTGTTGCCGTCCCAGGCGGTGGCGAAGCCGCCCGCGTTATATGCACAATTCAGGATGATCGTACGGTGTGGGGGACTTTGCATCCACATATCGAGGGCTTTGTTGGGATTCGCGGCGGATCCGGTGCCCCAGAAGACGATCTCGCCCGAGTACCTGCTCCGATAGCCCGCATCCGTGATGCGCGCCTGCGGCGAAGAGCCATCCGAACCGATGTGTCCGTTTACCCCGCTGCGCAGCATGTCGTCGGCGTGGCGCTGGGCCGCTTCGGCCAACCGCGGATCGTCACTGATAGGCCCGCATCCCTGACGAAGCTGGTTGACTCCGCTGTACAGCACGGTCCCCGAATCGTCCGCGCGCGCTGGGAAGTTGGATAAGGTTCCGGGAGTCGTGACGAAGGCAGTACAAATCGCGATGACGGCGATGCTCTCGACGTTCCTGGCCATGATGCCTCGTGCCATGCGCCCGTTGGACTGCTTTTGGTATCCAAATGTTATCCGTTGTCAACCAAGAACGATGACGAATCGCAAATCCGTCGGCGCCGCTGACATGGCGCATGACCGCGGGGTCCGACGCGAGCCGCTCCTAGTGGCCGACGTTGTGAACTAGATCGATGGCGTACTGGTTCACGAAGTTGCCGGCCGGTGGATCACCTTTGCCGCACGTCCCGTCGGATTCACCGGGACGTTTGATCCACAGGTAGGCGTCGGCATGCGCGCCCGCAGTAGCCGCGGTAGGCGGGGTGCCGAGCGCACGACCGCTGGGGTTGCACCAGTTCAGGTCGGAGTCGGGCGCCGGCCCGGCACCGTTGCGAGACGTGTCGATTACATAGTGCGAACCATTCGTGAGCCCGGAAATCGCCTCGCCGTAACCGATCTCGTCCTCGGTGGTGAAGAAGTTCGCAGTGTTGACGCTGAAACCCCGCGCGTGGCCGACACCGGCCTGGTTGAGCCTGGCGGCCATGTCGTCGGCGCTGTGCCAGCGCAGGTGACCCGCGTCGACGTAGACGGCCGCGTTCGGATCCCGGGTCAGCGTGTCGACGGCGTAGCGAATCAGGTCGAAGCGCTCTTGGCGCTGATCACCCGACAGGCAGTCGGCCATGGCGAGCGCATCGGGCTCGACGATGATCGCCACCCGGGAGGCGCCCACACCGGACGCGATGCCGTCGATCCAGCCTCGGTAGTCATCGGCCGACCTCATGCCGCCGGCGGCGAAGCTGCCACAGTCGCGGTGGGGGATTCCGTACAGCGCGAGGATCGGGATGGCGCCCGCAGCGGTGGCATCGCCGACATACTTCCCGACCGTTCCCGCCGACGAGCCCGGGACGATCCAGTAGGCCTGCGGTGTGTTGGCGATGGCCGTCAGCTCGGGGCTTGGCGGATCGGCGCTCTGCGCGGCGCGCATGGCGGCCGACGTGGGGTTGACGTAGAACGGCGCCCCGGCCAACGGATCCCCGTCGGCAACCAGGCGCACCGCCGGGGCAGGACGAACCTGGTCAGGGCCGCCGAATTGTGCAATGCCGGTGACGGCCGCAACCGTGAGCAAGGGGACGATCCATCGCGCGACTGCACCAGCAGCGGAGACCTTCACCTCAGAGAAGTTAGTGGCTCGCGGTCATCCAGCGCCAATCGTCGACGCCCCGATCCATGGTTCGGTCGTTCTGGAGATGGCCGGGGCCACCGGCTTACATCGATCCGGCCCCGCCTGGACCTCCGCCAAGCAGATTGGCCGCAAAGGCTGCGCCCTGGCCGATCACTGCCGTGTTGGTCGAATACGTGTCGTGTGCGGCGAAATTCATGCCCTCGGAGCAGATCGGGTCCTGGGCAGCGCACACCTGGATGGTCTTGGCCGCATAGAGCGGCCCGATGACGACGGGCGGCTCGCCGAAGAACTTCATCGCCTTTTCGTTGGGCAAGGCGTAGAGGACAACGGAGGAGACGTGGTTGGCCACTTCCGGATCCAATGGTTTGGGCACTGCCGCGGGATCGATCCCGTCCGGTACGACAGGCGAGGTGACGAAGCCCATCACGGCCGCGCCTTGGGAGTAACCGCCGAGCACCATCTTGGTGTTGGGACAGTTATGCGCCATCGAAACGACGTGCGCACCCGCGTCTCTGACGCCGGCCTCTCCCGCGTTCGTCCAGTCGTGGGTAGCGGGGTAATCCACCGGATATACGTCGAACGACCTAGCACCAATGCTCGAATGCAACGAGTCGACGAAAGCCTGTCCGGTCGGGCCGAGGCCGGGTGGATCGTCGGTGCCGCGGGCGAACACCACCTGAACGTCCGGGCACGGATCTGCGACGGCGGTGGGGACGGCGGACACGAGCACCCCAGCGGCAACACTCGACGCCGCGGCTACTGCAGCAGCAAGGAAACTAGAGCTGTGACGTGCAATCATGCCGCCGTGTTCCCTTAAGTGTGATTTTTAAACCGCGACTTTTCGGCCGCAGACGGTGCCGGACACAAATTTGCAGACACAATGATCAGCCAGCTTCTAGCAAATCTGAAACCGCTGAGGTTCCCCGCTGCCGTCGATAGACGTGGCGGATCGCTGCCGAATGAACGCGACGGGCGGAACGGACGTCGAGGGCGCTCCCCGGTTTGTCCACCACCTTGGCACCGCCAGCTGGTCCGCACCGGCTTGACGCCGTTCTCCGGGAAGCTCTCGTCTAGTAATCCCCACACTTGTGCGGTCATTAACCGCTCTGATGGGCGATAGCAAGGCTGTGGCCAGAGCCCGCGGCATATGCGACGACGTGGTCAATGCTCGTCACACGGGCAGGCCCATTGTCACCGATCACGCCGGTTCCAAGCTCGCCGACATCATTGCTGCCCCACGCCCATAGTGTTCCGTTGGGTTCATTCGTCGTGTTGAAGCGGGCGGTCCCAGAGGAAATATAGGTACGGCAGGTGACCCGTATTCAGGTCACTGGCTGTCGCTGCCGGGTATTGGTCTGCGTACACGATGGCGGCATACGACGCCGTGTGTCTAAATCCATTTAAGCGTGACCTATTTCGACCGACCTGTCCCGCCGTGCCAGGAGCCTGACCCTTGCTTGTGTTGGGAGTGGCTGTATGTGCCATCTGCGTCGGGAAGGTTGCTCCGTGTGTGGTCTGGCGAGGGCACGCATTGCCCGTTGGCATTTGTGTAGCCGCCGCACGACGGAAATGGGGCCATCGGCGACAGCGGTGCCACCACCGAGAGCGGTTGTGCGCTGACGACGGGCGCCGTACCGATAGTGCCTCCGATGAAAATTGCAGTGCCAACGAGCACCGAACGGACCATTCGCATAACTCCCCTGAGTCCCCTTGCAACGATCTGTTGTGGCAGTCCCGAGTACCCCTAGGGAGGCTAGCTTGAGAGCCGACGTTCTGGAGGCAATTTTCAGACGAAAGTACCAAAAGGTCTCGCAGGACTCGACCAAAACCAAGCTCGCCGCTCGCGGACGACACCCACCACACGAAGGTCGGAACATCCGAGAAACCAAGAGCCTTGGTGTCATGCCATGCCGCACGTAGCACACCTGTTGTGGCGCAACGCCCGACTAAACTCGCCGATGGAGCCTGATCGTGGTTTCCGAAATCGCCAGTGTGGGTCCAGGCTGCAACCTCTTTCGGGATCCGCATATGTCGCCCAATACGAGACAGCGCTGAGTTGCGCTGGGGCCTGGTCGCTTTGGTTGACTACGTAGGTCACCACCGCGCCGGATTTTAACCGGAACCCCTACGGCGCGACGTGGTGCGCCGTCGGTAGACGCTCCAATCGCCGCTTGAGCTGGGGTTGTGTTCCTGCAGCTACAGCCGTAGCGGTGAGCCCTGGGTTGTTTGGGCCTCGCCGTTTGTTTCACGAACAGCCTGTCCCTGGTTTCGGAAGATGGTCGCTGGACTGCTCCACCCCATTGGTCTCATCTGTCTCATTTGTCAAAACGGCGTACAGCCAACGGTATTCGCAGTAGGCTCGGCTCGAAAGTCTCGTCGCTGCCGATTCGGGTGTGCGGCTACGCCCCCGCTCAATCGGAAAAGACACTAGACGACTGATGAATAAACTGACCCGCGCTGTCGGGGCGTTGGCCGCGGTCGCGGCGGCAACCCTCCCCGCCAGCGGCATTGCAATCGCGTCACCTCACACGCAAGCACCGAATCCTCCGCAACCCGGCCACGGGTCGAGCGGTGGCGGGCTTGGCGGTGGCTCCTTCGGCGGCGGTGGGCCGTCCGGCGGCGGTCTGTTCCCGCGTCCGCAGCAACCCGTTCAACCGCCACCAGTACAGGCGCCACCGCCCGTGCAGCACCCCGCTCCGGCTCCTGTTGAGGAAGCGCCAGCGCCGCCCGTGCATCAGCCGCCCGTGCAGCACCCCGCTCCCGCTCCTGTTGAGGAAGCGCCAGCGCCGCCCGTGCAGCAGCCGTCCGTGCAGCAGCAGCCGCAGGAAGAACCTGCACCACCCGTGCACAAACCGGACCCGCCGCAGCATCAGGAACCTGCACCCGTGAACAAGCCCGACCCGCAATTGCAGGAACCCGCGCCCCCCGCACACGCACCTCAACAGAAGCAACCCAGCGGCCCGAACAGCGAGCCGCACGCTGGTGGTCCGACTGATGCGATACCAGGACAGCACACCGATTCTGGCTTCCAAACCGACGGGCCGATGCCGCCGCGCGGCGGTGGTTCGACTGACCCGCACACGGATGTAACCGTGCCCGACGGGCCGGTGCCAGGACACACCGGTCCCGGCACACAGACTGACGGCCCCCTACCCCGCGTCGGCGGGCAGACCATGCCCAGCGGTTCGCCGGAGCCGCTAGGACCGCATAACGCGCCGCGACCAGCGCACTCCGAGCCCGGTCAGCAAACCACGGTGATAAACCGCAACGGCGGGACGCAGCAAGTACCGATCGCGGCCAGCCCGCCAGGCGTGGAGGCGTCGTCGCATGAAGCGGTCGAGGCGGCTCGCACCGCACCGCCGAATAAGGTCGATGCTATGTCGCCGCCACCCGTGCGAGTCGACTTTCGTGACCGAACCGAGCACGCGATTCGGGTTAACGTCGACCATGACGAGTCATTCGTCCGACCGCGGCACTGGGATTACATCGACTACGACGAATATCACCGGCCCCGCTTCTTCAACCCGACGGCCAGCGAGATGTCGTTCAGATACTTCTACGGTGGCGACTACCGCACCGTCGTGGTACCGGTGGGTGGAAACGTTGTACTCGACGCCGCGATCGCCGGCGTGTACCCAATCACTGTGGTCGCCGGGGACGTCATCTCCGCGGCCACCTTCATTGGCGGGGCGTTTATCCCGCCTGACGGGTGGGTCGGCCCGCCGCCCGACGACTGGGCACCGTATCAACCGGTCGTGTACGACAGTGTCCCGGTCGACTTCGTCAACGCCGATGGCCAGACAGCGTTGGTGGACCGAGTCACGATGGTCGGTCACGATGACAGCCTGCCGCAAGGCCAGCGCGACGTATTCACTATCAACGATTCGACCCTGGCGCGCGGCCAAGTCACTCCGGCGCCTGATGGCGGCCCGCCGCAGGTGAAGGTGCAGCAGACCCAACCCCTGCCGGGTGTCAGTCCGTGGAACGACGGCAAGCAGTACGTCAATACGCAGGTGACTCCCCTGGCCGCCAGCCACCGCAACCTCGTCCCGTGGATTATCTGCGGACTGGCTGCTGTGCTGGCCGCCCTGAGCGGGATCGCAGCCTGGGTGTGGAAGCATCCACGCGGCGCACATGCGTATGCGGCCACCGCGAATGCGCCGACGGAAACCTTCGATCCGATACCGCCCACCAATTGGATGTATGACGCCGCCGACGCCGACCGCACCGGTCGCGCGTGGAGCGAAACGGCCAACTGGCGGCGGCCCCCGGCGAGCTGACTGCAAGCTCGTAGAAAGGACACAGCTACTGACGGCCAACGCGCCGAGCGGCTGGCACTACATGGATCCAACGACGATCGGTGAAGGCGTCCATGAGAACCCTGATCACAGCCGTCGCTGTAATGGACGCGGTTTTGAGCGCCGTCCCGGCCCACGCAGACCCCAACCAGGGCGAGGGCGGCCAAGGCCAAGCTAGCTACCTGACCCAAGTTGAAGAGATGGCACCGGGTCTGGGTAAGAGCGACGCCGTGCTGCTCGCGGACGGTCGGCGGTCTGCGATTACCGGCGCGCTGGTCACGAAAGCATCGACCTGCCGGGTATCGCTGGACCGGAGGTCGCGCGCACTGACCGATCTGTGCCCAGAAGTCCGTGACTTGTGATGGCGAATCAAGTATGGCGGTGGCGGAGGGATTTGAACCCTCGGACGGTTTTAGCCGTCACACGCTTTCGAGGCGTGCTCCTTAGGCCGCTCGGACACGCCACCGCCGAGCAGCTTACCCAACCGAGGGCCGGTCACCCCAATCGCTGGCGGGCGAAGAAGGCCTCCAGCGGCGCGGCACACTCCTGCGCCAGCACACCACCGCGCACCTCCGGGCGGTGATTGAGCCGCCGATCGCGGACCACGTCCCACAACGACCCGACCGCTCCCGTCTTGGGCTCCCAGGCACCGAATACCAGCCGCGCGATGCGGGACAGCACGAGCGCGCCCGCGCACATGGTGCACGGCTCGACCGTGACCGCGAGCGTGGCGCCTTCCAGCCGCCACCCGTCCCCGAGCGCCTCGGCCGCGGCACGCAGCGCCAAAATCTCGGCGTGGGCAGTCGGGTCTCCGCATGCCTCGCGGGCATTGACCGCGCGGGCCAGTTCCGTTCCGTCGGCGCCAATCACCACCGCCCCGATCGGCACGTCACGCGGACCCGCCGTCGCGGCAACCGACAATGCGGAGCGGATCAGGTCCTCGTCGCTGGTCACCGATGGTCCTGATGGCGGCGACCCGCCGCGCCCGGCTCCGCCGCGCTTGCGATCACCGACGGTCCTGATGGCGGCGACCCGCCGCGCCCGGCTCCGCCGCGCTTGCGATCACCGACGGTCCTGATGGCGGCGACCCGCCGCGCCCGGCTCGGTCATTCGTGGCGACCCGCTGCGCCCGGCTCGGCCGCGCTTGCGATCGCCACCGCCGCGCTTGCGATCACCGACCGAGGCGGTCGATCACCGCCGACAACTCATCGGCGAAGCCCATCTCACGAGCAATCCGGCCCAACTGTTCGTCGGCGTACAGATCGGTCTCGTCGAGGATTACCCCAAGCACCGCCTCGGGCAGCCCGACGTCGGATAACAGCCCTAAGTCGCCCTCTTCGAAGGGGTCTGAGTCCTCGAGATCCTCTGGATCGATGTCGGCGTCCAGCTTGTCGAGCACTTCCGCGGCGATGTCGTAGTCCAGCGCGGCGGTGGCATCGGAGAGCAACAACCGTGTCCCCGACGGAGCCGGCCGCACGATGACGAAGAATTCGTCGTCCACGTCCAGCAGGCCGAACACCGCCCCGGAACTGCGCAATTCACGCAGCTCCGTTTCCGCGGCCGACAAACTCAACAGCGACTTCCGGGCCATCGGAGCACACCGCCACTGCCCCTCCTCACGCACCACCGCAACGCCGAAACCGTCCGGCGTGTCGGCGGACAGGCGCTGGGCGGAGGCCCGTTGTGCTCCCATGGCCGCTTACGGTAGTCCCTGACCAGGCCTCTGACCAGATGGCGCCTGGTAGCCGCGAGGTCTGACGGCGCCATTCCCGGCCGAATGTGCCAACCTTGGAGTGTGGCAAGCCCTCGTTCTAAGACACCGGTGTGTGTGCTCGGGCTGGGGCTGATCGGTGGCTCGATTATGCGGGCCGCCACGGCGGCCGGCCGTGAAGTATTCGGCTACAACCGCTCGGTCGAGGGCGCGCAGGCCGCTACCGCCGATGGATTCGACGCGGGCACCGATCTGATCGCGACCCTGTCTCGCGCCGCCGGCTCCGAGGCGTTGATCGTGCTGGCCGTGCCGATGCCGGCGATGGCGGGCATGCTCGCCCACATCAAAGAGACGGCTCCGGCGTGTCCGCTGACCGACGTCACCAGCGTCAAGCAAGCGGTGCTCGATCAGGTGGTCGCGGCAGGTCTGCAGGAGCGCTTTGTCGGGGGCCACCCGATGGCGGGCACGGCGCATTCGGGATGGACCGCCGGCTACGCCGGATTGTTCACCGGAGCCCCATGGGTGGTCAGCGTCGACGATCATGTCGATCCCTCGGTCTGGTCGATGGTGATGACGTTGGCGCTGGACTGCGGCGCAGTGATCGTGCCGGCCAGGTCCGACGAACACGACGCCGCCGCGGCGGCCATCTCGCACCTGCCCCACCTGCTCGCGGAGGCGCTGGCGATCGTGGCTGGAGATGTCCCGTTGGCATTCGCATTGGCAGCGGGGTCATTCCGGGACGGAACCCGGGTGGCGGGCACCGCCCCAGACCTGGTCCGGGCGATGTGCGAAGGCAACTCCGACCAATTGGCGCCCACCGTTGATCGCGCCATCGAGTTGCTGAACCGTGCCCGCGAATCGTTGGCTTCCCACAACTCGGTCGCCGACCTCATCGAGGCCGGCCATGCCGCCCGCACGCGGTACGACAGCTTTCCGCGCAGCGACATCTTCCACGTTGTCATCGGCGCGGAGGACTGGCGTCAGGAACTGGCCGCGGCGGGCCGGGCCGGCGGGGTGATCAGATCCGCTCTGCCAAGCCTGGATAGTCGACGATGAATCCCTCATCGTCGACGCTGACCGTGGTATCGGAGATCGGCGAGTGCAACTTGATCTCGTCCAGACTGCCGGTGCTGCTGTAGCTCACGGTATCCGCGGTGATCGACATGTCCGGCACGTTCACATAGACCACCGGCAGCGTGACCGAGGCCGCCCGCTCGTATAACCCGAGCCGCCGGATGGGCAGCGCATTGAAGAACGGGCTGAACTCCACGTCGACGTCGAGCGCACCGTTGTAGGCCGCGCGGTGCTCGCCCTGATGATCGGTGACCAGCCACATGTTCTCTTCGTCGCGGGCGAAGGAGAACACGCGTTCCCGCTCGGCCAGGGTCACGGTCATGCCCAGCCGCTTGGTGGCGCCGGTCTCATCGGTCAGCAGATCGTAGTAGGCGCCGAACGCCGGATGGGCCTCGGTTGCGGCGGCAATGATGCGGCCGTTGGCCTTGATTCTGTTGCCGGACACCTGGAGTCGTACCGATTCCATCCGGGGTGCATCCTGTGCGCGCCAGGTGAGCATCGCCTGCCACACGCGGCGCGACGGTTCAGAGGGGGCTGCGTTCACTCATCTACCGTAAGACGTGCCCGCCAACCGCTGCGGAAGTGCCCGGTATGTTCGGCGCAGCCGCCCGGTCCCCGGCACCGAAGCCCACACCGCCAGCGCCAGCAGTCCGTCGAGCACCAGCGCCAACCCGGCCACCATCAGCGCGCCGACCAGGGCGAGATGAAACTCGCGTTCTTTGATCCCGTCGATCAGGTATCTGCCCAGACCACCAAGGCTGGCGTAGGCGGCCACCGTCGCGGTGGCAACCACCTGCAACGTCGCGTTACGCAGTCCACCCAGGATCAACGGCAAGGCGTTCGGCACTTCGACGCGCATCAACACTTGGGCCTCGGTCATACCCATCGCCCGGGCGGCGTCGACCACCGTCGGCTCGACATTGGCAACCCCGGCATAGGTGCCGGCCAGCAACGCCGGCACACCCAGCAGCATCAGCGCCACCAGCGACGGACCCAGGCCCAGCCCGAACTGCAGCGTCCCGAACAGCAACACGCCCAACGTCGGCAGAGAACGCAAGCCGTTGACGGCGCCGACCACCAGCAGCGTGCCGCGGCCGGTGTGCCCGATGATCAGCCCGACGGGAATCGCGATCAGCGCCGAGGCACCCACCGCCAGGGCGGTGTACTCGAGATGCTCGAGGACGCGGGCCGCGAGTCCAACCGGGCCGGTCCAGTTGTCGACGGTCAGCACATAGGAGATCGCCGCCTCGACGAAGTTCACCGTGCGCCACCCACCACGGGTGCCACGACCGAGCGGCGGCCGGTGGCGCGGGTGGCGTGTGCCCACGGCGTGGCCAGCCGGCCGGCCAGCACGATGAGCACGTCGATGACCACCGCCAGCAGAAACAGCGCGATGATGCCGGCCAGAATCTGATCGCTCTTGTTGGTTTGGTAACCCTGGGTGAACCAGCTGCCCAGGCCGCCGATGCCGATCACCGAACCGACCGAAACCATCGCGATATTGGTGACCACGACCACCCGCAAACCGGCGATGAGCACCGGAATGGACAGTGGCAGTTCGACTTTCAACGTTCGCGTGATCGGCGAGTAACCGACCGCGGTAGCGGCGTCACGTACCTGGGCAGGCACGGCGTCCAGCGCCTCGAGCACCGCCCGCACCAGTAGCGCGGCGGTGTAAGCCGTCAACGCCACCATGACGTTGGCTTCGTCGAGGATGCGGGTTCCGATCAGCATCGGCAACACCACGAACAGCGCCAGCGAGGGAATGGTGAACACGACGCTGGCGGCCGCCGTCGTCAGCCGGCGGGCGATTCGCGTGCGCTGCACCAGCATGCCCAGCGGCAGCGCGATCGTGAGCCCGATCAGCACCGGTATCAACGACAGCCACAGATGTAGGACGGTCAGCGCCCGGGCGTCATCGAGATGGGTCAGCAGATAGCGCATCGGCTAAGTCCCTTGAGGTTCCGGTGAACCCAGTCGTTGGGCCTGGACGGCGGTCAACACGTCGGCGGCAAGCACACCGCCGATCACCTTGCCGCCGTCGTCAACGGCCACGCCGATCCCCGACGGAGACGACAGCGCCGCGTCCAGCGCCTGGCTGAGATTGCCTCGCGGTCGAAACAGCGATCCGACCCCGCTCATGCTTTCGGACAACGACAGATTCTCGCCGTACCGACGCAGTCCCGCCTCGTCGATCCAGCCGAGGGGCACACCGGCATCGTCGATGACGACCGCCCAGCCGTCGGAAAGCTTTGCCTCTGACAACTTCTCGGCAGTGATCCGTTCGACGTCGTGCAGCGGCAGACCAGCCGCGTCGAGCAGTTGCAACCATCGATAACCGCGGCCCAGGCCGATGAACCTCGACACGAAATCATTGGCCGGCCGCGACAGCAGCCGCCCGGGTTCGTCGTACTGCTGCAACGAACCGCCCTTGAACACCGCCACCCGTTCGCCGAGCCGCAGCGCCTCATCGATGTCATGAGTGACGAAGACGATGGTCTTGTGCATTTCGCTTTGCAGACTCAGTATTTCGTCCTGCAGGTCGTGGCGTACCACCGGATCGACGGCGGAGAACGGCTCGTCCATCAACAGGATCGGGGGGTCGGCGGCAAGCGCGCGCGCCACGCCGACCCGTTGTTGCTCTCCGCCGGAGAGCTGCGCGGGGTAGCGGGTCGCGAGTTTGGCGTCCAACCCCACCCGTTCGAGCACCGCGTAGGCGGCTTTGCGAGCGGCCCGGCGTGGCTGCCCTCGTAAAACTGGAACCGTTGCCACGTTGTCGATTACGCGTTGGTGGGGCATCAGTCCGGCGTGCTGGATGACGTATCCGATGCCGAGGCGCAGCTTTACCGGGTCGCGGGTACAAACATCGACGCCGTCGATCGAGATGGTGCCCGAGGTGGGCTCCATCATCCGGTTGATCATGCGCAGTGCGGTGGTCTTACCGCTGCCGGAGGACCCGACGAATACCGTCAGCTTGCCGTTGGGGATGCTCAGGCTGAGCTGGTTCACCGCGGTGGTGCCGTCGGCGAAGGCCTTGCTGACGTTGTCGAAGATGATCAAGTCATCCTCCGATCGGATGGTCGAAGCCGTTGACCTGTACCCAGTTTCGCGCCGCATCGTCGGGGTCGATGCCCGAGTTTCCCGACACCGCGGCGTTGAGTCCGGCGACACCGGAAGTCGTCAGCTTCGCTGAGACCGCGTCCAGCACCACCTTCAGACGATCGGATCGCTTTTCCGAATTAAGTAGTGGCACAATGTTTCCAGCTATGAAATTGTGCTCGGGGTCGTCGAGGACCACCAAATGATTCTGCGGTATGGCCGGTGATGTGGTGAAGATATTGGCGGCATTCACCCTTCCCTCGATCAGCGCGCGCACGGTTACCGCACCTCCGCCGTCGTCGATGGCGACGAAGTTGCCCGGCCTGATGTCGAGTCCATACTTCTGCCGCAGCCCCGGCAGGCCCGCAGGCCGTGTCGCGAAGGCCGAAGGCGCCCCGAATCGCACGTCCGCCGAATGGGGAGCCAAATCGGCGATCGCCTTCAGGTTCCAGGAGTTCGCAGTTTGCCCAGTCACGCTGACCGTATCGGTGTCGGTGGCCGGGGCGGGCGTCAGAATCGACAGGTCAGCGGGCAGGCGCTGGTCGAGCTCCCGCTCGACGGCCGCCAAGGTGGTGGCGTTGGACTGCGGCCAGACATAGAGCAGCAGATTGCCGATGTACTCCGGCACCAGGTCAATGGAATGGTCTTTGAGCGCAGGAATATACGTCTCCCGGCTACCGATACCCATTCGCTTGCCCACTTCGAAACCATTGGCCTGCAACGCTTGTGCGTAGATTTCGGCGATGATCTGCGATTCGGGGAAGTCACCGGAACCAATGACAATGGAGTTAGGACTGCGAACCTGCGCTCCCAGCGGATCGGAATTGCTGCACGCCGCAACGACGGACATCGCGATCGCAAACGCTGCCGCGCGCGCGATCGCGCCCCGCGGGCGCGGGAGTGTCCTCATACCGCCGACCCTAACTCCCGAACCTCGCGGGCGGGGGCACGTGAGAACGGTTGCCCGAATCGGTTTCAATCTGCGTCGGATAGGGCAAAGATGGCATTATGAGCAGCCAAACCCCTGCCTCGCCCGGGCAGCCGCCCCCCGAGCCCACCCCTGCGGCCAAGACCGGCGCACCCGCCAAAGAACCGGCCATCGGGTTCACCCGCGCCGGTGCCTTGTGGTCCTCGCTGATCGCCGGCTTCGTGATCCTGATCCTGTTGCTGATCTTCATCACCCAGAACACGACACCGACGGACTTTCAGTTCTTGGGCTGGCACTGGAGCCTGCCCAAGGGCGTCGCGATCTTACTGGCGGCCGTGGTCGGCGGGTTGATCACGGTGGCGGTCGGAACCGCGCGGATCTTGCAGCTGCGTCGCGCGGCGAAAAGGCAACACGCGGCCGCCGCGCGCTAGCCGGGCAGCTTGGCCAGTTCAGCCAAACCCCTGGAGATCAGCGGCGCCACCACCTCCGGTGCGTGGTCGGAGTCCATGCCGCGGGCTTGATCCGACATCCGCCGGCGGAAGTCGATGCCCGCGGCGATGATGGCGAGCTTGAAGTAGGCCAACGCCATATAGAACTCCCAATGCGCCAACGGTGTACCGGCCGCCAACGAGTACCGGTCGGCCAGTTCGTCCGCCGTCGGCAACAACGGCGATGTCCAAGCGGCTTGCGCGTTGACGATCAAATCCAGCGCCGGGTCGCGATATACGCACATGAGGGCCGCGTCGGATAGCGGATCGCCCAGCGTGGAGAGCTCCCAGTCGACGACGGCACGAACCTTCGTCGGATCCTCGGCATCCAGGATCGTGTTGTCGATCCGGTAGTCGCCGTGCACGATCGACGTGCGGCTCTGCTGCGGAATAGCCTCGCTCAGACCGGAATGCAGGCGTTCTACGTCGGCATCGCGCCGATCTTCGGGCAACCGCACCAGCGACCATTGCGAGCCCCATCGCCGCACCTGACGCTCCAGATAACCGCTGGGCTTGCCGAAATCGGCCAGACCGACGGCATTGGGATCGACGTTGTGTAGGTCGACAAGCACCCGGATCAACGAGTCGACGCAGCCCCCAATGACGGTGTGGCTGAACGATTCGAGTTGAGCGCGACGGCGCACCACCTGCCCGGCGACGAAGTCGACGATCTGGAAGGGGGCGCCGAGCACCGAATCGTCCTCGCAGAGCGCGATCGTGCGCGCCACCGGAACCGGCGTGTCCTGCAGCGCGGCAACGACGCGATACTCGCGGGCCATGTCGTGCGCGGACGGGGTCAACCCGTGCAGCGGCGGTCGCCGCACCAGCCAACTGGTGCTGTCGTCGTAGACACGGAACGTCAGATTGGAGCGGCCACCCGAGATGAAGTCCGCGCGTAACTCGCCGTCGCGCCCGATCCCGAGTGAACGCAGGTAGGAGTCCAACGAGGCCAGGTCGAGCCCCTCGAGTTGGTCAGCTGAAGTCACCGAACTTGTCTACCATCGCCGACCCCGATCCGGTGCACCACCTGCGATGTGCCGGTCTTGCGCTCAGCCCGCGCCGCGGCTCGCGTCGTCGTCGAGCATCCTTTGGTTCCGCGGCAACAGGTCCCAGACGTGTTCGGTGGTGTTGACCGCGGCGACCGTCGCTTGACCGGACCGGGAGAACAACAGCCGGGTGACCGACGCGTAGTCGACGGGAAAGGACAGCAGTCGCGCGGTACCCAGAATCTCGTGCAGGAGGACGTTGATGACCCCGCCGTGGCTGAACACCGCGACGGTGTCGTCGGGGTCGGCGGTGGCCACGAGGTCGTCGACCGCGGCGCGCACCCGGGCAAGGAAAGCATCCTCGTCGACCGCGCTCGGCAGATGCCCCTGAGCCAGTCGCGCCCACTCTTCGGGCATCTCCGCGCGGATCTGCTCGACGGGGATGTACACCGGCAGGTCGCGGTCGTACTCGGCGAAACGGTCGTCGATCTCGACGGTCAGGCCGCGATTCGCCGCGACCGGTTCGGCGGTCTGGATGGCCCGCCGCTGCGGACTGCTCACCACGCGCGAAATGGGAAACCTGGCGAGCGCCTTAGGTAGTCGTTGGATCTGGGCCAACC
Organism: Mycobacterium sp. NGS56; assembly: GCF_059812425.1. Taxonomy (NCBI): domain Bacteria; kingdom Bacillati; phylum Actinomycetota; class Actinomycetes; order Mycobacteriales; family Mycobacteriaceae; genus Mycobacterium; species Mycobacterium sp. NGS56. Next base: position 167,296 of record NZ_JCALCQ010000009.1, read on the forward strand.
CTTCGTCCGACAGGTCCGGGTCGGAACCTTGACCGTGCTCGCTGCGCAGCGGCAGCGCGTGCCGGACCAGAAGCACTTGCATATGTCTTCCCGTCTTATCGAACGTTATGCCGGTCGAAGTCTCTCATCGCCCGCTCTCCGTCGTTCACGGCGTGCACAATGACATCGCTGTACCCAAGCATCGCTGTACCCAACTCAATGCGCTCTAGCGGCAAGGAGGACGGATGACCGAACCGGACCGGGATTGGGACGCCGCCTACCGGCAAGCCGTTCCGCCGCCGTGGAGCATCGGCCGGCCCCAGCCGGCGCTGGCGCAGCTCATCGACCAAGGCAAGGTGCGCAGCGAGGTGCTGGACTCCGGCTGCGGCCACGCCGCGCTCTCGCTGACGCTTGCCGCACTCGGCCACACCGTCGTCGGCCTGGATGCGAGCGCGACCGCGATTGCCGCGGCCACCGCCGCGGCCGCCGAGCAAGGGCTCACCACGGCGACCTTCGCCCAGGCCAACGTCACCACCTTCGGCGGCTATGACGGCCGCTTCTCCACCATCCTGGACAGCGGGCTGTTCCATGCGCTGCCGACCGACCGGCGCCAGGACTATGTGCAATCCATCTTCCGCGCCGCGGCCCCCGGCGCCTCGCTGTACATCCTGGCCTTCGCCGCCGGGGCACTCGACGACGCCCATTCGGACCGGCCTGGCCCGCCCGGCTTCACCGAAACCGAATTGCACGATGCCGTCGCGACGCTCTGGCGGGTTGACGACGTTCGCCTCGCGAAGGTGTACGGCACAGACGACACATTCGGATCGCCGGACGGTCCGCTTTCGCACCTGGAGCACGATGACGAGGGCCACTTCATGGCACCCGGATTTCTATTGGCCGCGCACAAGCCGGACTGAGCCGCAGTGGCCGCGGCGAGCATGGAGAATGCTATTCTCCATCCTGAGATTGGGGTGTGCAGTGATGGTTGGACGGTGACAAGCGTGGCCGACTCGGGACTGGACGCGGGCGTGCTCGCCCGATGGCTGGATGCCAATGGCGCGCCGGGTGATGGAGAAGAGCCGCGGCTGACCGAGCTGACGGGAGGTTCGCAGAACACCCTTTACCTGATCGAGCGCGGCCCGTCGGAAGCCCCCGTGCGGATGGTGTTGCGAATGCCCGGCGCCCGGGCCGACGCCGCCCGCATCGACGGGTTGCTGCGAGAGATTCGCCTGGTTCGGGCGCTGTCCGGCACCGACGTCCCGCACGCGGCGCTGATCGCGGCCGATGAAACCGGCGCCGTGCTCGGGATGCCGTTCTACGTCATGCAGGCGATCGACGGCTGGAGCCCGATGGACGGCGGGTGGCAACCCCCGTTCGACACCGACTTCGACGCCCGGCGCGGCCTGGCCTTCCAATTGGTCGACGGCGCGGCCAAGTTGGGCCGCGTGGATTGGCGCAAGCAAGGACTCGAAGGCTTCGGCCGCCCCGACGGATTCCACGAGCGGCAGGTCGATCGCTGGCTGGCGTTTTTGGACGCCTACCGGGTCCGCGAGTTGCCGGGTCTGGACGTCGCATCGGACTGGCTGCGCCGCAACCGTCCCGCCCATTACCGGGCGGGCATCATGCACGGCGACTACCAGTTCGCCAACGTGATGTTCGCGCACGGCAGCCCGGCACGTTTGGCCGCGATCGTGGACTGGGAGATGACCACCGTCGGCGATCCGCTGCTCGACCTGGCATGGTGCCTACTGGGCTACGACGGTGAAAAGCCGCGCGAGGACGGCTTTTATCTCGACATGCGCGGCATGCCTACGCGCAGCGAGCTGTTGGAGCACTACGAGACCGTCAGCGGGTTGCCGACCGAGAACATCGACTACTACCTGGTGCTGGCCAACTGGAAGCTGGGCATCGTGCTGGAAAAGACCTATGCGGCCGGGGTGCGCACCGGGAACGTCGACCCCAAGATCACCGACGCGTTCGGTCCGATGATTCTGCAGCTCATCGCCACGGCGGCCGAACTCGCCCGGTCTAACGAGGGGTCCTGAAATGGGTTACGCCGACAGACTTTTCGACCTCACCGACCGGGTCATCCTGATCACCGGTGGCAGCCGCGGGCTGGGGCGCGAGATGGCGTTCGGCGCGGCCCACTGCGGTGCGGACGTCGTGGTCGCGAGCCGCAACATGGACAACTGCGTCTCGACCGCCAAAGAGATCGAGGCCGAGACCGGCCGTTCCGCGATGGCTTATCAGGTGCACGTGGGACGCTGGGATCAGCTCGACGGCCTGGTCGAGGCGACCTACGAACGTTTCGGCAAGGTCGACACACTGATCAACAACGCGGGCATGTCCCCGTTGTACGACAAGCTCACCGATGTGACCGAGAAGCTGTTCGACGCCGTGGTCAACCTCAACCTCAAGGGCCCATTCCGGTTGTCGGCGTTGGTGGGTGAGCGCATGGTGGCAGCCGGCCGGGGTTCGATCATCAACGTGAGTACGGCCGGCTCACTTCGGCCGACGCCCGACATCATCCCCTACGCCGCGTCCAAGGCCGGTCTCAACGCCATGACCGAAGCATTGGCGAAGGCGTTCGGCCCAGCGGTGCGGGTCAACACGCTGATGGCCGGGCCGTTCCTCACCGACGTGAGCAAGGCGTGGAATCTCGGGTCGGCCGAACAGAAACCGTTCAAGCACCTTTCGTTGCAGCGCGCGGGCGACCCGCGTGAAATCGTGGGCGCAGCACTGTTCTTGGCGTCCGATGCATCCAGCTTCACCACCGGTTCGATCCTGCGGGCCGACGGCGGAATCCCCTGACGTGGCGATCGCAAGCGCGGCGCAGCCGGGCGCAGCGGGTCGCCACCATCGGTCCAGTGGCGATCGCAAGCGCGGCGCAGCCGGGCGCAGCGGGTCGCCACCAATGAAAGGAGTGTTCGAATGTCCTGGGACTTTTCTACCGAGCCCGAGTTCGAGGAGAAGCTCGAGTGGATCCGCGTGTTCGTTCGCGATGAGGTGGAACCGCTCGAGGTGCTGTTTCCGGGCTGCGAGTTTCTGCCGCTGAACGACGAGCGGCGCCGCATTGTCGACCCACTCAAGCAGCAGGTGCGCGACAAGGGTTTGTGGGCACCGCATCTTGGGCCGGAGTTGGGCGGGCAGGGATTCGGCGCGGTCAAGCTGACCTTGATCAACGAGATTCTGGGTCGCAGCCCGTGGGCACCGATCGTCTTCGGGACGCAAGCGCCTGACACCGGCAACGCCGAGATCATCGCCCGCTTCGGAACCCAGGAGCAGAAGGATCGCTATCTGGCTGGGCTGCTGTCCGGGGAGATCTTCTCGTGCTTCTCGATGACCGAGCCGCAGGGAGGCGCGGACCCGAGGGTCTTCACCACCCGCGCCGTCCGTGACGGCGACGAGTGGGTCATCACCGGACGAAAGTACTTCTCCTCCAACGCCTCCGTCGCGTCGTTCTTCATCGTCGTCGCGATCACCGATCCCGACGTACCGGTCCATACCGGCGCTTCGACCTTCCTGATCCCGGCCGGCGCCGAGGGGCTGGCTCTGGAAGCCAACCACCATCTGGTCGGGGCCGACCCACACGAGCCGGGCCATTCGCTGGTGCATTACAACGATGTCCGAGTGCCCGCCGACGCGCTGCTCGGCGATCCCGGCCAGGGCTTTTTGATATTGCAGACCCGACTAGCCGGGGGGCGGCTGCATCACGCGATGCGATCCATCGGGATGGCGCAGCGCGCCGTCGAGATCATGTCGCGCCGGGCGAAAAGTCGCTTCACCCAGGGCAGTCTGCTGGCCGACAAACAACTGGTGCAGGAGTTCGTCGCCGACTCCTACACCGAGCTGATCCCGTTCCGGCTGACGGTGTTGCACGCCGCATGGCTGATCGACAACGGCAAGGAACGCGCCGCCCGAGCCGAGATCGCGGCCTGCAAGATCCTGGCCTCCCAAGTGCTCAAATCGATTGCGCTGCGTGCCATTCAGGTGCATGGCGCGCTGGGGCTGACCGACCAGCTACCACTGGTCAACGTGCTGCTGGGCGGCATTGCGCTGGGTCTGGCGGACGGGCCGACCGAGGCACACAAGGTGAACCTGGCCCGGATGCTGCTGAAGGGTTACGAGGCCGAGGAAGGTGACTGGCCGAGCGAGATGCTCGACGTGCGGCGGGCGGCCGCACGCGCGAAATACGGTGAGCTCGTTGACCTCTAACCGGGTGGCCGCCGCGGTCGAGCGCGCGCTGGACGACCGCCAGCGGGAGGCCACCGAAGAGGTGGAACGCATCCTGGCCGCCGCGGTGCGCGTCATGGAACGGGTCGCGCCGGAACCACCTCGGGTCAGCGATATCGTCGCCGAGGCGGGTTCGTCGAACAAAGCGTTCTATCGTTACTTCGCCGGTAAGGACGATTTGATCCTGGCCGTCATGGAGCGCGGGGTGGCCATCGTGGTTTCCTACCTCGAGCATCAGATGGCCAAGGAATCCGAGCCGCGCGCCAAGGTCGTGCGGTGGATCGAGGGCACTCTGGCGCAGGTTGCCGACCCGCACCTGATCAGCATGACCCGAGCGGCGGCCGGCCAGATGTCGGCCGGTGCCAGTTGGCGCGCGGCCGACCAGGCGTTGATGCGGCCGCTTCGTCAGCTTCTCGTTGAACCCGTTGCGGCGCTGGGCAGTAGCGACGTCGAACGCGATGTCGAGGCGGTGTTCAGCTGCACCACGTCGACCATGCGCCGCTATGTCGGCTCGGCCGAGCAGCCCGGTCCTGACGACATCGCACACCTGGCGCATTTCTGTTTACGTGGACTGGGGGTCGGTTGATGCGCGCGGTGATCTGTCGTTCTTATGGCGCACCGGAGGACCTGGTGATAGACGACGTGCCCGATCCCGTTGTGGCTCCTGGCCAACTGCTGGTGCGGGTCCGCGCGGCCGCGGTCAACTTCCCCGACGTGCTCTTCATCGCCGGCAAGTACCAGGTGAAAATTCCGCCGCCGTTCATCCCCGGCAATGAGATTGCCGGCGAGGTCATCGCCGCGGGTGACGGCGTGTCGTTTCGCCCCGGGCAGCGGGTCTCCGGCACCACATTCGGGGCGTTCGCCGAACAGGCGCTGCTCGACGGGAGTCAGGCCGAGCTCGTGCCCGACGACGCCGACTTCGCCTCGGCCGCCGCGTTCGGCGTCACCTACCGCACCGCCTATCACGCGCTGCGCTCGACGGCCGGTGTCGGACAGGGAGATTGGGTGGTCGTGCTCGGGGCTGCGGGCGGCGTGGGTCTGGCCGCGGTCGACCTCGCGGCCGCGCTGGGGGCCCGGGTGCTTGCAGCGGCGTCGAGCGGGGAGAAGCTCGAGTTGTGTCGGCAACGCGGGGCCGAGGCGACCGTGGACTACGACCGCGAGGATCTGAAAACGCGGATCCGTGAACTCACCGGTGACAGCGCCCGTGTGGTGCTGGACCCGGTGGGCGGCTCGTATTCGGAGCCGGCACTGCGCGGACTCGCGCGTGGCGGCACCTTTGTCACGTTGGGCTACGCGGCCGGTACCATCCCCGCGATCCCCCTCAATCTCGTTCTCCTCAAGGACATCTGCGTGCGGGGCATGGAGATTCGCACCTTCATGACCGACCACCCCGACGATGCCGTCCGCGATCTGAAGGAATTGGCTCTGATGTTCGCCGACGGCACGGTGCGGCCGTACATCGGCGCGCGATTCCCCCTCTGCGAGACGGCTGCGGCTTTACGGCATGTGGCCGACCGCAAGGTGCTGGGGAAGGTGGTGATCGACGTCGCGTAACAGTCTGGGTCTCACGGCGTGACGATGTTGAAATTCGGGTCCGGTCCGTCCAGCACACGCAGCAGGTCTTGCAGCGCAGCCTGATCGCCAAAGAGCTCCAGGCCGGGTGAGTTGAAATCGCCCATCGCCATGGCAAAGAAACGAATCTTGTTGTCCAATACGACCGTAACGGCCGCCGTCGAAGGATCTGGCGCGACCTTGCGGTGCACGAGCACCCCGTTGCGCAGGGTGAGCCGATAGTTGGCGGCGGTATCGGCGAAGCTGATGTCGATGGCGATGTCCAGATCCCAGCTGCGCGGGCCGTTGACACGAATCGCCAGACCGTCGAAGATCTGCTCCGGCGCCAGCTGGCACATCATCGTGGGCGAGGCAACTTGGCCCGCGGTGCCGAAGTTGCCGTCGCGCAGTTCGGCCGCCCCGCTCAAGAAGAAGTTGCGCCAGGTCGCGTTTTCGGCCCCGTAGGCCAGCTGCTCGAGAGTGTCGGAATACAACGCGCGTGCAGCCGTGTGCTCGGAATCGGTGAAGATCGCATGGTCCAGCAACGTTGCGGCCCAACGAAAGTCCCCGGAGTCGAAGGCCGCCCTGGCGAGGTCGACGACGCGGCTGATTCCACCCATCGCCTCCACATACCGGGGCGCCAGCGCCTCGGGCGGATGGGGCCACAGGCGGCCCGGGTTGCCGTCGAACCAACCCATATAACGCTGATAAATCGCCTTGACGTTATGGCTCACCGACCCGTAGTAGCCGTGCGTGTGCCACGCCTGCTCGAGGGCCGGCGGCATCTGGAACATTTCGGCTATTTCGACGCCGGTGTGACCCTGGTTGAGCAATCGCAGCGTCTGGTCGTGCAGATACGCATACATGTCGCGCTGCAGCGACAGGAATTCGACGATGCGGTGCCGTCCCCAGGTCGGCCAGTGATGGGAGGCGAACACGACATCGGTGCGATCGGCAAAAGTGTCTATCGCTTCGGTCAGGTAACCGGACCAGGCGTGCGGGTCACGCACCAGCGCGCCGCGCAGGGTCAGCAGATTATGCAGGTTGTGCGTAGCGTTCTCAGCCATACACAAGGCGCGGAAACGTGGGAAATAGAAATGCATTTCGGCGGGTGCCTCGGTGCCCGGCGCCATTTGGAATTCGATCTCGACCCCGTCGATGGTGTGTGTCTCACCGGTGGTGCGGACGTCGATGGTCGGCACGATGACGGCGACCTCGCCGGTGGATGGCGCCTGGCCCAGCCCGCAGCCGACCTGATCCATCGGTCCGCGCGCCAGCAAAGCGCCGTACATGTAGGTCGCGCGGCGCGTCATTGCCGGCCCGGCGTAGACGTTTTCCTGCACCGCGTGCTCGATGAATCCCTCCGGCGCCAGGACGGCCACCGCGCCGGTGTCCACATCCGCCTGCGAAGTAACACCCAAGACTCCACCGAAATGGTCGACGTGGCTGTGGGTGTAGATCACCGCAACGACGGGGCGCTCGCCACCTCGGTGGGTGCGATACAGCGCGAGCGCCGCGGCCGCCACTTCCGTGGACACCAAAGGATCTATGACGATGATGCCGTTGTCGGATTCCACGAAGGTGATGTTCGAGATGTCGAAGCCGCGAACCTGGTAGATGCCGGGAACCACTTCGTAAAGACCTTGCTTGGCCGCTAACGTCGACTGTCGCCAGAGGCTGGGGTGAACCGACGTCGGAGCCGGACCAGCCAAGAACGAGTAGGCGTCGTTGTCCCACACCACCCGCCCGTCGGCCGCCGTGATCACGCACGGGCACTCCGCGGCAATGAATCCCCGGTCGGCGTCGGCGAAATCCGTCTCGTCATGAAAAGGCAGAACGTGGCCGCGATGGGCCGATTCGATGACTGCGGTGGGGGGTTTGTGTTGCATCGCCAATACTTTGCCATCGATGTGGCTCCCGGCGTTCGGAAGGAATTTTCGCCGAACTCCTCGTGCGCGACTGGGCAAACACGCATACTGCCTTGACGGCCCTCAATGCCGAGGTCCGCAACAATCGGGCAAAGGAGAACAGGTGAAGCGTGGACTGACTGTCGCGGCAGCTGGAGCGGCAATTCTGGTCGCAGGGATATCGGGATGTTCGAGCAACAAATCGAATGGCGTTTCGACCTCGGTGCCGGGAGGCTCCGTGTCGGCCGGAGGCAACAACTCCTCGAAGGTCATCATCGACGGCAAGGACCAGAACGTCCAGGGGACCACTATTTGCACCAAGGCCGGCGGCAATATCTCAATTGCGGTCGGTGGAAACACCACCGGGATCAGCGTCGTGCTCGCTGACGCCGATCCGCTCGCGGTGAAGGCAGTCCAGCTCGGCAACGTCAACGGCGTGACACTTCAGTACGCGCAAGGTGGCCAGGGCAACGCCTCGGCGACCAAGGACGGCAACACGTACAAGGTCACGGGCACTGCCACCGGCGTCGACATGGCGAACCCGATGCAGCCGGTCAACAAGCCGTTCGAAATCGACGCGACTTGCTCCTGACCTAAGGATCGACAGCGGGCGGTTGCCATCCATTGGGTGGCAACCGCACCGTGAACTCCGTGCGGCCCGGCGCGCTGTCCATCGCGATAGTTCCGTTGTGCGCCTTGACAACCGCGGAAACAATCGCCAGGCCAAGTCCGGTGCTGCCGCCCTTGCGGGAGCGCGAGGAGTCACCCCGGGCGAACCGTTCGAACACCTCCGATTGCAACGCGGCCGGAATGCCGGGCCCGTTGTCGATGACCTGCAGCACGGTGTGCGATGACTCGGTGCTCAACCGCGTCGTCACGACGGTGCCCGGCCCGGTATGGACGCGGGCGTTGGCGAGCAGGTTCGTCAGCACCTGATGCAGCCGGGCAGCGTCTCCAGTAACGACCACCGGTTCTTCGGGTAGGTCGAGTTCCCATTGATGGTCGGGTCCGGCGACGTGAGCGTCGTTGACCGCGTCCACCGCCAACCGGGACAGATCCACCGGTTCGCGTTCCAGCGGGCGGCCGGAGTCCAGCCGGGCCAGCAGCAGCAGGTCCTCGACAAGGCGCGTCATCCGCTCGGTCTCGGACGCCACCCGGCTCATGGCCTGCGCCACGGCCTCGCGATCGTCGCCCATCCGTTGAGTCAGTTCGGTGTAGCCGCGAATCGCCGCCAGTGGCGTGCGCAGCTCATGGCTGGCGTCGGCGACGAACTGGCGAACCCGCGTCTCGCTGGCCTGGCGCGCCGAGAGCGCGGCCGCGATGTGGTCCAGCATCTGGTTGAGGGCCGCACCGAGTTGCCCTACCTCGGTGGCGGGGTTCGCGTCGGATTCGTGCACGCGTACCGGCAGTTCGACCTCACCACGCGCCAGCGGCAGGCCGGCCACCTCGCTCGCGGTTTGCGCGACGCGGCGCAACGGCGCCAGCGCCCGCCTGATGATGATCACACCGGCCGTGGTCGCCGCGACCAGCGCGACGACCGTGACGATTCCGAAGATGACCAGCATCCGCATCAGGGTGGCGTCGATGTTGGCCATCGACAAGCCGGTGACGATGACGTCGCCGCCGCTGCGGCTCGGCGCCGCGATCACCCGGTAGCGACCCAGCCCGTCGAGGTTGAGTGTCACCGGCTTGCGGCTGCCGGCGATCCCGGACAGCTGCTGCTGGGCGGCCGGGGTCAGCTCGGCTCGGTCACCGCTGCTCGTCGTATAGCCGGCGTCCACGGTGTTCCCGTGACTGACCACCGCCGCCACCATGCCCGCCGGCTGGCCCGGGGCATCCAGGAATCGCGGGCCCGGGCCCGGTCGCGGATAGACGTGCCGATGCCGCCAGCCCGAATGGGGCTGCTCGGGGTACATGAGGGCCGAGCGGTAGGAGGTGCCGGCGAGCTGCCCGTCGAGCTGGGCCACCAAGTGGTGCAGCAGCGCCAGTTCGGTCGCGGCGGTGATGCCGACGCAGACGAACGCCAACACGACGATCTGACCGACCAGCAGCCGCAGGCGAAGGGACCAGACCCTTCGGGTATCAGCGGGCCGGCTTGAGGACATAACCCGCACCGCGCAGCGTGTGGATCATCGGTTCTCGGCCGTTGTCGATCTTCTTGCGCAGGTAGGAAATGTAGAGCTCGACGATGTTGGACCGGCCCCCGAAGTCGTAACTCCATACCCGGTCCAGGATTTGGGCTTTGCTCAGCACCCGCTTGGAGTTGCGCATCATGAATCGCAACAGTTCAAACTCGGTGGAGGTCAACGAAATTGGCTCACCCGCGCGGGTGACCTCGTGGCTGTCCTCATCGAGCACCAAGTCTCCGACCACCAGTTGTGCGCCGCTGTCCACCGTCGTCACCCCGGTGCGGCGCAATAAGGCTCGCAGGCGCAGCACCACCTCTTCGATGCTGAACGGCTTGGTGACATAGTCGTCGCCACCGGCCGTCAGTCCGGCGATACGGTCTTCGACGGCATCCTTGGCGGTGAGCAGCAGCACCGGCAACTGCGGGTTCTCCTCGCGGAGTTTGTGCAAGACGTCGAGCCCGCTCATGTCGGGCAGCATGACGTCCAGCACAACCACGTCGGGTCGCTGGGAGCGAGCGGTCGCGATTGCCGATGCCCCGTCGCCGGCGGTCGAGATGTTCCAACCCTCGTACCGCAGTGCCATTGACACCATGTCCGCCAGCACGGATTCGTCGTCTACGACGAGAACGTTGATGGGGTTGCCGTCTGCACGACACATAACAACCCGCTCGACCGAGGCTCGGGGCTGCGTCACAACCTCCAGTATCCGCCGCGGACTGAGCCGAGACTATGGCAAACCTATGTGTGTCCTGTGAAGCGGATCGCGCGACTGCTGAGCAGCCGCGCGATCCGCATTCGGTCTAAGCCGTTAATACCAGTAGCGACGACCGGCCACCGGACGGCCGACCGAGCCCAGAATCCAGAGGATCACGCCGATGACAAGGAGCACAACGCCCAGCGTGGTCAGGATAGGTACGTGGAAGAAAAATCCCAGAATAAGCAGGATGATCCCTAAGATAACCATTTTCGACTTTCCTTTGAGTGAGTGGTTAGAGGTTTATCGATTGCATTGAACTTGGTTGCGGCAGATGACAATCCGTCACTTTCGGATTGACACCGAAATAATTCAAGGGTCCAGCGATCACGGTCACCGCAACCGTGCCCGCCGAGGCGCATGATGTGTTGTCGTTTTTGAAGTAGTCGCGCTGCCACGCCGCGATTACTCCGATCAGCAACCACACCAACGCAACCGTTCCGATGATCCCGCTGCCACGCATCGTGACCTCCAATGTGGACGAGAAGGAGTTTCTCGTGGACGTGAAATTACCCATTCAACTCATGTCTAAACATGCAATAGGTTATGCAACAGCGCTTGTCGGTGCGGCCTGGACGTTACAGGTGGTCGGCGAGCCAGGTGGCGGCCCGCTTCTTAGACGCTCTGGACAACCAGGCGTCCTGGATCAGCTCAGCTAATTCGGTGCTGCTGATTTCCGCCAGCCGACTGGCCCGCACCAACACCGACGGGTGCCCGTCGAAGTGGTCCGTGGTGAAAAACGGCGAAACGGGATCGGAAATCAACGCCAACTTGTCGCTTTCCGACTCCACCCAGAGCATGATCACGTCCGTATAGCGCTCGCCGGTGTCCGGATCGGTCGCGTCGGGCCGAGGCGTGCGAAAGAAGACGAATGACTTCCCGCCCACCTGGTAGATCGAATTGCCCTTCGGGCCCTCCAGGCGCTGGACGTGCGGCATGGCGGCGGCGATCTCATGGACGTCGCTTAACCGGGCGCGTCGAGCGGCCATGACGACGAGGGTACCGTCCGTCCGGCACCGCTCGTCATCCTGGCGAGAGATGTTGTGGTACTTGACGTTTGATCGTCGCAGCGACCCGTCCAGCGGTTAGTCCGCCGTCCGCTGCGCGGATACGTAGAGAGTGGGCGGCATCGAGTCTTCCGAGCCCTTCGGCACGCTGCGGTCATACCGCGCCATCAACTCCGAGAACGACGCCGTCGTGACGTCCCAACCGCGGTCACTCAGGAAGTCGCCGACGGGCGTGCGCTCCTCGGGGTACCAGAGATCGTCGAAGTCCGTGATCTCGGCGTTGACCAGCTGGGCGGCCGCGGCCCGCAGCCGTCGCATCTCGTCGCGCTGCCGCTGCACACGATCGGGGTCGGTGAAGCCCGAGTCGGGCACGTTGGACGCCACCCAGCTGCCCACGGCGCTGAGCGAATTGATCCGCTCGAACAGCAGGTCCTGGGCCTGTGCAGGCAGGTAACGAACCAGGCCCTCGGCCGACCACACGGCGGGCTTGGAGGCGTCAAAGCCCGCTTCCTGCAGCGCTTTCGGCCAATCCTGCCGGAGATCGATCGGGACGTTGACCAGCTGCGCCTTGGGCTTCGCCCCGTGCTCGCTCAGGGTGTTGGATTTGAATTCCAGCACCTTGGGCTGGTCGAGCTCGTAGACGACGGTGCCATCAGGCCACGGGAGCCTCCAAGTGCGTGCGTCCAGGCCGGCGGCCAGGATCACCACCTGCCGAACCCCGGCGTCCGCGGCGCCGAGGAAGAACTCGTCGAAGAACGCCGTCCGGGTGGCCATGAAGTCGACCATCAGCTGTAGCCGATTCCGCAGATCCGGCTCGATGCCGCCGGCCTTGACCAGCAGCGCCGGGTCGGCGTAGATGCTCCACATTCCCTCGCCCGCGGCGTCGACGAACACGCGCGCGAAAGGATCATTGATCAGTGGGTTCTCGCTCTCGGTTTCGGCCGCGCGAGCCGCCGCGACACCCAGCGCGGTGGCCCCGACGCTTTGAGTGATTTCCCAGGAGTCATCGTCGGTCCGCGGCATCGCCAATTTCCTTCCCCAGAAAGTAAGTTATGCACACTATTCTTCCAGCCGCCGCCCGCCGAGGCCGCCCGTCGGCCCTGTCCTAGTCTTTTTCCCAGACGGTCCACAGGTTGCAAGGGAGTGCCATGACGCCCAATCCGCCACGTACGCCGCGGGAGGTATTCGCCCACCACGGCAGTGCCCTGGCGGCGGGCGATCTTGACGAGATTGTCGTCGACTACGCCGAAGATTCCGTGCTGCTCAGCCCCGCAGGCATCGCTCGCGGCAAGGACGCCATCCGTCGAGTATTCGCGGCGTTGCTCGCCGATCTGCCGGATGCGAACTGGGACTTGAGGACCCAGCTGTTCGACGAGGATGTGCTGTTCCTCGAGTGGTCCGCCGACTCGGCCGTCAATCGGGTCGATGACGGCGTTGACACCTTCGTGTTTCGCGACGGCATGATCCGAGCGCAGACCGTCCGGTATACGGCGCACCCGAAGGGCTGAAGAGTGGATCACGTCAACCTGGAAGCGGTGGCGCAGTGGATGTCCGGACAGGGACTCGGCGAGGGACCACTGCAGGACGTTTCAAATGTCACCGGTGGGACCCAGAACGTCATGCTGCGCTTCACCAGGGCCGGCCGGCCCTATGTGCTGCGCCGCGGGCCACGACACTTACGTCCGCGCAGCAACACTGTGATCCTACGTGAGACGAAAGTCCTTGCCGCACTGGCTGGTTCAGATGTCCCCCACCCCCGCCTGATCGCAGCCTGCGAGGACCCGAGCGTGCTGGGCGACGCCGTGTTCTACCTGATGGACCCGGTCGACGGATTCAACGCGGGCGAGGGCCTGCCGCCCCTACACGCCGGCGATGCCACGGTGCGCCACGGCATGGGCCTGTCGATGGCCGACGCGCTGGCGAAGCTCGGTGCCGTCGACCATATCGCGGTGGGACTCGCCGATTTCGGCAAGCCGGAGGGCTTCCTGGAACGCCAGGTGCCGCGCTGGCTTTCGGAGCTGGCGTCCTACAACGAGTACGAGGGTTACCCGGGACCCGACATCCCGGGCATCGAGGAGGTGTCGGCCTGGCTGGAGCGCCACCGCCCGGCCCGCTGGACGCCGGGCATCATGCACGGCGACTATCACGCCGCCAACGTGATGTTCTCCCGCACCGGCCCGGACGTGGTCGCGATCGTCGACTGGGAGATGTGCACGATCGGTGACCCACTGCTGGATCTGGGCTGGCTGCTGGCCACCTGGCGCCAGCCCGACGGTTCCAGCGTGTTCAGCCACGCCCTCGGCGGGCAGGGCGGTCTGGCCACCACCGACGAACTCCTCGAGCGCTACGCCGCCAACACCACCCGCGACCTGTCCCACATCGCCTGGTACACCGTGCTGGCGTGCTTCAAGCTCGGGATCGTGATCGAGGGGACGCTAGCGCGGGCCTGCGCCGGGAAGGCGGAGAAGGAGGTCGGCGACCAACTGCACGCGGCCACGGTTCATCTCTTCGAGCGGGCGCTGGGCCTCATCTCGGACCAGGACTGACCTACTGACACAGTCCGAGCCGCCACCACCGACGCCGTGCTTTGCCGTCAAGCTTTCCCACGACCACTCCACCGGGCGATTACCTGGCCGGCGAAATCAAGCATCTGGTCAAGCGTGTGGAACATTGCGAAGGCATCCACGATCGCCTCATCGGCACCGGACCGGGCGAGGCGCTCGAGCTTATCCGCGACAGAGTCCACGGACGTGCCGGGTTCGAGGTTGATCCGCATGGCCGACTTGAGCGCATCCGGATCGCGGCCGGCGTCCTTCGCCGCGCGGCGCGCAATCGACCACAGGTGGTCGGTGACCTCGTCCTGCAGCCCCTCGACCCCGAGCCAGCCGGTGCCGCTGCGGCCGACCCGACGCATCGCGGCCTCGCTGGCACCGCCGATCCAGATGGGCGGACCGCCGGCCTGGACCGGGCGCAGGTCGGCATGGACCGGTGGCAGTGAGAAGAACTCGCTGTCCCAGGACACCGGGGTGGTCGTCCACCACTCGTGCAGGAACGCGAGCAGGTCATCGAGCATCTTCCCGCGGCGGCGCCAGTCCGCGCCGCGGGCGATGTCGTGTTCGTCCTTCATCCACCCGATTCCCACGCCAACGTCGAGGCGGCCGTCGCTGAGCACGTCGAGCGTGGTCAGCAGCCGGGCCAGGTGCACCGGCTCGTAGTAGAACGTGCTGAGCGTGCTGGCGTTCAGCCGCACCCGGCTGGTCGCCGTCGCGGCGACCGTCCACAGCAGCACCGGATCGAGGTAGCGGGTCATCTGCGGCGGGTACGGCTGCTCTTTGCCCGGGTAGGTGCTGCGCATATCGACCGGCGTGACCAGGCGATCGCCGACCCACAGCGTGTCATAGCCGAGGTCCTCGAGTCCGCGGCAGAACGCACTCAGACCATCGGCGCCGCTGACAGCGGGCCCGACGATGGGAAGTGCGAAACCAAGCTTCATCGCTACAATCCTTTCGATGATCGATCAACCATTTTTCGTGACGCACGGCGCCCCTGCTCGTTCGCTGCTTGAACCCACGGCGGGCGGTCATGCGGGAACGGCGGCGCCGAGGGCGAAGTCGTAGTTCCCCACCCCGTGGCTGGCGAGACCCATGACGACCAGGCCCGTTCCCTCCAGCCAGTGCGCCATGTTCAAGCCGCCGACGTCCAGCGGGCGCAACGCAAGGCTCTCGATGAACTCCGCGACGCCCTCCTTGGCGCGCGCGTCGTCGCCGGCGATAAAGACGTCCAGCGGCCGGCCCTGGGCCAGGACAACACCGAAGATCGTGTTGAAGGCCTTCACCACGCTGGCGCTGGCCGGGGCCGCCTTGGCGACTTCCTGCGCGATCGAGGTGTCATCGGGGATGGCGAGCCCGTCGGCGGTGGAATTGAAGGGGTTGCTGATGTCGACGATGACCTTGCCCGCGAGGGCCTTGCCGTATTGGGCGACCACCGGAACGACATCGGCGTACAACACGGCCACGATGACGATGTCCCCGGCCGGCACGTCGCCGAACTCTCCCGTCGTGGCGCCGCCGCCGAGAGCTTTGGCCAGTTCAGCGGCCTTGGACCGATCGCGACCGATGACCTCGACGGTGTTTCCGCCCGCTACCGCCAGCGCGCCGATCGCGCGGGCCATGTTCCCGGTGCCGATGATGCTGATGCTGCTCATGAGGTGTCACATCCTGACTATCGAATCGAAGAGGTTGACAACTCAACCTTAGGCACCATTTGTTGATGCGTCAACTAATCCCGTAACATGGCGGTTAATGGAACCGAACTGGCTGAATCCTCGCGAAGACCGCGCCTGGCGGGCGTTCCAGCATGCGCATCATCAACTCGACGTGCACCTGAATCGCGGTCTGCAGGAATCGGGCCTGTCCGGCGCCGACTACGAGATCCTGGCGGTGCTCTCGGGTCACGACGGGGACCGCATGCCCGCACGAGACCTCTGCAAAGCGCTGGGCTGGGAGAAGAGCCGTGTCTCCCACCAAGTGCGACGCATGCAGAAGGACGGGCTGATCTGCCGCGAGCCCAACCCCGACGACGCCCGGAGCACCATGATCTGCCTACTGCCGGCCGGCCGGGCCGCCATCCAGAAGGCGGCGCCCGGGCACGTGGAGGACGTCCGCCGGAACTTCATCGACCTGCTCAGCCCGGCTGAGCTCGACATGCTCGCCGCCCTCAACGAACGAGTCCTGCGGCACCTGGCCAACGACGACGATTCCGCCACCGACGAAGATTCCCCATGACCTTCATCGCCGCTCGGCCACACTCAACTCCCTCATCTAGGGAGTGTCACCGATCAACCGAAACAACTGTCACGCATCACCCGAAACACTGTCACGTATCACCCGACGACGAAATGTCACGCATCAGCCGGGGTCATACACCGAGCGCGCCCGAA